>CAVPNR010000034.1:0-101722 GCA_963706645.1 uncultured Acidobacteriaceae bacterium
CAGGCTCGGTCAACTCAAACAATGCCCGTGGCAAACGCTGAGGAGGATTCATTGAGTACGCTACAGTTTTGTAGACAACAGGCACATTTCGATAGCCGTAATGTGCAAAGAGTGAAGCCACGGAGCCTTGCATCGGAACTCGCAACAGGGTCTTCCCGTCATCTGCAGGGCGATATACATCGAATTTCCCGGTGGGCAACGCATCCTGCAAGGAGGCGAAGACCCAATCCCCAGCACGGCCAAGGGTATGGACTCTGGCGATTGCTTCGGATAGACGAGGCACTAAGTCAGCGGAAATGTCGTACTCGTAAATAACGTGGACAGCAGCCTCGGCGTTGAGGTGTCTCACGGTGTCGTTCTTCTTCGTGCCTGTGTTGCAATGCTCCAAGCGTTCATCATTGTTGATGACGAAGCGCGAGTATTCGTATTGGGCAGAAACCTCGGATGCATAGATTATCGGAGTCTGCTCCTCCAACGCGTTGAGCACGTCCATGTAGCGATCCTGTGAGGACGCAATGATCGCTTGGATCAGCTTCAACGGAGAAGGAGGGAACTCAGTCCCTCGGTAGTTGTCCAGATATTTCACTGCGATGTACATCCTCATTTTCTTCCCTCCTAAAGCATTGAGACTCGTGCCGAAGCACGAGTGAAAGTTGAAAGCCTCTTCAACGTCATACACGAACCCCTTTCTTCAATTGAGACCCACGCCGAAATATGGGTGAAGCCGCTTTGAAGAGTACCTAGACTGGAGCAAGTTCGGCTGTTGCATCGACCTTCGTTTTGCCACTCTTCTTTGTCTTCGCTTTTTCCTCCTTTGCGTCTGCCTGCTGTGCGACTCGCGGAGGCATTGGCTGCGTTCTGGTCATAGATGAACTCCAAAGCATCCCCAACGCCGAAGTCCTTTGCTGCCGATTTAGCAAAGGCGAGTACATCGTCGTGCTTCAACGTGATATCAGAGCGCGTGCCGTCCTCCGCGAAGGTGCTATACGCAGTCTTCGTCGCAACCAAGTTGCAACCTTCTCGGAGATCACCATTGACTGGACAGGTCAGAGCAAACAGACCGAGCGCAAGGACGTATTGCTGCAGCTTCTGAGACTCCACGTCCGTTGCTCCACGAAGCGCACGGATGCCACGCAGGTTCAGCCGAGCATTCCGTACGATCTCGCCCTTTACAATTACCCCGCCTAGTCCGCTATACGGGCAGTCGAGCAGCCCTTCGTTGCTCAAGTCCTTCGTGGCCTGATCCTCCAGCCGAGGGGCGGAGCTAACGAACTGTCCGGCGCTTGGCACTTCTATAATGTTGTGCGCTCGAATCTCGGAATTGAATAGGCGAACAAGTTTCGTGTGTGTCCTGGCGTGAATCCCAAAGACCGAACAGCAACGAAGTGGGAGCCAACTTTGCAACCGGGTTGGCGTTACCCTTAGAAACCCCCGGAAGCGCAGATTCAACGATGCTTGATTGATTGCTGAACCTGACCACCGCATCGGCCAAGCGATGGCCTATTGCAGTCAGGGGAAGAGTCTCTTCTCCAACCCGCACGGTGCTGTCGGGAATAAGGCCCGAGTTGTCGAACGTAGGTTCAATTCGATTAGCTTGGGACTGGTGCGTATCGAGAACGACATCTTTCACACCTGCGTTGTCGTAGATTAAGTACTGGCCGACTCCATCTTTGTCAGGAAAGGTCGAGGGCTTAAGAGGCTCGTCTGGAAATGCTGATTCCAGAGTTTGCTTCAAACTCACTACAGCAATTTTTGTGATGTCCAACATTTATTTCTCCTTAGACGTGCAATCTATGTAAATCAAGAATCTGTGCCGAGCGCGACTACCGCGTCTGTTGGCAGATCAAAACACAGCCGTGCTGCCTTGCAGAGACACTACCGACTTCACTTCCCGCATCCCTTGTGACACTTTCGCAAAAACTGACCTCACATCCTTGAGAGTGCAACCCCGGAACCTCTTGTCTGCACGCTCCATGTGCGATGCCGATTCGCACAGGCCGCGCCCATGTGAAATAGCGTAGGGGCTTCAATTGTGGCTTGAAGTTCTGAAGCCCTGTCGCACAGAGAAATTCAGCATACGGATACAGTACCGAGGCTTCACCTGCATCCTTCTGTGAGTACCCTGTTGTTAGGGGATCGCGTGAAGAACGGGTGTCTAGGTTGTAGGTACTCTTCGTTTTCGTCTTCACGCTGAAACTCAGGGCACACTCGCCCTCCATTAAACTCTGGTAATTCCTCAGCATCAGGCAAGGTGTGGTGGTTCCAGCCCATAACTTCAGTGCGTTTCCCTTCTCTTTTTAAAACGTCGAGCCACCAGTTCAACTCCAATGAACCAGAACAGACAGGCGCAATATAGGGATCGTTGAATGGCAGTGCCTTGAAAGAGAGCGTCCGCAGATCAGGCAAAGCGATTTCCTTTGCTGAAGAAAGCAGAAGTCAACGAGAATCCCTTCACCCGTAAAGTAACTGAGGAGGTCAGGGTCTTGCTGGCCTAGCAATTCAAGAACACCCAGCGAAGCAAGTACTCCGCTGGGTTCATGCGATTTATTTTCAGGGTCAGTTCCATGCGTTTATTCTTTCGTTGTTGACACCCGTGCCAAAGCACGAGTCAGAGAGGTCCGCCGCCTTCCCCGTGGTGTTGTGCTTCCAAGTTCCTTCGATTGAGACCGAGTCTTTTGACTCGGTGAAACATTCGAACGGCCCGGCGATTCAAGTCTGGACCTACACCCTTTAATTGAGACCCAGCCTTGCGGCTGAGTGAAACGACCGGGCGAGGTTGCGCCCAGAAGTCTTCGTCCCTTCAATTCAGAACCCAGTCTTTCGACTGAGTGAAAAATTTCTTAATCAATCCGGGGATACGGACCTAGAAGTTCATCTCCCTTCAATTGAGACTCAGCCTTTCGGCTGAGTGAAACCGCTTTGTAAATGCGTGATACAGCTGCGCCTTACTTGTGTTCACCTCCTCTACTTTTAACGCAAAGCACCAAACTGCCTAAGATCGAACTGGGTTTGCGAAGCCCTCTATTCCCTACTCGCATATGCGTCTGCCGCCTTGAAAATTGCTTCGAGGTACGCCAAGCCCCACCAGCCATACTCGCGTTGCAGTCGCGCAAAGCGATTCGCTTGGTCTACAACAGAGTCTTCATCGCGCTGCACAGGTGCCAAGTCCCGAGACCCACACCATGTCGGCCTCGCGCCACAGTGGTGACTAGCGACGAGATGTTTCGTCAATTCATTGGCTCCGTCAGCCATTGTTAAGGATTCAAACTCGTGCCGAAAGCCATCCAGACCGAGAGGACTCCTGAACCTACCGCTGATCTTTGCAAGAGGAGGGTCGGGCATTTTGCCCGTCGCCGCGATCTGCCAGATCGGATCTGCTTTGCCGATGTCGTGCACCGCCCGGCCTGCTCAAGCGCAGCGACAAACTCAGCATCAACGCAACACCGCCAAGCAAAGTCCTTCGAAAATGCCGTGACTTCCTCGCAGTGATCACTCAGCAAGACGCGCTCACCCCGCTGGGGGTCCTTCACTTTAGGCACGATGAGCACGGTGCCATCCACCATTCTGTTAAATACCTCTTTGTGGGTTTTGCCAGGTGAAGGTACATTGTCCACAGCGCACATGATCCGTTGCCGTGCTTCGTGGTGTCGGTGAGCCCGGGTTGCGATGTCAAGTTGTGCGTTGTCTACGTTCCTTGCAGAGAACATCCCGCCCGTCAGTCCGCCTACGTTCGGAGGCAGAAGAACAGGCAGTCACGCAGATTAGTTTGCCTAACTCAGACAGCCTGCAAACCCGTCGCGTTGCATCGGCCTCAACAACGATGACCTCTGCATCTTCGTTGTCTTGGCCGTGCAGGATCGCAGCAATAACCACTAGTGTTTGCTTCTCTGTTTCATTTAATTTCTCGAAACTGAGCACGCGCATGTGCTTCATGTACTGCGCAAAGTCGAAGTCAGAGAGTTTTGCGAGCAGGGGGACTTCCGTTCGCCAAGCAATTTCTACGTAATGCGTGTTCGCGGCTTTGCCGCGCAAATATTCACTGATGTCAATATCGTGCCGCAGCGAAGTCATGCTAAGGACATCAAGCAAAGCAGGTTCCAAGGTCGGAATAACCGACCTCGGCTTGGTCAACGCAGTGAGTTGCTCACGCCTGTTGTACAGATTCCAGCACGATGCATCTCCCTTTAGACTCTGAACGAACTCCAAATCAGCGTCCCGCCCGTACTTCTTCATTTCCGCGCCTTTGTAGACCACGAAGATTTCAGCATCCTTGGATTCCGCAAAGCGATTCGCACGACCAAGACGCTGCACAAGTGAACCAGCAGAAGCCATATCCGTCACCATCCGCGCGCAGGTCAAGTCAATCCCAACCTCACCAGCCGAAGTCGCCACGAGGAAATGAGGTTCAGACGGTTGCTCAGGAACAGTGAAAGCTTTGAAGACGGGGTTATCCACCAGTTCGTCACGTTCTTTGCCACGAATCGTGCCCGTCAAAGCAACGACATTTGCAAAGTATCCTTTCAGTGATGCGGCGATCTCGACAACCGTACGAGGGGACTGCACAAAAATAATCGTGCGCCTTGGCGCGTCCTTAGTAGCCGTACTGATAATTTTCATGACTACGCTAGTTGCCTCCACCAAACTAAGTCTCTTCTGTGCGTTCAGCCTCGCACTCAACGTGGTATTCTCCAAATCAGTTTCGGTGAGTGCCAAGGAATCGCTAGACGTTGACGTGGCAGACATCGTCAGCGCACGGAAGTGTTTCAGCTTTCCGCCAGCGTTCTCTACGTTACGTAGCAAGACTTCAAAGGCTGGGACAAGGCGACACTCATCGAAGATGATCAGCGCGTCATTACCAAGCAGCCCCGCGTGCCGTGGGCGATCATACGCGCCGTCTCCGTATCCGCTAAACATTAGCCGAGAACCAATCAGGTCCACCGTGCCTACAATCACAGCAGGGCGAAAAGGCACTTGCTCCACTCCTCGTTGTCAGCTAGTTCGCCGCGCAATGTGGAAATGCCCAGCGGTGCCTCGTCGGCCAGAGTGTATGAACCGAGTGCGCTCTGCATTTCAGGCGACAGCCGCGTGACCATTTGTTCAACCACAGCGGTAGCTCGGTCCACGACTGAGCGCCTGTCCACCACGTATACGAGTCGCCTCGGCAGACTCGGATTTTTGATGAATGCCAGAAGCCACACGGGGATGGCGCTGGTCTTTCCCGAGCCTGTAGGTAGGTTTATGTTCTTGGGGATGTCACTTAGGACTAATTTATTGAACAGAGCGGTTTGCCAAGCATAAGGCTCGTAGCCCGTTAGGACTTGAAACTCGGTGGCGAACCACTGCGTCAATTCCATGGTTTGTCCTCAACCGCGTCTGCGTTTGCTAAGTTCAAGGAAGACGACAAGGTAGCACCAGCGCTTTGTCTCCGAAATAGCAATTACGTGCCATACGAATAAATGGTCTATTCAAATCGCCCGAGAGGGCATCAGCTTCATCATCCAGACTGTGTTTGCCGTGCTGCCAGTATGCCAATAGCGCGCCTAAAGATTCTGCCCAAGAAGTTATTGCTTCGAGCATTTCGCGTGACATGGCTGGTCTTCCTCGGTGTTCAGCCTGATTGAAGCGCTTTACCTCGGTGATCAGCGCCACTTCCACAACTGTTTCCACACCTGAACAAGAGTTTGCATCTGGCGAGGGCTTGGAAGATGGCTATAAATGAGACGGCAATCCTGATACGCCTGCTCGTAGAAGTCTCGCACGGCTGGCAAGCTAAGGTGAGCGAGACTATGCCGAAGTTCCGCAAGGTTTTCCTTGCTCAACATCTCCGCTTCTCGCTTATCGGGACGCCGAGCCATGCCGGGGCGATTTTACTATGTTCGCTGTTTATTCGCCATCCCACAATTTATATTGGGTGTTCACCACTATGAAACCACTGTTCACCATCCACGCTGGTGAGTACCTTGTTGCATCACACATTGAGCAGCACTACAAGCGAATAAACGTGTGGGTTCCCTCGCGGGACACAGGCGTAGACCTGCTGGTTTCCGACTCTCGCTCCCGGCGAACCGTATCGCTTCAGGTGAAGTTTTCCAAGGATTTTCTGTACATGATGAAACCGATATTCCAAGGGAAGGAAAGCCTGCTTCGTGCTTGTGGATGGTGGACTATCGACAGAGAGAAACTGCGGGAGTCGGTCGCGGACTTCTGGGTCTTCATGCTCCTTGGTTTCAATGGGCGAACAAAGGATTATGTTCTGATTCCGCCGAAGGACTTGCTACAGAGGCTTGACTCCATCCATGGTTCTCGAAGCAAGTTCCAAACCTACCTTTGGGTGACAAAGAAACAGTGCTTCGAGACACGGGGTTTGCTGGAACAAGACCGTCTCAAGGTCGCACGCGGAGAATACAAGGACTCATCCCGAGATTTGTCCCCGTGGCTCAACAACTGGACGCCCGTGCGGAGCCTCAACGAGTGAAGGAGGCTGCACTTGTCTCGTTTATGAAGCCGCTCTTCACGAAGGATTTTCTGCATGTTGAAGATGATCGCTTGGAACCTTGCGCACCGTGTCGAATCGTGGCGTCTCCTTCTCAATACCAGTGCTGATATTGCCTTGGTCCAAGAGGCAGCCGCACCACCACCGGATGTAGAGCAGAGGATTTCCGTTGATTCCGCTCCGTGGCAAACAGCCGGAGCCGGAAAACATCGACCATGGCGTACCGCCGTTGTTAAACTCTCAGACCGCGTGAATGTGGAATGGCTAGAGTCGAAAGCCATAGTCGATGCCCAGCCATGTGAACCAGCAGCGAGCCGATTGGGCACCCTAGGTGTCGCCATCTTGACACCACCAACCGAGGAGCCGTTGATAGTTGCCTCGATGTATGCCCCGTGGGAAAAGTTCCACGCGGCGGCGCGAAGTAGTGAGATTTATGCGGATGCGTCAGTCCATCGCGTGATCTCTGACCTTACGGCGTTCATCGGTCACAACCACAGGCACCGCATCATCGCGGCTGGCGACCTCAATATCCTGTACGGATACGGAGAACATGGGAGCCCTTTTTGGGCGTCTCGCTACGACACTGTGTTCAATAGGATGGCCGCACTGGGATTGTCCTTTGTCGGACCACAAGCACCCAACGGGAGGCAAGCCGATCCGTGGCCTGAAGAACTACCAAAGACGAGCAAGGGTGTGCCTACGTACTACACCGCTCACCAAAACCCAACCTCTGCTACCCGTCAGCTTGATTTCGTATTCGCGTCCAAGGCCATAGCTGACCGTGTAAGCGTTAGGGCCATAAATGAGGCAAGAGAGTGGGGACCAAGCGACCACTGTCGCGTGGAAATCGAAATGAAGTAGCCGATGAGTAGGGAGCCTCAAATGAAAGTCGTGGTCATCGAAGCGAAGTTCTCAGAACTCAAGCCGCAGTACCAACATTAACGAGGCCGGGGACAGGGAAGCAGCGTACGTGTAGCGTTCGCAGCAGCAGGCCGAGACCTCTTCAAACAACCAAGGCTCAAACGCAAGCGGTTCACGACCTTCACCGCAATCTGCTCAGTGGGCACGGCTCCCGATCAGGAGTGAAACGAAGCAAGAGGGCTCGAAGCCTGCATGGCAGACTTCAAGCGAGCGTGGTTGGTGGGATGCCAACAAAATGGAAGCCGTCCTGACCTGATTACTTTCGTACATGTACTGAGGTAACTTAGTTCGCGTAACCCATAGCCAAGGTTACGGTGCTACTGTTCAGGCATGAAAAGGGCGTCGAAGGAAAGAGACTCCCGCACCTCAACAAAGAACAAACCTACCCCACCCAAGAAAGAGCACATCCTTGTTGTGAACGATGAAGAGCCCATACGGGAAATTGTCTCTTCCATGCTGACCTCGGCGGGATATACCTGCCGGGCAGCCGCAGATGGGCTCGAAGCGTTGGCCGTGCTCAACTCTGGAGAAGAGTTTGACCTTTTGCTCACCAATCTCATAATGCCCAATTTGGATGGGATTGGGCTGTTAATACGCACGAAGGAACAATTCCCTGACATGCCCGTTGTGGTTGAGACCGCGGTGCACGATATCTCCGTCGCTCTTGCGGCCATCCGCAACGGTGCCTACGACTACCTGCTAACGCCCTTTGAACGTGAGCAGTTGCTCGCCGTGGTGTGCCGTGCGCTAGAGTATCGCCGTCTGAAGCTGGAGAACCGGAATTGTCAGAAGAAACTTGGGGCTTTGACAATTCCTACGGCTCGCAAACCAGAGCGCGTCCTTGTGCAAGATGACGAAGAGCCCATGCGCGAGATCATCGCGTCCATGCTGACAACCGCGCATTACGAATGCCGAGGCGTCGCGTCACCGAAAGAAGTCTTGGACATCCTCAATTCCGGCGAAGAAATCGACCTTCTGTTGTGTGGCCTCTTGGAGACTCTCGAAGAAGATTTCTTCAACCGCATGAGCAAACAATTCCCGGATATCCCGGTGGTGACATGTAGCGCCTGCCATAGTATTTCGCCGTTGTTTCTGGCCCTTCGGGATGGAGCCTACGACTACCTGCTAAAGCCCTTTGAACGTGAGCAGTTGCTGAATGTCGTGGGCCGTGCGCTAGAGCATCGCCGTCTAAAGCTGGAGAACCGGAATTGTCAGAAGAAACTTGGGGCTTTGACAATTCCTACGGTTCGCAAACCAGAGCGCACCAATGGAGGGCACCTATGACAAACCATGCGTTCTGGGCTGTAGTTGACCACATGCGCGTCTTGTTGGAGGAATACGATATCCCCCGTGACCAACTACAAGAGATGGCGTTGGTGGCTGCGACAGCGTTACCTAACCCGCCCGACATGACTACGATCACGCAATGGGACATGGAAGCCATACAAAGAGCCTACTACACCATCCGAATGTTGCAGTGATTGACAGTCCGTGGAGGAGAACCTTGGATATAACTAAGTTAAAAATCGGTCATAAAGTTTTGCTGCAGAGTGGGCCTTACTTCACGGAAGTTACTGTCACGGGGTTTAGTAGGTCCCACCTTGATGTGGAGATTGTTGAAAACGAAAAAAATCGTTTCCTTACGTTCCGCATAAACGGCAAACCGGGAACCGTCTTTGAACGTCTTAACAACCTGCAATGGTGGCAAGAAGAAGGTCCGGTTGGTACTGAGTTCGGTCCTTGGACACTAGCGCCAATTTGAAAGGCAAAAATAGTCCTCCCCCTTTCGTAGCAGGGCTCAAGGCAAGTAAAGCCCTGAGGTGAAGAAGGCGAAAAATGGATATCAAAGCATTCAAAGTTGGACAGGTTGTTTGGGTGACGAGCGGAACATACCGAAAACAGGACGTTGTATTCGATGTCGTAGATGGGTGGGGCGTGGCCGTGGGGAATACAGATATTGGTTTCCTCGTCTTCGGTCTTGACGGTGCGCCCCGCAAATGGGTCTACGAATACATCGGACCCCAGACTGGTCTGCTTGGCACATACCCTTTGGACTACACACCCGGAACAGAGTTTGGTCCTTGGAAACTAGAACTAGCAGAGGAAGGGCCGGACAAAAAATCGTAAAGGAGGAAACGCCATGCATTACTTCGAGCACGCCGAGCTGACTGCGTTGCTCTCTGCCGCGCATTCGCGTAAGAGGGTTCACCACATGCTTTTCCTTGCGTGCGCTGCGCACGGCATGCGCGTAAGCGATGCCCTACGTGAGTGTGCCGCCCGCGACCAGCACCGAAGACTTAATGTATCGGTCCCTACCTAGAGGGGAAGACCGATAGGAGGGCGGTGATCGCCCTACCTCCTGCTCGGCGGAGGTGGGCCGAAGCGAAGCAGGAAAGCCCGCAGCCGAACGGCAGAGTTCAAACGAGCGTGGTTGGGGACGCCAACAAAATGAAGGGCTTCCATTCAATCACCGTTTCTCTTCATCCCATTTGATCCAGTTCGCCTTGACGTGAGGTCTGATGCGCACCCAATTTCGACCTTATGCGTGCTCGATGGCGGGGGATTTCGCCCGTTTGCTATCGCGGATCTGCTCGGTGGTAAACTCGCCTCCACAAACGCTGCACCGCCAGCCAGCAGACGAGGCGTGTGCGATTCCAGGCACTCCCTGCTGATCGGCGCGCCTGGCCCTGACCAATTCGCAACTGCACTGTGGACACTGTCGCTGAATCATAGGGTTCTGCTGAGGAGGCGACTCCTGACGACGTCGGGCATTAGTTTTCTGGGTGAATGGTGCGCGCTTCTTCAATTGTAAGTCTGGAAGGATCGCAAAATCCGTATCCCTTCAGGCAGGCTGCGTAATTGCGCTTGTGCTCGACGTCTGCCAGTGCTTTGGTTTCCGGGACAGTCAGTGCGTCGTAATCACAAGTTTCCTGCCCATCTTTGCACGCCGCTAGATTGCGCATGTGTTCTGCTTGGGCTGTTTGTTTTGCCTCCGACGGAGTGAGTGTGGAGTGGTCGCACTCGTTCCAGCCGTTACTGCAATTCTGCGCGTTGCGCTGGCGTTCCGCCGCGGTCGTATCCCTGGTCTGCGAAGGGGATAACTGAGCGTGATCGCAGTGCCCAGAGCCGTTCTCGCAATCGGATACATTGATCTGCCTTCGGGAAAGGTTCACTTTCGCCGTCTCCGCCGTAGTCAGCTTGGAGCGATCGCAATCGTCGGTACCATCCTTGCAGGCAGCAAGGTTCCGCTGTTCCGACGCTGCCGCCATTTCGCGGAATTCAGAAGCGGTCAGTTTGGAACGGTCACAAGACTGTATTCCGTCGTTGCAGTCGGTCACATTTCTTTGGTGGTCGGCGACGGCCAACGCGATCGTCTCCGGTTCAGACAGTTTTGAGCGATCACAGGACTCGTACCCATTTCTGCAGTTCGCAACGTTGCGCCCGTGAGCGGCGAGAGCTACATCCGCCAACTGAGCGGTGCTCAATTTGTAGTGATCGCACGATTCGCGGCCTGCCTTGCAGGCATCCAGATTCTGCGCGGCGTCAGACGACTGTGCCAACACCAGAATCGCCGAGAGACACAGACAGGCTATTGGCGCCCAAAGATATTTCCGGAAGCTAGCTTCCATATTTTCGCCTTCAAAAAGACTCGTTCCAGCAGTGACGAGAGACCGTCTCTGTGCGTTTGTTGATCCAGCCGGAACCAGGCATGCGTTCCGGCCAGTCACAAATCCGTCACACTGAGAGCTTCCCGGTGCAGCTACTTCGTGTCTTCTTTCACTTCCGCAATGTGCGCTTTCTCGCGAGCTTCGGCTACGGCCTTCATAAATGGTTCCGCACTCTTCGGCGTCGCCACCTTGCCTGAGAGAATGTTGCGGAATTGCATGTGCTTGCCGTAGATCGCCGTGGTGGAGTCGTTATCCTGCTCCACAACTGCGCCTTCGAGCGTCAGGCCGGCGAACACGCCCTTGGAGCGGGAGTAGGTCAGCACTTCAGTGGTCATCTTCCAGTCTGTTCCCGCGGAAGCATGACGGCCAACTGGGCCGGCCGCTACCGATCCCTCGCCCGTCAGTTCGAACTTGCTGGAGAGCAGTTGCTGCAGACCTTTGTCGTTCATGACCAGCATGACCAGGTCCACGCCTTCGAGGCCGATCTGAAATCCAGCGCTGCCGCCGCCGACGGAGACAAATGCGGGTGCACTCCAACCTTCAGCGGTGCGGCAGGAGGCCACGCCACGTCCGTGCTTGCCACCAAAGACGAATCCACCTTTGATCAGGTTCGGCACGACTACGACGCACTTGGCATCGTTCAGCACTTCTTCGGGGATGCCTTTGTCTGGGGTCGCCATAATGGCGTTAATCACATCGACCGACGATTGCAGGCGTGCTACGGAGTCTTCGCGGGCCGAACCAGCCAGCGCGTACGTGCCAAACGTCCCCATGATGCTCATCAATAGCAGTGTCATTGTTTTCTTCATTGAATGTTTTCCTTTGGGTTCTGCGGAACTAAGAGGAGACAACTTCAGATAGCTGACTTAGCTCAGAGGACCTGAAAGAGAGAGGAAGAGCTCGTCTCAAGAGCCATCATCGCTCAAGGCTTTCGCAATAGCTGGTCTGAATTGCTCACTTCAAGCCTTCTGCCAAATCACAGCGTTCCCTCCTGTCTCGCTAACCGACGCCCGAAGGCGAATGTGAGCAATCGTGCTCAGTATCATCAGCCCTGATCTGACATCGTTAGTGCGAAGGTGAAATCGATGGAACCCGTTTTTGCTTTCTTCGCAAAGCTACTGGCCTTGTTCAGACCACAGTCCAAGCAATTCCAGTCACAGAGGATGTGTCCGTACTGCGGCTTGATTACGCCGCGCGCTAAGCGATTTTGCCTGGAGTGTGGCGAATCACTCAGCCCCGCTCCTCCGAAAGTGAAGGAAGCGAAACAAGAAGGATAAGCAGAACGACAAATAGAGGAGATTGATATGCTTTGGACGATCGTCGCAGTACTGTTGATTTTATGGCTCTTGGGCTTTAGCTTGCACGTGGCAGGTGGCCTGATTCACCTGCTTCTGGTCGTTGTCGTGGTGATGGTAGTGATCAACCTAGTGACTGGCCGCAGCGCGGCCTGATGTTCGCCAAAGAGATGAAAGTGACCCGGCGATCCGACCAGAGCCTGTAGCGCCTGTCTGTTTTCTTCGCCAAACTTTCACCAAAAAGGGGATATCCTTCCGGGCTGACGAGCAGCTAATTGCTGCTGCCTGTGCTCTCGCGAGATCTGCCCGTTCTCCTGAGATGCGCCGCTTGCTGTGCTCTCAGAGTTCCTTCCCTGCGTTGGGTTGGCTTCACATTCAGTACGAAGTGAACAGTGGCCCACAGGAAGTGAGCTCCATCGGACTTGGTGACAAGAGCGTCGACGGATTTTAAAGCGCCTTCGGGCAGTTCCAGATCATCAGCCACCATGACGATGGGGAGCTGGGGCTTGGCTTTCTTGATCTCAGCCGCGACGGTAGACCCATTCAGCAGACCTAGATGATAATCCAGCACAATCGCGTCGACTGGCGTCGACGCCAACAGTCGCAGGCCGTCCGAACTATTGGTCGCTGTAATTAGCTCGTATCCGTTTTCCCGCAAGAGTATCAGCTGAGCCGGATCCCGGTGGATGCAGAGCAGTGTGCTTTTCGTTGCCATGCATTCAGGTATATAGGCGCCGCCCCTCACGAGTCTGCCCAGAATTGCTCACATCACGCGGACTGTCGAATTCGCACCCAGCAGAGCAATTGTGATCAGACAACGCACACACGCAAACCGTAGTCTCGTTTGTGTACTTCTAGTGTTGTTTGAGGGCCTCGATGAAAAAACAATATCTGCACCTCTCCGCTTACCCTTGTGACACATGCGCCGCTCCGGTCATCGCAGGCACGCTTGCGATTCGTGAGAACGAAATATCGAAAGAAACGGATGTCCGTGCAGTGGGAGCGATCTGCCTGTCCTGCGGGCACCGGCAGAGCACGGCGACGGCGCCAGCGCGCGTCCGTCATTTACTGCCTATCGAATGGGTACCGGGAGGTTCCGTTACGGCCACTCAACTGACCACTGCTTTCGTCGAAGCACCCAATCGGCCAGAGCTGCATGAACAAATTCCAAGCACGGCTCAGACCCGAAATGAGCTGTCTTGATCAGACTGCTACCTCGCGAGGTGAGATGGTCTCTATCAGAAACTTTATGCAAACACGAGACAGGGTCTGTAGTTTGTCTCGTGCGGAAATCAGCCCTCTCCATGCGCGCAGCCCGCAGCCGCACAGCATCACCGGGCACGCCAAGGATCATCGGGCAAAAGGAATCACAATGAGTATCACCCGTTTCATTCGTTCGTCGCTGTTTGCAATCGCGCTGCTTGCCATGTCGGCGGCGGCTTATGGGCAACTCAGCATTTCCGTCTCATTCGCACCGCCGGAACTGCCGGTCTACGAGCAGCCTCTTTGTCCCGGCGATGGTTATTTGTGGACGCCTGGTTATTGGGCCTACGCCGACGACTACGGTTACTACTGGGTGCCGGGTACCTGGGTCATGGCCCCTGAACAAGGCCTACTCTGGACGCCCGCCTACTGGAGTTGGGGCGGAAACGGATATGTTTTCAACAACGGATACTGGGGCCAGCAGGTGGGCTTCTACGGCGGCGTCAGTTACGGCTATGGATATTACGGTGATGGTTATCAAGGCGGACGCTGGCAGAACGGGCAGTTCTACTACAACCGTTCGGCGAGCAACGTAAATGTCACGAACATCCACAATGTCTACAACACGACGATCATCAACAACACCACCATCAACCGGGTTAGCTACAACGGCGGCAATGGTGGGATCAACGCGCGTCCTACGCCGCAACAACAGTCAATGCTCCACGAGAAGCATATCGCTCCAGTGCCCGCTCAGACGCAGCAGGCGCAGACTGCCCGCACCAGCCCGGAGCAGCGAGCATCCGTGAATCACGGTACACCAACAGTTGCCGCGACTCCCAAGCCCGGCGCATTCAGCGACCACGGCGTCATCCATGCGAAACCAACGGGAACGCCGTATAACGCTCCGGTAAATCGCGCCGCGGTTCAGCCGCCGCCAGCCAACCCACCGGCTGCGCGACCAGAAAAAAACACTGCGCCCTCCGAGCGTCCTACTCCGAGCAATCAGCCGGAGCCGAAAGCGACTCCGCCGACGCGATCAAATCAGCCCGAGCCGAAAAACGTCGAGCCCAGCAAGCCCGAGCCGAACAAGCCTGAGCCAAATAAGCCCGAGCCGAATCGACCGCCTACAGCTCAGCCGGAGCGACAGCCGGAGCCAAATCGTACGCCCGCAGCTCAACCGAACAATCGGCCAGAGCCCAAAGGGAATGAACCAACTCAGCGGCCACTAAGTCCACCTCCGAGCGAGCGTGCTCAACCTCAGCACACGGCTCCGCCGCCGGAAGCGCGGCCAGCAGCGCAACAACCACAGCACTCACAACCGGAGCCGGCCAAGCAGGAACAGAAGAAGGCTGAGGAAGAGAAGCCGAAGCAAAACGAGAAGCCGCAGTAACGCAAAGGCTCAAAAGTGGGACACCGGGCATCCTGAATGGTTAGGGTGCCCATTTTTCTTGAGGCTGCTGTGGAGATCTAGTCGTGGAGAACGACATTGAGAAGCGAACTGTGCACCTGCAACGCGCCTTCTGCGCCACCGGCGTAGTGAATGAAGCCCAATTTCCGAAAGCGGTTCATGAAGAAACTGACCCGCGAACGTGTGGTCCCAACCATGTCGGCCAGTGTTTCCTGACTGATCTTAGGGACCACGGTCTCTGGAATCCCTTCCTTGCCAAAATGCGCGAGCAGTAAAAGCACGCGGGCGAGGCGTTTTTCGCTGGAGTTGAATAGTTGGTCGACCAGATCCTCTTCGTAGCGGATATTCCGTGCCAGCAGATAAGCCACGAACATCTCAGACAGCGCGGGTTCACGATGAAGGACCTCCATCATGGTCTTCTTCTCCACCCGCAGAATCTCGCAATCGGTCATGGCTGCCGCGGAGCCCATCCGTAACAGCTGACCCGCCAGCGAACCTTCCCCAAAGAAGTTCCCCTGGTTGACGATAGCGATCGTTGCTTCCTTGCCAATCTTGGATACGACGGTGAGCCTTACCTTGCCTGTTTGTACATAGAAGACGGAGTCCGCATCGTCCCCCTGGGAAAATACAGACTGCTTTTTCGGGACAATCAGGATCCTCCTACCGTCGCCAATGGTTGCTAGGAAAGTGTCGGGATTGAATGCGCCGTTCTTGGGTCCCACCGCAGGTTTCATCTCCAAATAAGTATAGTCCGACATAGTCCGAGGCCCCATAAATCGCGGGCATTTTAAATATTGGATCGGTGTGCAATTTTGAACACTCGTCTGAGCGACAAATGAGCGATACTGTTTGTTTGCTTAGTCCGCACTAAGCAATTCTGTGGTCCTCGCATTTGTTGACCCACCCACATCTGCGCATTGGCTTTGCTGCAGATTTTCAGCAAGACTGGTCACAATTGAACAGTCTTCTTCTACCGATTCGTCCAATATCATTTCTGCAAACGGACAAAAACTAACGAATTGATTCGTTGCGCGTCACGAAACGGTTTCCCAAGTTCTCGTGATGTCTCAGGAGAAACTCACGAAATGATTAGTAAGGCGCTCTTCCTCGTTGTTCTGGCCCTGGCTCTTCCGTTCGCAGCGTTTGCGGACAGCAGCGTCGACTTCACCAACAGCGGTGGCACTCTCTCAGGAACCAATAGCGGTCTGAGCCTTACGGGATCGACGCTTGTTGCCGTAAATGGTCTCGGTGGCGGGTTGATAACTGGAAACAATCTTGGAACGGTGAGCTTTAGCACGGGCGTACTCAGCAGCGGCTCTCTCCAGATGGGTGGCACGTTCGCCGCGGGCGGCACGTTTAGCATTACAGGAAACGGTACCGGCGGCATTCCGACCGGCACAATCTTCAACGGCGCTTTCACCGGGCCGGTGACCTGGACTCTAGTAACTCTTGCAAACGGAACCCACAACTACACGCTGACCGGTTCTTTGTCCGGAATCTGGTATTCCGGCGGAACCATCGATGGTGCCACCGTCCAGTTGACTATCAACACGGGCAAGGGCTTTTTCAATGGGCAGACCACGGTTTCGAGCGGCGACACCACCTTCATGGCTTCAGTTCCAGAGCCGGGCTCTCTGAGCCTGATGGGAACAGGCTTGCTGAGTATTGCTGGCATTGTGCGGCGCAAACTGCGGGGGTTGCGCAGCTAGATCCGCTGCAATTTTCGCGGTCATCCGAAACCCTCACGGCGATGCGGACGGGGGGGCTTATTTTGGTGAGAGGAGCTATGCCACCAACAATTCAAGTCGGCTCCATTCTGATGAAGGACTGGCCCGGAGTGCCAAAACCTCTAGGCTTGGAAAGTGAACCTTGCTCCGGAGGTTGGAGCGTGCTGAAGGTGCTGGACAGCTTCGCCTTGGATCGCAAGATCCACGCGGCTGGATGGAATTTCTTTTTCATGGCGGCAGAGGTAAGGGTGATGTTCTTTGGCGCTGTCGGGGCGGCGAAGATCGCGAGTGCGTTGCAGGGCCTTTTGCGGAAGGTAAGGCCACAACACTTCAACAGTCTTGAGATAACAGGAATCGTCGACAGACATTTTCTGGGTGTGCCCTATGTGACTGTTTCCGCACACTCACGCCACATGCAACAGAATTGCCAATTGGATAGCCCGGAGGCCCGAGAGACTTCCCATCATAACGGGGAATGGGCCACCGGTTGAGCTGCGGCTTGACCAGATCTCGAGATCGGGCAGCAGGAGTCACGTTTTGACGGAACAGATTGACGTATATATCGGGGTGGCTGTTACTTTGATGTTCTTGGCCGGATGCTTTCTCATTGTTCTGAGTGCCCGTGAGCGATCTGCAGAGCGCAGTCGCCGCTGACTCGATCATCGTAAGACGTGGCCGCCCGCGGAGATTAAAGAAGCTTACCGTTTACTCAGGACGAAAACTCTGCTGCCAGCGGTTTAGTTCGGCAAGCCCTCGTCTCGGCTCAGCTCTCCCCGAACCTGCGCTGGCCCGAGCTTCCAGGCCCTTCACTTATCCGAACCCGCCAAGCGACGGTCCCGGTGCGGGTCCGTGCGCGGCAGGCCAGTGCTCAGTTCGCATTTTTCCCCCGGCTTTGCCCCACAGGTAGGACAACGAACCGACAGGGCCAGTTTGTTTTTGGACTTCATGGCTTCACAATGCACCGTTGCTTGAGAACAAGATGGTCAATAGTGATCAGTTTGCAAGTGCGCTTTCGTTGAATACTGACAAGAGACAAATTCAACCCCAGCGCAGGTGATGCTCCCGGGTCCATCCAGCAAGAATTGGCCCTTGCGGCACCGTTTTCATCGCAGTCAGGAACACAATGTCGCTATCCAACGCAACGCTACCCAAGCCTCTTCTGCAGGTCGTGGGCCCGCGGACTATCGGGCAAGAAGTCGCTGCAGTTCCCAGGGTGCGATCGCGCGCGAAGCCATCGCTGCCGAGCCGGATTGCGGTGATCGGCAATTATCTTCCCCGACATTGTGGAATCGCCACGTTCACCACCGACCTGTGCAGCGCCATTTCCGCAGAATACGGAACGGCCCGACTATTGGCGCTCCCGGTCAACGACACTCAAGAAGGCTACGACTATCCCGCCCGGGTGCGGTGGTCCCTCGCACAGGACGACGTGAAGTCGTACCAGGACGCAGCTGAATTCCTGAACTTCAACAACATCGACATGGTGTGCCTGCAGCACGAGTATGGAATCTTCGGAGGGCCGGCCGGAAGCCACATCTTGCATCTGCTACGTGGCCTGAAAATGCCCGTAGTGACGACGCTGCATACGGTATTGCGCGAACCAGATCCCAACCAACTGATGGTCATGGAACAGATCGCAGAGTTGTCCGACCGGCTGATCGTGATGAGCCAACTGTCATCCCAGTTCCTGCAGGAAATCTTCAAAGTGCCGGGTAGCAAGATCGACATGGTGCCGCACGGCGTTCCCGACCTGCCGTTTCTGGATCCGAATTTCTATAAGGACCGCTTTGGCGTAGAAGGCAAGGCGGTACTGCTCACGTTTGGCCTACTTTCGCCGAACAAGGGGATTGAAAACGTAATTCAGGCGTTGCCCCAGATTCTTTCGAAGCACAAGAATGTTGTGTACATCGTCGCGGGCGCGACTCATCCCCACATTCTCCGTCGCGAGGGCGACAAGTATCGAGCCAGTTTGCAGGCGTTGGCGAAGGAAATCGGCGTGGAATCGCGAGTGATCTTCTACGACCGTTTCGTCAGCCCCGAGGAAATGGTCGAATTCATTGGCGCCGCCGACATTTACATCACTCCCTATCGCCATGAGGAGCAAGTCGTGTCGGGCACGCTTGCCTATGCCTTGGGCGCGGGCAAGGCGATCATCTCGACGCCGTACTGGCATGCCATCGAGTTGTTAGACGATCGTCGCGGAGCGCTCGTCCCATTCCAAAATTCCGACGCGATGGCACAGAAAGCGATTGAACTTCTCGATACTCCTGCCATTCGTCACGCTATGCGCAAACGCGCTTACCTGTTCGCCAGGGAGATGGTCTGGAAACGAGTGGCGCAGGGTTATATGGAAAGTTTCTCGCGCGTCCGCAGCGACCGTATGGAGAGTCCGAAAGTCCAGTTCGCCGCGCACATGATCCAAAAATCGTTGAACCACTTGCCGGAGTTGAATCTGGATCACTTCAATCGGATGACCGACGACACGGGAATGCTGCAGCACTCGATATTCACGGTTCCGAATCGCCGAGAGGGATACACCACCGACGACAATGCGCGCGCGCTCATTTTTGCGCTGCGGTTGGGGCAATCGGACAAGCATCAGCTTGGCAAGATCGATCCATCCACAGCAACCTCAGCTCTGCGCTACTCAGCATTTCTTGAGCACGCCTTCAATCCAGCGAAGGGCCGCTTCAAGAACTTCCTTCGCTACGATCGCAGGTGGAACGAACCCGTCGGCTCCGAAGACTCCCACGGGCGTGCCCTGTGGGCGCTGGGTACGGTTCTAGGCCGGTCCCAGGATCAGGGATTGAGAGGAGCAGCCGGGCGCTTGCTTGAGTTCTCTCTCCCCGCGGTTCTTGAATTCAGCAGTCCGCGGGCATGGGCCTACGCCCTGCTCGGAATTCAGGAATACCTTAATTCGTATCCCGGTGATCGCGACGCGCAGAAAGTTCGATCCGCCCTCGGCCAGCGGCTGCTTAACATGTATGAGGCGATCCGGCGGCCGGATTGGAAATGGTTCGAGAACGTTCTGGCCTACGGTAACGCGAGATTACCCCAGGCTCTCTTGCTCGTGGGTTCGGCGTGTTCGGACGACCGCATGGTTTCCGCAGGCCTGGAATCGCTGGATTGGCTCTCCGAAACACAGCACTGCGAAATCAATCGCCACTTTGTGCCCATCGGTTCGCAAGGCTTTTATCACCAGGATGGTGAGAAGGCCCGCTTTGATCAGCAACCTCTCGAGGCCGCCGGGGCGGTGTCTGCTTGTTTGCAAGCGTACCGTGTAACTGGGGACGACCGGTGGCGCACCGAAGCGTGGTCTGCTTTCAACTGGTTCCTCGGTCATAACGACTTGCAACTTCCTCTCTACGATGCTGCGACTGGCGGGTGCCGCGATGGCCTGCACCCCGATCGCGCCAACGAAAATCAGGGGGCCGAGTCAACACTTTCGTTCCTGATGGCGCTCCTCGAAATGCGTGCACTGCAGGAGCCGCAACAACGGGAGTCGCAACAAATGGAGATCCCTTCATGACCACGCCCGTCGACAAATCTATGAGCCTTCTCAGTACTCGCTTCGAGCCGCTGCTTCTTCGCCATCCTACAAACCCAATCCTGACGAGCAAGGATTGGCCATACCCCATTAACAGTGTCTTCAACGCTGGCGCCACGCTACTCGCAGATGGCATGACCCTGCTCCTTTGTCGGGTGGAAGATCGCCGCGGGTTGTCGCATCTCTCCGCAGCTCGCTCTCGCAACGGCGTCGATGGATGGCAAATTGATGGCGAACCCACATTGATGCCCGACCCGAAGAACTATCCCGAGGAGATCTGGGGCATTGAAGATCCTCGCATCACGTTTGTTCCCGAACTGCAGCAATATGTCGTTACTTACACTTCCTATTCGCGCGGCGGTCCCGGCGTGTCGCTGGCTTTGACGAAGGACTTCCGCGCCTTCGAACGCTACGGCGTAATTATGCCTCCGGACGACAAGGACTCCGCGCTTCTCCCCCGGCGGATCGAAGGGTGCTGGGCGCTGATTCATCGCCCGATGACTACGCTCGGGTCACATATGTGGATATCCTACTCGCCCGACCTGCGTTATTGGGGTAGACACCGGCTGATGCTGGAAGCTCGCCGCGGCGCCTGGTGGGATGCAAACAAAATCGGACTGTCACCGCCTCCGATCGAGACTCCCAGGGGGTGGCTCGTGTTCTATCACGGGGTGCGGCACACGCCTTCGGGCTGTCTTTACCGGTTGGGGTTGGCTCTTTTCGACCTAGACAATCCGGCCAAGTGCTTGCTCCGAGGCGATTCGTGGATCTTCGGGCCGGAAGCAGAGTACGAACGCCACGGCGACGTCGACGATGTGGTCTTTCCATGCGGGTACACCATGGATGCCGATGGCGACACGCTCAACATTT
The DNA here is from genome assembly GCA_963706645.1 of uncultured Acidobacteriaceae bacterium. Lineage (GTDB taxonomy): Bacteria > Acidobacteriota > Terriglobia > Terriglobales > Acidobacteriaceae > Sulfotelmatobacter. The sequence continues at coordinate 21,136 of CAVPNR010000034.1, forward strand.
ATTACGGAGCTGCCGATTGCGCGATTGCTCTGGCTCGGGCCAGCGTGCGCTCATTACTCGAGTGGCTGGACCTCAATGGAAGTTGCGAACGTCGCCAGCGCGCGCAGGACTGATGAAATCTCTGCTGAAGGCCTTCCAGTTTATCTTTGGCTGCCGGCACCGTGACCGGAGCCGTGTGTTCACGATTAAGCACCGCACCTACCGGATCTGTTTCGACTGTGGAATGGAATTCGATTTGCCTGACGCGCATCTGTCCATGCGATCCAACGCTGCTCCAGGCGGCCACTCGCAGACAAAATTCTCGCCGTGCTCGCTAAAAGCTCTCGTCGTGGTAGCGCTGGGACCGCAACCGTGATTCTTCCCATGTGAGCTATCTTGCTCAGACGCACCCGGCCGTACCTGTCATTCTTAATTATCTTCTGAGTGTGTCGATGGAGCCGCGAACCTGAATCGCAGCTCTTAAAGACCTAGGTCGCAGGGGTCGTGTCCTGATCAGGTCACGCAAGGCGGCCACATCCAGCGAATCAGCATTCTTCATCCGTGTGTGTGCCGCCAAACCTTGCGGCAAACACGATTTGATCCTGGAGAATCTCGAACGTCGAAATGGGGGAACACCTTCAGGCGAATGAGAGGGTTTCCTCGCGAAACGTAGCTCGTCCGAATAAGGAAGGTCAAAAATCATGCCTTTAATTCAACTCCTGGAAGTTCTCATCGTGGTGGGTGTCCTGCTGTGGCTGGTCAATCGCTTCATTCCAATGCAGGGATCCATCAAGTCCATTTTGAACGGCGTCGTGGTTATCGCCGTGGTTCTGTGGCTGCTGAATGTCTTCGGCCTGTTCCACTCCCTTTCCGGCATTCGCATCGGAAAGAGTTGACCACGACCGCAGGCTGAGAAGGATACATCGCACCAATCACCGTCGAGACGACCACCCATTTCGATGGGGGCAGGTTCCTGCTCCCAAGGAGATATTTTGAAAACGAAGCTTGTGTTGGCAGTCGGAATCACCCTCAGTTTGAGCGCGTTTGCTCAGACCAATTCGCAGACAACTGGAGGCGTCGAGCACATGAATACGACGCCCACGTTCCGCGTAACCGTCATCAGTCGCAGCGTGCAAGCCGTCAACTATCGACATCGCAGCGGATCTTCAAAACTGGATTTCGCCGGAACCGACCTGATGCCCTCGGCGAATGGCGTTGCCGAGATCAACAGCAAACGCGGGTCCATCGCGATCGAAGCGGAATTCGGCAACCTCCAGACGCCGACGACGTTCGGCAATGAATATCTGACGTACGTTCTATGGGCGATTTCGCCAGAGGGGCGCGCCGTCAATTTGGGTGAAGTCCTGCTCGGCGGCAACCATCGCAGCAAACTCAACGTGACCACCGATCTGCAAGCGTTCGCGCTGATCGTTACTGCGGAGCCATACTACGCCGTTCGTCAGCCCAGCAATGTGGTGATTATGGAGAACGTGATTCGGGAAGAAACCAAGGGGACAACTGAAGCGGTAAATGCAAAGTACGAATTGATGGAGCGCGGTGGATACATTCCCACCGGCTACAAGTTCGATCCGGTGGTCTTGAATGCCAAGTTGCCATTGGAATTCTTTGAAGCGCGCAACGCTCTGCGCATTGCTCAATCCGAGGGGGCCGAGCAGTATGCCAGCGACAGCTACCAGCACGCGGTCCAGTTGATGAACAATGCCGATAGTGAAGCAACGAGCAAACACATCGACCGAAAGCCGCTGATCGCGATGTCTCGCGAAGCGGTGCAAACCGCCGAAGACGCACGCGCGATTGCCGTCAAGAAAATGGATGACGTCCGGTTGGCCAATGAGCGTCAGGAATCAGCCGATGCCCAGGCGCGAACGCAAGGACAAGCCGATGAGGCGATGCGGAGCAAGGAGCAAGCGGAGTCCGATACAGCGAAGGCTCAAGCAGCCAAGGCTCAGGCGGAGGCTGATTCCGCGAAAGCGCGGAACGATGCTGCTGATGCGCAAGCTGCGACCGCAAGGGCCCAATCAGACATGGCGCAGAATCAGGCCTCATCAGCTGCGGCACTCTCAGCCGCTCAAGCGGATGCCGACCAATCGCGCACAGATACGCTGAAGGCGCAGAAGAATGTCCAGGACGCGGAAGCTGACAAGGCGGCGTTGCGGGCGAAGTTGTCGGAGCAGCTGAATTCCATTTTGCAGACTCGCGATAGCGCGCGTGGACTCATCGTCAGCATGTCGGATATTTTGTTCGACACCGGAAAGTATTCGTTGAAACCAGGAGCACGCGAGAAACTGGCGAAAGTTGCCGGCATTCTGCTTGCCTACCCCGGACTCAACATCGAAGTCGGCGGCTATACGGATAATGTCGGCGGCGATGCTATGAATCAAACGCTGTCGGAAAATCGTGCGGCATCGGTGCGCGACTACCTGGTGCAAGAGGGAGTATCGACCGGTTCGGTCTCGTCCAAGGGCTTCGGCAACACTCTGCCGGTAGCTTCTAACGATAACTCCGCGGGACGGCAGCAGAATCGCAGAGTTGAGCTTCTTGTGTCCGGCGAGGCGATCGGCAACCCAGTCAACGCGACCACGGGAAGCTTGCGCTAAATCATTTGTACCGAACGATCGACAATGGAGGCAACACTATGAAACTAGTTGGAATCGTTAGCACCGCAGTTCTGTCCTTGGCTCTCGGAGCATCTGCAAGCGCATTTGCCCAGCAGGAGCAACACGATCAGCAAGAAGAAAGCAAAGCCAAGCCTACCCAGGACGAGAAGAAAGCACAGCCAGAGAAACCCGCAACGCAAGAAGAAAAAAGCGCGAAGCCAGAGAACAAGAATAACCAGCAAGAAGAGAAGAACGCACAGCAGCAGATGAAGAACAATCAGCAAGAAGAGAAAAACGCGGCTCAGGAAGAGAAGAACACCAAGCAACAAGAGAACGCCAAGCAAAACGAGAAGAACGTACAGGAGCAAGAGCATTCAAAACAGTCGAAGTCCGTTAAACAGGAGCAGCACGCCAGCAACGATGGCGGCCGCATTCCGGAAGACCGTTACAAGGCCAACTTCGGAAACGAACACCGGTTCCGGGTCACCCAAAGCGATTACCGTAACCGCCGCTTCCAATACGGTGGCTATTGGTTCGGATTTCAGGGCTCGTGGCCCAGCAATTGGCTTTACACGCAAGACGTGTATGTGATGGAAATCAATGGCGTGTACTACCTGTGCAATGCGAACTATCCTGGCGTGAACATTGTACTCAGCGTCACGCTATAGCTCGGCAACACCGTCAACGAATTGGCGAGGGCTGTCTCGCGCCTTCGCCATCAGAGGAAAAGGAGCAACACATGCTTGGAACCATTTTGATCGTGATTCTTATCCTGGCACTTCTTGGAGCGCTACCACGCTGGTCGCATAGTCGAGATTGGGGTTACGCCCCAAGCGGCGGTCTCTGCCTGATCCTTTGCATTGTTGTCATTCTCCTGGTTCTCGGTCGGATTTGATCCATGCACTGCGGACCAATATCGGCAGGTGCCATGTCCAGGAATTGGCGCCTGCTTTCTATCCGAACGCTGGCGGTTGTTCTGGTCGCGCTGATGTGCCACGGCGCCTCGTCGGCGTACTCCGTTCTCACGCACGAGGAGATCGTCGACCTGCTCTGGAGCGATGAAATCCAGCCCCTGATCCTCAAGCGCTTCCCTGGACTGTCGGCGGAGCAACTCAAAGAAGCGCATGCCTACGCCTACGGAGGCGCAGTCATCCAAGATCTGGGCTACTACCCGTTTGGCAGCAGGGAGTTCAGCGATCTGGTGCACTACGTCCGTAGCGGAGACTTCGTTCGCGAGTTGCTGCTGGAAAGCCAGGATGTCGATGAGTATGCGTTCGCCCTCGGAGCCTTGTCGCATTATGCAGCCGATATTGCGGGGCATCCGGCGGTCAACCAATCCGTGGCAATCGAATTCCCCAAGCTCCGTGCGAAGTATGGCAAGTCAGTCCGCTATGCCCAGGATAAAACCGCGCACTTGAAAACAGAATTCGGTTTCGACACGGTGCAGGTCGCGAAAAACCGCTACGCTTCACAGCAATACCACGATTTCATCGGATTCGAGGTTTCCAAACCTCTTTTGGAACGCGTCTTTCCCGTCGTCTACGGAATGCAACTGAAAGATGTGCTGAGTCACGAAGGTATGGCAGTAGGTTCCTACCGTTACGCGGTCGCCCACATGATTCCGGAGATGACCGAGGTCGCTCTGCAAACTCATAAGAAAGAACTGATGCATGAGACGCCGGATTTTGCCAAGCAGAAGTTCCTGTACCGTCTGTCGCGCTCCGATTACGAAAAACAGTGGGGAAAAGACTACAAAAAGCCGGGCGTGGGTACCCGCGTCATGTCGACACTCCTTCGATACATGCCGCGTGTGGGCCCCTTCAAAGGATTAGGGTTCAAGAACCCAACTCCTCAGACCGAGGACTTGTATTTCAAGAGCATCAACTTGACCGTCGATGAATACCGCGCCTTTCTCGAGGAAGTGCGCCACGACAATCTTGTGCTCCCCAACACCGATCTTGATAGCGGACAACCGACCAGAGCCGCCGAATATACGCTCACCGACGAAGCCTATGCGAAGTTGCTGACCCAACTGGCCGACCGCAAGTTCGATCTGACGTCGCCGGAACTGCGCGAGAACGTCTTGCAGTTTTATTCAGACCCCTCGGCTGCGATCGCAACCAAAAGGGACCATGGCCGGTGGCAAGCCGTGCTAACTGCGCTGGACCAGTTGAAGTCTGCGGCGCCAGCGTCAACGGTAGCGGGCAACCCTGCACAGTGATTCCCATGCGCCCACGCCGCATCAAACGCGCCTAACGATTCGGCAGTCCTTCATCCATCCAACTCACGTTTTGCTAACCAGGATGTTGAGGGACGGAGAGAGATGGACGCGGGCCGGAGGGAGGCTGCAGCTCACGCCGACACGGGTGTTCGATGTTCAAGCCCCACTTTGAAGTCGTTCCGAGGCTTGCGCACGACGTCTGACGACGGACGTCGATTTAGATGAGAATTTCTTGCTCCATCTATGATCCACGAACTAGCGCCCAACCGCACTGAAACCGCTATCGTGGCCATCCGTGTTGCGTGGTTTCAATGACTTACGTGCAAAGCAAGTCCTTTCACAGCGGCAGCACGGGTTCAAGTCCCGGCGGGACGACTCCAACCATTTATTCTCAACGACAGGCGAGACCGAAAACCATACCGCGACCTCAAAATGGATGCAATGCGATCGGCAACCTGCCATCCAACCCAGACCTCTACTTCACGATGCCAAGAACTGCTGACCATAATATCTTCTCAAGTAGCGAAAGGAATTAAGGACCGCATCGTCCGACAACCGTGTAAGTCTCGCCGGCCGCTGGAGTAAATGCAGAACCAGTTGAAGTGGAAGGGGTGAATACGGGAGCTGTGAGGGACGGCGTGGTCTCATTAAGAAGAATCAGCCCTCCGGATCCGGTGATTCCGTGAACATCAAGTGTGCAGACGCCGACGGATCCGCGCGCGCCCTTAACGAGAACATTCGGCAGTGTAACGGTAACCGTAGGCGCGGCAGTGAACGAGGCTGAGCCTGAGTTGATGGTGAACTGGAATGTATTGGAGAAGCCCGACGGAGCTGTAACAGATGCGCTGGTTCCCCAGCCCTTACCCAAGGTAACGTTACCCGACGTAAGAATCGCACCCTGATTGCCCTGCCATGTGATGCCAATGTTATTGCCATTGGAGAAATAAGACCCCGACAAGGTTCCACCGGCGGACATGTACAAATCCACCAGGTTGCCTGTGAACCCGGATGTGAAGTCAGCCGGGATTCTTGTGGGAACGAGGTTCAGCGTTTTGATGTAGAGCGTTTTAAGGGCAGCGATAGAGACAACTTGCGTGACCGTAATACCAGCGCTGTAAAGGACTGTGCCTTCCACGTTGATATAGTTGCCCCCGTCGACGGCGATGAATCCGGGATTGGTGCCCGAGCGACGGTCGTCGTTGAGTACGCCGCCTCTCAGATAAACGAAGGCGGGAGCAGTGATGTTGAAGTACGTAGCGGGTCCCCGCGAAGGGTTCTCCCAGTGGCAGTCCGTAAAGCCGACGGTAATGCCCTGGGTTCCGGTTATATTGATGGCATTTGTATTGGTATTGTCGTCAAAATCCACGCCGCTGAAATAGAAATCACCGTTGCCTTTTAGCGTGAGAGCCGCGGCGTCGGCGGATATCGATCCACCGAAAAAATGGTTACCTTCCCCGTTCGCCGACGCCAGCTGTCCGACGCCAAGATTGTTGTAATACAAACGGGCGTTGACGATGGTTGCCAAGAAGCCCGTTGAGCCGAACTGGATGCCCGTCTGGAATCCGGCCCCCGAACTTCCTACGTTAACATTCTGGAGAAAAGCTCCCTCCGCCGTAATGGAGATTCCTAAAGACGTGACGCCGACGCAAGCGGTAGTTGCACAGGGGCCGGTCAGAGTTAGATCGCGCACTCCCGCGCCATAGAAAATGTGAGGTGATCCACCGCCCCAATTCAAGGTAATGGCCTGTCCGCTCGTCCGCGCCCAGTGCAAACAGGTAGCCCCGCCCGGATCGCCTTCGATAACAATGGGCGTCGTCAGTACTACAGGTGTGGACATCTCATAGCAGGTTGAGCGGGATTGTACATGCACCCTTCCACCAGTTTTCGGAAACGCCGTGATTGCATTATTGATTTGCGAGCCGACGTCTCCGGTTCCCCATTGCGTAATCCCTTCGCCGACGTATTTAACCGACCCAACCGCGGCGTCTAAAATGGACATGTTCTTGTTGAACAGCGCTCCCCATGAATCGGGTTGCATTCCTGGAGCGGGGGTGTTCAGTCTGAGATTAGGAGTGACTTGCGTGAAGACAGCCAGTGCGGCGACATGTACGAAGACTAGCGGTAGAAGCTTTTTCATCGAGAAAACCCCAATCTTGATCAGGTCTCTGCGACCCCATTTGTAGATTCCGATCCCGGTTCGCAGCAACGGAGCCCTTAGGCCATCGGTGCAGGCTCCAAGCAGGCGTAGGGTTTGGCCGAAATGTTGGGTGCGGTCCGCAGGTCGGCTCGGCGGCATAGCGTACGCGACCGAGAAGCTATCGCACTATGCGAAACTGAGACTGGTCCATTACTGCCCCGATAATCGAAACCGTCCGTTAGATCGCGAATCGAACTCAGTACTGCCAAATATAACAGCAAGTATCTCTTCGTGCCTGCGCTTGCCTGAGTTCCGGTTCGTCCCCAACTGGTTCTCATTCCCATTCGCCCCGATCAAGGTAGGATTCGGGATTTCGAATGCACTCAATGCTGGAAGAGGGATCAAATGACATGACACTTAGTAGGTGTGCTTGCAATAAGTCGCCAATCGAACCATGTCATGCAAGAGGCGTCACAGATTCGAATGCGGAGCGAACACGCTTATTCGTATCGCAGCGACACCATGGGATCAACCTGTGCGGCACGGTGAGCGGGAATATAGCTCGCAAGGAAAGTGACGACGGTCAATATCAAGGAAATCACGACAAATGTGAGCGGATCATCCGGCCTCACCCCGAACAGAAGACTCCGCATGAGACGGGAAAGTGCGAACGCTCCCACCAAACCGGAGGCCACGCCACAGAAAGCCAAGGCCATTCCTTTCCAGACAACCAGACGGACGATACCGCGCTGCGTAGCACCCAACGCAATCCGGATTCCGATCTCGCGCGTCCCTTGATTCACCAGATAGGTCATGACTCCGTACGTACCGATCGTGGCGAGAACAAGGGCCACGCAGGCGAATACCACGAGCAGGAGCATCGAGAACCGACGTCGGGCCAACGACTCCTCCACGCGCTCTTCCATGGTGCGCACGTTGTAGAGAGGCAGATCGCTATCCAGCGCCTGAATCTGCCGCTTGACGACAGAAGCAAAGCCTGAAGGATCACCGTCAGTACGCAGAACCACGTTCATCGCGCGCACAGGATATTGGGTTTGGGGAAGATACAGAGCGATGCGCGAGTCGGAATCCAGCGTGTATTGTTTCACGCGCCCCACCACGCCGACGACAGTCTCCCACGGGTTCTTGTCGGTAACGAGGTCTGCGACGCCTCCGAAATGGATGCGCTTTCCGATGGGATCCTGGTTCGGCCACAACTGCCTGGCCATGTACTCGTCAACGATTAGAACCTTAGGGCTCGTCGCAGTATCGTGGTCATTGAACAACCTGCCTGCCAGCAAGGGGATCTCCATCGCGGCGAAGTAGCCGCCACCGGCTATGCGCTGATCTGCATTAATGAAATTTTCGCCCGGAGGAGGCACGCGACCTTCCACCGTGATCGGTCCCCAGGCAAACATCTGACTGAGCGGAAGAGCAGAGACCGCCCCGGATGCCTTTACCCCCGGCAATCCTTTCAGCCGATTCCAAAGATCCCTGTACGCAGCTAGAACTATCTGCGGGTCTTTGTACTTCGGACCGTTGAGGGTCAGTTCGAGAGTTAGAACGTTCTTCGCATTGAAACCTGAAGACACAGTTTGCAAATGCGCGAAGCTGCGGATCAGCAGGCCCGCGCCGATGAGCAACATCACGCAAAGCGCAAGCTCGGCAATCACAAGCAGCCTGCGCAAACTGTTACCGCGCCCCCATACTGCGCTGGTGCCTGCGGAACCTCGGCTCGCATCCTTTAGCGTGGCGCTTAAATCCAACCGCGAGATCCTCACTGCCGGTGCCATACCAAAGAGGATTCCGGAAAACAGCGAAACCAGAAACGTGAAGAAAAGAGCAGCCCGATCGATCCCGATATCGTTGATGCGAGGAACACTCTTCGGACCAAGAACGTGAATCCAATGCATGCTCCAGAATGCAAACAACACGCCCAACGCGCCTCCGGCAAAAGAGAGCAAAACGCTCTCGGTCAGGAGTTGGCGCACAATTCTGAAGCGGGTCGCACCGATCGCAGTACGAACGGCGATTTCCTTCTGCCGCGCGACCGCTCGCGCCAGAAGAAGATTGGCCACGTTCGCGCAGGAAATCAGCAGCACGAATCCGACTGCTCCCAATAAAACGAATAGGGTTGGGCGAACATCACCGACCACCTGCTCAAGCAGCGGCACAATGCCGAAGGTCAATCCGCCGTTGGGTGGATAGACTTGAGGATAATCATGCCGCAGGCGTGCCGTGATCGTATCCATTTCAGCCTGCGCCTGCGCGACCGACACGCCCCGCTTGAGCTTGCCCATGATGTTGTAATCTTCGTGGTCGCGGTTCTGAGCCGCATCGGACGGGAGCGGCAGAGGAAGGAGAATATCCGCTTGCTCCGCTCCATCGAGGGTCGGCAGCACCTCTCTTGGCAGGGAAAAACTATAGGGCATGATGCCGACCACTTCGTAAGGGATTCCGTTCAAGATAACCGATTGGCCAATCATGTGTGGATTGGCACCGTAGTGGCGAACCCACATGCCATAACTGAGCATGGCCGTAGCAGGCTTGCCCGGCGAATCCTCGTCGGCGGTGAAAGTCCGGCCGAAAGCCGATGATTGGCCGAGCATAGGCAGGAGGTTTGAGGAGACACGAATCGTGCCGACCCGTTCCGGTGCTCCGTGACCGGTGAGATTGTAGTTGCCGCCGATGGCGATCGCCACCTGTTCAAAACCGTGATGCCCATTCTTGATGTCAAAATATTGGGCGGTGGAGAACCAATCTTCAGTGATGTTCAGACCGGGCGACCGATTCCAGACGATCGCCAGTCGGTCCGCATCCTGATAGGGCAGAGGCCGAAGCAAGAGTGCATTAATGATGCTGAAGATCGATGTATTAGCTCCAATCCCGATCGCCAGAGACAAGATTGCCGCTAGGGTAAAGCCGGGTCCCTTGGCTAACATCCGAACGGCATAGCTCAGGTCTTTTGCGAAGGCATTCATGCGGCACGGGTTCCTTTTTTGGAGAAGCTAGAATTTCTCGGGATCAGTCTTCCAAGTTCCCATACGCATCGAATTCGACCGGGGCGCGCACTTACTCAGTTGGCCGCTTGTATTACTTATTTCCAAGGTGAGGCAGGTAGAGCCCGTTGCTGCAGGAACTATTCTGTCTGGCGAGAGCCGTAGGATAATCCGCGCCCGGCATCAACTTTTCTTTGCCTTCGCCGGAGAAGCCAGCGCGACCGCAGCTTCGCTGGTGAGCGGGAGAAAAGTGAATGTCTCCTGCAAATACAAGCGGACGGCGGCATCGGTGTGACTGAGATATCCGATGGAGACGTCCTGGCCAATATGAAGCTCGAAGTCGCCGCCACGAGTGGTCAGAACGAAAGCCCCGATAATGGCTGGGGCCCAGATGATCTGATCATTGACCAGCCGTTTGACATGCTCCAACACAGGGTATCCGTGATCGCTGGTCTCGGCGAGCGCGGTGTACGCATCGGCACCGAGCAGCACGGAGTAGGGGCCGTTAACACCCACGAGACGCAACTGGCTCAAGGCCTGAGCGATGGCTTCCGGGTATTGGCGTACGTCGGCGGGGAGCGTCATGATCGGATTGCTGGTTCCCTGGCGGATGCCCCCAATACCACCTGCCGCGTAACCGTCAAACATGGCGCCGTCCTCGGCAAAAGCGATTTGTCGCGCGGCGTCCTTCGCCGCTTGCCAGTCCGAATCATTTGCGCCCCGGTCGACGTCGTCGATCGCTTGGCGATCCAGTTCGAATGGAATACGTAACTCGACCAGCGCCTTTACTTCGCGCTGGCTGGCGACGATGCCTTTCGCTGGAGCGGCGATTGTCCGCAGGTGCCCGGTGCCGACGGCAGAGAGGCCCGCGCCGACCGGACCCTTGACGTCTACGACACGTCGTCCGGCGAGGTAGCGCTTGAGCGTGCGCGAGGTTTCCTCTTCAATCTGGGCCCATGCCGAATCAGAAATGGGGGCAAGTTCACGGTGGAGATTATTCATGGTGTATGTCTCCTTTGAGAGAACCGATGCCGAGCGAACCGTCGCGCACGGACGGGGCGGATGAGATCGGTCCGGCTACTGTTGGTACTGGGGAGGATTCCGCATGCGAAGACTGATTGTCGTTGCCCTGAGGTTCGGTCAAGTCCTCTAGAAACGTTGCGGAGGGCACGAAGAACAAATTTCCGGTGACGGCACGGCTGAAGTCCAGCAGCCGATCATAGTTACCCGGCGGACGGCCAATGAACATGTTCTCGATCATCTGCTCGATCGTGCGGGGCGAACGGCTGTAGCCGATGAAATAAGTGCCAAATTCACCGTGCGAGGGCCGGCCGAACGGCATGTTGTCGCGAAGTATCTTGATCTCTTTTCCATCCTCAACGATGGTAGTGAGCGCGCTGTGCGCTGAAGTTGGTTTGACCGAATCGTCCAATTCGATGTCGGAGAGCTTGCTGCGGCCGATGATGCGTTCCTGCACTTCCGTGGAGAGTGCATTCCAAGCGTTAAGATCGTGGAGGTATTTCTGAACGATCACGTAGCTGCCGCCGGCAAAACTGGGGTCCTCAGCGCCGATGAGCACGGCGTCGGCCGCCGCTGTGCCCCTGGGATTCTCGGTTCCGTCGACAAAACCGAGGAGATCTCGATCGTCGAAATAGCGGAAGCCCTGCACTTCATCGGCAGCGGACACGGCATTTCCGATGCGTGCCATAACTTGTGTAGCCAGCTCGAAACATAGGTCAATGTGTTTAGCGCGGATGTGGAACAGCAGGTCGCCAGGAGTGGCCACCGCCAGGCGCTCTCCGGCGCGAATCTCACGGAAGGGATGAAGTTCCGCCGGCCGGGGCGACCCGAAGAGGTTGCCCCATGCATCCGACCCAATCCCCATGACGCAAGAAAGTTCTGCTTCCATGTTGCGAAATTCCACGGCGCGCACCAACGCGGCAAGGTCTCCGCAGAACGAGCGCACCGTGGCTCGATTGTCCGAGCCTGGCTTGATCGTCGCGACCAGAAAGATCGCGGCGCGGCTAAGCGGCGCCGCTACGGGCTGGCCCAGGGCCGGCAACCTACCCTGCGCCTCCGGGGCGCTCATTGGATCAGACTCCATCGAGTTTCGTTCATGGCAGGCGTACGCGGATTTCGGTCCACCTTCGATCCGTATGCGAAAGTTCGCCCTGAAAGCATACCATCGGTCCCTTTCCATTGGGGTAACACGGTTACAAATTCCGTTGAGGCCACCGAGCTTGACCGCGCACCGTCGAGCCGCGATCCAAGCCGTAATCTTAAGGTCTTGAAAGCCCGGCTATGACGCAAACACCAGCCAGTCCAAGAGGTTAGACTTCTTCCTCGAATGGCTCCTCGTTTGGCGTCTGCACGGCAGAAGGGGTGCCGTTCGACGGATAAGGAAGAGTTCCCCGCAGTTCGGCGATGCGGTCGGCTGAGAAGTTTGGGAAGGGATTCTCGTTCTTGTCTTGCCATTTCTGGACCGTTCGTTGGGCCTCGGCAGCCTTGTCTTCATTCACGATTTGATTTGTTGACGCGTAGTTGAGTCGGACCGGGACGGCCCACGCTGCCCCCGCCGCCTCCACTATCCTTGTGATGCGAAAGAGAATGTCTTCCTGGATCGCAGCAAAATCAGCTGCATCACGGCTTAAGATATAGGCAAAAAGTTCGACTTGATAGCCTGCTCCGTCAATTCCTGCGAGTCGAAATCTGGCTGACAGCTGCTCCACACGAGGGTGGGAGTACAAGATTTCACGCACTTTCTCGATCACGCACTGCAACTGATCCAACGAGCACTCACGGCTAAAAGCCAAGCTAGTAAGAATCAGGAATTTATTCCGCCGCGACAAGTTCTCGATACTGCTTTGTACGAGCATCCCATTCGGGAACCGGATGTCGGTACCTTCGCGCGTGGTGGCAGCGGTGGAGCGCAAGCCGATGTTCCGGATGGTCACGTTCCGGCCGGAAATGATGCAATCGTCACCGATATAGATGGCATTGTCCATCACCAGCGTGATCCCGCCCAAAAGGTTTTCAAGTGTCTTTTGAGCCGCCAGAGCGATCGCGATACCGCCGATACCGAGACCAGCCAGCATGGTTTTGGTATTAAAGCCTAGGATGCCTAGAATGCACAGGCCGGCGCCGACGATCAGGCCGACATTGAAGAGGTGATAGCCAAGTTGCAGGAAAGACTGCGCCTCTTTTCCGCTCATCCGACGAGCGGAAGAGGTATGTGCCTTGTCCAAAATTCTTGTGCCGAACCAGGCTAGGCACACCACTAGCAAGATGCCTAAGCTACGAAAGTAATAAACCCTGTAGTAGAGAGGTATCCCGATCAGAAAGACGAGAACGCCATGGAACAAAATGGCCACGATGAAAGTGATCGGCTTATCAATGCCGCTCCATCGCAGTACACTGCGGTGCTTCACCGTCCGGAGAATCCAGTGCATGAGCCAGGTAAGTCCTCCGCCGATCGCAAGCGCCAACGGAATGGACAGGAGCCATGCGATTCATCGCCCCGCCGAAATCCCCATCACGCCGTAGTCCGCGAGGAAGGCCGGAAAATATTGATCGAGAACAGGCGCATCCGCCAGCTCGTAGAGCCCGGGAACTTGCTCCAGCGTCTGCTTCGACACGAGCCAAATGGGGCCGGCGTCTTTCTCGACGACTCGCACCAGGAGGAATGGAATTTGCTTGTCCTGGACCACAAGACGGCCGGCGACTTCGACATTCGGATCAGGCGAATCGTCGAGGAAGCCCTCAGGGGACTGACTGAGCGTAGCGACGGATCCCACGAGACTGGTGTCCATCAAGGTGAGAAGCTTTCGCGCAAGTTCGGGCCCCTCTTGCCTTTGCCTGAGCGTTGGCAGTTCGAGGTATCTAGCGGCGGTGTCGTAGTCGCTGCGGTGTGCGGCCCTGACGAAGCGCAGGATCGCGCTCTGTGGCGTTTCTCGTCGCAGCGGATCCTTCGGTTGAGATGGAGCTTGGGTAGTTGGCGCGGAGATGCCCGGAATCGCCGGGAGCTGAGAAGACCCGACAGCGGGCCAAAGAAAGACGAAGAGCAGGATTCCCCAACAGCGGAGACGCTCCGGGTCCTGCATGGTTATCCGGCGACCAGAATCACTCGTGAAGAACCATCGAGGCGGAAGTGCGCTCGGTGGTGAGTGAGTTTTTGATTCGGGGGCCACGAGCGCGAAGCAGTCGATGTGTTTGAACGCCCAACATCCAGTGCACCGCCTTCAACCTGAAGGGAGCAGCCATCCGAGGCTCGAGGCCGATACTGCCGGCAGTTCCCGTTCCGGCGCCGACTAGAGCATCGATGGCTGCTCCCTTGCAACGGGTAGCCATAGAAGTCTCTTGATAAGAGGAGGCTAGAAGTCTGCGGCTAAAGTGCAAACTGTCAGATCTGATAGTGAGAGGGCTGCCTAGTATAGAGGTCAGCTAGCTTTGGCAACCTCGGCGCTTTCCGCAAGAGGCACCTCCGCAGTGATTTCAGTACCTTGACCGGGAAGGGAGTTGACAAAAAGCACGCCTCCTGCGATACGGAGTCTTTCGCGCATGCCGGCTAATCCGAGACCGGGCGTTGCCAAGGAAGCGTCAAAACCTACTCCGGTGTCCGCGATTTGGAGCCGGGCGCGTTGTGCGTCTTGACTCAGCCTCACCGTGACTTTGCCGGAGCCGCTATGCTTCAGGACATTATTCAATGCTTCTTGTGCGACTCGATAGAGACACAGTTGGACCTCAGGACCCAGCGGAACGGAATCACGGACCTCCAGATCGATTCCGATGGGCCTTTGCGCCGAAATCTTGTGACACAATTCGTTCAAAGCCGCTTTCAATCCCAGGTGCTGCAGTTTGGTCGAATGGATCTCGTGAGATAGTTCGTGAATGTCGCTAGTGATTTCCTCTGCCTGGTCCCGCAGTTGTGTCAGTTCCGACTGCTGGGTTGCGGAGGAGGGAAAGCTATCTCGGAGGCGCTCGAGTCCAAACACCAGCAGCGACAGGCGTTGCCCAATGTCATCGTGCAATTCGCCGCTGATACGCTGCCGTTCTTCCTCTTGTGCTTGCATCAAGCGTCCCGTGAGTTTCTGGAGCTCAAGCTGGATGTGCTCTAATCGCGCATTGGCGGCTTTCCGCTCGGTAACATCCTCGACCATCGCGATCACTCGGGAAGGTTCTCCTGGCAGTGCTCTTAACCTCGAAACATGGAGGTTGCCCCACATTTCCTTACCATCCGGTTTCGCGTAACGCTTCTCGATCTGATAGCCGTCAATCGACCCCTCGCGCAGTTTCTGAAAGAGCCTCCGATCTTCGCGTGAGTCTGCATCGTTGGCAAATTGACTACAGCTCATCCGCTGCAGTTCCGCTTGTTCATATCCCATCATGGCGCAAAGTGCGGGATTGGCGAATAAGATTCTGCCGTCGAGATCCTCTAACGCGATCCCCAGAGAAGCTTGCTCAAAAATGGCTTGGAAGCGCTGCTCGCTGGCCTGTTTGGCGTCTTGTGCCCACTTGCGAGACAAGGAGGTGCCGAAGAGATTGCCCAATACACCTATCCTGCTGATGACCGCCCCCGGCCAATCCCGTTTTTTGGATAGATGAGCCAGGATGAGCAATCCTCTCGCAGCCGTACCAGAACTGGAGGGTACCAACGCGATAGATTTGATACTTAGTTTATCGAGGTACCGTTTGTCGTGAACGGCCTCGGGCGGAAGTTCGCTGGGGTCGCCGATGGCAACTGGTTCCGAGCGGGATAGCTGTTCGGCAATCCAGGGTACATCCTCTGCCTGGAAACGGGCGGGCCCGGTAGCGACACCTGGCCGATGGGCCGAACTGATTCTTTGCACGGTAGTTCCGCCCGTGGGAATTGCATACCAACAGACTCGATCCGCCGCTTCGGCCTCCAAGATCAGATTCAACCCTCGGGCGACTTCTGCGTCAATGTTTTCAGGTGGGCAATCCGCGAGGGTTGTCGAAAGCTCTGATACTACGCGCTCAAGTGCAAAGCGTCTTGCGATCGAGGCTTGTGCCGCTCTGCGCCCCTTGCTTTCAACCAACAGGATACCGATCAGCGCCGCTTCGGTCAGGAGAAAGATGATTGCGGCGAACGCATAGTACGGGTGCAGCTTCCACAAGGAGGGTTCGATAACTATCGAGGCGTTACGAGCATGCAGCGGGAAAGTAGAAATCTGCACTCCGATATATGGCGCAATGGCTATCTGGTAAGTTGTCGCGAGGAGGCTCGGTCCAAACGGGCTTATCGCGCTCACGGAAAGCACAGAAGATGCAACGAGTGCAGCGCACAACAGAATGCACATGACTGAATTGAATTACAGCGTTAGGCGGCTCCGGACACGTGCTGTCTACAACATAGCAGACAGCGTTACCCCGCTGCTTTGTGCCACAGTGTACAACTACAGCGGGCTGGTTTGCACTAAGTGAATTGAATACCCGAAATCGACGTTTCGCCAGAAGTAGACGGAAGGGGAAGTCTAAATAGGCTTCGGGGACCTGCTTGAACGGAGCGGGATCGAGAAAAATGATCGTCCAGCGAGTGATTCCTCCACAGCCGTTAACAAGTCGGAGTACATCCGAGCCTTCAAAACATAGCTGGCACCCATGCTGGTAGCAGCTTCAACGCAGTCGGCGTCCTGCTGTACCGTGAGAAAGACCAACTTCGGAGCAAGACCGAGATCTTTGATTAGGTGCGCAGTCTGGATGCCATCCGTGCCGGGCATCCCAATATCGAGAACTACGACGTCCGGTTTCAAGTGGGCGACGGCACGCAGGGCCTTGACGCCGTCATCCACAGTTGCGACAACCTCGCATTCGCCCCCCAATAGCATCGACGCTACGGTCAAGATGGGTCTGTGATCATCGGCTAGTACAACAGTGGGTTTGCGGATGAGAGATGCCATGGTTGGTGAGCCTCGTCTCGCGGGCGCGGTCGCCGCGAGTGTGAACATTTGACTCTAGAACCGGGGATATTACTACTGACAGAAGAGCGAGGTTCAAACTGTCAAAACTTGCAGGATGTGGGGCGCCTAGCAGAACTAACAGTCTCCCACAGGGATCCGTGCCAGCGCGGACCAGATCGACACATTGCTGGCTAAAACACTAAAGGGCGGAAAACACAGAGTAGGCGGGGCACAGTATAGTCCGAGTTAGGTGCGATCTCCACCGCTTTCGGTGTCGAAAGCCGGTCTGTCTGCACCGGTGGCAAAAGCTCTCCGTTGGAGGCTCGGCACGGCGAACCTAATCCGCCGTCTCTGGAATCGAAAACTAAGTGCGGACCTCCATGCGTAATTATTCGGGGTCCTCGCTTAGTGATTCTCCGAGTTTCATCCCAGAAGGTCAGACCCTATGCTGCAAAACAATGAGCAAGCCGCCCAGGAGTCGAGCATCCAGAGTATGTTCCGACCGTGGTCTGCGAGCGGCCCCCGTTATGTCTGGTCCACCAGTCCCGACCGGGATCATCGAAAAGCTCTTGGCCCTCGAAACATCCGGCCAGCCCGCCAATGTTTTCGCACAGTTGGCGGAGTTGCAATGGCAACGGGCGTTGATTGAGCGGTGGATCGATTGCTCATAGATTGGCGCAGAGTCACAAGCGGAGCTCAAGGGAATGTTATCTGAGGTGAAGTGTAAGTTGCAGGTCTCGAAGGCACTCGTCCGGTGAGTCAAGCGAAAGCAAGTCTCCGAAGGCCGGCGGATGCCCACTGGATGGAAGGCAAAAATGATGAGAAAACATCCTCATCTAGAAGGAGGCTTGTGAACCGGTCCTTCCGGGCAGCTCTATTAGTTTTGCCAGTACCTTCCGGAATACCTAAAACGTACCATCGAGAGCAAAGAGTTAGGCGGTAGAGTCGGCGCTCTTGCAGTCTGGAACTCTTGGCAGCCGCATTGTTTGGGGACATAGCGGATCTTTGTGCACGTGACACACGCGAATCTCAGGCGGGCAAGTGGCCCGATGAGATGGTCGAAACGAACTCAACGACTCGCCGGAGAGTTGGAGCAAGGCAAACAGGAAATCCAGAGGAGGTCGCGATGCCAGATCTGTTCGAGCAGCTAAAGCAGAAATACCAGCCCGTTTTGGACACGATCCAGAAGGAAGGCGCGCAGTTGCAGAACCTGAACCTTGATGGCAACCAGCTTTTCTTGAAGGCCACCGCAGTGTCAGAGGCAAGCAAGAATCGCATCTGGGATGCAATTAAAGCCGTTGATCCCACTTTTGCAGACCTGAAGCATGACATTCAATTCCGCCAAGACACCCAAACTTATACGGTG
This sequence comes from uncultured Acidobacteriaceae bacterium, assembly GCA_963706645.1. GTDB lineage: Bacteria > Acidobacteriota > Terriglobia > Terriglobales > Acidobacteriaceae > Sulfotelmatobacter. The sequence goes on from CAVPNR010000034.1 coordinate 39,373, forward strand.
CAGGCGGGAGATAATCTGTCCAAAATCAGCAAGCGCTTTTATGGAGACGCGAACAAGTATCTTCAGATTGTCAAGGCAAACAACATCGAGGATCCGGACAAAATTAAAGTGGGACAACAACTAGTAATTCCCGCGGCCTAGAGGCGGCTCTGGAAGCGTCAACCTGCCGATTTCTTGTTTCGGGTAGCGGTTATATATTAGGAGCCCGAAGACAGGCTCAAGTCGGAGTCGGAAGTCCCAAAAGCAAGACTAGCTGGCAGCGAACCTGCCTCAGGAGGGTCACGATGACGTTACTCGATCAAGTCAGCAATATTTTGAAGCAATACGCAGGCAACGCGGCTCCAAATCCCGCGAACGCCACCGCGCACTTCGATCAAGTCGCACAAAATGCACCGCCGAGTGCGATTGCAGATGGGCTCTCCGCCGCATTCCGCTCCGACCAGACCCCCGCTTTCGGCAATTTAGTCAGCGGCCTGTTCAGCCAGTCCGATGGCGATCAGAAAGCCGGAATCTTGAACCATCTGATCGCAGCGGTTGGACCAGGCGCTCTGGCCCGGTTAGCCGGCGGCGGCGCATTAGCGAGCTTACTAGGAGGTGGAAGTGCTCAGGTTACTCCCCAACAAGCTCAGAACATCTCTCCGGAACTCGTACAGCAAATGGCGGCTCACGCGGAGAAGGCAGATCCCTCGATTGTTGATAGGGCGAGCGCATTTTACGCCCAGCACACGACGCTGGTGAAAACTCTGGGCGGTGCCGCTCTGTCCATCGCGTTGGCCAAGGTAGCCGAGCGGCAAAAAGCTGCCTGATTTCGCAAACGCGATAAGAAGGTCGGGGCGCCGAGCTGTGGATCCACCGGAGCGTCGACGTTCGTGTGCTGCACCGAAATGGCAGAAGGAGGCGGCAATGTTCGCGCTGATATGGGAAATACTGATCGGGCTAATCGTTGGAGCGTTGGCGAAGCTGGTCATGCCAGGCAAAGATCCGGGCGGCATGCTGATCACCATCATCATTGGGATTGCTGGCTCCATCGGAGCCACGTTTTTGGGACAGCTGGTCGGCTGGTACAAGCCCGGAGAATCTGCCGGTTTCATTATGTCGGTCCTCGGTGCCGTGTTGATTCTGGGGATTTATCGCTTGTTCAAAGGAAGAGCCACTGCGTAAGAGGTGGGACGCTGCACAATTCGATCGATTCGGAAGTCTGCCTGCGTTCCAAAACGTGTTGAGCAGTTCATAGGGAAAGCGTGGTTCGAGGATGGGTGGCATCCCCGCCAATTTCTCTGTGTCTCGCAGGTGAGCACACCAGAAGACCGATGACTGCGTCAAGAAACCCTGGCGCATGGCAGAAAGAGTTTGGGAACTAGTTTGTCGGCGAAACCGCCGTCTCGGAAATTTCAGGAAGGGGATCAATATGCGATCGAAAGGCCACGTGTCCCGTCTGACTCTATCTGCAGTTCTGCTCAGCCTGCTTGCTGGAGCAGCAGCCTTAGCGCAGGATGGCAAGCTCAACATCCGCGTTACCCCAAAACAGGCATACCTCTTTGTTGATGATCGAGCCATCAGCGAAGCGAGCAAACACCACTCTCTGAAGCTCAGCGCCGGTGACCATAAAATTGAAATAGTCAACTATGGCTATCAGCCGGTCACCAGAACCGTTACCATCACGGCCGGCAAGTCGACAGACCTCGAAGTGAAGCTCGATGCCGTCGGCGCGAACGTGTCTGGACCCTTCGGTGCCATGACAATTGAGGGTGCCGACCGAGAAGCGGTGCTCCTGAACGGCAAGACGCCCGACTTTTTCGTCGGCCACGGCGACGAGTTCGACAACGAGACGTGGTGGAAGCAAACACTCGTGGTCCCACCCGGCACCTATCAAGTGTCAATTCTGGGGGGAGACCAGACTGCCTGGTCAGGCTCGGTTGACGTTCCTGTCAATCAGCGAGTTGTGATCAGTGTTCCGAAAGGTGTCCGCAAAACTGTGCCTTGGCCGCGGGGCGAGAAACTTAGCGCAATCCCGCGCTTCAAGGCGGGAGATGCCAGTGCAACCGTCGCTGTCGCGAAGCCTGCTGCGGACTTGTCGGCAACTGTGACGCAACTCAACTGCGGAGATGCCTCTCAGCTCAAGTGGACCACTGCGGACGCGCCACAGGTGGTAGTCAGCCCGGTCGGTCCGGTAGCACCTTCGGGAGAGCAGTCGGTCCAGCCTAAGCAAACCACGACCTACAATCTTACGGCAGTTGGCCCTGGGGGCACTGCGACCTCGAGTGTGACGGTAAATCTGAATACCGCCGTACAGGCAAATCTGCAGCTTTCCCCCGCCGAGGTCCGGTACAAGCGTGTGGGAGACAAGGTTGTCGAAGACAGCAGTTCGGCGTTGACTTGGACCGCCAGCAATGCCTCGGCGGTGACGATTGATCCTCTGGGCACCGTCGACACCAACGGGAATCGCACCTTGCAGATCGCGCCGCAAAAAAATGATCCGGGCCCCGTCGATGAGACTGTCAACTATACATTGAAGGCGACGAATGACTGTGGCGGTGCCGAAACTAAGACGGTCGCGCTGCACATTGTGGGGTCGATTGAGCAACCAGAAGTTAGGCTTTCGATGCGTAGTGTCTATTTCCCAACGGACCGTCCGAGATCAACCAAGTCGGAGGCGGCGTTGCTCCCCAGCGAAATGGAAACGCTCAAGAGCATTGCTGAAGAATTTACGAAGTATCTTGCCGTTAAGCCGGATGCCCACCTTGTACTCTCCGGTCATGCGGATCGGCGGGGGCCAGAAGCTTATAACAAACCTCTCTCGGAGCGCCGAGCGGAGCTGGCCAAGCGTTACTTGATTGAACAGGGAATTCCCGAAACAAGCATTGAAACGCAAGCCTATGGCCAGGAGCAAAATCTCTCGGCAGATCAGGTCAAGGAATTGTTGCAGCAGGATGCCAATCTGACGGATGAGGAGCGACAGAAAGCATTACAGAAGTTGCCCACCATCGTCCTGGCATACAACCGGCGTGTGGACCTGACTGTGAACCCTGCGGGGCAGCAATCGGATCGGATCTATCCGTTCAAGACGGATGACTTCGCGGCCCTGATTGAACGAAACGGCCCAAACAAAGAGGGCGGCATGGAGTTGGCAGCGGAAAAGAAGAAGATCCAGAACTAGCGGGCATTCGACAGTTCATGGGTATATGGGCTCGTCGCTCCTTGGTCATCGGCTCGCCCCATTAGGCTACCTGTTTCTTCACCGCCGGCACCGATTGTCCAAACGCAGACTCCCTGCCGCCGGCAAGGAAGGGCTCCGGGCTGATCCTGCCGAAGATTTCGATCAGCTTGGCAACACTGCCCGTCCATCCGGTCTGGTGACTAGCGCCCAGGCCGGCGCCGTTATCTTCGTGGAAGTATTCGTAGAACAGAATGTAATCCTTCCAGAGAGGATCGGTCTGGAATTTCTCGGTGCCTCCGTAGACGGGTCGCCGGCCGTGTTGATCGCGTAGAAATATCCGAACCAGCCGATTGGAAATCTCCCGTGCCACTTCAAACAGGTTCATGAGGTTGCCCGATCCTGTCGGGCATTCGATCTTGAAATCGTCGCCGTAGTATAGATAGAACGACATCAGAGCACGGATCAACAGCGCATTGACCGGCATCCAAACCGGACCGCGCCAGTTGGAGTTCCCCCCAAACATGCCGGTGTCGGACTCGGCAGGAAGATAATTCACCCGGTAGTCCTGACCTTTGACATTGAAGACGTAGGGGTGTTCGGCATGATAGCGGGATAGCGCGCGGATGCCATACGGACTAAAGAACTCGTTCTCATCCAGCATGCGAGACAGGATTCTGCGTAGCCTTCGAGGATTCACCAACGCTATGATGCCGCGCTCCCCATAGCCCCAGTGGCCGGGCCCAGTGGGATGGATGCTACCTCGCAACTCGGGCATCCGCCGCAAACGTTCCTGCAGAACGTTCGTCACCCGCGGTACCCGCTCACGTTGCCAAGGTTCTACAACGGCAGTCGCACAGAGAGGTAACAGACCCACCATGGAGCGCACCTTGAGCCGAGTTGCGCTGCCGTCCGGAAGCCGCAGAACATCATAATAAAACCCGTCCTCTTCGTCCCACATGCCGTCTCGCCCCATCTTATTCATGGCGTGGGCAATCAGAGAAAATGGTCGGCAAACTTGATGGCCATATCCTCAAAGAACGAGTCAGAGGCAGCTAGTTCAACACTGATTTCGAGCATGTTCTGGCAAAAGAGTGATACCCACGAGGTTCCGTCCGCCTGCTCGAGGTTCCCGCCCGTCGGCAGCGGAGCGCTACGGTCGAAGACGCCAATATTATCCAGTCCAAGAAAACCGCCTTCGAATACGTTCTTGCCGAACCTGTCCTTGCGGTTCACCCACCAGCTAAAGTTGAGCATTAGCTTCGCAAATGAGCGCTTGAGGAACTCCATGTCTCCTTTGCCTCGCAGAGCCTGTTCGGTGCGATACAAGAACAGCGTCGCCCATGCGTGTACGGGCGGGTTGACGTCACTGAAATTCCATTCGTAAGCCGGAATCTGCCCTGTGGGATGCAGGAAAAACTCCTGGAGCATGAGATCGAGTTGTTCCTTGGCGAAGTCCACGTCCACTGTGGAGAGCGCCACAGTATGAAATGCTAAGTCCCACGCTGCGTACCAGGGATACTCCCACTTGTCGGGCATAGAGATGACATGCTCATTCACCATGTGAAACCATTCAATGTTTCGCACGGACCCTACGCCGGGCCGAGTCGGATCCACTTCATGCTCTTTGAGCCACATGTCCAGGTCGAAGCCGAAATACTGCTTGCTCCACAGCATTCCTGAAAGCGCCTGACGCATCACCAAACCTTCATCTTCGCTGAGATGCTCCGGTGTGATGCTTTGATAGAAAATGTCCGACTCGTTTTTGCGAGTCTCCATCACTTGATCGAAGGACTTGAACCGATCCCCGATGTTCGCAAGCGACATGGTGTCGAGCCGCAGTCGAATCGTTGCAGTCTCGCCGCTGCCCACGGTTCTTCGATAGAGGGCAGCCGCCTTGGTTCCGGCAGGCTCCGGGTTCACAGCGTTGTGTTTGCCGCTTACGACATAATCGTTGATCCCATCCTTCACGTAGAGAGCGGTGTTCGCCCGCCCAAAGAGGCGTTCGTTGTTCGTTTCGTTCTCGGTGAAGAGGAGTTGAGGGTCGCCCTCGCAGTAGAGGAAACGTTCTCCCAGCTGTGGGTGCGATGCTCGAATGACCCCTGCGCCATTGTCAGAGAGGCCTTTAAGTGTTGGTTTGGCCGTTTCAGGCCACCATGCCCATGTATTACGAAACCACAGCGTTGGCAGCACGTATAACGTGGCCGGGTCTGGTCCACGGTTGCATAGCTGATCTTAATCAGCATGTCTTCCGCGCTATCTTTGGCATACTCCACGAATACATCAAAGTAACGATCGCCTTCGAACACACCGGTATCAAGCAATTCGTATTCCGGCTCCGTACGACTGCGACTGCGGCTCGTTGCGACTAGATCATCGTAAGGAAAGGCCGCGTGAGGATACTTGTAAAGGTACTTCATGTACGAATGCGTTGGCGTACTTTCGATATAAAAGTAGTATTCCTTTACGTCCTCACCGTGGTTACTTTCGCTGTTCGTGAGTCCGAAGAGACGTTCCTTGAGGATGGGGTCCTTGCCGTTCCACAAGGCCAGGCTGAAGCAGAGCTGCTGTTTTTCGTCGCTGATGCCAGCGAGACCATCCTCTCCCCAGTGATAAGCCCGCGATCGGGCCTGGTCGTGGCTGAAATAGTTCCACGCGTCGCCGTCGAGGCTGTAGTCTTCGCGTACCGTCCCCCACTGCCGCTCGCTAAGGTAGGGCCCCCACTTTTTCCAGAGCGAAACTTGTTCGCGCGCTTCCTGGAGCCGAAGACATTCTGCGTTCAGCTTCTTGTCGGGCATGGAAAGTCTCCTCGGCCCAGAATCGGGCAATGATGATGACGTTGCTTATGTATTCATTGATGCGCGAGACCTGGCGGACATCATAGAATTGACTTTGCCAATGAATTAAAGACCGGAGCTTGGCCTAGCCTGGATTATTCACGAAGTCTCTAGCTAAAAAGAAAAGGATGCTCTAAAAGGATGATGAACACTGGGTTTCGCCGACCCAGCATTCCCTTTCGGAGCATCCATCGCTTGATACAAAGTGTTTTACCACAGCTGTGCTTCTCCTTCTACCGTCATCAACCCATCCGCGCCGATTTTTCCGGGGGCCAGATCACCAGCGATGCCGGTTTGCTGCCCCTGCGCGCCTTCGATCAGCGCCATCATCTGACCCACGACTGGGCCGCGCAACTCAGCGATCCGCGGCAACCCGACCGCCTGCGCCATGATTCGCTGGCTCTGTTGCGGCAACGCATCTACCAGATCGTGGCCGGATACGAAGACGCCAACGATGCCGATCGTTTGCGCCACGATCCCCTGTTGCAGATCGTCGCCGATCAGAAACTGGGCGACCCTCTCGGTTCCCAGCCCACGCTCAGCCGCTGGGAGAACGCGCCGTCCTCCCGCGACCTGGTGCACGCCAACGACTTGCTGTGCCAGCAGTTCATCCGTCTCTGTGGCGACCCGGTTCGCCAGCGCGGCGAGATCCTGCTCGATCTCGATTCCACCGACGATCCCACGCACGGCCAGCAGCAGCTCAGCTTCTTCAACGGCGCCTACGGCCAGCATATGTATCACCCCATGCTGATCTTTGAACGCCACAGCGGATGCCTGCTGGCAGCGCGGCTACGGCCGGGAAACGCCTCCAGTCATGCCCGCATCGTGCCCATGCTGCTGCGTCTGGTGCCGCGTCTGCAGGCCGCCTTCCCCGGGGTGAAAATCAAACTGCGCGGCGATGCCGGCTTCGCTCTGCCCTTGCTCTACCAGTTCTGCGAGTTCTTCGCTCTCCAGTACACCTTCGGCATCCCCGCCAACTGCGTTTTCAAGCGTCGTGCCGAGCCGCGGCAGAAGCGGTTAAAACGCAGCTATCGCCGTACCCAACTCCCGCAGCGCAGCTTCTCCAGCTTCCGCCACCGCGCCCGCAGCTGGCCGCGCCAGCGCCGCATCTGCTACAAGGCCGAACACTCCGCCGCCGGAACCAACCTGCGCTTCCTCGTTACCAACTGCGCCGGACCTGCCTCCCAAGTCTTCGCTTTCTACAACGATCGCGGCGAGTGCGAGAACCGCATCGAGGAGTTCAAGAACGGCTTCTGCGCCGACCGCTTGAGCTGTCACCGCTTTCTGGCCAATGCCTTCCGCGTGCTCCTGCACGCCGCCGCTTACAACCTGGTCAACTTCTTTCGTCTGCAGTTGCCCCAGCCTTGGCAATCGGCCCAGATCGAAACCTTGCGCGCCCAGCTCTTCAAAATCGGCGCCCGCGACGCCACACCGCCCGCTGCATCCGCTTTCACCTGGCCAGCGGCTGGCCATTTCAGAACTTGTTCCGTTCCGCTACTCTTGCCGTCAACAGCAGTTGACCCGATTCGTTTGCCTCCTAACTCATCTTCCCCCGCCGTTCGTGCGGAGCCGTGCCCGAAACTACCCTTGACCGCCTCCCACCACGATCCTCGCCGAGAAAGCTCTCCGCTCACACCGCTCCGCCCGTCATCCCTGCCTTGCTCACCTCTCTCGCAAGCAAATCTCACCTTGGTGAATTAAGCAGGCTAGAGGTTCACCAAAACAACATCAGAATTCGTCGCGATCATCTCATCTTTGTGGGAGTCGCGGAACGTCTTATGAGCTGAGCCGTCCGACAATCGGACGATCGATCTTTCCGGCTCACAGTGCCGCTTGACGGTCTTAGTGCCGCCACGCGCTGCTGAAATATCGGCTGGTCAGACCCTCGGCTCTGGGATTTGCCCAGTATCGTCACGATCAGCACCAGAAGCAACGCTACGGCTATCCGTTTCATCATCGGGCTCTCTACTCAAGGCTGCCGACGATTGTGGCGGAAACAACTCTCTTGGGGAACTGTCAACTTTGATAGTGCGGAATCCTGTGATGCGCAGGACTAGAGAAAGGTGCTGACAACCGGACGAGGTTCAACCGCAGAGAATTTTATCCACATCCACGTGATTCGGATAGGGATTTATCTGGATCTGCAAGTACAGTTTCTCTAGGGTGGCGCAATCACTCGCTCGCGGATGGCAAATCTGACCAGGTCGGAGTTCGTCTTCAGGCCAAATTCTTCCATGATCTTGTACTTATGGAAGGCAACCGTCCTTGGCGAGAGATGAAGAACGTCGGCTGCTTCCATCATGGTGCGGCCCTCGGCGAGCAATTGCAGCACCTGGCGCTGGCGCGGAGTCAATTCCTTGTCGGCGTCATGGCTTGGATCGCGTACAAACCGGTCGAGCAGTTGTTGAGCGATCTTGGGCGTCACATAGGATCTGCCTTTCAACGCTCCCCAAACCGCCTTCACCAATTCTGATCCGGCCGACCTTTTCAGCAGATATCCGGATGCCCAGGATCGAAGCGCCTCGGCGGCTACTTCAGTATCTTCATTCATCGTAAGAACGATCAGTTTGGTGCGCGGCATCAGCGCTTTCAACTTACGGCCCGCATCCATGCCGCTTAGGTTCGGCATCCCGATATCCACCACGATGATGTCGGGGTTCAACTCGGGCGCAAGTGCTACAAGCTCCAGGCCATCGGACACCGTCCCGACGATTTCGAAGTCGGGCTCCAGGAGTTTCCTGAAGGCTTCCACAACCATCGTGTGATCGTCCGCCAAGAGGATACGCGGCCGCCCCATTTTGACGCCTCCACGACGGTCTCGTTGTCTGCGAGCGTCGAACGCAGCCAAGCTGGTCGCCTGGCGCGCATTACTTTCCGTCGCACAGATTACAATTCCCTCGCCAGCCTGAACACTGGTAAGACTGACAGTCACTACCAGTTAGCCGGTTTCCCGAAATGCCCGTGTTTCTTGCCTTTCGGCCTGCCCATTCGACCGGGAAGCATCGCTACAGCAGGAACTTAAACACTTCCTTAACGACAAGATCGAACGGGAACACGATGAGAGCAAGAGGTATCGCGGGAGCCAACGCCGCGCCGGACAACCGGGCTATACTGCGCATTCCGATCGGAACGGATTTTGTTTGTTGTACGTTGGCCACAATGGAGTAAAGGTCGATTGTGGCAGAGAAATCGGTCATCGCAAGGGCATCGTCACGCGGGTTACTGGGGGTTGCCAGCCACTTCTCTTCGAATTGACGGCCCATGCCCGTCGCCAATGCTCCGTATTGGAAGATGCCACGACGGCGAGTTCGCCGCAAAGTTCCCCAGAAAACGCACAGCGGTCCGGCGCATAGGACTATGACCAACATGATTACGGCAAGAGGAGCGTATCGGAAGGACTCCACCGATTGGTGCAGGTATAGCACCCGGTTGGCCACACCCCCCGCGACAATGGTGCCCACAGCAAAGCTAAAGGGCATGTATTGCCAGATACATTGCTCTACGAAAATGAGTCCTGCTTCACGGTCTGGATGAGCAGGGATGAGCTGCAAATCCATGCGCGACAAGATGAATAGGAACCAGAGCCAAACGAATTGGCGCCAAACCCACCGAAGCAGCACCAACAGCACTATGGGGAGACTAACGAGGGCATACCATGACCCAGCTAGAGAGAAGTTGAGAATGCCCCGTGATCCAAAACACCATGGCATGAGTTGGCTCGCGGCGATGACAGACAGTGTCGCAGCCACGAATATGTAGACCAGGACGATCGTTACGATGCGAACGATTAAGGTGTCTCCCCGTCTTTCGAGTGCGCGGATGGCCCGGTCGAACCGCGGCCACTCTTCTTCCTTAACCAACCCCTCCTCTCGAAACTTGCGAGCTACAGTCATGAGCCGTGCTGCGAGGCGCGGTTCGGTAAGCATGAGGAGAGGAACTACGACAAGAAGTCGGGATTGTGCCGCACAATCCGTTAAGAACCTTCGTAGTGCGTCGGCGCCGTGATGCGCCGCCAGGATAGCAGGTGGCAACCAGGCAATCGCTACCGCAAAAATGGCTGAGGGAACCATTCGCGACGGAGCGGAACCACGTGTCACCGAAGGATCTTGAGGACGACGAATCGACTCCTGGGACGAAGATACTTCACTCAGACCTGCAGTTGACCTCATGACCCACCTTATACATCGCGTAATTCTCGGTTCCCACGTACTAGCTGTTCTGTCTGCTGGTCTGCCAACCAGAAAATGTTAAACAGAAGTCGAAATATGGCGGTTACTGAACCAGTTTTGCGACGACGTTTATTGCGGCGGGGGTCACCACAACATAGGTCGCCGTAGTCCCTGGAAATTGCGGCTGGTACCACGTGCCCCGCAGTGTGAGAAGGTAATCCCAGTCACTATGAGCTCAGTACGATCAGACCACTCAACAAACGTCGGCACATATCCGTAAGCCCTCTCGACTCGGTAACGTCGGCGCATGTTCCAGTATGCGTATTAGCGATTCTTGCGCGATGATGGCCGATTCTGGTCCGGCACGCAAGCGCTTGAAACTGTCAGTTCTGATAGGGAGCATCTCGGGAAGGTCGTGAAAGTACTATCCACGTCACCACCCGCCCTCTCGCGACCCAGTAGGAGTTAACTTTAGCCGCACGCTAGTAAAACTACCAGTAGCCGGATCTCAGCTGCGAGCAGTATGATTTCTTAAAAAAGTGGGCTCGGGGCCCTTTGCTCTTCCTGCTGCGGTCTGGCGTAAAACCAGTTTCACCAAGCGAAGCGAGGTACCCATGTCTGGAATCAGCCGACCCCGTATTCTGATCGCGGATGACCACATCCTAGTCGCCGAAGCATTCAAAACCTTCCTCGCGCCTGATTTCGATGTGATTGCAACTGTGCATGACGGACGCACCCTCATCACGACAGCGACGACCCTTCGGCCCAATGTGGTTGTTACCGATATTGCCATGCCACTTCTCAATGGACTGGATGCGGCGGACCGCATCAAACGATCGCTGCCCGATGTGAAGATCGTGTTTGTGACTCTTCATCGCGACCCCAGTCTGATTGCGGAGGCCTTCCGGCACCGTGCATCAGCCTACCTTTTGAAGACCTCTGCGGCTTCCGAACTCGTAACTGCAATTCACCAGGCTTTGAAGGGGAAGACATACCTCTCCCCTACCATCGCTGCCTTGCTGCCGGAATTGCTCGCGCTTCTGGAAGGCTTCACTTCGACACGCGACAAACTTACCGACAGGCAACTCGAAGTCCTCCAACTGCTGGCGGAAGGAAGGTCGATGAAGGAAACCGCCGCTGTCCTTAATCTGAAGACTGAGACCGTAGCCTTTCACAAATATCGGATCATGAGTTGCTTGAATCTGCAAAACGATGCCGAAATTGTTCAATGCGCTGTGCGCGAGCACATCGTATTCAATTAAGGGGACTTCGCGTTGCACCCTCTTTGAGCGGTATTGCGAGTAGGATCTAGCTGAGTGCTGTGAATTTTGCCAGTTCCCGCAAAGCGAAACGCGCGATACATTGCCACCACCAAGGTGTTCGAGAAGGCGGTGGCAACCGATGCGCTATCTCAAGCGAAGAAGGAAAAGGCCTTCTCACGGGGCACGCCGATGTCTGTTTAACTACGAACGCTCACCTCGATCTGCCCACCTCGTTTTGCTGAGTACGTCCTCGAGTATCCGAAAACACGTTCGTGTTTCTCCGCTTTCGACTCTCCACTCTCAGGTAATTCGAGTCCGTTCCCTCGAAGTAGATACCACCTTTTGTGGAAACGTGAACTTCCACGTCGAAGAAACGCTCCATAAACGCGGTTCATATGCAGAGTGACCTATGCCCAACGAGTCACAGATCTGTGCGTGGCGAGGATGCGAGGACTCATCATCCATGCGCTCCGTCATGGACGCGATCCCCGACGGGATTCGACTGGCCGAATTTCCAAGCCACTGTACCGGCGCCGGATGCTGGTGCCGGCCCTATGTTTCTTTTGCATTGGGGGCGATCATAGTGCGCCACAAGGACTTGGATAACGGCGAGTTTGATTCATGAGCCAGTCGTCTGTGCGACAAGAGAACTGCCAGTTCGAGGACATGGATTCCCTCCGATCGATTTGCGACGTTGGCCGTGATGGACATGATTAGGGTGAGGTGCATGCTCAGAATGTCCAACCAATGCTGTTACTGATTCCCAGGTCGTTCCTCCTGGAGTCGTTAGGAGGCCTGCTGTCAAAGTTGTCCCAGAAAGAAAAGTCAGTGTGAGAGTTATTGACCAGCTTGACGCTAAAAGTAGTCTTGGTTGTGGTGCGGATGCGACCGGCGTCCGACAACCCAGGATATACGAGCAGCTGTGACTCCATACTGTAGCGGTCGAACCGGAAAAGCTGGTATGGAGCCCGAGCAGAGCTTCCACGTTTTGGTCTGGATGCTCGTCACCCGACTGAAAGTTCTCGTGGGTATACACCGCGCCTGCTAACCACATTAGGTTGTTGTGATTTGTGCGCAGCCAGAAACGGCCGTACCCTCCGCCCAGAGTGGTGCGGAGAGCGAGGTTTTGCTGAGAGCTGTGCAAGAAATCTCCCAAGCCGGCGAGGAACGAATTCTTGCTCATGAAAAGTCCGTCCAGAGTTTGAAATTCCACGAGATTGCTTCGCGATCCCCCGACTGGCCGCTCAGTGATGAAGTGAAGCCAATATTCGCGCTGGCATCTGAGCTGAGAGAGGTTGATTGTTGCCGCTGGTAAAATCAACCCCGAAATCGATCGCCCCGGTGAGCTGTCGCCAGAAATTCTTCTTCTGGGATTCGATCTCAACGACGTCGGGGGACGGGGCACGCACTGCACCCTCAGTGGCATGGATTTCAAAGTCCTTGCCGAGTGCTTCTTCCTCAGGCACCTTCGCGATCGTGCCTGCTGAACGCTGTCCATTCTTGAGTACGATTTGAAATCCGCCGGTGCTCTGCACCTTCGCGACTTGCAACCAATCGAGACCGATCGATCCTGAAAAATAGTCAGTCTGGATGTAGAGCACACCATTCTCCAACTTCTTCACTTCGCCGGTCATGTGGTCATCGTTTTTCATGATCACGACATCGTGCCGCGTAACGTTGGCCGCGACGAAGGAAGTAGCAAGAATCAGGACGGCGATCGGAAGAATCAACCGGGCCACTGGAGAACTGCAAGGAAGGTACGGCATTTTCTAAACTCCCGGATTACGAAATAGACTTAATGCCGAAAGAAACGGCGGCGGCAATGTCAAGGATGATGACTTGGGAGGAAACCTTCAGCTCAGTCTGCTTGGCTAATCGTACGACGGGTGTGACTTTGGGAGGTGCTCATGGATTGTGCTCCGCAAGGTTGGACAGGTTCCCGGTCTTTCCACGATAGCCCTGAGGATCGAGTCTCGAGAATCCGTCGGTGAACTGGCAAAGTTAATAGCGGCCAAGCGCCGCAGCCGGAAGGGCAACGCGCAGGACTGACGATTCCTTCTGACGGCAACCGCCGACCGGTTCCGAGGCTGGTCGTCCTATCAGTGTTGACAGTTGCCGCACCCGTCACGCGTAAATCTAATGCCAGTGCGGGGATGTTTGCCTCCTTCCTGATCGGAGGAGTTACTGCGCGAATCAGACGCCGTTCTCATCAAGGCAACCGCATGCAACAGACCTCCTCGATACAAGGTGCTCAGCCAGGAACGTCCCGACACGAGGACATGGTCTGGATCCCCGCCGGGACATTCGCAATTGGTTCGGAAAAACACTATCCGAGGAAGGCCCCGTACATAAGGTCACGGTGACAGCATTCTGGATCGATAAATATGCCGTCACCAACGAGCAGTTCGCACGTTTTGTCAAAGCGACCGGGCACGTCACCAGTGCCGAGCGCCCGCCAAATTCCGAAGACTATCCGGGCGCTAAGCCAGAGTTGCTTCAGCCCGCATCGGTCGTGTTTGTGAAGCCCACCCGGCGCGTCGACCTGCGAAATCCTTACAACTGGTGGACCTACATACGTGGTGCGGACTGGCGTCATCCTGAAGGGCCAGAGAGTTCGATCGTGGGGCGTGAACGGCACCCGGTAGTGCACATCGCTTATGAAGATGCCGAAGCCTACGCCAAGTGGGCGAGCAAGGAGCTGCCCACCGAGGCCGAGTGGGAGTTTGCCGCACGCGGCGGACTGGAGGGTGCGTCCTATGCGTGGGGCGAAGAGTTCACGCCCGGCGGTAAGCTGATGGCCAATACCTGGCAAGGAGAATTCCCGTGGCAGAACCTGGTCGTGGATGGCTATGAACGAACTGCCCCGGTTGGAGAGTACCCCAAGAACGGCTATGGCCTCTACGACATGATCGGAAATGTTGGGAATGGACCTCCGACTGGTACGGCGCTCATCATCCGGCGCCCGAGGCCTGTTGCGGGGGTGCGATCCACCAAGGCGCGGAACGCGACCAGAGTTACGATCCGCGAACTCCAGAGATTCGAATTCCGCGAAAGGTGATTAAAGGAGGCTCTTTCCTGTGCGCGCACAACTATTGTCGCCGATATCGCCCGGCCGCGCGCATGGCTCAACCAATTGACACCTCAACCTGCCACGTCGGGATTCGACTGATCGTCCGAGCGAAGGCTGGCACCAACGAGTGAGTTCGTCAGGGCGGTACCGAAAGCGAATGAATACAGAAATCAACCTAGTTTAGGAGGTAACACCATGACCCTTGGGCGTCGTACCGTAGCAGAATTTCTAGGAACGTTTTGGTTGGTATTTGGAGGGTGTGGCAGCGCTGTACTTGCCGCAGGTTTTCCCGGTCTTGGCATCGGCTTTGTGGGGGTGGCGTTGGCCTTTGGACTGACGCTGCTCACCATGGCTTATGCGATTGGGCACATCTCAGGCTGCCATTTGAATCCCGCGGTTACGGCAGGATTGGTAGCTGGAGGGAGATTTCCGGCAGCGGAATGCCTTCCGTATGTGGCAGCTCAAGTCGCCGGCGCGGTTGTGGGCTCGGCTTTCTTATACGTTATCGCCAGCGGAAAGGCCGGCTTCGATCTGAGTAGCGGTTTTGCTGCGAACGGCTACGGAGCGCACTCTCCGGGAGAATATTCGCTTCTGGCCTGTTTTGTCGCCGAGGTTTTGCTCACTTTGTTCTTCCTCCTCATCATCATGGGCGCAACCGATAAACGCGCTCCTCAGGGATTTGCTCCCATCGCAATCGGACTCGGGCTGACGCTCATTCATTTGATCGGCATTCCCGTGACCAATCTTTCTGTGAACCCAGCGCGCAGCACAGGCCCCGCCCTATTTGTTCGGGGATGGGCGTTGGCTCAGCTATGGCTGTTCTGGTTCGCACCTCTTATCGGTGGAGTTATAGGCGGATCCCTCTACCGCGCGGTCTTTGGACAGGCAAGCACGACACAGCTGGAGATTAAGCAAACCAGGGACCGGCTACGAGCTGGCGCATAGCGACACAGTCAGAAGGCACTCGAAAAGATTGCCGCTGCTGTCGGCGGCAAAGTTGCCAAAAACCGCCGCCTGACTGTGACGAGAAGACCGCCGTGGCCGTTTTCGGTGCGGCGGTTCCACTTTGCCTCAGTTCCCGGGTGTGTAGGTTTCTCGAGCCTGATCGTCTTCCGCGACTACGCCTGATTCCTTCGATTCGTTCTCAGAGCTTCCAGGACTTCTCCCCACCAAATGGCTTCCTCGATATCGTCGCCGCGCAAGTGCGATCGCACGAACATCTGTGCGACTTCTATGTCGTCAGCGCATTCGTCCAGCAAACTCATGGCTTGAACTACAGCATTTGGAAAGAATGTGCCTATCATCGAGTTTCACCTCTCGTTGCGAAGGATCTAAGCGGCATCCGTCCGCAACTTGCAATCACTCGTGAGCTGGTTCTCGTTTCGCCTGTCTCTCGAAATAATACGCAACGGCCAGCGCAAGAATGAGAGCAGCAATCCCCAACAAAGTCATGCTCGATACAGTGTTCGGTTCTTCAATAATGACCTTTCGCGCCATGGCGATCAGCGCAACTTCCAGAACGACCCGCACATGAATGACGTCCTTCCGCAAGTAAGCCTTCAGCGTCTCAAGCAATTCAACCCCAATCAACACCAACAGGAAGTACCCGAAGATCTCGAGCAAGCCTGGCACCGGAATCAGCCAACGTGGCGGCTTTAAGATCTCTTCTCCAATGAGCAACCCTAGATGCGCCGTAGAGAGCAACATCACAACGACAAGCATTCCGGCGAGCGCCATTATTGCGAGCTTCTGGACTCGTCCAATCAGTGTCTCCAAGGTGAACTCTTTCGTGTTGGTTTTTCGCGTCGAGGCACCTCCATCAGTGGCTATTGCCATGCGCCCTCTGCCCGAATTTCAGGATCGTCTGTACCCATGTTGTGTGCACTTGGAAGTTCTTCCGAGCGCCTTCTATTTACTCCTCGGCGATCTCCAGTCCGGCCTTCGGCCCATTGTTCAGCGTGTCGATAGGCTCCCGATTGCCAGCTTAGAGTTTTCTAGTCGGGGGGAGTTGATGAGAACAACTGGCAAAAGCAACAGTGGGGACATGACACAGGCGTTAAGACGATCGAGTAGCGCATGTCGCCGCAGAATGGGATGCAGAAAATAACTTCGGAGTTTGACGCGAGACGCTCCATTTCATCGACAGCTCGGCGATACGACACGACGTTGCGTTGACCCCGCACCTGGGTTATAAGAGACTCTGCCAAGCTGGCGGCAAACAATGATTCTTGGCCGCAGTCGTTCCTTCCGGTCGGTTGTCAATCCGGATTCTCCGCTCCACACCGTAGTCCTGGTGTGTCTCGTAGTCTCAATGTGTTACCTCGCTGCCCGAGCAGGTGGGGCCATGGTCCTGCGCCCCGAGATGGTCTGGCCCTTGTGGCCCGGTTGCGCGCTTATCGTTGGCATAATGCTGTTGATCCAGCGAAAGACCTGGCCAATTGTTCTGATCGCGGGGCTGGCGGGATTTGTCCTCTACGACCTGCAGGCCGGCTTGACGCCGCGTACGACCGTTTTACTCATTCTCAGCGATACGGTGGAGATTCTCATCGCGGCCCTGGGTGTCAGCTACGCAATCGGTGGCGTCGTTCGTCTGAATACCATAAAATCCCTGGCCAAATTCCTATTCTTTGCCGTTCTTCTGGCCCCGCTTTCGGCTGCGTTCATAGCCACGGTCCCATTCGGCGGAAACTCATGGACCCGCTGGAGAATTGGTTTCTTTACCGAAGCCTTAGCCCTGTTCACCTTGACACCGGCAATGTTGAGCTGGGCAGCCATAGCAGAGGACTGGAGGCGTAAATCGGCAGCGTTCTATCTGGAGATGGCCGCGTTGACCGGGGGTGTGGTTTGTTTAAGCTATGTCGCTTTCGTGGCTCCAGGGCACGGTAGCGCACCGGTGCTGCTTTATTCTCTCCTTCCATTTCTGTTGTGGTCGGCGTTGCGCTTTGCGGCAATGGGGATCAGTACTACGATGATCGTCATTGCGTTCCTGTCGATTTGGGGGGCGGTCCACGGACTGGGTCCGTTCACCGGATCGGCGCCGCTCAACAATGTGTTGTCTCTCCAGCTGTTTTTGCTTTTTGCCGAGGCTCCCTTCATGATTCTCGCGGTTCTTGTGGAGGAACGGAAAGAAGCCGAACACGCACTGCGCGAGAGCGAGAAGCGATTCCGATTGGTAGCCGATACCGCTCCTGCTCTCATCTGGATGTCTGGCGTGGACAGACTCTGCAGCTACTTCAATGAGTCTTGGCTTCAGTTCACCGGGCGATCCCTGGAGTCCCAGCTAGAAAACGGATGGGCTGATGGAATACACCCTGAGGACCTAGAGCGTTGCATCGATACCTACAAAAGATCATTTGACCAACGGCAGAAATTCAGAATGGAGTATCGGCTCAGGCAATACGATGGAGAATACAGGTGGATCCTGGACATTGGAGTCCCTCGATTCAACGCGGAGCGTACATTTACTGGATTCATCGGAATCGGCATCGATGTCACCGAACGCAAGCTGGCGGAGGAGTCCCTGGCTAGCGTAAGCCGCAGACTCATTGAGGCGCAAGAAGAAGAGCGTAAGCGCATCGCAAGAGAACTTCACGACGATATTGGACAGCGGCTGGCCCTGCTGGTCAACGAATTGGGGCAACTCCAACCGAATTTGCCGGTTGAAGCCGGGAGCCGTCTCGGCGAACTACGGGAGCAGACCTCTGAGATCGCGGCCGAGATTCAATCCTTGTCGCATGCGTTGTACTCTTCAAAACTGGAGTATCTGGGTATAGGGGCGGCCATGAGAAGTCTATGTACGGAATTCGGCGGCCAGCAAGAAGTTGAGATTGACTTCAACGCCGACGATTTGCCGAAGCGGCTACCGCGCGCGATTTCTCTTTGCCTTTACCGCGTTCTTCAGGAAGCGTTGCATAACGCGATAAAGCACAGTGGGGTGCGGCGTGTCGAAGTGCGCTCCTGGGCAACGTCAAACGAAGTCCATCTCACGGTCAGGGATTTCGGGTCGGGTTTTGACACCCAATTGGCGAGGGAAGGCGAAGGCATCGGTCTCATTAGTATGGAGGAGCGCCTCAAGCTAGTGAAGGGAACCCTTTCCATCGACTCGCAACGGGAGCGAGGCACAACGATCACGGCTCGCGTGCCTATTGGTTCGAGTGACGCTCTGCGGGGAGCCGGGTGAGAGCGTCGAAAGAATTCAATGCGTTCGGATCACAATCCGGGTTCATACAGCGCGACTCCTGAGGTGCTCTTCCGCTGACCCCGTCTGCATCGAGGCTGCGTGAAATGTGCCGGGCAAGGGTGAAAAACTACGACTTCTCCCTTCCCGAGAGGGAAGAGGAATTCTCCGCTGTTCATTTCGGAAAGAATTTCTTACAGACGTGGTTGTTGCGGTAGTGGGTCAAACTGACCCACTACCGTTGTTGCAATCAACTTGCCAAGCGGGACCCGCGCGCTTAATCTGACAGTAGGTCTGGGCGGCGAAAAGGGAGAGCATCTGACACACGACGAACTGAAGGCGTCTTACGTTGTAATTCGACACAATATTCGCACTTACGAGTCCGCAGGCGTGGTTGAAGTCGTCAAGGGACGGCAGAACGCGGAGACGACCTTGAAGAACTTCGAAGCTGAACAAAGCTCCGGTGATCGGCACGAAGGCTGGCGCTATTTCCTGGAAAAGTCCACTTTGAAGGCCGGTACCGACCCCGCCGAGGCGACCGAACTCCGCCAAGCCGAGTTGGAGAATCGTGAGTCGAAGGCCACGCAGGATGCCGAAAACCCCCAGGGCGGAGGCGGAACCTCCAGATGAGCCATTGTCCGGGGCAGTAATTCTCTTGCTAACCGAGTGCGCGGGAGCGTAGCATCACGCTGTGCGTTAGACCGAGTCGGTCGTAAGCGGTTCTTGCCTAAACAGCCAGTACTTGCCTGCGGTACCTCCGAATCTCTCCAGCGTAAATTGATCAAGTAAAGGAACACCTAACACATGGCAGAACAAGGAACAGTAAAGTGGTTCAATGACGCCAAGGGCTATGGCTTTATCAGCCGCCAGAATGGCGAAGATGTTTTTGTGCACTTCTCAGCGATCCAGGCGGGCGGCTTCAAGAGCCTGCAGGAGGGCCAGACAGTGCAGTTTGACGTGACCAAGGGCCCCAAGGGCTGGCAGGCTGAGAACGTCCAGCCGCTCTAACCAAGTCCCGTAATGCAAAGGGCGATCTCCGCGCGAGATCGCCTTTTCCGTTTCTTAGGGGCACACCAGCCGCATGAGTGCTCACTTGGTATTCTCGGATGCCGAAAAGTCCGCGGTTCCAATCCTAACGATCGTTCCGCGCGGCTGCGGCTTCTCCTCTTTAGTCTCCTTCGTATCCTTGCCCTCCTGAGGCTTGTCCTTTGCCTTTGCTTCTGGAGCGGGTGCAGGCTTCTCCGTCCAAATACCGTAGACCCGGCCCCCATGGGCCGCAATTCCGCTGTAGTCGCCAAAGAAAACGTCGCTTGCTTCGAATGGTTGATCCGTCCAAGCGTAGTTGTTGAAGGTACGCCCGCCGTCGGTGGACCGAGCCAGAACAACGATCTGCTTGCGGTTCTGAGGATCACCGCGGCGATCATAGAAAATGACATTGATCGAACTGTCGGTGGGATCCACTGCCAGCCACTGAAAGAATTGCTCCGCTCCATTGTGTACGGGATCGTTGTTCACGCGGACGGGAGTGGTCCAATGCTTTCCCCCGTCATCAGAAGTCGCGAGGAAAACATCAAGGTCGCCGTTCCGATAGTCGCTCCAGGTCACATATAGCCGCTTGCCCTTCGGATCGATGGCGATCTGAGGAAATCCGTTCGCCCTCTCAAGCGTCTGAATGGCGAACATGATCGGCGCCGTATGAATCACTGCGCGCGCGTGCGAGAACGTTTTGCCGCCATCGCGCGATGTCGTAAACATGATCGCGTTATCCTGGCTCCAGATCGCGTAGAGCTTGCCATCGGGACCGGTGACGCCTGCGAAGCCTTCGGCGGCGCCGTTGTCGTCACGCGGCAGACCGGGATGAGCATCGATCTCGATCGCTTGCGACCATGTCTTGCCGTCGTCGGTAGAGCGCGAGAGCACCATCAGAGAATCACTGATTCTCCAACGGGTCCATCCAATATAGAGGTTGCCCGCATAACGGCTCTTGCCGTTGTCCGCGACGATGTACGGTTTGTCTTCGAAAGGAATTCCCGGAGAACTTGTCTGTTCTGCCACAGGGATGTGCTCGGCTTCCCAAGTCTTACCCCCGTCGAGCGAGCGTCGCACAAAGATTCCGTTGCGAGAGGCACCGTGTGCCCAGTAATTGAAAGTCCCCAGTCTGTCGAAGGCGATGTAACAAACGAAGGCGTGTCCCAGATTATCGAAGGCCACCGATACGTCGCCGGAGACACGGTAGTTCTTGGGATCCACGTTCTCGGCGGCTTGCCAAGTGTGGCCGGCATCTTGGGAGTACGAGGCGTGTACGTTATCTTGAAAGACGCCGACTACCTGCTGGGGATTAGTCGGATTCACCGCGATCGCTGGCTCAGTGAATGGACCCACCGCAGAAGTGAGAGGGAAGACCTGCACGTGCGGAGCCTTTGGCAACTCCTGGGCGCCCAAGAGTAACGGTGCGCAGAACAAGAGCGTTAGGATCGGTGTTGTGATGAATCGGCTGGACAGTTGCGAGAAAGGCATCGGCTCCTTTTGGGTTCGCGATTGAAGTTTGTGTTCTATGACGGGTCCACAGCACACAGCGCCGCGCCCCCGGCGATCCCCGCGTCGGCGCCATAGTGAGCGATCACCAGTGGAATATCCGAAGCGCGCGGATTCACGCACCAAGTGGGAAGGCGATTCTTGATTTCATCGAAAAACGGCTTGAGCATCGCCGCCACGCCGCCGCCCATCACAAGAACATCAGGATCGAGCAGATCCACGATGTTGCCGAGCCATGGCGTTAACACGTCGACGGTCTCTTGAAGAATCTCCCGCGCCAAGGGATCACCTGCTGCATAAGCTTTTCCGACGAATTCACTGGTAACCCCGGCAACATCTCCTTTGGCCAGTTCGAGAATCGTAGAGCGTGAACCTGCAGCGAGTTTCGCTCGGGCTCGTGCGCCGATTGCCGGGCCGGCCGCCAATACCTCGATACATCCGCGCTTGCCGCAGGAGCACAACGGACCGCGATAGTCGATGCTGACATGTCCCCCTTCACCCGCCGAGCCCGTGTTGCCGTGGAAAATGCGACCATCGAGCACAATGCCTGTTCCAATGCCGGTGCCAATCGTGGCATAGAAAACATAGCGATGCCCGCGCGCCGCGCCCCATCGCGTTTCCGCAAGGGCCGCGGCATTCGCGTCGTTGTCCACTTTGACGGGCACGTGGTACATCGAGACGATCTTCTCGGCCAATGGAAAGTTACGCCAGCAAGGCAGGTTTGGAGGATTCAAAACGATACCCGTCTTCGGATCCAAAGGTCCCGGCGCGCAGATCCCGATACTGTGAATGCCGCCGGGCACCGTGGACACTAATGAGTCAATTGCACCCGCCACGGCCTGCAAGCCCGCCTCGGCTGTACCGTTTGCCACCATGGGCTTGCGACTTTGGGCGAGTATTTTGCCTTCACAATCCACGCGACCCACGGCGACTTTTGTGCCACCAACATCAACCCCGAGAACGGGAACCCCAATTTTGGAATCAGTCATGTTTGTCCGGGGATGCCACTTGAGGCAGACTCGCGAACTGCACCTTGACGGTCTTAATCTCGTAAGCCTTGGTGTGCACGCTCACGGCGCCACTGTGTATCGACAAGCTGCCAATTGGCTTTTCCATCAGATCGGTCTCCTCTGCGGATTGGGCTCCGGGAGGAAGGTGAATTGTAGTCTCGCTCTCCTTGCCCGCCCATTCGTAGAAGCGCAGAACGAGTGAGTTCTCATCCTCGGCCTTCTTCAGCGCGGTGACAATGACATTCTCTGGTTGCACCTGCAGGAAGGAATGCTCGGGCGCGAGTGATCCTTGATGATTTCCGAACGGAAGCGAAAGCAATTTGTAATTCAGTTCATAGCCGCGCCGGACGGTAAGCGCATCCTTCCAGCCTCCCCCGTGCGGATAGAGCGAATACGTGAACTCGTGATGACCTTCGTCGGCATGAGGATCCGGCCACTCCGGCGAGCGTAGGAGCGAGAGGCGCAATACATTACCCTTCGCGTCGTATCCGTATTTGCAATCGTTGAGCAGGCTGAATCCATGCTTCGAGTCTGAGATGTCAGCCCAGCGCTGCGCGGGAACTTCAAACTGCGCCAGTTCCGCGGGCGAGTTCCGAGTGGTTGGACGCTCGACCGAACCAAAGGGAATCTCGAACGCCGCCTTATCGCTGTGGGCGCTCAGCGGGAACCCCACTTTTAGCAAGATGTGCTTCTCGTGCCATTCCACCGTCATCTTCACGTCCACACGAGGCACGCCAGCGTACACAACGATGTCCCGCACAAACGTCGAATTCTGAAAGTGATTTTTGACTTCGATGACCGCGCGTAGCGGGCCGCTTTCCATGAGCTTAACTTCGTCGGCTTTGTCCAGATCCCAGTGCTGCTTCTCGAAATCCGCGTCAATATTCCACGCGTCCCACTGTTTGGGCTTGTCGACAAAAGTCTGCAGCAGATTGCCGCAGACCTTAGTCTTGGGTCCGCCAGTATCTGTCTCGGCGGGAGCCAGTGCCTCCGTGCCGCTTCGCTTGTCAAACAAACTACTCATGCATCCCGTTTGCGGATCGATCCTGACCCGGATGAACTCGTTCTCCAGCGTGTCGGCAGAAGCCTTCAGCATCGAATGGACCGCGGGCGCTGTGCTCGCCGCGCGCACGAAATAGGTTTGATATCCGAGCGCGGGCGTATTCGACAACAGCAGGAAGTGAGTGCGATGAGTTTCAGGATCCAGATAGAGTAGTTGAGACTCCGCGGGTTTCCCCGTCGAATCCACAACCTCGATCTGTTTTGCCGGCGCTGGCAGCTGCGCCTCGACCTCGGTTACTTCGATTCGTGGCCACGACAGAGAATTGAAAATCAGGACGGGAACCCCCTCGCCCTGTGTATTCACATGCGCAGCGATTTCGCGCAGCGATCCCATCGTCACATCGTTTGCGGCGCGGTCTACATTCTCCAGATTGCGCTTAGCATCCAGATAGTTCACCGCGATACCAGAGCCCGGCATGATGTCGTGGAAGTGATCGAACAGCAGATTCTTCCAGGTCAACTCCATTCCATCCTGCGGGTAAGGCCGCCCGAAGAGCGAAGCTAGGGAGCCGAACTTCTCGGCGTTCAATACGTTTTCCTCGGAGCGTCGGATCCTCCGTTTGGTTTCCGCCTGGGTAGTGAAGACTCCCCGGTGATATGCGAAGTAAAGCTCGCCATCCCAAGTAGGAACCTGCATGCTGGGCAGCTTCGTTTCGAGATCATTAAAGAAGTCGCGAGCGAAGCTGAACTCAAGTTTCGGATACACCGCATCGGGAGCCCTGAGTTGGTCGGCGTGATCGAGCATGATGCGCGTCGGTCCGCCGCCATGGTCGCCCACTCCGTAGAGATGCATCATTTCGGGTTTGGCCGGGATCGTCTTGCCGTAGATCGACGGCATCCAGATCGAAAGGTCGGTCGCTAGCGGTTCTGCATCGATTCCTCCCGCGTAATCGTGCGGAAAATATGTGAGCAGTTTGCTGCCGTCCGGTGCCTGCCACCAGAATAGTTTGTAAGGGAACGTCGTGAATTCATGCGCCCAGAGCAATTTCTGAGTCACGAAATAATCCATGCCCGACTTTTTATAAATCTGCGGGAGTTGATAGTTGTATCCGAACGAATCCGGGTTCCATCCGATCTTCACATCCACACCGAAATTCTTCTCAAAGTAACGCTTGCCCACCAGAACCTGTCGTACCAGTGATTCACCGTCGGGCATATTCAGGTCGGGTTCGACCCACATCCCGCCAATGATCTCCCAACGCCCTTCTTTCACACGATTCGCAATCTGCTGGTAGAGGTCAGGATATTTTTCCTGCATCCATTCGTAAGTGCGAGCGGACGACATCGTGAACTTGAAGTCGGGGTACTCCCGCATCAGGTCCAGCACACTCTGGAACGTGTTGCGCACGACTTCGACCGTCTCGGTCCAGGGCCAAAGCCATGCCATGTCGATGTGCGAATTGCCCACGATTCGAATGTTGAACTGCTGCATCCACGGCTTGAGCACTTCCAATTTGGCCTGTGCCTGCTTGAGCGAGGCGTCGAAGCCGGCCTGGTTTCCTTCGTCGAGTGGCGTGAAGTCAATCGCCTTGATGGCCGCATCTAGTTCCTGCTGCCGTTGCGTTTTTCCTTCCTCATAGGCTGCGATGATGGGGCGGGCAGATAGAAGTTCCATCCGGAGAAATGTAGGGTCTGGCCGTGATTGTGGTGGCTGAATCGTGAGTTCGCTGTGAAAGAATTCCGACTGCGCGTCGTCTCCCCCAACCACCCGGGCCGCAACCAGGAATTTCTGGCCAGGTTGCGCGTTCTCCGTCAAAAGCATGGGCAGAATATCGTCGTCGCTCCCGCGATAGAGAATCGCTCCGTTCGAGAAGACTGTGATGAGCAGGCTCTGCCGACTGCCAAATCGTAGATCAATCGAAACTCGAGAGCCCTGCGTGGCATAGCCATTGATTTTCTCGGGAATCCGAATCCAGCGCCGAAACACGCGAGTCCCCGTCCAGTGCTCCTCGCCCGCATTCCTTCCGCCCGGCCCCGAGACATTCTTCACTGTGAGGGTGCCCCAGTCGGAGTCATTGAGACCAGGATCCTCCGGATGCGGAACGTCGACGTGGAAGCGCCATTCTTCCTCACCCTGACGGGTCATCATTTCCAATCGGTCCAGTGAGGCCTTATAAGGATCGGGAGCAGTGGAAGTTTGGGAAAATGTGAAAGGTGCGAATAGCAGAGTTAAGCATAATAAGAAGAGAGCACTTCGTTTCATCGAGAACCCTTTCCGCACGAGTACAAATGGTGACAGCCCTGCCAAGAGCAACCAGCGATTATCACTCAACAGTTGTTGTTCATGCTAAGTTGCTGATTCTACAGTGGGGTCGGCCTTCCGTGCTGCCTCGCTTAAAAATATGATTCCTTCCATCGAAATTATGAATCGAAGTCGTTACGTGAGTTAGTTGACGGCATGAGCCGCTCAACCTAGAATTCAGACTCCAATGGCAGAGAGCCAAAATCTTCGCGCGGTGTGCTGTTGCACTTGTTGTTGTTGTGTATGCGTGTGCACTGGCGCGGGGAGGCTGCTGACCTAAGAATTCTTTCTTAACACCGGCACTCATAGAACCCATCGCCAGATGATCCTGGCGGTGGGTTTTTTATTTTCCGGACACTCGATTTCAGAGTTCGCCTATATGACAATCGTCGCTAAAGAGACCACAGCACAACGAGTCGAGCGCCTCAAGCGCGCTATGAATCCCTGGGAAGGGCTGGAAGAAATCCGGCGCTTCGCTCGCGAGGGATTTGAATCCATCCCGCCCGAATGGATCGGAACCTATTTCCGCTGGTGGGGTGTTTACACCCAGGGAGACGGTGCGGGAGTTACCGGCGGCGCGAACGGCGTGGGCCGCGCTCTGCAGCGTTTCATGGTGCGCATCCGTATTCCTAACGGTATGATGACTTCCCGTCAGCTGCGCGCCATCGCCGACCTCACTCGCTTGCACGCGAACGGAATCGCCGATCTCACCGTTCGCCAGAACATTCAATTGCATTGGGTCACGATCGAATCGTTGCCCGAAGTGCTCGACGGATTGTGGCAGGTTGGCCTGAACACGACCGGCGCTTGCGGCGATGTCGTTCGCAATGTGACGGGATGCCCCGTCGCCGGCGTGGACGCAGATGAAATCGTTGATGCCTCGCCGCTTGTGCATGAGGCATCGCAATTGCTAGCCGGCAATGCCGATTTCTATAACCTGCCGCGCAAATTCAAGATCTCCATCACTGGATGCCGCGTTTGGTGCCCCTATCCAGAAATCAATGACATCGGCCTGACCGCGATCCCCCGCACGGGTGGCGGAAACCCTGAGGTGGGATTCTCCCTGCGAGTCGCCGGGGGCCTTTCGACGGAACCCTATCTGGGTGCGCGGTTGAATGCGTTCATCCGCTGGAATCAGGTTGTGCCCGTCATCAAAGGCATCGCCGAACTCTTCCGCGATTCTGATGTTTTGCGTGAGCATCGCGAACGGGCTAGGCTGAAGTTTCTTTTCCTTCGCCACGGATGGACCGCAGACCGTTTTCTCGGCGAGTTGCAAGAGCGGATCGGATTCCGGTTGGATCCTGCGGTCGAGGAGCATCCGCCCGAGGATGTCTACCGCGACCATGTTGGCATTCACGCGCAGAATCAGCCGGGTCTTTCGTATGTCGGCGCCGTGGCCCTTCGCGGCCGAATCACGGCGGAACAGATGAAATCTGCCGCAGATCTTGCCGAACGCTATGCCGGCCGCGAATTGCGCGCCACCAACATGCAGAACCTTGTCGTCGTAAACGTGCCCACGCTCAACGCTGAGCCGCTGGCGAAGGAGTTCGACGCGATCGGACTCAAAGTCGGTGGTTCTTCATTCTGGCGCGGCACGGTGGCCTGCAGCGGCACGGAATTCTGCAAACTCGCTATCACAGAAACCAAGAACTTTTCGCGTTGGCTGGTCGAGGAACTCGAAGAGCGTTTACCAGGATTCGATCAGCATTTGAAGTTGCACGTGACTGGCTGCCCCAATAGCTGCGGACAACACTGGATTGCCGACGTCGGCATTGAGGGCAAGAAGATCAAAGTGGACGACAGCATGGTGGACGCCTACTACTTCTGTGTCGGCGGGGCGCTGGGTCTGCATCAAGGTACCGCGCGTCCAGTTGGATATCGCTGCCTCGCCACCGAAGTGCCGGACGCGCTCGAACGTCTCCTCGGTCAGTATCTGGCACAACGTGAACCTGGAGAAAACCTGCGGCGCTTCTTTGCGCGGCACAACGATACCGAATTGCGCGCGTTCCTGGCCGGAGAAATGGTGTCCGCAGTGGCTCGCGATTTGCCTGATTCGACTCGGAGCCTGGCACAAGCAGGAGGGCTCGGTGACTAACTTATTTCCAATGTTTCTGAAACTGGAAGGGAAGCAGTGCCTTGTTGTGGGCGCCGGTAGAGTAGCTGAGCCTAAGATCGGCGGCTTGCTGGAGACCGGCGCGCGCATCCGCGTCGTTTGCCTGGATGCGAGCTCCGCGGTCCGCGAATGGGCGCGAGATGGAAAGATCGAACTTGAAGTGCGGGCGTTCTCGGCAGAAGACCTCGACGGTGCATTTCTGGCAGTGGTCGCGACGAATTCACGCACTCTGAACGAGCGCGTGTATCGCGAGGCGCAGCAGCGTGGCGTGCTTTGCAACGTGGTCGATGTTCCGGATCTCTGCGACTTCTTCTATCCCGCAGTCGTGCGTCGTGGCGATCTGCAGATTGCCGTCTCAACTGCCGGGCAGAGTCCATCGCTGGCGCAAAAGATTCGTGAACAACTGGAAAAGCAATTTGGTCTCGGATACGCCTCATGGGTGGCGGAGCTGGGCGGGACCCGGAAACTGATTCTCTCCAGTGATCTCGATAAAGAACGCAAGCTGGATCTGTTGCATTCGTTGGCGAGCAGGGAAGCGTTCGAAGCGGCCCTGGCCGAGATGCCTGAACTGGCGTCAAAAGGTGAGCAGGCATGAAGGGGAAAGTTTACTTAATCGGCGCAGGGCCGGGCGATCCGGAGTTGCTGACGTTGAAAGCATTGCGTGTGCTGAAGACGGCCGACGCCGTGCTGCATGACGATCTTGTCGCTCCCGAGATTCTGAAACTCATCCCGTCAACGGCACAGATTCACAATGTCGGCAAGCGCTGCGGGAAAAAGAAGATTCTGCAGGAGGAAATCAACTTCCTGATGATTGCTCTCGCAGATGCCGGATTGCGCGTTGTGAGGCTGAAGAGCGGTGACCCGCTCGTCTTCGGCCGAGTGGGGGAAGAGATCGAATCGCTTCGCCGAGCCAACGTTGTATTCGAGATTATTCCGGGCGTAACTTCCGCGATGGGTGCAGCCGCCGTAGCGCAAATTCCGTTGACTCACCGCCGCGCATCGTCCGCTCTTGTTTTCCTGACAGCTCATCAAGCTCCGGGAAGTGAATCGGCCAACTGGAGCAAGCTAGCAGGAAGCGGTGCGACGCTGGTGATCTACATGCCCGGACAAGACTACTCTAACGTCGCAGCGAAGTTGCGCGCGTCTGGCCTTGCCGGCGACACGCCGTGTGCCGTCATCTCTCGTGCGACCACTCCGCAACAGCGAACGCACCGCTCTACGATTACTCAGTTGCACATCTTGCCGAAACTCGCCACACCAACTCTGCTCGTCGTGGGCGAAGTCGTCCGCTTTGCTGATCTGGTTTCCTTTGCACAGCAACTCAGTGTGCCAAGCGCTTCTACGGGCAATGACAGCGCTTTCCGTATTGCACGAATTGCGAGACCAGATTTGGGAACCCCAGACATCGGCGCCAATGAGGAGCCTCTCCCTTGAAGAATCAGATTCAGGAGCACATTCAAGATCAGATTGCTGAGATTCAGCACGCGGCCGAGAGTTGGACGCCCCAACGGGCTTTGACTTGGGCGTTCGACACCTTCGGAAGCAGGGTTGCCATTTCCTCCGCCTTCGGCGCCGAGGGTATGGTACTGATCGATATGGCTTCACGGGTGCGCAAGAATTTCCGCCTGTTTACGATCGACACGGAATTTCTTTTTCCCGAGACCTACAACCTGATGGACCGGATCGAAGAAAAATACGGCGTCGCGATCGAGAAAGTTTATTCCGTACTCTCGCCGGAAGAGCAGAGTCGCGGTCACGGAAATGCGCTGTGGACGCGGGATCCGGATCGCTGCTGCAGTCTGCGGAAGGTCGAACCGCTCCGGCGCAAACTCGGTGAATTAAGCGCCTGGACCACGAGCATTCGCCGCGATCAGACCTCCGTCCGTTCCAGCGCGCACCGGGTCGAATGGGATGCGAAGTTTGGATTAGTGAAGATCAATCCGATGGTTGATTGGACCTCGAAGCAGGTCTGGCGCTACATTCACGACCACGATGTGCCTTACAACGAGCTCCACAATCAGGAGTATCCCAGCATCGGCTGCACTCATTGCACGCGCGCCGTGAGGCCGGGAGAAGATCCGCGGGCTGGCCGTTGGCCGGGATTTGCGAAAACCGAGTGTGGCCTGCACATCATTGAACCGGTGCCGGCTTCGGTAGGTGCGTCGAAGGCGGCCAAGCTAGGCAATTGAGTCTCCGCGATCACCCAGCTTGGCAGAATGCACTGTTAATTCCTCCCCAGTCGCGCGCGGGCTCGGGCTGCGGGAAAAAGATTGCGTGCAGGCGCTGCACCGACTCCTCAACATCGGACTCTTCTACCAGGACGGAGATCGTTCGGTCGGAAGCTCCCTGGCAGACAACGCGCGCGTCCATATCCGAAACGGCTGCGAAGACCCGACTCGCCACATCTGGATGTCGTCGAATGCTCTCTCCAACCAGGCACACCAACGCTTTGTGATTCTCCCATCGAACTTCAGCTATACCGCGAAGATCCGCGGCAATGGCGGGCAAGGAAGCCTCCGAACCAACCAGCAACGACATCCGCCCCAATGAAAGCGCCATTAAGTCGACTGAGCACGAGTGCAGATCGAACGCCGCGGAGACAGCGCGCAAGAACTCTGAATCTACTCCACCCGCGGATTCAATCTCAACCTGGACAACTTTCCTCTTCGCGGTAATTGCGCTGACCAGGTTACCGGTCCTAGCGCGCGTCAGGATTTCAGTGCCTTCCCCTTCTGGCCGTCGCGAATTCAAGACATGGACCGGGATGTCCTCGCGCATCGCCGGAGCCAGGGTCGCCGGATGCAACACCTTCGCGCCGAAGTGCGCCAGTTCCGCAGCTTCATCAAAACTCATCTTGCGTATAACCCGCGCGTCAGCACAGAGTTTTGGATCCGTCGTCATGATGCCATCCACATCGGTCCATATCTCAAGTCTGGACGCACAAAGCGCCGCCGCGACGATCGCAGCGCTGAAGTCAGACCCGCCCCGGCCGAGGGTCGTAGGGACGCCATCGCTAGTCGATGCGATGAAACCGCCCAGCACAGGCACTCGCCTAGATTCCAGCAACGGGCTCACCTTCTCTTGCAGTCGCTGCTCGGTCACGTCCCACACCGGATTCGCACCCGCATGCCTCGCGTCGGTAACGATGCAAGCCTGCGCATCGACATGCGCCGCGTCGATTCCGGCCTGACACAATGCATCCTTAACCAGTCTGCTCGAAAATCGCTCACCGAATCCTAGCAATTGGTCCTGCGACTTGAGATCCAATCGACGTGAAGCCTCTAAATCGTGCAGCAGAGATTCCAGTTCCCGAAACTCCTCGCGAAGTTCGCCATCGAGAGCACTGTAAGCGGAGTCATCGACAAGCGAGTCTGCCAGTTGCTCATGCCGGACATAAATGCTCCGCACGATGGCGAGCGCTGAGCCTAGATGTCCGCCAGCGGCCGCGTTTCCCGCTTCCAGCAGTTGGTCGGTGACTCGTGCGAGCGCACTCACCACGACCACCGGTCGAGAGCCTAGTCTGCTTCGCACGATGCCGATGAGGCGGCGGATGGCACCAACGTCTTCCACCGACGTGCCCCCAAACTTCATCACCACTACGTCGTCGCTTCGCTCGAATCTGCTCTGTCGCTGTACTGCGCTCATAAGGTCCTCTTTCTTTGGCGCAAAG
This sequence comes from uncultured Acidobacteriaceae bacterium, assembly GCA_963706645.1. Classification (GTDB taxonomy): domain Bacteria; phylum Acidobacteriota; class Terriglobia; order Terriglobales; family Acidobacteriaceae; genus Sulfotelmatobacter. The sequence continues at coordinate 70,674 of CAVPNR010000034.1, forward strand.
AAAAACCCACCGCCAGATTGCTTCTGGCGGTGGGCTCGGGTGATTCTTTTAAGATTGCTCTACTTCATCCGATCCCGTCCTCCAGAAGACACGTAATTCGTGTCGACATGCCTGTGCCTGTCGATGTAATTCGTGGGGACTTCTGGATGAGGGTCTTCATGAGATGGTGGATGACGTCAACAACAACTGCAGCCTAAGCGTATTCGGCGTCCAGGCTTAGGGGAAATTCAAAATTCTGATAGGAGTGATCGGATTTTCAGTTCAAATGGCAGCTAATCTTCGGTCTTCTTCAATTGCGTTGCAAACTGCCGCAACAGAGCTACGAAGGCCGTAGAAGCCACAGAAAGGGTCCGATCGCGACGGTAGGCAAGTCCTAACTCGCGATAAAGCACAGCATCCTCAAGATCAATCAGCTTGACCCGACCGGATTCCACCTCGTCGCGCGCGAAGGATGCGCTGATGAGCGACACGCCTAGGTCGGCAGCTACGAAGCTCTTAATCATGCCGATACTGGGCAGTTCCATTCGCACTTGCAGTTCGGCGTTGTAGGGCCGAAACAGCTTATCCAGCAGTCGCCGTGTGTGCCCGGTCTTTGGAAACAGCAGTGGATGCTTCACGATCTCACTGACGGGTACCACTTTGAACTTAGCCAGCGGATTCTTCGGACTTACCATCAGCATTAACTTGTCGCGGAAAATCGGCTGAATCTTCAAGCTCGGCGACTGAATGGGTAAGGTCAGAATGCCCACTTCTACCTGCCCGTTTTCCAGTTTCTCCACGATTTTGTAGCTGAAGTTGCGATAAATACTGATCTGCACGGGTGGGTAGCGCCGGCAGTATTCGCCGAACACTTCCGGCAAAACATATAGGCAAGTAGCTTCATTGGCCCCGACGCGCAGCGTTCCGCGAGGAGTGCCGCTGTGGTCGGCAACCGCCATCAATGACTCGTCGCGCAGAGCTTTCAGCCGCTCCGCATATTCGAAGAATACCTGGCCCGCTGGCGTCAGTTTCACCGTCTTGCCGGAGCGGTCAAGCAGGCGGTCGCCATATTCCTGTTCCAGTTGACGAATCTGGGCGCTAACCGCCGATTGTGAGCGGAAGACCTTCTCTCCGGCACGCGAAAAACTACCCTGCCGGGCTACTTCCAGGAACGTGATGAGCTGATCAAAGTCCATGTTATGAGCGAGATTATAGCGAACTAACGTCAAATCGAGGTTAATTAGACAGAATCCACCGCGTCCGAATCTGCCCCGAATTTTGCATGGCTTGCATCGAAATTCTGCATTGTACTTTGTTCGCCCACAAGCACGAAAATACGCTGTCTGTTCCTGAGCAGAAGTGTGCGACCCTCCGTCGCCCTCGCAAGCCACGCCCAAGAACAAGCAATCGAAAGGAATTCAGTCCACCGGACGAAGTCCATGACGACGCGTCTAAACTCGGCAAATAGCCTGCCACCCGCCCAGGGCCTCTATAACCCTGCGCAGGAACACGATGCCTGCGGCATTGGCTTTGTCGCCAGCATCAGCGGGCAAAAGAGTCACGACATTATTCGCAAGGGAATCCAGGTGCTGCTCAATCTGGCGCATCGGGGCGCCTGCGGTTGTGATCCAGAAACCGGAGACGGCGCGGGCGTACTCATCCAGATTCCACACAAGTTCTTTGCCCGCGAGTGTGAAAAGCTCGGCTTTGTGCTTCCTAAGCCCGGGACATACGGCGTCGGGATGACGTTCCTGCCGGTCGAGAAGCATCAGCGGTTGCAGTGCGAAGGAATTCTCGAACGCATCATTCGCGAAGAAGGATTGACCTTGCTCGGCTGGCGCGACACTCCAGTCTACGCCTCGGCGATCGGCCGAGTAGCACGAGCTTCGCAGCCTTACATCCAGCAGATCTTCGTGCGTTGCGCCCCCAATATGGACGAAGACGCCTTCGAGCGCAAACTCTACGTCGTACGCAAGCGCGCGGAGAATGAAATCCGCGAGTCCGGTATCGAGGACGCGGAGATGTTCTACATCCCGTCGCTTTCCTGTCGCACGATCGTCTACAAGGGCTTGCTCCTCGCCTCGCAGATCACGAATTTCTATCGCGAACTTTCCGATCCAGATGCCGTCAGCGCTTTATGTCTGGTCCACCAACGCTTCTCGACCAATACGTTCCCCAGTTGGCAAAGAGCACATCCGTATCGCTATGTCGCGCACAATGGCGAGATCAACACGCTTCGCGGCAATGTCAACTGGATGCAAGCTCGCCAGTCGCTGCTCCAATCACGGCTCTTCGGCGACGACATTAAGAAGCTGCATCCCATCATCGCGCCGGACGGCAGCGACTCCGCGAATTTCGATAACGCCGTCGAGTTGCTTCTTCAGTCGGGACGGAGCCTGCCGCATGTGATGGCCATGCTGATTCCCGAAGCCTGGTCGGGGAATCCCCACATGAAACCCGAGAAGCGCGCCTTCTACGAGTACCACGCTTGTCTGATGGAGCCCTGGGACGGCCCCGCCGCGATTGCGTTCACCGACGGCCGCGTCATCGGTGCGACTCTCGATCGCAATGGCCTGCGCCCGGGACGCTACGTTATTACCCATGACGATCTTGTCGTCATGGCCTCCGAAGCCGGCGTGCTCGACATAGCGCCCGAGCAGGTCAAGAAGAAGGGTCGCTTACAGCCGGGAAAGATGTTCTTGGTGGACACTGTTGACGGCCGCATCATCTCGGATAAAGAGATCAAGCAGAAGCTCTCGTCACGGCAGCCTTACGCTCAGTGGGTGAAAGAAAATCAGATCACCATCGATCAGTTGCCCGAGCCCTCGCGCATGCACTTCCCAGACGCCGAGACTCTTCTCCGCCGTCAGCGAGCGTTTGGATACAGCGACGAAGATCTACGGATGATCCTCGGCCCGATGGCAGCCAAGGGCGAGGAGCCGATCGGTTCGATGGGCACCGACACGCCTCTGGCCTGTCTCTCCGACAAGCCGCAGTCGCTTTTCAACTACTTCAAGCAGCTTTTCGCGCAGGTCACCAATCCTCCCATTGATCCCATCCGGGAGGAGATGGTGATGTCGCTCATCAGCTATATCGGAAGTGAGCGAAACATCCTGGAGGAGGCGCCCGAGAATTGCCACATGCTGAAACTGGCGCATCCGCTCCTCTCGAATCGTGAGTTGGAAAAGCTGCGCCGCGTCTCGAACCGCGACTTGCTGGCGACCACGTTGCCCGCGCTGTTCCGCGCGAAAGACGGCGAAGAAGGCCTCAAGCGCGCCCTCGACGAACTGTGCCAGCGAGCTTCGTTGGCGGTGAAGGCCGGCTATTCGCTCCTCATCCTTTCCGATCGTGGTGTCGACAAAGATTACGCTCCCATACCGTGCCTGCTCGCACTGGCCGCGGTGCACAATTTATTAGTAAGAGAAGAAACGCGCACCCAAGTTGCTCTCATTACGGAATCTGGCGAGCCGCGCGAAGTTATGCACTTCGCCTTACTCAGTGGCTACGGGGCTAGCGCGATCAATCCGTACCTTGCCCTTGAGACCGTCGAGAACCTGGTGTGGCGTGGCGAGTTAGGCGAAGGCATCACCCCCGAACTCGCGGTGAAGCACTTCATGAAAGCCATCAAGAAGGGACTCCTGAAAACCTTCTCGAAGATGGGCATCTCCACGCTGCAAAGTTACCAGGGCGCCCAGGTTTTCGAGGCCATCGGCCTGAATAAAGAGTTGATCGACGCGTATTTTTCCGGTACGACCTCGCGACTCGAGGGTGTCGGACTCTCAGTACTCGCGACTGAGGCGTTGCTCAAACACGACTATGCCTTCCGTCCATTGACTGAGTTTGAGACCGAGCTTTCCGTCGGCGGCAGCTATCATCAGCGTGTCAACGGCGAGTACCACCTGCTCAATCCCCAGACGATCAGCAAGCTGCAGCAGGCTGTTCGTCAGGATAGCTTCAAGACATTTCAGGAATATACCGACCTCATCGACAAGCAGAGCGTAAACCTCTGCACCCTGCGCGGCTTGATGAAGTTGAAAAAGGGCGACACTCCGGTGCCGCTGGAAGAAATCGAGCCGGCCAAAGAGATTGTGAAGCGCTTTACCACCGGCGCCATGTCGTTCGGGTCCATCAGCAAAGAAGCTCACGAGACGCTTGCCATCGCAATGAATCGCATCGGTGGCAAGTCCAACACCGGCGAGGGTGGAGAAGACGAAGCGCGTTTCACGCCGGATGAAAACGGCGATTTGCGCCGCAGCGCAGTCAAGCAAGTTGCCTCTGCGCGTTTCGGGGTTACTGCAAACTACCTCGTCAATGCTGATGAGCTGCAGATCAAAATGGCGCAAGGAGCGAAGCCCGGCGAGGGCGGTCAGCTCCCAGGTCACAAGGTCGACGATGTGATAGCCCGTCTGCGGCACTCAATCCCTGGCGTTGGATTGATCTCGCCGCCGCCGCATCATGACATTTATTCGATCGAAGATCTTGCGCAACTGATCTACGACTTGAAGAACGTGAACCCGGATGCTCGCATCGCCGTGAAGCTAGTCGCCGAAGTCGGTGTCGGTACGGTCGCAGCAGGCGTGGCTAAAGCTCACGCTGACGTCGTTCTAATCAGTGGAGACTCGGGTGGCACAGGCGCGTCGCCGTTGAGTTCTATCAAGCACGCCGGAATTCCATGGGAACTTGGCCTCGCCGAGACACAGCAAGTTCTGCTCTTGAACGATCTCCGTAGCCGGATTCGTGTGCAAACTGACGGAAAACTTCAGACCGGACGTGACGTGGCCATCGCCGCTCTGTTGGGCGCCGAGGAATTCGGTTTTGCCACGACTCCACTGATCGCGATGGGCTGCATCATGATGCGCAAGTGTCACCTCAATACTTGCTCGGTGGGCATCGCCACGCAGGATCCGGAACTGCGCAAGCAGTTCAAAGGTCAGCCTGAGCATGTGATCAATTTCTTCTTCTTTATCGCGGAACAGCTTCGCCAGTATATGGCGGACCTCGGATTCCGCACTGTCGACGAGATGGTAGGCCGTATCGACATGCTCGACGTCGAGCCTGCCGTCGATCACTGGAAGGCGAGTGGTCTGGACTTCTCGGCAATTCTCTACAACCCTCCCGTGCCCTCGCGCGTCGCCCGGCGCCGAGTGCAGGCTCAGGATCACGGCTTGGAACAGGCCCTCGATCACAAGATTCTTGGACAGGTGGCTTCAACCCTCGAAACCCTGGTGCCGATCGAAGTGAAGTTTCCGGTGCGCAACATTCACCGCTCAGTCGGAAGCATGTTGAGCGGCGAGATCGCGCGCCGCTACGGCTCCGCGGGGCTACCAGACGACACGGTCCGCATTCACCTGACGGGCTCGGCTGGTCAGAGCCTGGGGGCGTTTCTCGCCAAAGGAGTTACTCTCTCGCTCGAGGGCGAAGCCAACGATTATGTGGGAAAGGGCCTATCCGGCGGAAGACTCATGGTGTTTCCGCCGCGCGCTTCCAGCTTCGCTCCGGAAGAAAATATCATCGTCGGGAATGTTGCTCTTTACGGCGCGACCAGCGGCGAAGCATTCTTCAACGGGGTTGCCGGCGAACGCTTTGCGGTCCGCAACTCCGGAGCGATTGCTGTCGTTGAGGGCGTCGGCGACCACGGATGCGAGTACATGACCAACGGTATCGTCCTCGTGCTCGGAGCGTGCGGAAGAAATTTCGCAGCGGGCATGAGCGGCGGCGTCGCGTATGTTTTCGATGAGAGCGCAGACTTTACCGAGAAGCGCTGCAACCTGGACTCCGTCGACTTGGAGCCCTTGTTCGACGAGCCCGATGTCGTGATCGTGAAAGATCTTCTGTTGAGTCATCTGGAGTTGACTGCCAGCCGACGCGCCAAGTGGATTCTCGACAACTGGAACGAGATGGCCTCGCGCTTCATCAAGGTGTTCCCGCACGAATTCAAGCGAGTACTGGGAGTGGCCCGAAGCGAGCAGGCGTATATCCCGAATCAGCCCGTCTCCGTCTTGGCAGAGGGCGAACCCCAGGAACAGGTGCAGCATGGGTAAAACCACCGGCTTCATGGATTACTCGCGCGAACTGGCTCCTCGCCGTCCTGTGGCCGAGCGCGTCAACGACTGGTTCGAGATCTATCAGGATTTTCCGGAGGAGAACCTGCGCAAGCAGGGCGCGCGCTGCATGGATTGTGGCGTCCCATTCTGCCAAACGGGATGCCCCGTCAGTAATCTTATTCCCGATTGGAATGATCTCGTCTATCGAGGACGCTGGAAAGATGCTGTTCGTCAACTTCACGCCACGAACAATTTTCCCGAGTTTACGGGACGCATCTGCCCAGCCCCGTGTGAGGCTTCGTGTGTCCTGGGTATCAACCAGCCTCCGGTCACGATCAAGCAGAACGAAAAGAATATCGTCGAGCGCGGATTCCTGGAAGGCTGGATCCGCCCCGAGCCCTCGAAACTTCGTACCGGAAAGAGAGTCGCAATTGTCGGTTCCGGCCCGGCGGGATTGGCGGCAGCGCAACAGTTATGCCGCGCCGGCCATGCAGTCACGGTCTACGAAAAGGCCGACCGCATCGGCGGTTTACTGCGCTACGGCATCCCTGAGTTCAAGCTGGAGAAACACATCATCGATCGCCGCCTCGAGCAGATGTCCGCCGAGGGCGTGAAATTCGTCACCAACGTTGAGGTCGGCAACACTGTCCAAGTCGAAGACTTGCGGCGCGACTTTGATGCCATCGTGCTGGCGGGAGGCTCCGAACATCCGCGTGACTTGCCAGTTCCCGGTCGCGACTTGAAGGGTATTCATTACGCGATGGAGTTCCTGCCGCAGCAGAATAAGCGTTGCCACGGAGATACGCTCGATCCAGCGATTGAGATTGTTGCCACGGGCAAGCGCGTCGTCATCATCGGCGGGGGCGACACCGGCGCCGATTGTCTCGGTACGGTCCACCGCCAGAAGCCACTCTCGGTTCATCAGTTTGAAATCATGCCGAAACCGCCCGACGAGCGGTCCCCGCAGACACCCTGGCCACTCTGGCCCATGCAACTGCGAACCGAAGCGGCTCACGAAGAAGGCGGAGCTCGGGACTGGAGTATTGCTACCTCCAAGTTCAGCGGCGACGAAAGCGGTAATGTTACGCAACTTCATGGTGTAAGGGTTGGCCCTCCCCCAAAGTTTGACCCGATGGCCGGCACTGAGTTCACCATGGAGGCCGATCTGGTCCTGATTGCTATGGGATTCCTCGGCCCGGTGCGCAACGGCATGATCGAGCAACTGGGAGTTCAACTCGACAACCGTGGAAACGTGGCGACCGACCAGAACTTCATGTCATCCGTGCCCGGAGTGTTCGCAGCAGGCGATATGCGCCGCGGACAGTCTCTTGTAGTGTGGGCGATCTCGGAGGGCCGAAAAGCCGCAGCTTGTGTCGACGCCTATCTGAAGGCACTCCCAGGTCGCCCTGTTGTTCCTTTAGCTTCCAGCGCCCGACAAGTCGCTTCGTGACACGCCGACTATCGGGGGCCCACATTCAGCGAACCTCTTCGTGTCCTTCGTGGTGCATGAATTGGGAAATCTCAGCCCGACTCCTCCCCCGAAGATGCAGTAAGATGGCTGCGCCAGCGTCATGATCCAACTATCCGACATCCAAGCCGCTCTCGGTCGAATCCGCTCCGACATCCGCATTTCTCCCTGCACGCATTCGGAAACATTTTCCGGTCTCACCAACAATTCGATCTTCCTCAAACTCGATAATCAGCAGCGCACCGGTGCTTTCAAAGAGCGCGGCGCTCTCAACAAGCTCCTAACGCTCACAGAGGAAGAGCGAAACCGGGGCGTGATTGCTGCCTCCGCGGGTAACCATGCGCAAGGCGTCGCCTACCATGCCGGACGCCACAAGATCGCAGCGCGCATCGTCATGCCACTGCCGACGCCGCTCACGAAAGTGTCGGCGACTCGGGCCTATGGCGCCGAGGTCGTCTTGCATGGCACCAACTACGACGAAGCTTATGAGCAGGCAATCGAGCAAAGCCAGCAAGACCGCCTCACACTGATTCACGCTTTCGACGATGACGCAGTCATCGCGGGGCAGGGAACTCTCGGCCTTGAAATCCTGCAGCAGCATCCCAGCATCGAAGTCATCGTCGCGCCCATCGGTGGCGGGGGCCTCATCGGTGGTATCGCCTGCGCCGTCAAAGAGACAAATCCCGCGGTGAAGGTATTCGGCGTGCAGCCTTCGCGGATTCCTTCGATGAAAGCGGCGGTAGCCGAAGGCAAGCCCGTCACCCTGAAGTCGGCGAAGACGATCGCGGACGGTATCGCGGTCCGCCGTGCCGGCGAGCGCACGTTCCCGCTCGTTCAAAAATACGTCGACGACATTGTCACCGTGGAAGAAGAGGAAATCGCGAACGCGATTCTCTTACTGCTGGAACGCGAGAAAACACTGGCCGAGGGTGCTGGTGCCGCCGCCATCGCCGCCGTCCTTAATCGCAAGCTACCGCTGCAAGGCAAGAAAATTGCGGTGCTGGTCTGCGGCGGCAATATCGATGTCACCTTACTCTCGCGCATCATCGAGCGCGGCCTGGTGAAAGACGGACGCCTCGTTCGCCTCCGCGTCCATCTGCCCGACTACCCCGGCGCTCTGCACCGTCTTACCGGAATCCTCGCGGATCATCGCGCAAACATCGTCGAGACCGCCTACGATCGCGCCTACCACGGCGTGAATCTCGGCGATACCGCCATCGATATCACCATGGAAACCCGCGGCCCCGATCACATTGCAGAGCTTCTTGCTGCGTTGGTCTCTGCTGGCTACACACACGAGAGAATTCTATAGCCAGGAAAGTTGATGGCTCTCAAGGACTCTCGCGTCACGGTTGCCACGAACTCATAGGTGTTTTTTTCCCACCGCTACCGCTGCAGAGCAGTACGCAAAGGAGAATGCCTCCCGCTCCTGCCGCGCCCACAGCAATCCATTTCGGATTTAAACTCATTCCCGCTCCCTTGGGTGGGGCCGCGGCTCCGCAGATCTCCGACACATCGAAGCTCTTTTGTTCGGTCTCGTGCACAGTAGACCCGTGCGACGATTCTGTCTCCGGCGACGGCTTGCGCAGGTCCCCTCCCCGGTCGACGTGCACATCGTCTTTGCGCGCAGCGACTTGAACGTTTCCATTCAGGTTGTTCACTTCGTACTGGGTCCACTCGTTGAGGACAGGAACTACCGTCAGACAATTGACTCGCACTTTGAAGCCTTTCGAGGTTCCCACGGAGACGCCGCCATGATCCAGTTCGAGCAGGTCGGTTTGAAGTTTTGCCACCGATTCCGGTTGGATCAGCACCGTCGCACCGTCGAGACTCAAATCCGCTGACGAGCCCGGCTTAGTTTCCAGCAGGTCTCCGGGAAACACCGCCGTTGCATCGTGCGCTTCGTAGCCATTGATCCAGACGCCGCCCTGAGTATGAAGAATGCCAGCTCCCGTCTGACTGGGCGTGTTCTGCCCCAGCAGCGATACCGGGACCATCACTACCATCACCCAACATAGAAAAGCACGTAAAATAGACTCACTCATCCGGAGACCGGTATCGACAACTACCCAATAGAAATCGTATCCGGGCGTGCCCGTGCCGTCTATTAACAGATGGGGTGCGCGGTGCGAATTCGTCGACTACCCCCGCTCACTCTGCCTTTGTAATATTTGTTATGTGTGGGTAAAACTTTGTAAATCATCAACTTCCGCTGCTTCCGGCAAGGTAAATTAGAGGTGGGGCGTATGAAAGTTCAAAGAAATCATTCATTATTCGCGACGGTCGTCTTGTCAGCCATCACTGCATCGGGTCCGCAGTTCCTGCCTCCGTGTGTTGCCTCCGTGATGGGGCCCTTGCAGGACGCCGCGCAGCCTGCCGTGGCCAAGCGCATCGGCACCATCAAGTCGATTAGCGGGAATACGATCACATTGGCGGCGGACGCTGGTGCAGAAGTGACGGTGATCGTGCAGCCCAACGCCCGGCTCTTGCGTCTTGCGCCCGGCGAAAAAGACCTTAAGAACACAACTCCAATTCAGCTCCAGGATTTGCTTGTAGGCGACACAATTCGCGCCCGCGGCCAGGGATCGGGCGACGGCAAATCGATCGCGGCTTTGGAGATCATCGTCATCACACGCTCTGCCGTTCAGGCGGTGAGCGACCAAATGCGCCAGGACTGGCAAAAGCGCGGCGTCGGGGGGCCGGTGACCGCCGTGGATCCCGCCGCCGAGACCGTGACCATCTCGGTCTCCAGTTTCGGCGGGAAAAAGACAATCGTCGTTCACACATCGAAGAACACAGTCATCCGCCGTTACTCTCCCGACTCGGTCAAACCTGAGGACGCGAAGGTGGTTACGCTTCGGGAGGTTCAAATCGGTGACCAACTGCGCGCGCGCGGAGATCGCAGCACCGATGGCGCCGAGTTGACCGCTGAGGAAATCTTCACCGGCTCCTTCCCCATCGTCGAAGGTTTGATCAAATCCGTCGACGCAAGTGCGGGGACTCTCAGCGTTCAAGATACTGTGAGTAAGAAATCGGTGGAGTTGAAAATTACCACCGACTCGCAGCTTCACAAAATCCCGCCCGAGATGGCACAGCGATTTGCTATGCGACTGAAGTCCTCGTTGCCTCCCGGAACACCCGGCGCAGCAGCCAATCCCTCCTCAAGCCATGTCCCGGCAGGAGGGACCAACGGACAGGCTAATGCGCACATGGGTGGTGCGAGCCAGGGAGGCGGCATGGCGCAGGGCGCGGGCACGGGCCAAGGTGGTGGAATGGGCGGCGCTGGTCGCTCCGGCGGAGCCTTCGATTTCCAGCGCCTTCTCGATCAAACGCCCCCGGTGACTCTTGCCGACTTGCACAAGGGAGACGCGGTGGCAATTCTTGCGACCGAAGGCACGCCATCCGGAGGAAGCACAGTCATCAAGCTGTTCGGCGGAGTGGAACCGATTCTTCAGGCCGCCCCCTCTGGTAGCCAGGCAATGATGCTCGCCCCTTGGAGTCTGGGTGGCGCCCCCGGTGGCGATCAATAGGAGTGCCCGCCTAGAAAAGGATTTATTTCCGAATTCATAAACTGGAACAAATAGGAAGATGAAATGAAGGTTGGGAAGTTCGCACGTTTCTTTGTCGTAGCGCTCTCTTTCTTGCTGCCCACGACCGCGGTGTTCGCGCAATCTGCGTCGGGAGCTCTCCGCGGGCAAGTCACCGATCCTTCTGGCGCAGTTATTCCTGGCGCCAGCGTGATCATGACTCCCGCGACCGGATCTCCCGTGGTCGTCCAGAGCAGCCTTCAGGGTATATACGAGTTCAAGACTCTGCCTCCGGGAAAATACTCGCTTACGGTCGCGGCTACGGGATTCACTCTCTACGAGAACGACAATGTCGTAATTGCTGATCAACCCTTGCGGCTGAACGTTGTAATGTCGATCGAGGTAGAGACCCAGAAGGTTCAGGTTTCCGATAGTGCGCCGACTGTCGATGTCAACCCCGCTAGTAACGCTGGCGCCATCGTCATCTCCGGCAAGGAACTCGAAGCTCTTCCCGACGATCCTGATGAGCTACAGTCTGATCTTCAGGCTCTCGCCGGACCGTCTGCTGGTCCGAGCGGTGGACAGATGTACATCGACGGGTTCACCGCGGGCCAACTCCCGCCTAAGTCCTCGATTCGCGAGATTCGCATTAACCAGAACCCTTTCTCTGCCGAGTACGACAAACTTGGCTACGGCCGTATCGAAATCTTTACCAAGCCCGGAACCGATAAATATCACGGGCAAGTCTTTGTGCTGGGCAACGATTCCGCGTTCAACTCGCCGAATCCCTTCGCTGGTTCCGAGCCTCCCTACTATTCCACTCAGTTCAACGGAAACGTCGGCGGGCCACTTAGCAAGAAGGCGTCCTTCTTCTTCAATATCGATCGTCGCGACATCAACGAACTGGCCGCGGTCAACGCGTACGTTCTTGATTCGTCCCTGAACGAATACAATCTGGTGGAGTCAATTGCTAACCCCCATGAAAGAACCAATCTCAGCCCGCGGGTCGATTGGGCTCTGACGCCAAACAATACACTCACCGCGCGCTACCAGTATTACCGCGATACGGAGACGAACGATGGCGTGGGAGTGCTGTCTCTATCGTCCCAGGGCTACTACTCCCAAAGCACGGAGAACACAGTCCAGATCAGCGACACCCAAGTGATTGGCTCCAAAATCATCAACGAGACGCGGTTTCAGTACAACCGCGATAACTCCTTCCAGACCCCGATAGATACGAACCCAGCTGTGAATGTGCCCGGCAATTTTGTGGGCGGCGGTTCAGGTTCGGGCAACGTGAATGATCTCCAGAACAACTATGAGATACAGAACTACACGTCGCTGATCCAGGGAAACCACATCATTAAGTTCGGCGGCCGTGTGCGGGCCACTCATGACACGAATTATTCGACTTCGGGCTTCAACTCCACATTCAGTTTCTCATCGTTGATTACCAGCACCGATACGCCAACAAATTGCGCTGCGCTCGGGCAGAATCCTGCCTGTCCCATCTCTCTGCTCTATGCGGAGCAACAGTTAAGCCCCAGCGGGGGCGGAATCCCGTATGCAACGCAACTTACCTATACCACCGGACTCCCGACTACGGCCGTCACTTACTATGATGTTGAGCCTTACCTGCAGGACGATTGGAAAGTGCGGTCGAACTTTACGCTCAGTTCGGGCCTCCGCTTCGAAACTCAAAATGCGATTCATGACCACGGAAACTGGGCTCCCCGCTTAGGCTTTGCCTGGGGCGTTGGAGGCAGAAGCGGACCGCCAAAGGTTGTAATTCGCGGCGGCTACGGCATTTTCTTTGACCGCTTTCAGACTACACAAATCCTGTCTGCGGAACGCTACGACGGGGTTACGCAACAACAATTCATTATTCATAATCCGACGTGTTTCCCGGGTGTCGATAAGCCGCTCGCAAGCGTTTCCAACTGCGGCCCAGCTACTTCCTCCGAATCCAACATCTATCAGATCGGCCCCAGGCTGCGCGCTCCCTACACCATGCAAGGAGCGCTGGGTGTAGAACGTCAACTCACTAAGTCCGCGACCCTTTCCGTTATTTACCTGAACTCGCGGGGCTTCGATCAGTTCCTCACCATCAATGCGAACGCCCCTTACCCGGGAACAAATTGCGCTCCGAATTGTCCCCCCCTTACTTCGGGCAACGTTTATCGCTACGTTTCGGAAGGTAATTTCAAGCAAAATCAGCTGATGATGAATACCAACGTCCGCATCGGACCCAAGGTCCAGTTGTTCGGCTACTACTCTTTGAGTTATGCCAACAGCGACACAGGAGGAGTTGGCAGCTTTCCATCGAATTCCTACAACATCAGCCAGGATTATGGCCGGGCCGCGTTCGACGTGAGGAACCGCTTCTTCCTCGGCGGCAGCATCGCCCTTCCTTACTTATTCCGGTTGAGTCCTTTCATGGTCGTGAGCTCCGGGTCTCCCATCAACATCACTTCGCCCATCGACTTGAACGGAGACCAGATCTATACCGACCGTCCCGGACTGGTTTCGACTGCAACCTGCCCCGGCCCTCCCCCAACGACCGGCTCGGGTCCGCAGAACAATATTTACTGCACAACGTTGGGCACCTTCGATGCTCTGGGAAGCGGAAAACCTCTTCCCATCAATTACGCCAATGGTCCATCACGCTTTGTGATGAACCTGCGCCTAACCAAGACCTTCGGATTTGGACCCAAGGCAAAATCCGCCTCCGGTGCTCAGGGCCAAGGCGGACCCGGAGGTGGTGGTCGCGGTCGCGGCGGCCCGCTTTTCGGCGGTGGCCCATCGTTCTCATCCAGTAATTCTGACCGCCGTTACAATCTCATTCTCGGCGTGAATGCCCGCAACCTCTTTAATAACGTGAACCCTGCGAACCCCAGCGCGTTTCTTGGCTCCAGGTTTTTTAATGTTCCCAATGCTCTACAAGGAGGTCCGTTTTCGCCCGGCACTGCCGCCAATCGGAAGTTTGAACTGCAAGCCACATTCAGTTTCTGATGCCGGGAATTGTTCTCGCCATATCGGCAAGTCGCCAATCGCGGTTATGCTGAGATTGTGCAGTTTCGTGAGGCGCCATCCCAATCTTAAAGGTCTGAAAAGCGATTGGCTTTTTTCCCGATCAACAGGCGGAAATTTATTCGCCTCTCCGCAACCGCTGGCGTTGGCGCTCTCGTAGCTGATACTGCGCTGCTCGAGCCGAATCGCCCTCGAATCGTGCGCCAGCAGATTGCCCTGCGTCGCTGGCCCGTGAGGCTCGATGGTTTCACCATCGCATTGCTCAGTGACTTTCATTACGACCCTTACTTTTCGGTGCATCCTCTTGATGCCGCGATTGGCATGGTAAACAGTCTGCGACCTGATCTGATCGCGCTGACTGGAGATTTTGTCTCGGTACCTGTGTTTGGCGATACCGCAGAGGCGGCGTCTGCCGCCGACCCCTGCGCCCAGCGGCTACGGCAAATGCGCGCCGCCCACGGGCTATGGGCGGTCATGGGAAATCATGATGCTTTCACCGATCCTGATCGGGTCACGAGTTCGCTGCGCTCCGCGGGAATTCAAGTGCTCTCCAATCAATCGGTAGCGATTGAGCGCGATGGCGCGCGCTTTTGGCTGAGTGGCGTCGACGACGTCCTGGGCGGCTCCGCTGACCTCAATGCAACGCTGCATGATCTCCCAGCGAACGAAGCCGTAGTCCTGTTAGCGCATGAGCCCGACTACGCCGATATTGTCACGCGCCATCCCGTGGATCTACAACTCTCGGGCCACTCTCACGGTGGCCAGGTGCGTATTCCCTTTGTTCGTCCTCTTTACTTGCCTGACTTGGCCAGGAAATATATTTGGGGGTTGTATCAGATCGGCGGGCTTACTCTTTACACCAACCCAGGCCTCGGCACGGTCCGAGTTCCGGTCCGCATGAATTGCCCTCCCGAGATTACGTTGCTCACTCTTCGTCGCTCTGCAACGCAGTAGTGTAGGCTTGCCGCTATCCGGGGGCTTTCTGCAATGAAGTTCTACTACCGTGCAACAGTTTGCGGCCATTCTCGCATTTCCACCGGATCGAAAAATTGCGCTTGGAGATTCCGAAGACTTGCGGTAATTTCATTGGCGCTTTTTCAGTCTGGGCCTGGCTCCACCGTTTCCGTTTCGACCTCCGGGGAATTCACCTTCAAAACTCACACAGGAGAAACCATGAGTAAGATGACAAGACTGGCCCTTTGCGTCGTCCTCACCATGTTGTTGGTCGGCGCGTACTTCGTCGTTTCCGCAGCAGGAACTCACCAGCCCGGTCCGCCACGCGATATCTCGGGTCTCCACTTTCCACCGCCGGTCATTGAAATGAATACCTCAACGTTCTACACAACCGGCAGTCCCTATGCGACGCTGGTCGCCGGTTTCAACACCGAAGACAGCGGAGTGCAATTCACTTGTAAGAGCGGCTCGGGAACTTGTTCCCTGGTCGTGAATTCGTTTGCGACGAGTTCTGGCGGCGGCGTTGCCAGTGACGACCGCGCGCTGTGCCTCGTCGTTGACGGAAGCATTGCCGGTGCCTGTGCCTACAACGGCTATGATGCGTCTGACGGCTCCTACTCTGCCATCAGTTCGATCAACGTCGCCTCGGTGACCAATGGAGTCCACACCGCATACATGTCGTTCTATTCCACTTATGGAACGACCATGTACACCTACACGAACCAGTACAGCATCTACAAACCGTAAGTCCTAAGTCGGAACTCTGGAGGCGGAGCGTGTGTGGCTCCGCCTCTTCATTGATTGTGGGCACGTTTCTTTGCTTGCTAGGGGGACGAGAGGGCCGCGAATCCTCATCATTCTATGCAATCTCTTTCATCCGCAGACCTGACGCCTGCCATTACGGCGCCTGTAACCTCTTCCAGATCAGTAACATATCTCTAACTTGGTGTGGTCCTGGATTTGCCCGCTTTATCCGGTTCAGAGCGGTTTCGGCTCTGTGGAGCTTTAGATCCATGTATCGTCGCACCTGGCCTGCGATTCTCTTGTTCGTTCCCTTAGTTGCCCTCGCCGTGAGCACAACCAAGCTCAGCGTGCGATCATCCACTCTCGAAGAACGCGAACGTCAGACACCGAAGAGCTTGGCGCGCTCTTCCCAATTCGTAGATGTGGTTCACGTTAGTTCTCGCCCGTCTTGCGGAGAGGTCCAACCGCCTGAAGCCCTGGCCACGCCCGATCCTTTCTTGACCTCGACGGCGCAGGGTCAAAAAGTAAGAGTCAGTTTCATTATCGGGACCGATGGACGCGTGCACAGCCCGCTTATTCTTGAGAGCGCGGGACTTGCCGGCGACCGTCGCGTGCTGCAGACAGTTCGAACCTGGAGATATCGACCGGCGACGTGCAATGGAGTTCCAACCGAGATCGAAGGCAAGATCGAGTTTTCCAGCCGATAGCAGAGTCCGAGCCACTGGGCTAGAATGACGCCAGTAGTCGATCGCTCGATTTCGTGGACGGGGTTCGTGGACAAAGATAAGAAAAATCCCAGGTCGTCTGACGCGCCGGTGCATAGCGCCGAGATGGAAGAACTTTACCGCCGACTGCAGCCCGAAATGCGCCGTCCCAAGCCGAGTCCAGAGGCGATTACGGCGGCGCTCGAGGCTGCGCAGCGTTTGGCTGCCGAAGCGGATGCGGAGCAAGCCGCCGGCGATACCGCGCAAGAATTGAGTAGCGAACCAGCGACGAATGTTTGCCGCGTCTGCGGGTACCGCAATCGCGAAGGGAACAAGTTCTGCGGCATGTGCGGCATTACCGTGGATATTGGATTATCGGCCGAGGATGAGCGTCCGCCTCATGCTCTGGAGCTCCCGCGCAATCCTTTTCTCGATCAAGGTCTGGCGGAAAGGCGGCCGACGAGCGGACCTTCAGGACAGGAAACTCATCACTACCATCATCACTATCACCACCATTATTTTCCCGGCGGGGAAGCAATGGCAGGGCGATCGGGTGCGGAGCCGGCCCGCGAATCCATGAGGGATTCCACGCGGGAAGACAAGCTGCGGGCGACGGCCGCGCTGCGCGGGGACATGAGCCGCGCCGAGGCTGCGGTTCGGAATCTCGCTCACGAGTGGGTACTGGCCTGCAATACCAAACATCTGGATGACCTCATTGAACTTTACACTCATGACGCGCTGGTGCTCCGATCGAACTGTCCTCCGGTACGTGGCGCTGCTGCGGTGCGCGAGTTCTTCTTTGGAGCGCTCGACGCGGGACTCGGAGAAGTCGAAGTCGATCCTTTGCGGGTGGAAGTCGTCGGCGACATGGCTTACGAAGCCGGACGCTGCAAGGCGTTGATGCCCAGCGCCACCGGCAAGCGCCGGGAAGAGCGCGGCAAATACTTGTGGGTTTGCGCCCGCCAGAGCAATGGCGAATGGAAGCTGGCGGCGGATTGCTGGTCCAGCGATTTGACGCTGAGCCCCCTCGAATCGGATGTTCCGCCAGGTACGGGAGTGAAGACGAGTCAGCCGCGCAAGATCCTGTAGCTCTGGTCGGTAAGTTTTCCGACAACCTCTGAAGTCGTGCCTTCCGACGTCGTTCGATTCGCGACCCTTCGTCAAACCGTGGTTTTACAGGCTTACGCCTAACTTCGCCAGGCCTTCGCGCAACTCCTCGGCCTGCTGCATCTCGATCGTATGCATTCCAAGCTTGGCTGCGCATTCCAGATTGAGAGCGCGATCGTCAATGAAGCAGCACTCCTCGGCGGGGATCTGTGTCGTCTCGAGTGCGAGGCGATAAATGTCCCGCTCCGGCTTGCGTAATCCGACGAAACAGGAACTGATGAACAGGCGGAAAATCTTCCTCATTCCAAATTTGTCGATGCGGTAGTAATTCAGCTCGCGCGATTCGTTGTTGATCGTCCCCATGAAGTACCTGCCGGAGTTACTTAGCGCTTGCGCGAATTCGAGCACCTCGGGAAATGGCTGCGATAACGAAAACATGTAATCGCGAAATGCGGCGCGCGCGAAGGGACGGGTGCGGTAGAAGACTGTACGATCGAGATACTCGTCGAGCGTAATCTTGCCTCGCTCGAACGACGAGACTACCATCTCGTGCCGGTCGTGGAATTCTTCCTGATCGAGATGAAAGTGCTCAAGCGCCGCAGTCCGTTCCGTGCGGTCCCATGCGTTGGTGAGCAGCACTCCTCCGACATCCCAGAAAAGAGCGCGAATGGCTGGCAAAGGTAGTTCCTCCCCCAGAGAAGAATTATGGGAAAGAGTTTAGTCGAGATGGGTGTGGAAGAGGACGCAGTCCTCCAAAATATCTATGGAGTCGAAATCCCCTTAAAGTGGCTATGGGAGTGCACTGATGAATGGTTATTGTGAATTACCCCTACCGCAATTTAGTCTTCCTGTGCTCTTACGGGGAGACTCCACTCGTCGTGAGGATGCCCCCCCACTTAGGATGAGATGACAAAAATCTACATGGGACGTTACGTATATGGTGCGGCTGCCATCGCTTTTGGTGTCATCACCTTCGTGTGGCATGACTTTAACGGGTGGCAACAGATTCGGCCGCTCGGAAACGTTCCTCATCGCGAGCTTTTCGTCTACCTTGCCATCGCAGTCGAGTTCTTTGGCGGCATCGCGATTCAGTGGTCCCGGACGGCGCGAGCGGGTGCGGTCGCGCTGGGCACAATTTATCTTGTCTTTGCGTTGCTTTGGGTGCCGAACATCGTGGCCTCTCCGCGAGTTTATGATCCCTGGGGCAATTTCTTCGAACAGTTTTCAATTGTCTCGGGCGCACTGCTCGTTTACGCGTCGGTGAGCCGAAACGATCCGGGACGAGCGGCACGGCTGGCCCGTATCGGGTACCTTTGTTTCGGAATCTGCGTCATTTCATTCACACTCGAACAACTCGTGTATCTCTCTGGAACGGCAGCCTTCGTTCCTAAGTGGATTCCTCCAGGGCAAATGTTCTGGGCGATAACCACAACGATTGCCTTGGCGCTCGCGGCCATTGCACTATTGTCGGGACGTTCAGCCCCGCTTGCTTCACGTTTGCTTACAGTAATGCTGATCGGCTTTGGATTGCTGGTATGGTTGCCGAGGCCCTTTGCCGATCCACATCAACTGATCAATTGGGCTGGGAACACGCAGAATCTTGCCATCACGGGAGCAGCCTGGATAGTCGCTGATTTTCTCAGCCAGAATCGACCCCCTGCAACCGTCCCGTAGGAACTCATCGCTCACACAGAGAATTTGGGATCGCCTTCGAGAAGTTGTATCTGGAGTTTCGGGGCCTCGCCTTTTTTCCAGAGGGTGGTGCGAGACTTGACGCGATAGCTGAGTACGCCTCCATCGGAACGGTCGCTGCGTTCGACCGGGCGGGGAATACAGACGAATTCCGTCTCGAGGAACTCGCTCGTGATGTGAACCACCGAGTACCCGTGACCTCCCATATCGACGAACGAGACGTGGGGCGACAACTCTGGATTGGAGAGAGAACGCGCCTTCGCAATATCTCCGCTCTTTGTGTATTCAATGCAGGATCGCACTCCGTGCTTGATCAGCATGTTGAGGATTGGCTGCGGAGATTGATCGGAGGGGCCTTGTCCAACATAGATTGAGCGGAGCGGATGATCCTTCGGTAAGGCGTGTTCCAATGCTTCAACCACTCCTGGGGCAGAGATCGAACCCGTCACGAATGCAATGCCGACGGGAACAAAAGGTTTCGGCGGAAGGGCCTTCGCCGCGAGTCCTGCCCAGAAACTGTGCCGGTCGCCTGCGATCGTGGCAAAGCCGGTGACGCCGTTTGCCTGCACGAAATCGTAAATCTCTCCACGCTCGACGTAGGCAGTGCCATGATCGCCTAAGGGAGAAGTGGCGTAGCCGGACCCCGCCCACGGCTTTGTGAGTCCTTTTGGCAAGTTTTGCAGGTCGGCGCGCATGTCCAGAGTGGCAGTGGTGTTGCCCCAGATTTTCCAAGTCGCTTTCGAAGTGCGCAATCGCTCGAGAAACCAGGCCTTCTGCTCGGCGCCGAGTATGGTCTGCGCGGGGCGGTCTTTGCAGAGATTTGCGATCTCGGTATTGCCGAAACGAATGGTTGCGGGGGGTTGACCGCCGTTGAAAGTCCGTCCGGCATCGAGGATCTCCATGGCGTCTTCAGCGATGAATTCGGGGAAGTCATCGCTCGAAAGGGCCTGGGCCTCGGGCTGGTCGGTTGGTTCCTCGGAACGATAGCTGCGCTGATCGGTGATGATGAGTTCGACGTTACGTCCCCAGCGAAGTACGCGATACCCCTTGAGGCTGCCGATGGCGGCGAGGTTGTTCGGTTCCAGACCGAGGCCGTGCTCGTCAAAACGAGTAATGGGCGCATCGACTACAGCCGGCGGATCGAAGCGATCGAGTGACGGCCCGCTGGGTTTCGTGATGCGCGCTGGTTGATATTCGAAGAATGCCTGGTTGGCCGCGACCTTGCGCGTCTGTGCGGGAAGGTTCTTGCCTCCAAATCTTTGCAGGGACTGCCACCCGAGCCAACTGAACTCGTGGTTATCCCACATGTTGACGAAGGGCCAGCGGGCGCGAGCGTCCTGCAGATCGGTATCGCGGAGATACGCGCGATAAATGGCGCGATAGTCGTCCACGGTGGTCGGGATGTGAAAGTCGCGGATCTTTTCGCCGTGGGGGTAGCGGACAATGTCGCGGATGCGGCGGTCGTACATCCCCTGAGGCCGGTCTTCGGGATACCACACAATTTCATAGATGAAGTCGCCGAGGTGTAGAACGAAGCCAATGCGATCGGCTTCGGCGGCGTGCTCATCTTCGAAGATCATTCTGCGGTAGGCATTCTGCGCTCCGTCGTTCGCGTTCTGGCAGCTGACGAAGACGAAGCGAGCCGGGCGCGCGTCGCTCACGTCGGGCGCGGTGATGGTGCGGCCTACACGGCTGCCGAAGCCTTCGGAATCAGTGAAGCGATACCAGTACACGTGACCTGGCTTCAGACCCCCAACGAGCACGCGGCAGGTCCAGTCGGACGCTGCGGAAACTGGAGCTGAGGCGTGCGCGACAACTCGATCGAAGATGTCGTCCTCAGCAACTTCTGCATTCAGCATCTGAACTGGATGTTCGTTCGATGGGCGGCGTGTCCACAGCAGAACGCTGGTGCTGTCGGGATCTCCGGAGGCAACGCCCTCGGGGAAGAGATCGCGCCGCTCGCGCCATGCAATGCGAGACTTTGTGCCCAACGGAGTTCCCCAGGCTGCGGTGGCGCCTAGGGATGCGGCCATGGCAAGGAAACGACGGCGTGTGATCGTGGGCATGGTGACGATCCTTCAACAGTCTTCAGACGAATTCAACCACAGCAGGTGTTCCAATCCGGTTGAGGATAAACCTCTTTGCGCGGGTAAGAAATGTTCTTGACATATTCCCATATAGGAATATATATTTCTTCCATGGCAAGGGCAGCTACTACGTCGGATGCGTTCAATGCGGTGGCGGAGCCCCGGCGCAGGGACATTCTGAACTATCTGGCGGTTGAGGAGCGGGCGGTGGGCGACATCGTCACGAGCCTCAGGATGGAGCAGCCTTCAGTCTCGAAGCACTTGGGTGTGCTGCGGCGAGTGGGTCTGGTGCGGGTGCGGCGCCACGGGCGGCAGATGTTCTATCGAACGAATGCCGAGGCCATGCGGCCGTTGCACGAGTGGACCAAAACATTCGAGCGGCTGTGGCAGCACCAGTTGAGCCGGGTGAAAGAACGCGCTGAGGCAAAACAGAAATCTCTGGACACAATCTGAATCCAACCAAGTCTAATCAAAAGGAAAAGGAGGAATGATGAGTGCGACGGCAACAGCAGGAATCGAGAGTCTAACCTTAAACATTACGCAGGAGATTCATGTGAGGGCCTCGCTGGAGGTCACGTTCGAAGCACTTCTGGCACAACTGGGCCCGGAGAATGAGACTCCTGAGGGCAACCGCATGCAGATGAAGATCGAGCCTTGGCCCGGCGGACGCTGGTTCCGCGATTTGGGCGATGGCAACGGGCATTTCTGGGGAAACGTGCAGGCCATCAAGCGTCCGACGCTGGTTGAAATTACCGGGCCATTGTTCATGTCGTATCCGGTCGTGTCGAACCTGCAGTACCGGTTAAGCGAGGAAGATGGCGGGACACTGATCAGGTTTCACCACATGGCCCTGGGATTCATTCCGGATGAACACAAACATGGCATGACGAAAGGGTGGAACCATATGCACGGGCGGGTGAAGGAGTTGGCCGAGGGCAAAGGGCGGAAGTAGGGTCATTCCCGGGCTGTTGATTTCTGATCGCTGATTGAAAAGCCCCAGGGCGGTTCTCGAATCAGCAATCAGGGAATCATCAGTGAATCCGAAGGAGGAACTTATGTGTCCCGCATGTATGGCTAGTGCAGCGGTGATGGCGGGCAGCGTGATGTCAACGGGCGGGATTGCCGCGCTCGCGGTGAGGATCGTTCGCGGCAAGAAGAGTGGTTCGCAAGACAATTCAAACAACATGACGGAGAGGAGAAACGGCGATGGCAACTATGACGACTGGCAAGACGGAACAGGGCAGGGCAGTGTCGCACGCTGAGTGGCTGGCCGCCCGCAAAGAACTTCTGCGCAAGGAAAAGGAATTCACGCACCTGCGCGATGAATTGAGCCGGCAGCGGCGCGCGCTACCGCGCGAGAAGGTGGAGAAGAATTACGTTTTCGACGGGCCGCGAGGCAAAGAGACGCTTGCCGACCTGTTCGCGGGAAAAAGCCAGCTGATCGTGTATCACTTCATGTTTGGCCCAGCATGGAAAGAGGGTTGCCCGAGTTGCTCGTACTTGGCGGACGGGTTCGACGGCGCCGTGGTGCATCTCGCTCACCGCGATGTCAGCTTCCTGGCAATTTCGCGCGCGCCGTTGCCGGAAATCGAAGCGTTCAAGAAGCGCATGGGATGGCGGTTCAAGTGGGTGTCGTCGTTCGGCAATGATTTCAACTATGACTATCACGTGTCATTTTCAAAGGAAGAGCGGGAGAAAGGGCAGGGCAAGGTCTATTACAACTACGGCATGATGGAATTTCCGTCGGAAGAAGGTCCGGGGAGTAGCGTGTTCTGCAAGAATGCGGCGGGTGAAATCTTTCACACTTATTCCACTTACGCGCGCGGTCTCGATCCGATGATCAGTACCTACAACTGGCTGGACTTGGCGCCCAAGGGACGCGACGAAGACGGCTTGGCGCACACCATGGCGTGGGTTCGCCACCACGACAAATACATCGACGGCGAAGTGGTCGATGTGAAGGCGCTCTACGTCCAACCCGCGAAGGCGGATGTTTCGTAGCGTTGAAACAATGGCCCCGAGTGTAAGGCAACGTCAAGAGATGGTTGTCATCCTGAGCGAAGCGAAGGACCTATGCAATTTGCCGGTGCCGAGGAAGTCGCATAGATCCTTCGTGGTCCTCAGGATGACAGGATGACAAAGAGTTTTTGGGGGATAGCGGGATCGTCGCGCCGGCCGACTAGCGTTTATAAATTGTCGTGTCGGGATGGTAATTACGCCAGTCGAACCAGTAGTCTTTGAGGGCTGGGACGCGGTCGAGGCATTTCCCGAGCGAAGGTCCGGAAATCGCGCAGCCTTGGAAGTTCCACTCGCTGGCGGTCGCGGTGTCGAGCAGGATCCACGGCTTAGGCGGGACTGGTGCCGAGGGTTTGGGCGAAGTTGAAGCCCTTGCCTCGGCTGAGGCTAGGGGCGCTGGCCCAGCTTTTGTCTCTGCAGTCGTCTCCGGCTTTTCCCCGGTCGGTCCTGCCGGCTTTGTTAGCTCAGTCGGTCGCGTCACCGTCTCACCTTCGGTCTCGCCTTTCAAAAAGAACTCGGCATCCTTCCCATCGATGCGGCTGATGAAGACCCGGAACGATTTCCCATCGGGACCAACCGCGACCAATAGCGGTGTGCCATTCACACGGTCAGCAACCGGGGATTGTTTCACCAGAGTGTCCCACGGATAAGCGCGCCCCGGTCCTTTCATCTGCAGCCCGACGACAACGTCGCGAGACTTCAGTTCGGTCCCGGGAAAGCTGATTACCACCGGAAGTTTGGCCACCTCCGGTTCCCACTTGCTGTCGTACTCCTTCACATATTTGGGCACGTCGGCCAGAACTTTCCCGTCTGGCACTTCGGATTTCCACTGGCCGAAAGTCAGTTCATCACTCAACACTAACTCGAGAGATGATCCTCTGAGCGGTCCGTAGATGGCTTTGCCAGTGATCTGCTGCCACCATGTACCCGTCTCCCGATCGCGCATCAGGAAGTTCTGGTTGTTGATGCCTGCGAGATAAAAGTGCAGGACTCTTCCATCCACCGTGCGTGTCCACACCAGACCGGTGTGACAGAGCGTTCAATAAGTGACGGCCACCGGGACACCATTGACGACGTCGTTCAACACATGGTGGTAGGCCATTTCGCGGATGGGGTAGGCGCGCGCATCGGAGCCAAAGCGGATGGCGAGAATCATTTCTCCGTTGTCGAGTTTGCTGGCGGACGCCGATTCGAATTGTGCGCCCGGCACTGGGTGGAACATCCACTCAAAGTAATTGAGGCGCGACATGACGGCTGAGGAAGCCACGAGCACCATCACCACGGCGATTACGATCTTGCGCCAGCGGTTAACTGCACTCCAAAGAACGAGCGCGAATGCCAGGCAAACCAGGGCGGCGGCCAAGGTCCCCCAGGGAGCGCGCTGGCGTAAGGCCATGGCGACAGCGAGTCCGGTAGGACTCTGGCGGGTGAAGGGACGGATGATGAAGGCGGGCACAAAAAACATCCCGATGGCTACCACAGCCGATGCGGCAAAGACGAACCATAGAAACCCGCGACGATCGGAAGAAGATTGCATAGCGAAAGACTGCTCCCCACGGCCCCCTTACCCGGGCTAGCGCGTTGAGGAATTGTAGCAATCAGGCGCGAGGAAAATCGCGAACGGTACGGGATTTTTATCTACTAGATCGGTTCGATCGGGAGGGCACCGGGGTGCGTGCTTTCGGTTTCGCTTGGAAGGCGTTGCCGCTGAAGACATAGTACCCGGCCAGAGAGCCTCCGGTGAACAGCGACCACAACACGGTAGGAATCCAGGAGCCGTACTCTTCCAAGCCCAGATTGGCGAGATCCCAGAATGTGAGCGGCCAGACTAGGACGCCATACACTCCGACAACGATGAGGACTAACGCGAAGACAATGAAGATGGTCAGGACGCCGGCGGACAGGCTTTCGAAAATGAGCATGCCCCAGTGCTGATCAAGAGGATCGGGGCGCCGAGCGGTGCTGGGTCGCGAGCGTTGGACGAGCGAAGCCAATAATCCTCCCGAAAGAGACTGCCGATCGATACAAGTAAAAGGATAACTGGAGCAGGGGAACTGGTTCATGTTACGAAGGACCGTGCCTAGGCGGCTTGGCTTCGGTCAGCGGAGCTCGATGATCCGACAATTCGACGGAGCACAGAGCGCATTACTGCTCGGGCCTTCCCCTTAAAACAAAACGACCCGGCTCCGCGGATGCGGAACCGGGTCGGCTGGTTTGGGTTCGGTCCTACTGTGGTGTGAAGTTCTCGTGATAGCTCAGCGTATTAATGTCCTGGAACTCCGGTGTAGCCGGAGGCAGGTTGCTGGGGTTCAGGAACAGCACATCGAAGTAGTAGTTACGGGTCGGCGGACTGTACACCGTGGTGCAGCACTTGAAGGTGCCGGTGTCGTACTCAGAGTAGTACATGCTGACTAGCGAGCCGTCGTAGTAAAGGGGGCTGCCCCAGCTCTCGAGATAGCGGAGGAAGTTGTGCAATCCGCCGTCTGTGCCGAAGTCATTGATTCCTGCGCTGTTGGCCCACGCTGGGCTGGGGAATGGAACGTTCTTCCCGCCTGAGACTGCCATACGATAGTACGCAGGCGCCCCAACGGAGCGATTGCCGGGGACGGTTGGGAACATGAGACTGTTCATATCCCCCCACGAGTTCGAAAGGACTGTGACCGTGTCGGCGATGATGGAAGCTGCCGAATGGGGGGTCTGAGTAGGAGTTGCGTTGTTCGCGGTGCCCCAGAAAGGGTCAGATGCGTTGGAATTGTAATTTCCCTGGACGTACACCGGGTTCTCAGAGGCGATGGTGAACCCGCCACATCCAGTGGGATTGGCCGAGCTCTGTGTGCAGGTGCTCGCGGGTGGCATGGTGGGCACGTAACTCAACAGGCCCGGGCTCATGCCCGCATCCACCAACTTCAATACGTGGCGCGCGCCGCTGACTGGATTAGCCAAGCCTTCCTGATCAGTGTTGCCGGTAAGAAGGGCACCGGTGGAGGTGTTATAGCTGGCGCAGTCGACGGAGGCAGCCGTGCCCGCGCCGGTGACGTTAATCCTCTTGTAAGGATTCAGTGGAGCGGTATTGGTATTGATGCCGAAGCCGTAGCCGATATTCTTCTCGCCCCAGTTGTCGAGGAATCCGTTCTGATCGACGTCCTCAGGTGAGTAGCCGTAGTAGCTCAGGGCTTCCGGAACTCCGTCCGTCGTGGTGGATGTCAGGCCCTGCGATGAGTTGACCACATCCTCGATCCCGGATTCGCCATTGATCACACCGGCCAACGTCTGGCCGCCGTTCGAAGGATGGGTCGAGGGCAGCATGCCACGGTGATCAGAGAAATAGAGAACGTAGCCGTTATAGTTGGTGTAGTTCACGTTGCCGCCGCTGCCGGCGATGTGGCCACCGGGCAAAGGACTTGCCGGGTTCAGCCACCGGGACAGGTTGCCTAGGTCGAGTTCGACGGCGTTCATGATGCCGTTGACCGAGCAGGACGAATAGGTGTTGTTGCCGCTCGTAGTGTTGGGCACGTTGTTATCGCGCATTTCGCCTTCGCGCGCATCATACAAGTTGATCGGGTACCAGTTGCCGGACCCGGCAATATTGGCCGCGGTCGCGGTGAGCGTGGGACGAAGCTGCTGGAGGATCAAGATCGCGTTGGGATTCGGTTGGTTCGAGTTGGGAACGGTCGGCGGTGCGTTAAAGACCTGGCCAAAGCCCAACGCTAACCACTCATTGGTGACGCCCACACAAGGTGCCGGCGGCGGTGCGTTGCAATATTCCACTCGAATCCAAGGACCAGTCATGGCCGACGGAGTCGCGGGGTTAGTGGTCAGCTCACCCGTCAACGGGATCGAAGTCCAGGTATTCTTCAGTCCGCTGTCCGTATAGGGATAGACCCAGCCTTTGGTACCCGGGGTTGCGAATCCGAATGCTTCCGGACCCAGTCCTGTCGGTACCGCGATTGAGGCATTGGGCGACGTGGTTAAGTTCGGGAATTGGACATCGTTTGCGTCGAGTTGCCCAGTGCCGCGTTCCGGGTGCAGATCGGCGAGGGTGTCGG
The DNA here is from genome assembly GCA_963706645.1 of uncultured Acidobacteriaceae bacterium. Classification (GTDB taxonomy): domain Bacteria; phylum Acidobacteriota; class Terriglobia; order Terriglobales; family Acidobacteriaceae; genus Sulfotelmatobacter. The sequence continues at coordinate 98,072 of CAVPNR010000034.1, forward strand.
CGAGGAGAATCCGGATTTGTGCTTTGTTGTACAGACGCGCAGTGCCGAGCGTGCTGGTGGACGATTCGGTCTGAGGTTTACGAATAATCGCAATTGGATCCGTGCAAGGTATCGGCGGTGGATTGTTGGTGCAGCTGTTCTGCACAAATGGCAACTCCATGTTCTTGGCGCCGGTGAGTGCATTGGTAATGAAACCGTTCAAGGTTCCAGTGGAAAGACTAGGGAAATTGACGTTCGCGGCCCCGGCCAGAGAAGGATATCCGCCGCTCCAGCTGGCATCGCCAGGGACCGTCGTGGCGCCGGGGAGCGTCACACAGTTGCCGCCCGTGGGTGGGAAGGTGTTTAGCGGGCAGCCTGAGCTAGCCTTGGGAACGAACACGGTGCCGCCGTAACCGACTGACGTCGAGTGGCCGTTTTCCAGTTGGTCCATAATGACCTGGGTATAGGCCGAGATTTTATCGTTGAAAACGAGGTCGCCTCCGGCCGCCAGGAACAGGCTCTGGTTGGTATGGACGCGGCCGCCAAAGCTAAAGTTCGGACCCGGGAAATAACTGCAATCGTATCCGCAGAAAACGCCAAACTGAAACACCGGAATCAGCGCGACTTCCACTTTGCGGGTGATGTTAATTGAGGCACCCGCCGGACGCGTCGCGGTCACCTGCAGCGTCATGGGAATGATTTCTGCATACAAGCCCTGGTTCGAACCGGAACTCACGGTGTTAAACGTACTCACCGGATTGCCACCGGCGTTAACGGGATAAGTAATGGTCTCGGTATAGTTCATCCCGCTAACCATGGCAGAGGTCGGGGGGAAGTTGATCAGATTCTGAATCTGCGTGTTCGTGGGGGCTTGGTACTGGGTGTACAGTGCCGAGAGGTCAGCGGTCAGCTTTTCCATGCCGGACTCAGCGCCGTAGAAGGCCAGATTCGCTTCAAGGTCATTGCCGCCCATGCGGGATTCGTTGGTGACCAGGTAGAAAAGGCCGACTGCCACCCCAGAAAGCAGCACCATAATGAGAAGCGCTGCGATCAGTGTGAAACCCTTCGAACTATTTTTTCCGTGTTTCATTGTGGTTGCTCTCCTGCCCCAAGAAAACCTCACTGATAACGATTGCGAAATGCCATGTTGCGTGCACTCACGTCGGTCGCCAGATACATGTTCTGTGACTTGTTCGCGTTGTTGATCATGCTCTGGCCCATTACGATCAGATTGATCTTCTGGATGTTATTGGGCGATTCGCCCACACCGATAGGATTTGCCTGGTTGGCATCGAGGGCCGACGTAGTTGAGTTATAGGTGTCGAAGGCAAACTGCAGGTTGATGATGTCATCGGCCACGGGGACGGGGGTAAGACCGTTCACCTGGCGCATCAGTCGCGGCGTCTGTCCCGCTCCGGGAACTGTCAAATAATAGGTAACCGCAAACAGGCGGTACGCGATGGTGGTCGTTCCAGTAGAGATGGCCTTGATGTTATTGGTGGCAGCGCCGCTTTGATTGATGTTCAGCGCATCGAGATTGGCGAAAGTGATCGTGGTCGCGGTCAGTCCTGTAACTTCACCGACCGCCGTGCCAATGCTGTTGCTGAGCATGATCAAATCGCCGACCTGAATCCCGCCGGCTGAGTTGATGGCGGGGGGCGCGGGGACGAAAGTCGCATTGGGCGCCAGAGTGATGGAGCCGCCATTACCCGGAATGGTGAAGGTTACGTTGTACTCCCATAAAGGAAAATTGTAGTCAGCGTAGATCGAAGTAACGCTATCGTTGATCGCCGGTGCAGGGGCGGCCGGGATCACGGCGTTTGATTCCACGCCATTACTGAATCCGGGAAGGATGCCGTACATGTAATTGCCAGCAGGATAGGTGTGGGCCGGAACGTGGCAGGTGCCAGTCTGGTCGCAGCCGAACTTCGAAGCGGTCGCTCCGGTTCCCGTAGGCAACTGGATTCCACCAGAGGGCAGACCGGCTCCCGCCATGCTGAGGTCCTTCACCATGATTTCCACGGCGGCGCGCATATTCTGCTGGTTCTCGGCGCGCTGGGTGACCAGCATGGTGGAATTCAGGGCGGTCTTGAACAGACTGGCCGCCGCCGCAAGCACAACCAAGCCGATCGCCATCGAGACCATGGCTTCCACCAAAGTGAAGCCGCGTTCCGTTTTTTGCGTTCCCAATCTCATGTTTTCCATCATGTTGTTCATCACTTGCCTCAGCGGTAGGCTGAAATCAGTGCATCGATTGTGTAGTTATGAGGAACCGACGAGGTGCCAGTTGTGTATCTCACGGTCACGACGATCTGCTTCAGAGTTGGGATCGGTGGTGACTCCGTCGGCTTCCAGAACCGGATTGATCGCAATCTGTCGCGAAAAGTTGGCCAGGCTCATGGCCGTGTCATCTGCATTGCCCAGGATGCCGTCAGGGCCAGGCATGACCACGCACTCGGGGCCCGCCGGGCAGGGCCCGCTGGCAGGGAAGTTGACATCGTCGGCGGTATTGACCAACCCGTCCGGACCCGCGGCCAGGAGCTGGGTAAATCCATTGGTGAAGATTCCGCCGCTCGCGATGTTGCCGACTTGCGAGAACGTAATCTGCTGCGTGTTTCGGGCGGTGTAGATGCTTTCCATCGCCTGCAGCGCCTTCTGGCGGGCGATCAGAGTTCGCCTGAGCATTCTGAGTTGTGGCGACAGCCGTTCCGAATGCGGCGAGCAGCGTAACGATGCCAATGCTCATGATCGCGATGGCGATCATGGTTTCAATCAGCGTGAATCCGCCTTGCTCGGATGCTTGCGGTTTGCTTTGCGTCATTGTTGCACCCAATTGGCTCCGCTCTGGTTATAGAGTCGCCAGCCCCGGACTCTTCCGGTCGTGCCGAAAATGGACAGGGCTCGCGAACTGTACAGGTCGCCCGGACGGGTCAAGTAAACGACTCCGCTATTGAAGTTGCCCAAGTCATCCTGGGCGGATCCGTCCGGATAAAAAATCAGGCAATTGGTGCCCACCAGCGCGCAGTTATTTACGGTGATGGCGGTGGTACCGGTGCCGAAGCTGTCAGGACCAGGGTTAGGGAAATCCGGCTTGCACCGCGAACTGAATGTCGGTAGGCAAGAGGTAAGTCGCAACCGTGACCGGCGCTGGCGACACGGGCACGCCCACTCCCCAGTACTGCACCGTGATGGTTCGCGGCGCCGTGAAGAACACAATGTAGCGCTTGCTCTGAGTGATGGACAGGTTTCGATAGTTGCGCAGCGCCGATAGCGTCGTGTCGTAAGCCTGATCCACATGGTTCTCGTTCAAGAGAGGCTTCATGGCCATGAACGTCACACCACCCATGATCAGACCGATGGAGATGACGATCAGCAATTCCAGCAACGAAAATCCGCGATTTTTACCCGATGTCATAGGTACTCTTTCGGGGAAGGAGGAACCGCCAGTCGAGCGCGCTCTCCACCCGTTTACCGGCAACACGGGAAGGATCGCAGTCTCCGCGCGGACAACAGGGCGGGCTCGCGATCTTCATCGTGTCAGTCGCTATCGTAGGAACAGATCAGAGGGGCGTCAAAGCACGACGGGCCAATACCGCGGTGTTGGCCTTTCGAGCACGAGAGGTGGTTACTGAGGTCATGATTGAGAACACTGCAGTTAACTTCAGCGGCGCC
>CAVPNR010000035.1:0-7501 GCA_963706645.1 uncultured Acidobacteriaceae bacterium
TACCAACTGAGCTACGCGCCCCCAATCATTTAACTTAACACATTCTTCTCATCGCGGTCTGCCGTCCTCCCGGGTTTCGACTCTGGGCGCCTCTCCCATTCCCAGTTCTCCTCTCGGTAGCGCAATCAGCGACATAGGATCAATCAAAAAGGCCGCCCTCGCAGGCGGCCCTCTGGTTGGGTCCTCTGGAAGCTCACTTGACGAACGCGATCACTCCGAAGTATCCGTTCGTGTCGCTCGGCCCAGCCGTAAAGAACAACTGGTTCGTCTTGCCATTCAGGCTGGATCCCCCGCCGAACTCGAGCCCCCACAATCCGTTAATCGCGATCGCCTTCCCTGCCGAGTTCTTCACCGGTCCCATGAGTTTCCCCGTCTTCAGGTTGTATCCGTTGATGTTCCCCGTGGCCGTGTTGTTCGCAACCAACAGTGCTCCGCTCAATGTTCCAAATGTCTTTGGCGCCACTGCTAAACCCCACGGCTGGTTCAACGGCTTACCTTGGGCAAAACGCTTTACGAACGTTCCATCTTCCCCGAAAATGTCGATGTATCCGCCCGCTGCGCCGGTCGTGCTGGCGTATGTCACATACACTTGACCCGCAATATCCTGGATCCCGAACGGCGCAAAGCCGGCCGGAATCGTGCTGTCGGTGAACGACTTCACCAGGTTGAAATTGCCGTCGTAAACGTCCACCTTATTATTGGCGCTGTCGGCCGCGAACAAGAAATTCCCCGTCGGGTGGCTCGTGATCGCCAACCCGGTGTACGAGGCTCCTGCCTGCCGTACCGCGATCAGCGCCGTGCTGGGCTCAAAATCCGACCACCCGCTAATGGTTCCATCCAGCGTCGCAAACAGGAATACAGAGATCCAGCTGTCGATCGCGAATTGCGTCGACCCGTTGTATACGATTCCCGTCGGCGTTCCCGCTCCTTTGCCCGACGACGGTGGAACGATGACCTTTAAGCTCTGCAGATTCCCGCTCCCGTCATACAAGGTCGACCAGCCAGATGCTTCATCGCTGATCCAGAACGCACCACCGGGTGCATAAGCGAGTCCCCACGCATTCTTTAAGAGGGGATCCATATGTTTCGCTTTTCCCGTAAGGTTCGAATCCAAATAGCTAAGCGCATACGATTGAGCCAATGCCGCGCCAGACAACATGAGCACCAGTGTGCAGCAGGCGACGACTGTAATCATGCGACGAACAGAACTGGGCATGCAGAATTCTCCTTTTCATCAGTATTTAGGGGGCCCCCAAATCGGATAACAGACGGTTACGCGGATCGAATCACCAACATTCACGCAGGATCGGATTCCTGTCCCCGACCTCGCAGTCTCGAAATCCTAGGCCCAATGCCGCTTCGCATTTGTCATGGCTATGTCAAAACTTTCCATATTTCCTGTCAAGCACCCAAAATCGCCCCTTCTGCAAGAAAGGCCGCCCTCCTCGGGCGGCCCTTTACGATGTCAACCACGGTTCCCTGCGCCGCGGGAAACTCATCCACGGAACCTTGGCGCGCTCATTCCACAACCGTGATCTTGCCGAACGTCCCTGCCAGATTGTTGCTCGGTCCTGCGGTAAAGAAGAGCTGATTCTGCTGCCCGTTGTTCGCGGTCCCGCCTCCAAACTCGATACCCCACAATTGGTCGATCTTGATGGCGCTTCCATTCGCATCCGAGAGTGTGCCCACAAATGCCCCGGTGAGGACGTCGAAAGCGTTGATCGTCGAGTTTTTGTTGAGGTTGTTCGAGACCAGCAGCGTGTTGCTCAGCGTACCGAAATTCTTCGGTGCCGCCGCAAAACCCCACGGTTGGTTCAATGGCGAGCCTTGCGCCGCCCGCTTCAGGAACACGCCCCCTTCGCTGAAGATATCGACGCACCCCCCCGATCCTCCCGTTTGACTGGCAAACGATACAAAGAGGAGCCCACCGATATCCTGAATCCCGAAGGGGGCAAATCCCACCGGAACCGTCGGGTCGCTGAATGAACTCACCCAGTGAAAATTCGCGTCATAGATGTCGACCTTGTTATTCCAGTTGTCGGCGGCGAAGAGAAAATTTCCCGACGGATAGTTTGTAATCGCCAGCCCCGTATAGATCGCCCCTGAACCCGAATTGTTCACCGCGATGATCGCAGCGTTAGGATTCGATTGCGGCGCCCACCCGCTGATGGTTCCGTCAAGAGTCGCAAACAAAAAGATCGCAGCCCATCCCTGCACCTGAAATTCCTGCGACCCGTTGTGTACAATTCCAGTCGGCGCTCCCGGGCCCTGGCCGCTCGCAGAAGGCGCGGCAACCTCTAGACCTTGCTTGATGCCCGAACCCGTATAGAGCGTCGACCACCCCGAACCGCTGTCGCTGATCCAGAATGGCCCGCCGGGCCCATATGCCAGCCCCCATGCATTCACCAGCAGGGGATCCGTATGCTTAGCCTGTCCGACCTGATTCGAAACCAGATTTGTGAGTTGATACTGCGCCACCGCCGCGCTCGAAGCAAACATCAGCGCGAACCCCAGGGCAAGTGTAAGAGCAATCGTGCGACGCTGCATGTGAATCTCCTTTGTAATGCAGGTCAAAGGCAGGGGAGTGTAGGTGCAGCTTTCTACGCACACAAATCACAATTCTCTGACTAGCCAACCCAATGTAGGTCCAGTGCGACCTCCGATTGTCACTCCAATGTCACGAATTTGTACATTTCGGAGTTCATGTGCCGCGGGACCGACACTCCTATCCCTCCGCCTTGTCATCGGCTTGCCGTCTTGGAAAAACGGGGTGCCCATTCTCGCGTCTTTTGCGAGAAGTGGGGATTTGGGGAAAATTGCAGGCACACTATTGCGGCTCAACTCACGGAGTTTACTTCGCCCACCCGAGGCCATCGGCAAACCTGCCTGCAGCGATCACGTTCTGCACTTTCCATTGCGCCAGATCGATCGCCACTACCTTGCCACTCGTGTTGCATGAGACATAGGCAATCTTTCCATCGGGACGTACCAGGATTTCCTGCGGCGTACTCGGCACATCAAGGCGACGTGCCACCTGCATACTTCCTAAGTCCACGACGACGACCTGATTCGTGGACGGAACCGCGACCAGCAACCATCGGCCGTCCGAAGTTGCGGCCGCGCCATAACCAGTGCCCGGCAGCGCCACCCATGTCTTTACTTTCTGGGTCGCGGTATCGATCACCGCCAACTGCGGTTTCGTTTGATCGGAAGTAAACACCATCTTGTCGTCCGCCGAGATCGCAATCCGCTGCACCTGCCCCGACACAGGAATCACCGCCAATGTCTTCCGGCCCAGCATATCGAGGACAGAGACGGTACCTGGTCCAACATTCGCCGTGTAGCCGCGCTTCCCATCATGCGACAAGGCCAGCATGTGCGACTCCTCCTGCCCCGTCGGCACGGCGCCCAAGATCTTTCTCGTTTTCGGATCAATGACTGTGACGGTCTTATCCAATTCCGTCGTCACATAGAGCAATCCACTCGCCGGATCCAAGATCGCACAATGCGGCCGCACTCCGTGCCCAAAATCAATGTCTCCCGCGATCTCGCGCGACGGCAGATCAATCACCAGCATCTCGTGGCCATCGATCCCCGGCTTACCCACCCCCGTGCTGCCATAGATCGGGACGAAGGCAGTGTGCCCGTCCGCCGAAACGGCGACCTCATGACCATGCACCCCGACAGTCTTCTCTGCAATGGTCGCCACTTCTTTCGCAGTGACAGGATCGATAACGCTTACATTGGTATCGCCCTGATTCACCACCAGCAATGATTGTGCACGTATGCTAGATGGCATCAACCCAATATAGACGCAGGACAAAAGTAGAAATTCGAAGACTTGTTTTCGCATAGGTCCGAAAGTATACAGCCTATCTCGCATTGTTTTGCGGTGGTCATTCTGAACCGAGAGGCTCTTCACTCGAACCGAGGAATTCGCGCGTGCCCCATTTCTCGCGTTCCTTGCGAGAAGTGGGGATTTGGCCAATCTCTCAAGCGAAAAGAAACGGGCCGTCAAGTGGCGGCCCGTCTGATTTTTAGCTAGAAGCCAGAAGCTAGCAGCTATAAGCTAGTCACCTGCCACCGGCTCGGCAATCTCCGGCTTAGCAGCTTCCGCCGCGTGTCCGTTGCCATTGCCGTTCCCCTTCGGCGTCGTCAGCGCTCCGAGCGGAATGAATCCGTTCTCGGCAACGACCGGCTTCTCCTTCAGCACGACTTCGCGATACATCGCCGCCATGCGTGCGTTGTATGCTTCATCGTTGATCTGCGGCCCACGCGCCTCGGCCTTCGCATCGGCAGTCTGCTTTTGCTTCGCATCGCGCGCCCGCACCTTCTCTTCGCGTGCGTTCTTCGCAATGCCCAGCTTGTCGAGATCGTGCTGCAGTTCGTTCGTCACAATCTCGTCACGCAGCTTCAGATACTCCGTGGCGGTCTCCTGATGTTCCATGTTCACTTTCTTGCCGCCCGCGAAAATCTCATGCCGCCCGTGCTCTTCGTACCACTTGGTGAGCGTCGCAGTCATGTGCATCTTCTCGATGATGTTCCGCCATCCCACGCCCGTGTTGTAGGCGCAGAACGAAATCTCACCTTCCTGCGTCGCGTAAGGGATAATGCACTGCTCGGTCCGCCGGAAGTCGTAATTGAACAGATCCTGGAACCACATGCCCGCTATGAACAGGAAATTCCAGCGATCCGTCGTGCGCCGCTTCATCACATCTTCCACCGTGCGGTCAGGACCGACCTTGCCATAGTCCTTTCCCGTAATGTGATAGTTCTTGTCGAACTTCTTCAGCAGGTCCATGAGCTTGAAGTGCGTCGGCGACTGGAACGGATCGTAATTCTTCATCAGGCACAGCGCCATTCCAAACCCAGTCCAGAATTTCCCTCGCGCCGCATCGTTGACCTGGGCAATGTCCTTCGCCAGTTGATCCCCGTGCAAGAACGCCGTGACCGGCACAGCTTCCTTGGTTTCCTTGTCGATCATGATGGCCATGCCCGTCCCGCAATTCGGGTGGCAACCACATGACAATTGTCCCCAGTCATTTTTCGCGTCGTTGACGTGCATCAGGTCGGCCCAATCGCTGAAGGTTCCCATGAATGAAATCGGGAACCAGTCACGCGTCGGCTCGCCGAGGCCCGTCTGATTCTTCACATCATGGGCCAGATGCGAAAGCGTATAGCGCTGGGCCGCGCGGCGATCGTCGGTGACGGCTTCGTCGCGGCCGGTGAAGCTGACCGGCTGGAAGCTCAAAAAGCTGATCGTCTTGGGATTGTCGAGCGCGAACTTGATGATTCTTCCCACTTGCTCGTTGTTGATGCCGTTCACGATCGTGACCACAGGAACGATTTCCACGCCGGCCTTATGCAGGTTTTCGATCGCCTTCAACTTCACGTCGAACAGGTTGCCGACCAGGCGATGCGCGTTGGCTGCGTTACCGATACCGTCGAACTGCAGGTAGGCGTAGCGCATGCCGGCTTCGACGGCCTGCTGACAGAATTCAAAGCTCTTGGCGAACTCGATGCCGTTGGTCGCAGCCTGCACGGAGTTGTATCCAACTTTGCGGGCGTAGCGCACAGCATCCAGGAAGTACGGCGACAACGTGGGCTCGCCGCCGGAGAACTGCACACTCATCTGCCGTCGCGGCTTGATGGTGATGGCATTGTCGAGCATCGTCTTGATTTCTTCCCAAGTCAGTTCGTGTACGAATCCAACTTGGTTGGCGTCCATGAAGCAGGGATCGCACATCATGTTGCAGCGGTTCGTCAAGTCGATGGTGAGAACCGAGCCGCGGCCATACTTCACCGTCGACGATCCGTGGTGATGCAGCTTTTCGTCGTTATGCGCGAGGATGTCGCGCCCGGGGAACACTTCCTCCAAATGCTTGGAGAACTCGGTATCGATCGACATGACGTCTTCAAAGCGGCCATGCGTCGGGCACTCTTTCACCATCAGAATCTTGCCGTCGCGCTCGACGATCTGCGCCTTGATCTCGCCAACCTTCTCGTTCATCAGCACTTCATGCGGCAGGTGCCCATCGAGAATCTGCTGCCGGATTTCCGGCACGCACTTGGGGCACAGCGAATCAGTCGTCCGCGGCCAGCCCAGCGGAGGCTTCGACTTTTCGTACGACTTGAGCAGCGGCTTTTCCGACCACTTCGGCGTGGGCGACGGATTCGGCTTGATGCGGTTCACGCGCTCGAATACTGCCCACGTCCCCTTGGCGGCGATGACGACTGCTTTTTCTACGTACTTGATCGGCTTGCGCATGTTAGCTCTCAGCTCCTATCGCTTCTGGCTCTTGGCCAAAACGTCTTGGTTCTGGCTTACTGGTTCTGGCTTCGTTTCATTCGGATGGCTCTAACCTCTACCAGTTAGTGCTATCCCTCAACCTGCGACTTCCTTTGCCTCGCCTTGGATGAACCTGGAAGATCACCCAAAGAAGACGACTCAAAACCTGGTGCACTCCCGGGGAATGGCTCCTCGGTCTTCAGACCTGGTCCTTGACTACACTTTTCCCTGGGTGTTTGACTGCACCTATCCTATTGGAACGCTTGGGAATGGCGCATCCAGATCCCAACGAACGGTGCAAAATTGGGGTTTAGTGGTTCCGTGGGGGATTATACGGGGTTAAGTCGTTGAAAGCAAAGGGGCGCCGTGGTGGTTCGGGGCGGACGCTCCGACTTCGCTCACCCGGCGCCCGCTTAAGGCAAACCAAGCGATGGTGAGCGCGTATTCGGGCTGCCGATCGTAGCGAACGTGAACCTGCGCAAGGCGCTTCCGGGCGCCCGGCAAGTCCCTAATCAAATCCTTGTCAGCCTGAGGCCCGCGTCCTTTGCGGGCCGAAGGACCTATGGACTGGTTGGCAGCACAGGCGGCGCCGGAGGATTGCATAGATCCTTCGTTGGGCGTCGCCCGCTTCTCGCGCGACTCCTCTGCCTCAGGATGACGAGGGGTTGAGTTAGCGAACGGAATGGGTCGTAACTCGCGGTGGAGGTTGCGGCACGACTGGAAGTCATGCCTTCCCGATTGTGGTTTGCACTCACGATGCCGCTGGAATTAACGTCGCGAAAAACCCTAAAGAAAACCTAGGCGCGGGCCACGGCAGCCAGAATTGGGTGCGCCGGCACATCTGCGACTGGAAGTTTGACCGTTACGCGTGCGCCGTGCGGCTGCACGTTTTCTATTTCGAGATCTCCACCGCGTTTCTTAACGATTCCGTAACAAACGCTCAACCCCAGTCCCGTTCCTTTGCCCGCGGGCTTTGTCGTATAGAACGGATCCAGGGCGCGGTTCAGATTGCCAAAGCCCGGGCCCGTATCCTCGACCTCAATCACCACCCGCGGACCGCTCGCATAGGCTCGAATTTTGATCTCCTTGCTGCCCGTGATTCCCTCCAGAGCATCGCTTGCGTTGTTCAGCAGGTTGAGGAGAATCTGCTTTATTTCGTCCTCGCTGACTAACAAAAGGGGCAAGCCCGGCGCGATGTCGAGTTCCACTCGA
>CAVPNR010000036.1:0-385738 GCA_963706645.1 uncultured Acidobacteriaceae bacterium
GGAGTCGTTACGCTGCCCGAAGGTGGCTCGGAATTGTTCGTAGGTGATTGGGGAACCTTCGCGGGACATTGTGTCGCGCCACGCCTGCCAATGGTATTCGGCAGAGTCGACGAGGGTTCCATCCATGTCCCAAAGTACGGCTCGATTCATAACGATGAAAGCCCCCTATAGATTTCGGTGAGGATCTCCGACGCTTGCATTGATCCGGTAAAGTTCAACCTGGGTTGTCCGTTTCTCACCTAATCGTTTCAACTACCCGAGCCAGGGCGAACTGTTGGAGGCGATGGGCATCGCTGTTGAACTTGCGAACCCCCTCGGCTAATTTTTCCGTCGCCATGGCGTCCTCATTGTGCATCCAGCGAAAGGTCTTTTCTTCGAGGCACAATCGCTGTTCTTTGCTGTCCCGGGCCGTCACCGGATCGAGTTCGCGCTCCACAGTGCCTTCTGTGTTCTCGAGTTCTTTTAAGAGCTCCGGGCTGATGGTAAGCAAATCGCATCCCGCCAAGCGGACGATCTGGTTGAGATTCCGGAAGCTGGCTCCCATCACTTGCGTCTTGTAACCGAATTTCTTGTAATAGTTGTAGATGCGCGTCACGGATGCAATACCTGGGTCCTGGTCGGGAGCTATGTCTGCTCCGCCGTGCTCTTTCTTGTACCAGTCATAAATCCGGCCTACGAACGGGGAAATGAGAGTGACGCCCGCTTGGGCGCAAGCCACCGCCTGGGCAAAGCTGAACAGCAACGTCAAATTGCAGTGGATGCCTTCCAATTCCAGTACCTCCGCGGCCCGGATTCCTTCCCAGGTGCTGGCAATCTTGATCAGAATTCGATCCCGCGAAAAGCCTCTCTTTTCGTAAAGAGAAATGAGCTTTCGCGCTTTGGCAACAGTACCGGCCGTATCGAAACTCAGGCTGGCTGGGACTTCGGTTGAAACCCGACCCGGTACTACTTTGAGAATCTCCGACCCGAACAGCACGAAAAGGCGGTCGATAAGCTCCTCAGCCATGCGCTGCCGAGTGCCGCGCTGTTCCGAAGCCACGTCGGCTGCTTCTTCGACCAAATGACGATAAGCGGGCATCTGGGCAGCCTGGAACAGCAGCGAGGGATTCGTCGTCGCGTCCTGCGGACGATGCTGCGCGATGGCTTCGATATCGCCGGTGTCGGCTACTACAGTGGTGTATTGTCTCAAGGACTCAAGTAACGTCATTTTTGGCTCCTACCCTTTCGTTTCACTGTTCCTTTGGAGTTAGACCTGAGGCTCCGCTTGCGATGGGAACCGCCGGAACGCCGTAGGCAACAGTCGGATGGGTGCAAATCGCACTGACTTTGGCAAGGCGACGACGGTGCCGATCTGCTCCACTGAACTTTGCGGCAAGGAAGCTTTTTACGCAGTTCCAGGCCACAGCAACACCTGTCGTCAGGCCGCCCAGGCAAAGGATGTTCATATCGTCATCCTCCACGCCCTGGCGGGCTGAAAAATCATCATGACAGACTGCGGCGCGCACTCCGTCAATCTTGTTCGCGGCGATGGACGCCCCTATGCCACTCCCACACAGCAAGATGCCGCGTTCGACGACTCCCGCTGTGACGGCGCGAGCCAGCGGGATAGCAAAGTCGGGATAGTCGTCGTCCCTCTCGTATTGCAAATTGCCGAAGTCGACAACCTTGTGGCCTCTTGCGCCGAGCAAGATGTAGATCTTTTGTTTCATTTCGTATCCGCCATGATCGGCGGCTATTCCGACTTTCATCTTTTCACCTCAGATTCTGTTGCAGTGCGATTTGGCTTTTGGCTGCGGCAACGACTCTGTCTACGGTGAAGCCAAATTTCTTGAGCAGTTGCTTTAATGGCGCTGAAGCTCCGAAGGTTTCGATACAGAGATTGTGTCCGAGCGTCCCGGTGTACTTCGACCATCCAAAATCGGACGCTTCCTCAACCGAAACACGCGCCTTCACGTTCGGAGGGAAAACTGACTCGCGATAGCATTTTTCCTGATCGTCGAACAATTCCCATGAGGGCATACTGACCACTCGCGCTCTGACTCCATCCTGCGTGAGTTGCTCGTAAGCCTCAACGCAGAGAGAGACCTCGCTGCCGGTTGCGATCAGGATTACTTCGGGATCGCCGTGGGGAGGATCTGCAAGGACGTAGGCGCCGCGGGCCAGCCCCGATGCAGCGGCATACTTCGTGCGGTCGATCGTTGGCACGGCCTGACGAGTGAGCACTAGCACCGCTGGCTCGTGATGCAGCTGGAGGATTATCTTCCAGGCCTCTCTTACTTCATTGGCATCCGCCGGTCTAAGCACAATCAGGCCGGGCATCGAGCGCATATGAGCAAGGTGCTCGATCGGCTGATGCGTCGGACCATCCTCACCCACGCCGATAGAATCATGGGTAAAAATGTAAACGACCGGCAGCTCCATCAAGGCACTCAGGCGCATGGCGCCGCGCATGTAGTCCGTGAAAATAAAGAAACCCGATCCAAAGGGCCGCACCTTCACCAGACTCAGGCCGTTCAAGATCGCACCCATGGCGTGTTCCCGAATGCCAAAATGAAAATTGCGGCCTGCATAGTTTTGGGATGAGAAGTCCCCAGCATCGTCAAAGACCAGGCGAGTTTTGGTAGAAGGCCCAAGGTCTGCGGATCCGCCGAGAAGCCAGGGGATGTTCTTGGCGGCCGCGTTCAGCACTTGGGCTGAAGATTCGCGTGTCGCTAAGCCCTTCGGGTCCGCGGGGAACTCTGGCAGATCGAGCGCCCAGTCTTCCGGCAGCTGACGATGCTGCATGCGGCAAAGTTCCTCGCCGAGTTCCGGATAGCTCTTGCGATAATCGGTGATCCGCGCGAACCACCCATCGCGTAAGCTCCTTCCACGTATCCCCATGCCGTGCTGGAAGTGGTGGTAAACAGCGTCGGGCACATAAAATTTCGCGTCTTCGGGCCAGCCGTAATTCCGCTTGGCAAGACGGACCTCTTCTTCGCCCAAGGGTTCGCCATGAGCGCCGCTTGTGTCCTGTTTATGCGGTGCGCCGTATCCGATGTGACTGTCGACAATGATGAGCGTGGGGCGATCTTTGGTGTTTTGAAAGGTTCGGAATGCGCGAGCCAAAGCATCAAGGTCGTTTGCATCGCCAACGCGCGTGACATTCCACCCGTAAGCAAGAAAGCGGGTCGCAACGTCTTCGCTGAACGCAAGGGCGGTATTGCCCTCAATCGTGATGTGGTTATTGTCGTAGATCCAACAGAGATTAGAGAGCCGCCAATGGCCCGCCAGCGAGGCTGCCTCGCTGGAGATGCCTTCCATCATGCAGCCATCCCCGCAGAGCGCGTACACATTGAAATCAAAAAGATCTTCAAAGCCCGGCCGGTGATAACGAGCGGACAACCACTGGCGGGCAGCGGCCATCCCGACGCTGGTTGCGAGCCCTTGCCCTAAAGGGCCGGTTGTGGTTTCCACCCCGGAAGTCCAGCGGTACTCAGGATGTCCCGGACAGCGGCTGTTTAATTGGCGAAATGCTTTGAGGGCATCGAGCGGGACCGAGAGTTCGCCCAACGTTTCGTAGTCTTTGCTCACCGCCCGGACACCGCTCAAGTGGAGCAGGGAATAGAGCAACGTCGATGCGTGTCCGATCGAAAGCACGAAGCGATCACGGTTCGGCCATACCGGATCCTGTGGATCGAAACGCAGGAACTGTTGCCATAGGCAGTAAGCAACTGGCGCCATAGCCATGGGCGTTCCCGGGTGGCCTGAGTTCGCTGCCTGAACGGCATCCATGGAAAGCGTGCGGATGGTGTTGACACAGAGTTGATTCAGGTCTTGGCCGACCGGGGAAAGGGAGGGTGCCACTGCTGAGTTCATTCAAATCCTTTGGGCTCGGGCATGGACCTTCTGAAGGTTGCACTCATTGGGCCAAACGGGAATCACTGGGATTTTTCGTGGATACCAGAATTTCGTCGCGTGAGTCCTTCCATCAATGCCCACATTGAGGCACTGCCCTGGGCAGGGCATGCCGAATGCAGGTTGGCTCCTCGGAAATAGGCGTAGCTGACGCTTTTAGCGGACGTCCCGATTGGCAATCCATCTGCTGTTCCTCAATGTCCCGGTACGTAAATCGACTGGATATGGGGAGAGCGATGTGGGAGCCGGTAACTCAGTTATTGAATGTGCGCTGATGGGGATCCAGCAGACGCACAAACCGAAGAAGGCGAGGAGATGGAGAAATCTCCTCACGCAGGTGCGCAAGGGCGGTACAGCGCCCACACCACGGTCTCTCATTCAGGGCTCTCTCCGGTTTTTCGCAGCTCTGCTGGGTTTTGGTCTACTCGGCTACTTGGTCTTTCGAAGCGGCCCGGGGGCCGTTTGGAAACAACTGCAGGCCGTCGGTTGGGGATTCTCTCTCGTCATTCTTTTGGGAGGGCTCTCACAATTGGCCAAGACATATGCCTGGAGACGGGCTTTTACCTGCGATATCAGTGGGCTTTCCTGGTTCCGTAGCTTCGTCGCGCAATTGATCTCGGATGGGATCGGGCAATTTGGTATTGCTGGAAAGGTGCTTGGTGAGGGGACGCGTATATCGCTGCTACGTCGCGCAGTGCCCCTCTCGAATGCATTGTCGGCCGGCGCGATTGACGGAGCACTGCATACATTCACCGCCGTGCTCATCACTGTTTCAGGAATCTCAGCCACCTTACTGTTTGCTCCGCTTTCTGGCACGTGGCGAACCTATGCAGTGCTGCTCGTCGCTGTGCTCCTATCAGCGGTGATCCTGGCAGTTGTGTCTGTTCGACACCGTTGGCAGTTGCTGGGCCGTGCCACCCGGGCGATTGGCCGATTGCCTCGGCTTCACACGTGGGTCAGCGGCAAACAGCCAATCATTGACTCGGCGGAGGACAACCTCCTGAGCTTCCGTGACGAAGCGCCTGCCGCCTTCTGGGCAACACTGACCTTCAATCTTGTGTGGCACATGCTGGCAATCCTGGAGGTTTACGTCATTCTGCGGTTTATGGGAGCAAAAGTCGCCATAAGCGGTGCTTTCATCGTGGAAGCGCTGACCAAGGTGATCAACCTCGTGGGCGCGCTTAACCCAGGCAATGTGGGGACCTATGAAGCCGGAAATATGCTGATTGCCAAGATCTTTGGCGTGACGAGTACTGCTGGATTGACATTGGCATTGTGCCGACGTGCGCGCACCGTTTTCTGGGCAGGGATCGGCGCCATGTGCATGATCATTCTGAAGAAGGCGGAGGCGCCGAGGACACTCGCGGCGACGCTAGATCCGGCGGTAGAGCCGTCCCACGGTGAATAGGGCTCCGCAGATACTCATATGAACCGGAACAAACGATTTTCGAATCGACTCAGGCGTGACCGGATGAGGTCCGCATGCCCGTTACCGGGCACGGTATGGTCGCCGGGTACCAGTTTTACTTGCAGAACCACTACATGAGACATGATTTGATTCTGGGATGAGTTCGGCCAGTGTCGTGCCTAGATCACAAAGAAGGTGTCGAGCGCACTGCGCCGCTGCGCCCGCGAATCACACGAAGAAGCGGCTTAGGAGTTCAGTCAATGATGAAGAATTGTGCATTACTCATAACTACGTTCGCGGTGCTCGCATTTTGTCCTCTTGGCCGTGCTCAAGATCAGGAGCCCGATATCAACTCCACCATCGCATTAGTAAGGGCCAATATGCAGGCAGACAGGACTGCGCTGATCACAACAGGAATGAATTTCAGTGACAAAGAAGGCGCGGCGTTCTGGCCGATCTATAAGCAATACGAGTACGAACGATCCAAGCTGGATGATGGGCGCGTTGTCGTCATCAAGGAGTACACCCAGAAGTACCCGAACCTGACGGACGCCGAGGCCAAAGAGATGGCAGACCAAATGTTGGAGTGCGACTCTCGTCTGGCTGCGTTGAAGAAGAAATACTACAAGAAGTTCAACAAGGTGCTTCCGGCCCTTACGGTGTCGAAGTTCTTTCAATTGGAGCGTCGCGTCGACTTAATGATGGATATGCAAGTGGAGTCGTCGCTGCCTCCGCTCACTCAGGCGAAGTACGCCGGGCAGAGAAGTAGCGTAGGAGAACCTCCTCCGGTGGTCGTGGCGGAACCGTCTCAGCAATGAGGCACGCTGCTCTTCGACCGCGATTCTCATCCAGGGAGCATTCGATGTTCAGCATCATGAAGCGGCCCGTGACCGTCGGGGCAATCCTGATGTCGGCAGTCATGGCACTGGCACAAACGCCGGTCCAGAGAGAAACGCTCTCGGTGCAGGGCTACCAAGGGCAGGCGACAGTCATTCGAAACCATGGACGTATATTCGTGGATGTGCAGGACCTGGCGCGAATCACAAAAGGCTCTCTGAGCTTTCAGGAGGACCGAATCATTCTGACACTGGCTCCGAGCGACGCTTCGGAGCCGGCCCGCGACACCGCCACGAAGTCGCGATTTTCGCTGGCGTTTATGAGGGCCGCGATAGAAGCGATGGCGTCGATAAGAGAATGGGGCGGGATGCTGCAGGTGATCGTTCAAAATGGGTATCCCGTGGGGAAGGCCATGGCAGGAAACACGATTCGCGCCTACCAGGGTCGAGCCGCCGACAGCGTCGCATTAGCCTCAGCCGCTGCATCGACGGATGATGACCACCGTGGGCTCGAGTTGCTGAGGAATGAGTTCGATAATCTGCAGGCCTGGGCTGAGAGCTTTGTTGACGCTCGGAATTCGTTGAGCGCGGCCGACCTGTCGACATCGGAAAACCCGCTCAAGGATGATCAGGACGCCCAGAAGATCATCCGTTGCGGTCAACTTCTGGCGCAGATGTTCGCCGGCGGTACCTTCCAGGATGATGCGGCGTGTCACTAGCTTCTTAACACATGAAAAACACACTTCCCCAATCCATTGCGGTCCGCGAGTTCTTATCTGACGCAGCGTCCGTCTCAGCAGCGCCGCAAAAACGTCGCATGTGGGCACACACCGAGGGGCTTCCATTGCCATTGGGGGTTACCTGGATCGAGGAAGACCAGGCCTTCAATTTTGCGGTGTGTGCTGAACATGCCGCTAGTGTAAAACTGTTTCTCTATTCCCCTACCGATTTGGCAAGGCCAGTTTTGACATTTCAGTTCGATCCTATCCGCAATAAATCGGGGCGGATCTGGCACTGCAGGATCCCGCTAAATCAAATGTGCGATGCCCGCTATTACGGTTACTCGGTTTCAGGCCAGTCCATTGCCAGTCTCCGCGGCTTCGACCACGAAAAGGTTCTTCTCGATCCATATGCGACACGAGTCTTTTTCCCGCCGGGGTTTGATCGCAAGCGCGCAATGAAGCCAGGTCCCAATCATGAAAAGGCGCCACTTGGAGTCTTGCCCAGACTACGGGCTGCCTACGATTGGGCTGAAGATCTCCCGCCTCGACCTGAATCGGACGCGATCATCTACGAACTTCACGTCAAGGGGTTCACCAGGAATCTCAATTCCGGTGTGCATCCATTGCGAGCCGGCACCTATGCCGGATTGATCGAAAAGATCCCGTATCTGAAAGAGCTTGGGATCACGGTCATCGAACTCATGCCCGTATTTCAGCGCGACCCTCACGAGGGTGACTATTGGGGATACATGCCTCTGAACTTCTTCGCACCTCATGCGCAGTATGCATCGGGTGTTGATGATGACGGGCAACATCTTGAGTTCAAGAATATGGTCGAGGCTTTGCACAAAGCCGGAATCTTCGTCGTGCTGGATGTTGTATACAACCATACCTGTGAGGGAGATCACGTCGGCCCTACCTACAGCTTCAAGGGTTTCGACCCCTCGGGCTATTACATGCAGTCCTCCGACCCGGCGAGCCCATACGCCAATTACTCGGGCACCGGCAACACGTTGAATTTCAACCAGCCGCACGTGCGCAAAATGGTGATGGACAGCCTGCGGTACTGGAAGAACGAGATGCACATCGATGGTTTCCGCTTCGATCTGGCATCGGTGTTTAGCCGCAATGCAGACGGATCACTGAATTGGGGAGATGCCCCAATCTTCAGTGAAATCGCTGCGGACCCCGAGTTGGGCCGGTTGGCGTTGATCGCGGAGCCTTGGGACGTTGGCGGCTATCAGCTTGGACGCGGATTCCCGGGAACGACCTGGCTGCAATGGAACGCGCGTTATCGCGACGAGGTCCGCCGTTTTGTCAGGGGCGATGCGGGGATGGTCCCGGATCTTATGCGCCGTATCTACGGCAGTGATGACTTGTTTCCGGACAGCCGGGAGCATGCCTATCATGCCTTCCAGACCGTCAACTATGTCGATTGCCACGATGGGTTCACACTCTACGATCTCGTTTCTTATAACCACAAACACAACTGGAAAAACGGTCATGACAATCAAGACGGTATGGACGCGAATTACAGTTGGAACTGCGGACACGAAGGACACGAGAGCGTGCCAGCGGAGGTTCGGGCACTTCGCCGGAAACAGGTTAAGAACTTCTTCTGTCTGCTCATGCTCTCGAACGGAATCCCGATGTTTCGCGCCGGTGACGAGTTCCTGAATACGCAGTTCGGAAACAATAATCCCTACAACCAGGACAACGAAATCAGCTGGCTGGATTGGAGTCAGCTCGAGACGAATCAGGACGTATTCCAGTTCGTTAAAGCTATGATTGCCTTCCGGAAGTCCCATCCGTCTTTGTGCCGTAGCAGGTTCTGGCGCGAAGATATCTCCTGGTACGGCGTTGGACCCACGGTCGATCTGTCGCCAGATTCGCGGAGCCTGGCATTTTGTCTGCATGGCGCGTCCCAGGCCGATGACGATATCTACGTGATGATCAATGCCTATTGGGAGCCGCTACAGTTCCAGATTCAGGAGGGTCGGCCGGGAGATTGGGTGAGAATCGTTGACACCAATCTGTCAAGTCCATGTGATCTCTCAGAGCGCGGTCTGCCGGTGCAGCAGTCGACGTATCAAGTAGGCCCCCGATCGATTGTTGTTTTCGTTCGAGCTAAAGCAAAAAGCGGTTCTGCTGAGAGCTCCCAGGCGGAGCACAATCACTGACACACATTAATAAGGAGCAAGGAGTCATACATGGCCAAGAAGCGTATAGGCATACTCACTGGAGGCGGCGACGTGCCCGGGCTGAACTCTGTCATCAAGTCAGTGGTTTACCGCGGGTCGGAGATCGGTTGCGAAGTGGTCGGGATCCGCAGGGGCTGGGAAGGTTTGACTCACGTCAACCTGAATGATCCCGCCAGTAAGGCTCGCTACATCCTTCCTCTGAATCGCGAGAACACGCGCACTATCGACCGCACCGGCGGAACTTTCCTGCACAGCTCGCGCACGAATCCCGCCAAAATGAGGAAGCTGCCTCCCGTTCTCGAAGGGCAGAAATTCGAAGCCAAAGAGTCGACAAAGAAGGGAGTCACTGACGCTGTATACGATGTAACTCCTGCGGTCTTGAAGAACATTCAGACGTTAAGCCTTGACTACCTGATCGCGATTGGCGGCGATGACACCCTGAGTTACGCCGCGGAACTGGATCGCAAAGGCATGAAGGTGCTCGCCGTGCCGAAGACAATGGACAACGATGTCCGGAACACAGAGTATTGCATCGGATTCTCGACGGCGATCACTCGTGCCATGGACGCCATCGATCGCCAACGGACCACGGTCGGCTCGCACGAGCGGGTTGGCATTTTTCGCGTGTTTGGACGCGATGCGGGCTACACCGCGCTGTATACGGCCTATGTCACCGCTGTGCGCTGCTGCATTCCGGAATACAAAGTCGATCTCAAGCACTTGATTGAGTTGCTGATCGAGGACAAGCGGAACAACCCGAGCAATTATTCGCTGGTCATCCTTTCGGAAGGCGCCGAGTGGCAAGATTACACTGTAAAAGAGTACGGGGAGGCTGACGCGTTCGGGCATAGGAAAAAGATGAGCGTCGCCGAAGACCTGAGCGACGAGATCAAGCGCGTCGGCGGTGAAGAGACAGTGGTCAGCGACCTGACGTATGATCTGCGATCGGGCAGCCCCGACTTCGTCGACCGCATGGTTGGATTCACCTTCGCAGGTATGGCCATGGATGCCCTCGAAGAAGGCAAATCCGGACTGATGGCGGCGATCAATGAAGGGCGTTATGCCATGGTGCCACTTCCTGATCCGAAGCTGGGTCCACGCAAGGTGGATATCGCATCGATGTACAACACGGAGCGCTACCGACCCAGGTACGACCACAAGCTCGGTCTGCCCATCTTCCTGACGCGGCCGTAGTCGTGGGTGATCCCATGTTTTGCGGCGGCGAGAATCACTGACCAGCGCGCTATTGAGAGTGGTACATTAGCTGCCTAAGGGACGGCATACTCCTCTGCGGTCCCCCTTCTTCCGTTCGCTGCTTTTGCTGTCACGTCACACGAGGTCGCAAATGAGAGCTGCGCGGGCGCTCATCACGATTGCCATACTCAGCTTCCTGCTGGTGCCTGATCCCGCTATGGCGCTCGACCCAGCGCTGGACATTAGCCAGTACGCGCGCACCACGTGGAGGGTCCGAAACGGGTTCTCCCTGGGGAATGTCTTCGCAATGGCCCAGACGCCCGACGGGTATCTCTGGTTTGCCACGGAATTCGGCATGGCTCGCTTCGACGGCGTTCGCAAGATCCCTTGGCAACCGCCTGCAGGTCAGCGTCTCACCAGCGCACCTTATAGTCTCCTGGTGACGCGCGATGGCACACTCTGGATTGGCACATTCACGGGCCTCGTAAGTTGGGATGGCACCAAGCTAACCGAGTACCCGGACGTTGGGCCAGTCTTTGTCACATCGCTGCTTCAAGACCACGAGGGAACAGTGTGGGCCGGCATATTGGGCGGCTCACCCGGTACTCCCACAGGCCGACTCTGCGCAATCCGAACCGGGCACGCGCAATGCTACTTCAACGACGGCGCTTTCGGATCATTCGTCTGGGGTCTGTCTGAGGACAGCTCGGGCGCTCTCTGGGCCGGCGCTGAATCCGGGCTTTGGCGCTGGAAACCCGGTACTCCTAAGCGCTATCCGATGCCGCAGATGCGGATCAGCGACCTGACGAGGGGCGACGACGGAGGGCTGCTAATTGCAGTCAACGGCGCCGGACTCCGGCAGTTCACCAGAGACAGAGTCGAATCCTACCCGATTCGAGACGCAATGGATCCGAAAAGGGTGATCCGGGACCACGATGTTGATTCGAATAAGCTGCTGCGGGATCGAAATGGCGGTCTCTGGATCGGAACTGTGCAACGTGGACTTATTCACGTGCATAACGGCCGGGCAGACGTATTCAGAGAATCCGATGGCCTTTCAGGCGACATTGTGATGAGTCTGTGCGAGGATCGCGAAGGCAATATTTGGGTGGCTACTACTGGAGGAATCGACCGTTTCAGAGAACTCCCCGTCACTGCGATCTCTGCAAAGCAAGGCTTGTCCGGTGATTTACCTCTATCCGTGGTTGCAGGCGCAGATGGAACCATTTGGATGGCAACTCAAGATGGTATGACGAGGTGGAAGGATGGGCACGCTACCATTTTCCGCAAGGCAGAAGGACTACCGGATGATGTCTTGCAGTCCCTGTTCCAGGATGATCAAGGGAAAATCTGGGTCTTCACACGCCGCGGATTGGCTTATTTCAAGAATGACAGGTTTGTTGCAGTACCTGGAGTGCCTAGCTCAGAGGTGTACTCCATAACAGGGGACAAGGCGGGTAATCTCTGGCTTTCAGGGAACCAGGGCCTCTCCCACTTGCGGGACGGTCGTTTGGTGGAGCATTTCCCCTGGTCGGCACTAGGGCGCCACCAACAAGCCAAGGTCATAGTCTTAGATGCTGAGCGGGGTGGAATATGGCTTTCATTCTGGACGGATGGTGGTGTCGAGTACTTCAAGGATGGTCAAGTTCGTGCGTCCTATACCGCCGCTGACGGACTTGGTAAAGGCCATGTTCCTGGTCTGCGACTCGATCGCGATGGAGCATTGTGGGCGGCAACCGAGGAGGGCGGGCTTAGCCGCATTAAGGACGGTCACATTGCAACCATGACTACAAGGAATGGTTTGCCGTGCAACACGATCCACTGGTCGGTAGAAGATAACGATCTCTCGTTATGGCTGTATACAGCTTGCGGCCTAGTGCGCATCGTTCGGTCTGAGCTGGCCGGGTGGATCGCCGACCCGACGCGCACGATTGATACGACGACCTTTGATGCGGCGGACGGTGTCAAGCTTCACTCGATTTCGCCCAACTCTTTCGGTCCACCCTTTGCGAAAGCCCCCGACGGCAAATTGTGGTTTCTGATGGGGGAAGGCCTCGCGACCGTCGATCCCCATCATCTTGCGTTCAATAAACTCCCCCCACCGGTACACATCGAGCAAATCATAGCCGACCACACGACGTATTGGCAGAACTTGCCGGACGCGGTACCTTCGAGCGTGCGTCTGCCAGCGCGAACTCGCGATCTGCAGATCGACTACACCGCTCTCAGCCTCGTCGCGCCGGAGAAGGTACATTTCAAGTACAAGCTCGAGGGGCAGGACAGCGACTGGCGAGAGGTGATCAACGACCGCGAAGTGCAGTACTCAAACCTGCGTCCCGGGCCATACCGGTTTCGCGTAGTCGCGGCTAACAACAGCGGCGTGTGGAACGAGCAGGGGGACGCGCTGGAGTTCTCCGTTTTGCCGGCGTACTACCAGACGACTTGGTTCCGCGCGTTATGTGCGGCCGCTTTCCTGTCGTCGCTGTGGGCGGCGTATCAGTTGCGCGTCCGGCGGTTGCAGCGGGAATACAACACGGCCATCGAAGCACGAGTGAATGAACGAACGCGTATCGCTCGCGAACTTCACGACACTTTGCTCCAAAGTCTGCAGGCGCTCTTATTTCAGTACCAGGCCGCACGCAACCTTTTTGCCGCCGGCTCGGAACGTGCGATGCAGGTCCTCGATTCCACGCTTGACAGGACCGAGCAGGCAATCGCCGAGAGCCGTGATGCGATTCGCGACATACGTTCCGACAACGTTGCTCAGAATGCGTTGCCAGAATTGTTGACGATGGCGGGAACTGAATTGGCAGAGTCACAGGGGGACCATGCTTTGCCTGCATTCGGTGTAACGGTGGAGGGCGAGCGGCGAACGCTCACCCCAGTCATTCGGGAAGAGACTTATCGAATTGCACTCGAACTGTTGCGAAATGCCTTCCGGCACGCGAATGCTCGTCGCATTGAAACTGAGATTCGATACGATG
The DNA here is from genome assembly GCA_963706645.1 of uncultured Acidobacteriaceae bacterium. Classification (GTDB taxonomy): domain Bacteria; phylum Acidobacteriota; class Terriglobia; order Terriglobales; family Acidobacteriaceae; genus Sulfotelmatobacter. The sequence continues at coordinate 13,240 of CAVPNR010000036.1, forward strand.
ACGACACGCTTCGTCTGCGTATTCGTGATGATGGAAAGGGCATGGACCTAAAAGTATTGCAGGCTGAGAGCAGGGGCCATTGGGGGCTGCGCGGTGTCCGGGAACGCGTGGAGCGCATCGGAGCGAATCTGGATGTTTGGAGCGAAACCGGAGCAGGCACCGAATACCAGTTAACCATTCCTGCCCGCATCGCTTACGACGGGTCTGGTGATCGCCTTCCATTCCGACTACTTCGCAAGGTAAAAGGTTATGCCTACCGTAACTAGAACGATCCGAATTCTCATATGCGACGATCATGCCCTCCTGCGCGAGGGCGTTGCGACCTTGCTGAGCGCCGAAGCTGACATGAAGCTGATCGCGGAGGCATCGAATGGCGAGGAAGCTGTCGAAAAATTCCGAATGCATCACCCGGATGTCACCCTGATGGATTTGCAGATGCCAGGGTTGAGTGGCATCGATGCCATCGCTCGCATTCGCAGTGAATTTCCTGACGCTAAAATCATCGTGCTTACGACGTACACAGGCGACTCCCAGGTGATCGGTGCTCTCAGGGCGGGTGCTCGGGCCTATCTGTTAAAAGCGCACGTCCATCGAGAGCTTCCGGAAATTATCCGTGGCGTTTACGCTGGACAAAAGCGAATCCCAGCAGAGATCGCCGCTGAAGTGGCGGAACATCTGGCAGATGAGAGCTTGACGTCACGTGAGATCGATGTACTGCGCCTGATTGCCACGGGTAATGGCAACAAACAGATTGCCGATCAACTCTCCATCGGCGAGGCGAGCGTAAAGAGTCACGTCGCCAGCATACTCTCCAAGCTTGGCGCGAACGACCGGGCGCACGCGGTGACCCTCGGGTTAAAGCGTGGAATCATTGACTTACAAATCCCCTGAATGGGGGAGAGCCGCTTCCCCCGTTTGGCCGTAGCGCCTTCTCGCCGAATGTCTTAGCTTAGATTGTGCAACGTTTATTCTCGACCTTCGCGGACGGGTGGCCTGGTACCGGTCTGTTAATCCAACGATTCCTCATTGGCGCCATTCTCTTACATGGGGCCTCCCTGCAACCCAGCGCTAGTCCTCATTTTCCGACGATCATATTGCAATTGATTGCATCGGTCCTTCTTTTAATAGGACTGGGCACCCCGTATATCGGCCTTCTGGTCGCAGCGATGCAGTTATGGTTCGTTTTCTCGGGCTCGGCTGAGCCATGGACTGCGATCATCGTTTGCGGCTTAGGCATCAGCTTGGCAATGATAGGACCGGGCGCCTGGTCGATGGACGCCCGCCTTTTCGGGCGAGAGCACATTGAGGTTGTCAAGAAATAGAAGTTTTTTTGGTCTTTTTGGGTTCTGTCATCATTCAAAACTGAAGCTTGAGCGCCAGTTGGATCGAGCGCGGGCCGCCGATCTTCCTTACAAGGCCGTAGTGCGCGATTGTGGCTAAGCGCCATTCCATCCATGCACCAGGAGGCCTGGAAGCAAGCCCCATCAAGTCGCCCGATCCATAGCTCTTTTAGCTACAACGGTCGTCCCGTTGAACCCGTTGACAGAATCATTGACGAGTACGATGCTGAGAGTGCTAGATTAGGTGCCCCCAACGGAGGCGTTGGTCCACCGGAGCATTCGCCCGTTCGTGTCGCTTCGGGGCTGTCGCCGCTGCTTGGGTAGGAATGCAATTCGTTCTGCTCATCTCGGTTCTTCTGCTCGATGATGCGGATCACGATCCGTTGTTCGTTATTGAGGTACACCACGGCTGAGTTCCTTCGGACGGGGTCCCGACGTCTTTGACGCTGTTCGGTTACGCACATGGTAGAAATGGCTTTTCGCCGACCGCTTCAGCTTCCCTTCAAATGGCCGCGCCCCACGATTGTGGCGACGTTGGGCGCTTGTCTCACCTGCGTGTTGTTATTGGCAGGCACGGTTCACGCCCTCGATCCGAACAAACGGCTCACTCAGTACATGCATACATCCTGGCGAACGCAAGACGGCTCCGCACCGGCTGGTATCGAAGCGATTGCGCAAACCTTGGATGGCTATCTTTGGTTTTCATCTGACTCCCAGGGCTTGTACAGATTTGACGGTGTTAGGTTTCTTCCGTGGATTTTGTCCCCCAACGGTAAACCGATCAACTCCATTGTGAAGGTCTATGGCGACCACGCGGGTGGGCTATGGGCGTTTGGCGAGCGTGAGATCGTTCACCTGAAAGGTAGTGTCGTCACTTCTCACATCGACTTGGATGGGCTGCAGCAGTTTCAGCAGATCAGCGAGGATCCTGACGGCTCCTTGTGGGTCGTGCGAGGGAGGTATGTTGTCTCAGACGCGCCCCTCTGCCATATTACCGACCAAGCCGTCAAGTGTTTCGGAAAGTCTGATGGGGTCCCGATTTCCCCAGCCGATTCTCTATTGGCTGATGGGAAAGGCGGCTTTTGGCTGGGAGGACAAACGACTCTTGTCCACTGGCACGATGGCGTCTCGGAGACGTACCCAATCGAAGCCCTGAACTCCAATTCAGGACAAATGGGGATAGATGGTTTGGAACGTGACCGCGACGGAACTCTCTGGGTCGGCATATTAGCAGAAGGACGTGGGCTCGGGCTTGGGCGCTTGATCGGAGGCATCGTCAAACCATTTGTAACGCCCACTTTCGATGGGAGTAAGGCTGTCGTCCTAACGATGATCTCCGACCGCGATGGCAATCTCTGGGTGGGTACCCTGGGCAAGGGAATCTTTCGTATCCATGACAACGTTGTGGACCATTATCAGCAGATGGATGGGCTGTCCAGCGATACGGTACTTGATTTTGTCGAAGACAGAGAAGGGATTGTGTGGGCTGTCACTTCAAATGGAATCGACAGTTTCCGGGATCCGAGCGTCACCACTTTCTCGGCGCGGGAAGGCTTGGGGACAGACGCAGTAGCAGGCGTCCTCGCTAGCAGAGATGGCACCGTCTGGGTTGCAAACGCTGGCTCACTTGATCACATCAAGGATGGCACAGTCTCGTCTATTCGCACAGGGAGTGGTCTTCCGGGTCATCAAGTATCCTCCTTGCTCGAAGACCGTGCGGGGAACCTGTGGGTAGGCGTGGATGACGGACTATATATGTTCAAGAGTGGGCGATTCCTTCGCCTCCCGGAACCCAATCACCAACCGCTTGGAATGGTGGTTGGAATGACTGAGGACATTGATGGGGATATTTGGGCAGAGTGCCTAAGCAATCCGCGAAAACTTGTTCGTATCCGCGATTTCCGGGTCCGTGAAGAGTTCCCTGCATCGCAAATCCCGCCTGGACACAGCCTCGCTTCGGACCCCCACGGTGGAATCTGGATAGCTACGAAAAAAGGAGACATTGGACTATTCAGAAACGGCGTTCTTGAAACGAAGTTTCCGCTAAACCCAGGAGGCGATCCGTCGAATCGACAAATTATGTCCACGGCAGATGGTTCCGTTATTGCCGGTTCCGAAAACGGACTTGTCGAATGGCGGCAGGGTAAAGTACAGCGGATGACGACGAAGAACGGTCTGCCCTGCAACTCGGTGATGTCGTTCATCGAGGACAAAGAGAATCGCTGGTGGCTGCACACGGGCTGCGGCGTCGTGCAGTTCCCAGATTCCGAGTTCGAACGTTGGCGGGCCAACCCAGAAGCGGTCGTTCAGACTCGTGTTTACGACGTTCTAGATGGGGCACGGCCGGCAGGCGGGCCATCCTTCAATGCTGCGGCGTACTCTTCGGATGGGCGCGTGTGGTTTGCGACGGGTTTTGTCGTAGAGATGGTGGCCCCCTCCAGGCTCTCGCAAAGCGCGCTCCCGGCGCAGGCATACATCGAATCGCTCGTTGCTGACCGAAAGGAGTTCAAAGCAACGCCTAACCTCAAGGTTCCGCCAAATCCGAGGGACTTGCAAATTGATTACACCTCACCCACTTTTTCGATTCCGCAGAAGGTAAATTTTCGCTACCGCCTCGACGGCTATGACCGTGATTGGCACGAGGCCGGTACGCGCCGGCAGGCGTTCTACACTGATTTGCCGCCAGGGAAATATTCCTTCCGCGTGATCGCATCCAATAGCGGCGGCGTCTGGAACGAGAGCGCCGCCAAGCTGGATTTCTCCATTGCCCCGGCGTATTACCAGACGAACTGGTTCCGTGCGGCATGCGTTGTGGCATTTCTAGGGATGATCTGGGGAATGCACAAACTGCGGTTGCGGCAACTGGCGACTCAATTCAACATGCGTCTGGAAGAGCGCGTAAGCGAACGCACACGCATTGCGCGGGACCTGCACGACACACTGTTGCAAAGTTTTCAAGGTTTGGTGTTCCGCTTTCAGGCGGCTCGGTATCAGCTCCCGGATCGTCCCGAAGAAGCATCTGAGGCTCTGGATAGCGCGCTGGTTTCCGCAGATCAGGCAATCGCGGAGGGCCGTAGCGCCATTCAGGAACTACGTTCGGGATCATCCGAGGAAAGCAACCTCGAACAGATGCTGCTGGCACTGGGGCGCGAAATGGCAGCCTCACACAAGGATGGTGACCGCGCTCCATCTTTGCGGGTGATTGTAGAGGGCAACCGACGAGCGAAACGGGCGATGATCAAGGAAGAGGTCTATCGAATCGCACGAGAGTTGCTGCGAAATGCTTACCGGCACGCACAAGCCCGGAACATTGAAGCCGAGCTGCGCTATGATGATGCTGCTTTTCTCTTGGTCGTAAGAGATGACGGAAAAGGAATCGACTCGAACGTGCTGAAAGATCACGGTCGAGCTGGCCATTGGGGCCTGCCTGGCATGTATGAACGGGCAGAGGGAATGGGAGCCCGATTGGATATCTGGAGCGAAGCGGGCGCCGGCGCAGAAGTTCGGTTGACTGTACCGGCCGCTATCGCCTATGAAAAATCCGGCGATAGCGGTAGATTTAAGCTATTCGGGAAGACGAGGATTTATGAGCACCGGTCGTAGTGCCATTCGGATCATGACTGTGGATGATCATCCTCTCTTGCGTCAGGGGATCGCGGCCCTCATCAACACTCAGCCCGATATGGAATTGGTAGCAGAGGCGCGCGACGGGGAGGAGGCCGTCGCGCAATTTCGATTGCACCGCCCGGACGTGACCCTGATGGATATTCAAATGCCGAATGTGAACGGCACCGAAGCCATCAGCCGGATTAGAAGCGAATTCCCTGATGCCAAGATCCTCGTGTTGTCGACCTATGCCGGTGATGTTCAAGTCCTAAAGGCGATCAAGGCGGGTGCCAGGGGCTACCTACTGAAAGGAAACGTCCGCACAGAGCTGCCGGAGGCGATCCGCACCGTCCATTCTGGGCGCAAGCGAATACCGCCCGAGATTGCGGCGGAACTTGCCGACCACGCTGCCGACGATCATCTGAGTTTGCGCGAAATTGATGTGCTTCGTTTGATTGGCGAAGGCAATGCCAATAAGCAAATCGCCGACAAACTCTCGATCGGAGAAACAACAGTCAAGAACCACGTCTCGAACATTCTCTCCAAGCTAGGCGCAAACGATCGGGCGCACGCCGTCACCGTTGCGCTCCAGCGCGGGATTATCGAGCTGGATGTCCGCCAACGGTAGGACTCGTAAATCCTACTTTTGACCCTTTCGATCTGTTTCCTGGATCACTAGCATGAGACCAGCAATCGGAGGACGTGTCTGCAACGTCTGTTTTCCACATTCGCCGAAGGCTGGCCCGGCGCTGGTCTTTTGCTTCAGCGCGTGCTGACGAGCACGATTCTGGTGTATTACGGAGCCTCGCATCTCCTTGAAAGCGCTAGATTGGCGACGAACCTCCCGTTTCTGATTGCGGCTATTGCGGGCGTATTTCTGCTTTTGGGCCTGAGGACGCCACTAGCGGGAATTACCATTGCCATCGTTGGCGTCTGGATATTCTTCTTTGCGTGCTCGACGCATTCGCTGACGGCAATCATAGTGGCCGTCCTTGGGGCCACCGCGGGGATGATCGGGCCGGGAATGTGGTCCATTGACGCCCGACTCTACGGCAGGAAGCACCTCGAAGCCCCCCGACGCTAGCCAACGTTCATCCCCCCAAAAGTACTAATGCTCTCCTCTTCTGCAGTACAACCTGCAGCCCCCACCATATACCGAGACCACGATCACCCGATTAACCGTTGTGAACCGAAGGCAAGTCGTTGCAGACTCATCCCGTAAGCAAGGCCTCACTTGAGTTTCGATTTCCTCTTTGGTGGCGCTTATGTGGAAGATCACTACTCGCGGTTTCACGCTACAGGAAGTCCTGATCATGGCTGCAACGAATGTTGCATCCGCCCTGATAGCAACCAGCAAAAGCGAGCGGACGACTGGCACAGCCCCGCGCACCGAGATTCAACAGGCTCCAGGAGATTGTCATGGCAAAGGTGATTGAGTTTTACATACCGAAGAACTTTCGGAAACCGTTGAGGACAGAAGCTCAGACGCAACTTGGAAAAATCATCGAATTTTGCCCACAGACGAAGAGATCAGCTTAGCTGTTCGCAAAGCAGTGCAAGTGTAAAAGGTATGGGAGGAAACTATGGGCGCGACTGTTGCTTTCACAGACCTCGGGAGCCTCGCAGGAGCAGTTTTTCCGAACGTGAGCGAGATCGAAGACCAGCAACTTCATCTGGAAACAGAAATTAGCTCTGAGCACTGCTTCGAAGACATCGTCGGCAAGAGCCCGGCCATTCAGAGGGTGCTGGAACAAGTTGCGATCGTCGCACCCACCGATTCCACGGTTCTGCTTCATGGAGAGACAGGAACGGGGAAGGAGCTGATTGCGCGGGCGATACACAAACTTAGCTCTCGACGCGAACGCCCCTATGTGCGCATGAACTGCGCCGCTATTCCCTCGGGACTGCTGGAAAGCGAACTGTTCGGGCACGAAAAGGGCGCCTTCACAGGAGCGTTACTGCAGAGAAAGGGCAGATTCGAGTTGGCCGACGGAGGTTCGCTGTTTCTGGATGAGATCGGAGACATCAGCCTGGAACTCCAGCCGAAACTGTTGCGGGCAATCCAGGAACAGGAGTTCGAGCGCCTGGGAAGCTCCAGGACGATCAGCGTGAACGTGCGGCTGATTGCCGCCACGCACCGCGACCTTCGGGCGATGATTCGGGACGAGAAGTTCCGCGAAGACCTTTTCTATCGCTTTAACGTCTTCCCGATTGAGATCCCGCCGCTCCGCGAACGGCGCGAGGATATTCCACTCCTGGTGAACTATTTTGTGTCAAAGGTAGCGAGGCAGATGCGGAGACACATAAAGTCCATCCCCAAACGCGCAATGGACCTGCTGACGAACTGCCCGTGGAGAGGCAACGTTCGAGAGTTGGCAAACTTCATCGAACGCGCCGTTATCGTTACACGTGGTGAACAGCTAGAGGTGCCGATGGCAGCCCTCCCCACGTCTTCCGACACCGTTGTTGCTGTTGGCTCAAACTCGACGTTTAGACAAGCGGAATCGAGTGTAATCATCGAAGCATTACGAGCGGCGGCCGGACGAATTGCGGGAAAGGGAGGAGCCGCCGAACGGCTCGGACTGAAACGTACGACCCTGCAGAACAAGATTCGCCGACTCGGCATCACGAAAGTTCAATATCAGAACTAGCCAATCTCGATCGTTTGTATCTATTCAATGGGATGAAAGGGAGTTCAATATGTCTTTTGAGGCAGTATGGGGATTCGACCCCGATAGGGTGATTCAGGCTGTGGGTTTGCCACCGTCCGAGATAGAAACGGACAAATTCACTTATAGCGCAGAGGAGCAGCGAGCTGCGCGCATACCGTCTGACCTGCACGCGCAGGTTTATGAGCTCCGCCGAATGTATCGATTGTGATGCAGTTGGTCGAAATTTTCCTCACGTAGCCCACCGATGTACTCCCCTGGGCGGCCATTTCGATAGATGGCCGCCCCCCTCCTCATCCCAAGCCTGAAGCTCACCGCCCCGACGTGATTTTGATGGATCTGCGAATACCGAATGTGAATGGTATTGAAGCCATCAGCCGCATTAAAAGCGAATATCCCGATGGCAAGGTCCTCATGTTGTCGACCTATGCTGGTGATGTTCAAGTCCTACGGGCGATCAAGGCGGGCGCGCGGGGTCAGCTGCTGAAAGGAAATGTCCGCAAAGAACTGCTCGAGGCAATCGGCACGGTCCATCCCGGACGCAAGCGAATCCAGCCCGAAATTGCGGCGGAGAAGGCTGACCACGCTGCCGATGATCAGTTGAGTTGCCGCGAGATAGATGTGCTACGCTTGATCGGTGCAGGCAATGCCAATAAGCAAATCGCCGACAAGCTCTCGATCGGAGAAACAGCGGTCGAGAACCACATCTCGAACATATTCTCCAAGCTGGGCGCCAATGATCGGGCGCATGCCGTTACCATTGCCCTACAACGCGGGGCCATCGAGCTAGAGGTGCCCCAAACTAGCACTGAAAAAAACTACTTCTAACCCTTTCGATGTCTCTTATGGATCAACTAGCATGGGTCCAGCAATGGGAGAGCAAACTAGTGGTGTCGAGCCTAGCCATTGTTCCAAGTTCGTGATCGGGATCATCTCACATTGAGTCTCGAGGAACACGCGAGCGCATGCGGACCGAGACTATTACGTTTAATGGTCTTCGGCTTTGAGGGTGTAAGAATGGCTTCCCGCCGATCTGTTCTTGAGTGGACTGGCTGCATCATTCTCGGGGCAATTTGTCTCCTCGTCCTTTCGGCAGCCCAAGCTTGCAGTAAGACGAACCAGGCTGCGCCGGAAATGGTGCTCACAATCATCGACCAGTCCTGGCTCGACAAACCATCTCAAGCGCTCCTCAGGGAAGAACTCAACCAGTTCACCCGAGAGACCGGCATTCGGGTTCAGGTCCTGCCCGCACCAGAAGTGGCACTAGAGCAGCTGGACACATGGCGCAACCTGCTGGAAAGCGGCGCTAAGGTCCCGGACGTTTATGGCATCGATGTTATCTGGCCGGGGATCCTGGCCGACAATCTCGTCGATCTCAAAGCCTACGTGCCTGAGCAGGAAATCGCAGCGCACTTCCCGGAACTCATCAGGAACAATACCGTCAACGGCAGGCTTGTGGCTTTGCCTTACAACGTCGGCGAAGGCCTGCTTTATTATCGGGTCGATCTGTTGCACAAGTACGGCTACGCTGTGCCGCCGAAGACATGGAACGAGCTTGAGATAATGGCGAAGCGGATTCAGACTGGTGAGCGCGCTAAGGGGAATCAAGATTTTTGGGGCTATGTCTGGCAGGGCGCACCTTCTGAGGCTCTGACCTGCAATGCTCTGGAATGGCAGGTCTCGGAGGGCGGTGGGACCATTCTCGATGAAAACGGAAAGATTACCGTAAACAATCCGCGGTCCATTACTGCCTGGGAGAGGGCTGCGCGCTGGGTCGGGTCAATTTCGCCGCCGGGAGTAACCGCTTACAAGGAGGGGGATGCTTACAACGTTTGGCAAACGGGAAAGGCTGCCTTCATGCGCAACTGGCCAAACGCCTACGTGGCCGCCCGCGATGAAAACTCGCCTACCAAAGATCAGTTCGAGGTCGCGCCTCTGCCGGCGGGGAGGGCTGGTTCAGCCTCAACATTGGGAGGACAAGGCTATGGTGTTTCGCGCTATTCGTTGCACCCGCGCGAGGCCGCGATGTTGGTTCGTTTTTTGACTGGTCGCAATGAGCAAGCCAGGAGATCCCGGAAGTCCTCTTTTCCGCCGGTCATACCTGAGCTATACAAGGATCCCGAGATTCTGGCGCGAAACTCCTATTTTTCCACGATATTGGTTGCTTATCATCAAGGTTTAGCGGTGCGGCCGTCTACGGTGGCCGGGAAGAGGTATCCCGACGTCTCGCGTGCTTACTTTGAAGCGGTGCATGCCGTACTCAGCCACAAGAAATTGGCGCCACAAGCTGCAGCCGACTTGCAACAGGAGTTAGCGCAGATACTCGAAAAGAAAGCGGATACGACAAAAGCAAATGTCCCTCAGGAGCCTGCGGTTGCCCTACCTCGGTGAAATCCTAAGATGAACGTTTAGGCAAATCAGCATGGCCGATTCGTTAGAACGATGAGAACTGCGTGGCACAAATTCGCGAACCTGTTTCGTGGAAGCGATTTGAAGATCGGGGCCCGTCTGACTACTTGTTTTCTGACGATTGTCATCTTGATGATCGCTGGTGACGCCGTATCCATCTGGCAGCTCCGTCAACTTGAAACTCACACGCAAATGCTGGAAACAGCGGATAAGGCATCGTCGGCTATTGTACGCCTCCATCTGGACGTGAACAGCTTCAGCGGCAGGGTGGCTGCACTGACGCGGGGTCACGACGCTCGTCAATTCGCAAACGAAGCGACTTGGCTCCGAGAGACGTTTCTGCGGCATGTCCGAGACGCAGAACAAATACTCAACTCTTCGCCGGAGATCGCGCAGGACGCCTTCACCTCAAGCACCCTGGAGACTCTCAAGGCGACCTTGCCCACTCAAATTGACAGTGAGATCGAACTGGCGAATGCGGGCGATTGGCCTGCGATTCAGCTCCGATTGACAGGGCAAATCCAGGATCTGATTGATCTCAGTTCGTCGCTGGTGGAGGGCGTGGAGGAGCGAGCATTTCAACAACGGGCGACAGTAAGCGAACAGACCGAGCAGGTGCGCCATCGTCTTTTCATAGTAGTTCCAGCGGCTTGGATGCTGACTTTGTTCGTGGCGGCCGCGTTGGGCTGGTACGTCACCAGGACCATTACTGTACCGCTCTGCGAACTCACGCTCGGCGCAGAGGCGCTGGCGCACCACGATTTTCGGCGCCAAGTCAATGTCGCTGGAAATGACGAATTGGCCGTCCTCGGGAAGGCATTCAACCATGCCGCTCGTCAACTCGATAATCAGTTCGAGACGACCCTGGAAGTGCGGGTCGCCGAGCGCACCCGCATCGCGCGGGACCTTCACGACACTCTGCTGCAAAGCTTCCACGGACTGCTGTACCGGTTCCAAGCGGCTCGCCTTATGTTCCCTGAGCGAATGGAAGAAGGAATTCAATCCCTGGATGCCGCACTGGTTCGTACCGAGCAGGCGTTGGAGGAAAGCCGGAACTCGATTCAAGGATTACGTCTTGGCCTCTCCGCTGAAAGCGAGCTGGACCAGATGTTGATTGTAACGAGCCAGGAACTAGCTTCCAGCCATACTGGCGAGGACGGCTCTCCCCTGTTCAAACTGATCGTGGAAGGCGAGCGTCAAGGCCTTTCTCCAATCATCAAGGAGGAGATCGGTCAAATTGCGCGAGAACTGATCCGTAATGCTTTCCGGCACGCACGCGCACATGAGATTGAAGCTGAGTTACGCTATGACACTGACGTTTTCCGCCTGGTTGTACGGGATGATGGAAAAGGTATCGCTTCAGAAATTCTGAGAGATGGCGGGTGTGCTGGGCACTGGGGGATGCCAGGTGTTCATGAGCGCGCCCATGGGATAGGAGCCCGATTGGAATTCCGCAGCCGCACAGGAGCAGGTACGGAAGTTCGATTGACGCTTCCCGCAGCCGTAGCTTATGAGGATCGTGGAGTGGAGCTCGATTGAGAGTGCTCCGGACGGGAGGACAGATGGGCAGTATTCCTAATTTGATTCGGATCCTAACTGTGGATGACCATCCCTTGTTGCGCGAAGGCATCGCGTTCCTGGTAAAGAGTCAGCAAGATATGGAACTGGTAGCCGAGGCCTCTGACGGGGAGGAGGCCATCGAACAATTTCGGCGGCACCACCCGGATGTCACGCTGATGGATCTTCGTATGCCAAATTTAAACGGTACGGAAGCAATTAGCCGTATCAGGAACGAATTCCCCGATGCCAAGATCATAGTTCTGTCGACCTATGGCGGCGATGTCCAGGTGCTGAGAGCTATCAAAGCAGGTGCTCGCGGGTACATAGTCAAGGGACACGTACACAGAGAGCTGTTGGACGCAATCCGGAGCGTCCACGCCGGACACAAGCGAATACCGCCCGAGATTGCAGCGGAACTAGCCGATCATGCTGCCGACGATCATCTGAGTTTGCGCGAACTCGATGTGCTTCGTCTGATTGGCGCAGGCAATGCTAATAAGCAAATCGCCGACAAGCTCTCGATTGGAGAAACAACGGTCAAGAACCACATCTCGAGCATCCTCTCCAAGCTAGGCGCAAATGATCGGGCGCACGCGGTCACCATTGCGCTCCGGCGCGGGATTATCGAACTGGACGTCCGCCAACGGTAGGACTCGTAAATCCTACTTTTGACCCTTTCGATCTGTTTCCAGAATCACTAGCATGAGACCAGCAATCGGAGACGTGTCTGCAACGTCTGTTTTCCACATTCGCCGAAGGCTGGCCCGGCGCTGGTCTTTTGCTTCAGCGCGTGCTGACGAGCACGATTCTGGTGTATTACGGGGTCTCGCATCTCCTTGAAAACGCTAGATTGGTGACGGGCCTTCCTTATCTGATTGCGGCTATCGCGGGCGTATTTCTGCTTCTCGGCCTTTGGACGCCATTCGCCGGAATCACGATTGCCATGGTTGGCGTCTGGGTGTTCTTTGCGTGCTCGGCGCATTCGCTGACGGCAATCATAGTGGCTGTCCTCGGCGCCACCGCGGCGATGATCGGACCCGGCATGTGGTCCATCGATGCCCGGCTCTACGGAAGAAAGCACCTCGAAGACCCACGACGCTAGGCAACTTTCAATCCCCCCAAAAGTACTAGCGCTCTCCTCTCCGAGAAGTACAACCTGGAACCCCCACCATATACCGAGACCACCATCACCCGATTAACCGTTGTGAACCAAAGGCAGATCGTTGCACACTCATCCCGTAAGCAAGGCATCAGGGGAGAGCAGAATATGACGTACATTCCCACACAAAATGGCTTCATGAATATGGAGGATTCCGAAAAGCTGTTACGGCTTATCTTCCCAGACTATCCCAGGCTGGAACCGTGCCATCCCGGCCCACTTCTTGAACCGACTGACCGAGGCAGCGCAGATCGGAGCAATTAGCCATGTTTCGCATCACTTCCGAAACCTGCCGTGCTTTCACACTCGCGGAAGTTCTAATTCTGGCGTCTATGAACATGGAAAGCACCCGTCTAACAGCCGAAAGCCAAGTCCGTTCTAAGGCGGCGCAGAGAGGATACCTCTCGGCTACTCAAGTTCTTCGCACAGAAGTTCGCAACGCACTGTATGCGTAAAGAGCAGGGAGGAAACTATGGGCTCGACGGTTGTTTTCAGCGATCTCGGAAGTCTCGCAGGAGCGGGTTATCCAATGACCGATCTCGAAGACGAGCAAATGTATCTGGAACGGGAAATCAGCTCTGAGCACTGCTTCGAAGACATCGTCGGCAGGAGCCCAGCCCTTCAGAAAGTGCTGGAACAAGTTGCGATCGTCGCTCCCACCGATTCCACGGTTCTGCTTCATGGAGAGACAGGAACGGGGAAGGAGCTGATTGCGCGGGCGATACACAAACTCAGCTCTCGACGCGAACGCTCCTATGTGCGCATGAACTGCGCCGCCATTCCTTCGGGACTGCTGGAAAGCGAACTTTTCGGCCACGAAAAGGGTGCCTTTACAGGAGCGTTACTGCAGAGAAAGGGCAGATTCGAGTTGGCGGATGGAGGCTCGCTGTTTCTGGATGAGATCGGAGACATCAGTCTGGAACTCCAGCCGAAACTGTTGCGTGCCATCCAGGAGCAAGAGTTCGAGCGGCTGGGAAGTTCTAGGACGATCAGCGTGGACGTGCGGCTGATTGCCGCCACGCATCGCGATCTTTCCGCAATGATTCAAGAGGAGAAGTTTCGCGAGGATCTGTTCTATCGATTCAACGTCTTCCCGATTGAGATCCCGCCGCTACGCGAGAGGCGCGAGGATATTCCACTCCTGGTGAACTACTTTGTGTTGAAGGCAGCGGAGCGGATGCGCAGACAGATAAAGTTCATCCGCAAACACGCAATGGAGGCGCTGACGAACTGTCCGTGGAAGGGGAATATCAGGGAATTGGCAAATTTCATCGAACGAGCTGTCATTCTCTCACCTGGTGAGGAGTTAGAAGTGCCGCTTGCCGAGCTTGCCACCTCATCCGAGACCAATGTAACTGTCGGAACGCCTTCTACGTTTCGGCAAGCAGAGTCCTCTGTAATCATCGGCGCATTGAGAGCCGCATCCGGACGGATCGCAGGCAAGGGGGGAGCCGCCGAGCGTCTCGGATTGAAGCGTACGACGCTACAAAACAAGATTCGCCGACTACGGATTTCGAAAGCGAATTATTGCCAGTAGGTCTATTCCATGTGTCCAGTGTGCAAGTTCCGAGGGTGGCTTCAGGGATGCCTGAAGAGCAATAAACCAGTGGGGGTCAAGGCAATGACCGACAAGAAAGACAGAGAACGCGTGATCGCTGAAATCACACTTTCGCATTTGATGCGACTGGGGAACGAGCAGGGCTGTCCTCTGAGCCGGCAGCAGGCTCTCGCGTTTCTCAATCAGGAAGGTCGAGCGTTTGAGATGTGGAAGCACATGATGCAGGCGGCTGAAGATTTCATTGCAGGCAGCTTGTTTCAGCATTCCTTGCCCCCCGGAGGACACAACGGATTTGCGCCTGGGCCTGGGCGGTCGGTCAGTACCACCGCGCGCTAGCGGCATTTCGGTGTTTCCTCCACCGCCATATCCGTGTTGCAGTGGCTCGTTAAATTGAATTCATAATAGATGGTCTCAACGGTGCGTCCGATAGTCCCCTTTACAGATGCCGAGCCGTCTCATCTTGTTCTGCAGGGTCGTACGCTTAAGACCCAGGCGTTCGGCCGCTCCGCCGCGACCCGAGATTTGCCCGGACGCAGCCTTCAATGCCTCGAGGATGACTTTCCGCTCGGCTTCATGGAAGGTAGAGGCTGGGCTCGAAACGTTGCGAGCATGAGAGGCCTGAAACTCGGCGATTGGCACCTCTAGTTCTTCACCCTGCGAGAGTATGACTGCGCGCTCGATGAAGTTCGCCAATTCCCTGACGTTGCCTTTCCATGGAGAGTTCGTCAGGACCTCCATCGCCTGCCTGGGGATCGACGTGATGTTTTTCCGCATTCTCCTGGATAGCTTCGAAACGAAATACTTGACCAGTAGTGAAATATCCTCAGGCCGCTCCCGCAGGGGTGGGATCTCAATCGGGAAAACGCTGAGTCGATAAAAGAGATCTTCGCGAAAATTGCCCTGCCGAATCATATCGGGGATATCCCGATGGGACGCGGCGATCAGCCGCACGTCAACCTGCATTGTTCGGGTGCTTCCCAGCCTTTCGAATTCTCGTTCCTGCACAGCCCGCAGCAATTTCGGCTGTAATTCGAGGTTGATGTCGCCGATCTCGTCCAGAAATAGCGAGCCTCCGTCGGCGAGTTCGAATCTGCCTTTCTTTTGCACGAGAGCGCCAGTAAAGGCCCCCTTTTCGTGCCCAAATAGTTCACTCTCCAGCAACCCGGAGGGAATGGCCGCGCAGTTTAGTCTCACAAACGTACGCGGGCGCCTGGAACTGAGATTGTGAATGGCGCGTGCAATTAGCTCCTTGCCGGTACCCGTCTCCCCGTGAAGCAAAACTGTTGAATCCGTTGGCGCAACGATGGTCACTTGCTCGAGTACTTTTTGGAAGGCCGAACTTCTGCCTACGATATCCTCGAAGTTGTATTCGGAGTTGATTTCCGATTCCAGATATACTCGTTGGTCTTCCAGATGATCTCGCGATGCGCTGAGCCGCCCGTAGGCCAGCGCATTGTCGATCGCCAGAGATATCTGGCTGCTGACCTGAGTGAGCAAATCCAGATCTGCCTGGCTGAAACCGTTTTCTTTCCGACTTCCGAGCACCATGGCCCCGATCGGGCCACTTGCACCCACCAGTGGCAGTGCCGTAACTGAGGCGATGGACTCCGCTCGGAGCATCTGCGCGACCACGGGTGGCATCTTGTCGGCAGGTGTCAGCAGCCTCGGCCGGCGGGATCGCAACCGCTCCAGCTCTTCCTGCGCGACGTGCACCGGGAGATCGCTCATGAAGCCGCGGCTGGCAGGAAAATCCAGCACCGCAACCTTCAGACGATCAGAACGATCGTCGAATAACATGAAGCTGGTGAAATCATTTGCGAAGTGCTTGCGGATTGATGCCGATGCGGCCCGGAAGAGATCGTTGATATCGAGAATTGTCACAACATGGTTGTTAATCTCTAAGAGAAGGCTGAGACGATCGCGCTCGCGTGTCAAATCACGCTGATACGCTTCCACTGAACTTATGGCAAGGGCGTTCTCCAGGGCAACAGCCACATGTCCGGCAATAGAGCGCATGAGTTCGACATCAGCGGAGCTGAATTCGAGTCTTTCTGTCCTGGCAAAAACCAGAGCCCCCAGTTTTGTTCGGCGGGTCGAAATCGGAAATATGTATGCGCTCTCCGCTTGATTAACTCGGGCGGCGAGTTCGGGATAGACAGCGAGTTCCTGCTTTACGTCGGGAACGAAGACCGGGGCCTGCGTTTTAAGCGCGCGTCCCAGCCCCGTGCCCGAGTACAGGATTTCTGTACCGACCTCAATCGCCGGATCGTCGTGACTGCGCTCAAAGGCACGCAGTACCAGGCGCTGTCCGGAAGGATCAAACAAGAGCAGCGCGATATTCTCGAATGAAACTACGTTGCACAACAGAGTAGCGAGGCTGTGGAGAACCGCGTCGACCGTGGGCTGCGCTCCGACGGTGCCAGAAATCTTTAGGAGTGCGCGGTATCTTGTTAGGTCACCATTGATGGCAACATCATCTTCGTCGGTCGTCAATTTCGCACTCATGCAATCGTCATGCTTGGTACTTCTCTCACGGGGCGCTCGAATTTGGTCGCCAATCTGTACAATCTCTCGGCTACCTCGGAGGTATCCGCATAGCTCAAGTGTTCCTGTGCTTGTTCGAGAAGGACCGCACGGAGCAATCGAGTGTCGTCGTCGTTGAGTTCGATAATCATGGGATCCTCGCTAAAATTGGTTCGCCCCCGAGCGGAATCGTGCTTCTCGGCCAAGAAGCCGAAACTGCAAGCTTCTATTTCACTCGCGGTGCCCACGTTTCTACACAGCGTGCGAAGCGTCGTGATGTTCCGCTACAGGGCTCACCTGTCGCTTTTGAAGCCATATCAAAGCGTGACAATTGGCGGCGAGCACTGCCGCGCGGGACACGTTCAGGCGTAAAGCGCAATCTTGAATCGACGACCGGATTGCAACTCTGAGTACGAGGACTGCCCGGCACAGCGAATCCAATTCCGTAAGCAGTGTTTCGGTGTCGGCTCCAAGAATGAGGTCAAGGCTAGCGGCGCGTTCTTCAGCGTCGCCCTGCGATAAATGCTCGACATGCGGGCATCGTCGATCTTTGTACGTCGTTTCACAGACGCGAATCGCATCCCCCTGGAGCAATATCGCGGCGGCAATGGTCGCGGCCTTGGCCCACTCGAGAAGCCAATCGCGGAAAGGACTGTTTCCTTGAAGCGTGATCTCACAAGCTTGGACAACCGCCTGGTCCGCCGTTGCTTGGTCGCCAGTGATCAAGAACGCAAGCCGACCCAGAACATTTGTTTGATCCTGGAAGCAGGCCACGACTTCGGCTGGCGATGCATGATTGCGGGCATCGACTGGGGCGGTGCTCGAGTGAAACCAAGACATATTCTTCTCTTTCTCCAACGCCCTTCAAGGCCTCAACTGGATGGGTGTAATTGAGGACCTCTCCCCGTGATTACCATGCTGCCGCTTGCGTCGCTCGGCTATCCTCTGTATGGGCGATAAATGCAGCCGGTCGCATACAGCAAATGCGTAGACATTGCCAGCGACAAACACTGCGCCGACGCTAGCAAGCCACTTGAGCAACTGTTCGCCCGCTGAATCGACATAGCTCACCTCGGTGAGGTCGACGATCAATCCCTTGGGCAGTACATCCTTTGTGACTACGGACCTGGCCTGCTCTGCCCAAACAGCGACGAGTTTGCCTTCCAACTTCAGGGTCGGACCACTCGCTAACCACTGGATTTCTGCACGAAACATTGGCTTGATCCTCGAAACGCTTTGTCCTGCTCTCCCTATACGCTGGAGCGCACGTTTCGTGCCAATGCTGGTGCTGCTATGTGAATGATGTAATTGCCCCCATGGTGGAGACTGGTTCGTCCTAGTTGCCGCAATGCGGTCATTGTCCGCCTGCGGGCAGGGAACCTCGGGGTAGAGCCTGCCCTTGGAAGAACAATTTCGAGGAGAATTGCGCGAACGGGTTGGCGTTAAGAATGTGAGGGTATTTGCAACCCACGTCTAAGGACC
The DNA here is from genome assembly GCA_963706645.1 of uncultured Acidobacteriaceae bacterium. GTDB lineage: Bacteria > Acidobacteriota > Terriglobia > Terriglobales > Acidobacteriaceae > Sulfotelmatobacter. The sequence continues at coordinate 31,546 of CAVPNR010000036.1, forward strand.
GGCGCCGCAAGTGGCCTTTATGGGCAAGCAAAGAACTGAGCACTGACTTGGCACGTGCTTCAAAGGGGAATCTGTCGAAATGTGCAGACTTCGAGCGGGTTTCTCAAATGCAACTGCTAGCGCTGGTGAATGCCCCACCCGTATAGAAACGCTTTGATTTCGCTCAACAGATCTGTCTCAAACGACTGGCCGTTTGACCGATTCCAGACAACGTGAATACTCACCGACACTGCCGAGCGATTGCCTAAGGCAGGTAAACACAGAATCGAGTTTGAGTGAGAGTCGATGTTGTACGTGAGGTAATTTTGGCGAAAGCTAGTCTCCCCAGGCATAGCAAGCGCGATCGCGAGCAAGACGGACCTGACATGGCGGCAGGCAGGACATGCGGGATCGAGGTGGTTGAGATCGGATGTATGAAAACCAATCAACTCGAGTTCGAAGCCGACCAGACGGCGCTCGCCATGTATCTGCTCAAACTCGGGCCAAAACTGCCAGAATACGCTGTATTCGGCTACAAGAGATTGCACCAGTGTGTTCAGCGATGTTGTTGACATAGTGCACCTGTCCACAAGATTGCAAATGGCTTGCCACTGGGTAAATCCGCCCTAGCTGTTCACCATAGTGCGTCTTCATTTCCAGAACCTCGAATAGGTGACGCGTGCATTTAGCTCGCTTTTCGTCATTTGTTTTCTGCTCTTGTCGTCGAGTACCAGCTCATTCACGAGGAACATACTCATCCTGCAATTGCTGTTGCTGCACACCATATGGGATAGTTCCCCAGGAACGCATGACTCTAGGTTCACGCAGTGGGCCGTTCCGCAGGCCCAACAATGAAGCACGATTACTTCTCCGCCGACTCGAACTGCTCTTGAATTTGAATCCATTACTGATCGTCCTCAGATGCGTCTATCGAGCTGTGTACGTTCCTTGGTTCATGCTCTTTTCCATCTCAGGCAATTCGAAACCTGGTCTGTACGGGGATGAGTGGGAGGCGGCGCTCAATCGACATGGTCTGGAGAGAATATGCAAACTTCGCACCGCAGTCACAGCAGACCTTGTACGTTTCTCCTTGCAGTGTGAACACACGGCTGAGGTGAACGTGGTGACACCCAAACAGGAAATCAAGAATAGCTAGGAAGATTGCCATAAAACTCCCGATTACGAGTTGGGCGTCTCTTGATCGCTTGATCGCTCGCGATCGTCGAACAGCCCCTTCCGCCAGATGAACAAGTCAGCGAGCAAGTCCGGCTCCCCTAAAACCCTGACATTGCAGGCCACCAACCATTTCAGCCCTGTTCCTAAGCCGTTGGTTCTTGGTGCAATTCCCTCATTCTGCCCGCGGGCTGTCCTGACCTTTCAAGGGCACTGCCGCAATGTGGGCACCGATCTTCGGCCCGATGCTCGTCCATGCTTTTGCAAGTCAGTGATTTGCCGCGTTACGTCTTTGGCGAGCTAAATGCCTTAACACAGCTGCGATGCATCGATGGCTGAACTGCTTCGAGCGGAATTCCGGCAGAGCTACCGCGGCATGAAGGTCAAGTAGGAACAAAGGAGTCAATATGTACGCCACAAAGGTAGTCAATGGCGTCCCCGCGATCCAGCGCGATGGACAGAGTGTGTTGAGTGTCTGCGACCAAAATTGGGACTTTGCAAACTGGCTGTGCGCACTACTCAACGAACTGGGCCACAAGTCCGAATTGTTGCTGAACGAGCAGGACTGGGAATGGCTCAATTCGATCGATCACGCCTTCAGAAGGACGGCACAGCATGCCTGATCTCCAGACCTCCGCGAGCGTTTCTATTGTCGTGCCGTTTCATAACGAAGAACCCAACGTGATTGAGATGTATGGCCGCCTGCAAGGGGTCATGGAGGAGCTTGGTCGCAGTTACCAGTTCGTTTTTGTCGATGATGGCAGCACGGATCTTACGTACAAGTTGCTGAAGGAAGTCGCGCTGATTGACCCGCACGTGACCGTTGTCAAGCTGCGGCGGAATTTTGGCCAGACCGGAGCGCTGGCTGCCGGCGTTGCGCATAGCACCGGCGACTACGTGATTGCTATGGATGGTGACCTTCAGCATGATCCGGCGGAGATCCCTGCCTTCCTCGAAAAGATCGAGGAGGGCTACGACATCGTGAGTGGGTGGCGCAGCCACCGCGTCGACAATTTGCTGCTCCGAAAGATTCCTTCCCGTTGTGCCAATTGGCTGATGGCCAAGCTCAGCGGCGTCAACATTCACGACTTTGGGACCACGTTCAAGGCGTACCGGGGCGACCTGCTGCGACAATTGCCGCTCTATGGCGAAATGCACCGATTCATTCCGGCTTTGGCTTCGGCCTACGGAGCCTCGATCTGTGAAATACCGATTCAAAACAACCATCGGAAGCACGGCGAATCGCACTACAACATTTCTCGTACGTTCCGGGTATTTTTCGATCTCATGACGATCCGATTTCTTCTGCGCTACATGTCGCGCCCGCTCCACTTCTTTGGCCGGCTGGGAGCGATCAACATAGGTTTGGGCTCCGCCATCGCACTCTGTCTCCTGATCTGGAAAGTCGTCGCGGGAATCGATGTTCTGCAGCAACACGGGTTATTGCTGGTCTTTGCGGCCGTTCTGATTTTGGTAGGGCTCCAGCTAATGGCGCTAGGACTCCTGGGTGAGTTGGAGGTGTGGCAGTACTTCAATCGATCTGAGCGTAGGCCTTACGCTGTCTCTGAAGTGCTTGATCCCCACGCCAATGGGAAAGCGGCGACCACATCGGAGGTGAATTCGTGAGCACACAACGAGGGGCGCGGAACACGAAAAGAGCGGACTTAATCGGGACCTCTGCTGGCCCGAGCTCCCACGAGAGACTGAGTTCGAATGTAACTGCGCTGGTGATCGAGCAGGTATTGGCTGAACTGGGAGTACATGCAAGGCTGAGCGGCATTGTTCGAGGAGCTCAATTGTTCGAGAGTGCAATCATCCAATCGCGTTCACGCCGTAAGCGGGAGCAAACGTGCTGAGTGAGGTCCAATATCGTTGCCTTGGACGGTACCGGGAGCCGGCGATTGTACTCCTGCTCACGATCCTGGCATTCGCAGTTCGCATGTACCGGGTTGACTTCAACAGTCTGTCGGAAGACGAGTCGGCGAAATGGGCGGCGGTCCAAGAGTATCGAAACGGGCATTTTGCCGGCGTTAATAGTGAGCATCCGATGTTGCCAAAAGTGCTTGCTTGGGCAAGCCTGGCAACGGGGGAACGCTGGAGCCGGGTCGCCGCGGCGCATGGCTGGCCTTGGCTGAAACCGGAGGGCTGGCTTCGCATGCCCAACGTGCTGTTCGGCGCTGCTGCCGCCGCAGTCCTTTATCTTTTGTGCCGCCAAATGATGGGGCTCGTGGGATCCTTTGCGGCGAGTTTCTTCTGGGCGGTTGCGCCACTGCCAGTCGCGCTAAATCGACTCACGAAAGAGGAAACGCCGCTCACCCTGTTCACCTTGCTGGCCTGTTACTTCTACTGCCGCGCCCAACAGGCAGATGCGAGCGAGAGTGCGCGGCGATGGTACGACTTGAGCGCGATGGGTTTTGGTCTGGCATTGGGCTCGCAGTACATCCTTCACCTTCTTGGCCTGAACGCGCTTACGTGGCGTCTTGCGGGCAAAAGCGGACTTACGGTAGAGCCATCGCGATTCAGCTACAAACGATTCTTCCTCGTCCTCTTGGTTACGTTCGTCCTGGTGAACCCGGTGATTCTCTCCCCGAGTAACTTCACCGCGATCCTGCATTGGCTTCATCATGATGGCGTGCGGCACAGCGGCTATGATTTCGACGGCACGCTGTACATGAATTTTCCTGGGCGCCTGCTGGCCGGAGTTCCGTGGTTCTACTATGTGTGGTTGGTGGTGGTAAAGACACCAATTCCAATCCTGCTGGCCTTCATAGTTGGCGGCGCGCTGCTCTTGCGAAATCGCCGGACCCTCGCATCGTGCTTTTTCCTGTCGTTCGGAATGGTTCAGTTCGTTGGGCTATCTCTAAGTGGAGCAAAGTGGATTCGCTATTCACTTCCGATGCTCCCTTTTGTTTTCCTGGCCGGCGGATATGCGGTGCAAGAGATTTGGAAACGCGTGAAAGGAAAAGCCTGGTCGCCGGCTTTCGTCGGAGCGGCCGCAGTCATTTTGATTGGATGGCCCCTTGCTGAGCTACAAGCTTGGGCACCGTACTACTCTTTCTACCTGAATTCAATCGGCGGAGGCACACGGAACATCACTCGCTATTTTGCGCCCGATGAGGTCTCCGAGTTCGATACACGCGAGGTGGCGCAGCAGGTCTGTCCGGTCGCCCCCGTCGCGACGAGGCTGGCGACGGCAAGACCAATGAGCATGGCCTATTACCTCAAGACCTGCGAACGCACCGACATTCAGATTGTGCCGCTATACGATGCCCAATATGCGCCGCGGAACGGAGATCTGGTCATGCTCGAGCCCTCTCGTCGCTTTTTTGAGACACAGCGCTACTTCGATCTTCTGAAACGCTCTGGCATGTCTCACAGCGACGTCCGTGTGGGACCGGTTTTCGCGAGCACCATCTATCTTTTCGACCCGTCCGTACCACAACCACAAAATGAGCAGGAACATTCGGCTCTGAGTCAGTTGCGGGGCGCGCCACGTCGGTTCGAGAACGATGCTCAAGAAACCGCACCGATAAGTATAAGCAGGTTTGGATTCTCAGATCTCACTAGGAGACTCTTACAATGACTCCGCTGTACCACGCGAGGAAATCTAATGGGCGCTGGTTCGTGCGCGCATTCGCTTTGTTGATTATCGGCGTCCCAGCAGTTGCACAGCAGGCAAATGTGTCTGCACCTCTGACCGCTAATGAAGTGATGGGACGTGTCGTAGCGATGAACGAAGTGCGTGCCAAAACACTCCAAAGCTATTCCAGTGTTCGCAGCTATCACCTGGAGTGCCACTGTCTGTCCCATAAGAAGGCCGACATGGTCGTACGCACTGACTACCACGCGCCCAATAAGAAAGAGTTCGCGATCGTGTCAGAGAGCGGCTCTGGCACGGTGCGAGACCGTGTGTTCAAGAAACTCCTGGAGGCGGAACAAGAGTCGATGCGGGATGAGAATCAGCAGCGGTCCGCCATTACGCCCGAGAACTATACATTTCAAGTCTCTGATTACAAGAAGACGGATACGGACGAATTCTACGTGCTCGATGCCCAGCCGCGAAGCAAGAACAAGTTTCTGTTTCGGGGCCGAATTTGGGTGAATGCAAAAGACTTCGCGATAACTCGAGTCGAGGGCGAGCCCGCTGTCAACCCTTCCTGGTGGACCGTCAAAACTGACTTCAAGCGCAGCTATCAGAAAATCAGTGACTTCTGGTTGCCGGAATCGAACGAAAGCGAAACCAAGGTTCGTGTCTTCGGCACGGCGGTTCTAAGCATTGAATATCGCGATTACCAGATCACGCAAGCCGGGGGCGGAACAGTGGCCTCGCCGCCTGGCGAAGCATTAGGAGCCACAATAGCCGAGGAGTTTTAGATTGTGTAATGCTGCGCGATGGTCGAAGCTGTTCCTGGTCGCTAGTTCCATCTTGTTGATCTTTCCCAGCATGACGCGCTCGACCGCGCTCGCGCAAGAGGGTTTCAGCTCGACCACTCAGGACGGCGCTCTCTCGGATGCACCCCAAGCGGCACAGGATACCACTCAATCTGGAGCAACTGACTCGCGCCTGACTGGCACCGGGAGTCTATCCGGGACGGTGCTCGATACGAATCGGGACGTCCTGCAAGGTGCGCGCGTGACACTGGCAGGTCGAGCGGGTGCTGCCATACAGACAGTGGAGTCTGGCAGCAACGGGCAGTTCGCGTTCACAGGCCTACCGCCGGATGTTTACAAGCTCACAGTGACGGCGGAGGGGATGAACACTTTCACCTCGACCCAGATTCCCTTGCATGCCGGCGAGGTCCGATTTGTGCCAGCGGTAACTCTCTCGGTTGCCGGTGGGACCACCAGTCTGACCGTGACTGCAAGAAGCAAGGAGGAACTGGCTGAGGAGCAGGTGCAGATCGCGGTACAGCAGCGCATCGGTGGCGTCATTCCCAATTTTTACAGCACATATGACTGGAATGCGCCGCCGATGCAAGCGAAACAGAAATTTCAACTAAGCGTTCGTTCACTCATCGATCCGGTTTCGTTCTTGACCCTGGCGGGAATCGCAGGTGTGCAGCAATATAAAAACGCCTTCCCGGAGTATGGTGGCGGAATGGAAGGATATGGAAAGCGATACGGCGCTGCGTTGGCGAATAACGTCTCAGGCACCCTGCTGGGCAGAGCTGTTTACCCTTCGATCTTTCATCAAGACCCGCGTTACTTCTACAAGGGGAAGGGCGGTATCCGGTCGCGCGCGCTGTACGCGATATCTGCGGCCGTGATTGCGAGAGGCGATGATGGGCGGTGGAAGCCAAATTACTCGAGCGTGCTCGGCAAATTCTCCGCGGCAGCCATTTCGAATCTTTACTATCCCTCCTCCGATCGCGGAGCTTCGCTAGTCGTTTTCAATGGTTTGGCGGGCATTGGCGAGGGCGCGGTGAGGAATCTGCTCAGGGAATTCGTTCTGAAGCGGATCACGTCGCACGTTCCCAAAGGGGCCAACGGCCAGCCATAGGACTGCCCGAAGAACATGCTTGTCGTCTCAGCCAGCCTGGTTTCCATGTTTTGCTCGGCTCCAGCCGTATCCTGGCCTTGGAGTGAAGGCATCCGTTGCCGGCGGATGCTGGTCAACTGTTCGTAACAGGGTCCGCCTGACAGTAGCGACCCCACTCGACAGGATGGCCTTCAAGGTCAAGTCTTGGCTATCACACCTAAGCATAAAGTACCCCGCCGGGCGTTCTCGCAAACTCACGCTGGTCCCGCAGATGGTCGATCCTTCAGCGATCCCGGGGAAGGGAACCCGCGAAGAATGCGCCGACTATCCTCCATTTCTCGTTCCTGAACACAGTTGAGAACACCGTAATCAAAGCAGAATTGGCGCACCGATTCGAGGGTACAAGGGACCTGGTCCACAGCTGTCGACCTTTGCTGTTTCGACTTCGACATGGCATAACGAATTTGCGTAACAGTCTGTGCCCAAACCCTGCATCTGCTGATGACCTTTTGCAGGCAGCTGCCCTCATCTGGGCACACCGGGATGCGACTTCGATGGTCCATGTCCCTTCCCTAGAACGACTTCCACTTGGCCCACAAAATGCCCTTATAGATGCGTGAGGCAAGACCGGGTACCTGACGTTCTGACCTGATCCGCGTGGCAATTCACGACAGGGGAGAGCGAGGCTGCTTGGAAAGGAATCAATGTAAATGGCAACTTGTGACCATCCTTCGGAATTAGTTTATGGGATTGCATACCCGAGGCTTCAGCGGCCCGGGTTGCGAATTGATCCGCGGATCGCAGCATTGCCGACGGAAGAGGAAAAACAACTTCCCGTTCGTTCCAACCCGCAAGGAAACGAAGTCGCTGACATTTTCTATTTCATCGAACCGAGACCGCGAAACCTCTTTGCGGCATCTGGATCGCTGGCGTTCCTGTCGCTCCTCCTGCTGGCGCTCATTATCATCCCTCTGTTTCACACGGATCCACTCCCCAAGATGCAGACGCTGACGATGTTGTATCTGCCGCCAGCCCCGGCCGCGGCTGGCAATGCCACGAAGCTCCAAGCACCGGCGCCGCCGTCCACTTACGCCCCGACAAGCATCGCCGTTCCGACCCCATTGCATGAGACGCAAGAAGCAACATCAACTCCGCCGCCAGTTCCTGTGGCCTCAACGGGCGGAGTCGTCGGGGGAATCCCTGGCGGCGTGGTCGGCGGAGCGCCCATTGGGGTGCTTAGCGAGGTCCTAGGTAGAACGCGCAGTGTGCCTGTCCCGGCGAAAGCGCCTGACCCGACGCCGGTAAAGAGAATCCGTGTCGCCTCCCGGGTAGTCGAGGCCAATCTGATCCACGACGTTCCGCCGCAGTATCCGCCGGAGGCGGGCCGGGCGCGTCTTGAGGGCCCGGTCGTGCTGATGGCGGTGATCGGCCAGGATGGCAGCGTGAAGGATGTGCGAGTCGAGAGCGGGTTGCCAATCCTCGCGCAAGCGGCAATTGATGCGGTGAAGCAGTGGCGTTACAAGCCATACCTGATCGACGGAGAACCGGTTGAAGTTGATTCCCGGATCACAATTAATTTCACACTCTCGGGAGCCTAGGAGTATCGACAATGCAGCAAAATACACTCAGATTGCCTGGCCGACCTTTGGCATCGCTCTTAAAGCGAGCCCATCTGTTGCTTTTGATCGTCATCGGTGCAGTGGCGGTTGCTGCACCGATGTCGGCGCAGTCTTTCACGGCGGCGGCCACGATGACAGGAACCATCCTTGGCACGGTCGTCGATACCACTGACGACCCAATCCCCGGCGCCCACGTGATTCTTCAAGGGCCGGCTGGCGACCATGTCACGGCTATCACAAAAGACGACGGAGGCTTTGCATTCGACCAGGCCCAGGCCGGAGTCGCCTATCAGATCACCGTCACCGCTGAAGGATTTGCAGAGTCGAATTCGTCTATTACGGTCGAAGCGGGTGAGAACAAGACGCTACCCGAGATCAAACTTCGCATCCTGGCTGTGCAGCGGGCAGTCACCGTAAGTTACTCCTCGAAGGAAGTTGCTGCCCAACAGCTCAAAGCTGAAGAACAGCAGCGCGTCCTAAGTTTCATACCGAATATATTTGTGGTGTACGAACCTCACCCCGAGCCTCTCACTACGAGGATGAAGTTCCACCTGGCATACAAAAGCATCACCAATCCATTTTTCTTCGGACGCACGGTCGCGTGGGCTGGCGTCCAACAGGCTCGTGACAATCCCAGCGAATGGCAGCAAGGTGCGAAAGGATACAGCAAGCGGTTGGGAGCCGGCTTTGTCGACGGCGTTACCGGAGGCTTGATCAGCAACGCTATTTTGCCATCGCTTCTGCATCAGGATCCTCGCTATTTCTACCAAGGCTCCGGTACGAACAAGTCTCGCGCTCTTCATGCCATGTGGGCTCCATTTGTCTGCAAGGGAGATAACGGGAAATGGCAGCCGAACTATTCTCAGTTGGGCGGCAGTCTGATTAGTTATTCCATTTCTAGCGCTTACTACCCTACTTCAGATCGTACTGCCGGGCATGTATTCCAGACTTTTGGGATAGACCTGGGTCTGCATGTCGTCGGCAGTCTGGCTCAGGAGTTCATCTTGGGCAAATTCACGAGCCGAGGTAAGCACTAGTTCGAACGATCGCAAGCCGGCCCAAAAATGCGCTTATCATTGCCAATGCATTTATTTGTGATGCCAAGTTCGTTCGATTTCTGAGGTGGCCTTTCCGACTAAAAGACAAAGTGCAGACGCAACAGTGAAAACGCGACAGACTCTTCGTTACTTAGTTCCCCTGATGGGCATGGTTCTGCTGGTCTGGCTCGTCCTTCGGACTGGCGCAGCCACGGTTCTCCAAGAAATTAGGACCATTGGGTGGTGGGGCTTTGGTCTGGTGCTTCTTCTTGGCGGGCTCTCGCATCTCATCAAGACCTGGTCATGGCGGCTCACATTTCTGTGCGACATCCAGAACATCTCGTTCGCACGCACACTCGGCCTTCGCCTGATATCTGAGGCCATCGCGATTCTGGGACTCCCCGGTCAGGTGCTTGGAGAGGCCGCCCGAGTGTCGTTGCTCGGGTCGGACGTTCCCATGGCCAACAGTATCTCGTCAGTTACGCTGGATCGTGGACTCTACATAGCGACCTCGGCCATCGTAAGCTTTGCAGGAATGATTGCTGCGGTGCTCTTGCTACCGCTATCTCACAAGTGGAGGCTGTATGCGCTACTCTTTGCGTTAGGGTCCGCAGCTTTGCTGATTGCGTGCGGAGCGGCCATCCGCCGCCGTTGGCCGGTGTTCTCCGGGATGGCACGGGCAATCGGGCGGCTCGGCTGGATCAAGACCTGGCTGAATGGGAAGCAGCCTGTGATCGAAGCGGCTGAAAACAATCTCTTCGATTTTTTCCATAAAGCGCCGGGCGTGTTTTGGGGAAGCTTAGTCCTCAATCTTGCCAGTCATGCCACGGCGATTTTGGAGGTTTACGTTCTTCTATTCTTCATGGGCACACGGAAGAGCCTGATGGTTGCCCTGGTTGTGGAAGCGCTCACGAAGCTGATCAATGTCGTCGGTATACTCAATCCCGGAAATGTAGGAACCTTTGAGGGCGGAAACATGATTGTTGCCCGACTCATCCATGTTTCGGGAGGAGCAGGATTAACGATCGCGCTCTGTCGGCGGGTCCGGATTCTATTTTGGGCTGCGATCGGAGCGATATGCCTGACAGTGATGTCGAAGTCGCGCCAACGCAAGATCGAGCCTACCGATGCAACGGCATTCCCGAATGGTTCCGACCCACTTCTGTCTTGAGCTGTCAGATTCTGGAAATGTTCGCCCCCTTCTCGACTCTAGTTCGAATGCGCCCACATTCGGCGGAATGTCCGTATGCGGGCATCGATCGTTGACTCGCTTGCACAGATTCCGCTAAACCTTTGTGTTTTCGGGAAATGGAGGCACTCGGTCTGGCAGTGAAGTTGCACTATGGAAATGTGCTCATGCTTTCGATAATTCGTCACGATAGCCGGATCACCATCAGATTGACGGGACGACTCGAAGGGTCCTCTGCAAAAGATTTGAGAATTGCGGCATGTCCCCCAAGTGCGCTGGACATTGATCTTAGTGGCGTGACCTCGGTCGATAGCGACGGTGAGCGAGCCCTGGTCTGGTTACGGGAAAGAGGAGCGACCCTTCAAGGAGAAGGGCGATTTGCACGTAGTTTGTGTAGGAGACTTCGTATAGAGCAACCGCTTGAAACGATTTGATGTCAATGATGTGGGGCGGAATCGCGATGAACTTGGGGGTTCACGGTAGTAAGCAAGGACGATGCATCGTCCGCCCCGCCAAAAACTGATCGAGGGACACGTTGACGGGTGCAGTGACTTTGTTGAGGCAGCTGCAAGAGGTTTAATGCCGGCACATCGGAGGCGGTGACACGGGGCGAGAATTGCGCGTTGGCTGACGCCACCCATGGTGCCAAACGGCCACGCGCGTCCCTCGCCCCCTCCGATGGTCTTATCACCAGGATCATTGGCTAGCGAAGATGAGAGATCCCGATGCTCACTATCGGTTGATTGCGAATAAGCCTTCATCAGACTATCGGGAGAAAGATCTTCCCCTCCGACAGACCCTGCTGATCACTCCAGGTGCGGACGCTAACTAAGAAGGGAAGCGAGGTCCGCAGCCGCCAGCGGACCTCGCTTTCAAGCTACCGCTAACGGCTCAGATGGTCATGACGGTTCTGCTGCCAACAGATCTCATCGTGCTCCGTGCAGACCGGTTTCTCCTTGCCGTAGCTCATTGTCTTGATGCTCGCCGAACTGACCCCACCCGCAGCCAACATTTCTTTCACCGCATTGGCCCGCGTATCTCCCAGGGCCAGGTTGTACTCAGTTGATCCGCGCTCGTCGCAATTGCCTTCCACAGTGAGGCCGATGTTCGGATGCTGGGCTAAGAAGGCCGCATCCCGTTCTATCGCTGTCTGCTGGTCGGGACGAATTTCCGCGCTATCGAAGTCGAAATAGATGTCCCTCACATTTTGTGAGAACAATTCGTCCTCACTGGGTCCTGCGGGAGGTGCTGGTGGCGGAGTCGGCACAGTGACGGTGACTCGCGTCAAAGCTGTCTGTGTGCCACCTGGGCCCTTGGCGTAGAGCTTGTACGTAGTCGAGTCTCCCGGCGCGACTTGCATCGATCCGTGATACTCACATCTTTCGCGTTGGTGGTTTCCCAGCTTAACGTCGTTGATTGTCCCTTCTCAATCGCTTGCGGACCTGCCGTGAGCGAAGCCGTGGGAGCATCTGGCGGAGGTGGTGGCGGCACAGTGGATACTACCTGCGCCTTGTGGCATCCACCTGGTATCACGCTTGCGCTCAGGGTAAGAATTGCTGTTACTCGAACAATTGTGTGCTTCATGTTATGTCCCTCGACAAACTAGTTATGGGAGACTCTTCGTATGTCTATTCAACCGCCTGATCGATGTGCTAAGAGTCACGAGATGGGGTTACCGTCAGATGACCAATAGCGAAGCGAATCGAAGCATCGCTCGCGCCTAGCAGTCTTTAAACTCCGCAAGGAGTTCCTTCTCACTTTCCGACAACGAGAGTTTGGCTACCTTGTGAGCCAGTAAATGAGCCCAACCCAGAACGGCGACGCAAGTAAGATTCCATTCCATGCGCCTTGCAGTAGCCTTGAGCGTTCATCCTCGGTCAATCGACCCGACATATTGCCTCCGATCTTGCAGTTGCGGGCGGTGCTCAGAAGGTAAGGCACGCTACCTCGAGGCCGTCAGGCCAGGTGTTTTCGGTGTGCTGAGATAACCGGTCACTTTGTTCTTGTCGACTGTAAAAATAACCACTTCATAGAGTTGCCGGTTGCGCCCCGTGTAAAACTGCAATGGCTCGGCCACGCCCCGATCCTTCTTTTCAATCACGCGGTCGTCAGCGATCACGGTGAGCGTGAACTTGCCCTTCTTCGCATCTGCCTTCTTCAACTGCAAGGCAATGGTTGAGAGCTGGGTTGCGTGCTCGCCTTTAGACAAGCTGAATTCGTAGTAGTTGCGATCACCGCGATGCCGGAGTTCTTCTAGATCTTCGCGCGTACGGGCAATCAGACTGCTTTGTCCGGTCAGATCGCCGATCGCGCGATCTAGCTTCACCTTCGTAGACTCGAGGTCGGTGCGGGTTGCGGCGATTTCCTTCTTCGCCCCACTCAGTTCGGTTTGCACGTTGGCCACCTCAAAAGTGACCTGATCGACTGCCTGATTCTGTTGGTTCTGCTGGTCCTGCATGCGTCTCTCGAAGGATCGTTGGTTCCGTCGCAACTCGGTCGTCGTACCCGCATATGCCGCTTGCAGTCCTCGCTCGGTGATGCCTAGCTGCTGTGACAAGGCATCGTTGGACGTCTTCAGGTCGTCTTCTGTCGCAGCTTGGCGCTGCTGCAGGTTTGCAATCGCCGCTTTCTGGGCCACGGCGAGCGACGCCAAACTGCTGCGCGTCTCGGAGATGTAGTACGACGACCAGATCACGTAACTCGCCGCAGCGATCAGCAGCGCATATCGCAAAAGCCTATGCCTTTCAATGTTCGGGGTTTGCACAGGAGTCTGCTCTTTCGCGTCAGGTGTACTCATTGGCTTTCCTCTCTGCCAGACAACGATGCAAACCACCTACCAAACCTCCGCGGTCGTAAGTCGATAGCCGCCTGTGATAGCGACAGTTTCCACGTGCCCCCATTTGGGCAGTGCTCGTAAAAGGGCAGACGGCTGTAGCTGAAGAGTCGCGAACCACACGCCGCGGCAACCCCTTGCCCGTGTCTTACGTTTGGCAGCGAATGTGCATTCTGTGAGTTCGTCGCTAGGAAGTTTCGGATTTATCACGTCTTCTTCGAGGGAACTGGATGACACGTCCATGAAACGGCTGACTGTGTTTTCGAGTCTAATGCTCACTCTTACTCTGTTTTGCTTAGGCCAGGGTCCTCAACGCGCTAATAGCGCTTCGATCCACGACAACAAAGCGGTCGTCGGTCATCTCGAGATCCCTCGGCTCCACATCTCTGTTGTTGTTCTCGAAGGGGCGACCCCGGACATTCTTGCTGTTGCAGCAGGGCACATTGAGGGTACTTCTCTTCCGGGTTCCTCCGGAAATATGGGGATCGCGGCTCACCGCGATACGTTCTTCGGATCGCTAAGAGAGATTCGACCGAATGACATCATCACCGTAAAAACAATCAATGGCAGTTTTCGCTACTTGGTGAATCGCACAGAAGTTGTCGCACCTACCGACATTGAAGTGCTACACCAGACGAGCAATGCAGAGCTGACCTTGGTGACTTGTTATCCGTTTCGGTATAGAGGGCCATCACCGAAGCGTTTCATAGTTCATGCTAGATGCATTAGAGATGCCAGTCTTCTGTCATCGGGCGATCACTCAGAGCTGGACCTCGAGTAAAGTCGTATCGCACGCGCTCACTCGAGCAGTGCGGGTAAGAGCGCAGACTGCTAAAAGCCGAAGAATGGCGAACCGCCCACTACGGTGCCCCTACATTTGGCAGCGAGTGTGCACTCCAGGAGTTCGTCGTCAGAAGTTTTTGGATGTATCAAGCCTTCTTCGAGGAAAAAACGCCATGTCCACAGTTCCGAAGTTTCGTATTGATGTAAACGTCCACAGTCTCTTAATGAATTCGACACGGGGCCCAGAACTTCCAGCGAACCAGGGGTTGACCCTGCCAGAGCCGATCTATCCCGGTTCCCTGAGAAGCTGTCGGATCCCGGACCCGAGACACCTCCGGAAGGGCGTGACTGGACGCTTGCCCAGGCCTATCGCTCGATGAGGGGATGGCTTTTCCCCTACGTCCGCTCGCGAGCACTGCCGGGAGAATTCCCTCCGATCATTGCCTAAACCCAGCGATTCCAGTGATGAGATATAGGGCCATTGCCCTCCCCTTCAAAGTCCGTGATGGCACGACAGATCTGCCGCTCGGGAATCTTGCTCGCCGTCGATAATCATGGCTGACTCCTTATACAACCCTTCGCGCGAGCTCTGCCCGGATTCACCTAAGCCGCTTTCGCGCAAAAGTGGCAGTGGTCAGGCAAGCTTCCCTCATTCGCGCCAACCTTCCGCTTGGCTTCGAGCTGATTAATCGCGACCATTAGCAGAACTTCGGCAAGAGTGAAGTCGCGGAACGTGTTTTGCGTGATTTTGAACATAATCGATCCCATCCTGATACACGCCCGATGTAACGCAGTTCGTCTGCCAATCCTCATTCCGTCCAAGTTCATTGACGCCGTGATGCTGCGCCCAAATTTGTGCCGCGGCGGCTGCCCGGCAATGGTCAATGCCGCAATACGGGCACGCTCCAGAAGAGAAGTTCGCACGTAGGTCATTGCTGAAGAGCGCCTTACAACATACGGGTTTGGCAGCCAGAGTGCGATTGCTGTCATGGAGAGGCTCCTACGCGGCACTCTCAGGCTGTGCGAAACCATAAAGCGAGCAAAGTTTATGAATGAACTCCGGAAGTTTCCAGCGTTGTGGATGGTCGTGGCCGCAACATGCCTGGTTCCCCCCTGTTTTGGGCAGTCGTCTACGGCTAGCGAAAAGGCCAAGATCGGTCTTCGTTCTGTGAATGAGCCTGCGATCTGCGGTGAGTCCATTTCCCAGAACGGCGTTAAATCGGCGCTCCAGTTGGTCTGCGTTCGACAACCTAAAGCGACGCGGAACAACAACGTTCGGAACGCGATCGTCATCGGTTTCGTTGGAGGGTTCGTCAAGCACGACGACATGAATCATCCTGAGGTGCAGTTTGCTGCATGGCTGCGTGAGAGCTATCCGTCAATTGAGCATGTAGAAGTGTTCTCGAACCACGACGGGAAACACGCTCTTCGGCGAGTCATGCAGTTGCTGGATACCGATGGAGATGGGTTCGTTAGTTCTGAGGAAAAAGACCGAGCCAAGATCATCATCTACGGCCACAGTTGGGGCGGTTCGCAGGCAGTCACGTTGTCGCAGGAGTTGGAGCGACTGGATGTTCCAGTGTCCCTCACGATCCTGGTGGACAGTGTCCACAAACCAGGTCACGAGGATGCGCTAATTCCGCCGAACGTTCGGAATGCGGTCAACTTCTACCAGACAAAGAGTTTCATCCATGGTCGATCGCGCATTCGCGCTTCTGATCCGAAACGCACAAACATGATCGGCAACTTTCACATGGCATATCAGGATCGTCAAATCAATTGCGAGAACTATTCCTGGGTTGCCCGCCACCTGAACAGGGGACATCACGAAATAGAGAATGACCCGCGCGTGTGGGAGCAGATTTCGTCCCTGATCGACTCAGAACTGTCGGAACGAACGTCGCCACTGGAAGCATCTCTGCCGACGTTCCCCCAGGCATTGAAGTAGGAAAGACGATGCGATGAAAGAAAGCAAAAAAACAATGCGCTCTACGATGTTAAGTCCGTTGACTCACGAGAGGCCTGAATTTCATCGTTTGTTCATGCGATGGGTGGTAATCGCCGATACGAACGGAAACCGACGGCCTCAAATACAGTGGCGGGCCAACTGAAAAGCATGTCCACCACGACTGCCTCTGTGGCGCCTGCGGATGTTGCTTTTCATTTGAGTTGCGTCTTGATCCTGACAATTGGAGCATTTTGTTGTTTTGGTCCGAGCCTCTCTGCTCAAGTATCTGGTTCCCAAACGGCCCAGGAGCTGCCTAAGCAGTGGCAGTCCACAACGGACGTGAAGAACGACGATCTTCCTGAACGGATTCCCGTGCGCATCATCGAAAGCCATAGCCAGAATGGCGACCGGATGTTGGACAAGCGATCTGTCGAGATTCGCGGGACCGATGGACATTTCGAACCTTATCAGGACATCGAAAGGGAAACCCTGACCGTCGATGCTGCCACCGTAAGAACCACGATGCGCACCTTCGCTCGGGATGTAAATGGGAGGAAAGCCCTCGTGCAGGTAACGGAAGAGGACAAACAGATCCTGCCCGGCGAGGACTCGAAGATAGTGCGCCTGACCTACAACCCCGATGTCAATGCGCGGCTTCAACTGGTACAGCGCGAAATCGTGGAGACGAAAAAGATTGGAAACGATCTGGAAGAAACGAACACGACGGTCATGCTCGCCAGCCCCAACGGTGGTTTAGCCCCAGCGTTCAAGACGCACGAGCTAAGCAAGCGGGCCGCGAACGGTGCACTGGAAACTGAAAAAACCACATGGATTCCGGACGTTAACGGAAAGTGGCAACTGAGCGAGATACGACAAAATATTCCGACGCAGGAAGCCAAAGACCACCAGATCGAGGAGAGGGTGTTTCGGCCCGATGCGGAAGGAAAGCTAGGTCAAATCTCTCGTGTGGTAAGCCAGGAGTCTGAGAGCACTTCCGGAGAAAAACGCAGCGTCGTGGAAACCTATTCCATCGATGTTCCGGGTACCACGCGGGACGGTAGACTGCACCTCGTTGAGCGCAAAACCAGTACCGGGAGTTCGAGATCCACTAGTGAGCAAGCAACCGAACAAAGAGTCGAACAGATCAATCCAGGGGATCCCGACGCCGGTCTCCGTGTGACCGTATTGGTCGACGGCAAGGTCGTTCCCGGTCCCTCGGGAGAACAGTCCACAGTAACCATTCGAGCGCGCGACTCGAACGAGAATTTTGGAATCGTCTCGGTTGATACGACGAAGGCGGATCGAATCCCCACCATTCAGGTTCAGCAAACGCCTGCCGAAAAGCCGTAATAAAGCTATCGCAAATTCATTATGGCCACTCCAAGTACATGCCAGCGGCTGGGACTAACGTCCGTTTGCTGCCCTAATTCGGTCAGTGCCCTTGGCAGGTCATTCGATGTCTGTGTCGGAGCTCTCGGTCCAATTCGTAGAGAGGCGTTTTCATCCACTTACAGCCGGTCACTTCTGGCAGCCGGATTGCGAATACGAAGAGCGATCTTCAAATTGCTTCAGGGGGTAGGCCATGCTGGGAGAACTGCTGAACGTCCCGACTGACACACTATTTGACATGCTGTACATCGTCCTCGCCAGGGAAGTCGCTATCAGTGCCAGCGATGCTACGCACATCGAACAGATTCAACGCGAGTTGCAACGGAGAGCCGGCGAGCAATGCTGGAGCTTTCGAACTGTTAACTGAGCGAAGGCGAGCGATCGGTTTTTGGATGAGTGTTTGACCTCAACAAAGGCGGGCGTTCGATGAAGCCCAAAATCTTGGAGTTGTACAACGCGAAGTGAGGAATTGAAAATGGCATCGCTAGCAGGAATTGAAGAATTAGCCGGATCTCTGAGCGCCGAAGGGAAAGCAAGGTCAACAGTTGCGGGCGCACCGCTCAGCCCAGATGAACTGAGCAGGATCGATGCTTATTGGCGCGCGTGCAAATACCTGGCTTTAGGAATGATCTATCTTCAGGCAAATCCCCTGCTACGGGAACCCCTGAAACCAGAACATATCAAGAATCGGTTGCTCGGCCATTGGGGGTCAAGCCCGGGCCTCGCCTTCATGTACACCCACCTGAGTCGCCTCATAAAGAGAGACGATCTCGACATGATCTTTCTCGCAGGTCCCGGGCACGGCGCCCCGGGAGTTTTGGCTCCTATCTATCTGGAAGGCACCTACAGCGAAATCTACCCTGAAAAGAGCACCGACGAAAAAGGTCTTCGAGAATTCTTTAAACAGTTTTCGTTTCCGGGTGGCATCGGTAGTCACTGCACCCCAGAGACTCCAGGTTCCATTCACGAGGGCGGGGAATTGGGATATGTACTTTCGCATGCCTGCGGAGCCGCTTTCGATAACCCCGAACTGATTGTGGCCGCAGTAGTGGGCGACGGCGAAGCCGAAACTGGCCCGCTTGCGACTTCATGGCACATCAGCAAGTTTCTGAATCCAATTCGCGATGGGGCTGTTCTGCCCATACTTCACCTGAACGGATACAAGATCAACAATCCGGCCCTGCTGGCGCGGATCACTCACGAAGAACTGGAAAGTCTCCTACGTGGCTATGGCTGGAATCCGTACTTTGTTGAGGGATCCGAGCACGACAGCATGCATCAGGCGATGGCTGCGACCTTTGAACGTTGCATTGCGGAGATCAAAGGCTACCAGCAAGAGTGCCGGAAAACCGGAATTGCAACTCGGCCACGCTGGCCCATGGTGGTATTGCGGTCGCCAAAGGGGTGGGGCGCCCCGTTCGAGGTCGACGGACATCGGCTGGAAGGCTTCTGGCGTTCGCATCAGGTCCCGCTGGCCGATGTGAAGGGCAATCCGGAACATCTGCGGATTCTTGAAAGCTGGCTGCGATCGTTCAAGCCGGAAGAACTCTTCGATGAAAGCGGAAGGGTGCGACCGGAAATTGCCGAATTCGCGCCATCAGGCCGGCACCGCATGAGCGCGAGTCCGCACGCGAACGCGGAGATCAGAAAGACGCTGCGCCTGCCCGATTTTCGTGATTACGCGACCAAGATCGACTACCCAGGAAACATCGAAGTCGAGAACGTGCCTCCCCTGGGGCGTTTCCTGCGCGATGTCATGAAATGGAACATGAACAGCTTTCGAGTCTTCGCGCCTGATGAGAATACTTCCAACAAGCTGGATGCGATTTATCAAGCGTCCAAGAAATTCTGGATCGCTGAAACTTTCCCCGAGGACCGTGACGGAACCGAACTGGCGCCAGACGGCCGCGTTGTTGAAATGCTCAGTGAGCACACGATGGAGGGCATGCTCGAGGGCTACTTGCTTACCGGTCGCAACGGCTTTCTCTCCTCTTACGAAGCCTTCGTCCATGTCATCGACTCCATGTTCAATCAGCATGCCAAGTGGCTGTCCATCTGCAACCAATTGTCTTGGCGCCGCAAGATCGCGTCACTGAATCTCCTCATTACGTCAACAGTATGGCGTCAGGATCACAACGGCTTCACGCACCAGGATCCTGGATTCCTGGATGTGGTTCTCAACAAGAGCGCCGCCGTCACGCGCATCTACCTCCCGCCGGATGCCAATTGTCTGTTGTCCGTCGCAGATCATTGCCTGGGATCGGAAAACTACATCAACGTCATCGTCTCGGACAAACAGAAGCATCTGCAGTACTTGGACATCGATGCCGCGATTACCCACTGCACAAAAGGCATCGGTATCTGGAATTGGGCCAGCAATGATGAAGGCCAGGAACCCGATGTTGTATTTGCTGCCGCGGGCGATATCCCCACCCAGGAAGCCTTGGCCGCCACGGCGCTGCTCCGGGCACGATTCCCTGACTTGAGAATCCGATTCATCAATGTAGTGGACTTGTTTAAGCTGCAACCAAGCACCGAACACCCACATGGCTTAACGGATGCGGACTTCGATTCTCTGTTTACGACCGACAAGCCGATCGTCTTTAACTTCCATGGCTATCCCTGGCTGATTCACCGTCTCGCTTACCGCCGCACAAACCATCGCAACCTGCACGTACGGGGTTACAAGGAGAAAGGCAACATCAACACGCCGATGGAATTGGCAATCAACAACCAGACGGACCGGTTCAGTCTCGCGATCGATGCCATTGACCGCATTCCAAAACTGCAGCGAATCGGAGCGCATGCGAAAGAGGAGTTTCGCGACAGCCAGATTGCATGCCGCCGCCATGCTTACGAGCACGGAATCGACAGCCCCGAGATTAGCGGCTGGAAATGGCCTTACGGCAAGAAATGAAGCGAGGCATCGTACCGTAACGACTCGCACAGGCGCGGGAGCTTCGACTCGTGCGGATCACGCCGGTCGATGAATTTGTGAGTTGATAGAGTTCGGGGCATCCAGAAAATCGTTAGAGGAGTGGAAGCATGAACATTAACGCCGCAGCAAAGCGGCAGGCGTCGCCAGAGACCGAGAGACTCATCAGTCAGTACGGATGTGGTCCAGTGCAGTTCGCCGGAACGGACGAAGCATTATATGAAACGCATTTGCTGTTCGATAACGGCGTAGATCTGGCGGAGGCGACAGCGCGCGACCGCTTCGAGGCCCTTGCCCGGTCAGTGCGCGACGTTCTCTCTCAGCGGTGGCTCTTAACCGAGAAGACTTACCGGGAACGAAATCCCAAGCGGCTTTACTACCTCTCGATGGAGTTCCTTATCGGCCGCTCCTTGGCAAATAATGTCACGAATCTTCTGCTCGCTCCACTCACGGACCAGTTCATCGAGGACAAGAAGCTCGACCTGCTCGAGATCCTGGAGCAGGAGCCCGATGCAGGCCTGGGCAACGGTGGTCTTGGACGTTTGGCGGCATGCTTCGTTGAATCCGCCGCGACGCTGCAGTTACCGGCCATGGGGTATGGACTGCGATATGAATACGGCATATTCAAACAATCCATCCAGAGCGGGTGGCAGCGGGAAATGCCGGACAACTGGCTCCGTTCTCCCGACCCTTGGGAGATCGCTCGCCCGAACGAAAAGGTGGAAGTCAATATAGGCTGCTCATTCGAGCTCAGCGGCGGCAGCCTACGCCCCGTGCCTGGCCGTCCGTCGACTCTGATTGGTATTCCATTTGACCGCCCCGTAATCGGATATGGTGGTTCCACGATCAACACCCTGCGCCTCTGGGCCGCAGCTGCCCCCGACTACTTCAACTTTGAAGAGTTCTCGCACGGCGATTTCGTGGAAGCGTTTACTCAGACTCTCTCGGCCGAGACCCTGACCCGCGTCCTTTATCCCGACGATTCCAGAGTGATGGGACAGGCGCTGCGCCTGATGCAGGAATACTTCCTTGTTGCCTGCTCACTGGCAGATGCGGTGCGCCGCTTTCAACGCTCCAACTCGGATTGGAGCCGGTTTGCCGACAAAGTGGCGATTCAGATGAATGACACGCACCCGGCTCTGTCGGTTCCGGAACTCATGCGAATTCTGGTGGACCAGGTGCAACTGGGATGGGACGAGGCTTGGCGTGTTACGCAGAAGACGCTGGCGTACACCAATCACACGTTGTTGCCCGAAGCCCTGGAAAAATGGCCCGTCAAGTGGTTTGAGGAGATGTTGCCCAGGCACCTCGAGATCATCAACGAGATCAATCGCCGCTTTCTGGGCGATGTTCGCGGGCGGTTCCCAGGCGATACAAATCGGATTGAGCGCGTGAGCATTGTCGAGGATGGCCCCGACAAGAAGGTGCGCATGGCTAATCTGGCGGTCGTAGGCTCGCACAGTACCAACGGAGTAGCAGAGATTCACTCGAACCTGTTGCGCCAGACGACACTGAGAGACCTCGCAGAGATTTTTCCTGAACGTTTCAACAACAAGACCAACGGAGTGACGCCCCGGCGCTGGTTGCAATTATGCAATCCTGGGCTTTCTGGACTCATCGCTGATGCCATTGGAGATGGCTGGATCGGTGATTTGAGCGAACTAAGCAAGCTTAGAGCATTCACCGAGGACAGTGGCTTCCGCGATGACTTCCGCAAGGCCAAGCGAGATGCCAAGCGACAATTCTGCGATTGGCTTCGCTGGTCGACAGGGCAGACCCTGGATCCGGAGTCTATCTTCGACTGCCAGGTCAAGCGCCTCCACGAGTACAAGCGTCAGTTCCTGAATGCACTCAGGATCGTAGTGCTCTACAACCGGCTTCGGCAAGACCCCGGGCTCGACATGCAGCCACGGGCGTTCCTCTTCGCAGGCAAGGCTGCGCCAGCATATTGGCTGGCCAAAGTGATTATCAAATTTATTAACAACCTGGCTGCGACCATCGACAGCGACCCCGCAGTGCGGGGACGGCTGAAAGTGATATTCCTGCCCGAGTACTGCGTTTCGCTTGCGGAGCATCTGATCCCCGCCAGTGACGTTTCGAACCAGATCTCGACGGCAGGCTACGAAGCCAGCGGCACCAGCAACATGAAATTCATGATGAATGGCGCATTGACGATCGGCACGCGCGACGGCGCGACGATTGAGATGGCCGCGGAGGCAGGCGAGGAGAACTTCTTCCTCTTCGGGCTGACTGCGGAACAAGTGATCGCCAGTCGCGGATGGTACAACCCCCACTGGCACTACGAACACGAATCGGAGACCCGTCAAGTTCTGGACTTGATTTTCTCGGATTATTTCAGCCGTTATGAGCCTGGCGTGTTCGCCCCGTTGCGCGAGATGCTGCTCACGCACGGCGACCACTACATGCACTTGGCGGACCTGAAGTCGTACCTCGATGCAGACGAGCGGCTGTGCGGGTTGTATGCCGATCCCAACGAGTGGGCGCGCAAGGCCATTTTGAATGTAGCGGCCTCGGGGAAGTTTTCGAGCGATCGCACGATCGCTCAATACGCCGAAGAAATCTGGAATGTAAAGCCGTGTCCAGTACCAGACAAAGCGTAGAAGAGGACGCAGCACAAAGAACGCAAGGATGGAGACTACAGTGAGATTTACAAAGGCAAGTATGTTTCCACGACGTGCGAAGTTTGGTCCTGCATTGGTCCTGGCGCTCGTCGCGTGCTCCGTGGCATACGCGCAGGACGTCAGAACCAACTACATGCCCGGAACTGATTTTTCAAAATTCCATACCTATGCGTGGGTCAACAACGTACAAGGCGTGCCCGCGGTAGGTGGCCATCCCGACCAGATTCTGGACGCCCAGGTCAAGGAGGCGATCGATTCACAGATGGTGGCCAAGGGCTTTGCCAAGGTAGAGGACGGCAGTAAAGCCGATTTACTTTTGGGCTACCAGCTCGCGATCAACCAGGAGAAGCAGATAAACGGCTTCGGGGACAACTTGGGCAGCATGGGCCCGTGGGCCGCCTGGGGCCCGTGGGGCGGCTGGGGCCCGTGGGGGGGTGGCTTCGGTGCATTTTCGGCCAGTACTTCAACCATTGACATCGGGACTTTCGTGGTTGGCATGTATGACGCTGCTGCAAAAAAGCTCGTTTGGATAGGTGCTGCCCAACATGCGATAGAACCCAGCAAAAAACAGGAGAAAAACCAGCAAAAGCTCAATAAGGGAGCGCAAAAACTGCTGAAGGACTTTCCTCCGGGACGCGGCAAATAAAGGAATGAACAACGATCGCAGGAACATCGAGTCCTGCGATCAAACGGTGGATGCAGCAGGCAGAGAAAGAATCCATTTGGATTGGTAAGCCTAGCTGTCCGGATTTCAAGGCAACGTAACACAACAAATAAGCAGGAGAACTCGTGATGAATACCAAGCAGATTTGCGGACTGATCGTCGCTCTAAGCGTGGCAGCGGTTTCTGCCCGGGCGGATTCTTTGGAATTGAAGAATGGAAGTTTGATCAACGGGAAATTCGTCGGTGGGACCCAGACAAGCATCAGCTTTCAGGTGGGATCGTCGGTGCAGAGCTATGGTGTCGCCGATATCCGTTCGCTCCGATTCGATTCCGATGAAGAGGGTACCTCGCCTTCTGTTCCCGCGAAGCAGCCGAGTTCGCCTCCCGCGATAGGAGAAGACGAAGTCGCGAAATCTGTGTCTTCGGGGACCATTCCCGCCGGTACACGGATTTCGATTCGCACCATCGATGCCATTGACTCCACTAGGAATCACGTTGGAGATCGTTTTCAGGCTTCGCTCGAACAACCTCTGTGGGTAGACGGCAGTATCGTGGTTCCGAAGGGCGCAGACGTTTATGGCCGGCTGGATGAGTCCAAAGAGACCGGAACTTTCGCGGGCAGGTCGCAACTTAAGCTGCAGCTAACGGGAATTGTCGTCAACGGCCAAACTCTGCCGTTAGTCACCGGAGAATACGAAGTCTCAGGCAAGTCCAAGGGAGAGAGTACAGCGAAAAGAACTGTGGGGGGAGCCGCTATTGGAAGCATCATTGGTGCGCTTGCAGGCGGCGGGAAAGGGGCGGCCATCGGAGCGGGAACCGGGGCAGGAGTGGGAGCTGGCTCGGAAATTATCACAAAGGGTGACCAGGTGAAGATCCCGAGCGAGACCTTACTGGATTTCACCCTGCAACAGAGCGTGACGATTCCGAAACACGCAGCCTGATCGCTCTGCTGGGACGTCGAGTTCTCGGAGTCAGGAGGCGTAGAGCGAGAAGAGCAGGCTCCAATTGCGGGAAAACGCGGTTGGGATGGAGACCGCGTGTAGGCGAGGAATGACTACGGCGATGCCGTGTCTGTTCGATGACAAAGCAGGTCTTGCGCTGCCCGCACTTTTGACCCGCAGTTGCTGTTTCCACCACGCACTATCAACAACTTATAGCGCCACCCGTGCCACGAGGTTGTTGTAATGATTGATTCTCTTAGCTCTGAAAAGGCTGCGCTCATCCAGTCACTGGCGTAAATTGCCACGTGCCGAAGGTGTGGCTGCATTTGTGGCTGTACGTTGCCAAATATAGCTAACTTTTCAAGCACTTCGAGCGAATTCTTTGTGCGCGGAAGACTGTTGTAAGTTACTGGTTTATTGTGAGTTGCTGCGGTTGGATGGATGAGCCTGACGTGACTGTTAATCAATGGTCCTCCGCATCTCGAAGCCGCGGATTCGGAAAACGTCGATGCCTTGATCGAGAAAGAGAATGCGTTCGCGGCCGACCTCGTTGCTGGTATCGAAAGCCCCGGAGACGCGGACAAGAGGGAAGTGAGTACCACGAGGTGCGAGAGGATGATGTACCCGGGGAGTGTCTGGACAAGACTAGGCAAATTCAACTTCTGGGTATTCCGCCGTGAGGCAGCTGAATTCCTGTTGTTATTTGTTACTATTTTCGGTTATGATGCGGCGTTTTGGGCTGCTGTGGGCTTCGGCGGACTTCGTTGAACTTCGCAGCGGAAATGTTTTTAAATCAGTGCGATTGCAGGTGGATCGATCGATTTTTGCGTTTTCAATGTGATTTTGGAATTTGCGGCAAGCACAATCCCACTTTCTCGGCCACTAAGCCATATCGATTTGAGGCAAGTCGTGGCATGCAGGTTTGTGATGCGTTGCTTGGTCGTTGCCCCTCTCAGCTTGGATAAACGGTCTCTTCTCGTCCAACTCTTTCAGCAGAGCCGTCGGCCCGATGATAGGTTGATGCCGCCGATTCCCAGCAATCTCTGACCACGAGATCCTCCTACATCCGGGCGGAAAAACCGCGCTCCAATGTTGACTCGATAGATACCTTGGCCCGACCAGGGTCTTTTCGGGTTATGCATCAGAATGGCGGAACGCCCGTAACCCATGAATACTTAAAGGCTTACATCTGCCTGGAGTTTCATTTATTCCTGGCCAAGTAGAATTCCATTTCGCGAGTGTGCGTGTAAAGGCGGCGCACGCTCTGCGCAGGACGGCAAAACGAAAAAAGACCCCCCATATCCCCCTTTGGAATCAACGAGTTACGGACAACCACGTGTGTGGACTGCATCTCGCTGAGGGCAAAGCACTTAGCAACAGGGGCGAATGGAAAGCATACTGTGTGTCGCACAGTACTGTGTACCACACAGTAATCGGTGCGAGAATAGATTGATTCGTATTCGCAGATATCCGCAGCTGTGCTCGCAAAGGACGATAACGGGTTCACGGAGGCTGACGGTGGTGACAGGGAGTAGGCACGGACGACTGTCAGTGTCACTGCTACCATGCGTGTAGGGAATCGCTTCCTATACTGTGTGTGGGTTGTATGCTTTTGACGTGCTCTGCTCTACTCCGCCTTGGGTTGTAACTCTGTTCCGAGTCAGCGACATGGAAAGACGGAGCGCTCGCGCGGGAATTCGCATTGCGAACGGACGAGCTGCTTCTCCCAGACCGCGGGCTTGGCGTCACTCAGCGTCGTGTTCCTATTAGTTTATTGCGCTGCACGTTGGTTAGTTGCGCAGGAATGATGGAAAAACTCCAGGTCCGGATCATGGAATGTTGCGCGTCCTGCTCTCCTGCTCTACCTTACGTATCGCTGTTGCAGACTGAGCAATTCCTGCCCCCGTAAGCGGAAGGCCGGCGTTGGGAACGTTGCGAAGGCAGGCGAATTTCGAGTTCGTTTTGTGAAGCCGAAGCGTGTTGGTAAATTGGGCCGGGTCTTCGATGCCTCGAAGATGGTCGATGTACTCGTTCCGCGAAACCGGGTAGTTCAGGTTTTGGCCTGCCGATCTAATCTGGCAGCGTCAACGAGATTACGCTCCCTGGGCTTTTATTTGGTCGACATAGGCGTCAAGGTCCGCCTTGTCGAAGAGCCATCGCTTCCCAAGCTTGATGACTGGGATGGCCTCGGACCAACCCAGGCTACGAATGAACCAGACAGTCGTTCCAAGATACGCGGCAGCGGAGTGAACATTCAGCAAGCGCGCTGCGGGCTTTGAATTGTCAATCACGGGATCACCTTCGGAACGACTTGTTCAGTTCTTTTCGCTCCTACATGGTCAGGTTTGTGTTACGGCTCCGCCCCTGAATCGGCGAATCTGGACTCGGTTTTCACCGCCCTAATCACCCGTTTTCATCCTTATGGGTTCCCGTTTTCTTCCCCACTCTTTCTGGAGCCATGCCTGTTTTGTCTAAGTCGCTGATTCTGCGGTACAAATAAAGTTTTCAGGACATGTCGACTTTCACTGTCAGGACGTAAGATTTAAGCAGGAAGGACAATGATGAGACGGGCAAAAGGCGAAGGATCGTTGCTGAAAATCTACGGCAAGAAGGACCCGTTGACAGGCGCGAAGAAACCGATCAGCGAGAATTGGTTCGCCCAGTACTACGGTGGGGACGGGCGCCAGCATCGCGTGTCCACGGGAACGCCCGTAAAGCAGAAGGCACTCGCCTTCCTCAGGAAACAGATGGCGGATCGTGACAGGGGACTCTCGCCGATCACTGACGCTCGAAAGATAACTTACGGCGACCTTCGCGCCGGTCTACTGGCGTCTTACATTGAACGGGGAAATCGGTCCCTCGTCACGCGGGCCGATGGCGAAGATACGATCGCGGGGCTGCCCCAACTCGATGCCTTCTTCAGATTCGACCCGAAGAACCCTGGTCCATCCGTCATCCACATTACCGTTAACACTGGGCGAGAGTTTGTCAAGGCGCGGCAGTCTGAGGACCCTCCCGCTGGGGCCGCGGTCATAAACCGATCACTCGCATGCTTGCGGCGGATGCTCCGAATCGCCTACGAGGACGGCAAGATTCAGACCGTCCCGGTGATCCGATTGTTGAAAGAGCCACCCGCGCGCAAGGGCTTCCTCGAATTGAAGAAGTTCGAGACATTGTCGAGCCTGTTGCCAACCCATCTCCGCCCGCTCGTCACGCTGCTGTATTACGATGGCGTCCGTTTGGGTGAGGCTCTCCAGGTCGAGTGGCCGCAAGTTGATCTTGCTCGTCGAATCCTCAGACTCCACGAAACGAAGAATGATGAGCCTCGCATCGTCCCCCTGCCCTCGGTTCTCGTCAACATGCTCCGTGGTGTCGAGCCGAAAGTCGGTCGAGTTTTCGACGGGACGAACCTGCGTAAGGAATGGGTGACGGCTTGTGCAGCGTGCGGTCTAGGCCGTAAAATTGAAGTCGAGGGAAAGAAGTACGACCCTCGTTACGAAGGGCTCATCGTCCATGACTTGCGGCGATCAGCCGTTCGAAACTTGGTAAATGCCGGCGTTCCCGAAACTGTCGCAATGAAAATCAGTGGGCACAAGACGCGATCGGTGTTCGACAGGTACGCAATCGCCTCGGAGGCGGACCTTACGATGGCGATGCGACGAGTCGAGGCGGGTAGGCTCCCTAGTGAAAGTTTAGTGAAAGTTAAAGTGGCAGCCAAGTATCAACGTCGTCTAAAACATTGATTATAAAGCTATGGCGCTATCGTCTAGGGGTTAGGACGGAAGATTCTCAATCTTCAAACCCGGGTTCGATTCCCGGTAGCGCTACCAACTATCATGGCGAAGGTGAGAGCACGGCGAGCGAGAGGAGAGAGCCTACGCACTATAGCCAAGGCTCTGAAATGCACCCCAAGTCTTCTAGTTGGGCTGCTTAAGTGAACGGGCCAAATTAAAGTGACCCTATTCCGGATTGGAGCGTCATGGGGATTCTCGCCAGCAAGTTTACTGTGGCTTCGGTAACGAGTAGATGCGTAGTTCTCCCGACTCAAAGCTCGCGTAGTGCAGTCCGTCCGTGGATAAGGCTGCACGTCCATTTCTCGGGAACCGTCGATTGACGAGTGGAGTTGGCGACCTTCGATCAAAGACAACCCACCGTCCACTGTTGCTGTCTTCGTCGCACGTGACGAATGCCGCGTAGCGCGACATGTCTGTAGTGGCACTTTGGACCGACCCACAATCTTGTCGGGGAATCCATGGTAACAATTTCTGTTGTCTTATCCTTCTTCCACAGGACTAGTTGCCCTGCGTTGTTTCCTTTTTCGGTTCCGCTGACCTGACCGACAACACTTCCATCCGCCAACAGACCGACTATCACAGCCGTCTCGCCGTCCTTCAGCGAAACCTCCCACATGTCTTTATCCTCTTGTACGTTCATCTTGCAGCGTTGCTTTGCCCCTGCGTAGACGACGCCTGTCGAGACATACTCGTTCGGTCGCAGTTCTTGTTGGCAAACCATGTAGGCCAGCCCACGATCCCCGAACTTCCGATCTCTTGCGTCTATCGGCCAGTCCTGCTGCGAACGCTTTACTTGCGACGGCGGAGAGCCATCCAAAACGTCGTAGGTACGTAATTGCCCTAGCGTAAAGCCTTCTTGGAATACAAGAGCGTGATTAGTGAAGGTTGTTTGCTCTAGAAAACGATCAATACGTGCAACGTCTTGTAAGTTCGCATCAAGCAGCAGGACGCCCGGCTTGGATTCATCCCTGCCTTGCTCATCAAGATTCACCGACTGTATTCGGAACAGAAGAGTGCCTTTCGGGCCTTCCCTAGCCTCACCCTCGGCCACAATTTCACCGTATCCATCCGCGAGGTAGGTGATGTCGCGCTTAGCTTTCAACTCGCCGTTCAAACGGAACAGGAGAAGTCGAACTGAACCATCCACCTTGCGGCGAGGCGCCACTCTGGAATTAGGACTTGTGTTGAATCCGACTACTACCTCATTTGCGTTTAGCCAAACCACGAAGCGATAACCGATGACGGTCCTTGGTAAGTCGTCTGTCGTAGAAAAGAAGTTCTTCGGCAGACCGAGAGGAGAAAGCTCGATTCGCACGTCTGGAACTAGTTCTGGCGCCGTTCTTGTCTGTACTCTCGAACAGGCGAAGAGCGTGCAAGCAATCGCTACTAGGCCCCCTGTCACAGTCTGCTTTTGACGTGATCGGATCATCGAGTTCCTCCACTCCATTCAGCACACTTGTCCATTCGCTCCCTTTAGTTGGGCAAGGCGACAACTCCCCATGGCCCGTCGCTAACCTTCACTTTCTTCGTTACGCTCAGACGTCCGAGGTTTACCACCGAGACATCATTGGAGGGGCCGTTGGCGCTGAAGAGCGTTTTGGCGTCGGGAGAGAGCGCGATGCCCCAGGGACGTTCGCCGATTTCGAGCGAGGCCGTGATCTTGTTGGTTGCCGTATCGATGACGAAGAGCTTGTGGCCGCGTCCGGTGCTGACGTAGAGCGTTGCTCCGTCGGGTGACAGCAAGACGGACATGGGTTTGATGACGCCGCGCTCGCCGAGCATGATGGTCTGAATGGCCTCATGCTTAACGGCATCGACTACGGTGACGGCGCCGTCGTTTTCGGCGCTCACATAGGCGCGAGAGCTATCGGGCAGAAATGCTACCGAGCGGGGACGGCGTCCGACTTTGATGGTTTTGATCAGAGCGGACGACGCGACGTCGATCACCGAAATGGTTCCGGTGTTTTCGGAAGTCACGTAGACGAACTTGCCATTCGGGCTGACCTTCACGCCCTCGGGCTCTTCACCCACCGGAACAGTCTTAGTCACTTTACCGGACGCGATGTCGACGAAGCTGGCCTTGGCGTCGTCTTCGTTGGAGACGATGATGGTGCGTCCGTCTTTTGTGAGGTCGAAGTTTTCCGGATCGGAACCGCACTGAATAGTGCGAACGAGTTTGTTCTGCTCAACGTCGAAGACGCCGATGCCGTCGGCGGTCTTGTCGGGCGGAGGAAGCTTGCTTTCGTCCACGCCGGGCCCGGCAAGGGGCGAACCGCTCAAGGTCATGTACAGGAAATGGCTATCGGGGCTGGCATGAATGCCGCGGGGGCGCTTGCCCAGAGGAATGGTGGCAATGAGTTGGAGAGTGGATCCATCGATGACACTGAGGTCACCGGACTTTTCATTGGTGACGTAGATGCGGAAGTGGGAGGAATCGCCTGTCTTTTGGGACAGGCCGGCGATCGCGCAAAGGACAACGAGAATGGGAACGACCAACCACTGAGGTCTGGATTTCGACATGGCCTATTGGAACATATTTTCAGGCGGCCGCTCCATTGGTTCGAGCATCGCGATCTTCTGGGCGGCTGCGGAGCGAATCGCAGCCTGATTAAGAGAAAAAGCTGGCAATTGCGGAATTCGCACATTGCCAGCTGGTTTTCATCTCGTTCGACATACTGAGGTCGAACATTTTGAAGTGGGCTACGGGTTGGTAACCTGCCAGAGGGTTCCGCAGAACAGATCGCAGCCGGTTACGCCGCCGTTGATGGCGGTGCCGTAGAGATTGCCAGTCTTGCTATCGCGGAGGACGCTTCCGGTTGGGTAGCCGCCGCTCACTGAGTAGGTGAACTGGAACAAAGTGGATTCAGTCCAAACGCCGCCCTTCACCGCCGGAGGCACTAACTTGAAGATGGATCCGTCGCCAGAGGTCAATCCGTTCAGGCTGCTGGTCGTGCCATAGAGGTTGTTATTGGTGTGGTTCCAGGTAAGTCCACCGACCGGATTGACGCCACTTGGTTTCGAAAAGGTGTACAGGATGGTTTCGGTCCAAGTCGGGTTAGCGGGCGCCAGGGAGTAAACGACGCCATAATCATTCGCGGAGCCGCCAGCATTGGTCACACCATAGATATTTCCACCCGCGTCGAAGACTAGATTGCCCGTCGGATTCGCTCCGGTCGTCGTGGAACCGCCGAAAGAATACAACAAGGCCTCCTTTACCAATTTGCCAGTGCTGGGAGGCACGATCTTGTAGACCGCGCCTTCGCCGAAGGCTCCGCCCTGCGCTGTGACACCGTACAGATTACCTGCGGAGTCCATGGCGACGGGGCCATTGGGAGTGCTGGCGTCGGCCAAATCACCGAAGGAATACAGGACGCTCTCCGTATACTTGACGCCGTTGGTCGTGGTCAGTTGATAGAGCACGCCACTGTCCCACGTGCCGCCGCGAGTGGTCACGCCGTAGAGCGTTCCTTTGGTGGTCAGGGCAAGGGTTGCCATAGCCGGGAGGCGACCGTCGGCGTTGCCCTTGAAATTGTAAAGTGCCTGCTCGGTCCAGGGGCCGCCGGTTTTCGAAGGAACGAGTTTGTAGACCACGCCGCAGTTGCAGACCGGGTCGCCGCCGGAATACGTCGTACCGTAAAAGGCGCCAGCCTGGTCGCGGACGAGGTCTGAGACCGGTACGTATCCGCCGGTTCCGTAAGGAACGAAGTTGTACAGGTAGGTGATCGTCCATGCCCCGCCGGATGTGGCAGGAGGGGACAATTCGAAGATGGTTCCGACACCGTACGTTCCACCTGCTCGGGTGGTGCCGTACAGGTTCCCGGCCGCATCCTCAAGAAGGCCGCCCTGAGGCCAGAAACTGGTAGTCTCGCTGAACGTAAAAATCGTGCTCTCGGTGGCTGCGTTCGCCAGTACGCTGAGCCCAAGGGTCATGATCAACAGAGCGTTTCTCAGAGTGAAGATCCGAAAGCGCATATAAAAATCTCCTCTAACGATAGTCTGCTAAGTTCCGGAACGACTTGCCGGGGGGCCCGCGGCTGTTCGACGGCTAAAGACGAACCCCCTCAGGTTCAGCAATTTCCGAGCATTATTTTTGTCCGCAAGGGCACAAGCCATAGACGTCGAGCTCGGTTGAGGTCGCGACGTAGACTTTGCCGTTGGCAACCATCGGGACCTGGAACTTGACCGAGGGACCGCCAGTGTCGCGCCCGGAAGCGGCTTGGGAGGAGTTGTACAACTCCGCCAGTGTGTTGGCGTCGAAGGCGTGAAGTATGGTGGGTGTGAATATCGGCTGATGGTCGGGGTCTCCGAATTCCAGCGCCCACACAATGCCATTGGCAGTTCCGTTGGAAGAGATGGCAGGTGTGGTTCCCTCATCAAAAACCATATCCGTGGCCATTACACTGGACGTGCTAACGCCTGCAGAGGACACGGTGAATGCGCGCATACTGTCACCGTTGCCGCCGTTATAGACGTATTGCTTTGTCGGGCTAGCCCAGTAGGCAGGAGACTGCTCGCCGCCGCCGTTGGGCAGAGTCATCTGCGAGATTTGACCGCCGGTGTGTCCCAGGTTGTCGCGGTTCAGCACATATCCCGCGAACGTCGTCTCACAAGTGTTGACCTGCTTTCCGGTGGTGAAGATCATGTTCGTGACAGATCCACTTTGCGGAGGCAGAAGGAGAGGGCCCGCCGAACCGTAGTCCAATCCGTGGGCATAGCGGCACGCCTGATCGCTCGTGGTGAAGTAGTCGGACGGTACCAGCGAATAGGCGCCGGTCGAGGAATTCAAGGTTAGTGTCAGCTTCACCAAGCTGTCGCCCCAGTTGTTGATGCCGTCCCAGAAGCCGTCACCGGTGATCGCATAGATACTTCCATTGGTGTCTGCGACCACTGCTGCACCGGCGCCCCAGACTCCAGCGTGCCCTTCACCCGGGATGCCGGGGACTTTGCTCGCGGTGTGGCTTTTTTCGTCGTCGGTGTAGAACGATGCCAACAACTTCAAGCTTGTCGGATCAAACGCCAGCACCCAACCGGAGTCTCCGGAAAACCCAACCACGAGCACGCCCTGCGGGAATCCAGCTTCGGGAACGAGCAGCAGGCCGGGACGGCTCTGTTGGTGATGCGGTCCGAAAGTGGCGGCGCTGCCATTGAGGGAGCATCCAGCGTTTCCGGTCTGGGAGCAAATCGTTGCCGGGCTGCCGGGTTTTTCCGCACCGCTGGTAATGTCGAGAGCGTGCAGGCGAACCACCCAGTTGACGGTCGTGCTCGACGTTTCCTGAGTGCGGACGATCGAATAGATGGTGTTGGTCGCCAGATTAATGACAGGGGTCGAAGTGATGCCGACGATCGGGAACAGCTGACAGATGCCTGCTCCTTGCGCGCAGGGCACAGGCGCCACCGCGGGAGGACTCAGGAAGTTCGTGTGCCAGAGCGGGGCCGGATTCAGCGCGGCGCTGTCGGCATCGAATGCATAGATGCTGTCATACTCCGTGGCCACGAAGACGACATTGTGGACGCCGCCCTTGGCCATGGTGAGGTTCTGCACGTAGAGCGGTTCAGCATAGATCTGGCCGTCCACGGGATAGCTGAAGACCTTGCCGAACGAACCGGAGTTCACGTTCGTCGGAGTCAGGATCGTCTCCTGCAAATTTTGACCCGTATGCTGATTGTCGTTTTGGCGGGTCAGGACATTAACAGTTCCGGTTGGCGCCTTCTGAGCGAGGGCGAAAGTGGAAAGGACAATGAGGGCAAGGGTCAGCACACGGTACATCGGAACCTCCAAGCGGTTTTGCGATTAGTCCGGGGGGGATACTACGTCCGGAGCAGCTGCGAACCTGAACGTTTTTCCGGCAGGATAACCGGGTGCCAAATGATATTCATCGCGAGAGAAGTTTGACAAGGATGAAAGAATATGCAACATCACAACTACAGGCTATAGTTCGCGCCATATTGCAAATTCTTGCATAGTGAGATCTCGGCGAGGGCAATGGATCGAGATCGAATGAGATTTTGCACCGCAACTGTGAATTGCGGACGGCGAGTCCGGCGTTTGGTTCGCATCCTTTAAGCTCAAGGGCTAATCTAAGAGTCAAATATAACCGCGAGGATACCCATGCGTTTTGAAGCCAGCAAGATTGTCGTGGCTGTTCTGTTGTCCATGTGTTCGATTACCGCATTGCGGGCGGGCGATAAAGCATTTCATGACGCGCCTGACTCGGCGAAAGCTCAGAAGAATCCGTTCGCCGGCCAGCAGGCCGCGGCGGACGCCGGGAAGACGCTGTATTCGCGGAACTGCCTGGCTTGTCATGGCAAGACGCTGCAGGGGACAGGCAACGTGCCTTCGCTGGTGGACGGCAAACTCAAGGGAGTGGCTGCGGGCGAGGTGTTCTGGTTCGTCACCAAGGGAGACAAAGATAACGGGATGCCGTCGTGGGCGTTTTTGCCCGAGGACCAACGATGGCAAATTGTGACGTATGTGGAACAGATGGCGTCGGCGAAGCCAGCGGCTGGCCCAACCTCGGCCCCGGTGGCGGAAGTGACGGGAACCAAGGTGAAGGGTGCGCCGCCGGTCCCGCCCTTTACGGATTTCCGGTATGAGAAGCCGGGAACGATACACAAGATCACAGTGAAAGATCTTCCGCAACCGTACGCGACGGATTCAGCGCAGAACGGCGCCCAGTTGGTAGCGCGTCCGGAGAATGCGTGGCCGGTGGCGCCTGCCGGATTCAAGGTGGAACTGTTCGCGGCGGGATTAGAGAATCCGCGATTGCTGCGGACTGCGCCGAATGGCGATATTTTTCTGGCGGAGAGCGAGCCTGGGCGAATTTGCGTGTTCCGCGGCATGACTAGCGACGGCAAGCCGGAGCAGGTGCAGGTTTTTGCGAGCGGGCTGAAACGGCCGTACGGGATTGCGTTTTATCCTCCGGGGCCAGATCCGCAGTGGATTTACGTGGGCAATACGAACGAGGTAATTCGCTTCCCGTATCACAACGGAGATCTGAAGGCGAGCGGCGATTCACAGCATATTGCCGACTTGCCCTCAGGCGGCGGGCACTGGACGCGGGCTCTCGATTTTTCCGCGGATGGTAAGAAGATGTTTGTGGCTGTGGGCTCGGCGTCGAACGTTGATGATCCCGATACGCATCCCGCAGAGAAAGATCGCGCCGACATTCTGGTGTGCGATCCGGCGAGTTGTCAGTTGAAGGTTTATGCCTATGGAATTCGCAATGCTGGTGGCGGGATTGCGGTGAATCCGCAGACGGGTGAGTTGTGGTGCTCGACCAACGAACGCGACGCGCTGGGCGACAATCTTGTGCCCGACTACATCACTCACGTTGAGGATGGCGGTTTTTATGGCTGGCCGTGGTGGTA
Organism: uncultured Acidobacteriaceae bacterium; assembly: GCA_963706645.1. Lineage (GTDB taxonomy): Bacteria > Acidobacteriota > Terriglobia > Terriglobales > Acidobacteriaceae > Sulfotelmatobacter. The sequence continues at coordinate 67,319 of CAVPNR010000036.1, forward strand.
CATCGGGGCACATCAGGATCCGCGGCATCAGGGGAAGCATCCGGAGTTGAAAGACAAGGTGATTGTCCCCGACGTGCTGTTACAGCCACACAATGCTTCGCTGGAATTCACGTTCTATGGTTCGGACAAATTTCCCGAGGAATATAAGGGAGACATTTTTGCTTCCGAACATGGATCGTGGAACAAGGCAGTGCGGGTGGGCTACGAGGTGATTCGTGTGCCGCTGCATCAGACGGGGCATGCGACGGGCGAATATCAGGATTTCCTGACTGGATTCGTGCTGCCCGACGGGCACGTGTGGGGGCGTCCGGTGGGAATCGCCGTCGCGCCAGATGGGTCGCTGCTGGTGAGCGATGACGGGTCGAACTCGATCTGGAGGGTCAGCTACAGCGGGAAGTGAAGATTCGTTTCCACGAGGTTCCTGAAACCGGTTAACAACCACCGTGGAAGGCCCTACATCCAAGGGTGATGCCTGGGCCGCTCCATCCTGAAGACTTGCCGAAGACATCCTCGTTGCCGAGCGATGCACCCGAAGAGCAGATCGGCTTGTTTCGCGATGTACTGAAAGCACTCGAACGCCGAGGCGTGCCCTACGCGGTGTCCGGCGCGGTTGCCCTACGTCAGCACACTGGTATCTGTCGCCAGACCAAAGATCTGGATTTGTTCGTCACGCCTCTGAACCACGGGCTCGCGCTCGACTGTTTGCGGGAATCGGGAATGGAGTGCGAGACTACCGATCCGGTCTGGCTGGCGAAAGCGAAGCGGGGCCAATACTTTGTCGATCTGATTACCGGGATGAGCAATGGTGTAATCGTGGTGGAGGACTCTTGGATTGAGCGTGCGCATCCGGCTGTGGTGCACGGTGTGACCACCGGGTCCTGGCTCCCGAAGAGTTAGTCGCGTCGAAGATTTTTGTGGCGCGGCGCGAGCGCTTTGATGGCGCCGACATCGCTCATGTGATTTATGGGACCTACGGCAACTTCGATTTTCGCCGCGAGATGGAGTTGGTCGGCGAGCACTGGGAGATGCTGCTGTTGCGATTGCCAACGATCGTGGTGCTGGGAAACCACGACTATGAAAGCGGGAAAGAAGAAGAGCTGCGGCGTATGCTGATCGGCGGAGGGGTGAAGGTGCTGGACGGCAGCGGTTACGAGCGCGACGGCGTGGGCTTCGCGGGCGCGAAAGGTTTTGTTGGAGGCTTTGGGCGCGGCATGCTGACGGCATTCGGAGAGCGCGAGATCAAGGATTTTGTCCGCGCATCTATCGACGAGACGATGAAGCTGGAGCGCGGGATCTCGCAACTGCGTGCCCCGAAGCGGGTCATCGTGGTGCATTACTCGCCGATCGCGGAGACGGTGGAGGGGGAAGCTCCGGAGATTTTCCCCTACCTTGGAACGTCCCGGCTGGCCGAAGTGATCGACCGGCACGGTGCAGACCTGGTGCTGCACGGGCATGCGCATCACGGGAAACCGGAGGGTCGTACCCGGGGCGGGGTGCCGGTGCACAACGTGGCGATTTCACTGCTGCAGGCGCAGAATCCGTCGAGAGTGTATCGGGTCTTCGATCTGTGATCAGTGGAAGTCGTGGGAACTGGTTTCAGCTTTCGTGACGAAGAGCGGTAGCACGCGCTCGGCTTTCACGGAGATGACGTTATCTTGATTTTGCAGGATGCCTTCGATCGCGAGGAAGCGCTCACTGGCTAATAACAGCCGGTTCTGATGAAACAGGTCGGGCGTGATGATGGCGTTGGCCACTCCGGTTTCATCTTCCAGACTTAAAAATACAAATCCTTTGGCGGTGCCCGGGCGCTGGCGGACGATGACACAGCCCCCGATGCGAAGGCGCTTGCCATTCGGAATGTCGCGCAGTTCGCTGGCGCGGCGGATGCCCATGGCATTGAGCCATTCGCGGCGGTAGGCCATGGGATGCGGGCCGACGGTGAGTCCGGTGCCGTGGAAGTCGGCGACGAGGCGCTCTTCGTGATTCATGGGCTGGAGCGGCGAAGGCGAGTCGGGCTCGGGCTGTTGTTCGAGCAGCGGGCCGGAATTGCGGACGGCGCGCTCCACTTGCCAGAGGGCGTCGCGGCGGTGGAAGCGAGTGCTGTGTTCCGAGTAGCGAGATTCCTCCGCCCCTCGCGTTCGCTCGGGGGTCGGGATGACATGGGTTTTGAAAACTGCATTTAGCGCACCGATTTCTGCCAGCGTATTGAGTTCGTCTTTGCGCAATTCGGGCACGCACCGGGTGAGGTCGTGGATAGAAGTGAAGGAAGCACGCAGGCGTTCGCGTACCAAGGCTTTAGCGGCTTCTTCCCGAAGGCCGCGGACGTAACGCAGGCCCATGCGCAACGCGATCGTATTGGAGCCTTCAGTATTTTCTCGACGAGGTTCTTGCTGCAAATCAGGTGTTTTCCCGGGACTTACGAGGTGCGAACGCCACGCATTGATGACTGAGGAGAGCCGAGATTCCTCCGCCCCTCGCGTGCCCTCGTGGGTCGGAATGACAAGAGTCTCGCTGAGAGCTGAGGGCTGAGGGCTGATGGCTTGTTGACTGGGTACTGAGTACTGAGTACTGAGTACTGTTTCCAATGTGCAATTCCATTCCGACTTCGTCACATCCACTGGGAGCAGTTTCAGACCGTGGCGCTGCGCGTCTTTGACGATCGTCGCGGGTGAATAGAATCCCATTGGCTGGTTGTTGAGCAAGGCGGCGGTGAATGCGGCAAGGTAATGGCACTTCAGATAAGCGCTGGCGTAGGCGATGAGCGCGAAGCTGGCGGCATGGGATTCTGGGAATCCATAGAGCGCGAAGGAAGTGATGGAGAGAATAATTTCTTCCTGCGCTTTCGCTGGGATTTTATTGTGCGTCATGCCGGCACGGAGTTTCGCTTCGATTTCCTTCATGCGTGCCTGCGAGCGCTTGAAGCCCATGGCGCGGCGCAGTTCTTCAGCTTCGCCTCCGGTGAAATTGGCGGCGATCATGGCGAGTCGCAGCAGTTGTTCCTGAAAGAGCGGAACGCCGAGCGTGCGCTTCAGGACGGGTTCGAGCGATGGGTGCGGATAGGTGACGTCCTCGCGTCCCTGCCGGCGCTGTAAAAATGGATTCACCATTTGGCCAACGATCGGGCCGGGGCGGATGATCGCGACTTGCACCACGATGTCATAAAACTTTTTGGGGCGCAGGCGCGGCAGGCAAGACATTTGCGCGCGGCTTTCCACTTGAAAGAGGCCGATGGTATCGGCCTGCTGCAGCGCGGAGTACACCGGCGGATCGTCCTGCGGAAGGTGCGCCAGGTCAACTTCATCGTGATAGTGGTCGTGAATGAGTTCGATGGAATCCTTGAGCACGGCCATCATGCCGAGGCCGAGCAGGTCGACTTTAATGATGCCCATGTCGGCGCAGTCTTCTTTGTCCCATTGCACGACGACGCGACCTGGCATGGACGCGGGCTCGAGCGGCACGACGGAATCAAGCTGTCCCTGGCAGATGACCATGCCGCCCGAGTGCTGGCCGAGATGGCGCGGCATGTCCTGCACGGCGAGGCAGAGTTCGTAATATTTGCGCAGGCGGGGATGGTTGAGGTCGAGTCCGGCGTCGCGGAAGCGGCGGTCGAGGGCGTCGTTCTCGTCGCGAAATTCCCAGGTGGCGACGGCGGCGGAAATTTTGGCGAGAGTTTCCGGATCGAAGCCGAGCGCCTTGCCCATTTCGCGCGCGGCCATGCGGTTGCGGTAGGTGATGACGTTGGCAGTCATGGCGGCGCCGCGTTCGCCGTACTTTTTGTAGAGATACTGAATAACTTTTTCGCGCTCGTCGCCGCTAGGCAGGTCGAGATCGATGTCGGGCCACTCGCCGCGCTCTTCGGAAAGAAAACGTTCGAAGAGCAGTTCCATGCTGACGGCATCAACCGCGGTAATGCCGAGCGAGTAGCAAACGGCGCTGTTGGCGGCGGAACCGCGTCCCTGCACGAGAATGTTTTGCTCGCGGCAGAAGCGGACCAGGTCCCAAACGATGAGGAAGTATCCGGCGAGCTTGAGTTTCTCGATGAGATTCAGTTCGCGTTCAACCTGTCGCCGGGCGCGGGTTTGCATGTCGGGCGCAGCGCGACCGTAGCGATCGTGAAAGCCTTCCCATGCGCGGTCGCGCAGGAAAGAATTCATCGTTTCGCCTTCGGGCACGGGATATCGCGGGAATTCGTAGCCGAGATCGTTGAGGGTGAATTCCAGGCGGGAGGAAAGTTCCAGCGTATTGATGATGGCTTCGGGCAAGTCGGCGAAGAGTTGCTGCATGTCCTGTGCGGATTTTAGAAAGCGCTCAGAGTTGCGGGAGAGCAGGCGTCCTGCGGTGGATAGAGTGCGATGGTTGCGGATGGCGGTGAAGGCATCGCATAGTTCGCGAGCTTTGGGAGTGGCGTAGCAGACTCCGTTGGTGGCGAGCAATGGAAGATTCAGTGAACGGGCGATGTCGATTGCGGCGCGGTTGCGGGATTCTTCTTCTCGCTGGAAGTGACGCTGCAGTTCGACGTAGACGTTGCCGGGGCCGAAAATGCCGACGAGTTGATCGACTTGGCGGAGGGCTTCGTCGATGCCGCCATGCTGCAAGGCTGCGGCGAGGGCGCCTTCGGCTCCTCCGGTGAGGCAGATGAGGCCTTGGGCGTGCTCTTGTAATTCTTCTTCTGTGACTGCGCCTTCCCCTTTTTTAGCGCGCAACTTCATTTTGGTGATCAGGCGACAGAGATTCTGGTAGCCGGCGCGGGATGCGACGAGGAGGGGGAGGCGGAATTCACCACGGAGGCACCCTTCGACTGCGCTCAGGGCAGGCTGAGACACGGAGGAATTCAATTTCTGATTTTTGATTGTCGATTTTTGATTTGGCTTTTCCGTGCCTCCGTGCCTCCGTGGTGACGAGGTGACTTCCGCTCCGATGTGCGCTTTGATTTTCATTTTGCTTGCAGCAAGGTGAAAGCGCGGGGCGCCGTACACGCCGTCAGTGTCAAGCAGCGCCATGGCGGGCAGCTTGAGCTGAGAGCAGACGGCGGCCAATTCCTCGGGCAGGGACGCGCCTTCGAGAAAGCTGAAAGCAGAGCGGGCGTGAAGTTCTACAAACAAGTACTCAGTACCTAGTACTCAGTACTCAGTCAAATTGCTTTTCACTGAGTACCGAGTACTGGGCACTTTCTTTTCAATCATAGGTTCCTTCCACGAACCAGCCGCCGCCTAACAGATCGTGCACGATGCGGTAGAAAGAGACGGCGTCGCCATTGCGCAGGGCGAGGTCCCATTCGTCGCGCGCCCAGGCTTCGCGCTCCCACCAGTCGCCGGAGGCGCGCCAGGGGCCAGCCTTCCAGAGCACATCGCCCTGCAATTCTTTTTTCTTTGTGCACACCACGCGCACGGGCTGGCCATTTTCCAAAGTTACGTTTACTCGCAAGGGCGGGCGGAAGCGGCGCAGGGCGGTGACAGCGGCGGTTGCTGCTGTCGAGTCTGGAGTTTTCTTCTGCGGAGTTTTGCGGGCGACCTCAGCCACAAAGCGGCGCATGCGAAATCCGTCAGGATGGTGCGTGTCGAGCAACTCCAGCGCTCCCACTTTATTTGCGCCAACCATTCCGGCGATGCGGGCGAGGGTGAGTTCCAATTTTTCCGGCTCCGGCGAGGGCGGCAGGAACAGGCCTCCCTGGGCGGATCGCGGATGCGCGGGTTCAGCGGACAGATGAATCTTCATGATGGGTGCTCCTGGGGGATGTGCGTTTAAATCCAGTTGCAGCAATTTCAGAAAGACTTTGGAGTCGAGCATGGGAAGCGGCAGGCGCAAAGTGCGGGCAAATTGCTGATTGTTGATCGCTGATTGCTGATTGGAAGACGTTAGATTTTCGAGTTCAAGCGTCAGGCGCAATTCCTGCGTGGCCAGGGCGCGCGAACCTAGCCTTGCGCAGATTTGCTCGAGCAGACGATTCAGCAGGAAGGCCAGAGGTTCGAGCAGAACGATTGGATGCTCGAGTTCGACGGCCTCTTCAAATATCGGCGGCGCTTCCACGGGGACCAGCGTGCGTGTAGTCGCGCCGCGCGCCAACCGCTGCAGGCGCAGGCCTTCTTGTCCGAGACGTTCGCTGAGGGAAACTTCCGGCAGAGCGGCCAGTCCACGCAGGTTGCGGATGCCCCAGCGGTCGAGGGTTTCGAGCAGGCGCGCGGCAGCCTTTTTCTGCTCGTCTTCTTTCTGAACATCGCGTTTCTGCGCATCTTGTTTCTGCGAATCCACCCGGTCGGCGAACAACACTTCCGTTGGCAACGATCCCAACTGCGCGGCTTCTTTGCCTGCGGGAATCACAGTGACGCCGGGAAATCCACGAGCCGCGAGCACGGCCGTGTCAGGATTGGAAGCCACGGCAATATGGGCGGCGAGTCCGAGTGCGGTGGCGCGGTGGTGAATCGCGCGAGAAATTTCCGGCAACGATCCGAGAAGAGATTCCATACCTGCGAGATCGAGCAGGGCCATGTCGCAAGCAGAGTCCTCCACGCACGGAGAGAACGACTGAGCGCAATCCAGCAAGGCGGCGTGCGCGGCAGATTCCTGCAGTGCAGAACGCGGGCGCAAGGCGAGTTCCGCGCAGAGTTCGGCTTGGGCCTTGGTCATGCCCGGTGCAATGCCCATGCGGGCGGCCTTTTCATTGACCGCGATGGTTTTTTCCAGCGGAGGTTTGCCTTCGAGAATGGCGAGGGCGCGGGCCTGCAGTTCCGGCTCGGCGCGCAAGGCAGCCGCCACGGGAAAATTCGGGATGTAGATGCAGGCGAACGGCATGGAGTCATTGAGTCATTCAGTTATTGAGTGATTGAGCCATTGATTTTTTCATCCGGCCCAGGCGGTTGTGGTGGCGAACGCGACCGAGCGCGCGGGTTTGCGATCCAGCCGCGAGCGGATCAGTTCAGCGGTGATATCGAGTCCGGTGAGCAATTGCGCGTGCGCGGGGTATGGAAAATCAAGTTCGGATGGAGCGGGCAAGTTAATTTTTTTCCGCCCCTCTGGGGCTTCATCCTCCTCCACGGCTAACCCACGGCTTGCGCCGTGGGCTGCATTCTTGCGCTCCTTCGCAGCTGATTCGTCCACTGTTGAATTGCTCGCTCCCAGCTGTACGAGCAGGGAAGAGCAGCTTCCGGCGATGGGGTGCTGCTCGATCGCCAGCAGGATTGTGGGCTTGTTTTCTACCGCGCGGCGGAAGCGGAACCATGTGGTCAGCGGGATGCGGCGGGCGGCCTGTTGTGGCAGGTCGCCGAGATCGAGGACGATCAGGCCGAAGCCTCCGCTTTCGAGCAGCAGATCGGTGGCGCGCAGAACTTGCTCCATACGATGTTCTGTTGGATTCTCACCGCGTGATCGGATTTGATCGTTCAAAGAATTCGCCTCTGTGGCGGAGCCTGCCCTGAGCGGAGTCGAAGGGTGTCTCCGTGGTGAACGTTCTCTTTGCGGAGAACTCTCGCAGCAACGTACCCACAACATGCGGTCCAGTTCTACGCCAGATGCGGCGGCAGATTGAGGATCGAGGGCGTCGCTGGCATCGACGACGGCGCAGAATTCTCCGCGTTGTGTGGCGGCGGCCAGAGCGGCCAGAAGTAAGGTAGTGCGGCCAGAGGAGGCGGGGCCGCAGATTTCAGTCAGGCATCCGCGGGGCAGGCCGCCGGTCAGGGTGTCGAGGGCCGGGATGCCGCTCGAGGCCATTTCCGGCGCTGGACGGACGTCGAGCTGCGACGCTGGGGTTACACTCGCGGGGAGGATTTTTGATTTTTGATTGTTGATCGCAGATTGAACGCGGGATAGGGAAGATTCCTGCATTCCCTGCAGGTTTATGTGGGAACAGCCGCCCTCGGCTGTCCGATCGAGCGAAGCTCGACTGGCGCTCGCCGATGAGTGCGAGTCTGGAACGGTTTCGCCGTCAAAGACAAAAGGGCGGCCCGGGGCCGCCGAAGTGGAAACCACTGCGGAAGACATAAGATTCCTCGGAAGATTTCAGGGAGCGCCGGGGCTGGTGTACGGAGATTGGAGCCGCGGAGGCGTTTTCGCTTTTTATTCGCCTTAAAGAATTCTGCGCCGGAGGGGTGGGTTTGTCAAGCGCCGCCGATAACAAAGCTTGTGAAGTCAATTTCATATGACAAATAAACTTGACAAATAGTAAAGCTTGCTTTACATTCTTAGAAGAGGCAATCCCAATGAAATCTGAACCTCAAGAACAATTTGCAGGCCCGCAATGGTCCTGTTCGCAACACTGTTTTGGGGTACCCTCGGCACGAAAACTCCCGCAGAACGCCGATACAAGACGCGGAGTTGTCTAGCTGCTGCTGTACTAATCTGCTGGGTCTTGTTTGCATTCGCAGTGCACTTTCGACCCAAGCCGTGGATCTTTGTAATAACCGATCTCTTATGGGGCACGGTGCTCACCTACATTGCTTGGGAACTACGACGGTACTTGTTTACGCTCGATGAACTTGCCCGCCGCATGCAGTTCGAGGCGATGGCCTGGACCTATCTCACTGGCTTCGTTTTGGCGACATGGTTAGGCGTGTTAGCACCCTTCAGCCACACTCTCATGCACTGGCCCTTCAAACAAAGCCTGCTGCTTCTGAGTCCATTTCTCTACCTCTTGCTGGAGCCAGTTCGAGCGGGATGGCTCTATTACCTGTCACGGCGGTACTAATGAAAAATCGTCTGCGTGTCCTACGAGCAGAACACAATCTGTCCCAGGGCGATCTTGCAGATAAACTCGACGTGTCGCGCCAGACGGTGAACGCGATAGAAACGGGAAGGTACGATCCCAGCCTCTCTCTTGCGTTCAAGATCGCGGCCCTCTTTGTGCGGAGCATCGAAGAAATATTCACTCCCAATGGAAGTAAGGCGACGTAGCAGGAGACACGCGGAACAAAGAATTGAAAATTGGAAGCGGGCAACACCAGCACTCCATGCAAGCGCCAGCCTAAGCCCCTGTTCTGCTCACCTCCCGTTCAGCTATCCGTCTAAGCCCAACAGCGTCGCGCTATACCCGTGCTCAATTCCCGATTCCCAATCCAGATGCCGACTAGTCGGCTGCTTGTTTCGAGCAGAAAAAGGAGCTTCTCTATGCACAGAGTTCGTCTGCTTGCTTTGTTGTCCGTTGTTTTGTTTGTAGCCAGCTTTAGCCACGCTCAGACTGCCACTGGCGAGACTCTCATGCTCGATCTGCCGCGGCAGAGCCAGCATGCCCTTTTGATGCAGCGCATCGGCATCACCGACATTACCGTGAACTATCACCGGCCGCTGGCCAACGGCCGCCAAATCTGGGGCAAGCTCGCGCCTTACGGTCAAGTGTGGCGTGCGGGCGCGAATGAAAATACGACCATTACGTTCACCGATCCGGTCACGATTGAAGGGCAGCCGCTCGACAAGGGAACCTATGGGCTGCACATGATTCCGGGCGAGAACCAGTGGACGGTGATCTTCTCCAAGGATTCGAAGGATTGGGGAAGCTTCACCTACAAGCAGGAAGATGACGCTCTGCGCGTCAACGTGAAGCCACAGGCGACCGAACTCCACGATGCGCTGGCTTACGATTTCGATGAGGTTAAGCCGGACTCTGCGATCGTCACCATGCGCTGGGATAAAGTTGCGGTGCCGTTCAAAGTTCAAGTCAAAGTGAACGATCTGGTCGTCGCCAGCATTCACCGTCAAATGCACGGGCTCAACCAGTATTACTGGGAAGGATGGGATGACGCGGCCGGATATTTCCTGGCCAACAAGATCGATCTCGATGAAGCGCTGAAGGATGAAGAGCTGTCGATCCAAGCCGAAGAGCGATACGACAATGTGATGAACAAGTCGCACATTCTGGAGGCCATGGGGCGCAAGCAGGACGCCGAAGTCGCTCGCAACAAAGCGCTCGGAATGGCGAATGCTCTGCAACTCTACGTCTATGCGCGGGGGTTGCAGGGAGAAAAGAAGCAGGATGAGGCGATCGTGATCTTCCGCTCGAACGCCAAGAAGTTTCCCGACTTTTGGACCTCGCATCTCGGCATGGCGCGGGTCTACAGTGCGCAGGGAGATTTCGACAACGCCGTGAAGGAAATTAAGCTCTCGATGGTTGGGGCTCCCGACGCCAACAAGACCGCGCTGGAAGGCTATGCAAAGAGGCTGGAGGCGAAAGAGGATATCAATCGGTGAGTCTCTGCGGGGCGCTCCGCTTCGCCCCTTCGGCTGCGCTCAGGCCAGACCATCGCTTGGACGGCCGAGAGCCTGCCCTGAGCTCGTCGAAGGGCGCCCGTCCCCACATGAGCAGGAATACGGGCCTGATCTGTGAAATGATGGAGGCATGAAGAAACAAGCGTCCGATCAACAGAGTCATGACCGCCGTTATCAGGAGCGGAAGCGGGCTGAAGCGGCAAGGCAACCTGCGAAGCAGAAAACTGCTAGCGAAGAGGTCAGTCAAGGCCCTGCCAGCTCCGTCAAGCAAACGCCGAAGGAATGACAGGGAGACTTCAGATTTGAGATTTCAGATTGTAGATCGGTGAGGTAGGTTTTAAATCTGCAATCTGAAATCAACAATCTGCAATCAACAATCTGCAATTGTCTTCCTAGCCGGTATTGTGCAGGCCAGCGGCGATTCCGTTGATGGTTGCGCCCAGCGGATACTCCAGGTCCGAGCTTTGCTGTCCCTGCTGTTTGCGCCGGAGCAGTTCCACCTGAATCAGGCTCATAGGATCGACATAAGGATTGCGCAGGCGGATGGAGCGGGCCAGAACGCGGTTGCGTCCCAGCAATTCGCGCTGTCCGGTCACGCGGAGAATCATGCGTCGGGAACGCAAAAATTCGTCTTCGAGCATGGAGAAGACGCGCTTGCGCAGCGTCGCATTCTTGACGAGTCCCGAATAATTGCGTGCGATGCCGAGATCTGCCTTGGCCATGCCCAGTTCCACGTTCCGCAGGAGTTCCGAGAACACAGGAAACCCGCGCGCGATCTGGCGCAGAAGTTGCTCGTGTCCGGGACCGCTCTTCGCGAATTGCTCTAGAGCGTGGCCCACCCCGAACCAAGCGGGGACGGCGTGGCGGCTCTGCATCCAACCAAAGACCCAGGGGATGGCGCGTAGATCCTCGAGCCGACGGCCCTTGGTGCGGCGCGAGGGGCGCGATCCGATGCGCGCTGTATCCAGTTCATTGACTGGAGTCGCCTGCTCGAAATATTCCAGCACGTCGGGACTGTCGGCGATTTCGCGGCGGTAGACGCGGTACGCCTCTTGCGACATCTCTTCGATCGCTTCTTCCCAGCGCGGCGGGTGCTGGGATTGCTGCTCGCCGTGCAGCGTCGATGTTTCCAGACTCGCAGCGATCATCAGTTCCAGATTCCACTCCGCGAGCACCGGGTCGGCATACTTCCAGTTAAGAACTTCGCCCTGCTCGGTGATGCGAATGTGCCCGGAAAAACATCCTGGGGGCTGCGCCAGGATGGCCGCGTGGGTGGGACCGCCACCGCGTCCCACAGTTCCCCCGCGCCCGTGAAAGAGGCGGAGCTTCACTCCGTTTTCCAGGGCCGCGCGATGCAGTTCACGGTGAGCTTTGTAAAGTTCCCACGTGCTGGTGAGCATGCCGCCGTCTTTGTTGGAGTCGGAGTAGCCGAGCATGACTTCCTGCCAGCGCCCCCAGGAGTCGAGCAGGGGCTGATACTCGGGATTGTTCCAGAGGCGGCGCATGACGGCGGCGGAAGCGCGGAGCGACTCGATGGATTCGAATAGAGGCACCGGCATCAAGCCGGGATCGCCGGCCGATCCCGCGACTTGAACGTCAGCTAATTTTGCGAGCCGCAGAACCGCCAGCACGTCATTTTCAGATTCCGCGCCGCTGATGATGTAGTTCCGGATGGATTGCGCCGGATACGTTCGCTTGACCTGCGCAATGGTTCGGAACGTTTCGAGCAATTCGATTACTGCAGCGGATTCCGTAACGGGGGGCGGCGTGCCATCAAGTTCCTTGAGAACTTGCGCATGCACTCGCGCATGTTGACGGATGTCGAGCGTCTGCAGATGAAAGCCGAACTTCCGTACCATTCGCAGCAGCGAGCCGATGTAGGTTCGAGCCAAACGTTCGCCGCGGTGGGCGATCAGGCTATTCCAGACAAGCAGAAGATCCTGTTCAAACTCTGTCGCATCGCGGTAGGAGCCCGGTGTTTCCGCCCCATCGCGAGTCCGCTGCAGCCGGTGGAACATGTAGGAAAGAAAACGGCGATAGCTTTCTGCTTGATTGTCGGGACCCCACGCCAGATGCACACCCGGAATGGTGCGCTCGTACTGCCTGAGCCGCGCGAGTAATTCTTCCGAAACCGAAGTCTGACGGCGTGAGGAGCTCAGACGATCGCTCAGCGCCTCCACGTTGTCCAGGTATTCGCGCAAGATCAGGGCTCGCGCCATGTCGAGGGCATCGCGAATGCACTCCGGCTTTACCAGTGGATTGCCGTCGCGATCACCGCCAATCCATGATCCGAAATGAACGACGTTGGGAACGGAAGACTCGTTGAGAACTATTCCATAAATGTCGCGGAACGATTCCACAATTTCGTCATAGAGCCTGGGCAGCGAGGCGAATAACGAGAAACGGAAATAGCGCAGTCCCATGCGGATCTCGTCGTCCACCGTGGGTTTCGCCATGCGGACTTCGTCCGTCTGCCAGACTGACGTGACTTCGGCGCGAATGTTGTTTTCACAGTCCTCCGCTTCCTCCGACGTGAGCGGAAGGCGGTCAAGGCGTTCCAGTTCCTGAGCGATGCGGCGGCGCTTGAGCAGAACGGTCTGCCGGGCGACCTCGGTCGGATGGGCTGTGAAGACCGGCGTAACCTCTATCTGGTTGAGTGCGGCGATGGCGTCGGCTGCCGAGATGCCAGCCTCTTTCATGCGTGCCAGCGTTCCCCGAAACGAGCCGGGAAGCGGAGGATGTTCACGATCCAGTTTGCCGGCACGGCGGCGGCGCTGGCGGTGGTTGGTTTCGGCCAGGTTGGTGAGTTCGAAGTACGTCGCAAAAGCCTTGGTGACCTGGTATGCATGGGACAAGTCCATGCCGGAGACGATTTCTTGCGCCTTGAGCATCAGTTCCGACGAAGAGGCTTGCTCCGGACTCTGCCGCGCCGTCTCGCGATGCTCGATGAGCAATCGCCGCAACTCTTCCACGGAGTCAAATAATTCCTGTCCGGACTGCTCCACCAGCACCTGCCCGAGGATCGCTCCCAGGGAGCGAACGTCGCGCCTCAGCGGGTTATCTTTCGCCGGTTCATCGGAATTCGCAATCAATTCGGCTAGGCGTGCCTGCTGGTCGTCGGCTTTCCAGAGCGGCTTGGGATTGTTGGAGGCCATGTAAGGATGTAGGCAGAATAAACGACGCGGGGGGAACGTGGGTGAAAAGAGTGGATGTAGGGAATCGCATCTCTTGAACTTCATTACAGGCCACGGATTTCACCGATAATCGCGGATAAACCGGAGCGTTGCTGGCGTTGATCCGTGCGAATCCGTGTAGATCGGTGGCCAATTTTCTTGCGGCTATTTGGGCACTTCGAAACGATACCCGATGCCGCGCAGCGTCTTCAGGTATTGAGGATGGCGGGGATCGAGTTCAATCTTCTCGCGCAGGCGGCGGATGTAAACGTCGATGGACCGCGGAGTGACAAAAGGAGTTTCCTTCCAGACCGCGTCGAGCAGTTGATCGCGCGTCAGAACCCGGCCGCGATGCGTGGCTAGATATTCCAACACGCGAAATTCGCGCACCGTCGTGAGCACATTGCGGCCCTGCACCTGAACGGTCATGGACGAGACGTCAATTTCAAGCTCGCCCAGCCGGAGCACTTCGCCGACCGCGGGTGCGTTGCCCAAGCCGCGCAGCACGCTGCGAATGCGGGCGACCAGTTCCCGCGGACTGAAAGGCTTAGTGATGTAATCGTCGCCGCCCAGTTCTAATCCCTTGACGCGGTCGGCCTCTGCCGTCTTCGCGGTGAGAAAGATGATGGGAATCGCCGAGAGGGCTGCGGTTTGGCGGATGTGGCGGCACAGTTCGAAGCCGTCGGTTCCCGGCAGCATCACGTCAAGCAAGAACAGAACCGGCATTTCCCGTATCGCCTCGGTGAGCACCGAAGCGCCGCTGACGAAGCTCTGCACCTCGAATCCCGCTGCCTGCAGATTGTGAGAGATCAGGCGGGCGATGTCCTCATCGTCTTCGACTACAAAAATGATGGGACGGAACGCAGCAGGGCTGCTCGAGTTCCCTGATCGTTCGTGGAATTCGACTGGTTGTTGCATTCTTCACGTCAGGCCCCACGAAGTCACGGGACTTCCAAAGGGGGAGGATTCTCTTCAAGACTGTATGGGGCAAATGTTGCGCGAATGTTTCCCCCGTGTTAACGAACGATGAATTTGTAAAGGAAAGTACTCGGTACCTAGTTCGCGGCCTTCTTCTTAGGTACATGCCGCAGGCTGCGGCCCTCGATCAGGTTGTAGAGATCTTCGGCAAGGTTCGTGGTGTGGTCGCCGGCGCGTTCCAGGGCCTGAGCCATCAGAATCACATCGAAGCCCGTAGTATCGCCTTGCGCCACGGTCTCGGCCAAATGCTTTTGGAAGAGCCCATGGCAGACGCGGTCGATTTCCTTGTCCATCTGCAACACCTTGCGGGCACACTCCAGATCGAGCGTCGAGAATCCCTGGTGAACCAGTTCGAGCATGTCGCGCAACACCGACGACATTTCAACGAGTTGACGCACATCGGATCCAGCCATTTTCGAAGTGCGAGCCTGCACCCGCATAGCGACGCTCATGACCAGGTCGCCGATACGTTCGAGGTCGGTGGTGGATTTTAAACTGGAAAGCAATTGGCGCGCTCGGGCTTCACTCACGCGGGTAATGGCCGCGGGTAAGCGCTCGTCAATCTGCCTCTCGATTAAGTCGAGCTCTTTCTCGCAATCCTTAATGGCCAGAAATGCCATGCGGGACGAATGGGTGAGCAGATCGTGGACGTTGAATGCAGCATCGCGCGCGATCAGGCAAGCCTTTAGCGCGAGCCGCGCCAGATCGTCGGGCCCGCCCAGTTTCGGATCCGGCGCAGTTTTAGCCGGACGAGGGGCCGCACCCTCTCCCTCAGCTGCGGTATTTCGTGACGCTGGCGATTTCCGGGGCATTCTCAGACTTGGCGCAACTCAACCAGAGCAGTGTAGTCCTGAAATGTGAAAGGATCGTTACAACTTTGCCTGCGGCTGGCGTAACCGATTAGAGTGGTTGAGTCGCACAAAGGAACGCGAGGGAGGCTGTTGAGTGAATCTTGCTGACTATCTGCGCCGGGAATTTGCCTACGACGAATGGGCGAACCGGGAAGTCTTGAATGCGATCCGAACCAATGGCGGTCCCAACGAGCGCTCTTTACAGCTGATCTCGCATATTCTGGCCGCCGAGCGAGTGTGGATGGAACGGTTGAAGCGGCAACCGCAGAGCGTGCCGGTATGGCCCGAGCCGGATTTGGCGCAGTGTGAGGCGGAGGCAGCCGAACTGGGCCGGCTCTGGCTCGAATTTCTTGATTTGATCACCGCCGGCGACGTCTCCCAGTCCATCACTTACAAGAACAGCAAAGGCGAGCAGTGGACGAGCACGATTGTCGACGTCCTCACTCACGTGGTCCTGCACTCGGCTTATCATCGCGGGCAGATCGCCACTCTCATGCGCGGTATTGGACAAACGCCCGCTTACACCGACTTCATTCACGGTGTGCGCCAGGGGTTGGTGAAATAAACCAGACGATATCGAATTGGGATGGAAAAGCGACATATCTACGCCTTCAGCGGCATCCAGATTGTGGCGGCAGTGGGTGTGCTGTGGTTTCTGATCAGGTGGTCCGGTCCCTGGAGAGCGACCCGCTACATCGGAACGGTGCTGGTCGTTGTGGGGTTGAGCTGCATTGTGGTGGCCCGCTACCAACTTGGCGGTTCGTTCTCGGTAAAGGCGGAAGCTCACAAACTCGTGACCACCGGACTCTATTCGAAAATCCGCAATCCAATTTATGTGTTCGGCATGGTAATGATCATGGGGATGATCCTGATCCTGGGGCGGCCTGAGGGGTGGCTGGTGCTGGCTGCCGCGATCCTCGGACAGACGATCCGTGCTCGCCGCGAGGCTCGTGTCCTGGAAGCTGCCTTTGGGGATGCATACCGGGAATACCGGCGCAAAACCTGGTTCTAGGAAAACCGTTTTTGCCGCCGCGCGGACCTTAGTCGTAATATCTCACCAATGAAAAAACTCCCCATTCTCCTCGTCCCGGTGCTGTGTGCCGTGTTCCTGCTGGCGGCCGATCAAGGGAAGATTCCACCCATGCCCGTCGCGGTCTCCAACAACGCGGTCGCATCACTCCAGAATGGGCTCGAGATCTATTCGCTCATGGGCATCGGCGCCAAGAAAACCTGGGACGACATCTCCGCCAAAATGTACGTTCTGCGCTTCAAGTCAGGGAAATGGATTGAAAGTCGCCCGGTGCCGGGAGTTGCTGGCCGCCTGGCTGCCTCCGCGATTGGCGTCAAGGGACAGGTCTTTGTTTTCGGGGGATACACCATCGACGGTCAGGGAGTTGAGACGACGGTCGCGGATGTCAACTCCTTCGTGCCCGAAGACCATCGCTGGTATCGTGCAGCGGACATTCCCGTCCCAGTGGACAGCGCGGTGATCGGCGTGATTCACGACCGCTTCATCTATCTGGTGGGTGGCAAATCGAAAAACGGCCCGGTCAATAACGTTCAGGTCTACGACGCCGAGAGGAATACCTGGAGCCAGGCCACGCCGTTTCCCGGAGCTCCCGTCTTCGGTCATGCTGGTGGCTTGGCGGATGAGACCATCGTCTTCGTCGATGGCGCCAAGAAGGATCCGGCCGGTGGCAAATCGTACGTCGTGTCCGACGAGTGCTGGATGGGCAAGATCGACCACAAAGATCCCGACAAAATCGAGTGGAGCAAACTGCCCGCCCATCCGGGGCCGGGGAGGTTCGGAATCGTGGGGGGCGCGGGGATGCATGATCACAGGATTTTTTTCTCGGGAGGCACGACAACTCTGCACGACTTCAGAGGCTTGGATCCAGAGGGCAAAGTTCCCGAGATTTCGCCGGTAACGTTTGCTTTCGAAATGCACGGCGGCCGTTGGGAGACGATTACCGAGGACACTTTTGACGTGCGCACCGACGGTCGGGGCGTGCTATCGACGCCGCTTGGTCCGGTGATTCTTGGCGGCATGTTAAAGAACGGAGCCGCTTCGGCGCGCGTATTAGTGCTGCCAAAGAAGTAAGAAGCTGCGATTCCCGGATTGGGACGCTTCCCGAAACTGGATACCGTGAGCAGATAGCCTTCGAAAAAGTACTTTGGTGATCTCACGCCCAGGCGCGACGCGGGACTAGCATGGTTCCAGCGAACATCACTCATACCTCCTGAGGAAGCGGTGGATGGACCTCCGACCGTCCGCCGCTCCTGTTTTTGTTGGCAGCGGCCCGGAACTTGGCGTAGAATCCACGCTGTTCGGTTCTGTGGGAACCGCAATCGAGCCGAACCAAGCTGAGGAACCTCGATGTTCGACCCGCGCTAATTCGCCATCCCGTTTGGCCCGCCGCCGGGTGGGCTCTCTGATCGATTTTCATTTTTCATTGGGAATGCACCGCTTCCTCCCGCACTCGCGGGACGCGGTGCAGAAAGCTTAGGGTTTTTATGGAAGCGATTTCTACTGCTGCCCAGCCGCAGCGTTCGCTATGGTCTTCGCTGGTGGAGGCGGTCCGCGGTTCTCATCAGGACTACACCGCAGGAAGTTTGAACCGCGCCATTCTCCTGCTGGCTGTGCCCATGGTTTTAGAGATGGTGCTGGAGTCGTTGTTCGCCGTCGTGGACGTGCTCTGGGTGGGACGCCTCGGGGCCAATGCCGTGGCGACCGTCGGACTCACGGAATCGATGCTGAGCCTGGTGTTTGCTGTGGGTATGGGACTTAGTTTGTCGACCACAGCGATGGTGGCGCGCCGTATCGGGGAAAAAGATCCCGAGGGTGCGGCCGTTGCCGCGGTCCAGGCCATTGCGCTCGGACTCATTGTTTCGCTGGCGATTGGACTGCCTTGTCTGCTGTTGGCTCCGCGCCTGCTGCGATTGATGGGAGCCTCTTCGGAGATTGTTGCGGTGGGCAGTGGGTACACCAGAATCTGCCTGGGGGGCAGTTGTGCGGTGCTGCTGCTATTCCTGAACAACGCGATATTCCGTGGTGCGGGAGATGCAGCCATCGCCATGCGCCTGCTGTGGGTGTCGAACATCATCAATCTGGTGCTTGATCCCTGCCTCATCTTCGGGTGGGGGCCTTTCCCGCGGCTGGGCGTAACGGGTGCGGCCTTGGCTACATTCATCGGGCGCAGCATCGGAGTGATCTACCAGTTCTACCGCCTGCTGAAAGGGACAGAGCGGATTCACATCTTGACGCGGCAGCTGCACGTACGCCTGGACGTTTTGTGGCGGCTGGTCCGGGTTTCGCTGACCGGAATTCTGCAGTTCGCGATCGCGCACACCAGCTGGATCGGGCTGGTGCGCATCGTGAGCATTTTCGGCGCGGCCGCTCTTGCCGGTTACACGATCGCCATCCGGATTGTGATTTTCGTGATTCTGCCGTCGTGGGGCTTGAGCAACGCTGCCGCCACGCTAGTCGGCCAAAATCTGGGAGCGAGCAGGCCGGATCGCGCCGAAAAGGCGGTGTGGCGCACCGGACTCTACAACATGTTATTCCTGGGTACCGTGGGAGTCGTCTTCGTCTTGTTCGCAGAGCCCGTGGTGCGTCTATTTACGAGTGACGCGGACGTGGTGCCGCTGGCTGCGTCCTGCCTGCGCATCTTGAGCTATGGCAATATCGGATACGCCTACGGCATGGTGATGCTGCAGGCGTTCAATGGTGCGGGGGACACCATCACTCCCACCGTCGTAAATTTCTTTGGCTTCTGGCTACTCGAGATTCCACTTGCCTATTGGCTGGCGATTCATAGGCGAATGGAGTCGAGCGGAGCATTTTGGGCGATTGTGATCGCCGAGGCGGCCATCGCCGGTGCGAGCGCCATTCTGTTCAAGCAGGGGCGATGGAAGAGGCAAAAAATATGAGGCCGTTAGGCCTCATTCGAAAGAACTGGGGCGGGAGGAACGGTTTCGAACCGTCATCTCCGGGATGGAGCCCCGGCGCATTGCCGTGGTTATGCTACCCCCGCGTTCAAACCTTGAACCACCGAGGCACCAAAGTTATTTCATGGTGCCGATTCTGTCAATACAGCACAGTCTGTGGAAAATAGCGGCCAGCACGCGATCTCCTCTGTGACCCAAGGCTACGATGCCTCGCAATGCTAGCGCGCCCTGGCCAAAACCAGAGTCACATCATCGGGTTGTTCGTTATCGCCGATCCACGTGTCCACTGCCATGGTCACGATCTGGCTGATTTGTGGAAGAGGCATGCTCCGGTTGTCGCGGACCAGATCAATCAGGCGTTGTTCTCCGAATTCACCGAAATCATTCTCCGGTTCAGTTACGCCGTCGCTGTAGGCCAGGAAGATTTCCCCGGGATGCATTTGGACCGAGCCCTCGTCGTAAGTCATATTGTCGAACAGACCCACGACGGTGCCTCCAGCTTCCAGCCTGCGGATCGCTCCATCTTTCCCAATCAAAATGGGAGGCAGATGTCCGCCGTTGCTATAGGTCAGGCGGTGCGAGCGTCCGTCGTAGATTCCGAGGAAGAGCGTGGCGTACTTCTCCGGCGGGGTGCTTTCGTAAAGTTGATGATTGAGCAGGCTGAGCAGGGCTCCGGGAGAAACCTCCACCCCTTCGGGCCAGGCTGCCAAGACTCGACCCGCACCACTAACCGCGCCGACGGCCACCGGTTCGCGCATCTGGGGCAGATTCTCCACGCTGTAGGCGCGAACGGCCGAGTGGATGGTCGCCATCAACAAGGCGGCGGAAATTCCTTTCCCGCTGATGTCGCCGACCGCCAGAATCAACTTGTGCGAACTGGCCGTCAGAAAGTCGTAATAGTCTCCGCTGACCGTGCGCGCGGGACGGCAGAATCCATGCACCTCGAGCGACTCGAGTTCCGAAACCTGGCGCGGAAACAACTGAGCCTGCACTTCCTGCGCGATCGCCAGTTCATTTTCCAGGCGTTGCTTCTCTTTCTGCTCCTGAATCAGCTTCTCGATGGAAGCGGTCATCGAGTTGAACGAGATCGCCAGATCCGCCAACTGGTCGCTCGATTTCACGGGAATGCGGTGGCTAAAATCGCCGCGGTCCACGTGCTTGGTGGCTTCGTGAAGCTGCGCCACAGCGGCTGTTACCGTGCGGGTCATTCGCGTTCCAATAATCAGCGCGATCAATTCGATGACGGCAAAGAAAATTCCCACGGCGATCAGGGCATCGACCACCAACCCGGCAAACGCGCCGAGCGCCAGAAACAAATGTCCATAAAGTTTGGACGGCCTGGTCCTGACTTTCAGCAATGAGCTTTGCCGTTCTGGGGAGCCCGAATTCCAATCGACAACCTGAAGAGGAGTGACGAATGGAATTTCCATATCCATGAAATTCACGGGTTGCGGGGGCGCACCGACGACGAACGTGGGAGGCAGATCTTCCTTGGAGGTCTGCCCGCCGGAGGTTTGCGTAACGGATACCCCGTTTGTACTCTTCGCGTTGAAGGAATAGGTCTTCTTTGACCCAGCGTCTTTGTCTCCGGCCGGATTGGCCTGTCCGGGTGATTCGTCGGGAGGGGTACCTGAGTAGAGAGTAATTTCACCTAAATCGGCGGCGATTTTTCCGATCAGATCCTGGTCAAGCGGTTCGCTCGTGACGACGGTAAGTGAACTTGAGCGAGTGGGTAGAACCGAGACAACCCGGAGGTACAACTTGCCATGGTCGCTCACAATCTCGTGAAATGGTTTGCCTTCGCGCAGCTCTTTGGCGTACGTATTGTCACTTTTGTCGAAAAAAGTGGGATACGAGAATGAGGACACCACCGGGGAGTCGGTGGAGAGAGGCAACGGTTTGGTAGCTTGCCAGGCCTGCACTTGCCGCCGTCCCCAGGCTCGGTCGCGTTTCTTCAAGCCGGAGAGTGACTCTGCAGTGGCCGTATTCCCACGCGCCAGACTCGCCGCCAGTTCATTGCCGATGGCGGCGTTGACGGCTTCCACGCTGCGAAGTTGAGCATTCAGTTCCGAAATCACTACATAGCTGGCGAACTGTCCGGCGAACAGAAATATCGAGAAACCCGCCATCGCGACCAGAAGGATCACGGGAATAACGCCGATGAAGACATAGGTGACGATAAGCCGGTTGCGTAGCCGCCAAAGAATTCTCCTCCTCAGCCAGCGGAAGGCGAGAACCGAAAAAAGAACTGCCGCGATGAAGACAAGAAACGCAACCCATCCGCCCAAGTGTTCGCCCCAGGATTTGGCGAACATCCCCAGTAACTTCTGCAGCCCGAAGAGTACGGCCGCCATCCCCGCCAAATAGCAAGCCAGACGGGCCATGCGGCCTTGAGGCCACAAATCGGACTTGATCAGCCGATCACGCAATTCTGAATAGGACCGTTGCATACTGTTCGTCGGACTCGCTGCAAAAGTTAGGATTATACGGCGATGGACCGTTCCATCTCACCGGCGAATCACCGCCGCTCAGATCTCAGGATAGAGATCGAAGAACGCTTCCAGACTCGTGCGCAACTGCTTTTCGATATCTTCCTTGCTGCCTTCGAGTACGTGCATAGTGACGTGGGCTTCCCGGCCATTCGTGAGTTTCACGGGAGCCTGCCCGACCTCGGCCACGTCCTCAGACGGCAACAGCCTCATGCCATACACCAACGTCAGATTTGCCATAAGAAGATTCTACGACGTTCCGGCGGGCTCTCGCGAACCACGCCGCAAGGTTTTGGATTTAGAATTCCGCGCCTTCTCATTTAGAATTCCGGGGTGCCTAGAATGTTCCCTGGAATTCCCGCTTCCACTATCTTGAGTTGTTTTCTCGCGCTGACCCTGCCGCGGTGGAGCGCGGCGCAGGAGTCGCCTGCCAATCCGCAGTCGGCTCAGCCCCAGGTGAAAGTCAACATGCTGAACGTGTGTTCCCCTTCCGCCGAGGAGCAAAAGGAAATTGCTTCGGCGCTTGCCCGCGTCCCAAAGGAGCCGCTGTTCGGCGCCGATTTCGAAGTCTCCCGCGGACGCTCGACACTGACCGACATGCCGAGCTTTATGGCGGCCGGACAGGCCGGACATGTTGCGGGTGAGCCATCGGTTGCGAGTTACGTGCGCATACGCCGCGAGTTTTCGGTGCAGGCGCTGTTCTCCAGCGTGCAGTACTCCTTCAGCAACGATGGGCAGAACATGATCGAGACGCTGGTCTTGCACGTACGCGATCCCAAGGACCTGATTCAGGTTTCGTTGGAAGACAGTGCTTCGTCAGTCACGAGTTCCGAGGCGATGCTCGGGTCGAATACGCCGGCCAACCGCGTCCGATTAGAGCGCTTCGGCAAGTCTTCGGTGGCGCTGGCGCGATGCTTGGGGAACGAAGGCGGTCCCGTGCCGGATCAAAGCGCCTACGAACCGTTGTTCCGCAGCGCGTCTGAGGTGCTGGCGAACTATCGCAGACTGCTGGGAGTGAAGAAGATTGTGCCGGAGGAGTTGGCCAACATCAGTACGGAGTCGAAGCCAAAGGCTGCGCCGACCAGCAAAAAGAAAGAGCCCGTAGAAAAGAAGTGATGGGCGCGAGAGAAAAAGCATGAACCACGAAGAACACAAAGGAAACCATACAGATGAATTCCTTCGTGAATCTTCGTGTCCTTCGTGGTTAAAGCCCTGTGACGCTTGCATCAAAATCTGAAATCAGCCATCTAATCTGCAGCCACTGAATCCATGAGCGAAACCAGAGAAGTTGTCATCATCGGGTCCGGGTGCTCCGGACACACTGCCGCTCTCTACACGGCGCGCGCCAACCTGAAGCCGCTGGTCATTGAAGGCCACGAGCCCGGCGGACAGCTCTCGATGACCACGCTCGTCGAGAACTTTCCCGGATTTCCCGAAGGAATCATGGGCCCGCAACTGGTCGAGAACATGCGCAAGCAGGCCGAACGCTTCGGCGCGGAATATCGCATGGCGCACCTCACGAGCGCCGATCTCAGCCAACGTCCGTTTCTGCTGCACCTCGGTGTTCATCAGATTCATACCCAGACCCTGATTATTGCCAGCGGCGCTTCGGCGCGGTGGCTGGGCCTGCCCCACGAGCAACAGCTGATCGGCCACGGCGTCTCTTCGTGCGCGACGTGCGACGGCTTCTTTTTTTCGGGGAAAGACATTGTCGTTGTTGGCGGCGGCGATTCCGCTATGGAGGAAGCGATCTTCCTCACCCGCTTCGCGACCAAGGTGACCATCATTCATCGCCGCGATGCCTTCCGCGCATCAAAGATCATGCTCGAGCGCGCGCAGAAGCACCCGAAAATTCAGTTCCTGCTTAATACCGTAGTAGAGGATGTGTACGACGTTCACCACAAAGAAGTCACTGGCCTCAAATTGCGCGAGGTGAAAACCGGCAAGGTCTGGGATTTCCCGACCAGCGCGCTGTTCCTCGGCATCGGCCACGAGCCCAACGCGAAGATGTTTGCCGGGCAACTCGACATGGACGCCGACGGCTACCTCAAGACTCACAACTACGTGTTCACGAAGGTGCACGGCGTGTATGCGTGTGGCGACGTGCAGGACCGCCGCTATCGCCAGGCGATCACCGCCGCGGGAACCGGCTGCATGGCGGCGATCGAAGTGGAGAAGTTCTTGGAGGAGCAGGGCAAATAGGAGTACCTGCAGACGTTCAGATCTCCATAATTGGTTTACCGTTACCTCGGTCATCTTCCTCCCAAGATGAGCGGTCCCTTAGACTCTCCCTACTATGAAGACCCTGATGCGGCAGGGTGCGTGCGGACTCGTGCTCCTTGCTGCCGCGTTTGTTTCTGTTTCGACTCAATCCCGAGCTCAAGACTCTTCTGATGGTTCCAGGAAAGTCCTGATCAAGACTCCAGCCATATATCCGACTTTGGCCCAATCCATGAACCTTCGGGGAGTCGTGAAGCTCGAAGCCCGCGTCGCACCGAATGGAACGGTGAAGTCAATCGACGTGAAGGGCGGACATCCGATCCTTACACAGAGCGCCGTGACGGCTGTTGGCCATTGGAAGTTCGAGCCTGCGGCTCATGAAACGAAGGAGTCGATTGAAGTCAAGTTCGATCCTCAATGACCGAGAAAGTAATCTCCGTTCGAAGCCTTTCCTGCTTCTTTGTGCTGGCTGTTGGGGCTGAGTAACCTCGGCCTCGGTTACCAAAGCGTTGGCCTTCATCCCCGCAAGAGTCACCGCTCATGCCGTTCTAATCTTGCTAGCCTGAGTTGCATTGGGAAGCCGAGCTTTCTCAACTGGCTTCGGTACTCGTGGAACATTGCTCAGGCGCACATCCGGAGGCTATTCAATGAAAGCTCACTTCGTCTGTCTTCTGGTCTTCTGCGGCAGCCTGTTCGCGCAGCAGACATCCCAACCCTCGCTCACGATTTATAACGCGGACTTCGCTGTCGTCCGCCAGGAGCTTCCCCTCGATCTGAAATCCGGCGAGAACATGATCAACGTCAGCGACATTACCATGCACCTCGAGCCCGACTCGGTGATCTTGCGCGATCCTGCCGGCAAACATAGCCTGCACGTGCTGGAGCAGAACTACCGCGCCGATCCCATTTCGGAAGCGTTGCTGCTTTCGCTCTATGAGGGCAAGACGATTGACTTTGAAGTGGGCATAGGCCCGACGATGCAGATCGTCAAGGGGAAAGTCATTCGCAGTGGATACACGCCTCACAGTGACTTTGCGATGGGCCGCTACGGGCAGACCTACTACCAGCAGCAGATGGCCGTGGCGGGCGCCACCGGCCAGCCGATCATCGAGGTCAATGGCCAGTTACGGTTCAGTCTTCCCGGCACGCCGATTTTCCCCAGCCTGACCGATGACACCATCCTCAAGCCTCGCCTCGAATGGCTGCTCGCCACCGATAAGGCTGGTAGGTTTCCGGCGGAGCTCTCGTACGTCACCGGCGGCATGAGCTGGCAGGCGGACTACAACATTGTCGCGCCCGAGAGGGGAGACCTCGTTGATGTCATCGGCTGGATCACCATGGACAACCAGACCGGCCGCACTTTCGAAAACGCTCGAATCAAGCTGATGGCCGGCGATGTGAACAAGCTTCAGCCGGGCGCGGTCGGGGGAGTCGTCATGCGAGCAGCTCAAATGGCTGCGGAGGTATCAGGTCCGCCGGTCACCGAGAAGGCCTTCGATGAATACCACCTCTACACGCTGGAACGCACCACGACGCTGCGCGACCGCGAAACCAAGCAGGTCGAGTTCATCCATGCCTCCGGCGTCACCACGAAGCAGGTCTACATTTACGATGGGGCCAAGATCGATCCCAACCGCTACAACGGATGGAACTGGGAAAACATCCGCAACGATCACTCGTACGGCACCGAATCTAATCCCAAGATCTGGGTGATGCGCGAGTTCGTCAATTCACAGGCGAATCATCTGGGTATGCCGTTGCCGAAAGGCCGGGTACGCTTCTACCGCCGCAACGACGATGGCCAGGTCGAATTCACCGGAGAGAACACGATCGACCATACGCCCAAGGATGAAACCATCCGCATCTACACCGGCAACTCGTTTGACCTCACTGGAGAACGCCACCGCACGAACTACACCGTCGAACCGGGCAAGAGTGCGGCCACGGAGACGTTCCAGATTAAAGTCCGCAACCACAAGAAAGAAGCCGTGGAAGTGCGTGTTGTCGAGCATCTATATCGCGGCAAGAACTGGGAGATCGTTTCGAAATCCGACGACTACCAGAAGAAGGACAGCCAGACGATCGAATTTCCCGTGACCATTGCTCCCGACGAGGAGAAGATCATTACATACACAGCTCACTACACCTGGTGAGGCGGTCACGCTGCACAAAGATGTCCGAATCTTTACCACGAAGGACGCGAAGCCGGCCCGGAGGTGTTTCTTGGCGTTTCCTTCGTGGACCTTCGTGTCCTTCGTGGTGAGTGTCCTTCGTGGTTGAGGTCTTTCTTGCCCTAGCCCGTACGCCGGTCACACCCTCAAAATCCACACTTGTGATACAAATTTCTGTGGTCTTCCTACAAGTGATCGGCACTCCTTTTTATATCCTTCTCGACCCGGCAGGTACTTCATGCTAAGGGCGTTCTTCGTTCATCTTTCTGAAAATCGTTCTCTGCGCAATTTTGCTGAGCGGTCTTCCATCGGACGCCGTGTTTCCGGCCGCTTCGTTGCCGGCATAGAAATCGCTGACGCCGTGCGTGTTACCCAGGCGGTCAATCGAGCCGGAATGAGCGTCAGCATCGACAACCTCGGCGAAAACGTTACCAACCCTGACGAGGCTCGTCACAGTTCCCAGCTGTACCACCAGATTCTCGATGCCATCGCGGCCAACCATATCAACGCCAACATCAGTTTGAAGCTGACCCATATGGGCCTCGATGTCGACGAGAAACTGGCGCGCGAGATCGTTGCCGGTCTGGTAACCAAGGCGGCCTCCATGAACCCGCCGGGCTTTGTGCGCGTCGATATGGAGGGGTCTCCCTACACCCAGCGCACTCTCGATTTCGTTCACGAACTCCACCGCATGCCCGGGAATCAGAACAGCGTCGGAACTGTCATCCAGGCCTATCTGAAGCGCTCCGAGAGTGATGTCGAAAAGCTGTTGTCGGAAGGCATCCGCATCCGCCTGTGCAAAGGGGCGTACAAGGAGCCCGCGACCATCGCCTTCGAAAGTAAAGCCGACGTGGACGCCAACTACATCAAGCTGATGAAGATTCTGATGAAGAGCGGCATTTATCATGGTATGGCGACTCACGACGAGAACATCATCCGTGAAGCGCAAGCCTTCGCCATCCGCGAAAAGATTGCCCGCGAGTCCTTCGAGTTTCAGATGTTGTACGGAATCCGCCGCGACCTGCAGCAGAAGCTGGTGAAGGATGGCTGGGGCATGCGGGTCTACGTCCCCTTTGGTTCGGAATGGTACCCCTATTTCATGCGGCGGTTGGGGGAGCGCCCGGCCAACGTATTCTTCATCGCCCGCAATATGCTGCGCTCATAACCGGCTGGCATAGCCGAAAGTGCCAGCCCATGGCCCATCCGGGCCAATTCTTTGCGTGCTGACCTTTGCTAGCATCAATCTGTGCGTTACACGGTCCCATCCGAGTTGATTGAGACCTTCTCCGTCTTCGTGGCGCCTGAAATTGAAGACGAGAAAATTGACCTGATTCGTGCCGCGCTCGTCATCGCCCGCACGGAATATCCCAATCTGGATATCGAAAAGTATGCCTCGCGCATGGAGCAACTGGCGCGCCGTGTGGCCGCTCTGGTTCCACATCCTGATCTGCAACCTGCGCGCGCAGCCCTGAACCTCGTCCTCTTTGAGGAACTGAACTTGCGTGGCAATCGCGAGGATTACTATGACCCGCGCAATTCCTTCCTGAACGATGTGCTCGACCGTGGCCTCGGAATTCCCATCACGCTGTCGATCGTCTACATGGAAGTCGCCAAGCGCGTCGGCTTTTCGCTGGCCGGTGTCGGCATGCCTGGGCATTTCCTGCTCAAGCACTACGGCCATGACGGCCAGGAAACGCTGATCGACTGCTTCAATCGGGGCGACGTTCTCACCCGCCAGGACTGTCAGAGCCGCCTCGACGAAATCTACTCCGGGGAAATGAGCTTGCGGCCGGAGTTCCTTCATCCCATCAGCCGCCGCCAGATTCTTACGCGGATGCTCAACAACCTCAAGACTGTCTATCTTTCCACGCGTAACTTCCGCAAGGCGCTGCCGGTCGCTGACCTGATCCTGGTGATCTATCCGCAATCCGCTGAAGACCTGAAGCAGCGCGCCCTCCTGCGTTACAGCATGGGATTGCACCGGCTTGCCGCAGAAGATTTGGACGAATACCTGAAGATGTCGCCGAAAGCGTCTGACGCGGACGAGATCCGCCAGATGTCCATCTCGATCCGCCGCATGCTGGCGCTGATGAACTAGCGCTCAGCTCTGGCGTTGAAGCCTGCTTTTCATTTTTTGGGATTCTCAACCCGAGAACTGAGAGCCGTTTCCGCTACTGCTGCGATTCGTTCTCCCCGCCTTCCGCTGGAGCCAGCGGTAGTCGAGCAGCCCCTCGAATCATCTCGCGTTCCTGGTCGGAGAAGTTGCTTTTGAAGCGTGGAGAATCGATCACCTGCTCGCGCTGATCGAGCGGCATCGCCCGGAGGTCGCGGACGGCCGTGACGACCTGACGCTGGCGATCCGGCGGCAGTTGGCGCAACTGCCCATAAACCTGACGTGCCTGCTGTTTCTGCTCGGGCGTCAGGTGCTCCCAGGTCTCCATGCGGTTGAGCATGCGCAATTGTTGCTGCGGAGGCAGGTTCGAGAAATGTTGCAACCGCTGCCGCAGAATCTGCTGCCGTTCCGGCGGCAAACGGCGAAATGCGGGATCATTTTGCAGGGCTCGCTCTTGCTCTGCCGGAGGCAAATCTTTGTAGCGCCGCAGCCAATCGCCAGCATGTCCGGCCTGTCGCGGGCGCGCCTGCACTTGGGCCTCGGGTTGCCGAATTGGTTGCTGATGTTGTGGCGGCGGAGGCGGAGCGGCATGCCGCTGCTGAGCCCAATGGAAAGCGCTTCCACGCGCCAGGCAGGGTAAAGGAATCGCCAACGCGATCGCCAATCCGGCGGCCGCCAGCCAATCCGCTCTATATCTTCCCCGCCTCATTTTCCCCGCCTGTTTCTTTGCCCTTCGCCGTGCTTCCGTGCATTCCCGTCACAACCGGCGCGAACCTTCTACGGATTCGCTGCCACATCCTGCTGCAGATCCAGATCATCGAGCAACTCGAAATCCGAATACATCTCGTGATTCTTTTCCAAAGTTTGCAAGTCGCTTACCGCCGTGCCCACTTCCGCCACTGGCGGTCCCGGATCGGAAACCCTGCCGCGAGTAACGAGCAGTCCCACTCCAACTCCCATAATCACCGTTAGTGCTGCCGCCAAAACCGGACGCCGGAACCAATGCATCCAGCCCGCTTGCGGTTTTGCCATCTCCTCGCGCAAGCGAGCCTGCAAACGCACGTCGAAGTATGGCGACGGCTCGGGAACCTGCCACTCATCAAGCAGCACCATCGTCGAGCGCATCGCTTTCAACTGTTCCGTACAAGCTCCGCAACTTTCCAGATGCTTGTTTTCATCCACCGTGGGCTCACTGAACCCAGCGGCCACCTCGGGCATCCGTTCTCGAATTTCATCGCATTTCATAACCGCTTCCCCTTCACTCTCTTCGCCACTGTCGCTTCACACTCAAAATCATTGGCCAGTCTAAACAAATTCTTTTAACTGTTCGCGCAAAGTTTCATAAGCCCGGAAGAGCAGCGACTTGGTGGCCGACTCGCTCTTCTTCAACACATCCGCGATCTGCTTGTAATCCATCTGCTGGTACTTGTGCATGATCACCGCCAGCCTTTGCTGCTCGGGCAAAGCCTCTACCTTACTGCGGATCGCCAGCATGCGCTCTCGCCGGACCATTGCCTGTTCCGCCGTCAGATTGCCGTCAGGCAGTTCGAGCGTAGTGCCTGTCTCCTCGTCCGGTTCGTCCAGGCTGACCTGAACTTCAGGTCGCTCGTGCCTCGTATCGCGCGCGTGGTTGACCGCCAGATTCGTGGCGATGCGGTACAGCCAGGTGGTAAACTTCGCGCTCGCCTCGTAACTCGCCCGCGAGCGATACACCCGCAAGAAAACTTCCTGCGCCAGATCTTCGGCCGCGGCGGCATTACGCGCCATCCGGTACATGAAACTCACCATCGGACGGCGATATTTCTGCACCAGATAATCGAACGCCGACTGGTCGCCGGCCTTCGCGCGCAGCATGATCTCGGCGTCGGAAGGCGACTCTCCGCCCGCGGTCGTGGGCGAGAACGCAGCGGACGCTTGCGGCGTCGTCGCACCCATCAGCATGCCTCGATCAAGTGCAGCTGTGCTCACACTAGTTTCAACCCCGTTGCCGTTGGGAAGTTGCGTACTTTGGGGATTCTGGGAGTCCGCGGAAGTCCATGCAGCTGAAGGAGATAGAGGTTTCCGCGAAGCTTTTGGGTCGGGCGCCATACAGATGGAAGAAGCGGCCAAGGCGCGGGCGAGCTTCCGAGCCCGCCTTTGCCCCGCAGCCGATAGGCTACCACGCCAGCGCGCGCGCCGAAACCCCGCGAATGGTCACCGGAACTTCGATCGGAAAACGAATCGTGGCGCCCAGCAGCCATTCCGTCGTCCGGAGGCAAGTTGCATAATCTGCGCGCAAATGTTTGAATGAAATGACTCAAGTAGGGCGCTTAACTCAGCGGTAGAGTGCCATCTTCACACGGTGGAAGTCATAGGTTCGAATCCTATAGCGCCCACCATCTTTTCCCTCCGATTCCCAGATTTTCTGACGCGCATCTGGAGGAGGCGGTTTAGGATCGCTTCGACTGCGGGTAGAATATCTCTGCACCCCGAGGGCGCGTAGCTCAAACGGATAGAGCATCGGATTTCTAATCCGGCGGTTGCAGGTTCGATTCCTGCCGCGCCTACCACCCTTGCTCCCTTGGAATTCCTAGCCTTTCGGTTTGCGGTGTTCGCACGTCGCGGTATTCAGGCAGGAGTCTGCCAGGCGGAGTCGCTCGACCGGCTTGCCGCCGAGGATGTGCGACTCAATAATCTCGTCGACGTCCGCTTCGGTGACGTGTCCGTACCAGACTGCGTCCGGGTAGACTACGATATTCGGGCCGTGTTCGCACTGGTCGAGACAGCCGGCCTGGTTCGCGCGCACTTTCCCTTTCAGCCCGCGCTCGGCCAGCTTGTGCTTGAAGAGTTTTTGCAGTTTCGCTTGCGCCAGAGGATCGCAGCATCCTCGCGGATGGCCCGCCGGACGCTGGTTTCCGCAGACAAAGATATGTTTTTCGAATTTTGGCATCAGGCTACGGTGGCTACTTGCGTCTCTTCTGCCGCTCCGATCTCAGCGTCCCAGATTCCATCGAAGTCCACGAAATATCCCTGCACCTCGACTCCGGGGATTGCTGCCCTCAGGTTGGCAGCGGCCCGCTGCAGTTCGCGCTCATGATGTTCAGCCTCGACTGCGGCGTCTCCGCCGAATCCCCCGGCCAGTCCGCCGTACGCGCCGCAATCGGAGTGCAGCATCAGGATGACGCGCCGTGTCCCGTGCAGCCGCATCGATTTGCGGATCTGCTCCAGCACGAACTCACGGTCCGATTCATGATCCGGAGATGCCATGCACTTGGCCCCTCCTGCAATCTTGATGGGGTCGGAATTCGTGACACCGATGCGCTTCAGGAACTTCCGGAATCCCAGCTCAAAACGGTTGTCGAAGCACCATAGGATCGCAGCATCGCAAAGATATTTCTCACGTGGAGCGTCGAAGTGAAATACCTTTTTCACAGAACCTCCTCGACGAAACGGACTCCTGAGGCCATCTTATCGTATCTGCGGATGGGGAATTCATCTCGACCGAAGCGGCTCTTCGGGCGGGGGAACGGATCACGCGCGGACGCCGGCGGTCTGCCGCTGCGCGTTGCTATTCGTCTCCTCGACAAGCTAGAATAATCCGTACACGTCTTCTTCGCTCCGATCCCAGTAATTATTAGTGAAGGCATCCCTGCGGGCAAAGAGTGTGCGACCCCGGGCGCGGCGCAGACATTTGCGTGCTCGAAATTTCCCTGACGGAGCTGGAATTGAAAAAAGGCAAGACAGCAGTAATCGTAGGCGCCCAGTGGGGCGATGAAGGCAAAGGGAAGATTGTCGACGTGTTGTCGGAGAACTTCTCAGTCGTGGCGCGCTATGCCGGCGGACACAACGCCGGTCACACGGTCATCATCAAGGGCAAGAAATTTGTTCTTCAGTTGGTGCCGTGCGGCGTGCTGCGCGGCGGTTGCCGCAGCGTCATCGGCAACGGCGTCGTGCTCGATCCGATCGCGTTTCTGAAAGAGGCGGGCGCCTTGCGCGAGGCCGGAGTGGAGATCGATGGCCATCTGTTCGTCTCCAACCGCGCGCACGTCATTCTGCCCTACCACCGCATGATCGAATTGGCTGCGGAAAATGCCCCGGGACGCGTGAAGATCGGCACCACTTCGCGGGGCATCGGTCCCGCGTACGAAGACAAGATGGGGCGCCGCGGCCTTCGTGTCGCCGATCTGCTCGACTTGCAGTTGCTCAAGAAGCACATTGAGAACGCCGTGCGCGAGAAGAATATGATTGCGCATGCGCTCTTTAACACCGAACCGCTCGACGCCGACAAGATGTATACGGAATATGCGCAGGCAGCGGAGAAGATCGCGCCATTCGTTTGCGATACGGCAATCTTGCTGAATCAGGCTCTGAACAGCGGTGAGTCGATCCTGTTCGAGGGTGCCCAAGGCACGATGCTCGACATCGATCACGGAACCTATCCGTTTGTGACATCGTCGAGCGCCACGTCCGGTGGAGCGGTGATCGGAACTGGCGTTGCGCCCAATGCCATCAATTCGGTGATCGGAATCAGCAAGGCCTACTGTACTCGAGTGGGGGAGGGACCATTCCCAAGCGAAGACAAGGGAGCTATCGGCGACAACCTGCGCAAACGCGGCAACGAATATGGCGCGGTCACCGGGCGTCCGCGCCGCACTGGATGGCTCGATCTGCCGCTGCTACGTTACTCCGGCATGATCAATGGCACATCATGGCTGGTCATCACCAAGCTCGATGTGCTCGATGAACTGGCTGAGATTCCGGTTTGCGTCGGCTACAAGATCGACGGGAAGACCACGTCCGACGTGCCCGCTCAGGCTAGCGGCTACGACAAGATCGAGTGCATCTACAAGAAGCTGCCCGGCTGGGAGACCTCAACCGAGGGAATCACGGATTACAACAAACTGCCCAAAACCGCCAAGGAGTACCTGGCATTCGTTGAGCAAGAAGCAGGAGCGAAGGTGGGAATGATTTCCACCGGTCCCGACCGCAACCATACCATCCTGGTCGACGAATTCGTTTCTGAGTTGAAGACGGCCGCGAAGAAAGCCTAGAATGTCTTCCCCAGCTGACCTGTGAGCGGGGAAGGAGCGAAACGATGGTGGTGTTGGCCGTTACGTGGATGGCGAAAGTTGGGCATGAAGCCGAATGTGCCGCAGTCTTTGAAAAGCTGACCGAGCATTCCCGCAAGGAGCCCGGTTGTGCCATGTACCAGGTGCATCGTCACAAAACGGAGCCCCGCCGCTTCTTCATCTACGAACAGTACAAGGACGACGCCGCGCTTGAGGCGCACCGCACGGCTCCCCATTTCCTGCAGCACGCCAAGAAAGATCTTCCCAAGGTTGCCGACCGGGTGGAAGGCCACCTGTTCGAACCGTTGGGATAGGGTTGGCTCCAGCACAGCTTACTGACTGCTGCCTCCACTGTGAAAACAGCAGATAAATAGCCCAAGCAGCGAATGACAAGTCTTATTGAGGCTTCTTTTCGTCCGAAGCCTTGGCTTGCGAGGCAGCGCCGCGGCTGTACACGATGCTCTTCGCTCCGCCATCGCAGCCGCCGACCACCTTGCCATCGCCCTCCTTGCCTTTCTCGACCACGTCGAGCGTAAAGGAAGCGACGCCTTTCGCTTCCAGTTTTTTCGTGATTTCGGCCTTCAGATCGTCGCAGGATTTCCTTGCGGCCGGTGCCGTCTCCGCGGTTTGCGCAAAACCGCAGGTCGCCACAAAAAGCAGAGCAGTGCCCGCTGTCCACATTTTCATGATGATCTCCTCGCTTCGAGCGAAGTATACCGAGTCGCCGAACGGAAGATGTATTACGGGGGTAATGCTGGTAACTATTTCGTTGGCGTCTTGTCGATCATCAATTCGCCGCCGGAAGCGTAGCTTTCCTTTGAAACCTCATTGAACGCCACGACAATGGCTTCGCGCCGGGCTCCGGCTTCCTCCACCAATGCGTCAGTGATCCGTTTCGCGATCTTGCGCTTCTGATCGGCAGTGCGACCTTGCAGCATTGTGACCTGAACCACGGGCATAAGGAGAACTCCCTGAAAGGCAGCGTCGAATGAGTAGCGGGCGCATTCCGTCGGCTGTCGTGCCGGCGTCTCGCCCGCACAGCGAGCCACGGAGAGGACGAGCATCCTTCACTTCGTTCAGAGCCTGCCCTGAGCTTGCCGAAAGGATAACGGCTGCGGGTCCCCGCCTTAATCACGCCCGCAAAGCTTTGTCACTTCGCTAGTTCGTATCCGGCAAAGAAAAAGCTCAACTCGAACCGAGCCGTGTCTTCGGCGTCCGACCCGTGAATCGCGTTGTGCTCGATGTTGGTCGCCCACTTCTTGCGGATCGTTCCTTCCTCGGCCTGAGCCGGGTTGGTAGCGCCCATTAGTTTGCGAAGGTCGGCGATGGCGTTCTCCTTCTCCAGTGCCAGCACCACAATCGGCCCGCTCGACATGAAGTCAGTCAGCGTATTGAAGAAAGGCCGGGCCGCATGGACAGCGTAGAACTGCTCCGCCTGATGCTTCGAGATTTCCAGCATCTTCATGGCGAGGATGCGGAAACCATTTTTCTCGAACTGCTCAATGATGTCGCCCACGGCATTCTTGCGGACGGCGTCGGGTTTGACGATGGTGAATGTGCGTTGCAGAGTTTTCATAGGTTCGGTCGTTGTTCCTAACGGTATTTTGTCACTCCGAGCAGAGTGAGGAATCTGCTTCGTTTCGATACTCTAGACGCTGACTCCCAGAGCCGCCGCCAGTGTCTCCCCAATCGCCGCCGGGGATTTCGCGACCCGAATCCCACAGGCTTCCAGAGCTTTCATTTTTTCCGCAGCGGTGCCCTTGCCTCCGGAGATGATCGCTCCCGCATGCCCCATGCGGCGTCCCGGCGGCGCGGTCTGCCCGGCGATAAAGCCCACCACCGGCTTCTTCATGTGAGCTTTCACGAATTCGGCAGCGGTTTCCTCGGCGTTGCCGCCAATTTCGCCAATCATGATCACGGCTTCCGTCTCCGGATCGCGATTGAACAAGTCTAGTGCGTCGATGAAATTAGTGCCAATGATAGGGTCGCCGCCAATTCCAATTGCGGTGGACTGCCCAATGCCGCGTTGCGTCAACTGGTGCACAGCTTCGTAAGTCAGAGTGCCCGAGCGGGAGACGATCCCAATCGATCCTTCTTTATGAATCGAAGCCGGCATGATGCCAATCTTGCACTTGCCCGGCGAGATGATCCCCGGACAGTTCGGCCCGATCAGCCGAGACTTCCGGTTTTGCAGAAACTCCCATGCCTTCACCATGTCGAGCGTCGGAATGCCCTCGGTGATGCAAACGATCAGGTCGATCTCGGCGTCGGCCGCTTCCATAATGGCGTCGGCGGCAAACGGTGGAGGCACGAAAATCACCGTGGCGTTGGCGCCCGTCCTGTCGACGGCGTCCCGCACCGTGTTGAAAATCGGCCAGCCCTCGTGCGTCGTGCCGCCCTTGCCCGGGGTCACGCCACCAACAATTTGTGTGCCATACGCCTGACTGGCTTTCGCATGAAACGTTCCTTCACGGCCAGTGAGTCCCTGTACCAAAACCCGCGTATTCTTATTGACTAAAATTGCCATAATTCCTCGCTTCTAGAGCCACTAGGCTAAAGCCCCTATAAATTCAACTCGATCCGTTTCGCGGCCCTAAAGGGCCGCTCTTCCACGACAAATGGCCGCGCTTCGACGACAAGCGGCATCGCTCCGGCGACAAAGGGCAGCGCTTCGACGGCAAAAGGCCGCAGCTCCGACGACAAACGGCCGCGCCTCGCTGCCGTTTCGTATCGCGATGTGCGACAGATTGTGACTCTGTCGCAACCTCTCTCCTAGCGCCATTCCGTGACGCCCGCCGTGCCTCGGGCCGCAGCAACCACTTTGTCGGCCGCGTCTTTCATGGTGTCGGTGACGACGAAGTTGAATCCCGAGTTCATCAGGATCTTCTTCCCCTCGTCGACGTTCGTTCCTTCCAGGCGCAACACGATCGGCAGCTTGATGTTCGTCTTTCTCGCGGCTTCGACCACGCCGGTCGCCAGCGTGTCGACACGCAGAATGCCGCCGAAGATGTTGATGAGAACCGCCTTCACATTGCTGTCGCTAAGAAGAATTTCGAATGCATGCGCGACCTGCTCGGAGCTTGCGCCTCCGCCTACATCGAGGAAGTTCGCCGGCATGCCGCCCGCGTACTTGATGATGTCCATGGTCGCCATTGCCAGCCCGGCGCCATTCACCATGCAGCCGACACTCCCGTCGAGTTTGATGTAGTTGAGGCTGTACTTCGACGCCTCGACTTCCAGCGGATCTTCTTCGGTGATGTCGCGCAGTTCCCGCAGATCGGCGTGGCGGAACAACGCGTTGTCGTCGAAGTTGATCTTGGCATCGAGCGCGAACAGGCGGCCGTCGGTCGTGGTAATAAAAGGATTGATCTCGAGCAGTGAAGCATCGGTGTCGAGAAATGCCTTATACAGGCTCGACAAGAATCCAACCGCAGGGTTGATCTGCTTCGCATTCAGTCCAAGTTTGAAGGCAATCTTCCGCGCCTGAAACGCCTCCAAGCCCATGCCGGGATCGATATGCTGCTTCAGAATTGCATCTGGATTCTCGGCTGCAACCTGCTCGATTTCCATCCCACCCGCCGCCGAAGCCATAAATACCGGCTTCCCTTCGGCGCGGTCCACCAGAATACCCAGGTAGAGTTCTTTCTCGATGGGCAGCGTCTCTTCGATCAGCAAGCGGCGCACGATGCGGCCCTCAGGCCCCGTCTGATGCGTCACCAACTTCATGCCCAGCATCTTGGAGGCGAGTTCGCCGGCCTCGTTCACGGACTTCGCGATCTTCACGCCGCCGCCCTTGCCGCGGCCTCCGGCATGTATCTGCGCCTTCACCACTACCCCGGTCGCGCCAGAGCTGAATAATTCCTTGGCAGCGGCCTCGGCCTCATCCTGCGAGGCGGCCATTGCCCCACGCGGCACACTTACGCCGTACTTCTTAAGAATTGCTTTTGCCTGATACTCATGGATTTTCATAAGGACGACTCGTCAGTTAAGAATCGGAAGGATCCTGCTTGCGGCGACGCACTGCGGGCAGCAAACTTGTAATTCTATAGAAGGGCGGGGAACAAGGGCAAACGCCGCGCGAAGTTTTAATTGCGACAGTCCCATGTAGGGACAGCCGCCCTTTCGTTGTCGGTCGAGCGAAGCGCGACAGTAAAATGCGACCTGATGCACAACCTTGACATCCTATGCCTTCAGCCATTGTTCCGAGAGAGTTTCCAGAATGAAGCTTATATCCCTGAACGTCGCGCGTCCGAGGCTGATTGTGTACCAGGGCAAAACCATCAACACGGGAATCTTCAAAGAACCAATTTCCGGCCCGGTTCAGTTGAGCACATTGAACCTCGACGGAGACCGCCAGGCCGATCTCACCGTCCACGGCGGCCCGAACAAAGCCGTCTACGGCTATCCGTCGGAGCACTACCCTTACTGGCGTGACGAATTACCGGGTGTGAAACTGCCATGGGGAGCGTTCGGCGAAAACTTCACCACCACCGGTCTCGTGGAAGACGAACTCCACGTCGGGGATCGCTTCCAGATTGGCTCCGCGATCGTGATCGTTCGACAGCCGCGTATGCCCTGCTACAAACTGGCCGCCAAGTTTCGGCGCGACGATATGATCGATCGCTTCCTGGTCAGCGGCCACAGCGGCTTCTACTTCTCGGTCGAACAGGAAGGTTCCGTCGCGGTAGAGGATGACTTTCAGTTACTCAAGCGCAACGAGCATGGCATTACGATCGCCGAAATGAACCGCCTTTTTGCGCGCGACCGATACAACCTCGATCTCCTGCGCAAGGCCATTGCGACGGAGGCTTTGCCCGAGGACTGGCGGGACTACTTCTCGGAGCGGCTCGACCGTCCAGCCGTCGCGACCTAGGGCGTCCATGTCATCGCGGCGAAGTCCAGTCATGCCGTACAATTCGGCCTGACGGAAATGATCCTCGACGCTCTCCATCGCATTGCCAACCAGACTCAGTCCCTCGATCGCGCCGAGGCGCGAGAAGTGATGTCCGAAGTGCTGGCGGGCAAATGCTCCGATGCGCAAATCGCCGCGCTGCTGATTGCCCTCCGCATGAAAGGCGAAACGGTCGAAGAGATCGTAGGCTTCGCCGAGGCGATCCGCGCCGCCGCAGCACCCTTGCCGATTCGCGGAGCGGACGCTCTCGCTGTCACCGGCACCGGTCGCGACGCCCTCTCCGAAGAATCCTTGGTGGACACCAGCGGCACCGGGGGCGATGCCAGTGGCACGTTCAACATCTCCACCGCGACGGCGCTCGTGACTGCGGGAGCAGGCGTTCGAGTGGCCAAACACGGCAACCGTAGCATCAGTTCCAAGTGCGGCTCGGCCGACGTGGTCGAAGCCTTGGGTATCAATATTCAGCTTTCGCCCGAGCGCGCCGCGCAATGCCTGCGCGAGGTCGGCATCTGTTTTCTCTACGCGCCGAATCTTCATCCTGCCATGAAACAAGTGCAGGGCGTTCGCCGCGAGTTGCGCATGCGAACCATGTTCAACCTGCTCGGGCCACTGACCAATCCCGCGCACGCGAATGGTCAGGTGGTTGGCGTGTATTCGCTCGATCTGGTCGAGAAGTTGGCGGAGGCTCTAAGCATGCTGGGCCTGCATCGCGCGCTGGTCGTGCACGGCCTCGACGGCCTTGATGAGATCACGATCACCGGAACCACGCGCATTGCCGAGGCCCGGGAAGGCTCGGTGCGATCCTATGAAGTGGAACCGGAAGAGTTCGGGTTGACCCGTGCAGCGCTGCCGGAAATCTCCGGTGGAGACGCCACAGAGAACGTGGCAATCATCCGTGCGATCCTCACAGGAGAAAAGTCCCCGCGCCGCGACGTGGTGCTGCTCAACGCCGCCGCCGCCTTGGTAGCCGCGAACAAAGCCGACCGCATCGGCGAAGCAATTCCGCTGGCCGTTCGGTCGATTGACACCGGGGCAGCCGCGGAAAAGCTGACGGCACTGGCACGCTTTACGTCATCCAGCTAACGTCAACAGTTTGTCATCCTGAGCGAAGCGAAGGACCTATGCAATTTCTCGCCGTCTGACGACTGCCGGTACTAAACCTGCACCTTCTCCAGATACTGCGCGAGTTGCACATTCCACCCCAAATCCTTCTTCATCAGGTCACGCAACTGCCCCGAAGCGTCGAGTTCACCATGCACCAGATACGTGGTGGCTGGACGATTGCGAAACGTGCGCAGCCATTCCAACAACTCCGGCGGATCGGCGTGATCACTAAACTGCTCCAGCGCCGCGATCTGCGCGCGGATGGGCACGAAGTCCCCGAAGATTTTCACTTCATCAGACTTGCTCTTGATCTGGAAGCCTCTCGTCCCCGGCGCCTGGAAGCCGATGAACAGCACCAGGTTCCGTGGATCGGGTAACCGTTGCGCCAGATGGTGCAGAATGCGCCCGCCCGTCACCATACCGCTCGAAGAAATTATGACCGAGGGCATGACCGCCGCATTGATTTTCTTCGATTCTTCCGGAGTCGACGCAAACGTGAATCCGGGCCACTGCAGCGGCGAGCCATATTTCCGGATCATATCGCGGGTCTCGACGCTGTACTCTTCGTCATGCTTCAGGAAAATCTCGACCGCCTTGATGGCCATGGGGCTGTCGCAAAATACAGGCATGTGCTGCATCTGACCAGATTCCATCAAGTGCTTTAGCAGGAATACGAATTTCTGCGTGCGTTCGATCGCAAATGCCGGAACCACCACGCTGCCGCCGCGCTCCGCAGTGGCCTTAATCAGCCCCGCCAGTTCCGGCATAGGATCTTCTTTCGGATGCGTCCTATTTCCGTATGTCGATTCCATTACTACCAGGTCCGCAGTCTCACCTTCCTCTGGACCGGAATGCACAACTTTTCCCGGAGCGACTTTGTGGTCGCGCACGCGCCCAATATCTCCCGTGAAAAGCAATCGGCGCGTCTGTCCGTTAGCATTGAGCGAAACCTCAGCCATGCAGGATCCAAGAATGTGAGCCGCGCGCACGAATCGGAATGTCAAGTCAGCCGAGATGCGAACATCCTCCCCCACATGGACCGGCTTGAAATATTGCAGTGCGTTCTGCGCCTCATCAAACGTGTAGAGCGGCAGCGCAGGATCGTGCTTCGACTTCCTGGTCTTGTTGTAGTAGCGAGCATCTTCTTCTTGCAGATGACCCGAGTCGGGAAGAATGATGCCGCACAAATCGATCGTCGGCGAAGTGGCATAAATCGGCCCGCGAAAACCTTCCTTCACCAG
Source organism: uncultured Acidobacteriaceae bacterium (assembly GCA_963706645.1). Taxonomy (GTDB): domain Bacteria; phylum Acidobacteriota; class Terriglobia; order Terriglobales; family Acidobacteriaceae; genus Sulfotelmatobacter. The sequence goes on from CAVPNR010000036.1 coordinate 107,758, forward strand.
GCGCGGAATCCATCCGCAATGGTCGAGATGCGCGTGGGTCAGGATGATCGCATCGATCTCCTTGGCCGGAACCGGCATATCGCGCCAGTTGCGCTCGCGCCATTCCTTCGGCCCCTGAAAGAGCCCGCAATCGATGAGTACCTTAAGGCCGTTCTTGCCCGAAGAATCGCCCGTATTGATCAGGTGCTTCGAACCGGTGACGGTGCCCGCGGCACCTAGAAACTGGATGTACGCCAAATATTCCTCCCCCCACCGCAACGACAGAACCTACCACAGAGACACAGAGACACGGAGGAAGAAAACAAAATGCCACCCAAGAGCATGAGATGAGCTGAATACGCAAGCCCCTTCAGTCTTCTCTGTGACTCTGTGGCGAATCCTTACTTGTCCGTGGCCTCGAGCTTGAACGTGTTGTTCGCCGTGTTGCTCTCGGGCACGCTGCCATCGTTGACTATGATTTCCAGCGGATCCGACGGAACCTCGATGCGAATGACCGCCTTGTCCTTCGCCCGGACCTCGAGTCGCTTCATGACCTCTCCGCCCTTGAATTTGACGATCACAGGAACCTCCGCTCCAGCGGCGCCGAGATTGTCAACCGTAATTGTGACCATAAACGAGTCGGTCAGAGTCTTGCGGGGAAAGGCGGACTCCACTTTAAAGTCAGGCAAGCCGCGGTCGCGGTACACCCAGTCGTCGAAGAACCACTCCAGGTCGCGCTGCGTTTGAGCAGCGATCAGCCGCTGCATGTATGAAGGTTCCTTGTCCTGCTCGGGACGGTAGGCGGCGATTGCCTTCTTGAGCGCAGCTTCGCCAACCATGTCGCGAAGCATCCACCAGACATACATCGCCTTGCTGCGGTACAGTTCCTCGCTGGTCGTGTTCACCAACGATCGGTTGGCCGCATCTTCGGATCTCGGTACGGTCGTCCTCGCCTCGATTTGGCCCAGCGCAGACCGATGCAATGCCATGTATTCGATTGCCGCAGAACGGCCTTTCTCGCGTTCGACATAGAGCGCCTGCGCGAAGTGCGCGAGCCCTTCTTCCATCCACGGACGGAAGGACGAGAACGCAGCATGCGTCAGTTGATGAGCCGCGGCCAATCCGGCCTGCTTCGAATTGTCGCTGGAGATTGGCGTCAGCAAGAGCGCTCCGCTCTCGAACGCTGCCGCGTCATGATCGGCGAGATCGGCGGTTTGCGCCTTCTCCTGCGGCGCTCCGAACCAATCGGTGATAAGAGGGATGACTTTCTCCGTCGCTTCGGCATACACCTCAGCCGACGCCGCGTGACTGGTCAGGTTATAAATTCGAATCGACGGTCGATCGACCGTTCCATAAGAACCCGCTACAAACAGCGGAGCGAGTAAGCCCAGCGGTTGGTAGGTACAATCGGCGGTCGATACGGACGAACGACCCATCGCCTCATAAAACACCTGGCACGATCCCTGATTGACCACCAGAATCTGTGGGCGCTCGCCATCGTCCCTCGAAACGCTGATGTGAATGTGCATCTTGGAAGCGGACTCCCGCGCTCTCCAGCGGCCCAGAACTTCAAACAGACTGTTACCCTCCGACAGATTGGCAGCCTCAGTCGCGATCGGATACCACGCCACGTTGCCCACTCCGCGCACCGCCGTGAAACCGGGACTAATCTCGTCCCAGTCCGTGCTGTTGGCTGCTTCCATTGGGGTATCAATGCGCGTCAGTCGGGTCGCGTCGAGCGTAATCGTTCCTTCGTACGCTATTTCCAATTCGATGGCTCCATGAGGCGCGATCGCCCGCGGCAGAGTGACGATGGCTTCGGAAAGGCCACCAGTGTGGTCGATGTCGGACGCATAGGGCTGCGTGACGAACTGGACGGCCTTGTCGCCTGCCCTGACCGATCTCCAGTCGAGGGATGACGAAACCTGCAGTACAGCAATCTTCTGGGGAGTCTGCGTGTCATTCCGCAGCGTGATTGTGCCGCGCGCTCCGAGGCGGTGTTGTTCTGGTTCGACCTGCACTTTCAGGTCGTAATTGGTGATGGTGAAGGCCTCGCGGTCCAGGGCAAAACCATTCACCACAGAGGCACAGAGGACACAGAGGAAACCCAGGATCTTGTAGAACAAAGTCATTTCGAACTTCATTTTGCGTCTGATGCACCTTGTTTGGCCCGACGCTGCCTCACGATTTCAAACAGAACGACGGCCGCGGCGACAGACACATTCAACGACGGCACTTTGCCGAGCATCGGAATCGAAACCAGGAAGTCGCACTTGCGCTTCACCAGATCGTGCAGTCCTTTGCCTTCTCCGCCCAGAACTAGTGCGCAGTCCATGTTGTAATCGAGTTCGTAGTACGTCTGCTTGCAGCGCTCGTCGAGCCCGACGGTCCAGACGTTGTGCTCTTTCAGATCCTCGATGGAGCGCGCGATGTTCGTGACCTTGGCGATCGGCATGTGCTCGCTCGCCCCCGCGGAAACTTTCGTGACGGTTCCAGTCACGCTGGCCGATCTCCGTTCCGGAATCACGATGCCGTTCGCGCCCGCGGCGTCGGCGGTGCGCAGGATCGCTCCCAGATTGTGCGGATCCTCCACGCCATCGAGCACCACCAACAGCGAATACTCGGCGCGCTTGGCAGCAATGACATCTTCGAGGTCGTTGTATTGCTTGGCCGATGTAACGGCGACCACGCCCTGATGCGCAGCATTGCCGGCCAGTTTGTCGAGTTCGGTGCGCTCCATGAAGCGCACGTTTACGCCGAGCCGCCGGCAGTCTTCGATCAGTCGCTGCAGGCGGATGTCGTGGCGCTCTTTGGCCATCCCGATCCACTCAAACGCCCGCCCGCGCGCCTTCAGCGCTTCGGTCACGGAGTTGATGCCATAGATGTAGTGCATGAGTATTCAGTGTACCGCGTGGAAGAGTTTCTCATTCCGAGCGCGAGTTGTCATTCCGAGCGGGAGTTGTCATTCTGAGCGAAGCGAAGAACCTATGTACTCGGTCTACGGCGCCTCGCTGCAGGCAAATTGCATAGATCCTTCGCTTCGCTCACGATGACAGGCGAAGAAGTCGGACGATTTCTGACGGTTCGGGCCGCTCGGTGTAATCCTCGTTCGCCGACGCGTAAAGAATTGTTCCATCCCGATCAAGAATGTAAGTCGCCGGAATTGGCAGTTCCCAGCTTTCGTCGCCATTGGTGAAGGGCAAGTTGACAAACGCGCGCCGGTAAACTGCTTCCTGCAATGACGGCACGCGGTATGTCAGCCCAAACTGCCGTGCGACTCTGTTGCCTGCATCGGAGAGCAGCGGAAAGCGCAGCTTGTGCTGGTCGTGCATGAAGAACGACTGCTTCACCGTCTGCGGCGAGATGGCGACGAGCGTCGCGCCGGCCTGCTCGATCTGCGGCAAGATGAGGTTCATGGCCTCCATCTGCCCAACGCAAAACGGGCACCAGCGTCCGCGGATGAAGCAGAGAACGAGCCGTCCCTTGGCGAGCGAGTCGGTTGACGAGACCGTTTTGCCGTTGTGGTCCGGAAGTTCGAATGGGGGCGCCTTCGCACCAACTAGCTGGATGTTGGCGGAGAGATGCCTTGACTTGAGTTCCGCCACAGCCTGCGCGTGAATGGCCTGCGTCTCTGGCGGAACGTACCTCGCGATCAGTTCCTTGCGCTCAGCGAAGATCTCGCGCAACGGGCGCCTGTCAGTTTGCGGCGAAGATTCTTCGAGCGAGCGCCACTTCATATCTGCCCATGATGACATACATGGCCGCGCCGGCGCTTTGGCGATTCACTCGCAACGACCAATTGCAGACGGGTGGGGTACGGCAGTATATTGCATCGAGGCTGATTCGTTTGTTTACGGTTGCATTCGTTTCTTTACGGAGGTACCCCTTGTCCCGATCTGTGTTCTACGCGGTTCTGACCATTCTCTGCGCCTTTGCGGTCTCCCAGGCGCAGGAGTCTCTCACCAAGGCTCGTACTCGATACTTCCCTGATACGACCAACAACATCCACCTCGAGATGGTTTTTAACTACAACGTCACCGACATCAACACCGAATCCGGAGTGGTGGATATGGTTTGGGCATCCGATTATCCCCATCAACCGGCGGGCGTGTACAACACGGTCTACATCCCATATTCCGTGGATAACTTCACGAACAGCGTTGTGTGGTATCAGAAGTATCATCCCGATTGGCTGGAATATCACTGTGACCGGAAGACTCTTGCGTTTGAGTTTGGGTCTACGAGCCTGGCCCCGATCGACTTTGCGAATCCCACGGTGCAGGCTTATCAGTGGGCGAATTGGGTGGATGCTCCCTTGGCGCAAGGCTACGCCGGAATTGCTGTCGACACGATGTCGGCCAGCAGCAATTGGGGACGCTGCGGCCATTACGATCTTTCCGGAAATTGGGTGCAGCAATACACCGGAAAGTTGAACGACCCTGCCTATCAGCGCGACGAGTTGGCATGGGAAGCCGCCACTTACAAGCACGTTCACAACTATTCAAAGACCGCGACGATGCAGGTGAATGTGTCGTACGAGTTTGGTTATTCGGAACAGGTGAACTTGCAACTCATGACGACTACCGATCTTCTGTTCGACGAGCGCGGCTTCACCAACTATGGAACTCCGCCGAATGTCCCGCCTCCGGTGCAATGGGAGCAGATCATGGCCGTGCTGCAGTACGTCCAGCGTAAGGGGATCTGCTACATGACGAACGGCGAAGAGTCCAGCCTGACGACCGACATTCCGCAGTCGGCGCGTCTTTGGGTAATCGCCAACTATCTGCTGGTGAAGAACAATTGCACCTACATGTACATGACTGGATTCAACGCAGACGGTTCCCAGGACTACGGCTCGCTGATCACGTTTCCCGAATACTCGATTCCGATCGGCCATGCCATTGGCGCGATGAAGAAAGCGCAGGGCATCTGGGCTCGCACGTATTCCGGAGGACTAGCGTTGGTGAATCCCCATCTCGCAACCGCAACCGCCACGCTGCCTGCTGGTTCGTACGTCGATGTGAATGGCAACCCAGTCGGCCCTACGGTCACGATGGCGGGACAGACCGGACAGGTGCTACTGAAGGCTCAGTAGGCCGAGGCAGTTCACTGAAAGTTACGTAAGGACGATCGTAGGGAATCAGTTCACCATCGGTCGTGATCCTGCCGATCACCTGTCCTGGAGAAACCTCTTCTGCGACTTGAACGTTCCATGGAGTGAAGAAGCCTGGTCCTGCATTCCGCAATACGTACAGAGTTTCTCCACTACTAACAATCGCAAGCTCGGTGTTTGCTTCGATGTTCAACTTCCCAGAGAGAACCCACTTCACAAACTTGTACTTGCCGCCCACAGGGAGTTCCGGCACCTTGACGTCGTAGTAGAAGGGCATCTCACCGACCCAATGCGATCACGGCGACAGTTCTACATTCCCGGCAGCTTCATTCCTGCTAACCTGCGTGCGAAGCTCGGCTTGCCCATCTGCTTGAACATTTTCTTCATCTGCGCGTACTGGCGGAGAAGGTTATTTACTTCCTGTACTGTTGTTCCCGACCCGCGGGCGATGCGTTTGCGGCGGTTGCCGTTGATGACTTCGTGATGGTTGCGCTCGTGCGCGGTCATCGAATTAATGATGGCCTCGACGCGGTTGATCTGCTTCTCGTCCACGTTGTCGGCGGCCTTCTGCAGGCCAGAGAACGGGCCAATCGAAGGCAGCATTCCCATCAGGCTCTTCATCGATCCCATCTTCTTTACCTGCCGCAACTGGTCGCGGAAATCTTCCAGCGAGAAGCCGTCGCCGGTGAGGGCCTTGGTGGCCATCTCCTGCGCCTTCTTCTTGTCGATCTGCGATTCGGCGCGCTCGATCAGCGAGAGAATGTCGCCCATGCCGAGAATGCGCGAGACGATGCGGTCGGGATGGAAAGGCTCCAGCGCGTCGTACTTTTCGCCGACACCGATGAACTTGATCGGCTGACCTGTGACCTGTCGAATGGAGAGTGCAGCGCCGCCGCGCGCATCGCCATCCATCTTGGTTAATACAACTCCGGTCAGCGACAGCTTCTTGTGAAACTCTTCGGCGGAGCGGACCGCGTCTTGTCCGGTCATGGCGTCAGCCACGAACAGAATCTCCGACGGATTCAGCAGCTTCTTCAGCGACTGCATCTCGTCCATGAGCTGGTCATCGATGTGCAAGCGGCCCGCGGTATCGACGATGAGCACGTCGCAGCCGGAGACGATGGCCTCGCGCCGCGCCTCTTTCACCAGGCGTTCGACGGTCGCGGTGTTGGCTTCGCCAACCTGTCCTTCGTAAATGTGACTCTTGACCGCCTGCGCGACCACCTTCAGCTGCTCGCGCGCGGCGGGACGGTAGACGTCGACCGAGACCAGCAGCGGACGATGTCCTCCAACCTTGAACCAGTTCGCGAGTTTGCCTGAGGTTGTGGTCTTGCCAGAACCTTGCAGGCCAGCCATGAGCACGACTGTGGGTGGTTGCGAGGCGAACTTCATGCGCGCGGTGTCTTTGCCAAGAACCTCGACCAGTTCGTCGCGCAGGATCTTGATGACCTGTTCTCCGGGCGAGAGCGCGGTCATGACTTCCTGACCGACAGCCTTGGCGCGAATCTGGTCGATGAGCTGCTTGACGACCTTGAAGTTGACGTCGGCTTCGAGCAGCGCGAGGCGGATTTCGCGCAGTGCCTCGTCGATGTTTTCCTCGGTGAGCTTGGCTTGCCCGCGGAGGGTCTTAAATGCGCGCTGGAGTTTTTCCTGTAGGTTCTCGAACATAAGGTGCTTGTTATTTTATCAGCAGCAGTCAGTCCACTCCTCGTGCCATGTCATCCTGAACGAAATTGGCGCCCGCGAAAAGCGGACGCCAATGCAGTCGAAGGACCTCGCGCTCGCTGGCAGAGGCATCGACTTGTCTGGGAGTTCTCACCTAAGGTGACGCCACTGGGCAGCGAACTCCTTTCTGCGTCCGTCATGCGGTCGAGAAGCACGGGGTCCTTCGACTCCGTGGCTGCTTCGCTTCGCGAACCAGCCACTCCGCTCAGGATGACAATTTAGGAGAACACTTCTTTCGCGGCGATCACCGTGTTGCAGTGGATGGTCACGGTGTCTTCGACATTCTGCGCATAGCCGCCGGCGATAGGTCACCATCACGGGGATGTCGCGGGCGCGGGCCACGCGGAAGACGAGTTCGTCGCGCTTCTTTAATCCATCGATCGTTAGGCCGAGGCCGCCGAGCTGGTCTTCTTTGTAGGGATCGGCGCCGGCAACATAGCACAGCATGTCAGGCTCGAACTGGCGCAGGCCGGAACTGATCGCGTTGTCGAGCCAGGCGAGGTAGTCGTCGTCGCCTGTGCCGTCGGGCAGGTCGACGTCGATCGAGGACGGCGGCTTATAGAGCGGATAGTTGTTGTGCTGATGCAGGGAAATGGTGAAGACTTCGCCAGCGTGTGCGCCGCGCATCTTGCCGCCTCCGGGCGGCGCGTTGGCGGGCTGCTCCACGGTCGACGCCGAAGACGACGGCAGCAGCGCGCTGGCGGTGCGCGTTCCGGCGAAGATCGCGGCGGTGCCGTTGCCCTGATGCACGTCGCAATCGAGCGTCATCGCGGTGCGAATTCTTGTCGTCGCGCTGCATCCGGCGGATCGCCACGGCGACATCGTGGATCATGCAGAATCCTTCGCCATGGTCGGGGAAGGCGTGATGAAATCCGCCGCCGATACTGATGCAGACTTTGTCGGTGAGGCACTGGCGGGCCGCGAGGATCGATCCGCCGGCCGCCAGCCAGAAAGCTTCCGCTAGGTCGCGCGAGTAGGGAACTTCCATCTCCATTTCTTCGCGGGCGCTGAGCGTGCCGGTCTTCAGCTTCTGGACGTATTCGGGCTTGTGGACCAGCAGGATGTCCTGATCGGTGGCGGGCTGAGGTTCTAGAAAATCTGACGCGTCGGCAACGCCGGTGGCGATGAGGCGGTCGCGGATGCGGCGGTACTTTTCGGCGGGGAAGACGTGGTCGCCGATGGGCAGGTAATAGGCGTCGCTGTAGACGAGCTTGAAGGGGAGCATGCGGCACTCGGCATTCAGGGCTTGGAATGCGTGTTCTGAAGGACTTCATATAATACGCGGAGAAAGCGACGGTTTACACTTCGCTGTTGGTCGTGAGTGCAGGGGTGTCAAACATGTTCGACGATCTCTATGATGCGGTGTCGTACCTGTGGAGCTGGAGATGGCCAGTGGCCGGCGGAGAAGTAACTGCTGTCGACGTCGACCGTCGCAGGGATAATGATGGCCGCGATAATATGAGGCTGTGCGTCGCCTATGAGTTTTCTATCGGTGATGACGGACCCTACACGGGCGAGTCATTTTGGGCGCCGGCATTCTTCCGGAATAGGAGAGTCGTCGCGGCGAGGCGCAAGATGCGTATCCGGAAGCCTGTGCGTGTCCGGTATCGCCCTGACGACCCGGGCGTAAACAGACTCGATCGTTCGGTGTGGAGCGGACCGTAGGGATCCTTCGACTGCGTGGATTCTGCGCTTCTCAGAATCCACTTAGCTCAGGATGACCAGAATTCGAATTACTTCCTTTTTCGTACCTGCAGCGTCGGCGCGACCATGGGTCTGCGCACCGGGACGATCGCGCCCTTCGACGGATCGGCAGCGGCGTTGGCACGCGTCAATACTTCCTGCTGGATGTACTGCACGAATTCCTGAATCTGGTGCTGCATCTCTTCCATGCGTTCGCGCATTTGCAGGATGATGGCCATGCCGCTGATGTTCACGCCGAGGTCGCGCGCCAGCGAGAGGATGAACTCCAGCCGCTGCAAATCTTCGTCGGTGTAGAGGCGGGTATTGCCCTCCGTGCGCGACGGCTTGAGCAGGCCTTCGCGCTCGTAGAGCCGAAGTGTTTGGGGATGAATGCCATACATCTCGGCGACGGCCGAGATCATGTAAGCGCCTTTCGACTTGCGTTTAGTCACCAGTTCTCTCGCTCCGCTCGGGATTTCGCCTGCGGGCTCCCGCTTCGCTCACGCCCGCAAAGCGGCTCAACATGTAAGCGCCCTTCGACTTGCGTTTGGTCACAGTTTTCTCTCGATTGATTTTAGAGCACGGCTACTTTTCTTCCTAATTCTCGCGCGCGCAGAATGCCGCCAAACCCCGATCGCATCCGCGCATCCAAGCTGCACACCAAATCTCGGAGGCTATTATGGACGAAAACAATGCTATCAGTGTGCTTGAAAATCTTATTGAAACCAACAAAGACGGACAGAAGGGCTATCAGGACGCGGCGCAGCACGTGAAACGCGCCGACCTCAAGACCTATTTCAACGAGCAGAGCCTGGAGCGGTCGCGCTTTGTCGGAGAACTCGAAGCCGAGCTCGTGCGTCTGGGCAAGCCCGACAAGAAAGTGTCCGGGTCGGCGAGTGGGACGATGCATCGCGCCTGGCTTGATGCCAAGGTCGCTCTTGGCGGGGGCGACAAGACGATTCTCGAGTCGGTGGAGGCGGGCGAAGACAGAGCCAAAGAAGCGTACCAGAAGGCGGTGACCGGCGATTTGCCGGAAAATATCGCCCAAGTGGTGCGCCGTCAGGCCGCCGCCGTCGAGCGCGCTCATGACAAAGTAAGAATGCTGCGCGATTCGGCGAAAGCCGCAGCGTAGATTTAAGGCGCTTTGTGGGGACAGCCGCCATCGGCTGTCCGTCGAGCGCAGCTCGACGGTTTCCTCGATCTTTGCTGGGCTTCGCCCAGCGGACAGCCGAAGGCGGCTGTCCCCACATAAACCAAACCCTAAAAAGGACCGGGAAGTTCCCGGTCCTTCTTTTTCGAACTTCCGATTCGATCAGGCTACGGGCTGCGGTTTGCTCTCAGCGCCGGCGGTCCATCCCGCAGGCTTCAGCGCGTGATTGATGAAGTAGACGACGAAGCCCGCCGCGATCAGGATCATCCCGAAGGCGAACGAACTCATATTCCAGATCTGCTCATGCTCGCTGCGGACTACCGAGAATCCCAGCAACAGCATGGGCGGAATACCGATGGCGATGGCTCCAAACAAGCCACCGGGGACACGGAACGGGCGCTTTAGTTCCGGCTCACGGTAGCGGAGCACGGCCAGCGCCACGAATTCCAGGAACAGGCTGGCGCCATAGAGAAGGATGTCGAGCGTAACCAGCCGGGCAAAGCCTAGGCCTAGGCACATCGCCCATCCCGCAGCCAGCGCAAGGATCGCCACCCACGGGGCTCGCGACTTCTTCTGCAGCTTGCCGAAGACGCTGGGAAGCATGCCGTCCTGCGCCATGGCCAACGGCAGGCGCGAATAGCTCATCACCAGAGCGTTGAACATGCCAAAGGCGCTCATCAGTCCGCCGAGCACGACTCCGATACGCAGCAACGGGCCACCGATCAGCGCGGCAATGTCAGCCCATGATCCGGTCTCCCATGCGGTCGGCTTCAAACCGGTCATCCACATGGCCGCAAAGGGCAGGACGTAAGTGGCCGCCACGATGCAGACCGCGACCAGCATCGCTCGCGGGTAAGTCCGCTGCGGGCGTTCGACTTCGGTGGCGATGGTCGAGGCATTGTCCCATCCCATGTAGTTCCACATACAGATGAGCAGGCCACCGAGGATATCGACCGTCGAGGTCGTCGGCTTGGTGACGGCGTTGGCCAGCGCACCCAGTTTGAAGGGCGCGATCAGCACGATTGCCACGAACGGCGCCGACAAGGCCGCGAACAGCCACAGCGAAGTGAGCGAAACCACTTTGACGCCAGCAATGTTGAGCAGGGCGCAGGCGACCACCACAGCGAGCGCAACCCACCATCCTCGCTGGCCTTCCTGAAACCATGGAAACATGCGGGTCAGGTAGGCCACGAACAGCGTGGGATAAATCGCCATGTCGAAGATGGAGGCAACGAGCGAGAGCCAAGCCTCCTGAAATCCCCAGAAGTTGCCCATGGCGCGGCGCACCCAGGCATAGTAGCCGCCTTCAAAAGGCAGCGCGCTCGACAGCTCGCCGATCATGAAGGCCGTAGGCAGGCTCCAGAGCAGCGGGGTGAGCAGCAGAATCAGGATCGCGCGTCCGTAGCCGGCGCCATGCACGATGTCTTCGGTGCCATAGGTTCCGCCCGACACCATAAAGAAGGTGGCGGCGACCAGGGGCCACAGCGTGAGGCGGACGAATTTTTTCGGATTGCGGCCGGGGACGGCGGTGAGCGACTGGGGATTTTCGGGTTGTTGACGCGGGGCGCTAGCTGTTGCCAATTTCTATGTATTCCTCCTCAAGCGACTCACTCTCACCACCGCGTCTCCCTTGAGTCTTCATATGAAGACATTTCGTTCGCGGCTCCCGGGTTTGATGCGATTCCCGGGCATTTCGGCGAAGTTAGTTCGCATTTGTGAGATTACGGGAAATTTCCACAGATGCAACATTTTTTTGAGGATTATTGAAAAATTTTGTAAACGACCGTAGCGGTACGAACGTAACGCGTCTGGCGCGGGGCTTGGTGTCTCAACTTCGTCGTCTTGTCTTGTTGGCTGATCACCCCTTGCCCAGGACTCGAAGAGTGATTATCATGCGCGGCAGTCTGGAGGGGTTCTATGAAACAACCGTTTCTCGCACTCGCTCTTTCCCTGGCAGCATTCGTTGGAGTGCAGCCTTCGCTGGCGCAAAACGCCTTCACGCCCGATCAGGTGAAGTGGGGTCCGGCGCCGCCGTTTGTGCCCGCGGGGGCAAAGATCGCGGTGCTCGAGGGAGATCCGACTGCAGCGACCGGCGCCTTTACGATTCGCCTTAATATGCCGGATGGGTACAAGATCGCGCCGCACACGCATCCGCACCGTGAGAATGTGACCGTGCTTTCCGGTACGCTCAAAGTGGGGATGGGGGACAGGTTCGAAGCCAGCAAAATGATGGGCTTCGGGGCGGGCGGCTTCGTTTATCTCGATCCCAGCATGCACCACTATGCCGCGGCGTCGGGGGAGACCGTCATCCAGGTCCATGGGATGTCGCCGCTGCAGTTCATCTACATCAATCCGGCGGACGATCCGAGCGTCAAGAAGTAAAGCGTGAAAAAGTAAAGGGTGAAGAAGTAAAGCGTGAAGAAGTAAGCGGGCGTCGCCGCAGCCCTGTCATCCTGAGGCCCGCGCACTTTGCGGGCCGAAGGATCTATGCAACTCGCCGACACTGCCTCGCCGCAAGCAAATCGCATAGGTCCTTCGCTTCGCTCAGGATGACAGGGCAATTCGGGGTGATAGCGGCAACGGCCTTTAGACGCTCTTCCACAGCTCTTCCCGTGGGTCCTCGGGATTCAGCTTAGCCAGCTCCCGAAGCAACTCTTTGGTGCGCTCGTCGCGCGGCATCGATACCGTGATCGCGATCTCGACGATTTCGTCCCCGCGCACGCCTTCTTTGGTGGCCGAGGGCACGCCTTTTTCCCGCAGCCGCAGCTTCTGCCCTGACTGCGTCCCCGGAGGAATCTTCAGCAGCGCCCGCCCGTCAATCGTGGGCACCTCAATTTTTGCGCCCAGCGCCGCCTCCGTCGCGTTCACCGGCACGGTCAGGTAGATGTCGTCACCGTCGCGGCGGAAGATTGGGTGCGGCTCAGTTCGAATGATGGCGTAGAGATCGCCCGTCGCGCCGCCATGGGCCCCCGCGTTGCCTTTGCCGGGCAGGCGGATGCGCTGCCCGTCGCGCGTGCCGGCCTTGATGCGCACTTCGAGCGGCTCGGTCTTCATGACCGTGCCTTCGCCATGACACGTGGGGCAGATCGTCAGATTCTTACCAGTGCCGTGGCAGCGCGGACACTGCACGTTGAACTTCATGCGTCCGCCGGTCTGTGTTATTTGGCCGGTGCCGTTGCACTCCGGACATTTGCCGGGAGCCTCCAAGTGTCCTTGGCCGTGGCACGTAGCACAAACGTCGTGGCGCGAGATGTTCAGGCGCATGACGCCGCCGCGGATCGCCGTCCAGAATGGAACATTGACCTGATATTCGAGGTCGGTGCCGGGTTCCGGGCCCTCTTCGGCCTGAGCTGCGCCGTGCCCGCCCCCGAAAATCGAACCGAAGATGTCTCGGAAGCTTCCGCCTCCGCCTCCACCGCCGGACTTGCGGCCCCGGCTGGCGCTGTCGACGAGGTCGGAGAAATCAAAGCCTCCGAAATCGAAGGGAACGCCCTGCCCGCCATCTTGCGCGCTACCGGGGAAGCCTCCGGGAAATCCTCCGCCCCCTGACGATCCTGCACCCGCGCGAGCATATGCCTCCGCGGTCGCCGGGTCGATGTTGTCGGAGTAGAAGCCGACCTGATCGTAGATCTTGCGCTTCTTGGGATCGCTGAGAACGTCGTTGGCTTCCGACAGAGACTTGAACTTCTCTTCGGCTGACTTGTCCCCGGGATTCACGTCGGGATGGTACTTGCGCGCCAGCTTTCGAAACGCCTTGCGGATTTCGTCCGCCGAAGCGCTCTTCTTTACGCCGAGTATTTCGTAGTAATCCTTCTTCGGGGTATTGGCCATTGCGCAGGTTGGGAATATCGGCTCGGGACCGATCCCAGTCTAATTCAGAATCTTGCGTCGATCTCGATCATCTACGACGACTTTCAGATCCTCATCGAAGTCAGCTCCGTCCACATAAACCGGGACGCGCCGGGTGCCGTCGGCACCCTCCACAAAAACGAGCCACCGCTGTTCGTCCTCGGCGAGGCTCAGAAAATAGGTTTCCCCATTGACTTGAAAATCCACTTCATCCCCCTCCTAAAATGCCGGCCACGGATTACACGGATTTTCACGGTATTCATCCGTGACGATCCGCGAGAATCCGTGGCCAATTCTCTCGTCGTTACTTCTTGTCTTCCACGTCCACGTACTCGGCGTCGATCACGCCTTCGTCCTTCTTCGCCTGACCGTTGCCGCCGGCGTCGCCGCCTGCCGTTGCGCCCGGCGTGGGACCGCCCGGTGCCGCGCCCGGAGCCGGCTGAGCCGCCTTGTACATCTGTTCGGCCAGCTTGTGCGACGCCGCGGTCAGTGTTTCGCGCGCCTTGTCCATGGTCGCCTTGTCGTTCGACTCCAGCGCTTTCTTAGCGTCGGCGACGGCGTTCTCAACATCTCCGCGCTCCGAGCCGGAGATCTTGTCGCCCTGTTCGCGCAGCATCTTCTCGATGTTGTAGACCATCGAGTCGAGCTGGTTCTTGGCCTCGATCGAATCGCGCTGTGCTTTGTCTTCGGCCGCGTGCGCGTCGGCTTCTTTCGCCATGCGCTCGACTTCTTCCTTCGACAATCCGGAAGACGACGTGATCGTAATCTTCTGGTCCTTCTGCGTAGCCGTATCCTTCGCGGTCACGTTCAGGATGCCGTTGGCGTCGATGTCGAACGTTACTTCAATCTGCGGCACGCCGCGCGGAGCTGGTGGAATCCCGGTCAAGTGGAACTTTCCCAGAGTCCGGTTCTGCGCCGCCATGGGACGCTCGCCCTGCAGCACGTGGACCTCAACCGAGGTCTGGCTGTCGGCCGCGGTCGAGAACGTCTCCGTTTTCTTGGTCGGAATCGTCGTGTTGCGCGGGATCATCGGCGTCGCCACGCCGCCCAGCGTTTCAATCGCCAGCGACAGCGGAGTCACGTCAAGCAGCAGCAGGTCCTTCACTTCGCCGCCCAGCACGCCACCCTGAATCGCCGCTCCGATCGCGACCACTTCGTCGGGATTCACGCCTTTGTGGCCTTCTTTGCCGAACAACTCCTTCACCAGCGCCTGGATGCGCGGCATGCGCGTCTGTCCGCCGACCAGCACGACTTCGTTGATCTTGCTGGTCTCGACTCCTGCGTCCTTCAAGCACTGCTTGCAGGGACCGACCGAGCGCTGAATGATGTCTTCCACCATGCCTTCGAGCTTGGCGCGGGTCAGCTTCTGCACCAGGTGCTTCGGACCGCTGGCATCGGCCGTGATGAATGGCAGATTGATTTCGGTCTCCATGGTGGTGGAGAGTTCGATCTTCGCCCGCTCGGCTGCGTCTCGCAGCCGCTGCAGGGCCATTTCGTTACCCTTGCCGCGCAGGTCAAGGCCTTCGTTCTTCTTGAATTCGTCAATGAGCCAGTCGACGATGCGCTGGTCGAGGTTGTCTCCGCCCAGGTGCGTGTCGCCATTGGTGGCCTTGACTTCGATGACGCCCTCGCCGACTTCCAGCACGGAAATGTCGAAGGTTCCGCCGCCGAAGTCGTACACGGCGATCATCTCGTCCTTGGTCTTGTCGAGGCCGTAGGCTAACGCAGCTGCCGTAGGCTCGTTGATGATGCGCTTCACTTCGAGGCCGGCAATCTGCCCGGCGTCTTTGGTCGCCTGCCGCTGTGCGTCGTTAAAGTACGCCGGCACGGTGATGACAGCCTCGGTCACTTTCTCTCCGAGATAGTCTTCGGCCGCCTTCTTCAGTTTCTGCAGAATCAGCGCGGAGATCTGCGGCGGGGTGTACTCCTTGCCCTGCGCCAGCACCGCAACATGGTCGCCCGACTGGATGACCTTGTAGGGCACCATCTTGATCTCTTCGGACACTTCGTTGAAACGGCGTCCCATGAACCGCTTGATGGAATAAACGGTGTTCTCGGGGTTGGTGATGGCCTGCCGCTTGGCGACTTGGCCAACCAGCCGTTCACCAGTCTTGGTAAAGCCGACCACGGAAGGCGTAGTGCGCCCTCCTTCTTCATTAGCGATCACTTTGGGCTCGCCGCCCTCCATGACTGCCACGCAGGAATTGGTAGTCCCCAGGTCAATTCCAATAATCTTACCCATACAATGCTCCTCCTGAATTCGATAAGTGCTTTAAAATCAGTGCAAATATGATTGCGTCAAGGTCCATGCTAAGACCTGAGTGAATCGTTGTCAAGGTTTAGATGCGTAGGAAATAGAAGAGGATGCGGGAGAATTTGGGTGGAGACTGGAGGATCTCTCAAACCCGGACGGATAAGAGTGCCCGTTCCACACGACCGGATGTCTAGTGCGAGATTGGCCCGTTCTTCCGCTGGTCGTTCACCGTATATCCCGCCGGCAGTTGGAACAACTGCGCATCCGGATCGCCCGTCGAAATCTCAGTGATCGTGAAAGTCTGCTTGCCGAAATATGGGCTGGAACGGATGGACAGCAGGTTGAGGCCCAGCTGTTGCGAATGCCAGTATTCGCTCATGCTGTTGAGCGGTTGGTCGTTCCCCAGGACGCCCACATTCGTGACCGTGGTTTCGCGAATTCCCTCGGTTTCGATCCCAAGAATATTGCGAGTTCCAAGATCCTCCCAGACATCGCTGCCCTCGCCGTTCTCGAGAGGATGCGTAGAACCCTTTCGCAGCTTCGCGGCCGAAAGGTCCGATTCCGGATTGTAGACCAGCAGATCGCAGATGTGGCGCTGCGGGCTGCAGTTGTAGAGAGTGTGCTGCTTGGGATCGGCGATTTGAATCCAGTTCATGGACGACTTCACGTTCGAGCCCTTCGGCACCAGATACCAGCGCTCCTCATAGATGCGGCCATCTGCGTTGCGCGCAATGTGTCGCTGGTTGACGAAGGTCATGGACGCACCGTCGGCCGCATATTTCACGGCTTCGGTCGCCAGGGTCGCGAAGAATGGGGCGTGCGGGATGGGTGGAATTACGATGCTCTCAAGCACTTCGCGGATTCCGCCATCTTGCGCAGGCTGAGGGTGCCGCGGGGTTGGTGGTACTTCCGACCGCTGGACCTGCTGCGGTGGCGGTTCTTGCGTCTGTGCCGCGCAAACTACACTGCTGAGCCCGAGAATCCCCACGATCAACGTACGCATAGGAACCCCTCCCGGTCGGGAAGAATGCTACGCGGCCAGCGGCCCCGCGTCAACGCCTGCCCGGGCCGCTTACTCCGGCTCCACGACCCACAGCGGTTCCCCGCCCAACGAGTGATAGAAGCCCCATCCCGCCAGCACCAATACGCTGAGCAGCGCCAGGAAGGCTGTGGGAGCGTACCAAGCCGAAAAGTCTGCGGTGAAAGGAACGTTGCCGAGCATGTCGACGGTGAAGGCTCCGACCGCCAGCGGCACCAGTCCGAAGCGCAGCACGATCAACGCTAGAATGCCCCAGACGAGGAAAATCACCGGAAGATCTACGGCAAGGTGCGTGCTCGTCAATCCGCGCATCACCAGAAAGACCCCGACGAACAAGATCGCCGCAATCCAGTCGGAGCGCACGGTCTTCAATCCCACCTGGCGAAAGAGGAATTCCACTAGCACTTTCAATCCCAGTAACAGGAAGAAGAATTGCATCGTGCCGAAAATCGAAGAAGGAACCTGCATCAGCCATTGGCCCAGGGCCTGGCGTCCTCCCATCAGGTAGGCCGAACCGCTGAGCTGGGGAGCCGCGCCTAGGCGCGCGGAAGGAATATTGCTCAGCTGAAAGATCACAAGCCAGAGTATGCCGAAGGCGACGCCGAACAGGATGTCGCGTCCCACCACCGGATCGCGCAGCTGACCGGAGATCAGGCGGCTCCACGAAATGAGAGCTTGCGGCCAGTTGCGGCGAATCCACGGCTCGATCGCAAGGTAGAGCATCCACATGGCGCCGGCCCACAAGAGCGCGGCGGAAATTGCGAGGATCAGGTACCCGAAGGTTTGGAAGTCGGCGACAAAATGCGAGCGGCACAACCAGATCCCAATCTCCAGAACGAACATGACTCCCGCCAGGCGCAGCGCACCTTCGCGGTCGCCACGGCCATGGCGATAATTACGGCGGGCCAGGAACGCGCCCGCCGCCAGGACTGCAGTGAGCAGAAACACGCTAATCATCTGGCTCGCCCGGTTCTTCTTCTCGTCGGCGGATTGCGCAGCGACCATCCGCCAAGGCTTATTCCAGTCGCCGAGCATGGCGAAAAATACAGGCTTGCCATGCCAGGCAGTTGCTTCGACTCGCAGCGGCCTCGTCGTGCCCGGCCACACTCCGGTCCACGCGGCGCGTGCGTCGGCCATTCCGAGCGAGGTCCATTCGGGTTGCGCCGGTTGCAGTTTTGACACGTCCACTTCCGCGGCGGAGAATAAGGAACTCCAATCGGGCGGGAGCGTCGGTGATGCCGTGGTGTCTTTCTGCGGCGGAATCACCTGCAAGTAAATCAGCCGGCCCCTGGCATCGAGCTTCACGTTGATCATGCCTGAGATTGTGGTGGGCGGATCACCCTCAGTAACAATTCCTGGAGTCAGAAAGCTATCGCGGTAACCGTCAGGATCCAGCAGGTCGGGACTTTGCCGGTACCAGAGTTGCAGCATGGTCGGGCGTCCGGCAAGCACCTCGTCCCAGTTCGCAGGCGTCTTGCTCTCGCGCTCGACCGCATCGCGGTAGTCCGTGTCATAGTCGAATCCATATGCGCTGTCGGCCGGTTTCGCCGGATAGCCCAGTTGCGCCAGGACCTCGCGCGCCCGATGCGCCAACACCTCCGGAGTCTGTTCCAGGTGCATCTTCTCGACGGCACTGTAGCGGATCGTCAGGTAGATTCCCACGGCCAGCCCCAGTAACACGAAGACGAGACACGCGACCGCGATCCGCGGACGCAGACCGGTGGTCTCGCCCGAGGCCGCCACTAGTTGCGGCGAGGGCGTTTCTCCCGCGGCCAATGCTGCGGCCAATGGGTCGCCGCCGGGTAGCGCCGCCGCGACCGCTAGTGCTGTTGCCGGACGACTGGATGGCTCCGTCTCCAGACAGCGCAGAATCACCTTCTCCACGATGGGATCAAGATCTTTCACCACCGACGAGGGACGGCTCGGCGTGCGATCCGCTCCGGCGTGCAGCAGTTTCGCCGCTGATTCCGCGAACGCCCGCTTGCCGGTGAAGACTTCGTAGAGCACCAGACCGAGCGCGTAGATGTCGCTGCGCATGCTGACTTCTTTTCCAGCCAGTTGTTCGGGGGACATATAGGCCGGAGTTCCGCTACGCACCTCCGGCCCGCGAATATCGTCAGCGATTCCGGCCAGTCCGAAGTCCGTGATCACGACCTGCCCACGCCCATCGAGCATGATGTTGGCCGGCTTCAAGTCGCGGTGCAGAACGCCCTTGGCATGGGCCGCTGCCAGCCCCGCGCAAAGATGGCGTGCGATGTCGAGCGCTTTGTCGGGTGGAAGGCGTCCGATACGCCGCAGCAGGGAAGCGAGATCTTCGCCGTCGACGTACTCCATCGTGAAGAAGGTCTGGCCGTCGACATCCCCCACGTCGTACACGCGGCACACGTTGGGATGGGAGACTCGTCGCGCCATCCGCACTTCGTTGCGAAAGCGTTCGAGCAAGGCTTCGTCGCGAGCCGCCTCGTCGGGCAGAAACTTCATGGCGACGCCTTGTCCGAGAGTCAAATCGTCGGCGCGGTAAACCTCACCCATGCCGCCTTTGCCAAGCAGCGCAATGATGCGGTAGCGTCCGGCCAGGAGGCGTCCGGGAAGAAACCGACCTTCATTCAGCAGATATTCGGCAGAACTCGAGGGCCGGGAGGAAGGTGGACGCGAAGACGATGGCGGCCGCGGTGGTAATGGCGAAGTCGAGGTGGCAAAGTCGAGCGTCGCCACGTCATCGGTATTAGAAGTCGGTCTTCCGCAGGCCGAGCAAAAGGCGACGTTGTCTTGTAAGTCGGTTCCGCAGTTTGCACACTTAGCCATGAAAATTTCCCGCTACAGTCTACCTCGTCAGGACGAAAACTTGGGTCCACACTCTTTTAGCCGGATGCCGAGAGCCGGAAGCCCTTCCTGTATTACCATCCAAAGCGATGACTTCACGCTGGGGGCCTAAGCTGCGGGATCCTCTCTTCCTTTTGTGCCTGACCGCGGGCCTTCTCGCCTTCGTAGTGCAATCGGGCGAACTGGGTACTGCCGACACCATGCACCGCCTGCAGACGACGCACTGGCTCTGGACTTCGCAGCCGCAGGTCTTTCCCAACGAGTATCCTGAGTTCGGACTGCATGGCCGCGGCGGCCAGATCTTCAGCTGGTACGGGATCGGCCAGTCGCTGCTCATGCTCCCGGCAGACATGGTGGCCACCTGGATCTCCCACTGGCACATCTTCTCCGAATATGAGGATGACCCTGCCGTTCGTAGCATCCTCGTCAGTTACAGCATGAACATTATGCTGAACGTGCTGACCGCGCTGATCGCGTTCCGCCTGCTCCGCCAGTTGCGCTTCAGTGTCCACGAGACTGTGCTAGGCATCCTCGCCCTGATGTTCTGCACGACGCACCTGCATTACACGCAGAACATGCAGGAAAACAACTACATCATGCTGCTGACTCTTGCTGGATTTTCTTACCAGTACGAGTGGCTGCGCACGGCGAACGTGCGGGCGCTTTTCTTCGGCTCGTTCTGTCTTGGCTTGAACCTGTTGACTCGTGTGACGACTGGCCTCGATGTGATCGCGGGCGGCGTCTTCCTTTTACTGATCCTCTGGATTGAGCAAACTCGCGGCCGTGCCTTGTGGCAGCGCCTAGTGGCTTACTGCCAGATTGCAGTGCCCATCTATGCAGTTTTTGCGTTTCTTGAACGCCTCTACAGCTTCTACCGCTTCGGATCGTGGACCCAAACCTACATTCCAATCTTCGCACGGGAAGCACGGGCGCAAGACCCGACTCTGCCGGCGAACTTTCCGTGGAGCACGCCCTTTCACGAGGGCGTTTTCGGCGCCCTGTTCAAGCCAGAGAAATCGATCTTCCTTTTTGATCCGGTTCTTGTTCTCGCCCTGGTCCTGCTGGTTCTCTTGTGGAGGCAGCTGGCTGTCGAAGTCCGCGCCTACGCCGTGACTTCGCTTCTACTGCTCGCGGGCTACATCAGCTTCTACGCTCGCTACACCTACTGGGCGGGCGACTTTGCCTGGGGAGACCGCTACGTTTCCACTGCCGTGGAGATGGTGGCACTCCTCGCAGTGCCGATGTTGGTTCGTTATCGCGCCAATCTGAGTCCGTGGATCTGGCGGGGTGCGATCGTCCTACTTTTGATCAGCTTTGTGATTCAAGTCGCATCGCTCGCCTTCTGGCTCCCGCTCGAGATTTACCAGATGGAGACCCTCGGCCATCCCACGTACGTGATCGCATTGCGCTTCAAGAACATCGCCGCCTTCACTCTCGGCAAGATGGACGCCTGGGGACTCAACACCGACGAGATGTCGCAGGATCCCTGGGACTACGTTCACATCACTACTTGGAATATCTTTCCGTTCCTTCTGCATCGCGTCGGCGCGGCGCCCGCGTGGGTCGTAGAGATGGCTTTCGCAATATGGATTGCAGCCCTCGCGGCACTAGCCACCGTATTGCGCCGGCTGTACACTCAGCTTCAGTTCAATCCAGATGCAGCATGACGGAATCAATCGACGGCAGTTTCTGAATTGCGCGGTGACTGCCACGATGCTTGCCGCGATCCCAGCAGCATGGGGAAGAACCGGCGCCCCAGAGATTGCTTTCACCTTCGACGATCCAACTACCGACGGCGGCGCTGGACTGACTTGGCACCAACTCAATGATCGCATTCTCGCCACGCTCGCCGGAAACCATCTCAAATCCGTACTTTTTGTGTGCGGCAAGCGGGTGGATAGCAATGCCGGGAGTCAACTCGTCGCCTCCTGGGATCGCGCTGGACACCTGATCGGCAATCATTCGTATTCGCACCTGAACTTCAACGATAGTGTGGACGCAGACGGTTCCAAGCAAGTCACGTTGGCTGAGTTCGAAGCCGACGCGCAGAAAAACGAACCCCTCATTCGCAACTATCAGCACTTCGACCGAATGTTCCGGTATCCGTTCTTCAAAGAGGGAGACACGGTGGAAAAGCGGGACGGCATGCGGACCTTCTTGCAACAGCACGGCTATCGCATCGGACGAGCCACCATTGACGCCTCCGACTGGGCGATCGATGCGCGGCTGCAGAAGCGGGTTGACGCCAACCCTCACGCCGACCTGGCGGGATATCGTGACTTCTTCCTTCAGCACATCTGGGAGCGCGCTCAGTATTACGAGGCACTGTCCGAGCGCGTGCTCGGCAGGCCGGTGAGACACACTGTGCTGCTGCATCACCGGGCATTGAACGCGTTCTTTCTCGGTGACCTGATTGCCATGTTTCGCAAGAAGGGTTGGCAGCCGGTCGATGCAGAGTATGCGTATGAAGACAAGGTGTACGACGAGCAGCCGAAAATACTGCCGGCTGGGGAGAGCCTGATCTGGGCGTTAGCGAAGCAAAGCGGAAAATTTGAAAGCGAACTTCGTTATCCAGGCGAGGATGACGTCTACGAGAATCCTCGGATGGACGTGTTGCATTTGTAGGAGTCTGAAGGTCGAAGCAACCGTGGATCGATCGCTTCGCCGCTCAAAGTTGTCAGCGCGCACTGTGGCTCGGATTGACTTGCTACTCGACAGTCACCGACTTTGCCAGGTTTCTCGGCTGATCGACGTCGCAGCCGCGGCGCACCGCGATATGATACGCCAGCAACTGCAGCGGAACAATCTCCAGAATCGGCAACAACTCTTCCGGCGCGGCTGGGACGTAAACAACATGATCGGCCGCTTCCTTGATCTCTTCGTCGCCCTCTGTGGCCAGCGCGATCACCACGCCTGAGCGCGCCTTCACTTCTTTCAGATTCGACATCGTCTTCTCGTAGCGCAGCATCGAGCCCGGATTGTTCGCGTCGCGCGTTGCGATGACCACGACCGGAAGGTTCTCGTCGATCAGCGCGTTCGGCCCGTGCTTCATCTCGCCCGCCGGATACCCCTCGGCGTGGATGTACGAAATCTCCTTCAGCTTGAGCGCGCCCTCGAGAGCGATTGGGTAATGAATGCCCCGTCCCAGAAACAGGAAATCATGAACCTTCTGATACTGCTTTGCGAGATCATCGCAAGCTTGATCCTGGGTTAGGACGTGCTCGAGCTTCGACGGAATGCGCGTCAGCTCCAGCATCGCCGCCCGTGCCTGTTCTGCGGTCATCACGCCGCGCACCTGCGCCAGATACATCGCGAAGACATAGAGCGCCGTGAGCTGTCCTGTAAATGCCTTGGTCGACGCCACACCAATCTCCGGCCCGGCATGCGTATAGATCGTGCCCGCCGCCTCGCGCGTGATCATCGACCCAACGACGTTGCAGATGGCCAGCGTCTTCGACCCTCGCGACTTGGCTTCGCGCTGCGCCGCGATTGTGTCTGCAGTCTCCCCCGATTGCGAAATCACCAGCGTGATCGTGTCCGCATCGACAATCGGATTCCGGTAGCGCCACTCGCTGGCATAGTCCACTTCCACCGGCATGCGCGCCAGGGTCTCGATCATGAACTTGCCAGCCTGTCCGGCGTGCCAACTGGTTCCGCAGGCGATGATATTAATCTTCGCGGCGGCGCGGAACTCGGCCTCGCTGATTTCCATCTGGTCGAGAAAAATGTGCCCCGTCTCCTGCGAAACGCGCCCTAGGGCCGTGTCTCGAACGGCGCGCGGCTGCTCGTAAATCTCCTTGAGCATGAAATGCTTGAAGCCGCCTTTTTCCGCGAGGATGGGATCCCACGTGACGTGCTGGATCTGGCGCCGCACCGGCCTCCCGTCGAAATCGGAGAGGTGCACGCCGTCAGGCGTAACTACCGCCATATCGCCGTCGGCCAAAAAGAAAATATCGCGCGTGTGATGCAGGATCGCCGGAACATCCGACGCCACGAAATACTCGTCGTTGCCCAACCCGATCACCGCCGGCGGCCCATTGCGCGCCGCCACAATCTTGTTGGGATCGTCGGTGGAAATCACCGCCATCGCAAACACGCCGGTGAGCTGTTTTACAGTCTGCCGAACTGCCTCTTCCAGCGAAGGTCGCTGGGCCTTGCCAGCTTTCATCGAATACTTCTCGACCAGGTGGGCGATGATTTCAGTATCGGTTTCGGTGGTGAACTTGTGGCCTTCCTCGATCAACTTTTTCTTCAGGATGAGATAGTTCTCCACTATCCCGTTGTGCACGACCACGATTTTTCCGGTGCAGTCACGGTGAGGATGCGCGTTTTCTTCGGTGGGACGTCCGTGGGTGGCCCAGCGCGTGTGGCCGATGCCGTAGCTGCCGTCGAGCGGCTTCAGGCGGATGGCTTCTTCGAGATTGCGCAGCTTGCCCTCGGCGCGGCGCAGCTGCAGCCCGTCCCCATTCCCGGCGACCGCGATCCCCGCGGAGTCGTAACCGCGATACTCCAGCCGCCGCAGTCCCTCAATGATGATGGGGACGACACTCTTCTTACCGACGTAGCCGACAATACCACACATGAGAAGACCTCGATGGATCGCCCGGCCTTGACTATTCGGCCAGGGAGAAACGGAATTCTTCAATTACAGGATTGGTAAGCACTTCGCGGGCGATCCGCTCGACCTCGGCCTGCGCCTCGTCCCGTGACAGGCCCCCGTCGAGCGTGAGTTCGAAGTACTTTCCCTGGCGCACGCTTTCCAGGCCTTTGTAGCCCATCTTCTTGAGCGCGCCCTGAATGGTTTTGCCCTGAGGGTCGAGAACACTCTTCTTGAGAGAAACGTAAACGTAGGCTGTCATAAAAAAGTCATTATACGTGAGCTTTTAGGAACAACCTCAGGTCTGTCCCCCAGACCTGCTGCCCAAAGCCAGAAGATCGCTGAGCCCTCTGGCATCACGGGTTCTTTAACTTTTCATCGAGTGCGGCCAGCGAGTCTTCCAGCAGCTTCCGGTGCCGGGGATTTTGGCTCGCTTCCAACTGTTGGAGGATGGTTTGCCGCGAAAGCCGAAGGCCCTCCCGTTCACGCCAGCGCACAGCCTCGTCTGGGGTCATCACCTTGCGTGGCTTGGCCGACTTGTCGGTCGCCTCGGCCTGCTGGGCTTCCACGGATTTGCTTTCCCATCCTCGCGCCACCTACTCATTATAGTTCTTTGCAGCCCGCGACTCTGGCAGGCGCGGGAAGCGACCCAAACCGTGGATACACCTTCGAGAAGTCCGCTTTGCGGGACCTTCCCACCGCTCTTTGCGCCGAATTTTCGGAAAACGTAACAGGCCTGTATTAAGCGCATTCCCCCTTGACTCTGAGGGTATAATGCCCGATTACTTAGGTCGTAAATAGTCCGCCTTTTGAGGGGGAGGCGTTGGGAGTTGCCGTTTCTGAGCCCCTCAAGCGCGTCACGCTTGAAATCTGCATCGTCGTGCGAAGCCGCACCGCCGCGTGCGGGTGAACTGGTTTGGCGCCGCTTCTCTTCCCTTCATTCTTCCTGTTATCCCGCTGCGACGCACGCCCATGGTCCGAAGGGGTCCCGAGGCTCGCGGGGCAAACCCCGGTCGACAAATCAGGAAATTGCCGCATTTCAAAAAGCCAGAATTCATGCTTGGATGGGTTTGAGGGGGGGACGGACGAGAGTCTGACCTGGGAACCCCGGCCACCGGAGAGTTACCCGACGGTCTTAATGGTGGAGGTGTGCTGCCGTGCTGCGTGATTCCTTCGCATTTGGCACTGGCGTTCTTGCCCCCTTCGTCCACCGCGACGCGCTCCCCGGTCCGGAGAGCCTGTTCGCGGACTATTTCGATTCATCGAGCGTTGGCCTCTGCATTCTCGATCTGGAGTTTCGCTTTCTCGCGATCAACAACACGCTCGCCGAAATTAATGGCATCCCCGCACAAGATCACATTGGCAAGACGGTCCGGGAAATCCTGGGAGACTTTGCCGATGTGGTCGAGCCTGAACTTCGGCGCGTGATTTCCACCGGAGAACCGGTGGTCAATCTCGAAGGCTCCGACGTCCCCCCGACGCGAACGCGAACTGGTCAGTGGGTTGGAAGTTCCTACCCCATCAAAGACGCAACGGGTGCGGTTACGCGCATCGGAGTTGTTCTAGTCGAAGTTACCGCACAAAAGAAGCTGCACCAATCGCTGCAGCAGGTTGGGGGAAGACTACGCAAGGAGATGAGCCGGCTCCAGATGCTGCTGGATGTGAGCACAATCTTGGCGTCAAATTGGAACCTGTATCAGGTCTTTCCTCAGATCTCGGCCCGGATTCGCCGGGTTCTGCGGCAGGAATATGCTGGCTTCGAGTTGCATGACGCCAGCACTGGGCTCCTGGTGCGGCAGGCCGAGGACTTTCCCCTCGGCAAAGGACTGCTTTCATCGCTGCCCATCAGCCCACACGACAGTCCTGGAGGCCGCTCGCTGCGCGAGGGCACGCCCCTGATTTTCTCGAAAAGCCAGATTCAGAGCTTCGACGCTGAGATCGCGAAAAACTTTCTCGCGGAGGGTTTTCGATCCCTGTGTTGTGTTCCGCTCGTGCGTCCCAAGGGAGCGTTGGGAGTTCTCGTGCTCGGTAGCACCCGCAAGAACGCCTTTCAACCCGAGGACTTGGATCTTCTCATGCAGGTCGCCTCCCAGTTCGCTCTAGCGCTCGAAAACCATCGCGCTGCGGTCCAGATCGAGTCCCTCAAGGACCGTCTTGCCGAGGAGAAGGCCTACCTCGAAGGCGAGCTTCGATCGCAAGGTATGTTCGAAGAAATCGTTGGCGACAGCCCGGCGCTTAAGAAGGTCCTGGATCAGGTGGCGACCGTCGCCGCCAGCGAGGCCACGGTCCTGATTCTGGGGGAGACCGGTACCGGCAAGGAATTGTTCGCCCGCGCCATTCATCGCTTAAGCCGCCGCAAGAACGGCAGTTTCATCAAGCTCAACTGCGCCGCCATTCCCACCGGCTTGCTGGAGAGCGAACTCTTCGGCCACGAGAAGGGCGCATTTACCGGGGCAATCAGCCAAAAGATCGGACGCCTGGAACTGGCGGACGGCGGAACATTATTCCTCGACGAGGTGGGCGAGATTCCGTTCGACCTCCAGCCTAAGCTGCTGCGCGTGCTGCAGGACAAGGAGTTCGAACGCCTGGGTAGCACCCGGACCATCAAAGTGAACCTGCGGCTGGTCGCGGCCACCAATCGGGACTTGGCCAAGGCGATCGCAGAGCATCGGTTTCGCAGCGACCTCTTCTACCGTCTCAGCGTCTTTCCCATTCGCGTGCCAGCCCTGCGCGAGCGGAGCGGCGATATCCCCCTGCTGATCCGCTATTTCGTGCATAAATTCGCCATGCGCATGGGTCGACAGATCGAAACCATCCCCAAGGAAACCATGAAGGCTCTGTCTGCATGGTCCTGGCCTGGCAACGTTCGCGAGTTGGAGAATCTGATGGAACGCTCCGTGATTCTGACTCGCGGCAATGCCTTGCACGTTCCCATTCCGGAAATGCGCAGCGAGAGTCGCCCCTCCGCCGGGCAGCCCGATCACAATCTGGAGAATGTTGAGCGTGAGCACATCCTGCGCGTGCTCCGGCAAACCAAAGGCGTAATCTCCGGGCCAGACGGCGCCGCCGCCCGCCTCGGGCTCAAACGCACCACCCTGCAGTCGAAGATGCAGCGTCTGAAAATCACCCGTCGCGACTACACAGGCTCGTGACAAATCATCTGGATCCGCCGCAATTTCGCGATTTGGTTGATTGCTGGCCCAGATTCTTGCATCAGCCCACGTTGCTACCAACCTGACGGCTAATCGGCAATTGCCGAAGTTTCGCCACTGGTCCCACAACAGGCTGCAGCCTTTCTATTTCGGAACTCGTTCCAAACAGGGAAGTTCCACAACTCATGGCCCCTCCCATTTACGGAACGCAACGTGCACAGTACTCGACTTACTTTGCCTCTGGCCGGCGCAGATGGTTTTCCCCGGTCTCGCAAAGGGTTCCTTTCCCAGTACAAAAACGTTCCCGGCGAAAGTGGCCGGTTTTCTGGAGTTAGAAGTGTTGCTTACAAGCCAAAACCAACGGGTCAGCGCGAGTTCTTCCGGTCGACTTCTCGATCCGGCAGTTCCAGCCCCCAAACCATATCTCGGCGATCATTATCTTGGCGATCATTCCAATCTCACGACGGGCTGGAGCACATCGCGTATTGACCCACCCAACGAAACAAGTTTCAGAACCTTAACCAACCCCGATCTTCAACCGAGTCCTCAGACTCGCCCGCAAGAAGTCGATCCCCTTTACTTATTCGCTTGTCACCTTGCATGGGAGCAAGCGGAGGAGCCAGACGCTGCCTGGGAACTGCTGGCCGCGGCTCGGAGTTCGTCCGCCGATACCCGCGCCCACGCTCGTGCCCTGCTGGCCAGTTCCCGGCACTTGAGTGGCATGGGTGCGGGGGCAGGGCACACCACAAAACGAAAACGGTTCGCCGCGACGGAGACAGACATGAGTGGACCCTATGGTCTCGACATCATCGACAACTGCAACGAATGCACTAACCGGGACGGCAGCTTCTTCTGCAGCTTCTCCGATGAGGATCGAGAGGCGCTGAATCACGTCAGTCACAAGAGCGTCCTTCCGGCCGGGGCAATTCTGTTTGTGGAAGGCCAGGCCCCGCGCGGCATATTTATTCTCTGCTCAGGCGAGGTGAACCTCTCCACCACGTCGCGCGAAGGCAAGATTCTGATTCTCAAAACCGCGGAGCCTGGAGAAGTCCTTGGCATGAGCGCCACAATTTCAGGCGTGGGCTATGAGGCGACGGCCGAGACCGCCACGCCCTGCCAGTTGAGCTTTGTGGACCGCAAGCACTTCCTGGAGTTGATGCAGTCGCACAGTGAAGTCGGCATGCAGACGGCGCAGTGCCTGAGCCGCGACTTCCACACCGCCTATCGCGACATCCACGATCTTGTGCTCACCCGTTCGTCCAAGGGCAAGCTGGCGAGGTTGTTGTTGTCGCACTCCTCTACACCGGAGGACGAGGAAGCCGAGACTCGCGTCCACGCCGCCATGACTCACGAGGAGATGGCGCAGCGCATTGGCGCATCCCGTGAAACTGTAACTCGTTTGTTGAGCAATCTGCGGAAGAAGCGGCTGATCCGTCTGGATGGACCGATCCTGGTCATTCGAGACCGAAACGGCCTGAAAGCTCTCGCAGTGTAGCTCTCCCCCGCCGGAGGACGGCTTTTCTCTCGCCGTCCTCCGGAGTTGCTTTGAGAACAATTCCACGAGTTTTCGTATGTGGAGTGCACGGATCCGCAAGGTATGTATTCAGGCACGTTGATCAATGATCTGTTCGCCGCAGTGGAAAGAGTACAGCGCTCCACCACATGGCCACGAATCGAACCCGTCGACTCGCAGAAGTCTAGCGCTCACCCGTCAGGCGCCGAACCCCTGCCTGATGCCTGTGTTTTCATGCACGAGATTTCAGAGTCCGAACAATTCGCGCAGGCGCTTGGTCTGAGCCCGGCTCACGGGTATCTCGGTCTGCTTCTTGTCGTCCATGCGCAACTGGTAGGAGCTCTTGAACCAGGGAACGACTTCGCGAATGCGGTTGATATTCACCAGGTAGGAACGGTGCGCGCGCCAGAAAAGATTTGTGTCTAGGCTGTCGAGCAATTCTTCCAGCGTGCGGCAGTTGGATTGTCCTTCCATCCCAGCCGCGCCACCGGTGACCACCGTGATCACGCCGTCTTCGATCCAGGCATAGCAGATGTCTCGCTGATCCACCAGAAACATGCGCCCGACTGTCTTCAGCAGAATCTTCGCTGCGGGCTGCTTCTGCGACTCGATCATGCGGACCAGGGTCTCGATCTTGTCCGCCGGCAGCGCGTTCGCGTCTTGTTTGGCTCGAGCCTTCTGGATTGCCTGTGCCACCCGCTTTTTGTCGAAAGGCTTCAGCAGGTAGTCGACCGCGTTCACTTCAAATGCCTTCACCGCATATTGGTCGAAGGCGGTGGCGAACACAATCTTGGGCAGCGGAATTTTGCGGTCGAGCAGTTTCTTGATGACGCCGAAGCCGTCGAGCCCCGGCATCTGCACATCGAGAAACACCAGATCGGGACTATGTTCCTTGATGAGGTTGACGGCTTCCAGTCCGTTCTTGCCCTGGGCCACGACATTCACATCGTCGGCATTTTTCAGCAGGTAAGCGAGTTCGTCGCGGGCGAGTTGCTCGTCGTCCACGATCACTGCGGATAAAGGCATCGAGGCTCCGAAAACTTCGAGAGGACTGCTGAGCTGAGTATAGTGCCCAGATTTTCCCGAAGCAACGTGGGCGGGAATCCTTTCCGCTTGCTATGCGGGGACCTGTTTGTGTGCGGACGGCCGCCCCGGCCGTCCGTCGAGCGAAGCTCGACGGACCGACTCTGTGCCCTCCCGTGTCCTCTGTGGTGAAAAAGTTTCCGCTACTGCGGCCGCTGCATCATCCCGCCCATGTTGGGCATATCAAACTTCTTATAGTCAGCCGGGATCTCAAACAAGCTCGCCGGCTGCGTCCCTTCCTGAATGTTGCGCAGCTCCCAGCTTCCGTTCTTGCCTTCCCATTTCACGGGAAAGCGCAGCTTGGGATCAAGCCAGACATCGCCGGTTTCGCCCTTCGCGTTCGTGCCTTCGTACTTGACCGTGCTCCGTCCGTTGACCGTCTCGTTGCCGATTTTGCGGCAACTCCCGCCTTTGTTTTGCGGCAGTTGCATCCAGTCTGAGCAAGCCGCCTC
Source organism: uncultured Acidobacteriaceae bacterium (assembly GCA_963706645.1). Classification (GTDB taxonomy): domain Bacteria; phylum Acidobacteriota; class Terriglobia; order Terriglobales; family Acidobacteriaceae; genus Sulfotelmatobacter. The sequence goes on from CAVPNR010000036.1 coordinate 138,170, forward strand.
CACGTCGCCCGTGCGAAAGAAGTTGTACGCTGTGCGCTGGCTCGCCATCTGCGGGGTCATCTCCATATACATGTGTTGCTGGTTCATCAGCACTGTGGTAGTTTGCGTCGTCAGATTCATGATGACCACGCCCCCGCTGCGGGGATCCTTGTTAGTTGACTCAAACCGCACCTTGTCCTTGGCAAAATAGATTTTCCCGGTGCTGCCTTTCTGCGAATCGAACATCTCGCCAGAAAATTCGGTCTGCGCGAGCGCAAAGCTCGCGGACAGCAGGAATGCGATCAGGCAGGAAAGCCACATCGTCGTTTGGATCGTCTTCTGAGTCTTCATTCGAACCATGTCAGTCTCCTTCAGGGTGATGGCTGTTTCCGCTGGGCGCAGAAACGCCGGGGAAAAGGCGGGAAAAGCATACCAGAAGTCCAGATTGATCGAGCTGCGTTTGCAGGTTCAGAGCCCGGTCCGGCCGCGAGGTTTGGAGAGATCCTGCGCGATCCATTTCGACAGGAACGTGCTGTGGTGTTCGGCGAAGCCCAGCTTCCGGTATAACTGCAGCGCGGAGGTGTTTCCCTCGACGACTTCGAGGTGAAGCGCGCGCGTGCCTGCGGCCCGTGCGGACTCTTCCAGAAATGCCATTGTCTGACGGCCCCATCCGCGCCCGCGGTATTCCTCGCGGAGATAGAACTCGTCGACAAACGCATCTCGCCCCAACCACTCCAGGCTGTAGCCGAAGCAAAGCACGATGTAGCCAACGGCCGCGTCGCCGTCAAGAATGAGCCAGGCGAGGCCGAGGCTGGAATCGCGCAGAAGAGCCGTGAGAGATACCCTGGCCTTCTCTCGATCGAAACCATGTCCGTCGAACGCGTAATACGCCTGCATGAATTCGAGAAGCGTATCGGCGTCCGACTCGACCGCCAAACGAAATCGGGGCTCGTTGCTCATTTAGCGGCTTTTCGCTGTGCTCCTGAGCCTCAGGTGGAAGAGTGGCGCTTCAGCGCCGCGAAAAGTGTGCTGAAAATACAACGGGGACTTTAGTCCCCGAGATCGCGTTTCAGACCACGTTCTCCAGCGCTAGCGCCATCCCCATGCCGCCGCTCACGCACAGTGTAGCCACGCCCCGCTTCGTGTTGCGCTTCATCATTTCGTGGAGCAGCGTCACGGTGATTCGCGTTCCAGTGCAGCCAATCGGATGCCCGATCGCAATGGCCCCGCCATTCACATTGAGCCGGTCGCGATTCATATTCAGAGTGCGGTCACACGCCAGCACTTGCGCCGCAAAGGCTTCGTTTAACTCAATCAGCCCGAACTCGTGCAGCCGCAGACCATGCTTGTCTTCCAGTTTGCGCAGAGCCGGGACAGGTCCAATCCCCATCGTCCGCGGATCCACTCCTACCGAAGTCACCGCCAGGATGCGCGCCAGCGGCTTCAAATTGTTCTGCTTCACGAAGTGTTCGTTAGCCACCACGACGGCGGCAGCCCCGTCGGTGATGCCCGAGGAGTTCCCCGCAGTGATGGTTCCGGTCTTCGAGAACACGGGAGCAAGTCTCGCCAGCTTCTCCATGCTCGCATCGGCAAACGGATGCTCGTCGCGAGCAAACGTGGTTGCACCTTTCTTGCTTTCGATCGTGACCGGGACGATCTCGGCGTCGAACCGTCCAGCGGCAATCGCTCGCGCCGCCCGCGTCTGCGACAGCAACGCGAATTCGTCTTGCTCCTCGCGCGTGATTTTGTATTGCTCGGCCAGAACCTCGGCGGTCTCGCCCATTACCATCTTCGCCAGCGGGCAGAAGAATCCGTCCCGATACATGCCATCGACCATTTCCTGATTGCCCAGCCGGTATCCCCAGCGCGCGCCGTCGAGATAATAAGGAACGCGCGACATCGACTCGGTGCCGCCCGCCAGAATGCAGTTGGCGTCGCCGACCATGATCGACTGGTAAGCCAGCGCAATCGACTTCAGCCCGGAAGCGCAAGCCTTGTTTACCGTGAACGCGGGAACTTCCTGCGGCACGCCAGCGCGCACAGAAATCTGCCGAGCCACATTCGGCCCGCCGCCAGCCTGACGCGCGCAGCCGAAGATGGTCTCGTCAACCTGCGCCGGTTCGACCCCGGCCCGCTCCATCGCAGCCTTCGCCGCCACCACGCCCATGTCGGCCGCCGTCAGCGAAGCCATCGCCCCGCCAAACTTCCCAATCGGCGTCCGCACACCCGAAAGAAGATAGATCCCCGGCAAGTCCACACCTCCCAAACGCATGAGTCTAGCAGGGAAGATTCATGTGGGGACAGCCGCCCTCGGCTGTCCAGTCGAGCAAAGCTCGACAGGCCTAGTTCCCATACCTGATGCCGAATCTTTGTTTCCGGGAGTGTTAGGATACCGCGTAAGCGGTGAGTATGAAGACTTTGTCGGTTGTCGCCACTCTCGTCACATGTTTTCTGGTGTGTGCTTTTTGGCAGGAAACTTCCGCAAGCCAAAGGAAACCCGCACCTCAGATCGGTTCAGCGGACAAACAAAGCACCGATCGCGGAAAGACAACACACAGCGTTGCGCCGCCCATTCAGCCTGCGACGGATGCCGCCGACAAGAGCCCAGCCCCTCAGGCGGGCCCGCACCAAAATGACAAGGTGGAGGTGGCCTCTCTGCCGCCAGAAATAGCGGTTAAGCAGGTCAAGGATTCCATCGACCGCACCATCATGTGGTGCACGATCATCCTCACGATTGTTGGCTTCGTAGGCACCATCGCTGCCGTGAGAAACCCTCCGGCGAGTCAAACGCCAAGCCGACACGTTGGAAGACCACAAGACCAAGTTTGACGAATTGGCGAAAGCCGCCAATAGTAATGCAGAAGCGGCAATCCTCCAAGTTCGGGCCATGCAGGAACAGATTACTGAAATGTCCGTCCAGAGCGGCATATTGCAAGAATCCGTGGGGGTTGCCCGTGATGCCGCTGTAGCCTCGAAGCAAAACGTCGCGATCCTTATCAATAAAGAGAGGGCACGCATCAGAATTGTCGAGCCAGAAAAACTTCCCGAGCTGGTTGTCGGTAACTTGGTCGGCGTGTCGTTTAAGTTGCTGTTCTTCTACGGAACAACACCTGCTTACGAAGTTAAATCCACAGTAAGTTGCACCATTAGCGAGTCTAGGGATTCGTCCTCCGCCCCTCTCTTCTCGCACGGGATTAGTGAGCTGCCCACGGTATTGTCCTCTTCCGACGTCAAGCCACTCTATCGGGATTTTTTGATGAAACCGCTGCAACTCGACGAAATAACCTTGGAAAGGATTAACAAGCTGGAAGCGTTCCTCCATTTTTCTGGAATCATAAAATACAAAGACTTTGCCGAGGAATCCAGGGAAACGGCATTTCATTACCGATGCGATGTTCCTGACCGTTCGGCCAATGCCATTAGGAGGTTTGTTTTTCCAGAGGGTTGGCACGAAGTTGGTGGCGAAAAGGAAAACTACTGCACCTAGCAGCAGCCCAAAACCAGATCAGGCCACTACCGGATAAGACCTCCCCTTGCCATTCCGGCTAACCTGCGGCATAATAAGAGTTTGCCTCGATCTCACCGGACTCTTCCGGACACAAGGATATAAGACCCGTGTTAATGATTCGTCTGGCGCGCCGTGGTGCGCGCAAACAACCGCACTATCGCATCGTGGTGATTGAGAAGGAGCGCGCCCGCAACGGCCGTCCGGTGGAAGTGGTCGGGACCTACAATCCCCGCACCAATCCCGCCAGCGTCGAACTGAAGCGGGATCGCGTCGAGTACTGGGTGTCGAAGGGCGCTCAGATGTCGGATCGCGTGAACAAGCTGTTCACCAAGACTCCGGCTCCGGCTCCGGCCACCGCCGGTTCCGCCGCCTAGTTTCTGAGGCTACCGGTTCCCGCCTTTTCGCAAGGAACGCGAAAGGATGGCCACCCCTCATTCGAACCGCACCGCGAGAATTGAACGTTTATGACTGAGCCCTCTGGAGATGTGCGCGCTCTCGTTGAGCTGATTGCGAAATCGCTCGTCGATACGCCAGAAGAAGTATTCGTCGAGAAGTTCGACGACGACGTGATCGAATTGGAAGTCGCCGAGAGCGATGTAGGCAAGGTCATCGGACGGCAAGGCCGCACCGCCCGGGCCCTGCGCGCCCTGCTGAGCGCCGCCGGACACCGTGCTCACAAGCGCTACACGCTCGAAATCATCGAGTAGGGCGGGTGGTCTTGAAAGGGCGCGGCTTCTAGCCGCGCCGCACGAGCAGCACAATTCAAGCGGCTTTAGCCGCCGAGGGCGAGCGCCGGCATTGAGTTCTGAATCCAGCGGCGATTTCATTACGCTGGCGCGAGTCGTGAAGACGCAGGGCCGGCACGGAGAGGTCGCTGCGGAAACGCACAGCGACGTGCCGGGACGCTTCGCCGTAGGCATGAAGCTGTTTGCGGTGCTGAAGTCGCAAGATTTGACGGCGCAGTCGTCGCGGCGCGAGTTGGAAGTCGAAGATTTGTGGCCGCACAAGGGCCTGCTTGTCCTGAAGTTCCGCGGCGTCGATTCGATGAATGACGCCGAGTTGCTGATCGGATCGGAATTGCAGGTCCTGAAGGCTGAACGCGCGGACCTGGAACCAGGCTGGAATTACGTCAGCGATCTGATCGGATGCAAGGTTCTCGATCACGCCCGCGAAATCGGCCGGATCGAAGACGTTCAGTTCGGGGCCGGCGAAGCTCCGCTGCTGATTGTCGCGAACAGTGCAGGCAAGAAGTTCGATTTGCCCTTCGCCGAAGCGTACCTGGAAGCTCTCGACATGGCGCAGAAGCAAGTGCGCATGAACCTTCCGGAAGGCATGCTGGAAATCAATGGCCCGGTCACGGCAGAGGAAAAGCAGGCGCAGCAGTCGGAAAGAAAGAAAAGGTACTGAGAAGGTTTCCTTCGTGAACCTTAGTGTCCTTGGTGGTTAAAGGTTTTGCAGGTCCAGATGAAAGCCGATATCCTGACGATTTTTCCTGGCTTCTTCCAGGGACCGTTGGATCACGGAATCACCCGCCGAGCCTGCGAGATGGGCCTGGCGAAAATTGAAGTCCACGACCTGCGGCAGTTTACGCACGATAAGCACCGGACGGTGGATGACCGCCCTTTCGGCGGCGGCGAAGGCATGGTGCTGAAGCTGGAACCGCTCTTTGAATGTTTGGAGACGTTGCCACTCGCGAGCCGCGAAGACCGCGTGGCGGGGCGCGCAAAACAGTCGGTGATTTTGCTTTCGGCGCAAGGCCAACGCTTCACGCAGCAGGTAGCGACGGAGTTGGCGTCGCTCGAGCGCGTCGTTCTGGTCTGCGGACGGTACGAAGGGGTGGACGAGCGCGTCGCCGATTTTCTCGCTGATCGCGAGTTATCGATCGGCGATTACGTGCTGAGTGGTGGCGAGTTGGGTGCGGCGGTGATCATCGAAGCGGTGACGCGGTTGCTGCCTGGGGCAGTGGGCAACGAAGCTTCGACGCGGCAGGAATCATTTACTGCACACGCGACGGCAGAGCCGGGTGCAGCGGATTCAACCTGCGGCTCGGGCGGATTGCTCGACTATCCGCACTACACGCGTCCCGCAGATTTTCGCGGGATGCCTGTACCAGAGGTTCTGCTGAACGGCGACCATCAGGAAATTCGCCGCTGGCGAAGGCTGCAGGCTCTGGAAAAGACGCTGCGCAATCGCCCGGATTTGCTGGAAGGCGTGACCCTCAGCGAGGAAGACGCAAAGATTCTGGCGCGCATTAAGCGCGAACGAAACTAGAAAAGAATTTCAAGGATTAGAGACGAAGGAAAAACGACAATGTCAAACTTAATCATCGAAAAGCTGCTGGCCAAATCGCAACGCACCGACATCCCCGGATTCCACCCCGGTGACACAGTTCGCGTCCACGTGAAGATCAAGGAGGGCGACAAGGAACGCGTGCAGGCCTTCGAAGGCGTGGTCATCAAGCGCGACAACGGACCGCAAGCCAGCTTCACCGTGCGCAAGATCAGCTTCGGCCAGGGCGTGGAGCGCATTTTCCCCGTTCATTCCAAGGTGATCGACAAAATCGAACTGCTGCGCTCGTCCAAAGTGCGCCGTGCTCGGCTGTTCTATCTCCGCGGACTGAGGGGCAAAGCCGCTCGCCTGCGTGACGTAGAAAAGAACTAGAGTCGCCGTATAGGGCCGGGTTCCTGACCCGGCCCGCGACACTCGGCTCAGCTTGGCCACCGCCCTGGTCGGTAGTGCTGAAAATGGAAACGCGGCGCTTGAGCGCCGCGCGATCTTACGCTGTCGTGCTATCCCTGAAACTAACCAGCCGCCGCAAACTCTTGTACTACTTCTACTTCGACGAATTCTTCGACCCTTCTCTTGCGCAGCTTGCTCAGCACGTAGCTGAGGAGCGGGCGATCGCCCCGGCGGATTTCCTGGAACTCCACGCCCATTCCAAGATTGTGGACGAGGTATTTCACCTGCGCCTTGACTGCGACGCTGATGTCAAACATGTTCAGCATGAGCCGGAAGTCCTGGCCCGGGCGCAGCATTTCCTTGGATGCGATGCGCGCACCATATTCCGAAATCTGCTGCACCTCACCGGATACGCGCTGTACGCCGTCGATCACTTCGGCTTCGCCCTCGACGAAGAAACGCGGACGACGCCTTCGGTTGGCTTCGGCCCGGCCAAAGCCCCCGGCCGTGCCGTACTGCGCGCCATCGAGAACCACGGGCTGGTACTGCTCTTCCATTTGCCGCAACTCTTCATCCCAAGGTGTCTTGCCTTCGATGCATTGCACGGAGAATTGGCCGCGCAGAGGCGAGGACGGATCGCCCGACCAGACCACCTGGCAGATCGCTTTGTTGCGTCCACGCTCCACTAACACCAGGTCGCCAAGGCTGACCGGGCGCGCGCTGAGTAGCCGCGCGCCATGCGGGTGGATGTCGTACGTGCAGGCCATCTCGGATGCCCCGCGGCCTTCTTGGCCGACCAGGCTCCAGCGAACCGGAAGCGCCAGGTGCACGACCTTGCCGGTGAGCAGGCCGTCTTCTGGCGACGCATTGAGTTTGATTTCCACGATACTTCTCGCTCTGGTTCTACTGAGAGGAAGTTACCAGCACATGTCCGGTCGGACAATGTACGCCAGTAATCCGGGACGCGGTTACCAAGCGGCGTTACCGGGCGGCGAAGGCATAGCCTAAGCGTGCCATTGTGTTGGCATGACAGAAGACAGAAACCGACTTGCGGGAATGCGCGCTCTCGACGAAGATGGTGTGCAATTCTCTTTCTGTGATGAAGTCACCGTCCTCACGAACGCTCTCTCCTTCCGCGGCCAAGCTGCGATTGCTGAAGACACTGCGCTGCACGCTGCGTTATGAAAAGAAAGCCTGGGCGAGCGGGGCGCGCTTAGTGGCTGGCGTGGACGAAGTGGGGCGCGGCTCGCTGTTTGGGTGCGTGGTGGCTGCGGCGGTAATTCTCGATCCGGCGTATCGGGTGCGCGGGTTGCGCGATTCGAAGTTGCTGCTGCCGGAGCGGCGTGAGGTGTTAGCAGTGCGCATTCGCGAGCACGCAGTGGCGTGGGCCATCGCGGCCGTGGATGCGGCGCGCATCGATCAGATCAACATTTATCACGCGTCGCGAGCGGCGATGCGCGAAGCTGTTCTTCGGCTCTCGCCCGCGGCGGACCACCTGCTGGTGGATGCTCTGCGGCTCGATTGCGAGCAGCCGCAAATTCCGATTATTCATGGCGACGCGCTCTCGGCCTCGATTGCGGCAGCGTCGATCCTGGCGAAGGTGGAGCGCGACCGCATGATGTGCGAATGGGACGCGGTATTTCCCGCGTACGGTCTGGCTTCGCACAAGGGATACAGCACGCCCAAACATCTTGCGGCACTGCGGGAACTCGGGCCGACGCCGCTGCACCGGCAGTCGTTCGCGCCGGTGTGGCAAAATCCGGTGCCCCAGGAGCTGTTTGGGTTTATGCAGGACGAGGATGTCCCGCTTGAGGAAAGTGCCGTGGGATGAGGGGTTTAGCGGCGGAATCAGGGAGATTTCCACAGTGTTCCTGCAGGAACATTTTTATTACAGTTGTGTACGTACACTTTTATAAGTAGAGTGGCCTATATGAAACATTCGAAGACGAGTTACCAAGGGCGGAAAAAGCAAGCGGCGGGGATCGGTGGCTGCCAGCGCGGAAGAAGTCCGGACGGCGCAAGGGATTGACTCTGCGCGCGTCGGTGGAGTCGTCGAAGCGGCACGCCGCTTCGATGGAAGACGTGCTGGAGTTTTACAAGCCGATCAAGAAGCCGGTCACGTTGCGGCTCGATGCCGATGTGTTGGCCTGGTTCAAGCGGGATGGGCGCCGGTACCAGACGCGGATCAATGCGGCGCTGCGCAGGGTGATGGAACGGGAGATGAGGGCAGGGGGGTGAGCCCGGGCGACATGTCACATATCGTTTTAGTTGGCGACTCTATTTTTGACAACGCGGCTTATGTCGAAGGCGGCCCAGATGTGATCGCGCAGGTCCGCCAACTCATGCCTGGAGGGTGGCAGGCGTCACTTCTTGCGGTGGATGGCTCGACGACAAAGAATATTCCTGCACAGGTGAAGCACCTGCCAATTGATGCCTCTCACTTAGTACTGAGCGTCGGCGGCAACGATGCGATCGTGAACGCTGACATCCTGCGTATGCCTGCTGAATCTACGGCACAAGCTCTGGCCGCATTACACGATTTGTCCCAGGGATTCGAGAGAGACTACCGGCATGCCGTTGCGGCGTGCAGACAAAAGGGTTTGCGCTTGGCAATTTGCACCATTTACAACGGGTGTTTTCCTGATCAGGAATATCAGCGCCTGATTTCAACTGGCCTCATGGTCTTCAATGACGTGATTCTAAGAGTCGGAATAGAATTCGGCCTCCCGATGATTGACCTCCGCCTCATTTGCTCATCGCCAAGTGACTACGCGAACCCGATTGAACCGTCCTCGATTGGTGGTGCCAAGATCGCTAAAAGCATCGTCAGTTTCGTGACGGATGTTGGGGGCGGGACTCGGGTCTTCGCTCGTTGAGGAGCCATGGGATATTTTGCGAGTCAAAATCCCCACGTCTCGCAAACGACGCGAGACATGGGGCACCCGGCTCATTGACGCGCGCGTAGAAGCATTCACGGCTTCAGTCAAGCCTTCGAGTAGTTCCGTGTTTTTCACCAGAGCGCGCTGCAGGATTTCGGCCTGCTGCTTCGCTGTCGGCCAGTCCTGGGCTTCGACGGCTTCCGTTAATCCCGGCAATTCCAGGTGGGCGTAGGTGAATCTTGCGCCGTAGAGGATGTGTTTGAACCAGGGGCGCCCGGGGATGCCGTCGGGGTTCAGCCAGTTGCGCTCGACTTGCATCATGCCGTGGTTCAGCGTGTCGGCGAGTTGAGGGTCGATTTTTCCTGACGACAATTTGCGAGTGAGTGATTCGTTCAGGCGCTTGCCCGCGGCTTCGAAAGCGTCAATTGATTTCTCGACTCCGGTGAGATCGAGCGGGGGCACAAGGTCCTTCGACTGCGTCGCTGCTTCGCTTCGCGAACCAGCCACTTCGCTCAGGATGACAGATTTATTCTTAGCGGCAAGTTCTCTCATGAACTGGCGGATGTTGCTGGCGTAGCTGGCGAAATCGAAGGGGAGCAGGTCGGCGTTCGCGAGGCGCAAGGCCGTGACGCCCCACAGCTGGCTCATCAGCGTGTGGTATTTGTACCCGGGATCGCCGAAGTGGTTCATCCAGTAGAAATCGTCATAGGCGGAGTGGTAGACGCCGTAGTCTCCGTCGAAGCCGAGGCCGAGAACGGGCATGCCGATGAAGTTAAGGAAGACGGTATGGTCGGAGCCGCTGCCGATGCGGGTGTCGGCGAGGCTGTCGTCGATGATGCCGGAGGAACTGAACTGGCTGGATGCGTTGCCTTCCGCTTTCTCGCGGGCGATGGTTTCTTTCCATGCGTCGTGGAGACTTTTTCCTGACGGATCTTGGAGCGTGCGGGTCGTTTCGACCAACATGGGCGCGAGCGAGGCGACTGCCTGTGCGTGGAAGTTCGGGCCGGAGGTGGCCTCGTCGACGTTAATGTAGGCGACGGCTTTGGCGCGGAGTTCGTCGGCGAATTGCTCTCCCCACTCGGTGGAACCGGTGAGGCCGACTTCTTCGCCGTCCCAGCTGCAGACGACGAGGGTGCGGCGGGGACGCATGCCGTCTTTCGCGAGCTTACCGAGGGCGCGCGTGAGCTCCATCATGCTCGCGGTTCCGCTGCTCGGATCGACGCCCCCGAATACCCAAGCGTCGCGGTGATTTCCGAGCACGACCCATTCGTCGGGCAACTCGGAGCCACGGATACGGCCTTCGACCACATAGTAGGGCTGGATTCCGTTGTCCATCTCGATTTTCAAATGGGCTTTCACGCGGTCGCCACCGAGGTGGTACTTGAACGGAAGGCCACCCTGCCAATCTTGCGGAGCCATCGGCCCATCCATGTTTTCGAGCAGAGGTTTGGCGTCGTGCCAGGAGAGTGGCAGTGCTATGATCTTTGGCGCGGAGACTGCTTCTTTGATCGGAATGCGCTTGGCGCCGGGGACTGAAGCCCATCCCGGAGTCTGCGGATCGCCCGGGACAATGAAGTCATACGTGATGGCGCCGCGCTGGATGTGATATTCGGGGCCCCAGGGGCCGTCGGGGTCGACCCTGCCCTTTTTGTAGCCGTCTTCCTGGGGATCGCTGTAGACGAGCATGGCGGCGGCGCCTTCGCGCTGCGCGGTGAGCGCTTTGAATCCGCGATAGCTGTAGGGATTCGAGTAGCGGACGAGGACGATCTTGCCTTTGACACTGATGCCGTTCTTGTGCAGCAGGTCGTAGTCTTCGGGATTGCCGCTGTGTGCGTAGATGACGGGCGCGGTGACTTCGCCGGAGATCGACATGCCGAGCCAGGCGCCGCTGATCGCCGGATTCTTCGAGTCTTCGTCGCCGGGCAGGGGAGTTTCGCGCAGGGTGGCCTGATAGTGCGTGGGCGCAATCATTTCGAGCGACGCGCTCTTGGGATTGGTGCCGTAGACGTCGTAACGGCGGATGATGACGTCTTCGAGTCCCTGTTTTATCCACTCGTCGCGGATGTACTCCGCGAGTTCGTTGTTGCGCTTCGATCCGGCGACGTGTGGTTCCTGAGTGAAGATGCGGTGCTGGCGGCGTTCTTCGTCGGGAGTGGGGATGGATTTGAATTTTTTCTCGACCTCGGATTCAAGGGCGGCGGAGGCGGGGGTGAAGCCGAGGATGGTTTGGGCGGAGGCAGTTATAGAGAGGATCAGAGTGGCGACGGCGAGAAGCTGAGTCCGGTTCATGTGGGTTTGAGGCCGCAGACATGCTAACAGGGACTGCGCTGATCTTGTCGTCCTGAACGGCAGCGAAGCCGGAGCGAGGGACCTTACGGCGGCGGGAAGCTTTCGATGTTGTGGGGGGGAATGGCTCAGGTGCATGCAGCTTGCGAGATCCCGACGGCGGTATTGCCACTGTCTGCCGCTTCGTAGGGTCCCTCGGAGGGCTTGCGCCCTCCTTAGGATGACATCGCGGGCGTGATTGGGCGAGACTGACGGCTTATTTTGCTTTCAGGATTTCGGTGAGCAAGTCTGGTTTGGAGTCGTCGCGCACCAGGTGGGGATATTTTTCGCCACCGTGGTAATCGATTTTGTACGTCTTGTAGTAATCCGTGTTTTCGACCAGCAACTCGATTGGCGCCGTGCCGGTCTTCGCGGCTTTCAGGGCATCGCGCAGGACGTCGGCGGAAAAGCGGCGGCCGTTGACGGCGACAACTTTCATGCCGGGGCCGATGCCGGCTTTGGCTGTGAGTTCGCCCTCGATAGTGTCGGCGATGGATCCATCGTCGTTCAGGACAAGACCGATCGCGAAGGCGGCAGGTACGAAGTGATACGCGCCAGCCGAAGCTGTCATCATTTCTGAAGGGTTTTCATCGTAGACGACTTTCCATCCGCTGCCTTCGATGCCGCCGAGTGGGGCGCCGGGACCGTGATTGGTGAGGCGTTCGGTCCAGAATCCACGCCAGTCGTAGGGTGCGATCTGGTTCAGCGCGTTGACGACATCGTCGAAGGTGTAGGTCTTCAGCGCGGGGCCAGTGCTGGGCGCACCGTGAAAGAGGTGGCAGAAGTCGTCAATCGACTTGGTGCCCTTGGTCTGCTGGCGGATGATGACGTCGACCCAAAGCCAGTTAAGAGTGTCTTCGTTATAGAAATCAGTGCTGCGGCGCCAGGACTCCCATGCGCGCGGAGAGAAATAAAGCTGTGGCGCGGCGTCGGCTGTGTCCTGCAGGTTGCGCCACTGACGACCGGGAGTCTGGTGATCGAGCGTGGACGCGGTTATCGCCAGATCGTCGCGGTCCAGGTCGGCGGTGAGCAGGCCGCTGCGCGCGGTCAGCACGAAGCCGAGATAGTTTGTCAGGCCTTCGTAAACCCAGAGGAGATCGTCCTGCATGGGCACCTGGTAATCGGGGGTGGCGAGGTCGGCGGGACGGCGAAATTTTCCGTTCCACGAATGGACGTATTCGTGGGGCAGTAGGCTGGCCGAAAGCTTGCGAGACGTTTCGTCGACCAGGGCGCGCTCATCGACGCGGCTATCGTCGGACTCATGATGCTCGAGGCCGAAGTGAGCGACGTGATCGCTGAGCGTATAGAGGAAATGGTAGTCGCGGTAGTGATGCGCGCCGAACAGTTTCTGTGCCTGATCGACGAGGCTCTTGTAGTGGTCCCAGGTTTCCTGCGTGGCTTCGAGCGCGGCTGCGCTGTCGGCGGCGATATCCATTTCAGTGACAGGATCTTGCGCGAGCGGGACAACTTTCAGGAATTCTCCGGTGATGACGGGCGAGTCGACCAAGGTGGTGAGGGAGACGGTGGCGAACTTGATGTCATTGCCGCTCTGGCTGGCGATGGGCAGCGCGGTGCCGAACTTCCATCCTTGAGGAATTCTGAGGCTGGCGGAGTAGTTGATGTCGTCGGACTTGAAGCCTTTGGGATAGAGCAGGACCTGATTCCAACTGATGATGGCGAGTTTGTCGGTGGCGGAGGAACCGGCGGAGAATCCGCCTTCGAAGGTCGCGGGGGAGAGGAAGTCGAGTTCGGCGGCGATTTCAGTCACGCCCGCGGGGACGTCGACGTGAAGAGTGAAGCCGTCGAGCAGGTCGCGGCGCCATTTCAGGCTCTTGCCGGCGGCGGAGAATTTCAGTCCGGCGAGATCGATCACTGGGCCGTCGGGGGCGTGCTCGCCGGGAATCCATTTGGGGTAGTAGAGCGTGAGGTCGCCGGAGGTCGCGGGAATGGTCAGCGAGGCGTGAAAGATTTTGCGGGGCGCGGTGGTGGCGTCGACGGAGATGGTGATGGTAGGCGGCGTTGCTGCCGCGAGCGTCGAAACTGCCAGGACTGCGACGCAGACTACTCCCAAGGCTTGCGAGAGTTTCATGCTTGCTGGGCTCCCATGTTTGTTATGAAGCGAATCCCCACTTTTGACAGCAGAAATAGAACTATAACAGTCTGGGCGCGTGACGGTACAGGGAACGCCGCGACGGCATTCGAGCATGGGGAAGGATTCTTCGATTGCGTTGTGGTCTGCTTCGTCGACGACAACTTCGCTCAGAATGACAAAGGTGACAAATCACATGTGGAAGATGATGGGGCGAACGCAGCGAGGGAGGGCTGATATCATTTCGGCTGAATGTCGCGGCGCGGGAAATTCATCACATTCGAAGGGCTCGACGGAACCGGCAAGAGCACGCAGATGCGAAAGCTCGCGGAGGTGGTGCGCGCGGCGGGGCACAAGGCGGTCGAGACGCGTGAGCCGGGCGGGACGCTGACGGGAGAAAAGATTCGCAGGGTGCTGCTGGACTCGGGGACGGCGGGGCTTTCTCCCCTGGCCGAGATGGCGCTGATGTTTGCTTCGCGCGCGCAACATATCGCGGAAGTCATCGAGCCAGCGCTGGCGCAGGGAAGCATTGTACTGTGCGACCGGTTTACCGATTCGACGGAAGCCTACCAAGGAAGTGGACGAAAGCTGGGAAGTCAGGCGGTGCGGGAACTGCATCGGGTGCTGTGTGGGAATCTGCAGCCGGATTTGACGATCCTGCTGGATTCCGACGCGGCGGCCAGTGTGAGCCGGGCGCGGCGGCGGAACAAGCGCAACTCTAAGTCCGCGACCCGTGGACACAACGACGAGAACCGCTTTGAGCAGGAGACGCGGGCATTCTTCGGGCGCGTTCACGAAGGATACTTAGCGATTGCGAAGCGGGAGCCGGGGCGGGTTGTTACGGTCGATGCTCGCGGGACGCCGGGGCAGACGCACCAGAAGATTGTGGAACTGGTGCGAAGGAAGCTGAAGCTGTAGGGACGTTTTCACCACAGAGGCACGGAGGACAGAGAGAGGAACCAAGCCAACGAGAAAGATCGACGTTCCGCTCTTCGCTTTAGAATGATTTGCGTTTTTTCTCTGTGTCCTCTGTGCCTCTGTGGTGGGTTGGTTCTATGCCTTTTTCTGATTTTCACGGCAACTCCGAAACCATTCATCGCCTGCGCGATATGCTGGCGCGCGACCGCTTTCCGCATGCGGTAATTCTTTCCGGTGCGCAGGGAGCGGGAAAATATACGCTGGCACTGATGCTGGCGCAGGCGCTCAACTGTCTTGCACCCACCATTACCGATGGGCTGCCGGATTTTTGCGGGAAGTGCACCAACTGCACTCGCATCGGGCAGGCGGCCGATCTGGATGCGCGCTTTGACGAGGCCGCGGAGGCTCGAGAGAATCTGCGCGAGACCGACAAGAAAGAGACGCGGCTGTTCGTGCAGACGCATCCGGACGTGCTCATCATTCCGCCGGATCCTCCGCAGATGATGATCAAGGTCGACCAGGTGCGGCGGGTGATCGAGACGATTTATTACCGTCCGGCGGAGGGCAAGGAGCGGGTTTACATCTTCAGCGACTCGGCGTTCATGAAGGAAGCGGCGAACTCGCTGCTGAAGGTGCTGGAGGAGCCTCCGGAGTTTGCGACGATTTTCCTGCTCACGGAGAATCCGGGAGAACTGCTGCCGACGATCCGGTCGCGATCGATGGTGTTTCAACTGGGCGCGCTGCCGGCGGAGGAGATTGAGCAATATCTGGCGAAGCATCGTCCGGAGTGGAAGGCGCCGGAGCGCGCGCTGGTAGCCCGGCTGTCGGAAGGGGCGGTGGGACGAGCGCGCGGATTTGATCTTGCGGCGTATGTCGCGGCGCGAGCTCACGCGCTGGCGATTCTGAACTCGGCGTTGCGGGGAGGGGAGCACAGCGAGCTGTTCAAGATCACCGAGTCGTACCGTCCTGGGGCTGAGGGTCGGGAGAAGACCGAGCACTTGATTCGGACGCTGTACGCGCTGCTGCGCGATCTCTCGTCGATCGAGGCGGGTGCGCCGGAGTTGGTTCGGAATACAGACATCGCTTCCGAGTTGAAGCGACTGGCGGAGTCGGCGAATTTTCAGTGGATCATCGATGCTTCAGACCGGCTGGCTGAGGTGGAGCGCGGAATGCGACGGAATCTGTTGCGGTCGCTGTCTCTCGATGCCTTTGCGGCCTCGCTAGCGTCGACGGAGCGCGACGTCAGCCGTTGATCGTAGAGCGCAGTGTAAAAATCTTGCTACTCCCAACGAAATACCTTGGCCGAAAGCGCCGTGCACACGATGAAGATTACAGCCAAAGCCGCAACATCGCCGACGTGAGCCGACCAGGCTTCGCCCTTCCAAATCCCATCGAGCAGTGACACCGTGTAGCTGAGTGGCATAACTTTGGCCAGTGTCTGGAGTGCCGGCGGCAGAGACGTTACCGGCACGAAAAGTCCCGAGACCGCGATCATCGGATACATGATGATGGCGCCGATGGGTTGGGCAAAGCGCGCCGTGGGGACGATGCTGGCGATCAGAAAACCGATGGACAGGATGCTGCAGGTGCTGATTAGAAGGGCCATCGTAAAGCCGAACAGAGGAACATGGATTCCGATCGGATAGTAGCGTTTGCCGGCGAATACCATTAGGGCCAGTGTGGCCGCGGTGAGCAGCAACTTGACGAGCACGTGGGCAGTGAGGATCGTCTGCGGGCGCAAGGGAGTGGCGCGGAGCCGCTTAAGAATGCCTCCCTCGCGGTAGATTGAAATGATGGTGACCAGCGACAGGACGGCGCTGATGGCGATCAGCACCGAGGCCAACACAGGCAGACCCACCGTCATGAAAGCGCTGGCGGCGATTGAAGCCCGCGGGACGCTGCGTCCGACGATCCGACCGGTCACGAGGAATACCAAGACTGGGATACCGATCGTCCCGAACGCTCCCAGCGGCTCGCGAAGGAATATCTTGATCTCGATCCATGTCAATTTCCAGAGTCCACGCATCATCATGAGTTACCCCTAGTCGCGGATCGAGTGGCCGGTCAATTTGAGAAAAACGTCTTCGAGGGTGGGGAGAACCGAGCGGAAGTCCGTCACCCGGATGCGATTCTCGGAGAGACACTGAATCACCTCGGTGACAAGATCGTCGCCCCGACCGCGAATCGTGAACTCCGAGTCGCTGCAGGTTACCGCTTCGACTCCCGGGATCGCTCGGAAGCACTCTGTGGCCCTCCCGTCGGTCGTGGCGAGAATGACGGCACGCTCAGGGCAATGCCGGTTCACAAGGCTCTGCGGGGTGTCGATGTCAATGATGCGCCCGTGTTCGATGATTGCCACCCGGTCGCACAACCGTTCCGCCTCTTCCATGAGATGAGTGGTCAGGAAAACCGTCTTGCCGCGCTCGCGGATGCCTCGCACAAGCTCCCAGATGGCGCGCCGCGCCTGCGGGTCGAGGCCGGTCGTCAACTCGTCCAGAAAGACCAGTTCAGGGTCGTTGATCAGCGCTAGCGCAATGAACAGGCGTTGCTTCTGGCCGCCGGAGAGAGTCATGAACCAGGCATTTCGCTTGTCGCTAAGACTGAGTTGCGTGAGCAAGCGCTCGCTGTCGATTGCATCCTTCCGATAAAGGGAGGCCCAAAGATCTACCGCTTCCCACACTTTGATCCGCTTCTGCAGTTGCGCCTGCTGGAGTTGGACTCCGATCCGTTCTTGCAACTGGTACACGTCGCTGAAGGGATTAAGACCCAGCACCGAAATAGTGCCCTGATCGGGTGTGCGCAGACCCTCGATGCACTCCATTGTTGTGGTCTTTCCCGCGCCGTTGGGCCCAATCAGACCAAAGATCTCACCCTCGTTGACCTCGAACGATACCTCGTCGACGGCCACGGTAGATCCGTAGGTCTTGCGGACTAAAGAAGCCTGGATGACGGGACGCATTCGCTCGGAAAAAATCTAAGAACTACTCAACCGGAACAGGAGTCTATATTTCGGACTGTAGTCTAGCAGGCTGCTGAAAAACTCCTGTGGAAGGCCAGATGTGACCTCAGCGGCTTAAGCCGCGACTGATTTTTGCCGTACTCCCGGCGCGGCTCGAAGCCGCGCCCTTTCAAAACAGAAGCGCCGGTCGAGTTTTTAAGCGGCCTGCGAGGTCCTGGTAAGTCGGATGAGCCGGTGTCCGCGCGATCGTGGTCGAGGAAGGCGAATAATAAAGCTTCGGCCCTGCGCCAGTAACCGCATCTTGGTTACTGTTGATTGCAGCTGCCGCGAGGTTAAGGCGTTATAACGATCATATTTTCAGCTAGTTGCCGAGATTACTCCGGTGGTTCAACTCCCTTATGGGCGATTGCCCGCCCCATCCCCGCCGCCTATAATCGTCCTACTCTGGTTCAGGATTCTCCGTCAGGTTCCGGGTAGAAGAGGGAAGGGCGAGGCCTGTCTGACGCCCCTCCAACGATCGTTCGGCGAAAGGGAAACGCCCGGATTATGCGAAAGCACCTGCAACTCGCATTGATGCTGACGGCCTCAACGGCAATCGCGACCTCCTTTTTTCTTCATACAACCCCCGTGTGGGCGGCTGAAGGCGATGATGCGTCCCACGGGATCACGACGACGGATGAGCACGGGCGCAAGATTTATGTGAACGAGGATGACCCTGCTCCGAGGCACGCCACGCCAGCGGCACAGCCCAAGCGGTCATCGCTGGTGTACTGGAGCAGCAAGGAGAATCGGTGGAAGCCGGTACCATCAGCGGGAACGGCCTCAATGCAGGCGGCGCGGTCGGCCGCGGCCGAGGTCAGCCAGTATTACGCGCACGAGTCGACGCAATCGGCCAATGCCAAGATCGTGGCAGCCAACTCTCGCGGACATCAGGCAACGCAAGAGGAGATTGATTCGTCGATCGTGATGGCAGCGGCCCGGCACAATGTGGATCCGAACCTGGTGCGCGCGGTGGTGAAGGTGGAATCGAACTTCAATTCCAATGCGGTTTCGCGCAAGGGCGCCATGGGACTCATGCAGCTCATGCCGCAGACGGCCCGCAGTTTGAATGTGAAGAATCCGTTTGACCCGGCGCAGAACGTGGACGCGGGCGTGCGGCATCTGAAATCGCTTCTGGAAAGCTACGGCGGCGACGTGAATTTGACTCTGGCTGCTTATAACGCGGGTTCGGGAGCGGTGGCGCGCAGTGCAGGCGTTCCGCATTATGCCGAGACCCAGAATTATGTGCGGAGAATTACCAACCTGTACTACTCGGGATTTGATATTTCTCCGTCCAGTTCGACCCACGATCCCGTGCGGGTTCAACGAGATGCGCGGGGCGTGCTTTACATCAGCAACACGGAGTAGGTTGGCGGCATCTGTTCTAGAGGCAGCGGGAATCAGAATCCCCACCCTTGTCGCAAAAGGCGCGACAAGGATGAGGCACCCTAAACAGGTTGTATTTGAAATCTCTCAGGTACCTTAGGCAGTTCAACTGCAACGTTGGATCGAGACAGTTAACGGACCGACGACTGTGAAAAAGAAATCGAGCCAGCGCGGTTGGCGCTGGGGAGCGCTACTGTTGCTGGTGGCGCTTTCCGGAATGCCCGCTTATGCCCGCGCGCATCACACGGAAGCGTGGGCTCGCGACCGCTTCGCCGCTGCCGAGCGCATGCGGGAGGCGCTTAACGGACGTCCCCCGGCCGACCGCACCCGGCACGACTACCAGCGGGTCCTCAATGCCTACCGCAACGTCTATTTTGGGGCTCCTACTTCGACCAAGGCCGATCCCAGCGTTGTGGCTGTGGCTGAGACACTGGTCGAGATGGGGCGGCACTTCGACGATGACAAGATCCTGAACGATGCCATTGCCCAGTACAAGTTCCTGCGGAAGGAGTATCCGGGCAGTAAGTACCGCTGCGACGCCTTGTTTACGATTGGGGAGATTTATAAAGACGACCTGAACGATCCCGATCAGGCCCGCGACGTCTTTCAGGAGTTTCTGCACCGCTACCCGCAGAACCGGTTAGTCGAAGATGCTCAGCAGGCCGTAGCGGAAATCGACCGCGAAGCCGCGGCGGAAAAAAAGGCTGAGGCGCACAAGAAGCCGGGCAAAGAGGTTGCGGAGAAGGGCAAGCCTGCAAAGGAATCGCCTGCGAAGGAGGCTGACGCGCAGGAGGACGCGAAAGCAGACGCGCAACCCGAGCCCGAGACTAAGACCGATGCGGCTGGGAAGGAAACGCCGGAGGCTCGTGCGGGGAGGTTGCCGCGCGTGACCGGGATCCGGCACTGGTCGACGCCGGACTACACTCGCGTCGCCATCGACCTGGAGAGCGATATCAAGTTCGGCTCCTCGCGTATTTCCAGTCCTGATCGGATTTTTTTCGACCTGCGCGGCACCAAGCTGGCTTCGACGCTGGTGGGGAAGAGCTTCGACGTGGACGACGGCTTCCTGAAAAAGATTCGCGTGGCCCAGTTTCAGCCCGGGCGTACGCGGGTTGTGCTCGAAGTGGCGGATCTCTCGGATTACGAAGCCTTCCTGCTGCCCAATCCTTACCGGCTGATCATCGATATCCACGGCAAGGATGCTGACAAAGCGGCGCGTGCGAGAGCCAAGAAAGACGCGCTGACCGAGACAGCCGACGTAGAAATGCCGCCGAAGGCAGGATCAAAGGCAGAGGTTTCCAAGGACGTTCCCAAAGAAGTTCTGAAAGACGTTGCGAAGGACGCGCCGAAAGACGTTCCGAAGTCTGAGTTGAAAGCCGACGTGAAGGCTCTGGCCGGGAAGCCGGTCACTAAGAGTGAGCAGATTCACGACGAGCCGAGGACTGCCTCGAAGGAAGAAGCCGAGGGCGCGAAAGCGCATCCGTCGGAGCCGCAGAAGGCGTTTGGTAACGACAAGACCGTGCCGGGCACCGTGAAGAAGGTCATCGTGGAAGCGGACGATGACGACGATACGCCTCCGGCGAAGACGGGGAAAGTTCAGGCTCCGGCGCATGCGCGCAAGTCGTCGACCACGGCTTCCCACAAGGCGGACTCGGCATCGGATTCCGATTCCGCAGCGCCCGTAGAGAAGGCGGTCAGCGATGGTCCGCCGGCTACTTCCTCACGAGGGAAGTCGCCCCGTCTGGCTGCCAGCAGGAGGGAAATGGATCCTGACGTTCGGGAAGCAAGGCCTACGGCCAGTGGAGACCGTTCGCTGATCCGGGCGCTGGGGCTGAAGATTGGCAGGATCGTGATCGATCCGGGCCATGGCGGCCACGATACCGGGACGATTGGGCCCGAAGGCCTTCAAGAGAAAGATCTGGTGCTTGAGGTCGGTCGGCGCCTGGGCAAACTGCTGGAAACGCGGCTGGGGGCCGAGGTCGTCTACACGCGCAAAGACGATACGTTCATCCCGCTCGAAACCCGCACCGCGATCGCGAACCAGCAGCGGGCTGACCTGTTTATTTCGATCCACGCCAACTCTAGCCAGGATTCGGCGGCTCGCGGTGTAGAGACATACTACTTGAACTTCACTTCTTCGCCCGAGGCGCTGGAAGTGGCGGCGCGCGAAAACGCGGTCTCTGAGAAATCCATCTACGAACTGCAGGACCTGGTCAAGAAGATTGCGCTGAAAGAAAAGATCGAAGAGTCTCGCGAGTTCGCGGGCGATGTACAGGAATCGCTGCACAGCGGCCTGGCGGCCAAGAGTCCGGCAATCCGCAATCGCGGGGTGAAGAAGGCGCCATTCATTGTGCTGATTGGGGCCAACATGCCGTCGATCCTGGCGGAGATTTCATTTGTCAGCAATCCCACCGACGAGCATCGGCTGGAGACGAGCGAATACCGCCAGCGGATAGCCGAGTCGCTTTATCGCGGAATTGCGAAATATGCGGATGGACTGAGCGGCGTGAAAATGGCCAGCAAGCTCGATAAGGCTGCTGGCCAATAATTGCGTTCCAGGCCGGAATGACAGATCTTCCCCTCTACTGAATCGAGCTGCCCACCTGCGAAAAGATGTTGCTCGCGTTAGAACCGATCAGGCGAACGGTGCCCACGACAATGACGAGGATCACCGCGAGCATTACGGAGTATTCGGCGATGTCCTGCCCTTCTTCATCCGACCAAAGATTGCGATATGAGTAACTCATGAGACCTCTCTTCTCTCCCTTTCCTAAGCAACCACTGCGGCCATTGAAACCGCGTCCTGTGAAACGGGCTGGCGCTTAAATTCCGGAAGACTCAGCCCCCACGCTTCACTGTCGTGGCTCACTGCCTGCAGTCCTACCTGAAACTCGGATGTGCCCTTCATTTTTTTCGTCCAGACCACGCGAAACTGTATTTTTCGCTGGCGATAAAAAATCGTGATCTCGTCAAGCAAATTCAATTCGTGATGGACGGATCCTAAACGCGCTCCTTCGGGCGTTACATCCAGCGTATGAACCAGCTCTTCAAACGCTTTTCCTGCGCTGTCGGTTCCCTTTACTCGTACGGGAAGAACCGCTTTAGTGCGATTCCCGCGCCTCGCCTTCGTATTCACACTACTCACTGACATGCCATCACCCACCGCTAGTTTGCCTGCAGATGAACGCTGTGTGAATGGCTCCGATGTGTAGGAGCGAGGCACGTCGGTAACCAACCTCTGGTCCCGATCAAGTGCTGCCAGATCAAAGGCTTACGAGCTCTCGGAAACCTTTCACCCGTCGATGTGGTCTAATGGGCATATCGAATGAACGTCAGGAATTCTCGAGTCCTGGGACCTCTCATGAGCCTTGCCCGTACGGTTGGTATTACAGTTTCTCTAGCCTGCCTTTTGGGCGTGGCCGTTGCCGCGAGTAAGCCTGCGGCTCAGCAGTCAGTTCGCTCTGCGGAGCAGGCTCCCGCGCTACTTCCGCAGCAGTTTGCGGGCTGGCAAATGCAGGGATCGAGTCAGACGAGCACAGACCCTGCGGCCGCCGATCCGACCGACGCCGAGGTGCTTAAGGAATATCAGTTCAGGGACCTGGCCATGGCCAACTACGCACGCGACGATGGCCGCACGCTGAAGGTCCGCGCGGCGCGCTTCGCCGACGCCTCCGGAGCGTTCGGCGCCTACCTGTTTTATCTGCGGCCGGAGATGACGCCGGACACGACGAAAGAAGAAGATAAGATCGGTGATCAGGCGGCGTTTCTCGGACGGCGCGTGCTCTTCTACCGCGGGAATGTGCTGGTGGACGCGCAGTTCAGCCAGGAATCGGTCATGTCGGGGGCACAGATGCGCGAGTTGGCCCGAGCGTTGCCGCGTCCGAGCGGGAATTCCGGCAACCTGCCCACCTTTATCGAATTCATGCCGCGTCAGGGTTACATCGCCAACACGCAGAAATATGTGATGGGGCCCGTCGCGCTGGCCACACAGGCGCCGCCGGTTTCGGCGGAACTGGTGGACTTCAATGCCAGTGCGGAAGTGAGCTTGGCGCGTTACATCACGCCAAGTGGGGAAGCGACGCTGATGTTGATCTCGTATCCCACGCCGAAAATGGCCGCCGATCACTTGCGCCGCATCGAGGCCGCACATCAACCGTCTGCCGCGCAGCAGGGCGTTTCGAATGGCGAGAGTTCCGGGACATTCATTCCGAAGCGTACTGGACCGCTTCTCGCAATCGCCGCTGGACCAATCTCCGATAGCGACGCGAAGTCTCTGCTTGGCAAAGTCAATTGGGAAGCGAGTGTGACCTGGCACCAGCCGACCGATAATCCGCAGGTGCGCGATCTCTACATGCTGATTCTCAACATCGTGGTGCTGTGCGGAATTCTCGCGGGACTCGCGGTGGTGGCGGGCGTGGCGTTCGGTGGAATCCGCATTCTGATGAAGCGCTGGTATCCCGACAGGATCTTTGATCGTCCCGAACAGATGGAATTTATCTCGCTGCGCCTGACGGAAACGGTGGTCAAGGAAGCCTCCCAAAGCGGGCCGGAGCGAGGGCGGGGGGCGCCCTAAAATCCTGCCTGACTTCCTCTAAACCTAGTCCTAACTCAGGGTAAGTGCCTTTAGATAGATCGGCTTAGGACTTTCGCGAAGGGTATTTGTCTCAATTTGGTACACTCGCGAGGGATATTGATTGGTTCTGTAACTGGTTGAAAACAAAGACATTTATTTCACAAAAATCCCTTGACACCCCTGTTTTTAGACTCATAAGATTTCCGCAGAAAGTTTTGACGGATTTCAAAGCTCCGTTGGAACTATTCTCCCTTGAAGAAGAGGCTGCCCTGTTGCCGGGTGGCCTCTTCGTTTATGCATTTACTTCTCGCGCGAGTGTAAACTCCAGAAATTTGACCCGGTCTTTGTCCTCTGCGATGGAACTGCTGCGCGCGGTTTGCGTATCCACTGTTGTAAGTAATTTGTAGCGAAGAGGCAGGCCGGAAAGTTCGGGGAGGAATTCATGTTCTGCGATGGATGCGGTGGAGCAGTACAGCCGGGCCAGGCGTTTTGCAGCAAGTGTGGCAAGCAGATCGTCGGACCGGTGCCGTTCATGCAGCACCGTCCGGGCCGTGTGCAGGAGCATGTGCGGCTGGTCGGGCTGCTGTGGCTGGCGTTGTCGGCGTTCACCACGATCGGCGGAATCATGCTGTACGTCGTCGCCAACACGGTGCTGGTTCACTTGCGACGAGGAGGAACGGAGAGTGGACCCCCTGCGTTCCTGACTCCGCTGTTGAGCGCCGTGGCGATTCTGTTGCTGGCCAAGGCCGCCTGCGGGTTCATTGCGGGATGGGGCTTGTTGCAGCGGGAGCCATGGGCTCGCGTTGTGGTTCTGGTCGTGGCCTTCATTTCTCTGTTCACCAACATTCCATTCGGAACGGCGCTCGGCGTTTACACGATGTGGGTCCTGCTGCCCGCGGAGTCTGAGCACGAGTACGAAGCGCTGGCGGAGTCGCGAGCAGCGTAGGCTGGACGAGGCGAGATCTTCGGAGAAATAAAACAGCCGTCAGGCCAAGGCCGCCTGACGGCTGCATATTGATTCCTAACAGTGAACCGCTTAGCGCCGGGCTGCCTCGATCGCTTCGTGAAGTTCGTGTTCCGCGGCCCGCAAATGCTCCTCTGCCTTCGCGCCATGGCCTGCCATATCGTAGTGATTCGCGGCGCGGGCATTTTCCATCTCGTGGATTGCTTCCATGACATGGTCATGGCACTTGTCCAGGTCTTGCAAGTCATGAACTCTTTGGGCAACCGCGATTCCGGCAACGAACGTCAGGCACGCGGATAGAACAGCAGCTCCGATTGCTTTCTTCATAGTTTTTCCTCTCAACTTTGTGGATTGGTCCCCAGCACGCACTTGAAATATCCTCATCGACTGCAAACTTACGGTCAACTGAAGCAAGTTCATGTACTTCGGTAACGTCTGCCTGGTTTGATTCAGAAAGGTTCGACCTTCAACGCGGTTCGCGAGGGTTGGAGGATTTCACGGCAGACTATCGATCGGCGATCCGCGAGAGGAGGCTGTATTCTGCCATTGCTAGCACGCCCAGGGAGCACAACCAGCCCTCAACGTCTGCCACTCTTCTGTGGTGAGGCCTGCCTTGCTCAAGTTCTCAATTTCCTGCAGGGGCGTCAGAACATTGAAGTCGGATCCAAATAGGAATCGGCGGATGCCGATTCGTCGAACCTCCTGGATCAATTCAGACACGGCCCGAGGATCTTCGTCAGGTTCAGGCACGTAGGATAGGTCAAAAATGACGTGGCGGGTCGCCGGATCATCTTGAACAATGTGGTTGGCGAAGGCGCGGAGGACGCGCACATGATTTCCATCTTCCCGGGGAAGACCTCCTCCGGCGTGGGCGATTTGTACCCACGAGTCTCCAGCGTAGGGGAGCACGTCTCGAATAAAGAGTTCGGCATCGCCGGCGTCAAATTTGCCGCCCCCAACGTGAATAACTATGGGAAGGTGTTCGGCGGCCGCCTCCTCCAGAACGATCGCCAATTTGCGGCGGTCGGATTTATTCCTTACTTCCACTCCGGACGCAGTGAAATGCAGCTTAAGGCCAACGAGACGGTTACTGCCTTTCCAGTGCCGGATTTCATCGATCGCGGAATTTTGTAGAGGATTGACGGAGAGAAATCCGACGAGACGTGCCGGAAACTTTGCGACCTCGTTCGCCGTGAACTCGTTCTCGCGTCGAGTGCGCTCCGCAATTTCAGTCGGGGAAAGATGAAGAGATGGCAGTCCAAATAGATACGCGCAGGACAAGATCACGCCTTTGGAAATATTGGCCTGGTCGAGGGCGTGAACGGCGTCCGCGGCAAAAACCGCCGGTGGATGATTGGAATTCAAGCACTCCCCGACAAGCCGACATAGTTCGGCGGATGCCACATGCATGTGGTGATCCGCCCGCCACTGCACAGGGTCGGAGGCGTGCAAGGCGCGGAGACCTGAGCCGTTCATGCCGAATCCACTCACGATCAGCAGAAACAAGACGCCAATACGGCCGAGCTTAGCGGCCTCGTTCGTGGGCCATCGGTTTGAAAGGTGACGTCCAATCCAGTCCACCGTTTCTCGGGGAATCATTCGGGCATTTTAACGCCAGCGGTCGATCAAGTACTTCTGGGAATCCGGTGGAGTGTCAATAGCGCGACGGTAACCACACCGTGGTTACGTTGATTTCAGCTGGATCGACCTTAGAATCTAAGAAGATCCGCAAGCCAAAACAGCGTGGAGAATGACGCTGGCTGTCCCCGTGGGGAGGGAGTGGAGTAGAGATGCAAATCGCACGTAGCATGGTCGTCTGTTTCCTGCTCTCGTTGGCCTGCGCCTATGGGCAGATGACCATCATCAGCGCCCCGCCAAAGGACCCCGAGGTGAAGCCCGAGCAGAGAACCGCAACCATCGTGCACTACGAAAGGATGCGGGTCACGGCACGGGCAACCATTCGTGTGTTGGCGCTTGCTTTGCAGAATACCGACGGTGCTCCAAAAATGAAGTTGAACGAGGCTATCAACAACGAACAGGACATCGTGGATTGGGCGAACTGGTGCATCCTGGCACTCCGTGACAAAACCGACGAAGCCCGGGCATGCGTCTTCCAGCCTGACCCGAAGTGAAGGAACAGTATCGGAATGTGAGCGTCTGTCCGGCTAGAAAATCCTCTCCTCTACGCCTGCCCAGCTCTGAACACTCCGTAAATGCGAAAGCAACGGGGACTTGCTGAGTACGCCGCCGACCCCCAGTATTGTTGCTTGCGCACATCGCATCGTCCCGTCATTGACTCTTGTGAGCTGCATCCCTAACATGGCGGTCGTGAGACTCATTTTGCAACGCTCAAGCTGGAGTTGGGCTGGTCGAACGTTGTTGATACTCGTTCCGCTGGCGATATGTGGCGGGCCTCTGCTGGCGCAGGGCGCACCTCCATCGGTGGTCGTGACCTGGACGAAGAGGACGCAGAATCGCACTTCACCCACGCTGCAGGCGGTGGTGAATCCGATGCTGCGCCGGGGGTCGCCGACCCACGATGCCTCCATCGCCGCGCTTCGCCGCCTGGAGTGCGACTATGTGCGCTATGCTTTCTGGTTTCCGTATCCCAGGCTGTCTGTGGCTGAGCTGCGGCCTCCGGATCAAACCCAGACGTACTGGGATTTCCAGTACATCGACCCGATCGTGGACGATTTTGTGACGGCCAGCAACGGACATCCTGCCGTATGGAGCTTCAGCACGATTCCCCAGTGGATGTTCACCACGCCGCAGCCGGTGGCGTATCCCGACGATCTCAATCAGGTCATGTGGAATTACTCGCAGGGCAAGGAACTGCGCGACGTGCAGGCGCTGGCGGACTACTACGCGCGTTTTGTCAGTTGGTACACGCAAGGCGGGTTTACTGACGAATTGGGGAAGTTTCACGCCTCCGGGCATCACTATGACATGCGTTATTTCGAGGTCTTCAACGAGGTTGACGGCGAACACGAGCCGACGCCCGTGCAATACGTCGAGCGTTACGACGCGATTGTGGAAGCGGTCCGCAAAGTCGCACCCGAAATGAAATTTGTGGCGCTGGCCTTGTCCTACCCGGAGGGCGCGGCGCATATGTTTGAGTATTTCCTGGATCCAAAGAACCACAAACCGGGCATCCCGCTGGACTACATTTCCTTCCACGTCTACGCGACACCCAGCGCCGACCAGACCGTCGATCAGTGGCAGTACACATTCTTTGACCGGGCGAACGAGTTTGTGTCGGCGACCCGCTACATTCTGCGAATTCGAGACCACCTGTCTCCTTCCACCAAGGTCATGATCAACGAGGCGGGATCGATCCTTTCGGGCGACATGTTTCAGGGCGAGCCGAACCATGTGGAGAAAGCAATTCCTCCGGCTTATTGGAATCTGAGCGGGGCGCTCTACGCCTACCTCTATGCGGAATTGGCCCAGTTGGGCGTGGACACCGTGGGCGAATCGCAACTGGTGGGCTACCCCAGCCAGTTTCCCAGCGTGAGCATGATCGATTGGATGACCGGCAAGCCCAATGCGCGTTTGACTGTCCTTGAACTGCTCAAGAATAATTTTGGTCCTGGCGACGAGTTGGCCGAAACCGAAATGCATAACAATGGCCTGCCGGGCGATACCGATGCCATCACCGCGCAAGCTTTCATCACCGGCAGTCAGCGAAAACTGCTGTTGATCAACCAGAGAAATCGCGAGGTTGTGGTGGAGCTGCCGAAGGAGTGCGCCGGGGCTACACTCCAAAGCATTGGGGGAGAGTCACCTGATCCGGTGATGGGGAACGTCGGAGATTTGAAAGTTCGGTTGCGGCCGTTCGCGGTGTCGGTCGTGACGTTGAAGGACTAGCCTGCGCGGGCACCGCTGGCTCCGCAGGAGCGACTGCGCGGTGATTTGCTAAAATAAACAAGCGCGCGAAGGCCGACGTAGCTCAGTTGGTAGAGCAGCCGATTCGTAATCGGCAGGTCAGCGGTTCAAGTCCGCTCGTCGGCTCCAACCTCCTGGTTTTCAGTTGCTCGCAGCACGACCTCATCCGATTTAATAGCATCTCAGTTCTTCCGCCACCATGAGGTCGTCGCACGCCAGAACATGGATTGGTTTCGAGCCCACCGCAATCCGTCTCGGCTAGCGGGTTCTGTCTGCGATGATCCTATTCTGGACTTTTACGAAGCCTTCTTCGCAGGATGCAGCCGCGAAAGGTGCTCCGCTTTCCTCTGTTCAACCGACAGAACTCGTCGGCCAAGGCCAGCGAGTTGAGCAAGCTCCTGCTGGATCGCCTGTAGCCGTTCATTCCTCTGGCTGTGAGCAATATCAGCCTCGGTTCCATTGCGATCCTGACGGCCTGCACGCCGATACTGTGTGTTCAACTCTTGAATCTCAGCGATCTCGGCGCGGAGACTCCCAATCTTTTCGCGAAGCACGGCTAGATGATCCATGCCATAAGAATAGCTCATCCAGCAGATTGAGTATCGGTGCCAGTTCCATCTGGAACGAAAGCTGAATACCTCGTCACGAATTGCGCGTACCATTCGGGTATGAGCAGAATGAGTTCAGCAGGAGCGGTTGATCGAAAGATGGCTAACGCCTTGTTTCGTCAATTACCCGAAGACGACGAAGAAGACGACGATGACAAAAAGGAAAACGAGGAAGAGGAGGATGAAGAACAAGAAGAAGGGTATTCGGAATGAGAACCGTCTGCTTCCCGGTCTTCTGCGTGAGGCATAAATCTGTCTCTTAATCGAGTATCAACACGGTCGTCCCAGCGAGAAGAAACTTCATAACATCCTTAGTAACAGCTGTGTTTAAGAGTGCGATTTTCTCGCCTATCGCGAAAGTGGGAAACCGCTTGATGCAAAAGACCCTGACGTCTGCGAGAATCAAGCGGACTTCGTCGTCGGCAGACGGAACTCGAGCACTCTTCCCCGTGGCCGCGGAGGAAGCCACTTCACAGGCTTCGAGAAGTTCGTCGGTACATAGAACTCGATCACTTTTGCCATAAGCCAGCCCTTCCAGTCCTTTATTCTCTTGCCAAGCTGCAGCCTTGCCGAGGGACTTCAATGTCCCTGCCATTCCCACCCGCAATGACAGCGCACGGAATCGTACAACCTAAGTTTTTTCAGAAGGGCTTTACACAGCGCGCATGACCGCATCTACATGTTCTTTTATCCTTTACTTCCCCTACAACACTTGGACTCGCTGATCGTGGTTCCGGATGGCAACAGATTGTCATTTCGTTGTCAAAGGAACGTCATTGCCGGCGAAATCATTGTCCTTCCTGGAATTCACGACGACGATGAGCCTCGAAGTTTCGCTCCAGAATTATTGTGTCAATCGGGGCTAGACCGTTTCACCCTCAACGGTTCAAGTCCGCTGGCATCAGATCTGCACCGTTGTAACCAGAATGCAATCTCAAGAGAGTAGAATTCTGACAATGATTTTCTATTGGCCAACCACTCGCGATTTTGACGATGCGCGAGGAGCGGCCCTACTCAACTCGGCCGCCTGACGGCACAGCTTGTTCCAGGAGTTATCGTAATGAGCACACTCACTTCGAATCCCTCATCCGAAATCTCTTCTCTCAGTCCGTATGGCGAGACCCGGTCGACTATCCAAGGAAAGCCGCTCACTGCCGAAGCGTTGCGCCGCACCGACGTTTACTGGCGAGCTTGCAATTACCTCAGCCTCGGCATGATTTATCTGCTCGAGAATCCCTTGCTGGAGGAGCCGCTGCGGCCGGAACACATCAAGAACCGGCTGTTGGGACATTGGGGATCAAGCCCCGGGCTGTCGTTCATCTATGTTCACCTGAACCGGCTGATCAAGAAATACGATCTCGACATGATCTTTCTGGCGGGGCCCGGGCACGGAGCGCCGGGTGTGCTGGGGCCGGCGTATCTCGAAGGAACCTATTCCGAGGTCTATCCGGAAAAGAGCCAGGACATGGATGGCTTGCGCGATTTCTTCAAAGAGTTTTCTTTTCCCGGCGGGATTGGCAGTCATTGCACGCCCGAAACGCCAGGATCGATCCATGAAGG
Organism: uncultured Acidobacteriaceae bacterium; assembly: GCA_963706645.1. Taxonomy (GTDB): domain Bacteria; phylum Acidobacteriota; class Terriglobia; order Terriglobales; family Acidobacteriaceae; genus Sulfotelmatobacter. The sequence continues at coordinate 168,521 of CAVPNR010000036.1, forward strand.
CGGAGAACTTGGCTACGTGCTATCTCATGCCTGTGGCGCTGCGTTCGACAATCCCGATCTGATTGTGGCGGCGGTCGTGGGAGACGGAGAATCCGAGACGGGGCCTCTGGCCACGTCGTGGCACATCAACAAGTTTCTGAATCCGGTACGCGACGGGGCGGTGCTGCCCATCCTGCATTTGAATGGCTACAAGATCAACAACCCGACGATACTGGCGCGGATTTCGCACGATGAACTGGAGAGCCTGCTTCGCGGCTTTGGCTGGACGCCATATTTCGTGGAAGGTTCCGACCCCGACAGCATGCATCAGGCGATGGCGGCGACGGTGGAGCGCTGCGTTTTGCAGATCAGGCAGTGTCAGCAGGAGGCCCGTAAGCAGGGCGTGGGAGATCGGCAGCGCTGGCCGATGATCGTATTGCGCTCGCCCAAAGGATGGACCGCTCCGCGCGAAGTCGAGGGCCATCATTTGGAGGGCTTTTGGCGCGCGCACCAGGTGCCGCTGCCCAACGTGAAGAAAGATCCCGAGCAACTGAGGATTCTCGAGGCCTGGATGCGATCGCTGAAGCCGGAGGAATTCTTCGATGGCAATGGGAAGCTGGCCGTTCAATTTCGAGAGCTGGCGCCCGAGGGCGGCCGGCGAATGAGCGCCAATCTTCATGCCAACGGAGGTCGAATCAAGAAAGACTTGAGGCTCCCGGATTTCCGCGAATACGGTTTCAAACTCGAAAAACCGGGGAAGACCATGGCCGAGAACACGCCGCCATTGGGCGCTCTCCTGCGCGACGTGATGAAACTGAACATGAACAACTTTCGAGTCTTTGGCCCCGACGAGACGACTTCCAACAAACTCGACGCGATCTACGCCGCAAGCAAGAAATTCTGGATCGAGCAGTTTTTCCCCGAGGATTCGGACGGTGGCGAGCTTGCGACCGACGGCCGGGTCATGGAGATGCTCAGCGAACACACGATGGAAGGAATGCTGGAGGGATACCTGCTGACCGGAAGGCATGGCTTTCTGTCCTCCTATGAGTCTTTCGTGCATGTCATTGACTCCATGTTCAACCAGCACGCCAAGTGGCTCGAGATTTGCAACCACGTTTCGTGGCGTGAAGCGATCGCGTCGCTGAATCTGCTGATCACGTCAACTGTGTGGCGTCAGGATCATAACGGCTTTACCCATCAGGATCCGGGTTTTCTCGATGTGGTGGCCAACAAGAGTGCGAGCGTCACTCGCATCTACCTGCCGCCGGACGTGAACTGCTTGCTGTCGGTCGCGGACCACTGTCTGCGGAGTGAAAACTACGTCAACGTGATCGTTTGCGACAAGCAACTGCACCTGCAGTTCATGGACATGGAGGCCGCCATCACGCATTGCACGAAGGGCATCGGCATATGGGACTGGGCCAGCACCGACGAGTCCGGCGAACCCGACGTGGTCATGGCGTCGGCGGGCGATATTCCTACCCAGGAGGCGCTGGCTGCCACGGCGCTACTTCGCAAAGAATTCCCCGACATCAAGATCAGGTTCATCAATGTAGTGGATCTGTTCAAGCTCCAGCCCAGCACAGAGCATCCTCATGGACTCACCGATCGGGACTTTGACTCCTTGTTCACGGTGGACAAGCCGGTCATTTTCAATTTCCACGGGTATCCCTATCTGATCCATCGGCTGGCGTATCGCCGCACCAACCACAGCAACATTCATGTGCGCGGCTACAAAGAAAAAGGCAATATCAACACGCCGCTGGAACTTGCCATCAACAACAACATCGACAGGTTCAGCCTGGCGATGGATGTGATCGACCGGGTGCCGCGGTTCCAGAGGATCGGCGGCCATGCGAAGGAAAGATTTCTGAACGAGCAGATCGCGTGCCGCAACTACGCGCACCAGTACGGGGTCGACAAACCCGATGCGGCGGGTTGGACGTGGCCTTACTAGACTGGCGCCATTCGAATTGCGCAATTCGAATCAGGATGGGTGACTTTCACCCAGGATGACTCGTACCGTATCGCGAGCAATCAGCAGCTCTTCGTCGGTGGGAATCGCATAGGCGAGCAGGGTGGAATCCTCGGTGCTGATTCTGGCCTCGCGGGCCACAGTCTCGTTGTTCTTCGAGGCGTCCAGCCTGAGCCCGGCCCAGTCCATGCCCTCGCAGATCATGGCCCGAATCTCCGGGGAGTTTTCGCCAATGCCGCCGGTGAAGACAACGGCATCGGCCCCGCCCATGCACGCCAGGAATGCTCCAATATACTTACGCGCCCGGTAGCAGAAGATTTCAATGGCAAGGCGTACGCGGCGGTCCTCGTGTTCTTTCAGTTCCGCCTGCAATTCCCGCATGTCGTGGGTAAGTCCCGAAATTCCCAGCAAGCCCGACTGGGTGTTGAGCAGCGTGTCAACTTCGGAGGGAGACATGCCCTCTTTCCGGGCGATGACGTTGACAATCGCCGGATCGAGGTCCCCGGAGCGTGTGCCCATCACCAGGCCCTCCAGCGGCGTCATGCCCATGGACGTGTCCACGGAATCTCCTCCGCGGATGGCGTCGCCGGAACATCCGTTTCCGAGGTGCAGCGTGATGATGTTCGTCTGTTCCCGCGTCAGTCCCCGTAGAGCGCGATAGCGAAACGCCACATAGCGGTGAGAAGTTCCGTGAAATCCGTAGCGCCGGATGCGATGGCGGCGGTACAGGTGATAGGGAATCGCGTACAGGGAAGCTTTTTCCGGAATCGTGTGATGGAATGAGGTGTCAAAGACCGCAACTTGAGGAATAGCGTCGCCGAACAGCGCGCGCGCGGCGAGAATGCCTTTGATGTTGTTCGGATTGTGCAAGGGGGCAAGATCGATGCAGTTTTCAATTCCCCGAAGCACTTTGTCGTCGATCAATGCCGACTCTGAGAAAAGTTCACCACCGTGCACAACGCGGTGTCCCACGGCATTGACGTCCGCGGTGCTCTTGATCTCCGGAACGCCGGATTTTTCCGATGCGACGAACCGGACGAGATAGTCCAGTGCTGCCGAGATATCGCGCAGCGACGCGGTAAACTTCTGACTCTGCCCCCCTCGACTGTGAAACTGAATGATGGCTTCGCCGCCGATGCCCTCGACTTCCCCCAGGCAGAGACGTTCATCCTTATAGTGCTTGATCCGCTCAAGATCGGTGGAAATCACCTGAAACTTCAAGCTGGAGCTTCCGGAGTTCACGACGAGGACATTCATAAAGGGCACTCTCCGACCGGCAGGGACGTTCCAAAGATAAACTCTGCTTGCTGGCGTCGACAATGGAGGGAAACCCTCAACCAGGACCGGCAATACTGATCCGGGGACAGTCGCCTCGGCTGTCCACCGACGCGAAGCGAGCGCCCACGGCACTATAGCGGGCGAAGCCCGCCTTGGGCATGGCTTTTCAAGCACTTACCGAAGTGGGGTCCTACCTACCCATTAGTGCCATATATGGCCCAGTCGAGCCATTTACCGGGTTCGGGGGCAGAGTTAGATTGTCCTTGAGCAGCACTTGGGGGAGGGCTGATCAACAGACGTCCCACGACTCTTCGAGTCTGGGGCGTTTTGTTTTGCACGGAATTTTTACCACAACGGACACGAAGTCACACGAAGGGGAACTTCTGAGTGAAGCCTTCGTGACACTTCGTGTCGTTCGTAGTTTATGCCTATATCCTCCCGTGGTAACGAAAGCACTGCCGCAAGTCGAGCCGCTACCCGTTCTTCCTTTCCATGGTGTAGATTTGTTTGCGCCTTTCTTCGTCGTGACCCACGCAGTATCAGGAGCAGGTCATGCCTTTCCAGTTTGCCCGCCGCGAATTTCTCGCGGGAATGGTTGCGATGACAGCCGCGAAGACCGCATCCGGCTTTGCCCCATCGTCACCGTTCAACTCAGCCGATCGCAGCTCGCCGTTCCGGGTTTCCGTCATCAATGATGAGATCTCCCAGGATTTCGGGCACGCCTGCGAAGTGGCGTCGCGCGAATTGGGCATGGGATGGATCGAGCTGCGCGGCATGTGGAACAAGAACATCGTCAAGCTCGACGAGCAGGAAGTCGCCGAAGCGCGCCGCATTCTGGAGAAGTACCAGCTAAAGGTAACCGACATCGCCAGCCCGCTCTTCAAGGTCGACTGGCCGGGCGCGCCGAAATCAAAGTTCAGCGAAGCCAAGAGTTTCGGCGCGGATTTTACCCTGGCGCAACAGGATGAAGTGCTGGAACGTTCGATGGACCTGGCCAAAGCGTTTCAGACTGACCGCGTGCGCTGCTTCGACTACTGGCGACTGGAGGACCAGGCACCGTACCGCGCCGCGATCAACGACAAGCTCCGCGATGCAGCTGCGAAGGCCGAGAAGAAGGGAATCATCCTGGTGCTCGAAAACGAATCCGCGTGCAACACCGCGACTGCGGCGGAAGCCGTGAAAGTGCTGAGTGCGGTGCCCTCGCCGGCACTCATGCTGAACTGGGATCCTGGCAACGCCGCCGCCAGCGGCGAAATCCCATATCCCGATGGCTATAATCTGCTGCCAAAGGAGCGCATCGGCCACTGCCACTGCAAAGATGTCGTAAAGATTGGCAGTGGCGATTGGGCTCCGATGGGCGCAGGAGTAATCGACTGGTTGGGCCAGTTCAAAGCGCTCAAGCGCGATGGCTACCACTATGCCGCGAGCCTGGAGACGCACTGGAGCGGTGGCGGCTCGCCTGAAGAGAGTTCGCGCAAGAGCTGGGCGGGAATGAAGAAACTTCTGCAACAAGCGGATGCGTTGTAAGACCCACTTCTCGCGCAGGGAGCGCGCGAAAAATGGGACACCCTAACACGAAGGTGAGCGTGGACATATGACGGATCACACTAATTTCGATCACACCAGACGCACTTTTCTGAAGCAGGCCGCAATGGGAACCGCCGCCGTGCTGGCGTACCCAGCTTCCACTGTCCTAGGCGCGAACGACCGTGTCCGCGTAGGGATGATCGGAGTGGGCGACCGCGGGAACGATCTGCTGAGCCAGATTCTCACGGTGCACGGCGCGGAAGTGGTGGCGATGGCCGACGTGTACAGCCGTCGACGCGATCAGGCGAAAAGTAGAGTGCCGGGGATTCAGACCTTCGACGACTACCGCCGCCTGCTCGACATGAAGGACGTCGATGCGATTATTGTGGCCAGCCCGTTGCATATTCACACGCGGCATTTTCTCGACACGCTCGCCGCCGGGAAGGATCTCTATTCCGAGAAGACGATGACCTGGTCGATTCCCGAGGCTGACCAGTGCTTGGCCGCGGCGAAGGCGTCCAACCGCGTGATCCAGATCGGATTGCAGCACCAGAGTTCCGGCGCCCAGACCGACGCGCGGGAGTGGATCAAAGACGGGCGGGTGGGCAAAGTCACGCAGGTTGAATCCTGGATGAGCCGCAACACGCCTCACGGCAAAGGCCAGTGGGTGCGTCCGGTGCCGTCGGATTGCACCGCGCAGAACGTCAACTGGAGCGCGTTTCTCAATGGACGGCCCGATCGTCCGTTCGATCCTTACAAGCTGATTAACTGGCGCTTGTTCTGGGAGTTTGCCGGAGGCAACTGCGCCGAGAATATGGTGCACCAGATCGCTTGGATCATGGGAGCTTTGGACCTGCCGCTTCCGACGGCAGCCTACATGTCAGGAGGTGTCTTTTCTGAGAAAGACGGACGAGAGGTTCCCGACACGATGGTCGTGACGCTCGATTTCCCCAATATGGTGGTGACCTGGCAATCGACGTTCAGCAACAAGCACTACGATATGGCCGATCGCATTCTGGGCAGCGACGGCACCCTCGAGCATCATTTCGAAGAGGCGCTGCAGTACTGGCCCGAGAAGACGAATCGTCCTACCGGCGAAGCGGCGAAGGGCATCAGCAAGAATCAGGACCATATGGCGAACTGGATCGACTGCGTCCGCAGCCGCGGCGTTCCGAACGCGCCGCCGGAGATCGGCTACCGCTCGGCCATCGCGGTGCACATGGCGAATCTGTCGTACAAGAACAAACGGCGGCTCTCGCTCGAAGAGGCGAAGGGGATCCCGCCCGAGTACTGATAACCCGCGCGTTGGGCATTGGAGGCCGAGTACTCTCCGAAATCGGCAGTGGGCGAGACGCTCCGCGAGGCCGGCAAGATGTCGCTCTAGCGCATCTCATCGCCTTCCAGTTCCTTTCTCAATCTGTTACTGTTTTCAGTCCGCTTTTTGTGCGTGCTGTGACACATGTCACAGACCTCGCAGGCTAACCCGTGAAAGGATTGCCGCTCACAACCGGGCACTCCCGGAAACGCCGACACTGCAAGTTAGGCATCGGCACGGAAAGGATGAGAGCCGCGTGATCGTTGGAGTTCCGAAAGAAAGCTATCCCGGAGAACGTCGAGTTGCGCTGGTTCCCGTAGCCGTTCCCAATCTCGTCAAGGCCGGGCTCGAAGTCATCGTGGAAGCTGGGGCCGGAGAGCAGGCGGGCTATCCCGACGCTATGTACGTCGACAAGGGCGCGAAAATTGCAGCCGACCGCGCGGCTGTCTTCGGCGCCGCGAACATTGTGGTGCAAGTACTCTGTTACGGATCGAATGACGTTACCGGCAAGGCTGACCTTCCCCTGATGCGCCGTGGTCAGACCCTCATCGGGTTCCTGCGACCCTTGGGTTCCGCCGACGTAGTGCAGCAGATCGCGCAAGCGGGCGTTACGGCGTTCTCCGTCGAACTCATGCCCCGCACGACGCGTGCCCAGAGCATGGACGCGCTTTCGTCGATGGCCACTTGCTGCGGCTACAAGGCAGTGTTGTTGGCCGCGGAAACCTCGCCGCGAATTTTTCCCATGATGACCACCGCCGCGGGCACGATCACGCCTGCGCGTGTATTTGTTATTGGAGCCGGCGTCGCCGGATTACAAGCCATCTCGACGGCGCGCCGACTCGGCGCCGTAGCCTCGGCCTACGACATGCGCCCCGCTGCCAAAGAGCAGGTGCAGAGCCTGGGGGGACGCTTCGTCGAACTTCCCATCGAAGCGCAAAACGCGCAGGACGCCCGCGGTTACGGCACCGCGCAGGACGAAACTTTCTATGCGCGCCAGCGCGAACTGCTGGGCCGCGTCGTCGCCGAAAGTGATGTCGTGATTACCGCCGCGGTCATCCCCGGCAAGAAGTCGCCTGTGCTGATCACCTCCGACATGGTGAAGGGGATGGCGCCCGGTTCTGTGATCGTCGATCTGGCCGCCGAGCGCGGCGGCAACTGCGAACTGACGCACACCGGGAAAACCGTGCAATTGTGCGGAGTCACGATTATTGGCGCCATCAACCTGGCCACCAGCGTTCCGTATCACGCCAGTCAGATGTACGCGCGCAACATCAGCACGTTCCTGCTTTACATGGTGAAAGAGGGAAAGCTGCAGCTGAACCTGCAGGATGAAATCATCCGCGAGACCATGATCACAAGCGGCGGAGAAGTGGTGAACGCTCGCGTGCGCGAGTTCTTTAAGATGCCGGCGCTGGCGACAGCGGGCGGGTAGTTGGGATCGAGCCGTTTGGATGATTGCTGCAGGGAGACACGGCTTCAGCCGTGACGTTGCGCTCTTTTTAAGTTTGTTCTCCTGAGCTCTTGCGAAGTCGAAGGATCCCTATGGCGAGAAAAGGACCTTTGTCGGGTAGGGATCCTTCGACTCCGTAGCTGCTCCGCTTTCGCGAAGCAGCCACTCCGCTCGGGATGACAAACGAAGACAACCTAATTGTGTACCGACAACTAAGAACTGGGAGTTAGCAATGAGTTCCAACCTGATCGACGCGTTATTCGTTTTCATGCTGGCGGCCTTCATCGGATTCGAAGTCATCCGCCACGTTTCACCCCTGCTGCACACGCCGCTTATGTCGCTGACCAACGCACTCGATGCCATTGCCGTCGTGGGTGCGATCGTCCTTGTTGGCGAGAAAAAGAGTACATTCGCGACCGTACTTGGCGTGATTGCCATTGTCGCCGCCACCAGCAATGTGGTCGGCGGATTCTTCATCACCGACCGCATGTTAAGAATGTTCAAGACCAGCCGTCCGGCCAATAAGTAACTGAGCGCAATCATGACTGAGTTTGCTGGAAGCCAGTACCTCATCGAAATCATCTATCTCGTCGCCAGCGCGCTGTTCATTCTTTCGCTGAAGTGGATGAGTTCTCCTGCGACCGCGCGCCACGGCATTCTGGCTGGTGAAGTCGGCATGGTGCTGGCCATCGGTGGCACGCTGCTGCATCACGGCATCGTCGATTACAAGTGGATCATCATCGCGCTCGTGCTGGGTTCGGGCATCGGCATCCCGCTGGGCATGGTGCAGATGACCGCCGTTCCGCAGCGGACGGCGCTCAGCCACGCCTTCGGAGCACTGTGCGTCACGCTCGTCGGTACCGCCGAGTTCTACTTGCGCAGCCCAAACGTCCCCAAGTTCATGATGTCGGTCCTGTCGATGGAGGTAATCCTCGGAGGGTTGACCTTCACTGGCAGCCTGATGGCCGCAGGAAAGCTGCAGGAAATTTTGCCCCAGCGGCCGATTACGTATAAAGGGCAGAACTTCGTCAACCTTCTGTTATTTGTCATTGCTCTGGGCAGCGCCGTTTACCTCGTGCTGCATCCTGAAGCGAAAATCTTCTTCCCGATCATCATTGGTGTGTCGCTGATCTTCGGTGTCCTGCTGGTCATTCCGATCGGCGGCGCCGACATGCCGACCGTGATCTCGCTGTTGAACTCCTACGCAGGCCTTTCGGCGGCCGCCATGGGATTCGTGCTCGACTCCAAGTTGCTGATCATTGCCGGCGCGCTCGACGGATCCTCAGGCCTCATTCTGTCGATCATCATGTCGAAGGCGATGAACCGATCGTTTACGAACGTGTTATTCGGAGCCTTCGGCCAGGTGCAGGCTTCGGCCGCCGCGGGGCAGGAAGCGAAGCCTGTGCGCAGCGCCACTCCCGAAGAGGCGGCCGCGATTCTGTTGGCAGCGAATAAGGTGGTGATCGTTCCCGGCTACGGCATGGCCGTCGCGCAGGCCCAGCACAAAGTCCGCGAGTTGTATGACGCGCTCACCAAGAAGGGAGTCGACGTCCGCTTCGCCATTCATCCCGTCGCCGGACGCATGCCCGGCCACATGAATGTGCTGCTCGCCGAAGCCGACATCCCCTACGACCGGCTCATCGAAATGGACGAGATCAACGGCGACTTCCCGCAGACTGATGTCGCCCTGATCATCGGAGCCAACGACGTGACTAATCCCGCTGCCCGAAGCGATCAGTCGAGTCCGATCTTTGGCATGCCCATTCTCGACGTGGACAAGGCTCACACCGTCATGGTCATCAAGCGTGGCATGAGCCCAGGCTTCGCCGGCATCGACAACCCGCTGTACTACCTCGACCGCACGCTGATGCTGTTCGGCGACGCAAAGCAGTTCGTGGGCGGGATCGTGCGGGAGTTAGGCGGCGGCCACTGACTCTCGTTGGCCGCTCGGACATGAAGTCGTGCATCTTCAGGGAAAACCTATGCGAACATTCCTTATATTGATTGCGGTTTTATTACTGGTATCTTTTGTCGCTGCTCAAGCCCAACTCAACCTGATGCCGATGCCCGCCAGCGTTGAGGCTGGCACGGGCCAATTGGCGATCGGCCAATCGTTCTCCGTTGCTGTAACTGGAAGCCACGATGCCGCGCTCGACAGCGCTGTTCAACGGTTCATCGATCAGCTTTCGCGACAAACCGGGATTCCATTCCGTCCCAAGGCTGGGGCCGCCCCGACGCTGCAAGTGCACGCAGACCATGGCCTCCAGCCGGTGCAGAAGCTCGGCGAAGATGAGTCCTATGAACTGAGCGTTACCGATTCGGGCGCGAAGCTCACGGCACCAACTACGCTCGGCGTCCTGCGGGGGCTAGCTACATTTCTTCAACTCGTACAGATTGGCCCTACTGGATTCGCTGCGCCCGCCGTCACCATCAAAGACCAACCTCGCTTCCCCTGGCGCGGGACGCTCATCGACGTCAGCCGGCACTTCATTCCCATCGATGTGCTCAAGCGGAATCTCGACGGGATGGCTGCGGTGAAGATGAACGTACTGCACTGGCACCTGTCCGACGATCAGGGCTTCCGCGTCGAGAGCAAGGTGTTTCCCAAGCTTACGGGAATGGGCTCCGACGGGATGTTCTACACCCAGGATCAGATTCGCGATCTCATCGCCTATGCGCATGATCTCGGCATCCGTGTGATGCCTGAGTTCGACATCCCTGGCCACAGCCGGTCATGGTTCATTGGATATCCCGAACTCTCCAGCGGCGCAGGCCCCTACACGCTGGAAAGCGGAGGAATCGATCCGATCATGGATCCCACGAAGGAATCGACCTACAAGTTCCTGGAAAAATTCATCGCCGAAATGGCCAAGCTGTTTCCCGATGCGTACTTCCACATCGGAGGCGACGAGGTCGACGGCAAGCAATGGGACTCCAACCCGCAAATCCAGGCCTTCATCCACGCCCACGGCATGAAGAACAATCAGGATCTGCAAGCGTATTTCAACCAGCGCTTGGAAAAGATCGTAGCCAAGAACCATAAGACCATGGTTGGCTGGGATGAGATCCTGCATCCCGATCTTCCGAAGACGATCGTTGTACAGTCCTGGCGCGGACAGGCCTCACTCGCTGCAGCCGCGAAACAGGGCTACCGCGGGCTGCTCTCGTTCGGATACTACATCGACCTGATGTGGCCGGCAGCGCGGCACTATGCTGTCGACCCGATGGCTGACGCGGCATCGACGCTGACTCCACAAGAAAAGAGCCTCATCCTCGGTGGCGAGTCGTGCCAGTGGGCCGAGTGGGTCACGCCCGAAAATATCGATTCGCACATTTGGCCGCGCAACGCGGTGATCGCCGAACGCCTGTGGTCTCCGCAGAGTGTCACAGATGTCGCCTCGATGTACGCGCGAATGAACGCCGTGAGTCTCGAACTCGAATTCATAGGATTGACACACCGCAGCGCCCGCCTGCGCATGCTGCACCGTATGGCTGGGGCGGCTGACATCACGGCGCTACGCAATCTCGCCGATGTTGTCGAGCCCGTCAAGGATTACAACCGCTGGAGCGATGCGAAGGGCCCCATCGATTTTCACTCCCCCTTGACTCGCATGATCGATGCGGTCAGCCCGGAGAGCGACACAGCACGCCACTTCAGCGATCTGGTGCAGACCTTCGTCCAAGGCGGCTATAAAGATCAGGCCGCCGAGGCGCAGATTCGCATGTGGCTCACCACTTGGCGGGATAATGATGCCCGGCTGCAGCCTCTGCTCAGCCAGACCTATCTGCTGCAGGCCGACATTCCCTTGTCACAGGATCTCTCGGCGCTGGGAGCTGCGGGTCTGCAGGCGCTCGATTATCTCGACAAAGGCCAGACTGCTCCGGATTCCTGGAAGACGCAGCAGACCGCGCTCCTCGATCAGTCCAAGAAACCGATGGACGATCTACTGCTCATGATCGCTGCTCCGGTGCAGCAGTTGGTCGATGCGAGTTCGGCCCAGCACAACTAGCTATTCAAGACCGGGGCGGCATTATCACAGACTCCATGCTGAGTCTTCGATATAATCCGCCCCAGTTTATTTATGCCTTTTCTCCGTGACTCGAAAGGGCATGGGAGCCCCCGGTGACATCAAGACTGAACCGCGTCGTTTCTGTCTTCCTAGTGATCCTGCTAACTTCGTTCCAACTCTGCGCACAATCCTCCGACACAGCCCATGACAAAGCCGCTGCCCTCGTGCAGCAAATGACTCTGGAAGAGAAGATCGACTATATCGGCGGCACCGGGTTTGCGATCCGCGCCATGCCTCGATTGAAGCTGCCTGCATTCGAAATGTCCGACGGTCCGGTTGGAGTGCGCTCCAACTCCGGCGCTCCGTCGACTGTGTACGCCGCCGGCATTGGGCTGGCCGCGACCTGGAATCCTGCTCTGGCCGAGCGCGTCGGCGCCGGAATCGGCAAAGACGCCCGCGCTCGCGGGATACACGTCATGCTGGGCCCGGGCGTGAATATCTACCGCCAGCCTGTCAACGGACGCAACTTCGAATACTTCGGCGAAGATCCGTTCCTGAGTTCCACCATGGCCGTGGGCTATGTCACCGGAATGCAGAGCGAGGGCGTGAGCGCCACCATCAAACATTTCCTGGGCAACAACTCTGAATTCCTGCGGCATGACTCCGATTCCGTCATCGACGAGCGCACTCTGCGCGAAATCTATCTGCCAGCCTTTGAAATGGCCGTGAAGCGAGCCCACGTCGGCGCCATTATGGATTCCTACAACTTCACCAACGGCGTGCACATGACACAGAACGGCTACTTCAATACCGATGTTGCCCGCAAAGACTGGGCCTTCAACGGCATCATGATGTCGGATTGGGTCGCGACCTACGACGGCGTCGCAGCCGCCAATGGTGGGCTTGACCTCGAGATGCCCAACGGTGCTTTCATGAACCAGAAGAATCTTCTTCCGGCCGTGAAAGATGGCCGTGTCAAAACCGCAACGATAGACGAAAAGATTACCCACATCCTCGAAACTGCGGCACGCTTCGGCTGGCTCGATCGCACACAAACCGATCTCTCGCTCTCGAAATACAGCGGTCCTGACCAGCAGGTCGCGCTCGACGCGGCGCGCGAAGGCATAGTTCTGCTGAAGAATGATGGCAAATTGCTTCCCCTTGACAAAGGTACTACGAAATCAGTTCTGGTGGTCGGGCCGGATGCTTATCCCGCGCAGATGGTTGGCGGCGGAAGCGCGCACGCTGCGGCGTTTGCGCCAGTGACGGTGCTACAAGGTATCGGCAATTTCCTAGGCGCCTCGGGCACCGTCTACTACGAACGCGGGCTGCCCACCATGACGGACCTTGCCCGCACGACTGAATTCATGACGGCGCCCCAGGATGGAAAGCGCGGCGTGAAGGTGGAAGTCTTTCCCAACGCCAAACTCGAGGGCACTCCCAAGTCCACCTCGACGCTGAATCACATCAACATTGCAGGAACCAGCTGGGAGAGCTTCGCCGGCGACTTCGAAGCCGCTCTCGCTCTATTCGCCTCCGGCAGAAAAATTGAGTTGTCGCGCCGCTGGACCGGCTACTACATCGCCGCCGAGAACGGCCCCTACGAAGTCGTTCTGCAGGGCGGTGGCGAGGGGAACGGCAATCGCCTGTACGTCGACGGCAAACTTCTCATCGATAATTGGAAGATCGCGCGTGCGTTGCAGCCCCATGTCACATTGGAGCTGGCGCCCGGTCCGCATAAGGTGGTGGTTGAAGACTTCCAGCATTCCGCCGTTGGCGGCCGGCTGCGCGTAGGGATCGCCAATCAGCGGAAACTGGTCAGCGATGCCGCCAAGGCGATCGCCAGGAAAGTTGACCTCGTTGTCATCGCGGCTGGATTCGACCCCGACAGCGAATCAGAAGGCGCGGACCGCACCTTCGACTTGCCTTTCGGCCAGGAGGAACTGATTCGCGAACTCTCCGGCGCGAATCGCAAGACGGTAGTCGCGGTGACGTCCGGCGGTAACGTCGATCCTGGCAACTGGCTCGATCATGTTCCCGCCTATCTTGAGATGTGGTATCCCGGTGAACAGGGAGGTACCGCACTGGCCGAGATTCTCTTCGGCGCGGTGAATCCTTCCGGTCACCTTCCGGCTACGTTTGAGCGCCGCCGCGAAGACAATCCGACATTCGCAACCTATTATCCCGAAAGCGACAGCAATCGCGTCGTCTACAAGGAAGGTGTTTTCGTCGGCTACCGCGGTTACGAGCGCAACGGCGTGAAGCCTCTGTTCCCGTTTGGCTATGGGCTCTCGTACACGACGTTCAAGTATGCGAATCTGACGGTTTCCCCGGCTACGGGCGCGCCAGATGAGCTATACACCGTCTCCTTCGACGTGACCAATACGGGAGACTGCGCCGGAGCCGACGTCGCGCAGGTCTATGTCGCGGACGATCATTCCAAAATCGCGCGTCCGGCGAAGGAATTGAAAGGCTTCGAAAAGGTGATGCTCCAGCCGGGGGAAACCAAGCGCGTTTCCGTGAACCTTGATGCCCGCGCCTTCGCCTACTTCGATCCGGCGGCGAAGCAGTGGCGCATCACACCCGGGACTTTCGGCATTCTGATTGGCCGCTCGTCGGAAGAGATTGTGCTCAAGGGTTCGGTTGCGGTGATGGAGGCGATCGCCAACACCAAAATGTAGAGGGTGAGGGTAGCCGAAAGAAAGTTCGACAGGGCTCTTGATCATTTGGCAAGGGCCCCGCGCCATTCGCATTGCGCCACGCTTCGGTGATATTCCTGGCGCCGGTGTCGATCCTTGGACCGCTGGAATCGGGGCCCGGCATGGTATTCTATTAACTCCAGCTGCGCACCGTCTTGGCGGAATTCCTCGCAGGTCCTGAAGAAGTTACAAAAACAAATGCTTTCAGTCAGCAATGTGTCCATGCGCTACGGCGCCAAAATACTGTTCGATGAAGTCTCCACTGCGTTCACGCCGGGCAGGCGCTATGGCCTGACCGGGCCTAACGGCGCCGGAAAATCCACGTTTATGAAGCTGCTCAGCGGCGAACTCGAGCCGCAAAAAGGGACGGTGGTCCGTCCCCGCAAACTGGGAGTCCTGAGTCAGGACCAGTTCGCCTTCGATGCCTACAGCGCGATCGACACCGTCATCATGGGCAACAAGCGTCTGTGGGCGGCCATGCAAGAGCGCGACGCGATTTACGAGAAGGCCGAGATCACCGACGCCGACGGGATGAAACTCGGCGAACTTGAAGGTATTGTCGGCGAGGAGGACGGCTACACCGCTGAGAGCGATGCCGCCATTCTGCTGCAAGGCCTCGATATTCCCGATGAAGCACACAGTCGCAAGATGGGCGAGCTACAAGGCGGACAAAAGGTTCGCGTGCTTCTCGCGCAGGCTCTGTTCGGCCATCCGCAAGCTCTGCTGCTCGACGAACCGACGAACCACTTGGACTTGGACTCGATCCACTGGCTGCAGGGATTTCTGAATGTCTACGACGGCATCGTGATCGCCATCTCGCACGACCGCCACTTCCTGAACAGCATCTGCACTCACATCGCCGACATCGACTACGAAACGATCATCACCTACACCGGCAGCTACGACGACATGGTCGTGGCCAAAACGCAGGTCCGTTCGCAGATCGAATCGCAGAACGCACAGCGCGAAAAGAAAATTTCGCAGCTGAACGAATTCATCGCGCGGTTTGCCGCGGGTACGCGGTCGAGCCAGGTGCAGTCACGCCGCAAAGAAGTCGAACGCCTGCAGGTGACGGAACTTGCCAAGTCCAACATCCAGCGGCCGTTCATCAAGTTCGAGCAAAAGCGGCCATCGGGCAAGCACATTCTCGAAGTCGAGCACTTGGGTAAGGCCTATGGCGAGAAGCAGGTCATTCGCGACTTCACCGCCAGCGTGATTCGCGGCGAAAGAATTGCGCTCATGGGACGGAACGGAGCAGGGAAGACAACGCTCCTCAATGCTCTGCTGGCGAACTCTCCGACCACGCCCGATGCCGAACTGCGCAAGACCAGCGGTTACGACGGTCCCTTCGTCGATTCCGGCAAGGTTCTCTGGGGACACGAAGCTTCTATCGCTTATTTCGCGCAAGATCACCGCAGCCTGATCGACGGTGGTACGACCGCCATCGAGTGGCTGCATCAGTGGGATGATGCGGCGGTCACCGAAGAACTGCGCGGAATCCTCGGGCAGATGCTCTTTCAGCGCGATGAGGCCACCAAGTCCACTAGCGTCCTCTCCGGCGGCGAAGCTGCCCGCCTGCTCTTCTGCAAACTGATGCTGCAAAAGCCCAACGTGCTCGTGCTCGACGAACCCACGAACCACCTCGACCTGGAAGCCATCAATGCCTTGAACATTGCCTTGCAGCGCTATCACGGGACGGTTTTTCTCGTGACCCACGATCATGATCTGATCGACGAAGTCGCTACCCGCATCTGGCACTTCGAGAGCGATCACAAGATTACCGACTTCAAGGGCACTTACGAGGATTACCAGGCGGCTGTGGCCGCGGTTTAAGACCCACAGTTGCACCATTTTCGCGGCATGTAAATCAACCAGGTTCTCCACAGCTTTTCACAGCGTTTGCAGTTGCGTTCTTTGCCCCAAGTTGAAGATAATGATCGCGTAGTTCCGTTGTGGGTTGAGCGTTACCGTGTACAGTCGAGCCGATTTACTGAGGATCCTTCACGTAACTCCGCGCCAGTTGGCCAACTGGGAGCGGAACGGTCTGGTAACGTCTGTCGAGACCTATTCTTTTTCAGACCTCCTCGAAATCAAGAAAGTGCGCGACCTGTGCGCCATGAGCGTGCGTCCGGCTGTGATTCGTCAGTCGCTCGATGCCATGCGGAAGCAGGCTTTGGGCGTGGAAAAGCCGCTCCTCGAGGCCAGTGCCCGATCCACCGCGAAGCATCGCGTGGCGTTCCGGCACGACGGCAAACTGCTGGAGCCGATTGCCGGCCAGTTTCTGATGGATTTTTCCGAGCGCGAAAAAGTTCTGACCAGCACGCCAGTACCGAAGTCCGATCCCGGTCCCCGCGAGAGCGAAGTTACGTCATGGTTCGCGCGCGGCATCGCACTGGAAGAAGATCCCAACACTCAGCCCGAGGCCATCGCCGCCTATCATCAGGTGCTCGCGATCCAGCCGGCGCACGCTGCCGCCCACATCAATCTCGGCACGCTCTATTACAACCGCCAGGATTTCTCTCTCGCGGAAAAACACTACCGCCAGGCGATTGAAGCCGACCCGCGGTACTCGCTCGCCTACTTCGATCTCGGTAATGTGCTCGATGAGACGGGACGCGTGCAGGAAGCGATTCAGACGTACAAGACCGCTCTGCAACTGGCGCCCACCTACGCCGACGCACACTACAATTTGGCGCTGGCCTTCGAAAAGATCCGCGAGCCGCGCAAGGCGCTCAAACACTGGCAAGCCTATGTCAAGCTCGACACTTCCGGACCGTGGTCAGTCCACGCCCGGAGCCAGATCAAGCGCATCCTGCAGGCGGACGGCCTCAAATTGGTTCACTCCCGCCCTCGATCAGTCTGACGAAACCTTAAAACCACGAGGGCCGCGCAGTATCACGAAGGTTCCTCCTACATGATTTTCCTTCGTGTTCCTTAGTGTCCTTCGTGGTCAAGTCCTTCCGTGCAATGCTAAAATTACCGGCTTGCCATCCTAAGCTTCTGAAGGTGCCTCCATGTCTGAGACCACGCTGCAGGCTTCCGTTCCCGTCCCTCTGACGAGCCTCACCGAAGACGAAATTCTCTTCCGCGACAACATCCGCCAGTTCGCTGACGAGAAGATTCGCCCTCTCGTGAAAGAGATGGACGAGAAGGCGGTGTTCGACAAGGACCTCATTCACGACTTCTTCCAGCTGGGCCTGATGGGCATCGAGATTCCCGAGCAGTACGGCGGAGGCGGCGCCAAGTTCTTCGAAGCGATCCTCGCCGTGGAAGAACTCTCGCGCGTGGACGCATCCTCGGGCGTCATCGTCGATGTGCAGAACACGCTTGTCAACAATGCCCTGCTGCGTTGGGGAACGGAAGAGCAGAAAAAGCGTTTCCTGCCGAAGATGGCGTCCGAGACCGCAGGAGCGTACGCGCTCAGCGAGGCCGGCTCAGGCTCCGACGCTTTCGCGCTGCAAACCCGCGCTGTGCTCAAAGGCAGCGAGTACGTGGTGAACGGCCGCAAGCTATGGATCACCAACGCGAAGGAAGCAGGACTATTTGTGCTCTTCGCCACCCTCGATCCCAGTGCCGGATACAAAGGCATCACTGCATTCCTGGTCGAGAAAAACTTCCCCGGATTTACCGTCGGGAAGAAGGAAGACAAACTCGGCATCCGCGCGTCGTCCACTTGCGAGTTGATTCTGGAAGACTGCCGCGTCCCCAAAGAAAACGTGCTGGGCGAGCCCGGCAAAGGGTACAAAATCGCCATTGAGACCTTGAACGAAGGCCGCATTGGCATTGGCGCGCAGATGATCGGCTTGGCTCGCGGCGCCTGGGAGTTCGCCTGCAAGTACGCCGTCGAGCGCAAGCAGTTCGGCAAGGCCATCTTTGAGTTCCAGGGTATTCAGTTCCAGATCGCCCAGATGGCCACCGAGATCGAGGCCGCCCGCCTCATGGTCTACAACTGCGCGCGCATGAAGGATGCCGGCGTGAACTTCGTGAAAGAAGCCGCCATGACCAAGCTCTTCGCCTCGCAGGTCGCCGAGCGTGTGACCTCCCTGGCCATTGAAATCTACGGCGGCTACGGATTCACCAAGGACTATCCCGTCGAGAAGTACTGGCGCGACGCCAAGATCGGCAAGATCTACGAAGGCACGTCGAACATGCAGTTGGCTACGATTGCCAAGCTGGTGCTGGGAAAGTAGAGCGCCGTCCTCGGGAAGAACCGTATGACCCGCGATCCGGCTAGGGCGTGAAATGGAGTTCGACGGTCTCTCTGGATTCGCCGCCAGGGGCGAATTTCCATTTGGACACGGCATCTTCCGCCGCCTTCAGCAGCACTGGGCTGCCACCCATCGGTTCAACGGACTTTACCTCTCCATCCGCTCCAACGACGGCAGTCACCTTTACGGTGCCCCCGAGATTGATTCGCTTGGCAACTTCTGGGTAGGTGGGGGCCACTTGTCGCGTGATCCGACGAGAGCCCGAGGATTGTTGGCTATGGGCCATTCTAGCTGGCCCAAAGAAAGTCAAGATTAAGAGAATCAGTATAAGAGCGTAACCCTTACGCATAATGACGAGTCCCTGAGATAGAGGAGTTTGTGTTCTTTTCGAACTGTCGATCTTAGGGGATTAGGGTATTGCAGCAAAGTGACCGGAGTAACCCAATTCGCCTCAAAAACGTTCATGTCCTTCCTCAGAGATCGGGCTGCAAAAGCCGCGCCAGACGGGCGAAGTTGCACGAGTGGCGGTACGCGGTTGATAAATCTTGCTTACTCATAATGTGCATCGAGTTGCACATCTCGGCTGCCTCCCGTCCTCTTGAAAGAGAGTTAACGATCCTGTTATCAGGGTTTTAACCGGTTTCACCTCGATGGTTGTCTGGGTGCAATTCTCAGAGTGCCTGCGAGCCAGAGGCGAAGACCGGGGTGCCACGTGACGACGCTATTCGGGGCCAATACTTTACCTGCAGTGCATAGCATTGAGGTCCCTGCCGCTCCCAGGAAGCGTGGATGGCTGCCGCTGCTGACCGTTTTGTTCTTGATTTCCTACGGCCTGATGACCATGCTGATCGTGGAGCAGGGGCGAACCATCGAATCGCAGCGCGCCCTGATTCGCGAGTTGTTCCGCGATAGCACCGAATTGTCGGCAGTCAAGCAGAAGGCCGCGCTCGAAAACGCACAAGCCGCCTCCGCCACGACCCAGTCGCCCGTCACACAGAACCCGTCATCCCAGATGCCCTCGAACCGGATTCCGCAGACCCAGGTTCCTGCGGCCCAGTATCCGTCAACCCAGTACCCGTCAACCCAGTACCCGTCAACCCAGTACCCGTCAACCCAGGCCCCGTCCAGTCAGGCCCCGTCTTCCCAGGCAGGACCGCAGCAGCAACGTGCGCAAACCCAATCGGGTAAACAGAAGCCGGATTTCAAAATGCCATCGAAGCCGACCCCCGATCTGGTGGACGACGTCAGGACGTTGATCACGATCTAAGCACGACCGAGCGGCAAAGACTGTAAAGAACTAACTGTAGTGCTTTCGTTCTGAAGGAAGAGTAGCCAGGTTAAGACAATGAAGGTTCTGTCCCTAGCCTTGTTGTTCAGTCTGCCGGTTGCCCCATGGGCTCCTCAAAAGCCCTTGCCCCAGCCTACCTCCCAGATCGCGAAACACTCCAAGGGTGGACGCTGGTACTTCGCCGCTTCGGGCCATGCCGTCTATTGCTATGGGCCGGTGATGACCGTTCCTCGCGCCAATGGCGACCTGCAACGAGTCGCCACCTTCTGCCGTGACGGCAGCGCGGTGGTCCCGCTCAAGGATTAGAAATTTGCGCCCGCGAGTCGCCGACGTACAGGAATCTGCTCATTGCGCCTTTTTCTGATTTCAACGGATTTGTCCCGCTCACGGCAGCAAAGTTCCCGCCAGCATCAGAACTTTCGAGTTAGTCGGCAGCGTGATGCTCCGCACCGTCTTTGCCTTGTTCAAAGCCAACCGGTACTCATACAGATTGAACGTCCGCCGATCCTTGGTACCGTTATCAAAATCCCGGTACGCCATGGCCACACCTTCCGACTCTCCGTGATATTTCTGCGGCGTGAACCAGTCGCTGAAGCTTTGAACGAATTTTGTACTCGTTCCATCGGTGTAGTTGACGATGAGCGTCTGTGAGGCCTGATTGCCCTCTACGGCCGTTCCCAAAAGCACCAGGCTGGAAAACTGGCCTTGGGGCAAAGTAACCGTTTGTCCGCTGCACTCGACTGCGTCAGGTACGTCGGCAGATCCGAACTTAAGCAGCGTGCCACTAAAGACGCGCGAGGCGGTAAGCAGATTCGTCGAGTACGAGTAGCCCTGGCCGTCCAGCCCGCCCGTGGTGTACGTGCTGCCGTCGGTATAGATTCCGTTGATATCGAATTCCGATGAGAGATTGACTGTTGTGCCGCTTCCCGTCGTGCCTACGCCAGCGCTCACGGCCAGAGTGAATGCCACAGTTTCTTTGATGGTTCCCGAGGTGCCGGTGACAGTGACGGTGGTGAATCCCGTGCTGCCAGCCGGACTCGCTGTGAGCACGATGGTTCGTTTATTCCCCGTTCCTTTGATAGTTGAGCGGACCCCTTTGGGCAGCGTCGAGAGAGTCAGATTCACGGTGCCGGTAAAGCCGTTCAGGGGCGTGATGGTAATGGCAGCATTGGCCGTGGAACTCTGATTCAGGAATACGCTGTTCGGACCAGAGAGGGTGAATCCGGTGCTGTTCACCGCGTTATTGATGGCGCTCGCGTATTGCGCCGCCAAGCCATTGCCGACAAAATCGTCATAGAGCCACATGAACCCACCGACAATGCCGCACTGGTTGCGCCAGCCCGTCATGATGCTCTGCACCTGGCTCGGAGTGTCGTTCAGATCCCACAACCCAGGAAAGACAGGAACCGTGCCGAAATTCCAGCCCACGCAAGGATTGTTTCCGCTGCCTCCCGCGTAGGCCTGCAGGTGCACGCCATCTACGGTGCCGGGAAGTTGACTATTGATTTGGGAGACAACATTCGTCCAGTAGCTGCTCTGATCGAAAGCGTCCGGCAGCACGTGATAGCCCAACTGACCCAGCATCACTCCAAACGAAATCGTTGTGGGTGAATTGAAGCTATTCTCATCGTCGAAATCGATGGCGTCGAGAGCGGGGATGGCGGCCTTCAGCGCCTGAAAATCCTTATACAGAATGCTCGTCGGTCCGGTCCCCTGCGTGTTCACTAGATTCGTGATGTCTTGCCAGTCTCCGAAGTTGGACGAGCCAATGCTGAACGTCACCCGCTTGACCGTCCCTTGCTTCAACTTCGCCATGTCCGAGGCAAAATCGGGATAGTACGAATTTCCGACATAGATGCCGCCCGAGGTCAGCGGAAACTCACCGTTGAAATTCAAGTCTCCGGCGCTGCTCACCTCGACGCTCCAGACAATGGCTTCGGTGAATCCGGAATTCTCGATTTCGGTGATATTGTTGCTCGCGTTCTTATAGAACGGACCGCCGCCAAAGATACCCGTGTATCCCGTTTGAGCCGCGGCTTCTACGGATGACGCCAACGCCAGAAGCAGGAGAAAAAGACTGGTCGCGCCTCGCATTACCATCGTTTGATAGAAATTGCCTTGGCACTGCGTTTTGAATGAGCGCTTCACAAGAGTCTCCTGTTGAAGTAATCAATTTAGCGGACTCGTGGACAGGGGTGGCCTCGTGTCCCTTGTATCCGGTCAGCAGAATGACGACGGCATAGTCGCCGTTAAGGTCGGAAAATTATACACTCAGTGGCGCTACACTTGAGTGCTGGCGGCCCGTTCGGTCGCGTGTGCGTCCGAAGGGCACTCCGGCGCATCCAATACTTCCAACTGCCATCGAGACACGGAGAACCAAATGTCGATTCGACCTGTCAAGCGCCTCATCAAGTCCAAGCCCACGCTCGAAGGTGCGGGAGTACATCTGCGCCGGGCCTTCGGGTTCGGCAACGCGCATGAGTTTGATCCGTTCTTGCTGCTTGATGATTTCCGCAACGACGTTCCTGAGGACTACCTCGCCGGCTTTCCCTGGCATCCGCATCGTGGCATCGAGACCATCACCTATGTTCTCGCCGGCACCGTCGAACACGGCGACAGCATGGGCAATCACGGCGCCATCGCCGCAGGCGACGTTCAGTGGATGACCGCCGGCAGCGGCATCATTCATCAGGAAATGCCCAAGGGAGACCCCACCGGCCGCATGCATGGCTTCCAACTCTGGGCGAATCTCCCCTCGGCTTTGAAGATGACGGCCCCACGTTATCAGGAAGTGAAAACCGCAGACATCCCACGAGTCACCGACGACGATGGCACGCATGTCCGCATTGTCTGCGGAACTTTCTGGGGCAAGTCCGGTCCTGTCGAGGGAGTCGCCGCCGATCCCATCTATCTCGACGTGTCAGTGCCGCCGGGAAAACGAAAGACGCTGCCGGTCGAGACGACTCGCCATGCCTTCGCCTACGTATTCGCCGGAGATGGGAAATTCTGCAACGCTTCCGGCCCACTCTCCGTCCCAACTGAAAGTGTCGGATGGGCCGACACCAAGCCTCCCGCCGACGCCGAGAATCGCTCACTCGTCGTCTTCGATCGCGGCGATGAAGTCGCGGTGCAAGCTGGAGAAGATGGAGTCCGTTTTCTTCTCGTGTCAGGAAAGCCACTCGAAGAGCCGGTCGCATGGTATGGTCCCATTGTCATGAACACTCAGGAGCAACTCAAGCAAGCATTCCAGGAGCTGGAGCAAGGAACGTTCCTGAAGAAATAGCACAAGGACGTTGTGGCCGCTGATTTCCTTCGTGTACCTTAGTGTCCTCCGTGGCTAAGAGGTTCCTCCCTAAACCTATGCCCGAACTCCCCGAAGTCGAAACGATCGCCCGCGGCCTCGCCAAGCGCGTTACTGGAGACGCCGTCGAATCCGTCTGGCTAGGCCAGAAAAAAGAACCGTTGAAGTCCTCCGCGTCAGCGATCGCCGCGACTCTGGAACACAGCCGGATCGCCGCCGTCCGCCGCATGGGCAAACACATCGTCTTCGAACTGGAACACGATCAGAGTTATGTGGGGCGGACCCACCCTGAGCGACAGTCGAAGGGGCCCTCGCCCGCGCAACGCCGGACAGCGGATCGAAAGCAGAAGGCAACGGCATCAGCGCAAGCCTCGTCGAAGGTCCAGGGCGAGGCAGGTGTGGGACCCCGCCCAACACCCGCCAAGGCCCAATGGATCGTCCACCTCGGAATGACCGGCAGCCTGCGGATTTGTGAGCCGCAAACCGAAGTAGCGAAGCACACCCACGCCATCCTCCGCTTGTCGTCGGGCAGGGAGCTGCGTTTCGTCGACCCCCGCCGCTTCGGCCGCCTGAGCGTGGCAAAGGCCGGAGACTTCGACGCCACCGGCATCGAGCCCCTCGAGGCCAATCTCGACCGCTTTCTGAAACTTTTCCGCGGCCGCAAGACTCCGATCAAAAGCGCACTGCTCAACCAGAAACTCCTGCGGGGAGTCGGCAACATCTACGCCGATGAATCTCTATTCCGCGCCGGCCTGCGCCCAAGACGCCGCGCCTCGACGATAACCCGCGACCAACTGACGAAGCTGCTAGCCTCAGTGAAAGAAGTCCTGAAGGAAGCGATCGCTCTCGGGGGCTCCTCCATTTCCGACTATGTCGATGCTGACGGCGAAGAAGGATTCTTCCAACTCCAGCACCGCGTCTATGCCCGTGAGGGCGAGCCCTGCCTTGTCTGCAAGACGCCAATCAAGCGAGTCGTGATCGCTGGCCGCAGCAGCCACTACTGTCCGAAGTGCCAGAAATAAATTGTTGATTGATGATTTCTGATTGTTGATTGAAAACCCTTGTCCCATCGGTTTTTCAATCAGAAATCAACATCATCAATCAACAATGAGACCGCTGCCGTTGCAATCTGATACTCTTTTGCTTCATGCCTGATTTTTCCATCGGAGTCGATCTCGGCGGCACCAACCTGCGCATCGCCGCCGTCAGCACAGACGGCCAGCTTCTCGAAAAAATAACTCTCGGCGTTAAAGTCGATCTCGGCCGTGACCACGTCATCGGCGAAATGTGCGACGCCATTCACCGCCTCACCGAGCAATATCGTGGCAGCGGGCGCTTCGTCGGAGCCGGCATCGGCGTCCCCGGCATCATCGACATGGAAACTGGCATGATGCGCATGTCTGCCAACCTTCCTGGATGGTCCGACTATCCCGTCCGCGACGAAATCGAGCGCCGCCTCGGCGCCCGCGTATTCCTCGATAACGACGCCAAGGTCGCCGCTCTTGGCGAAAAATGGATGGGCGCAGGCCGTGGCGTCGACAACATGGCGATGATCACGCTGGGCACGGGCATCGGTGGCGCCATCGTCTTGAACGGCAAAATCTTCTACGGCATGAACGGCATGGCGGGTGAGTTTGGCCACGTCACCGTCGAACCAAACGGCGTTCCCTGCGGCTGCGGCAATCACGGCTGTGCCGAGCGCTACGCGTCGGCGACTGGAGTCGTGCGCATGGCTCGCGAGGCGATTGCCGCCGGGCAAGCGCCCGGTCTGGCAAAGGCTGCCAACTCCGACGCGGAATTCAGCGCCCGTTCGATTTACAACCTCGCCATCCAGGGAGACCCAGATGCACGCCGCATCTTCCACCGCTTCGGACAGGTTTTGGGAATCCTGCTCGCTGGTCTGATCAACGTCCTGAACATGGATATGTTCGTGATTGGCGGCGGCGTTGCCAGCGCGTGGGATGCGTTCGCCCCGCAAATGTTTGCGGAATTGCGCGAGCGTTCTCTCGTCTACGCAGCAACGGCGCCCGAGGATCCGCTGGGTAAAGATAACAAGGAAGGCGCGTCCGCTCAGATCGCAGGTTATACGCGCAAGAAGACGATCATCACCCGCGCCCTGCTCGGCAGCGACGCCGGCTTGTACGGCGCCGCCAGAATCCCCGCGTCATACCTGTCATCCTGAGGCGCGTTTTTCGCGTCGAAGGATCTATGCAACTTGCTGTCGATCTCGACGGCTTCGTCGAAAGGGGAGTGCTTTCCCGTTTGTTTCTTGGAGATATTGTTTCTTTGTAGTCGCTTTTGGATGGCGCAGCTTTCGGCTGACGCAGCTTTTGGGTCGCGCTCCTTTTGGGTGGCGCAGCGCTTTCAGCGCTGCGATAAAGATGCCCTCAAGGAGGAGGGCTTTAGCCCCTGAGGTAGATCTACACTGTCCCGCCTACCTTCCGCGCCGCACTCAGAAGAATCTGATTCTGCTCCGGTGTCCCAATGCTCACTCGAATACAATTCGGCGCACCCCATCCACCCAGCGGTCTTACGCTGACTCCTTCAACGCGCAGCCGCTCCGCGAACCCGGATGCATCTCCGCCCACGTCGCAATAAAGAAAATTGGCCGCCGTCGGAACCAAGCGATATCCTAACTCCGACAATCCTACGCCCAGAACCTGCGCCTGCTCCGCATTGTTAGAGACGACCCGTCCAACATGATTCAAGTCGTCGAGTGCCGCCAGAGCCGCGGCTTGCGCTACTGACGACACGGAAAACGTGTCGCGCATGCGCGCGCAGTAAGCCAGAAGCTCCGCAGGTCCGATGCCATATCCCACGCGCAGTCCAGCGAGTCCATGCGCCTTCGAAAATGTTCTTAGCACAACTACGGCGGAGCCCTGCCGCAAGTATTTCAGCGACCCCGAATATTCAACCTTCCGCCGCGCCGCGAATTGCGCTGCGAACTCATAATAAGCCTCGTCCAGAACCACTACAACGTGCCCGGGAACTTCAGCAATGAACCGGTCGACTGCCTCGACTTCTACCATTGTTCCGGTTGGGTTGTTAGGGTTCGCCAGAAACACGAGGCGCGTATCTTCGTTGATCGCCTCCAGAATCGCGTTCAAATCGAATCCGTCGTCGCGCATTGGCGCTTCAATCAACTGGGCACCGACGGCACGCACAGCCATCGAGTAGACCACGAACGACCGTTCGCTCGTCACCGCATTCAGCCCTGGCGCGAGCATCGTCTGGCACAGCAGCCCCAGCAGCGCCGTCGATCCCGCGGTCACCAGAACTTGCTCGGTCGGCACATCGTGGCAAGCCGCCAAAGCGCGCCGCAACTCGGAGCAATCATCGTCGGGGTAGGAGTTCGTGGCAGCCATTGCCAACTGCATGGCTTCTACCGCGCGGGGCGACGGGCCAAATGGATTTTCATTGGAGTCGAGCTTGATGATCTTCGGCTGAGTGTCGGGGGATGAGCGCCTCGGCGCCGGCGGCGGAACGAATCCGCTCATCTCGCGCGCCGGCTTCGAAACCAGATCAAAAAATCGGCTCATGCTCGTCGTACATCATTTCGCGGGTTTCTTGCCCCGCATCGCCCCAGCGGTGCCGGCGGATTTCAGCTTTTCGATTTCCCGCAACGTCAACGATCGAAACTTTCCCGGCGGAACATCGAGCGTAAGCGGCCCGTAACGCACCCGCTTGATCTTCTCCACGTGATGCCCCACCGTCTCAAACATGCGCCGAATCTGCCGGTTCCGCCCTTCCACCAACGTGATCTCGTACCACGGATTGGCCGCTTCTTTCACCACGCGTACCAGCGCGGGCCCGGTCTTCACGCGCTTCCCATCGTCGGTAGCGATGGACACCCCCGCGCGCAACTTGGCGATGGCTTCTTCCTTCGGCGTGCCCGCGACTTTTACAACATACGTCTTGGCGACGTGCGAAGCCGCTTTCATTAGCCGGTGCGCAAGATCCCCGTCATTCGTCATCAGCAGCAGTCCCTCGCTGGCATAATCAAGCCGCCCGATTGGATACACACGCCCTTTGACGCCGTGAATCAGATCCATCACCGTCGGCCGCTTCTGCGGATCGCTCATCGTCGTGACGTAGCCCTTCGGTTTGTTGAGCAAAAGGTAGGTGTGTCGCTGAGCGCCCTGCAGAAGCTTTCCATTCACTCGTACGTGATCGGTTTCCGGATCGGCCTTGCTGCCGAGTTCCGTCACCACGGTGCCGTTGACTTGCACGCGTCCCGCCGAGATCAATTCCTCAGCCTTTCGGCGGGAAGCAACCCCAGCAGCAGCGATAATCTTTTGCAGCCGTTCTAGCGGCATAAAGAAATTCCAAGTCTCAGAGGCAATGGAGGTACCGCGCGCCCGTGACCTAAAAGAACTCTGAGCCCGACGGGGCGAAAACAATTTAGCCCAGCGCTTCAGCGCTGGGTCAGGTAACCCACAAAGGAACAAGTCCCGGAGGGACGGCATAACAACTACCCGCGGTCAGCTCGCTTCTTTCTCCGCTTCCGATGTGTCGTGAACCAGCTCCGTTTCAGACGCCACCGTGCCGGACGGCTCCGCAACCTCGGCCGGTTCGCTCTCCGCCGGAATCAACTCCGATTGGAACGATTCCGCAACCAGCTTTTCGAACTCCTCCATACTGGGCAACTCGTTCACGTCCTTCAGGCCAAACCGCATCAGGAACTCTTTCGTCGTCTTGTACAGGATCGGACGCCCAATGACTTGCTTGCGCCCTGCGGTCGTAATCAGCTTGCGATCGAGCAGAGTTCCAATCACGCCACCCGAATCCACGCCGCGAATATCGTTGATTTCCGGTACGGTAACCGGCTGCTTATAAGCAATGACGGCGAGAGTCTCCAGTGCCGGCAGCGACAGCCGGATCGGCGGTTTCAAGCTCTTCGCAAAAGCTCGTACCACCTCGTGCTGTTCGGGCTTCGTCGACATGCGGTATCCGCCCGCCACCTGCCGAATCTCGATACCGTGATCGGGCCCGCCGTATTCGCCGACGAGCTCCTCGAGACAAGAGCGCACACGCGACTTCATCTCGGTCTCGTCCGCCGCGCCCGCGGCCACGACGCTTTCTTTCACCAGTTGGGTGATCTGCTCCAGCGTAATCGGCGTTTCCGCCGCATAAACAATCGCTTCGAGTTGAGCTTTAAGACTCATAATCAGGTTTCAGGGTCTCAATGTTTCAAGGTTCCTGAAACCTTGAAACTTTGAAACATTGGAACGTTTGTTCATCTCCAGTCGTCGCGCACTGCGGACTGCTCTTTCATGATCTCATCAAAGTGCGTATGCTTGCGGACCGCGATCTCGCCAAACATCTTCTCCTGCCGCACCTGGATGGCCTGCAGCCGCACCATTTCCAGCAGTGCCAGGAACATGCAGACCAGCGCGTGACGCGACGGAACCCGCATCAGCAACTGCTTTAGCCGGATCGGCCGCTCCTCCAGATCAAGTCGTCGCCGCAGGTAATCAATCATCTGCCCTACCGTGACCGTTTCCTCGTCGACGTTCAGCACTGGCCGCGTGCGTACGCGCTCCAGAACCTGCTGAAAGGTCTTGACCAGGTCGATCACATCGGCCGCGATCTCGGGCTCGGTACCCTCCGCCTCCATAAATTCTTTCAGCGAAGGATTCGACATCACCGCATCTTCAATCTGCTGCTTCTGTAACAACATCTGCGCGGCCGACTTGAACTTCTCATGTTCCAGCAACCGGTTGACCAGTCCGCTGCGCGGATCTTCCTGTTCTTCTGCCTTCGCATCCGGATCGCGTGGCAGCAGCATCTTCGACTTGATGTGAATCAGCACCGCGGCCATGTAAATGAATTCCGCTGCTACGTTCACATCCAGTTCGCGAATCTTCTCAACATGGGCCAGATACTGCGCTGTAATCTTCGCAATCGGAATATCGTAAATATCGATATCCTGCTTGCGAATCAGATCCAGAAGCAGGTCGAGCGGTCCCTCGTAGACGTCAGTAACGGCGACGGCAAAAGGAGAATCGCTCTCTTCTTTCTTGGACGTGGGTGCGCCATCCTTTTCGCGTTCTTTGCGAAAAGGGTGGGAGTTGCCGGACTTGCCGGCGTCCGCCGTAACGACCAACGCAGGCGCGGTCGTGGCATCCATCTCACCGAGTTTTGAATTGTCCGTCATGAACTCTTAAGCCTTGTCATCCTGACCCTGAGCCAGTCGAAGGGGAAGGATCCATGCACTCTCGCTCGGGTGCCCCATTTCTCGCGCGTTCTTTGCGCGAGAAGTGGGGATTTTGACTACTTCGGCCCCTCGTACCCCAGCGACATCCCCATCGCAGCCCTAACATCGTCCATCGTCTCACCCGCGGCCTTCCGCGCCCGCTCCGTGCCAGCCTCCAGAATATCCCACGCCAGCCGCGGATTCTTTTCAAATTTCTTGCGCCGCTCCTGCATCGGGTTCAACAGCATAACGAGCACATCGGCAGCCCAGCCCTTGCATTCGATGCACCCAATCCCCGCCGACCGGCAGCCTTCATTGACTTTGGCCATCGTCGCCTTGTCGCTGAAGATCTTGTGCAAATCGCCCACCGGACACACATCCGGATTCCCCGGATCCGAGCGCCGCACCCGCGCCGGATCGGTCACCATCGTCTTCAACTTCTGCCGCACCACCGGCTCGGGATCGGTCAGCATCACCGTATTCCCGTACGACTTCGACATCTTCCGCCCATCAGTCCCCGGCAACTTCGCGGCCGGCGTGAGCAAAGACTGCGGCTCGGGAAACACCGCCTTCGCAGCCCCATAGAATCCATTGAACCGCCGCGCAATTTCTCGCGTCAGTTCCACATGAGCGACCTGATCTTCGCCCACCGGCACGCAATCGGCCTTGTAAACCAGAATGTCCGCCGCCTGTAGCACGGGATATCCCAGAAACCCGTACGTCCCCAGATCCTTGTCCTTGATGTTCTCCCGCTGCTCTTTATACGTCGGCACGCGCTCCAGCCACCCCAGCGGCGTGATCATGGAAAACAGCAAGTGCAACTCGGCATGCGCCGGAACATGCGACTGGATAAACATCACCGACTTCTCCGGATCGAGCCCCGCTGCCAGCCAGTCCAGTGTGACTTCAAGCGAATTTTCCTTGATGCGCGAAGTGTCGGCGTAATCAGTGGTCAGCGCATGCCAGTCCGCTACCATGAAAAAGCACTCGTACTCGTCCTGCATGTGCACCCAATTTTGCAGCGCGCCCACGTAATTGCCCAGGTGCAGCTTGCCGGTCGAGCGCATGCCGCTGAGCACTCGTTTGCGAGATTTGGCAGAAGATGTCATTTATCGATGGAAGCCCGGCTCCGCGAAACGAGGCCAATCAGCAGGGCTGCTTGTCCAGATCAGGGGTTGCAGTGTCATGCAGGGCTGATTTCGATACTAACACGCGAAAAGCCGGTTCGGCGCCCGGCATCCGCCATCCGGCTCGCGGGTTTTTTCCGAGAGCCGAGTGCCGGCAGCCGGAATCCGAGAGCCGGAAGCCGAGCCAATGCTTTATAATTCGCGCCACTCCACAACCGGCCTCCGTGAACACTCTCGCCCGCCAACTCCGCGCCACCGACTACTTCACTCTCGGTTGGGGAACCATGGTTGGCGTCGGCTGGCTCGTCATCATGGACGACTGGCTGCTCCGAGGCGGCGCTCTCGGCGCCCTGCTCGGCTTCGTGATCGGCGGCGCGCTCCTGCTTCCCATCGGATGGGTCTACGGCAAATTGGTATCCGCCATGCCTGACGCGGCGGGAGAAATTGCCTATACGTCGGCCGTTTTCTCGCGCCCCGTCAGCTTCGCCACCGGTTGGATGATGACGCTCGCCTACTTTATCGTCTGCCCCTGGGAAGCCGTCGCCGTCGGCCGCATCGCCGGCTACATCGTTCCCGGCCTCGATTCGATGGAACTCTACCGCATCGCCGGACGCCCCGTGTACCTTCCGCATCTTGCGATCGGACTCGCTTTGACCGGGCTGCTCACACTGCTAAACTATCGCGGCATCCGCCTCAGCGCGACGTTTCAAAACTGGACCAGCTTCGGCACTCTCGGTCTCTTCATCATCTTTGTCGGCCTCGGCGTCAGCCGTGGCTCACCCGCTAACATTGCGCCGCTCTTTACGCATGCGCCGTGGATGTCTATTCTGCTGGTGATTCAGATCGTCCCCTATTTCATGACCGGATTCGAATCGGTTGGCAAAGCCGCCGAAGAGGCCAGCCCAGACTTCCGGGCCCGAGGATTCTTTCGTGCCATATGGATGGCCATCTTCATCGGCATTCTTTTCTACGCCAGCATCGTCGCGGCAGTGTCGTTCGTCGCTCCCTGGCGCCGCCTGACCGGCGAAAAGTTCATGACTGCGGTGGCATTCCAGCAGGCTCTCGGTTCGAGATGGATCGTGCAAATCATCCTCGCGGCCGCGTTGCTTTCGCTGTTCAAGTGCTTCAACGGAAATTTAGTCGCCGCAAGCCGATTGTTCTTTGCCCTCGGACGCCGCGGCATGGTCAACTCTCGCGTCGGATCGATTCACGAACGTTACCAAACGCCGTCAGCCGCGGTCCTCTGCGTTGGCCTCGCGACAGCCGCGTGTATGCTGTTGGGTGATGCGATCCTGGTTCCCGTCACCGAGGTCGGATCGGTGGCCTGCGCTATCGGATGGTCCGCAACCTGCGCTGCCTGCCTGGCACTGGCGCGGGCCAAGCCCCGTGTGATGTCGCTGTCGCGCGCCGAACGCGCCGTAGCGTGGTTCGGCTTGGCCGTCGGAATCGCCATGGCCCTGATGAAAGTCGTTCCGTTAGTCCCCGGCCATTTCACGATGTACGAATGGCTCGCACTAGGAGCATGGATCATTCTGGGAGCCGCCGCCAGTTCCGCAGCGTGGAAGACCGGCCCTTCAGGCTTGCCCTGACCGAGTCGAAGAGGCCACGTAAAGCGTGAAAGCAAAGGTGGAAGAGCGGCCCTTCAGGGCCGCGTAAACGCAGTGAAAGAAATTAGGGCTTTAGCCCTGAAGGTACGACAGATGAATATAAATATTTTGCAGAGGTTGTCGGCCGCAACTCGTATTCCCATCGTCATCGCGTCTCTGCTACTTACTTCGCTTGCTCTCGCCCAAACACCATCCTTCGACCTCGTCATCACCCACGGCCACATCATCGATGGGACTGGTTCTCCGTGGTACTCCGGAGACGTCGGCATTCGCGACGGCAAGATCGCCGCCATCGGCAATCTCTCCGCCGAGCCGCGCAAGCGTACTATTGACGCTGCTGGCAAAGTCGTCGCTCCGGGCTTCATCGATATGCTTGGCCAATCCGAACTAACCATTCTCGTCGACCCGCGCCTGCCTTCAAAAATCTTCCAGGGGATCACTTCCGAAATTACCGGCGAAGGCAGTTCCATTGCTCCCCTCAACGATGCGATCATTCAGTCCGACCGCAGCGGATTCGAGCACTTTAAGGTGACTCCTGACTGGCGCACCTTCCGACAATATTTTGCGCGCCTCGAAAAGCAGGGGATGGGAATCAACCTCGCCAGTTACGTCGGCGCCACGCAGGTCCGCCGCATGGTCCTCGGTGACGACGACAAACAGCCCACTCCCGCGCAACTGGATCAAATGCGGGCCCTCGTGCGCGAAGCGATGAAAGACGGCACCGTAGGCGTCTCAACTTCGCTCGAATATGCGCCCGCGCCCTACGCTAAAACAGAGGAATTGATTGCCCTTGCCGCCGAGGCCAGCCAGTTCGGAGGCATCTACGCGACGCACATGCGCGACGAGAGCGCCTCGGTTCTCGAGGCTATCGACGAAGCGCTCCGCATCGGCCGCGAAGCGCACATCCCGGTCGAGATCTGGCACATCAAAGTCGCGGGCAAAGACAACTGGGGACGCATGCCCCAGGTCGTTGCCAAAATCAATGCCGCCCGCGCTGCCGGCGCCGATGTGAGCGCCGATACCTACGCCTACACCGCTTGGTACAACGGCTTTTCCGCGTTTATCCCGCCGTGGGCGCACGATGGCGGCGACGCCAAACTCGTCGAGCGCCTGAAAGATCCGGTGACTCGCGCTCGCATTCGTAAAGATATGCTCGCTCCGTCCAAAGAGTGGGACAACGAATGGCAGGAGATTCCCGGCCCTGAGGCCATCATGATCGGTGCGGTTGAAAATCCTGCTCTGGCGCCACTGCTCGGCAAGCGCCTCTCGGAGATCGCTAAGGCCTCGAACCAAGATGCCATGGACGCACTTTTCGACATCCTGATTCAGGATCCCTCCACGGAGGTTGCCGTCTTCGGAATGTCGCAGCCCGACGTGACGCTCGCTCTGCAGCAACCCTGGGTCGCCATCGACAATGATTCCGAAGGCACATCTCCCGAAGGAATTCTCGGCCAGTCGCATCCTCACCCGCGCGCCTACGGCACTTTCCCGCGCATTCTGGCCAAGTATGTTCGCGAAGAAAAAGTTTTGACTCTCGAAGACGCGATCCGGAAATTTTCCGCGCTGCCAGCGCAGCGCATGCGCCTGACCGATCGCGGTGTCCTCAAAGCGGGCATGTGGGCGGATGTGGTGATCTTCGATCCTGCTACCGTGCGCGATCGCGCCACATTCGACAACCCCAATCAGCTTTCGGAAGGAATGGAATATGTGCTGGTCAACGGAGTGCCAGTGATCGATCAAGGAAAGATGACGGGAGCGCTTCCAGGAAAAGTGCTGCGCGGCGCGGGATACCAACCGTAATTTTATTTCGCGGGATCAGCTTTGAGCTGCGCTTGCGTCTCCGCACCCGGCAAGGGAACCACGTGCGGTTCACTGACCGTCCCAGTCACCGTATACCCCGCTGCTGTCGCACCTGCCGGGACCTTTGCCAGCCGGAAATCCAATTCGCCCTTCAACGACGCGCTCCCGCTCACCAGAAACTTCCCGCTGCGCGAGTCGAGCCTCGCGTCTTTGATCTCGATCGTACCCTCATGCAGCACTGCTTGGCCGGCCAGATGTGTGATCCTCAGCGCTTCCGTAGCCTCGCTCAGCGCGATGTGGGGCAGGGCTCCGTCTTTCATTTCAAAATGCAGCATCCCCTCTGCCGAAGTCCAAAACTCCGCCGGGCACGGCCCTTTCACTTCATAGCTGGCGTTCGCAGTACCCGCAATCCATCCATCCTTCATCGCGTCGGCCAGACGGGTCAGTGAAACTCCAGTCAGGTTCCCGCTGCCACTGCAAACCGCAGGCTTCGCTCCGAAGTCTGCCTGCCACTGGCCGCGATGCTTGCCGCCCAGGAAATCGCCGGTCAATTCTGCGATCTCCAATTTCCCGGCGTCAAGACTCACCTTTGCCGATACCCGCGTCGCCGCCACAGTCGTCAGTTGCAATCGGTCCGTAGTGACTTGCCCGGAAGCTCGCAGACTTGCCAGAAACGGTGGCCCCGCCTGCGGATTCGACTCTAGCATCCGATACCACGGCCTCTGCTTCGCGCTCGGATTCACCCACGCTTTGAGTTCGCCGAGCGCAATCTGGTTTGCGTTCAGGATGAAGTGTACCTCGCACGCGCCCGGGGTTCCGCATCCGCGCGGCATCTCCAGAGATCCGGTCCAAGTCGAGTCCGCTGCCTTGGCGGTCAACTTCGTGACGCGGGCTGCGTTCGGCAAAAGCTGCATGTCGGCCGCAACAATCTCGACCGGACTCGCCACCCCTCGCAGGGCGACGCGGACGTTCCGCAATTTCGCTGTCCCCGTGACTTGCGGTCCTGTAAAGCCTGAGGTCGTTCCGTTGCTGCGTCCCGCCCAAGCTCCCGCGATCTGCAAATCAACCTGTGCCGTGCTTTCCGAGGCAGTCTGCAATGCGGCGAGTCCAAACATCCGCGCCACACGCAGCGTCTTCGCGATGTCCGCTTCTCCCACCACCGACACGTTGTAGCCGCTTCGGTTCACCCATCCGCGGGCGACGGGCGCGACTCGTCCAACCGCAAACGGGAATGGCCCGAACTCTGCATGCGGGCCATCCGGAAAGTGCATGCCGAACGTATTCTTGCGTGTGGCCAGTCTGCTCGCTCCCGAATTGCCCGTCGTCAGCAGGAAGGGAATTGTCTCCGGCCCAATTTCCGCCTTGTTCCCCGCCGACGCCAGGCGAAAGTTGGCAATCTGACCTCGGCCTTCAAATTGAAGCTTGGATGCCGTGGCAGCGTCTTCGGTAAGCGAAAGACTCCCGTTCAGCGTCCCGCCCGCAACCAGATCGTCAGGAAGATTTTTCTTTGCCCGCTCCACCAATACCGCCGCCGCCGCGGCAGGCACGTTGTCAGCCGTCAGCGTGAGTTCGTAGTTGTGGCTTCCCGGTAGGCCGATGTCTCCCTTCAGCGTGATCAATCCGCTCCCTACCGGAGCGACGCACATAACTTCGTGAAACGCCTGACTGAGCGAACTGTATTCTCCATCGCAGCGGCCGGCCAGCCGCAGCGCCTGGCCACTCGCAATGTCGTACCGCCGGAAGTCCTGAACGGAAGCTGTACTCGTCATCTGTAACTTCGCCGGAGTGCCCTCGAGCGCCACGTCCAGCAGAATCTCTCCGCGCCACCCCTGATCGTTTCCGGAGAAGAACTTCGTGAACTGTCCGAGTTGCGCGTGATTCCACTCGATCTCGAAACGCATCGGCGTATCGCGGAGGGCGTCCGCACGCTGCCACGTTCCATCCACTTGCAGCAGGCCCGTATCGTTCAAGTTCAAATCGGTGCGGAACGGCTGCGCTTTCAGCCGTACGCCCCAACTGTTTTCCGAATCCTGCCACAAGGAAAAATCCGCGTTCGTGAGTGCGTACGGTTTCTTCTCGGGACCACTTTTGAAATTGATCCGCGCCGAAGTGGCTTGGATGTAAGGGAATCCTGGACGTGGTTCCGTCTTCGCTTTCGCGGTCGGC
Source organism: uncultured Acidobacteriaceae bacterium (assembly GCA_963706645.1). Lineage (GTDB taxonomy): Bacteria > Acidobacteriota > Terriglobia > Terriglobales > Acidobacteriaceae > Sulfotelmatobacter. The sequence goes on from CAVPNR010000036.1 coordinate 204,450, forward strand.
GCCATAGGGATGTGCGCCGTGCGCTCGAGCAGCGCTTCCAGGTTCCATCGCCCACCCACCGCATGTACCAGGTTGAGGCTGGGGTCCGTTAAGTCTAAGCGCGCGATTTCCAACCGCCCGCGCAGCAGCGAAGTCAAACGAAGCGCTGCCGTCACTTCACTGGCGCGCAGCATGGGCTCCGCTCCAAAAGCCGGATCGTCGTATACCACCACATTTTCCAGATCGAACCCCGGACGCGGCAGCAAACGGATGTGGACGGAGCCGATGTCCACGGGCCGCCCCACTCCCGAACTGATGGAAGACGCAATCCGCGATTTCAAACGGGAGGCGCCGGGGCGCAGCAGGAACAGCAGCAGCACAATCAACGCTGCCACCGCCACGATTCGCCGTTTGGAGGAGAAGACCTTCACTGCGCCCTTACTGGAATTCCGAGGGGCTTCATCTCACGAACTTGAGCGTCCGTTTCCACCGTGTCTCGTCGAAAAAGTGCAGCACCACTTTGCCCAGAAACAACGCGCGATCGCCCCACGCCGTCTTGCGATATTGGTCATCCGGCGTCTCAAACGACCAGTAGATAAACATCGGACGTCCGATGATGTTTGCCTTGGGAATGAATCCCCAATACCGACTGTCCAAACTGACGCCGCGGTGATCGCCCATGGCAAAGTAATGGTCCGGTGGCACTACGATGTCGTCCCCGTGGACGTACGACTGCATGTCGACCATCCAATTCGGATACACATTAGGGTCGTCGTTCGGAGCAACCGAAGGAAAATTATTGCGATACGGATCCGATGTGTCCCGGTCGTGCAGTACGTAGGGCTCGTCCAGGGCTTCGCCGTTGCGGTACACCACACCATTCCGCAGGTGAATACGGTCTCCCGGTAGCCCGATAATCCTCTTCACCACGTACAGTCCCGGCTCGGCCGGCGACAGAAACACCACAATGTCCCGGAACCGCACGTCCCGGTAGGGAAGCAACGGCCCCACCCACGAGCTCTTGGGAGCAAATTGGATGCGGTTGACGAAGACATGGTCGCCGATCAGCAGTGTGTTTTCCATCGAACTCGATGGAATCTCAAAGGCCTGCACCACAAACGTGATGATGAACAACCCTGTCACCAGCACCGCTGCCAGCGACGCCAGAAACTCGACCGTAGTTTCCTTCGGTTTCTCTTCCGCCACGTTTTCTTCGACTACGTTTTCTTTCTTGGCCACTATTAATGTTTCCGTGTCGGCTCAAAACTTGCCGTTCGATCTGAACTTCTTCCGCCTGCGCCCTGCGCCGATATACGGTACCGCGCGTTTTTGGGGAGGGCACGGCTTCAGCCGTGCCGTTAACACCCAGAAAATTGGGGCTTTAGCCCCTGTGGGCTCCTCGAAACTCAGCCTATTCAGTGTACCAGCCGCAGCGTCCGGTTCCAGCGCGTGATCTGAAAGATATGCGTTACCGCGTACGCCACATGGTACAAACGCCCCATGATGGAAGCCGATGGAGCGTGGTCCCAATCCCGCACCGACCAGTAAATGACCAGAGGCCTTCCGATAATATTTTCCCGCGGGACAAATCCCCAGTATCGGCTGTCCTGGCTGTCGTCGCGGTTATCCCCCATCACAAAGTAGTGTCCTTCGGGAATAATCAGCTGGCCGTCTTCCACCAGCTTCCGCATTTCCAGCCACCACTTGCCTTCGAGACCAATCGCGGGAATATCCGTCCGCGGAAAGTTATCACGAAAGAGATTATTCGCCGGTTCCAGGAATCGCACGTAAGGCTCGTCGAGAGGCTTGCCGTTGATCAACACCCTTTTCCTCTCCATCCGCAAATGGTCTCCGGGAACGCCGATCACGCGCTTCACAAAATGCTGTTGCGGATCCACCGGGTAGTGAAACACGATGATGTCTCCACGCGCGATTTTTTGGTAAGGCATGAGATGATCGCCTATCCCCTGCCCGCCATAGCAGAGCTTGTTCACCAGCAGGTAATCGCCGACCAGCAGCGTGTTTTCCATCGATTCAGAAGGAATCTGGAAGGCCTGCACGATAAAAGTGATCACGAAGATGGCAATCACAACCGTGCCCATCAACGATTGCAGCGACCCGATCACGTCGGAACCCAGCGTGGTCACGATGCGTCGCTCGAAAACAGGCGCAGGGGCGGCCGATTTAGGAACCGCAGCGCCTGGCGTGAAGTCACCAATGTCGTTCGGAGGAACACTCGGAGCACCGTTCGCGGGGACATCCACATCAGCCGCCGGTACTGGCGGGACAACGGTGCCATCGGAGGCTGCGATCGGGACGTTTGGCGAATCCATGAAATCTACTTATCGGCCGGGCTCGAGGCCCGCGCCCCTTTCGCTTCCCCTGCCTTCGGACGCGACGCCAGAAACGTCAGCAGCTGCCGTGCCGCATCTTGCTCCGCGGTCTTCTTGGTTAAACCCTGCGCGCGTCCCACAAATTCCGTGTTCTTTCCGTTCTTCGTGTGAAGGCGCGCTTCCACCGTAAACGTCTTGCTGTGCTCGGGTCCCGCCTCCTCCACCAGTACGTAAGCGGGCTGAGGTAGTCCCAGGCTCTGCACCGCTTCCTGCAGCGCAGACTTGAAATCAGTGACCGGCAGCGAGCCACCGCCACGCTCCATCCGCTCCAGTTCCGGCGCAATCACGTTGCGTAGCACGAACTGCCGCGCCACTTCAAGCCCACCGTCCAGATAAATCGCCGCCAGGATTGCTTCCAGCGCGTCTACCAGGAGTGCCGTTTTTCCCCGCCCGCCGCTCTTCTCCTCGCCCCGTCCCAGCCGAAGGTAGTGCCCCAGTTCCAGTTGCTGCGCCACCCGGATCAAATGCCTCTCACTTACTAGATGCGCCCGCAGCTTCGAAAGTTCACCTTCCCGAAAATGAGGAAAGCGTTGGAACAACTCCTCGCTCGTCACCAGCGCCAGCACTGCGTCACCCAGGAATTCCAACTGCTCGTTGTCGCTGACCTTGTACTTGCTGTCGCCTGACTGCTGCGCTTCCTGTTCCCGCGCCTGCGAGCTGTGCGTGACCGCTTGTTCAATGACGGCCCGCCGCCGGAAATGGTAGCCCAGCCCTTCTTCCAGCGCCGTGATTTCCCGTTCCTTCATATGTGGGGACAGCCGCCTTCGGCTGTCCGGCGAACCGTCAGCTCGCCGTTCCGTGCCCCCATTTCTATCTAGTTCTTGGGAGGCGTCGCAGTCTGTCCCGGCGCCGTGCCACCGCTCAGCTTCGTCAGCCGATCCTTCTCAGCGCGGGCCGCTTTGCCGACACCCGAATCGGGCCGGTCCTTGGTCAGTTCTACCGCCTGGTCTACGTACTTCGTCGCCTCCGGGAGCTTGTTCTGCATATCCAGCGCGACCGCCAGTTGGAAGATCGTGAACGCGTCCGGCTGCTGCGGCATCAAGTCCACGGACTTACGCAGATTGACCTCAGCATCCGCCCAATTACTGGCCTTGAATGACAGCGTGCCGAGGATGAAATACGCCTCGGACCGTACTCCATTTTTGAAGCCGTTGATCTGGTCTGGTGAGTAGCCGCTGGTCGGAACGTCTGTTTCGATCGTGACCATCGCGCGCTCGGCGTACTTTTTAGCGTCGGCGCGCTCCTGATCCTTGTCCAGGTCCGTGTCGTGCATCTTTTCCACGATTGCCTGTGCTACCCCAACCAGGGCCGCCGGATCATCGACGTCAATCGCCAGAACCTTCTTGCCGACTTCCAACATCTTGTCTGGGTTTCCCTGGTAACGGCCCATGGCCACCGTGTACAACGGTCCCCGCAACTCGCTATCGGGGAATTTTGCGGCGAAGTCGTCGGCAGCCTTCTCCAGCGCCACCGGATCTGTCAGTACCACCGCCGCCTTATACGCCTCGAACTCAGGCTGCGTCTTGGCTGCGGGCGGCCGCTTCCCCTGCGGCGCCGCTGTCTGTCCGGCGGCCGGCGTAGCCTGCCCCGCAGGCTTCGCGTTGGTTTGCCCGAAACTCCAGGCACAAACTCCCAGCACTGCGACCACTATCGCTGCTCGCTTCATGCTTTCTCCTCGACCCTTGACGCTTCTGATTTCAAATCAACCCGGACCGCAACCGTGCATTCTAGCGCAGTGCCGTAGGTTTTACTGAAAGTTGAGAGCGGATTCGCTGACAGCCCTATTGCGGCTTCGCCGGCGGCTCGTAGGCCTGCTCCAGCCCGCGCTCCGCCGCTGCCTTGACCTCCGGCAGTGTCGCCCCCGTGGACAATGCCGCCCGGTACTCATCCAGCGCAGCCTCGCGGTCTTCTTTCATATCCAAAATTCTGCCAAGGTACAAGTGCGACCACGCCACGATTTTGGGATCCTTCGTCTGCTGAATTGCCTTCTGGAAACTGTCCAGCGCTGCTTCCCGGTTCCTGCTCATCACCGCCGCCTGCGCCAGGATGAACTGAGCCCGCCCCGGATCACCAATCTTCTTGTCGAGCGCCTGCTGCGCCAGTTCCTGCGCGCCCTTCGCGTCGCCCGCCGCCAGCCGCTTATCGGCCGTCGACAGGATCTTCCGGTCCTCCATGCGCGACAACTGCACCAGTTCCGGCGCAGACACCCGCACATACTGTATTTCGTTCGCGGCCTTCTCCTGCGCCTTTAAGTCGATCTTCTCGATGATGTCCGCGTACGCCGCCCGCAGTCCGGCCGGATCTTTTTCGAACACCAGCAGCGCGTTGTAGAAATATCTGGTCAGGATGTACCCCTGCTTCATCGCGTCATCCACGGCCTGCTGCCGCATGGCCTCGGCGGTTTGCTTGTTTCCGGTGGTCCGAATCTCAATCGCCCGCACCAGGCACTCCGTCACCAGCAGCGAGATATCGGTCTTGAAGTTATCTTCCAGAGGTGCGCGCTTCACCGACTGCAGCAGCGGTTCAATGCGCTTGACCGCGATCGCGTGTTTCTGCGCCAGTGGGTCGAGCAGGTAGTGCAGGTAAGCGTGCCGGATCTGCGGCATCTTCAGAGGATCGACTACAGTCGGGTCGGGCGACGGAAAGACCACCACGTCGTAGTCCGCCCCGTAGTTGCGCGCATTGGCTTCATTGGGATCGCCCAGGAAGTCCAGATACACGGTGAACGTCCGGCCCAAAAATCCCCCCGACTGCAGTTTCAGGTAGATATCTGTGTCGAACACCATCTTCGCCAGCGGCACGTGATAGCGATCCACCAGGGCAGCATAGTTTGCGCGGTGCCGCTCCCAGATTGAGTGCAATCCTGCCTTTTCGTAGAACGGCTCCAGCACCGTGCCGAAGGCAGCAATGGGCACCGCATCGGGAGGCAGTTCATCTTCCTTGACTCGTGGCAGAAAGTGTGGAGGCCCCTCCAAATACAACGCCAGAGACACGTATTGCGACAGATCGTGCGCAGCATCCCGTCCCCGGTGCCCCGAGTACCAGTCGCACATCGCGTTCATCGCCGTCTGCGCGTCTTCGGAGTTCCGTAGATTCTTCTCTACCTCGGCTCGGATGTTGCGCCGTTGCGCGTCAGCAACGCTTAGCCCGACGTCGTACCCGCATGTATTCATCGCCGTCAGCACGGCGAATAGACTCTCATTCGTGTCGAGAGTGATTGGATTACTGCTGTCCGCCAGACACACCGGCGCCATCAGCCCCAGCAAGGCCGCCACCATAAAACCTCGAAGCCCACAACTCCTCAAGAGACTAAGGAAGAAACGACTCAGGAATCCCTCCCGCAACGTGGACGCTCACGGCCACTATCTACGATCGAAAGATAGGCGGAGAACATCATTCAGTTTAAAGTCTAGGTCGCAGAGGGTCAAACGCAGAAGGGGGATAGCGATAGAGGCCGGGAAAATTCCTACACCCAGGGCTTCTTTAACGGGGATGATGAGTGTGTGAAGGATTTTCCACCAAGTACTGACTTCTGGGTAAAATGCCTGGGGAACGACAGGCGCTGGGGAGTGTTTAGGGAATGCTGGGAGATATTGTCGGTCACCTTCTGGTGAAGGCTGGCGAAAAGCTTCTAGAACTCCTAGGAAGGGGACTTGGCCGCCTTGACCTTTGGGTTGAGCGCAAGTTCGGGCGCTGCTTGAGTGGCCGGATCAACAAACTGGAAATCCAAACACTCTTCCACGGGAACACCAAAGATCAGGATCAAATCTAGAGACTTTGCATTGGCAGGGCGGCTCGATGAGCGAGATGGGCCTTGTCACTCATGTTCCGACTGCTTTCGGTTAAGTCCACATCTTTTCGTTTTGTACTGGAAAGTTGTCGAGTGAGCCCCCACGCGCGGGCGGGCCCAGGCCCAAAGTCAGATCCGCTCCGTTCAGTGGTGGAATCCTGTAGGAATTTTCACGGCCTCTCTAGCTATCCCCATCAAATGAAGAGAGCGGAAGGACTGAACGCGACCCTCCTCTCCTGTCTACCTGCCAGGGCAATCTCTTTCTCGCCCGCACAACGTTGCCGTTTTTCACTTCCGACACGCTCGGCATATGATCGACGAAGTGCCTACGTTCTCGGTCACGGCGAAAAGAGCTTGTGGGCCATCGCTCAAAACGTATTTCCACGCTGCCTTCTTGCTGGCCCTCTTGCTTCTCGCTGGTTGTTCGATCCTGTCAGCCGCTACAGACGAGGCCCGCGTTTCCGGGAAGGTTCTGGATCCTCGCGGTGTCCCCGTCGCCGACGTGCACCTCAAACTCCTGGACGCCTCCGGCGCCCTGACGCGCGAGATCAAGAGTGATGACCAGGGCAACTTCGTTTTTAGTGATTTGGATCCCGGCGAATACCGGTTGGCAGTTGAGGATCCCACATTCGTCTCCGTGTTCCTGGATGTTGCCATCGGCCGTGCAGAACAAAAGCAGGTCACTCTGCAATTCGCTCAACTGGCGTCAGTGGCTCAGGCGATTACGGTTGTGGCGTCCGTTCCCTCGCTGCTCACTCCCGATCCAGCCCAAACTGTCGTGATTCATGATCAGGTGTTGGACGCCAATCCGGGCCGGCCCGGCGCCCCCATCTCCATTCCGGGCCTTCCCATCGAAACCGCATCCGGCGGGATCAAAGCTCCTCAGTACTTTGCCCCGGGCGTAGCCGGCGATCACGGAGAACCCATCGCCCAGTATTTTCAAGTCGGCGATTTCCTGTACCCAAATAACCTCCCCGCCAATGCTCATGGAAACGGCTATGCCGACCCGAATTTCCTCATTCCTCCGACAATTCAAGGAGTCACGGTGAATGGGGGAGCCTTCGATGTCCGGCAGGGAAACAACTCCGTTGACCTCGCGGCTTCCTACGTCCCACGAGAACGATTCAACAGCTTCGTCCAGGTCACGGGTGACTATCGCGACGCCGATGTCATGGCAGGCTGGAGCCCATCGAACCCCAACACGAACGCTTGGCTTGCGCTGGAAGCCTCTTTCGGCAACGGATTCCTGGAGCGTCTGGAACACCGCCAGCAGTACAAGTTAAACGGCCTCCGACAGTTCCACGGCGCACACCACGAAGTCACCCTCTTCGGCATTGGCTACTATGGGTTCTCCGACATCCCGGGACTCATTCCAGTCGACGTGCCCGTGCCTGGTGACACCATCGACAGTCGCCAACTCGACCGTACCCATACTGCACTTCTGGTGGCAACGGATAACTGGACGATCAGCGGGCAGAGGCACTTCTCCTTCTCCGGGTTCTTTCGAAACTATGCACTTACGCTGCGCTCGAATTTTGGCGATGGCCTAATTCAACAGAGCGAGTCGCGGAATGTTGCCGGCGGCGAGGTCACTTTCATCCAGAGCGTTCGTCCGTGGCTGTCCCTGCTGGCCGGAGTGGACTTGCGACGGGATGCGCCTCGCGATCTGGACTTACAGCACGCCGACGCGGAAGGAGTCTTTCAGCCCGTCACCAGCAACAACCTGAAGCTATCGTTCGCCGAACCTTTCGTGGCTGTGGACGGAAGCATCGGCAAGTATATCCACTACGACCTCGGAGTCCGCCAGGAACAAGTCTGGATGGATAATCAGGATCTCATCAATCCGCAGAATTTCTTCAATAAGCTCGCAACGCTAACCCTCCCCAAGGGAACGCTCACGCTGCTTCCGCCAGACCGCTGGTTTGTTCCAACCGTGGCCTTCAGTTACGGCGAGGCCTTTCACACCGAGGACCCCCGTATCGGCACTGGAACCGGACAACCTGCCCTGCTGTCGCCCTCGCGTGCTTACCAGCTTGTGTTTTCCAAAGTCGTCAAGCAGACGCAACTCTACGTCACGCTCCGCCATGTTTCGAACTCGCAGGAACTTGCAAAGATCGATCCGGACACGGGCTTGCAGCAGAATTTTGGTCCTTCAGTCAACAAGGTCCTCGCGGTCTCCGCGCAGAGGAATTTCTCTCATGGCGCTTTCTATGTCTCTTACTCTCAGGCGGACGCCAGAGACACGCAGACCGGTCAGCCCGTGCCCGAAGCTCCACGCACCATCTGGGACGCGGTTGCTTCTGAGACTCAGCTGCCCTTTCATCTCCAAGTGCGTGGCGAGTTCGAATACGTTAAGGCGAAGCCCCTCGGTGACGGCTTTACCGGGGTTCCTGTGAGGGAGATTCGGGGCGCGGTGCTCCGGCCATTTCTAGAAAGCCGAATGTCCATCGGCGCCAACTTCCTGCTTGCGGGAGGATACACCGGGCAAACCACGGAGATTCTGGCCCTTCCTACCGCCCCCTCGCCTTTTGAACGCGTCGTCGGCGTTCCGTTGAAATCGTACGTCAGCGTGAGTTGGACTTATTACTTCAAGAAATGAAACGGGTTCTCAGCACTCACCCCTCCGCTCGGGGATTCTTCCGTAACCATGGGGTCTACCCCACTGGTAATCTCGCCCTCCTCCGCCTCAGTGTTCATAATGCCGCAATGGCCATCACTGAGCTGTTTGTGGGCTTTCTGCAGCCCGTTGCCGTTGGCTCAGCCGCGGTTTTCGCCCTGTTCTTCGTCATTGGTCTCAAGACCCCTCGGCGGTCCCCGGCCCTGATCACCCGCAGAACGTCCCGCTAACCCCGTTCCGCCGTTTGCTTGCCCCGCGCCCTGCGTGAGATAGTACTCTGCTCTCGTCCATCACCATCTTCTTGATAAGCTAAGAGCCCGAGTGGTTTTTCATACATGCGCCTAGTCCCCCGCGACACCAAGTTCTTCTACCTTTTCGCTGAACTCTCCGGCAATCTCACCGATGGAGCCAAATTGCTTCGCAGCATCCTGGCTGATCCCCACGACCTGGCCATGCGGGTCAATCAGGTGCAGGCTATCGAGCACAAAGGCGACAAGGCGACCCACGCCATCATCACCAAACTCAACCAGAGCTTTATCACTCCCTTCGATCGCGAGGATATCCACCGCCTGGCTTCCTCCCTCGACGACGTCCTCGATTTCGTCAACTCCGCGGCGCTGCGCCTCGTGATGTATAAAATCACCACGCCTCCGCCCGTTTCCGCCGAGTTGGCCGGACTCATCGTCCTGCAATGTGAGGAACTCGCCAAGGGTGTGTCGCTTCTCGAGAAGAATGGCCACGTGATGGAGCACTGCGAAGAAGTCAATCGCCTCGAGGATATGGCCGATCACGTGAGCCGACGCGCCATCGCCGATCTCTTTGAACACGAAAAAGATCCCATCCACCTCATCAAGCTGAAAGAACTGTACGAAGTGCTGGAATACGCCACCGACAAAGCCGAGGACGCAGCCAACGTGCTCGAAGCCATCGTCGTCAAGAGCACATAGAAAGGTTTCAAAGTTTCAGAGTTTCAAGGTTTCAAAGCAATGGAACCATGAGACCTCGAACGGATGATCGCTTCGCAACCGAAACCTCGAAACCTTGAAACTTTGCCACCTTGAAACATGAATAAAGACCTCCTACTGGTCCTGATCACGATCCTGGTTGCGCTGGCCTTCGACTTTCTCAACGGCTTCCACGACTCCGCCAACAGCATCGCCACGGTCGTTTCCACGCGCGTGCTGTCGCCCAAACTGGCCGTCTTGTGGGCCGCCACCTTTAACTTTCTTGCTGCCTTCTTTCTCGGTACCGCCGTCGCCAAAACGATTGGCGGCGGCATGATCCGACTCGATCACGTCGATCAGTACGTCGTCATGGCCGGTTTGTTCGGCGCCATCGTGTGGGATCTTCTGACCTGGTGGTGGGGTCTCCCCACCTCCTCTTCTCACGCCCTCATCGGCGGTTACGCCGGTGCCGCCATGATGCACGCCGCCATCCACACCGGCACGGCGACCATGTTCTCCGTCATCATTCCCTCCGGCTGGTACAAGACCCTCATCTTCATAGTTGTGGCTCCCGTTATGGGGATGGTCCTTGGCCTCAGCTTCATGATCGCCGCTCACTGGATCCTGCAAAACAAGCCCCCTCAACTTGTCGACAAATGGTTCCGCAAGCTGCAACTGCTGTCCGCAGCCGCTTACAGCCTTGGCCACGGCGGCAACGACGCGCAGAAGACCATGGGCATCGTCGCCGGCGCGCTCTACACCGCCGGCTTCATGTCCAAATCCGACATGCTTTCGAGCTGGGGACACTTCCGCTGGCCGATCATCCTGGCGGCCCATGCCTCCATCGCCGCCGGTACTTACTTCGGCGGATGGCGCATCGTCCACACCATGGGACAGAAGATCACCAAGCTCAAGCCACTCGGTGGATTTTGCGCCGAAAGCGCCGGAGCCATCACCTTGTTCGGCACCGCTCTCGCCGGCATCCCGGTCAGCACCACTCATACCATCACGGGCGCCATCGTCGGCGTCGGCTCCATCCATCGCCTGTCGGCCGTCCGCTGGGGTGTCGCCGGACGCATCGTCTGGGCCTGGATCCTCACCATTCCCGCCTCGGCAGTTGTCGCCGCCGCCACCTTCCTTCTGATTCACCTGATCCATCCCCAAGGCTGATCCTAGCGCGGAAGTCCCGCCCGCGGTTCTCATTCTCCGCGTTCTTGGCGCGAGAAGTGGGGCTTTTGCTCGTCATCGCTCCTTGGTCTGCTCGTCCCCAAGTTTGTAACGCCCCGACCCCGAAACGCACCATTCATTAGCGGGGTGTGTCGTGTGGATCGGCTGTTCGCAAGCAGCCCCCCACCGTGCGGAGGTCGAAAATGTTTGCTCGCAAGGTTTCGGTGCGCCTGAAACCTAACTCTACCGATAAATTCGCAAATTTGATGGACCGCGAAATCCTGCCCTGGTTGCGCCGGCAAAAAGGATTCCTGGACTTGATCACTCTCGCGCTGGCCGACGGGAGTGAGGTCGCGACCATCAGCTTCTGGGATCACGAACATAATGCCCAGGCCTACAACGCCAGCGGCTATCCGCAAGTCCTTGAGGTCTTGGAAGAGATGCTCGACGGAATTCCGTACGTGAAGACCTTCGAGGTCCTTGGTTCAACCATTCATACCCTTGATCCCACTCAAACCCATAACGCCGGTAACCTGCTGCAAAACCCTACGACGTCCATGGGCGGTCTCTCGTTTGAAACCAACCTTTGAGATGGCAATCATCGTCCCGTTTTGTCGCAACGACGGCAACTCTTTGCTACGAAGACGCACCCTATCCCGGAAGCATGTCTCGGGTAATGCCCTCTGAAACTTTGGAGGCGCTAATCAAAGGAGCGTGGAATGACAAATCGATGGAATCGTTTGTTCTTGTGTGCGGTGCTTGCGGCTCTGACTTCTGCATGGGCAGTGGCGCAAGATGCGGACGCGAAGCCGAAAGGCGAAGTGCGAAACATGACTGGCTGCCTCACTCAAACTGGCGGCAACGAGTATCTCTTAACTGCCCAGGACGGCAGTACGTGGGAGATCCACGGCAACAATGCCGTCGACTTGGCGAGCAAGGTCAACCACACCGTGGAAGTCAAAGGCGTGGTTTCGAACGAAAAAATGCACAACATGAAAGAAGACGCCAAAGACATGGCGAAAGATAGCGGCGTAAAGAAGAACGACACCGAGCATGGACATCTGGAAGTCACCCATGCCCGCTCTGTTAGTGGCTCCTGCCAAAAATAAATGGTCGACGACCCAAACCAAGGCGAAATAAATATGCCCCATTTCTCCTTAGAGGAATGGGGCATTTCTTATAGGAAGTAGCTAAGCGCTCAACGCTCGAGACTCAAATCTCGAGACTCAAAGCTCCTACCCTCTGACGCTAATCTTCGAAAACGACAGCACCGCCCGGCTCGCCGTCGGACGTCCCATCGACAACGCCGGACGGAACGTCGTGAAAATCAGCATCCGTTTTACCTGCGGCAGCACTTCCTTCGACTTTTCCGTGTCCGACAGAATCCGGTAATCCTGCACGCGTCCGTTCGCGTCCACGTAGGCTTCAATGACCAGCGAATCCGCTTCGATCGTGTCCAGCGTCATGCCAAAGGCACTCTGCTGCAACTCGGGAGCTGTATTCACCATCACCAGCGGCACGTCGTTGCCCGCCTGCAGAGTTGAAGGCGCCACGAAATAAACCATCGCGATTCCGAAAATAATCAGCGCGCTCAAAAAGCCCGCGGTTGCCGGAACCATGAAGGCCTGCAGCGCATTCTCCATCCGCACCCGCAGTCCCTCGAACCGGGCTCGCTTTGCCGGCTCTGCTTCCCGCGAGATCGCCAGCCGCAGCTTCAACCCCAGATCCGATGGAACCCTCGGACGCTCCATGCTCGCCAGCAACTGCTGGGTCCGTCGCAACGCCTGGTACTCGTGATTGCAAGCCCCGCAATTCGACAAATGATCCTGCAGCGCGAGCATCTCCGTGCCCGTCACCGCTCCATCCAGATAAGGCGAGAACAGCCGCTTCGCCTTGGGGCACTGCAGTTCGGTGTTCTTCCCTGTGCCCATCATGAAATCACCTCGACCCTTCTACCCCCTCCAGCAACCTGCGACCGCCGTCCCTCTTTATCCTGAGACGGAGCCGTCAGTCCCAGTTCATTTCCAACTTCGCGCACATATGGCGCCAGCCTTTGCCGCAGTGCGTCTCTGCCGCGCGTCAGCCGCGATTTCACCGTTCCCAGCGAAATCTCCAGCACCTCGGCAATCTCTTCGTACGACATCTCTTCCAAATCCCGCAAAATCAACGTCGTGCGATACGGCTCTGAAACTTTCCTCAACTCTTCTTCTACCCGGTGCTGCACTTCGTGATGTGCCACGCTGTCAAACGGAGAATCGGCATGATCAGTCAGCGCCATCTGCATCGCGCTTTCTCCGAGGCTCGGTCCGTCCGATTCCACCGGCTCGATCGATGTCTCTTTCGCCTTATGCCGGAACCACCACCGCCGCCGGTTCGCCGCCTCATGCAGCGCGATGCGGTAGATCCAAGTCTTTAAACTTGATCCGCCGTGAAAATGTTTCATCCCGCGAAACACTTTCAGGAAGACATCCTGCGTCGTGTCGGCCGCGTCCGCCGGATCATTCACGATCCGGTACACCAGCCCGTACACCGGCTGCTGGAATTCTCCGATCAGCCAGGCATACGCCGTCTCCGAGCCGGCCTTCAGCTCCGCGACGATCGCCGCTTCTTCCTGCGATCGAATTCCGATGGCACTTGCTAAATCACCCAAGGTGGTTGCTCCCGCCATAATGGCGTCCCCTGATTATAGGATTTTCCACCCTACCGCGCCCTTGAATATTTGCTGCCCGGCCTGATACCGAGTACGTCCGGCAACTGTGAGCGGAGCCGTGACTCTCACATAACATAGACTCCGACCAAGTGTCTGGAGTTCCCGCTTGTAAGTGATTTATTTTCAGCAGATCCGAGGCAGTAATGGAATTGGGAAGACCGAGGTGTCACGGAACGCCAAGTCAAGTCCGAAGAAGTCACCTTCTCAGGGTTACTTGCGACTTCGTGCGCTGCAAGGGTGCCGGCGTAAAAACTCAAGCCCCGAGCTGTCATGCAAACCGGCCCGGCTCTACTGGCTTTACCCGTGAGCGGTTTTCTTCGCCAATCCCGTCAGTAAGCGTTGGAACTCCTCCAGCGGCACCGGCGCTCCGAACAAGTAGCCTTGGAACGAATGGCAGCCCAGCCGCGACAGGAAGTCCCGCTGTCCTTCCGTCTCCACACCCTCGGCGATAACCGACAACCCCATCGCTCTGCTCAAGGAAATAATGCTTTGTGCAATTGCGCTGCTGCTTGCATCTGCCAGTATGTCCCTCACAAACTCCTGATCGATCTTCAACTGGTCCAGGGGCAATCGCCGCAGGTAGCCCAGCGAAGAGTAGCCCATGCCGAAATCGTCCAGGGAAAATCGTAGACCATGAGCCCTGAGTTCCGTCATTTTGCCGACAACATCCTCCAGATCGTTCACAAACATACTCTCGGTCAGCTCCAGCTTCAGCCGTCGCGGATTCGCTCCCGTACGCAGCAGTGTGGCCAGCACATTCTTCACGAAGTCTGGATTCAGCAGTTGCCGCGCGCTGATGTTGACCGCCACCGTCAGATGGGCCGTATTCGTCCGAGCCGCCCAAACCGCAATCTGCTGACAGGCAGTTTCGAGAACCCAGTCGCCCATCGGCAGGATCAGCCCGGTTTGCTCCGCCAACGGAATGAACTCGTCGGGCGATAAGAAACCGCGCTTCGGGTGAATCCAGCGGATCAGCGCCTCGGCCCCGACCAGAGCGCCGCGATCCACTTGCGGCTGGTAGTAAACCCGGAAGTCCTTCCTCTGAATCGCTTGACGAAGGTCCTCTTCCATCTCGGCGCGGGCGTTGACGGCGGTCTGCAGGGCTGGCGCGAAGAAGTGCAACGTGTTGCGGCCCGCCGCCTTCGCCTGGTACATCGCGATATCGGCCTGTTGCAGAACTTCATTGGTGCTGTCTTGCGAAGTTCCAAACACCGTGATCCCGATGCTCGAACTGCTGCGACATTCGCGGCCATCGAGCCGGTAAGGCTCGTGAAGCGTGGCTAAGATTTTTTCAGCCACCACCTTTGCCTGCGCCGCCGCATCCTCCGGCTGTTCGTTCAACTCCTGCAGCAGAACTACAAACTCATCTCCGCCCAATCGCGCGACCGTGTCGGTTTCGCGGATGCTGGCGAGAATCCTCCGCGCCACCTCCTGTAACAGAAGGTCGCCAATGTGATGGCCCAGCGTGTCATTCAGAGTCTTGAAATCATCGAGATCGACGAACAGCAGCGCCCGCTTGCGATTGCTGCGCATGCCCGCCGTCAGCGTTTGCTGCAACCGGTCCAGCAGCAGACGGCGATTCGGCAGACCGGTGAGCGGGTCAAAGAACGCCAGATTCCGGATCTCGTCGTGAGCCGCCTGCAACTGCTTCAGTTCGCGCTCCCGCCGCCGTCCGCTCAGCACCCGCAATCGCACGACAATACTCGCCGCCACCAAGGGCGTCGCCACGCATAGCCCAACAAACCACCACGACGCATACCACGGTGTCAGAATCCGGAAAGAGAATTCCGCCTTATGCGCGCTCCAGGTGCCATCCTCGTCCTGGCCTTCGACCTCCAGGCGATAGGCGCCCGGCGCAAGTTGCGCAAACTGCAGCTCTCGCTGCGTCGTCTCCGTCCAACTGGAATTGGCTCCCTGCAACTGGTAGCGAAACAGAATGCGTTCGTCGTTGGAAACATTCAGAGCGGAGTATCGCGCCGTTAGAGAGTTGGCGTGCACATTGAACGACGGACTGTTCTGTCCCGAGACATCCGTCCCCGCCATGACCAGCTTGGTGAAAACCACTTCGATCGGGACTTCGGGCGTAAGCCGCGGTCGCGGTTTGAATTCCGAGAGTCCTCCGCTGGTTCCGATCCAGACGGTGCCATTCGCCTCTTGCGCGAAACCGTTAAGGTCGCAGTCGTCCCATGCGAGGCCGTCGCTCGTATCGTAGTGGCTCCAGCGGGTCCCATTCCACATATCCACGCCCCGCTCGGTTCCGGCCCACAGTTGTCCGGATTGATCGAACTCCAGGAAATACACGAGCCCATCGCTCCCTGGTCGCTGTACTCCTTTTTCCACGGCCAGCGCGTTGGCCTGCAGGTGCACACGGTCGATGCCGCCCCCGAAACGATACCCGATCCACATCTCCCCGTTCGGGCCGGCTCCCAGCGCCAGCACTTCCTGATTGCTCAATCCGTGGTTGCGGGTGAAGTTCTTCCAGTGCCCGTTCGTATAGGCGAACAGTCCGTCCGCGCCTCCCGCCCAGATGTTGCCCTCGCTACCCTCAGCGATTGCCCATATCTGAGTCGCCGGGACTTCGCTGACCCGCGAAAATCTTTGGTACGGTGCGGTCGCCAGAAACAGTCCGGCATCTGTCGCCGCCCATAGCCTGTGCTCGCGATCGAAACGCAACGTGTATGCAGATTTTCCAAGAAGCCCTTGCGCCGCACCGAACCACTCCACCGTTCCTGTGCGTACGTGATAGCGCGCAGCTCCGTGCGACTCGGTACCAATCCACAGGTCGCCCTCCGGGGCCGTGCGAACCCCGTGTACCGGGAACCCATCGAGTCTCGGCACCTTCTTCCACTGGATGCGGGATTGTCGCCGCTCCCCCCTCAGCAGTCCGCCCTCGGTCCCAACCCAGATCGTCCCGTCCGCCTGTGGCTGGATCTCGTACACGAGTTCGCTCGCCAGCCCACTGGCCGTCGAATAACTTTTCCACTCCAGATATCCTCGCCACTGAGCGAGCCCTCGCCCCGCCAGCCCTATCCACAGCGTGTGCTGCCGGTCTTCGAACACCGAATAGACTGCCCCTCGCAGCCCGAAGGAGCGGTCAATTTTTTGCCAGCCTTTCCCATCCCAGATCAACAACCCGTCCGGGGACGGCAGCAGAATGCGCCCGTCGGCATCGACCCCTGGAATGCCAATGACGGTACCTTTCATCAGTGCAGCAGGCCGCTGGAACTTGGTTTGTCCCGCCGGCAGCTCAAACACGCCCGCACTCCTGGTTCGGACCCAGAGATTTCCCTCATGATCTTTGCGGATTACGATCATGGCGTATTCGGGCAGGCCACTTCCGCTGCCGTACACTCGAGTCCCGTCCGGGTCCTTGCGGCACAGTTGCTGTCCGCATCCGTACCACAGAACGTCGCCATCCACGAGAATGGCATCCACACTGGGGCCAGAACTCCCCGCGGGCTTTGGAAAGCCCTGGAGTGCAAAGCCGT
The DNA here is from genome assembly GCA_963706645.1 of uncultured Acidobacteriaceae bacterium. Classification (GTDB taxonomy): domain Bacteria; phylum Acidobacteriota; class Terriglobia; order Terriglobales; family Acidobacteriaceae; genus Sulfotelmatobacter. Next base: position 221,538 of record CAVPNR010000036.1, read on the forward strand.
CCTTGCCGGGATTCGACTCCAGTTCCATCAGGCCCATATCGGTGCCGAGGAATGTATGTCCCTTTCCGTCCGACTGGATGCCTTGCGCCCAGCTCACGGTCTTGAAACTGACTGGAAGTTTTTCGAAACGATTGCCCCGCAGACGGTAGAGCCCAAACGCTCCGCCCGCTAGCATCGAACCGTCCGGAGCTTCGCCGAATGCCGATGCCGAAGCGATCGGAATCCCCTGTTCCGGCCCGAACGCCTCGAAGCGGTCCCCGTCGTAGCGGAAGATGCCGTTCTCCGTGCTGATCCAGATGAATCCAGCACGGTCCTGGTAGATTTGCCGCACTGCAAGATTGTTGAGTCCCTCGGCGTTGCCGAAGGTGCGGAAACTGTACTCTTGCGCGCAAACTGTGCCCGCCAGCAGCAGGAAGGTCAGCGCGCGCGCAATTCTAAGGCACTCCACCTCAGCATGATACCGTCTATCTCGTTTCAATCCTTTCGGTTAATTCAGGTTCGGACGAACCGAAGTAATAGCCGGGTACCCCCCCATTCCGTCACTTCGCAAGCTCCGGAACCTGCAGATTCAGCCTGCGCAGAATGCCCGCCAGCGCCACTAATAAGGCCTCGCTCCCCTTATCCAGCCCAAGTTCCGCCTTGTCCAGAAAAGCGTAGGCCCCATCTTTCTGTAGGCGCACTGCATTCTTGTGCGAGAGCCCCGTGAAAGCCACCACGGCGATCCCTGCTGTCTCCGGATCCTTCTTCAGCGCCTTCAGCACATCCGGCCCCGTCATCTTCGGCAGCAGCATGTCCAGCAGGATCACATCCGGCTTTTTCTCTCGTGCAATCTCCAGCGCCCGTTCGCCGTCCGTCGCAGTGCTCACGTCATACCCCGCCCGCGACAGAGCGCGCTCGGTTGCCAGTCGGAGAAACTTGCTGTCGTCGACCAGCAGAATCTTCGTCATTCTCGCCACGTCTTTCCCTTCCATCATGGCCCCGCTCACAAAGCGCCGGACGCGCTCCTCTGAGTCGATCGCCTCCATCCTCTCTTATCGGCAGACTCTCAGATTGCACGAGCGCTCCCGACGTCCGATTCAGAGGCGATGTAAGTTATCGCAAATAAACCACTTGTAAACGATAGGCTCAGGGAAAAGAGCCCATCGGAACCGGCTCGCCGCGAGAGTTCTTCTAGTTCCGCCATTTCCCGGGGTCACGACAAACTGTGGCATCGGGTCCATGACATGTCTTTTCGCTTGCGGAAGAGACAAGACTGGTCCATGATCCGCAAGCCAATCTGTACCACTCGCGCACAATCGCATGGGGGCCGAGTCACGAACAGTAAAATCGCCCGGCAAAATGCAGCCAACTGGACACACAGGTGCACAGCTGAACGTTCTTGCCGGGAGAGTCGGGTCCGATCCGTCAAGACCATGAGTTCGCAGTCAAAAAAATTCGAAAAGGAGATTCTATGAATTGGCGCAACCGGGGAATCCTGATTTTAGTGGTCTTGCTAGCTTCCGTCGCCGTGGCAGAAACCTCCACTCCGACCGTTACTGTGGATTGCAATAACGGTCAGTCGTTGAACGCGACCCTCTCCAAGTTGAACAAGCAGACCCCCAACACCGTCACGGTGAGTGGAACCTGCACCGAATATGTTCAGGTCATTGGCTTCGAAAGCCTCACCTTGCAGGGCACGTCCGGTGCGACTCTGCTGGAGCCGACGACCAGCACCACTCAGCTCGGCCTCTTGTTGATTGACGGCTCGCGCAGCGTTACCCTCGATGGCTTCAGTATCCAGGCGGGCACGACGGGCCCATCGGCGATTGCCATCGGTCATGGCAGCAATGACATCCGGTTGCGGCACTTGAATATCACCGGCGGCAGCGAAGGGATCACAATTTTTGAGCAGAGCCAGGTGTCTATCGCGTATGTTACGGCGCAAGACCCCGGATTCACTACGCTCGGCGTGTATGACTTATCGGATGTACACCTTGAGCGCAGCCTCTTTCAGAACTCGACTGGCGCCTCGTGGCACGTTGGCCTGTCTGTCGGAGCGTCCCATATCACGATGTACGGCACTACCATCAACAACATGCAGGTAGGGATCGGTGCCTATGCCGGGTCCATCATCGACGTGCTCACCTTCACTACCTACTATCAGACGAGTGGATCGACCGATGTGGTGATCAACAACTCTGCGGGAACAAGCTACAACGGGGTGACGGTCGACGGTAGCGGATCGCTGAACGTGACGGGGGCAAAACTGCTCATCAACAAGCCCGGGCAAACCTGGGGCGGCACTTCGGGAGGAGTGCTCCTCACCGATGATTCGTCGATGACAGCGTCCAATGGATACCTCAAGATTACGGGTAGTAATGGCCAGGGAGTGATGGCTCTCAACAACTCGCACGCGACGTTATCGGGAGCTACGATTACCGGAGGCAGTCACGGCGGCTTGGTGGCGACGAATCTCTCGAGCATTGACCTGAGTACCGGGACGATCCTCACGCTCGTCGGGGGAAACAGCGTGGATCTGTTCTGCGATCCCAACTCGACGATTACCGGGAGCGTAAATCTCTCGGGCGTTCCCACCTCTCAGTGCACCAATCTACTCTCCGGCGAGACCGTGCCCTTGCCTTAACTTGGATGTTGAGTAGGGCAGAGAGTGCGTTTCGTGGTCTGAACCCACGATGGACCGTCTTGAAACCGAACCGAGGGCTGTCGCGCGAGCGCTCGGTTCGGGTTTCAAGACGGCGCTGCTAGTTTCGAGTGCCCGGTGTCGGGCTGCGGTAGCCTTTCCGGTTGCGGATGTGCAGACCCTTCGGGTTCTGCGCCTGAACCTCGACGGTGCGGTAACGCCCGTCGGCCTGAAAATCTGCTGCCTTGTAGGACACTGCATACTGGCTGCGCAACTCTTCCTGAATCGCGTTGAAAGCGTTGGCCACTCCACTGATTTGCGACGGTGCATAAGATCTCCCGCCCGTTTCTTCGGCAATGCGTTCCAGGTTCCTGTTGCCGGAGCCTTTGGGATTGGTGCTGATCGTGTACACCGCGACCTCAGCTTGCTGCGCCATCTCGATGGCTTTTTGCCGAGTGTTGGAGCTTGCGTTGTCATCGCCATCACTCAAAAGAATGACGGCACGCCGGACCGGCCCAGCCTGGGGATGCTTCCGCAGTTTTTCCCGGCAGGCATAGTAGAGGGCGTCGTACAGTGCCGTGAGGTTCCCCGGTCGTAGCGCCCGAATTCCGGCCGCAAGCTTCTCCGGATCATTGCTAAAGTCTTGCGTCACCTTGGGCGTCAGGTCAAAGCCGATCACAAAGGCCTCGTCGTACTTGGGCCGGATCGTCTGTTTCAGAAACTCCATGGCCGCGTCCTGTTCAAATTTGAATCGGGCGGTTACCGATTCGCTGGCGTCGATCAACAGGCCGACTTGCAGCGGCAAATCCGTCTCGCTGCTGAAGCTAAGGATTTCTTCTGGCGGCTTCTTGTCGTCGAGAATTTTGAAATCATTTTGCTTTAGATCTTTGACGTACTTGCCGTGCTTGTCGGTCACCGTGAAAATCAAGTGGACTTCGTTCGCCGCGGTGCGCAGGGTGAAGACCGGCTCAGGTTTCGTTGGCGAGTTCTGTGATTGCCCAGCTTGCGCCGCGGCTGCGACGGTCGCTCCACTCCGCGTCCACGTCGCGGGCATCAGCAACGCAAGACCGAACAGCAGGGAAGTGACGCGGAAGAACTTCATGGCTTTTGTGCCTATACTCGCGGGAAGATCCAGACCTGATCACTGCGTGTGACAAGCCGCACGATGTCTATTTTGATTATCGCTGGCTGCCAGCCCCGCACAACTGTCAATTGCGACAGGTTTGGCGGGACTCGCATGAGTTCAATCTGCCCTGGGGAATCGCCCGGAGCTATGCCGCTCGAATATCGGATCGCGCAGAAAATCGGACGCTGCTATTCCGTTCACGATTTAGAAAAATCTTGTACCCATCGGGAGAGCCGGAAGGAGTTCTTCAGCGCTTTCCATTTCGCTTCTACGAGAACTTCTCCGCGCCTTCGAGCAAGGCCTTCACCGCGGCGCGGCACGCCACGCGCAACTCCTCTTCGTGCCCTTCCGGTATAGACTTCGACAACAGTAGCATCGTCGTTCCATGCAGCGTCGCCCATATGCCCAGCGCGAGTTGCGTGTGATCTTCCGGTGCGCCCCCGAGTCGTTTCGCCAGCAACGTTTCCACGAACGCAAAGTTCGGCCGCGACTCCCGGATCGGTCTCGGCTTCCCCTTTCCCCTGCGAGGCGAAAGTTCTCGCACGTGCGAATAAAATAGTTCGTACTCGTGAGGCTGTCGGACTGCCGAATCCACGTAGGCTTCTGCCATCTCCTCAAGAGTGGTCCCGGCTTCAAAATCTCTCCGGATTCGCGCCGCAATCCGCAACAGCAGGCCGCGCACTAGGTCGCGCCGGTCCTGGAAACGCCGGTACACCGCCGGCGTATTCGTTCCCGCCGCCCGTGCCACCGCTCTCATCGTCAGCGACTTCTCGCCTCCCCGCTTCCACAAGACATGGGCGGCGCCCAGAATGCGCTCTTCTAAGTCTGGATCCGGTTGACGCGGCATCTTTCATTTCTCCCGGGCGGCTGCCCGCCTCAGCACTATTCTGTTGACACCGTAGACATAACATTGTTATACCTAAATGTACAAGCCCTCCCCCCATTAACATCCCAGGTCCTTGTCAGGAAGGGCGGCGGTCGCGGCGCGCATGTGCAGCGGCCGCTTTTGGTTTCTACCCCTCCTTTCCCCAGTTCGCGGCCCGCAAGATTTCTATCTATTACGTTGACTATGTAAACGTAATCCTGTATAAAGAGATCAGTAACCGGGCCCCTTCCTTGCAGTTCCTATCCCATGATTCAGGAGTGTCCCGATGTATTCGTACCAGGACTCCGAAAACCGGATCCCTGTCCTGCAGTTGAACTCCCAGCTGGAAAACGCTCAACTGGACTTGTTAAGCGCCCACTGCGCGATCCATCAGCTTCGCCTGCAATATTCTCCAGAGGACTTGGCGCGCCTCGGCCGCCGCGACATCCTCCGCAAATCTGCCCAGGCTGCTGGAGCCATCAACGACTTCTACTCGTCCATCGAAAAGAAAATTTCTGAGCCCTCCGCCGAGCCTTCCGTTTCTCAACCGGCGAACCAACCAGACCTGACGACTGACGCTCACATCGCCGAAGCGGTCGCGTGCGTCTCATCCTACCTGCGCCAGCAGCGTGAGAACTATCTCGCGGCCGCTGTTCGGCTCGACAGTCAGCACAAGGCCCGCATGCAGTCTTATTTTTCCTCCAAACTGCTTGACCAGATCCAGGTCGTCGAGCTTAAGGGGGAACGCGTGCCTCCGCCTCCTTTCTATGCCGACGCCCGCGCCCAGGGTTTTGACAATCTTCCCGAGATCACCCACATGGACTCCCTCGCCTTTGTCGACCTCGTGGTCTTCAACGAAGCGCTCACCGAGCGTTCTCTCTTCCACGGCCTCGTGCATGTGGTTCAGTTTCAGATCCTCGGCGTCGAGCGCTACACCGAGTTGTTCGTGCGAAGCTTCCTTCGAACGCGGACCCATTTCACGGTTCCTCTTGAGGCTCACGCATTCGCGCTGACATCGAGATTCCTGCTGCCGACTCCAGAGAAGTTTTCCGTCGAAGACCACATCGTTCGCTGGGTCAACGACGACCGTTACTAGCGCACGCTGACCCGGGTTGTTCCTGCCACCCGGCGCTTTCTGGACCGCGCAGGTTCCTAGCTTTGCTGTTTTTCCCCCGTGCACGCAAAAAGAAGGGGCGGCTATGCACCGCCCCTCACTACTCTCAACTTGTTTGAAGTTTACTGTCAGAATTCAGCGGAGGTTGCCAGGGGTTCGCTCCCCAGCGACACGGCGTTGGATTTTGAAAACGAACGATGGCATGTGTCCTGTTACCGCTTCCCGCAATTGAGGTCCAAACTCGTGAAGCAGGTTCATTCCCGCATCGTTCCCCACAGTCGAGCCGAAGTCGCCCAGCGGCGCTGACGTCGAGCGTGCCCAGTATGGACGCTCCGCACTGTGCGCCGCAACCGATGTCAGTACGGCCACCAGGTACGAAGTATTCAGCCGCCGTTTTCCCGACTCATCCCGAGTCACAAGAATGCTCGACGCAGCCTCGGTCGCTCGCCCAATCCAGCCATCGTTCAACGACGGCCGGTACCGCGAGTTCTGTTTCGACAGCGATGGCGCCAGGTACCTGCTCAGAAAGTCGCTGGTCTCGTTCTTTGAGGGAGCCGTTTCGTAAACCATTGCGAAATTTGGCGGAGGCGCCACTGCGACCGGATCGAGATGGCTGTCTTCCTTCTGCGGCTCAAAGGCGTTTCCCGCAAGGATGCCCGTTGTGTTGGCAACAGCTGCAGAAGGAGCATCGGGCAGCGACCCCACGCCGCTCTGGTGCGCTGTTCCTGTGTGCTGAGCCGAAACCTCTGCTTCGTGATGAACAACCAACGGACGCTGGCTCTGGCAGAACGCATTGCACGCTCCCACCAACCCAGACAACACAATCCATAGTGCAAATCGTTGCAACATAACGAACGCCCGTGTCAGGGCATCGCCCCGCGCCCGGCTTAAACGGTCCATTTGCCCGAATTCCGAGCGACCCGCCCCTTACAAACCAGCAACTGACTTGCCAATTCGTAAGAACAAGGTCCTGCTACATACTTCGTTGAAAGAATGGATACTTCAGGTTGCCTCGCAACCCGAATCGCGCTGTAGGAGCCAAGTCTCTGTGTCCGTTGCCGCACACCTGTGTTCACTCATGGGAAAAACGACCAGTGTCCGAACCGGAATCACCAGGTACTTCCCGACTCCCAATCGCCCGCGCTGGCATCTAAAATAAGCAACAGGAGCCAGCACCCATGTCCGACGACAAAATCACCCTTTCCCCGGGCCCAAATTTTATGGCTGCCATGTTGCTGGCCGTCGCCGCCGACGCGCTGCAACTCGTCGTCTTCCCTATGTTTGTGGAAGGAGCTCTCTCCCCAGCCGACGACGTACTCGATCTCGGCGTCGGCGCGATGATGGTTCATCTGCTGGGATGGCACTGGGAATTCCTTCCCTCGTTTTTTGCCAAACTCGTTCCCGGCGTCGACCTCGTGCCTTTCTGGACGCTTGCCGTGGCGAACGTCTACCGCAAGGCCAAGCGCATCGCCGAAGCCTCGGCCGCCGAGCGGCAACCCGAGCTTCCTCCGGCTCACTTGACTAAGAACTAAGACCTGTCTTGTCGTTAGGAAAGGTGCGAATCCCACCTTCAAGGTGCTGCGGGAATCGCAGGCGTGGGAGGCGCCGGATACAGAACCGCTGCCAGCCGCGGATATCGCGCCGCGAAGAAATACATCGAATACGCGGGAAAGAAGACGATCGCCGGCACCGAGATCAGCGAGACCAGATAGAGAAAGATTCCCAGCAAGATACACCCAATCACGATCGCCAGCGTGATCGTCTCCGCGTTCCACGTCAATCCCGCGGCTTTGCCCGACAAAACCGCCAGGATGCCAAGTCCAATACTGGGTAGTGCGATGATCAATCCCAAAATAATGGTTGCGATGCCGATCAAGATCGCCGCGACGATGGCCAGCAGGATCTTCATCCCAATGTATCCTGCGTACGCGCCCGAGTCGGCCTTCATCATCGCCCACAGCCGGCGCCATCCCTCTACCGCGTCAATGTTTTCGAGCGCCATCTGGGGAACGACAAAGTCCTTCGTCAAGACAAAAATCACAGCGGTGACCACTCCAAAAATCAGCAACAGCAGCAAAAGAGCCAAGCCTCCCAAAAGCAGAGGGCCCACATGTTCTCCCGGTTGCCGGAACCACCCTTTGCCGAACACAACGGCCATTGGAATTCCCACCAACACGCCGACGCTGGCCAGCGACAGCAGAACATAGAGCAGCTTCCACACAAAATATCGCCAACCGGGGCCGAGCCGACGGCTCCAGCTCCAGCGGATGTGACACTCCCTCGCAATGATGCTGTCGAATAGAACGAAGCGCATCACACTCCCCACATACATCAGAATGAGTCCGACGGCGATCGCCGTGATGAAGAGCACCGCGAGCAGCGCCCCTAAAGCCGCCAGCAATGCAGGATCAATTCCCAACGATCCCGGCAGCCCACCGCCCCCAGCCGTACCTGGGTGCCGGGGAAAGCCCGCGCGGTTACAACTGTTCGCGCCCAGTTCTCCCGCCAGTAGACCCACGAATGCGAGCTTTGTCCATTGCGCAATACGAAAGGGCCTGAACAGTTGCTGCTTGGTGTGTTCTATGGCAAGAGTGATCGAGTCCGTGGCGGAGATGGGCAACCTGCACCTCGAGGGTGAAAGCCTTCAGCAGCAAGGTACTAAGGATTGCGCCACGGATCAAATCAAATCGGAGGGAACGAAAATTCAAGACACAGCGGCACACCATTCAGCAGTTGCCGAACATCGGCGGCAGACCGTGTCCGGCTGCCTCGAGTTACGCCCCCAGGACCCAACTCGATAGCAGCCGGACACCAGTTGCGCCCAGGGCCAAACGAAACGAGATCGAAACGCCTGGCCGGGCGAGCTTGGTTTCAGTTGCGAGGCAGCGGCGACGAATCCGCGCTCGCAACCTCAGGAACTCGCTCGCGGTTCTCGAGCACCTCCAAAACCGTGTCAATCACCTCCCGCGTCTCGTTCGGATTCACAAATCCACATACCCCGAGCGCGCTCGAGACGATTTCCCTAACTTCGGGAGCCGCCAAAGTCCTCAGTCCTCCCGCGGATTCGTCGACTCGTTGCATCAGCGTCAGGAATTGCGCCACCCTCTGATTAATATTCAGATCCTGATCAAGACCGTCCCAGTCATACGCGGGACTCGGTCCATCATGTTCTCCGCGCGATCGAAGAAAACCCGCATCCACCTTGTCCATTGACTGCCTCTCTGATTGCGCTCTCAGCCGCGGGCGCCGTTGAGGAGGGCCTGGGTTTGCTCTCCTGGTTCCGTGCGATCAAAGCCTGAAGGCCCACGGGCCGCGCAAAAGATCCTTTGCAGGCGGCTCTACGGATTTCGACTGTAGAGATTGTCAGATCAGGAACGTGCAGAGAAGAACTTGCAGAGAATGTGGCGGATGCTGATCCGGTGCCGCCGCCGGCTCCGCCACGGGACTGCTGGCGAAGCAATCTGCGCAGTCGAGCGGCAGACTCGGCAACACGGCGACTGGAATGATTACAGGAGAAAGATCCTGAATACGAGGCGGAGCAGGAAGCGCTGGACTTACCGCTAGGTCAGCTTCATCGAAAGCGGTTTCAGGCAGGTCCACTCCGGGAACAGCGCAGCAACAGACCGCGGCCACCAGTAGAAACAGCCCTAATATCCAACGAAATCGCTGCACGGGACCCTCACCCAGAGTTCATCAAAATACTCCCGTCCCTACCGGTTGTCAATCTCCCGACCGACCGACAGCCCGACCGACAGCAGAGCCGGCAATGCGCGGCCTCAGGGCTTCGGCGTGGGTACAGTCCGCCGATAGAGCGGCCAATGCTGTGCCAGTTCGCGAACGACCGGGCTGCCAACCCGATACGCATTTTCAATTGCCTCGTCATAGGCGGCGTAATTCCCTGTAGCTTCGCTCTTGAGAAGCTCGGCGGACGACATTCCTTTGGGCGGCATCGTGAAGTCACTGCCGGTTCTGAGATCGAGCGCGCGCCCAAGATCAACCCGGCCGGCGTGGGCGAGAAAGGTCAACGCCTGCAGATACGCCGAGTCTTCCTCAGCCGAGGTCGTAAAGCACCCCGTGTTCTTGGTCCAGTAGGGCACCCACTTCCTGGCCCATTCGGTCATGATCGCGCCGATCCAGAACCGGTCCGCAGTCAACGTATCCCCCTTCAGCACGAAGGGCGGCCGCTGTGCGTTGGGCAGTTCAGAATAGCTGGCCCGCGCCGCCTTGAGTTTCTCATCGTCCGGCAGCACCAGGTTGCGCGTCAGGCCGTAGGCCCAGCTCGCCAATCCGTCATTCAGCGCATAAGACAGGATGCCGTTGTCGGAAACGGTCGGTGGCGCCGGTGCTTCGAAGGGCGTCGCCCGATCGTAGGCAACTATGCCGGTCGACCAATCAGCCGGAATCTCGCGTCCGTCGATCTCATATGCCAGGTCTCCATCTACGATGTAACTCGCCCATGCCGCCGAACCCACCGATGCCCGGCTCGGATCAATTCCCCCAATGCCCGCCAGGATCCAATAGGCCTTGCGGAGGTCAAAGCGCGGGTCGAGGCCCAGGGCCATGATTGACGCCGCTGCCGATGACTTCCCCGCGCCGGTCACGACCCCTAGGACGTGGTCCCTCGCGTTATAGCGCAGGGAACGGAATCCTTGCGGAAACGGCAGGACCTCGGGCAGCGGATAATGCTCGACCCAGTTCTGGAACTCGCCCGGCAGATCTCCAGTGTCCTTGCCAACCTCGAACGTGGTTACCACCACAACGCGGATCTCGAGAGTCGCTGAAGCAGCAGTCGCCCCGTTTACCGCACCCAGTCCCAGCAACACAGCGCATGCCACTCGCGCCCACCGCGCTAGTCTCCTATTCATCCGCAGTCTCCTCCCGCGTTATCGCAGAACAGAAACTGTACTCGGATTCGGACGAACCCGCCAAACGCCTCATCGCTCAAAAGCATTGTCATACTGAGCGAAGCCTGCCGATGAGTAAAGCGAATCGGCAGGCGCAGTCGAAGGATCCCTATCAGTGAATCGAACCTCAGCCGCGGAACTTTGCCAGTCTCGTCCAGCCACGCAGCCTGACTACTATTCCCGAATCGTACTTCCATCTGTTCGGTATACGGCATTTCTCATTGCCCTGCGAGTTAGAGTCTGCAATACTCGGGGCGCCATGAAAGGTAATCCAAAGGTTATTGCTGAGCTGAATAAGGCACTGCGGGAAGAGCTGACTGCCATCAACCAGTATTTTCTGCACGCGGAAATGTGCGAGAACTGGGGATATCACAAGCTCTCCGATTTCATCAAGAAACAATCCATCGGCGAAATGAAGCACGCCGAAGTGCTGATTGAGAGGATTCTGTTTCTGGATGGCAGCCCGTCAATGCAGCCCCTGGAACTGACGGTAGGTGGTTCGGTCAAGGCGATGATCGAAAGCGATCTGGCGCTCGAGATTGGGGCTGTGAAGCAGTACAACGACGCCGTCGCGATCGCGACCAAGGAAGGCGACAACGGATCGCGCGATCTGTTTGTGACCCTGCTCAAGGACGAGGAAGGCCATGTCGACTTTCTGGAAGCCCAGGTGCACCTGATCAAGGAACTCGGGTACGAGCGTTATCTGACGCAGCAGATGGGCGAGGACGAAGAAGAGTAATCAGCATCCTAAGGGCTCTAACCTTCGAAGAAATTAAAGATGCCGGCTCCGCGATACTTATGACCGAGCCAGTCCAGTCGTCCATTCCAAGTCCTGGGTCCAGCATACGCCCGCCCAAGCGGGTTCTTTGGAAATGGTCTTTTGCTCTGACCGCAGCGGTGCTGGTCTACATGATGTGGCAGTGCGATTCTGCCTTGAACTTAGGATCTGTGTCGGCGGATCAGGCAGTGCAGCGGTTCCACGATCATCTCAACCGTGGAGAATTCGATGAAATCTGCCGCGAGGGGGACGAAGCGTTTTCGCGAGGAGGGAAGCACGATGAACTTGTGCGTTCCCTGGAACAGGTTCGCAGAAAGCTCGGTAATGCTGGGGGCGCGAGGCGCGTTAATCTTCATGCCAGCGTAGGGACCAGCGGAACATTCGTGACCGCGCAGTTCACCACTCACTTTGAGCAAGCGCCGGCGGCCGAGACTTTCATATGGCGCAAGGCATGGGACACTTTGAAGCTCTACGGATACAACGTACGATCGGATGCTTTCCTCAAGTAGCCCTGAGCAAAACTCCGGTTCCCTACTTCACCGTGACGGTCAGCAACTGTGCCCCACTCACCACATAATCCAGCGGAGGTGTTGCCGTCTCGTCGACGTTCGACTCGCCGCTGACGATCATCTCCTGGTTGCCGCGCATGCCGTCCATCACATTCATCACCGAGATGGGCAACGTGGGCATCACTTTGTCGGCGACGCGCGCTTCCGGGTCAGCCTCCAGCAGTGAAACGTAGAGACGGTTGTTGGCATGTTCTTTATTGAGGAGCGCAATCGTGGACGCCAGATCGAGCTTGCGGCCGAAGGCGGGATTGGTGCGACCCACGCGGTCGAGCGTGTCGCCGTCGCTGACCAGAATCCGCAATGTTCCCTTGCTGGCCGAGGTGGGAATCTTCACCGGAATCTGGCGCACGACGCGTTCGCCACGATATGGAGCCAGCACGGTCTCGACGATGATCTGGTCGCCGGGACGAGCCTCACTCACATCCGTGCGCGCGCTTTCCAACCGCGCCCAGCGGCGTTCGCGAACCAGGTCGAAATCCAGCTTCACGCCCTGAACAGCTGGCGCGTTGTAAGGATTGTCGTAGATGCGTCCGAAACGCTCGCCCAGCGAAAGAGCAGCAGCCATGGCAGCAGGCTGTCCATTCTCGGCGGGCACGAACATGTTCTTGAGTCCGACCTCGGGAAAGCCTTTTACGTTGATGCTGCCGTTGAGCCGGTAAGTGATTTCTTCGCCGTACTCATTCACGCCGTGCAGCGCGTTAAAGACGGTAGCCATAATCGCCACCGGGCTCAGGCGCGCATTGTTCAGAACTTCGTAGTGAAACTCTTTTTGTGTCGCGCCATTGCCGCCGCGGATGGTCAGCGTCACCGGAATCATGTCGGGCTGCTTGTTGAACACACCCATGATGCCAGTGTGACGATCCTGCACGAAGACTCCAGCCTGCTCGGTGGTGTTGACGATCTTGAAGGCGTTCAGCGGCGAGGGCAGCGTGGCCAACACGTTGGCCTTGTTCATGGGCAGGTCGACAGCGCCGAACTGCAGCAGAGGATGTCCGCAAGCCAGCAAGCGCTGAGGATCGATGTAGGTCACAGTGCAGGTGGCCGCGATGTCCATATCGCCGCGCACCAGAATCGCGCTCACCGCAGAGCCGGCCTCGAGTGGCTCCGGCTGTTTGTCTTCACTCACCGAGCCAGCGCCCATTACCGGGACAACTCCGGCAGAGGCGAACTGACCGGCAAAGCGGCGCACCGTATCTTCCGAGAATCCGTTGAAGACCAGGGGAGTGTCGATGGGCTTCAGATAGCTGGCATAATCCTGTGTAGAACCGGGAAGCGCGCCGGCATCACCGGGCGTCGCGGTTTTTCCGGCGGCGTTGGTCAAGCCGGGCTTAGTCGCTGCGGCTTCTTCGGCTGGCGATTTGTCGAGCGCATTGATCTCGAGCATGTCGGCGATCGGCGTAACTCCGGCAATCGGTTCTTTCGAGAATTCACCGATGCGGAACGCGAGCGCGCCCGCGAGTTTGCCGTCAAGATACACCGGGCTGCCGCTCATGCCGGCGACAACGCCTGTATATTCAGCTTTCGCGCCGTGCAGGCGAATCAGGATAATGTCGCCCTTGGGCCCATTCACATTGTGCAGCACGCCCAGAACTTCCACGTCCATGGATTCCGGCTTCACGCCCTGGAACACGGTGAGAGCATAGCCGCGCATGCCGGGATGGATCTGCTCCACACCAATGGTGGGCTGCGACACTTGAGCAGACAGGTAAATTGTGGGTAGGGATAGACCTAGGACGAGTAGTGCGAATACAACCTTTTTCATGTAATGCCCCGACGAGGACCCGCCAACAGGCCCTTCTACCTTAGACTCAGACCAACTGCGACTCGTTGCACGGAGGGGATAAAGATCTGGGACCGGGCAAAACATCCCAATTGCGAATCCTTGCGTCTATACTAGCACAGAGGCTTTTCGGGGTTCACCATGTTTAATCGTCACAAACCTATGACTTTACAGGGTAAGACCGGGTTTCGGCCAAGCATTCCTGGGATCATTCTGATAGCAGTTCTTTGTATTTCACTGCCAGCCGTCGCGCAGGACCAGCAGGGTCAGTCGTCGTCACAAACCTCCTCTCAGACGCCGGACAACGGCAAGCCCAAGCAAGATGTTCCCGCCGAAGCCGGCGGCCCCACCGATAGCGTGGGGCCGTACGCGATTCCCAAGAAGAAGGCCGAAGACGCTCCGCCGCCTCCTCCTCCGGTCACGGCGAAAAAAGTCGAGGACATGCCCGACTATTCGTTGAAGGTGAACGTGCCGCTGGTCAACGTCGACGTTCTGGTCACGACCAAAGACGGCCAGTTCATTCCCGGGCTGAAGCAGGGAAATTTTCGGGTTCTCGAAGATGGAGTGCCGCAACAGGTCACGCACTTCGCAGTCTCGGAGGCTCCGATCACGGCAGTGCTCCTGGTAGAGTTTGCCTCGACGACCTGGCCCTTCCTGGTCGACTCTCTCAACGCGTCCTATGCTTTTGCAAATAGCCTGAAAAAAAATGACTGGATTGCTGTCGCTTACTACGACATGCAGCCGCATATCCTCGTGGACTTCACGCAAGACAAGCGCGCCGTTTACGGCGCACTCAACCAGATGCGCATTCCTGGCTTCGCCGAAACCAACGAGTTTGACGCGCTGTACGATACGCTGGACCGCCTGGAGCGCGTCGAAGGCAAGAAATACATCATCCTGATCTCGACCGGCGTCGACACCTTCAGTAAGCTGACGCTCGACAAGATTACGAAGAAGATCAAGGACACCAAAGACGTAACGATTTTCCCAGTCAGTATTGGATGGGCGTGGCGGGAATATTGCGAGGTCCACCACTGCACGTCCTATTCTCATGGAATCGCCAGTCCGCATATCCAGACCATCGACTATCTGCAGGCCGACAACGAAATGAAGACTTTTGCTTCGATGACCGGCGGGCGCGCTTACTTCCCGCGTTTCGAAGCCGAGTTCGGCGAGGACTTCCAGCAGATCGGAGAGGATATTCGCCGCCAGTACACGCTGTCGTACGCTCCGACCAACTCAAAGCTCGATGGAACCTATCGCAAGCTGAAAGTTCAGGTGGTTGGGCCCGACGGCGGACCGCTCAAGGTCAAGGATCAAAAGGGCAAGGACGTGAAAATCGACGTCGTGGCCCGCGACGGCTACACCGCGAAACACACGGTCGATTAGCGATTCCTTCTTCAACTCCGAATGCCGGCATCAGTCGGTGCCGGCACTCGCAAAACTTTCTACTCCAATTCCGTTTGTAAACGTCACATCAAAAAATCTTCGGCGCGCCTCCGTTCTGAGCCCGACTGTTGTATGCTTCCGAGGCGCATTTCTGGTTGTTCCGATTTCCAGTCCAAAGAACGTAAGGAGTACACCTTGCCCAAGAACCTTCTTCCTGCAGTATTCCTTTGCCTTGCAGTTTGCGGTGTCTCGCGTGCCCAAACTATTCAGCGCCTGGCGCACCAGCCACCCGACGGTGCGGGCATCTGTTTGCAACTGACCGACGGTACCGTCCTCTGCCAAGGCAACGGAGAGTCCGACTGGTACAAGCTCACGCCCGACAACACAGGTAGTTATGTCAACGGCACCTGGACGAAAGCCGCGAGCCTGCCTGCCGGATATGTTCCCGATGCGTTCGCGTCCGCGGTGCTCGCCGACGGTCGCGCGGTGATTACCGGCGGTGAGTACCTGAACGGTGCTTTCACACTGACCAACCTTGGCGCGATCTACGATCCCAAAGCCAACACCTGGACGAATCTTTCCGCTCCGGCCAGTTGGAAATACATTGGCGACTCTCCGTCGGCGGTGCTGCCCAACGGAATTTTCGTGGTCGGCAACAAGCTCACCAAGAGCATGGCGATGCTGAATCCCAAGACGCTGGCGTGGACGGTATTGCCGGGAACGGGCAAAAGCGATTTCAACGCCGAGGAAGGCTGGACGCTGCTGGCCGACGGTTCCATCCTGACCATGGATGTAAAGAATGCTCCGAACTCGGAGCGGTATGTGTTCTCCACAAAAAAGTGGACGACCGCGGGAAGCACCATCGTCGATCTACACTCTCCCTCACCTTTCGGGTGCATCCACTATGGACCGAATGGGTCTCTGTGCTACTACCCTCCCGGGGAAATCGGCCCTGCAATCTTGCGTCCGGATGGAACAGTATTCGCCACCGGATCGAATAGCAGCAGCGGTAGCGGCGCGGGTCACACTGCGATCTACGATACGAAGACCAAGACCTGGTCCGTGGGTCCGGACTTTCCTAATGGCGACAACGCCGGTGATTCCTTCGCTGTGCTGTTGCCCAACGGGGACGTCCTGGTGGAAGGCATCATTTCGTCCTATCTCTGGGATGGGGTGAGCTTCACCCAGACACTGCCAACGCCTGGCTGCCTGATGGTGCTGCCGACAGGGCAGATTCTGGTGGGCGGAACGGAAGTTTACAACCCGGCTGGAACCTACGAGGCCGCGTGGGCACCGACCATTAAAACCGTTGCGACCAGCGTGACCCGGGGCTCGACATACAAAATCTCAGGCACGCAATTCAACGGGCTCTCCCAGGCCAACGCGTTCGGCGACGAGTTCCAGACTGCGACGAATTATCCGCTGGTGCGCATCACGAACAGTTCCACGGGCCACGTCTTCTACGCCCGAACCCACAACCACAGCACGATGGCGGTCGCTACCGGATCGGCCATCGTTTCGACAAACTTCGACGTTCCCGCGACCATGGAGACAGGTGCCAGCGCACTCGAAGTCGTAGCCAACGGAATTCCATCGGAGCCGGTGAGCATCACGGTCAACTAGAACTCGAGCCGCGAATCTTCAAGCCCCCGGGAATTCCCGGGGGCTTTTTTCCTGAAGAAATAGTTCTCCAGGTCGTTTTCTCTATCTCGCTCTAATGAGTTGTACTATATAACATTAGTAGTACTACGTCTAACAAGTGCGACATCCATGCTATACTTCTAACCATGGGAACTGAATACGCAACCGTGAAAGCCAAAGGGCAGGTCGTAATCCCTGTCGACATACGGCGTCGTTTTCAAATCGATGAAGGAACGCGTGTGGCTTTCTTTGAAGAGGAAGGCCGCCTGTTCATCCAACCCGTGACGGACGAGTTCATTGAAGGGATGAAAGGAATTCTCGCGGGACGGGGGCTTCCTGCCCGTATCGAGCGTAGTCCCGACCGGAAGCTGCGATGAAAGCGCATGTGCTCGATGCCAATGCGTTGTACCGCTATCTTACGGGCGGACCGGGAGCGGACATGGTGAGCCGGCTCTTGCGCGATGCCAGAGATGCTGGGCAGCCGCTGCGCATGTCTGTGGTGAATTGGGGCGAGGTCTACTACACGATCGCCCGCGGCGCCGGTTTCGCAGAAACAGTCAGGATCATGGATCGCGTCAAAATGCTTCCTCTTGCGATTCTCGACGCGGATGAATCGATCACTATCAAAGCAGCCAAATTGAAGGCTGGTCATGGATTGCCGTACGCCGATTGTTTCGCGGCCGCAACGGCGGGGAGGGGCGGCATCCTCGTCACTTCGGACGCAAAGGACTTCCGGAAAATACCGAGTCTCCGGATTCTTGCTCTTCCCGAACACAAAGGCTAGCGCAAATCCTGCGCATCTCGCCTCTCAGTGCATGCGCAGCAGGTGATCGAGCAGGAAGAACACCGCGGCGCCGACGAACACGAGCAGAGCCATCTTCATGGCAGGCTCTTTGTTGACCTCGGGAATCAAGTCGGAAGCTGCAACGTAGATCGTCACTCCGGCGGCCAGCGGTAGCCCGGCGCCCACGTGGTGGCGGAATAGCGCCATGGTCAACACACCTGCCAGAGTGGACGCACCCAGCACGACCGAGGCGCCCCAAGCCGTGCGCCGGCTGCGTCCGCTGGCCAGCATCACGGAACTCACCGTGAATCCTTCGGGAATCTTGTGCAGAAAAATCGCCAGAAAAATCAGCCAGCCCAGCCAGTTCGATACCAGAAATCCAGATGCGATGGCGATGCCGTCGAAGAACGTATGAATGATCAGTCCGAGCAGCACCGAGTATCCCTTGTGCGAATGGATGAATTCGTCGTGGTGCGTCTCTTCGCCGAAGTGGAAGTGCGGAGTGACCGTGTGCTCGAAGAAGTGGATGATCAGGTAGCCGAGCAGAACCAGAAATGCGGCGGACCGCCCCCGCAGTTCCAGGCTCTCGGGAACCATCTCGATCAGAGCGGTGGCCAGCATGAACCCCGCGCCCAACGCGACGAAGTACCGCAGATAGCGCCGCTCCCAGTTCCGCTGCACAATGATCGCGCCGCCGAAAACGTTGGCGGCAGCGGCGGTTAAACCCAGGAGCACGCTCGTGACAATGGCACCCATATGGAGGTCTTTCGGGGTACGGATTACTGCTTCTTCGCAGCTGCTGTTTGCTTCTGCAACTCGGAAAGGAATGCCTGCTCCCGGTCCGCAACGTAGCTCTTATAGCCCGCGGGATCGATGTACGGATTCGCCCCACCAGCCTTCAGCCTCGCGTACTTAGCTTCCATATCGAAGTAACTGCCATGGGCGCCGAGGAACACATCGCAAGGCAGCGACTTGAGCACCTGAAAGCCGCGCACGTAATCGGCGGCGATCCCGGGATAGCGCGTATTGTTCACCAGCCTGTATCCCGTATTGACGTTCGGGCTGCCTACGATCACGACGTCATATGATTTGCCCGCCTCGCTGACTTTCAAAGCCCAGGTCGTGCAGCCTCGGGTATGCCCGGCGGTCTTGTGAGCAGTCAGCACCGTGCCGCCAAGTACCACCTGCTCACCGTCGTGCAGCACCTGGTCCACTTTGGTTGGCGCATACCGGAACGTGGCATCGTCACCATACTGAAAGTCGCTCTGACCGCCTGATTCGACCGCGCCGACATCCCCATCCATGACCATGTATTGAGCGCCGGTCAGTTTCTTGATCTCGGCGCTGCCGGCATCGTGGTCGAAGTGCGCGTGGCTGATGAGCAGAATCTTCACATCAGTGAAGTGGAATCCCAACTTCTCAATGCTCTCGCGGATCAGCGGGACGGAGGTCTTCAGATTGCTGTTGATCAGAATGTGCCCAGCGGGCGTCGTGATCAGATACGCGGCCAGCCCGCGGCTGCCCACATAATAGATGTTGCCGATCATCCGATGCGCAGGGAAGGGCTCACTCCAGTCTGGCGAGCCAGGGGCTGCCGCGGAAGCTGGGACCGCGGATGTTGGCGACGCGGCGGAACTTGGTGCGGCGTTAGTCGGTGCGGGATTCGCTTGCGCGAACAGGCCGCTAGCCAGCGCCAAAGCCGCAACCATCAGGATCAGGCGTTTCAGCATATGGAGAAAAGTATACGGCGGTGCGACCCGACTATCCGCTGTGCCGGATGTGCATCACGTCGCCATCCTGCACAATGTAATCCTTGCCTTCCAGCCGCAGCGTTCCTTTTGCGCGGGCGTTGGCTTCCGAGCCGGCTTCGAGCAGTTGATCCCAGCGGATGGTCTCGGCTCGGATGAAATGTTTTTCCAGATCAGAGTGAATCGCGCCAGCCGCTTCCTGAGCCCGGCTCTTTGCGGGAACCTGCCACGCACGGCACTCGTCTTCTCCGGCGGTAAAAAATGAAATTAGCCCCAGCAACTTGTAGGTCGTCCGAATGAGGCGAACCAGGCCGCTCTCCGTCAGCCCGTAGCTGGAAAGAAACTCCGCGGCATCGGCGTCGCTCATCTCGGCGAGTTCGGCTTCGACTTTTCCGCAAATCGCCGTAGCCGCCGCGTTGGGACGCGCAGCGATTTCCGTGAGCTTGTATTTGTTCACCGCTTCATCGAGTTCCTTGCCCAGTTCGGTCGATTCGCCAATGTTGAGCACATAGAAGATCGGCTTCTCGCTCAGGAACATGAAGCCGCGAAGGCGCTTCTTGTCCTCGGGTGTCATTTCCATTTCGCGGAGCGGCTTTTCAGCCCCCAGATGCGCGTTGGCGCGCTTGAGCAACTCGAATTCTTTTTCGAGTTCCGGAGTCTTCATCTTCTTCAGATCTTTTTCCAGACGCTCGAGCCGCTTCTCAATCTGTCCCAGATCGCTGACCATCAGATCGAACTCGACATTCTTGATGTCGCGCAGCGGATCGATCTCCGCCACCAGCGGCACCGCCGGGTCTTCAAACACACGCACTACGTGGGCGAGCGCGTCCACCTGGCGCAGGTGTCCGATATAGGCAGTTTCTTTCAGCGCATCCTGGCCGATCGCGCCGACGTCGACGTATTCGACCGAGGTGTGCGTCAGCTTCTTCGGGTTATACAGCGCCGCTAAACGGTCGAGGCGGTCGTCGGGAACCTTCGCGACGCCGATGTGCGCCTCGCGTGGATTGCTGGCTTGCGCGGAAAGATGCGCCTTCGTCAGGATGCGGAACAGTGAAGTCTTGCCCACCTGAGGCAGGCCAATGATGCCGGTTTTCATAAAGGCTCTTTGCTATTAGATCGTCGTTTCTGATGTTGAAGTAAGGACAGGTTTGATGGAGCTCTCAGCCAGCGTCAGGCAACCTTTGAGGATAAACGATAAGGCGGGAATTGCCCAAACGCCCGGAGGCGCGATGGAACGCTGCCTGTACCCCGCGCGAGCTGCTTGATCCCACACGCGCTAGGAGTCGCGTAGGCAACGAATCGGTGTCAGGGGACTCGTAAGACTTTGAAGTTCTAGTGCCCCGCTGCCTGTGAGGCCACAGCCGTTGGCAAACCAATCTTCACCGAGTCGGGCTGCGTCCACACGGCCTTGCCGGTGGTCAGGTCCAGGCGGTTCATCGTGACCTTCAATTCCTTATGATCCACCTCGACCAGCAGGTAGTGATAGTTCACTTCCTTGCTCTGAAACGGATCGTCCGCCCCGCGCTCAATCGGATATGCGTGAGCCGCTCCTCCGCCGGAAACAAAATAAGTCACACCGCCATGCTCGTGGCGCTCATAGTTGTGCACGTGTCCGGAAAACACCACGATGCGGTAAGGAGCATGGGCCTGCCGCGCCTCCAGTTCCTTCGCTAAGGCTTGTTCAGGCATACGAGCCGAGTGCCCACCGCCATATTTCTTGTCATCGGTCGAGCTGGTGTAGGGCGGATGGTGGAACATCAGAAACACGAAGTCCACGTCCGCGGGAACGTGATCCAGTTTGTCTGTCAGCCACTGACCCTGTGGTCCGTCGGCTTCCGCTAAAGAGCTGTCGAGGACCAGAACCAGCGAATTGGCTGCTCGCACCGAGTAATACCGGCTATTCTTCAAATCAGGGAAGCGCTGAAAATAATTTTCCAGCGCGACTTCCTCTTTCCCGTGAAGATCGTGATTTCCCAGTGCCGGATATACCGGAATTTTCTTCTCGCGGAAAACGCTCGTCTCGCGGTCCCAGACCTTCCAGTCATCGGCATCGTTGCCGTTGTACACAATGTCGCCTGTGAAGCAGATGAATGCCGGATTCACGTCGGCGATCGCCTGCACCAGCACTACCCGCGCCGCGGGATTTGCAGCGTCGGTGTCCTTGGGATCGTGGAAGCGCGTGTCCCCGTATGCCACGAATCGAAATGGAGTTTTCAGGTCAAGATGCAAATCCACGGTGGACGTCTGCGCATTCGATTTGCTGGTGCACCCAACCAGCACGCCGCAGGCTAGAGCCAGCAGCATCACCGACTGGAACAAAACTAGCGCCGTTTGCCCGACGGGTGTATGTCCCCACTTCATAGAAGAAAGCTCCGCTTCGGATTCGTATTCCTATTGTCCCACGAGCTGGCGAGTCTTCGGACCCCGGGCCGTGTCTGCAAAATCAAAACTTGAAGCGAAGCATAAACTGCAGTTGCCGCGGCAAGCCGGTGCCCGTGTTCGGCGACGCCGCATTGTCGTTATTGTTGTTGAAATTCACTGTGGAACTGATGACCCCAAAGGTTGAGTCGGCCGACAGGTTGCTCGCGGTCAATCCGGGCGTGTACACCAGCGTGAAGTTGCCGGGATCGCCCAGTTGCACATGGTTGAAGATATTGAAAGCCTGCACCGCGAACTCCATTTCCAACCGCTCCGTGAGCTTTGTTTCCTTCGTCAGCGCGAAATCGACTTGCCAGCTATTAAGGGCGCGAACCAGGCCGTTTGAGGCATCGCCATAGCGGACGAAGTTCCCGTTCGCGTCCAGCGGGGGCGCTTGAAATGCCGCCGCGTTGATCAGCGGAGCGCCCGGGGCAAATGGCGTCGCGGGGCGCGGGTTCGGCAGAGTCAGCGGCACTCCCGGAATGACGTCCGGGCGCTGGCTGGTCTGGTCATTGCCGTCGGGCAATAGATAGGTGTAAGGGAGTCCGTCGAAAGGCCCTCCGCTGATGCTGCCGCTGAGATCCATCTGCACAGTAAGCGGATGCCCCGTGTGCCAGAGCCCAACGCTGCTCAAGCTCCAGCCACCCACGAATATTCCAAGTATCCCCGGACTGTTCAGATAAGACTTACCCGGACCAAACGGCAAATCATAGACCGCATTCATGGTGAAATTCTGGCGGACATCGAAAACGCTGGGCCCCTTATCGCAGGGCAGGCAGTTCACGTTCTGCGGCCCATTGGACTCGCCGCCACCCACCGAACCGTCGTTAATCGAATGCGACCACGTGTAACGCGACTGGAAGGCGAGTCCTTGGCTGAAGCGGCGCTCCAGCGCAAGACCGAGCGCATTGTAAGTGCTGGCGCCCTCGTCGTGCTTGTAGTCCACCGACCCAAACGGATCGGGATTATTGGGGTCTGGATAGTATTGATCCAGTGGCCGCGCGCAGTCGCCGTCAATGGGATTGAACGTGACCGGCGTGGTGCACAGGTTGACTGCGCCACGAGAGAACAACCGCACACCGTGGCTCCCCAGATATTGGGCCGAGGCCGTGAAATTCGAAGGCAATTCTTGCTCGACAGTCAGTCCCCAGGTCTCGGCGTACAAGTCCTTGCGATCTTGACGTTGTAGCGCACGCGGGTGCGAAGCCTGTTTTTGAGTGGTCACACCCGATAGATCCGGAGCCGTTTGCTCGAAGGCTGGACTCAAAGGAATTTGCTGGTTGACCTTTACGCGATACGTGTCGCTCTCCAGTCCTGCGTTCAAGTCGTCGTTCTGAGCCGCCCCGTGATAGATGCCAAAGCCGGCGCGAACAACCGTCTTTCCGTGAAGCGCGCTCGGCGCCCAAGCCAGCGCGATGCGCGGATCGAAGTTCGTGTAGTCCGGGTTGTACAGCGCTGGATTCGCGGGGCACGGCGGAGTGTTGATTGGCCCTGAGCCCGGGGGCACAGGGTAGGTGTTAAAGGACCCGGTTCCCAGACAAACTCCATGAAACTGGTTCAAGTCAAACACGGTCGTCCGGTTCGTGGCCTCATGAGCCACGCCGTAGTACTCCCAGCGGAGCCCTGCTGTCAGAGTGAGCGTGGGAGTTGCTTTCCATTCATCCTGAAAGTAGGGCATGTAAAACATGCGGCGCAGGCCATGGCAGCACCAGGGTGCGACGTAAGTGATATTGGAGAGCAGGGCGTTCGCCATGTCGTCAGGGCTGGCGAAACTCAGAACGTTGTCGTCCGTCTGGCCCTGGTTGAGCCGAACCCGCCTGATTTCCATGCCGGCTTTGAAAGTGTGCCGGCTATGAGTCCAGGTCATGTTGTCCACCACTCCGAAGGTTGTGCCGATTTCGATGTCGGCTGTGTTGTCATTGAGGCCGACGAAGTTCGTAGTGCTTACCGCAAAGGGAAGTGCGCTGGACTGCGGATTATGAAACGGTGCTCGATTAATGTATCCCTTGGTCTCATTGAAAAGTTGCGGTGTAAAAGTGTGCTGTAGAGCCACCAGGTAGTTCGCCGGATGGTTAATGGTTTGCAACTTGTCCTCCGGAAGACTGCTGCCGTTGGGGGCATCCACCAGGCTGATGTCGCGCTGGGCGCGGCCATAGAGCAGAGTGCTGGAGTTGATCTTGTAGTCGACCCGCACCAGCCATGTGTCTTCGTGGATGGTGGTAGGGGTCGGGGCTGTGATCAGGTCGGCGTTAGGATCCGAAGTCGCCGTGAACGCGCTATCAGGATAGGTGAAACGCGGAGCGCAGTTCCCGATGGTCCCCACCGAAGCACGCCATGGATACGACTGCATAATCGTGCACATTTGCGGAGAGGTCGTCAGCACGTATTGCTGGTAGGGAACCGTGAGATTGCCTGACGCAAGTTGTCCGCAACAGATCCCGGACGGAACCGCGAATTGCTGCGTGTTCTGCTGTAACTGGCGGAGTCCCTCATAGTCGATGAAGAAGAACAATTTGTCCTTCTTGATTGGCCCGCCCAACGTCACTCCATACTGGCCCATGCGAAAGGGAGGAACTTCGGGAAGACCCTGCAGGTTGTAATCGTTGAAGTTTCGGGCATCAAATACGGAATTTCTCAGATAGCCGAAAGCGGTTCCGTGCCAGTTATTCGTGCCGGACTTGGTGACCACGTCGATCTGGCCACCTGCCTGAGTTCCATATTCCACATCGTACAAAGCGCTGGCGACGCGGTACTCTTCGATCGCGTCCTGAGAGATTTGCAGCCGGGTCTGCGATTTCTGCGCCTGCTCCTGAATTCCGCCGGCATCCACGCCATCGAAGGAGAAGTTGTTGTCGTCGCGGGCGCGGCCCGCAAAACGGATGGTACGCTGATCGCCGCCGCCGTCATCCTGTGCGAAGGGTGCCAGCAGTGTGAAACTGGCCCAGTCGCGTCCGTTGTTCGGCAGATTGGCGATCTGGTCGGTATCAATGACCGTCGCAGCCTCGGCCGAAATGCGGTCGGCTTCCGTTGTGGCTTTAACCTCGATCTGTTCGTTGATCGCTCCGACTCCCAGTTGCACATCGATCGTACGAGTTTGGCCTACCCGCAGGATCACGTCCTCGATGACTTTGGTTTTGAAGCCGCTTCCGCTAGTCGTCACCGTATATCGACCCACAGCCAGACCCGGGAATCGGTAATATCCCTCGGAATTTGTTTTCTGCTCTTCCGTCAGGCCGGTCTCGACCGCCGCGACTTTCACGGCGGCGCCCACAATCACTCCTCCCGAGGGATCGCTGACCGTCCCCTCCAGCGAGGCGCGATCTACCTGAGCTTGTGCCGCAGGCGTTCCGGTCAGCATAAGCAAGCTGCCAACCACCAGGGCAAGCGAGAATCGTATAAAGCGCGAGATGATCGAGAGGGTGTGATCCAGGTTCATGATTGTCAGCTCCTAACTGCTCAGAAAAAATTCAGAATCGGGACGACTCTTGCACCGGCCGAACGGCCGTTAGCTAGAGGTTTCCCTCGTTCGCTCAAAATGCTGATGGCTTGATGACCCGGAATCCTAGAGTCCGGCTGTGACGCAGGGATGAACGCCAAGTTAATATTTCTTCAGATTGGTGAGCCACGGCCCGGCCTCGGCTCTAAACTGTGGAGGTCGCAGGACACGGTTACGAACCCGATGAAACTGCTGATTGTCGAAGATGAAGCGCGCATGGCAGACCTTCTCCGCAAAGGATTGACGGAAGAGGGCCATATTGCGACTTGCGCGTCCGACGGTGCCGAGGGTCTCGCCTTGGCCAAGTCCTACGAGTTTGATGTCATCATTCTCGACGTCATGATGCCCAAGCTCAGCGGCTATGAGCTCGCCAAACGCCTGCGCGCGGAAAAAATCCGCACCCCGATCCTCATGCTTACCGCTCGCGACTCCGTGCCCGATATCGTGCGCGGCCTCGATTTGGGTGCCGATGATTACATGACCAAGCCGTTTTCGTTCGATGAGCTTGTCGCTCGCCTGCGTGCCGTCAAGCGTCGCGCGTTGGTGGCGCAGGACAACCACCTGCAGGTCTCGGACCTGGTTCTTGATCCCGCCAGCCGGGAAGTCTCACGCGGCGAAGAGCGCGTCTCGCTGACTCGCACGGAATATAACCTGCTGGAACGTCTCATGTACCGTGCCGGCAAGGTGGTGTCGCGCCGCTCTCTCATCGAATCCGTCTGGGGTTTTGACCGCGACATCGAAGAAAATACCTTGGACGCCTTTATGCATTTATTGCGCGGCAAGGTCGACCTGCCGGGCCGGCCCAGGCTGATTCACACCGTGCGCGGCGTTGGTTATGTAATTCGTCCGGATGGGCTCGCATAAGCACCGAAGCTTGAGAAGATAAGCATGAAAAGACTCTCGATTGGCATGCGTCTCACGCTGTGGTACCTGGCGATTTTCGCTCTCGCCCAGGTTATCTTCGGCGCAGGCATGTGGCTCATCCTGCGGCACAACCTCTATGACCTGGTCGATGACGGCATCGAGGCTCAAGTCGATGACTTGAAGAACTTCCTGCAGTCCCAACCCAAAGATAGTCCTGTCGCCAAGGTGCAACAGGAATTGAACGCGATGTACACCATCGAACACTCCGGCGATTATCTGGAGGTCTACGCCGAGAATAATCAACTGTTATACCGTTCCGCGTTCTTGCAGGCGCACCACTCAGCCATCCTGCCACCGGATCAGGTCAAGCGGCCCATCGTAAGGAGTCGCTGGATCAACCACCGGCCCTTCCGCTTTCTCTTCCAGAAGTTGCAAGTCGACGGCCACGTCTACACCGTCCAGATGGGAGCTCCCGCCGACGATGCGGTCGAAACTCTCCACGATTTCCGTTCGTATCTGCTGATGTTCGCCCCCCTGCTATTGCTGGTGGCTGCCGGCGGCGGCTACTGGCTCAGCCGCCGGGCCCTGGCTCCCGTGGACGCGCTCGTGCGAACCGCGCGCGAGGTTAGTGGTACGAATCTCAGCAGCCGCCTTCAGAAACTCGAGACCGGAGACGAACTGCAGCGCCTGTCGGACACGTTGAACGAAATGCTCGACCGGATTGAATCTGCATTTCAACGGATTACCCGGTTCACCGCCGACGCCTCCCACGAACTGCGGACACCAGTCTCGCTCATCCGTACCGAAGCCGAACTCGCGCTGCGCCACTCCCGCGGCGAGGCCGAATACAAGGAGTCTCTGCACCACATTTTGCTGGAAGCGGAGCGCACCACGGTCCTGATCGAACAATTGTTATCGATGGCCCGCGCTGACTCAGGCCGCGAGACCCTGCACTTGGAGCCGGTCGATTTGCGCCAGACCCTTCGCGGCGTCGTCGACGGCTGGCAGCAGGTCGCAACCATCCGCAACCTGCAATTTTCCGCCAGCCTCGATGTGCGGGATTCTTCCGTGATGGGCGACGAGACGTTATTGCGGAGACTGGCCGATATCCTCCTCGACAACGCCTTCAAGTACACGCCCTCGCCGGGCACGGTCCGCCTTTCGCTGGACACGCAAGGCGAGAGCGCTGTGATTCGCGTACAGGACTCCGGCGTGGGCATCGCCAACGAAGAACAGGGCCGGATTTTTGAACGTTTCTACCGCGTCGATAAAGCCCGCAGCCGAGCCCAAGGCGGGGCGGGCTTGGGGCTCGCGATCGCGGAGTGGATCGTCACCCAGCACGGTGGCATAATTGGCGTCGAAAGCCTGCCCGGAAAGGGCGCCACGTTCCGCGTGAAACTGCCCCTGACTGCGGCCCCCGTGCAGAATCCGCAGCCCGCGTGATCATCTTCAAAATTTGCTCCACGCCAGTCGTGGGATGCGCTCGCAACTACGTCGAAGGCTTCGGATCCGACGCAAATCAGCTCATTGCCTCCAGGCGGCGGTCGAACTCCCGTGTCTTCTATCAGATGTCCGCCTAGAGCTAGTTCATGAATCGCTATTGCTGAGCAGGGCCCGCATGTATCCCTCGGTCGAACACTGAACTTCAAAACCGTATAGGCCGATAGGAAGAGTGTGTGGCGTTGCCCCCCTATTTTAATGCGGAAAGGCTGGGCGACTATGCAGAAATTTCCGCTTTATCGAGGGATCATGACCAGACTGTCGCGTTACCTTCCTATTCTCGTATTAGGAAGCGTTTTTTCGATGCTTGGTTGCGGCGGCGTCAGTACCGGGCCTCAGGCTCCCCCAGCGACGTACCCAGTGGTGGCAATTTCCGATATTCACTTTAATCCCTTCGATGATCCGACCCTTTATTCAAGTCTGGCCGTCGCACCGGCGAGTCAGTGGAATAACATTTTTCAAAGCCGGCAGGTCTTGAGCAAAAAAGCTCCTTCAATATTTGGATCCGATACGAACTATCCGGCACTGGTCCTTGCGCTAGATGGCGTGAGCAAGAACCTTGGGGCGAGTCCCGTGGTTCTCTTTTCGGGAGACATGCTCGCACATAAGATGCCATTGAATTTTTGTTTAGCATATTTAAACCTGCCACTAGCCGCAACCTGTGGACCGCTGGACGCTACGGGCACGGCCGCCATGCAGCAGTTCATGGACAAGACGGTGGCCTTCGGCTCGATGCAGATCAGGGCAGCCGTAGGAAAAGTTCCGGTCATCTTTGTGCCGGGAAATATCGATACCTACAGCTTGTACGGCACCGGCCCGGACGCGCAATTCCTTGCGGATAACGCGAGCACGTACTACGCGCAGTTGTTGAATGGCAGCACAGACCAGGGGGCGTTTCAGGGCACATTCACGACTCTCGGATCGTATTCCGCGCAGCCGCTGGGATCGAAGTTACTGGTAATCGCCCTCGATAGCAACCCGTTCGCTCAGTCGCCGTATCTGCCGCCGCTAGATCCGTATGCCGAACTTACCTGGCTGGATTCTCAGTTGGCCGCTGCACAATCTGCCGATCAAAAGGTGTGGCTCATCATGCATGTTCCGCCCGGCGCCAACACCACGGCAACCGCACAAAAAGTCGGAGCATTCAGTTCCTCGACCCAGATCACAGACGATGAAGCCGCCATGATGTGGCAGCCGCAATTCCAGCTCCAGTTCATGCAGATCCTCTCCAGGTATCCGGGCCTGATCGCCATGGGCATCACCGGCCACACCCACATGGATGAATTCCGGGTCTTGTCCACCGGTGACGTGATGTTTGGAATTCCGGGCATAAGTCCTTGCTTCGGCAATAACCCGGCGTTCAAGATCTTCACCATTGCACAAGACACGCAGATGCCGATGGATTATCAGTCGATCCACTACAATCTCGCCACTTCGCTGGCGCCTGCACAATTCAATAGCCTCTACACGTTTTCGACCGCGTACAGCGCCACTGCCAACACGACGCTTGAGTCTTCCTTCCAGCAACTCTACCCGCAGCTTACATCGAGCGCTCCCGCAACTGCGACGTTCCTCAACAACTACGTATCCAGCAGCGCGACATTTTCCTGGAACATGGCCAACACCGCTAACTGGCCGCTCTATGCCTGCGGATTTAACCAAATGGACCAGCAGGATTATGTTGATTGTGTGAACTCGTATTGAATCCGCTAATTCTCCCTGTAGGAGCGCGGCGAGCGCGCTCCTACGCTTCGATCCCAGTTCTCGATTGGTCTTGTTTGCGGATCGCTTCTTGCTTCAGTGATTGCTCGTAGTCGGCCAGCAGTTTCTCGCGGTTCTGGCGCAGGTCGATCCCGGTCGGCGCCGTGGGATACGGCTTGTCTCCCATTAATCCCTTCCACAAAATGCGATTAAAGATTGTCCCGTCGACGCGGTCTGCGTCGTTGAAGTCCATACCCTGAGTGACGTGCGCCCAGTACTTCGCGTCGGGGGCCGGGTTATTGCAGGGCTGCGCCGGCTGAGGCAGTGGAAGATTCGTGCAATAGAGAATCGAGGCTGGCGCGGCGGTGAACGTCCAATTCTGGTTGGCCACCGTATTGAAGATGTCGGTCATGGGCGTGGCCAGCGCGTCGTTGAGGTTCATCGGCGGCAGTCCCAAAACCTCTTCGATAGTACGCAGGAAATCGAGCGTCGTGTATGCCGTCGAGACCACCGCATCTCTCACGTAGGCGCCCGCCACATACGCGGTGGTGCGATGGGAATCGATGTGGTCGCCGCCATCCTGCGCATCGTCTTCCACGACAAAGATCAGAGTGTTGTTTTTGTAGGCGGGACCGTTGGCGATTTTCTGGACCAGCAAGCCAACCGCGTAGTCGTTGTCTGCCTGATCCCGGTCGGGAGTGTTCACCAGATCGATCGCGGTCGCGAAGTTTCCGGTGTGGTCGTGCATGAAGCGGACCAGAGTCAAATTCGGAAGTCCGCTCTTCGCATAATTGGCGTCGAAGTCCCGCTCCCACTCTTTAAAGCGGTAGTAATCGGGGAACGAGGGATCGAAGCCGCGGAAATACGGATCGGTGAACGGCGCGAGAGCGGCGTTGGTCGAAGGCGCGACGATCGTGTTCGTAGAGAACGGATCGTGTACCAGAGGAGTCTGACACGGCGCAGCGTTATAGCAAGTCGTGTCGACGAACCAACCGTAGTCGCGAACCGTGAGACCGGCCCGCAGTGCGTTGTTCCACAAATACCCGGCATTGACTTCATCGTCCGGTCCATCCGGCGCATCGACATCGGCTTGGCCAGGCAGCAGATTTTCAGCGTTGGGTGCGTCCGGCGACAATGCCCCGCCCGGGAAAAGAGGATCGGAGGCTTGGCGCTCGGCCACGGTGGGCAGGGCAACGTTGACGCTGCGATTCAATCCTTCCGTGTCGAGACTCAACCCGCGTTGCGCGTAATTCACCGGGAATTGATGTTCCACTACGTCGGGAGCGCGAGCGGAAGTGCTCCACGGCCACCCGTCGTTGCTGGTCTCGGCGCTGGCGCGGAAGTTGTCCAGGGTAACGAACTGCGCGGCGAGGTTATGCTGGTTGGGCGTGATGGCTTGTCCGAACAGCGCCAGCGTGGGATCGCCATTACCCCGCGGCAGGTCGCCCAGAATCTGGTCGTAGGTCCGATTTTCCTTGAGGATATAAATTACATGCTGGATGCCCTGATGGATCGCCGCCATCACTCCACTGGTAGTGGACGTACTGCCAAACCGGTTGTTGGTGGCGACCATCGCGGTCAATGCTGGAAGCTGCGCCAGCGCGCCCGCCAGCGGAAAGCTTTGCAGGCCGGCTTTAGTTAGTTGCGGATTGTACTCATTGGCGGGCATGCACGTGGGATAGTTCGCCGGGCCATAAACATAGCACCAGTGCGGATTCGGTCCGGTCGGCGATTTTGCATTAATCACGTACGCCCATGATCCATCAAGGCTGAGGCTCACAGAGTTTGGATACCATCCGGTTGGAATAAGTCCTATGACGTGGTCTCCGCTATTAGTTCCTCCTAACTGCACTACTGCCACGTTGTTCAGATTGCCATTGGTCACGTAGAGATATTTCTCGTCTTTCGAGAGCGTCACGCTGTTGGTGTTCGCGCCGGTATATTGCGTCAGAGAGTAAGCCTGCATCACGGATGGGGGAGCGATCACGGGAATGCTCTCGACGATCGAGTTCGTCGCCAGGTTTATCACATCGACCGTGTCCGACTCGTCCTCGGCCACATACAAAAGCGTCCCGGCCTGATTCATCGTCATCTTGTTGGGCTGGCCCTTAACCGGGATGCGAGCCAAAACTCTCATCGGATTCGGACAAGTCGCCTGGTTGTACACAGTGCACGTCGTAAGCGGACCCACCACATCAATCTCGCGGTCCCGCAAACTCGATACGTATGCGGTATACGGATTGGTCGGAGTTCCATTGCCCGTCACTACGGCCCAGAACGGATACTCGCCTCCGGCTAAGCCAGTGCCGGGACGCAGATCGAGTTCCGTTCCCTCGAGCGTTCCAGATCCCTGCAGCGTCCCTGTGTCCTGCTGCGGTGGCTGCCATTGCTGCACCCATGCGCCCAACCCTCCCATGAATATCGTGACCGAGTCGTTATAGTAATTCGCCACGACCAGCACATTGCCGTCATTCGAAATTGCCAATCCGGCTGCGCACGGGGCCACGTAAACTGCCGCGTTCACCGACGCGAATCCGGTGTTGGGCACAGGCAGGCCGTTGCCCGAAGGATGCCCCAACGCGATCCCCAGCGTGGGATTCTGGCCCAGATTCCGTTCAGCAGTCTGCGCCCACACACCCGCATTCAGCTGGATGACGTGGACATTGTCCCCATTGTTCGTCGCCTTTGGCTTTCCATCGGGATACGAGTACGGGATAGGGTCGGTCCCGAAGGGAGCATCGCCCATTCCACCGGACACATAAAAAGCCTGATTGTAGTTCCCCTGGGCATCCTTACCGGTATCCCACGCAATTCCGTGATAGCTATTAGGAATGGGCACAGCTTGCTTGAAAATCGGAGCGCCGGACTGAATGTTGTAGATGAACACGTACTCACTGGAGTACAGGGGATCAAAGAACGGGAACCCGTCCTGATACACGCGGTTGAACCCGGAGGTCAAAACCAGCAGCGTATTCCCATCCGGACTTACTACCGTGCTGGACGCCTGCCCGGCCATCCACTCCACCGGGGGTACTGTCGTGTCGATGGGATCAGTTACGACAAAGCCCGCATCCAGAAACTGAAAAGCGGAATTTGAAACCGCCAGTGGAGTGATCTGTTGTCCTAGATTTGGAACTGCTTGCGGCGCATTGTAGATGGTAATGGTCAGCGGAGCTGTGGTGCTGCCGGAGCCGTTCGCGGCGGTTACTACATAACTTGCAGTAACTGGCGGCGGGGGAACAATCGAGGAGGAGATGGCCTGTGGAGTTCCGCTGAGGACACCCGCCCGGCTCATCTGCAGACCGCCTAGCAGCCTCGGGCTCACGCTATAAGTCACCGGCGCTTGGCCGGCCCGAAGCACCGGCATGTTCGGCGTGATCGCTATCCCTGCCGAATAAACCGGCGCTGGCGCGCTGTAAGTGAGGCCCGCCGGGGCCAAGTTCGTTCCTGCAGCCAACACTGTAATCGTCAGCGTCGTCGTGGCGCTGCCCGAGGAATTCGTTGCCGTCACCGTATAGCTTGTTGGGCCGCTCGCACTTCGGGGTGTACCAACTATGGCACCCGCGCTAATTGTCGGACCGGCCGGGCCCGCGACCGGCGCTCCGGGGCTGAGCAGCAAACCGGCTGGAAGGTTCGGTGTCACACTGAACTCCGCCGGTGCCCCTCCCGTGACGGTCGGCACATTCTCTGGAATGGGCATGTCGACCGTGTAATAGGCGGTGGTGCTCGAATATTTCAGGCTCAATGGCGCAGCCACATTCACCGTAATCGTCAACGGTGCCGTGGTGCTCCCACCCGAGTTTGACGCCGTTACCGTATAAGTTGTCACGGTCTTTGCCTTGATTGGCGTTCCGCTAATCAGGCCACTGCTGCTATTCAGAACAATCCCTGCTGGAAGAGGCGGAGTCACACTGTAAGCAGTCACTGCGCCCCCGCTGCTCGTCGGGCTCATCACCGTCAAGGCAACGCCCTGGGTACAGGAGATAGGGCTGGCGCCATAACTCAAATCAGCGGGCGCCGGCCCTCTCGAATTGGAGTTATGGAGACCGTTGCTAACTCCGCTGCATCCACTTAGAACCACCAGAAGCATCGCGACCAGCGAACCAGCCAGCCAAGGGAAGAATCTACGACTAGTCAGAAGAGTATTCACGGATTGACTCCAGTTATCTGAATGATAGCGACCCTGCTTCGAATCGGGGCATTAGGAAAGCATTAGGAATAGCGAACAAAATTGAACTGTCCATGAGTTCGGTGCACGTCGGTTTCCTTGCTCCAGAGAAGAAATCGAGATGCCTCTTACTTCGGGTCTGCCGACGTCTAGAATTGCGGTGCCGTGGCGGGCAGCGTGGCCGAGTTGATGCCCTCGCAGAGCGCGTTGTTGACGGTCAGATTTCCTGCGTTGTCCAGCGCCACAGTCCAAATCGTGTCGTAATCCTGGACCGGCCAGATGGGTGCAACCGGTGCCAGGGCTGGGGCGGCGGTGTAGTAGCTCCCGATCAGCTTATTGACGGCTGCAGATATCTGACTATGCTCCCAGTCCATCAGAAACGTCTGCCCGGAGAATTGCGGGTTGGTCCACCCGGTTACGGCTGGGTTGGTGAAGAAAAAATTGCTGGTTTCCTGAGCCCCGTTCGGATCGGACATCAGAAAATTCGCGGCCAGATTGTAAGGCAGGTTGTTGGCAATGGCATATAGGGCTCGATGGTCAATGCGGGCGTGAGATGCGACCAGTTGGCATTGCCCGCGGCATTTTCGGTTCCAACGGCAACCTGGGCGGGATCCAGCGAATAGACCTGGGTGGGGGCCGGGTTGAGTTTGCCGCTCAACGCGTTGGGTATGTCAAGCGCTCGCCATTGTCCCGCGGCGACGTAGTTGCCGTCGGAAAAATACGCCGTGGGATGCGCGTTGGCGTGGCGGACCATATAAAGCGTCTCGTTGGTATTGATCGCCGCCGGAATTACGGCTCCATTCACGCCCCCAGTCACCGTAATGCTGAAAGCCGGGGTCGCGCACGGACTTGGCACAATCGCCGGCGGAGGCAGTACGGGATAGGTGGAAGCCGGATTCAGATTACTGTTGTAGGTAATCAGGGCGGCGCTTCTTTCCGAAGTCGAGATCGACATCGCGTAGATATAGTTAGGACCTCGATAGCTCGCGGGCAGAGTCAGGTTATAGCCTTCGAGTGTATTAATGTTGGCCATCAGGAGGCTCGTGACTTCCCAGGGCGCCGAGAACACATAAAAGCCTGGAGTGTCGGCTTGAACGATATCGCTCACCAGAATCTCGTTATCGCTTCCCGCGTCGCTGAAATCGATCCCCTGGCAACCCGGACAGGCATAACCTGCGGGCGCCGTCGACGGCGAGACCACCCCGCTCGGAACCGACCCAACCGCATACGATGCATTGACCGGAAAATTGTTGCCAGTGCTTTGATTCAATCCTTGCCCGTCACTCGACAGGGTGATCTGGTTGAGCATGGCGAACTGCTGAACCGTCTCCATGCCGACCATGTCGGGATAGTGGTTTGCTGTTTGCTGGTGGGTCATCGGTTCGAGTGCATAGATGCCGGTTACATTTTCTCCGCCCAATACGTTCTGTTGCAGGAACGGGGCCATGAGGAGCGTTCGCTGCAAGCCCTCATTCGTAAGATTAGAGGTGGCTGGATTAATGTCCCCGGCTGCATTATCGGTGAGATCCTGGCTGACCACGAAGATCAGATTGATATTGCTCGCGCTTAACGGGCTGGGCGATGTCGGAGTGCTGGCGCCTCCGGTGCTGACGCCGCCACAACCACACAGTGAAACGAAACTCACTATCAGAAACGCACCTACCCATTGCATCGTCCGCATTCGAGAATTCCTCCAAGTGATGAACCGCGACCTTAGGCGCCCGTCGATTCGCCTTTTGCCCCGAGCAACACGACGACTGTCGGCAAAATGGCGCGACCGGCAGGATATCGATCGCAGCCTGCGCATTTGATAGGCAGATGATGCGCCAACCCAATGAAGCTCCCGCGCACTTAGGGTCGGATCTTTGCTTTCATTTGCAAGTGATTGTCAGAGCTATCGATACGAGCGCGGAAGGTGGTTGAATCTCGTTCGTGAGGATCAGTTGCCGGTAGCCCTCGGATTCCCATTTCCTCGCACCTGCGTTTAGTTCCTTAGTTTTGTCTAATGAGTTGGGACGCATTGCCGCGTGCGAACCCCCGGCCAACGCCTAGAACACAGCGTTCGGGAGCACGACTGGCAAAAGAATTAGCAGCCTCTCAAAACCACATTAGAGGACACTTGCCAATGATTCGGGGATTGGGCTGTCGTGCGAGCGGTGGTAGAATCTCGTAGGGCGCTCTTGGAATTTATCCGGGTGGCATCTTGCCCCGAGGAAGTGCCGCCGTCGCACTTCAGGGCAAGTGGCGAGAAATCTGTGGAAATCCAGCGATACTTTCACAGCTTCACATTCGCAGTTTTGATAAATCGAATGTGAAACAATACGTGAAATCAAGCACTTCCACGAAGCGCCGGGATGGCGGAACTGGCAGACGCAGCGGACTCAAAATCCGCCGACCTTCGGGTCTTGGGGGTTCGACTCCCCCTCCCGGCACCATTTCAAAAAACCATAAAATACGGGGCTACTTGGGCTCGCTCTCCGCATGCGATGAACCTGTGCAGCAGACGAAGCGGACTTTGCGCCAATATATGACCAACTAGCGTTTAGTCTATCCAACTGAAAGTAGTAAATTTACTTACAAAATGCTGTAGTGAGCATGGCTTACACGCCTCTTCCACACTCTCAGGGTCCCCGAGCCTCGACCCTTGAGCCTGGCTGGGTTCAGAAGAGTCGCGGTACAAAATCCTTCAGATCGCGGCGCCAGGTCTGCCACTCGTGGTCGGTACCCGGTGATTCGTAGAAGACGTGCTGGATGTTAGCTTCCAGTAGGGACGTATGCAGTCTCTGGAGTCCCGCGCGCATCCTCTCAGGCTCATTGGTTCCGACACCAAGCCAGAGCAAGTGCACTTTCTTCGCGAATGCTGCCGGATCAGCGAACACTCCGTTGTAGTCAGTTTTGGGATCCAGTTTGCGATTTCCGAGCACGAGCATCCCGCCTGCTCCGCTGAAGCCGCCGATGTAAGAAAAGATATCCAGATGATCCAGCGTGATCTGGAAGGTCTGCATACCTCCCATCGAGAGACCTGCCATCGCGCGGTGGTCGCGGTCGGACATCGTGCGGAAGGTGGAATCAATGTAGGGGATGAGAGCTTGCGTCACATCATCTTCAAACGCCGCTGCCATGTCCTGCATCGCCTTCAACATTTCAGGTGACCCAAACCCCTTTGCGAACAAATCGACAGGCGCCTCGCCGGCGCGGTGCGCGTAGCCGTAGGCCATCACCACGATCATTGGCTTGCAACTCTTGGCCGCGATCAAATTATCCAGGATGAAATTGGCGTTGCCCTGACGCACCCAACCGGTCTCGTCCTCGCCGGCGCCGTGTTGTAAATAGAGCACTGGATAGCGCTCTTTTGTTTGCGTATCGTAATTCGGCGGGAGATAAACCAATGCGTGCCGCCAGGTGCCCGTCACTTTCGAGTTGTACCAGACCTCGCGAACTGCGCCGTGCGGCACATCTTGCACCGAATAATAGGCAGAGCCTGGCTCCGGAACTTCCACGCCACTCGCCGGCTTGCCCCCTCCGAAGAAGGCGTGAGTGTTGGGATCGCTGACCTCGGCACCGTCGATGATCAGCGTGTAATAGTGGAAACCAGGAACAAGCGGCGGAGTGGTGATGGTCCAGAATCCATCCTGCTGTTTCTCCATGTCCAGTTTCGGACCGCTCCAGAAGTTCAGTCGGACTTTCGTAGCATCTGGAGCTTTCACGCGAATCCGTACTCTCCCGGCACCGTCAACCCTCGGATACTCTGCTGCCCAGACATTCGTCGTAGAGGGCTGAAAACTCTCTGATTCCTGTGCCCAACAAAAACTCAAAGATAATAAGATCGGTATTGCGAATCGCCGCATGTTTTTCTCCTTCGTTGTCGTCGAATGTGAACTATAGCGCTGGCTGCCCGGTAATTCTGCCGTGAGCTTCAGAGTTGAAATCCGCCGAATCCAGTTAACTTCACTGCTCAACTGAGACGACGGTTACAGATTTGGGCTCCAGTTTCAGAGTCAGCTTTCCACTCTGCACCGTCGCTGAGATCCGCCTTGGCATGACTGTGTTAGCTGCGGCGAAAGTATTAACACTGTCCACCTTCGGCGCTGTCAGAGTTTCTCCGCTCGCTGACTTGGCTGTGATACCAGCCAGACCCGCCTCGATTTCGACCGATTCGTTGGGGTCGAGATTGGTTATCTCCAGCCACAACTTGCCGTTCGCGTCTTTCGCTGCGATCGCGTCCACTCGGGGCACCGCCACGGCCCCATGTGTGTACCAACCAGCATCAAAAGTCACCGGCACGAATGTGGCGTTCTGGAACGGTACGTACATCTTGAAGACGTAATAGGTTGGGGTCAGGACCATCTTCTCTTTGTCCGTGATGATCATTGCCTGCAGCACATTGATCATCTGTGCGATGTTAGCGCCGCGTACCCGGTCGGCATGACGAACAAAGATATTGAGGTTCAGGGCCGCGAGAATGGCGTCGCGCAGGCTGTTCTGCTGGACCAGGAACCCCGCATTGCTGCCCGGTAACGGCGCGTACCAGCCTCCCCATTCGTCAACGATGAGCGCAACCTTCTTGTCGGGGTCATACTTGTCCATGATCGCCGAGTGCTTGCTGATGAGACCTTCCATCTCCAAAGTGGATTTGAGAATTTCGCTGTACTCAGTTTCACCAAATCCCACCGACGCATAGGAAGGCGGCCAGTGCCCAACCGTGTAGTTGTGCATGGAAAGTCCGTTGATGTCCCAGCTCCACGTGTGTTGCTGATAAGCCTTCATGACGGTTTCCGTCCAGTCGGTCCATCGCGGGCCATCGCCGCCCGGACCGACGGCGATCTTGAGCATCTGCTGCTTCCCTTGCTGCGCGGGATTGAAATTTCTTACGAAGCGGCTGTAGATCTTCATCTGGCTGACGTAGTAGTCAGCAGTCATGTTGCCGCCACAATCCCAGCTTTCATTACCGATGCCGAGCAATGCGACTTTGTATGGAACTGGATGCCCGTTCGCGGCACGTTCTTTTGCAAGGGTAGTCGGTGCAGCGGCCGTCATATATTCCAGCCACTCGGCCGCTTCGTGTGGAGTACCGGAACCGACATTGACGGAGACATACGCTTCCGCCCCGATCTGATCGATGAAGTCCATGAACTCATGCGTTCCAAACGTGTTTGCCTCAGTCACTCCGCCCCAGTTAGGGTTGAGAGTCACTGAGCGTTGAGGGCGGCAGGCTGTACAGCACTTGGCGGCATTGGGACACGAGCGTATCGCTTTTATCGGCGGCCCACGAGATTTGAAAACCGCCAGCATACGGAGATCCGCGGTCGAAAAATGCATGAAGGAAATTGGCTTAGAGCTTCTTCCGGAACTTTTCGTCCATGGGGATCACACGATCGAAGCCGGCATGAAAGCATTGTCTGCTCTCGCTGCCGTGCCTGATCGCCCTTCCGCTGTGCTCTGTTCAAACGATATGACGGCCATCGGCGTGATGCGAGCGGCATTCGACCTCTGTCTCAATATTCCGCAAGATTTGTCGGTCGTAGGATTCGATGACATCAAGCTCGCCCAGTTCATGGCGCCACCCCTAACGACAGTACAGATGTCGCAGACCGAGATCGCCCGCTTGTCATTTTCAGCGTTGCTCGATTCTCTGGAACCGACCCGCCATGGAAATGGACGGCAAGTATATTCGATGAAGACTAACCTCGTACTTCGACATTCAACGGCCCTCGCACCCGCTTGCCTTATGAACAGAGCTGCAACCGCCCGCTCGGAAGTAGATATGGCACTGAAGCTTGCCGAGAAGACCAGGAATGATCGAACCTTCACCCTTTGAGCCGCATCGAGCAAGACTATTCCTGTTCCAGCGCCTTTCGTACTGGGCCTACTTCGATTCCTGAATGATTGCGTCCGCGGCGTTGCCGGCGACGACCCAGCTTGCTGACCCGGCTACGACGGCTTCATCCTCGAACCACAGGAATCCGAAGTCGTCGATGCACTCCGGAAAATCGGGCTTGATGATGATGTATCCCGGAATCACGGCACCCGGGATGTAAGCATTGTCGGCGCGATTGTAGCTGTACGTCTTCGTCTTCGAGACCGTACCGACGCCAGCCACATACGAAGTGCTGGACACCGGATGCGTGCCGAGAATGTAGTTGACGGCGCGAAGTGTGTATTCGGAGCTCACAATATCCGGAAACGTCTTGTGCAGAAAGTACATCCGGATAGCCATGTCAACCACTGCGCCCGATCCGCCCCACGTGCCCAGGCTCGGGGGCACGCCGAACGGGGTGGCGTCCAACTGCTTGTCCAAACCCGCCATGTATGCCTTCACCGCTTCCCGCATTTGATCTTTCGCGCTCGGATCCAAGTAAGGCAATGCCCGGACTGCTTCCCAACCGTTGAAGTCCATCTGTTCCGGGGTGATCATCTGAGGGAACAACTCCTTGAGCCGGGACTTGTATGGCTCGGCACCATTGGTGGCGATGGTCAATTCCAGAGCCGCGGCCCAGTCCATGCCGACAAAAGATCGGCCGCGGCCGAAGCCGGTCGGTGGAACTGCCGGTGTGGCAGAGTTTGTTGCAGCACCCGAGATGCTCTTTGGTTTACGAGCGCCCTGTTCGCCAGAGACAACACCCTGAGAGGCCGCCAGCACACCGTTTGCGGGAGTTTCTCGGTCTGGCCCGCTGGATGTCGGATACAGCGTTGGATTCGCCTTCGTGTCATTCCATGCTTTGATCGCGGTTTCAAGACAGTCTTTTGCTAATGCGTCATCCCAGCCTTTCAGCGTATCGGCTGCCGCGGCGAGGGCTGCAACGGCGTTCCACTGGAAAAATGGATTGTTCGTAGTGAAGATCCAGCGATCATCCGGCTTTCCGGAGTAATCGCCCTTCGTTTCGTTCGGGCCGAGCTTCGGGTCGTAAATGCGGCCGTCAGTTTTCGACGCTCCGTCGCCCACCTGCGTGTACTGGCGTAGATCTGGCTCGTGAGTGCCCCGGATGGCGTGGCCGATGTTATGAAACTGCGCCAGGATGAGCAGTGCGCCGTGCTTCACTTGCTGCACCGTATCCGGCACGCCATCGGGACGATGCATCTCGACCTGACGCGTCCCTTCATCCACCGTTAGCTCGTCGTACTTGAGATTAAATTCGCGATACGCTAGAGCCAGACTCTGAATCACGCTCAGTTGCGCAGGCTCCTCGAGGTCGAAGTCGCCGGCGTCGTACCAGCCGCCCACGTTCATGCCAGGGATGTGATCGCCGCCTTTGTATTTTCCGTCGGTCGCTGTGGATTGGTTCCAATTGTCGAATTGCTCTCCAACTACCGGCGCCATGCGGCCATCATCCAGGTGCGAAGCACCGTGCCACATGCGGTAGCCTTCGCGAACGGAAACATGATCCATCTGCGCCGCGAGGTGATGGTCGAGGCTGTCCTGCCAGATGTTGGCGTAAGCGTCCTTTGAGATGGGAAAGGGCGCCGTGCGCTGGTCTGCGTACTCGATTACATAGAGGCCGGGGT
Source organism: uncultured Acidobacteriaceae bacterium (assembly GCA_963706645.1). Classification (GTDB taxonomy): domain Bacteria; phylum Acidobacteriota; class Terriglobia; order Terriglobales; family Acidobacteriaceae; genus Sulfotelmatobacter. The sequence goes on from CAVPNR010000036.1 coordinate 262,506, forward strand.
TCTTCACGGGGGTGAAGTCGAATTTTGAGTAGACGTAGCGCAGCCATGGTGTTGAAGACGTGATCGGCCCCTCGAACACCTGCTTGTAGGATCCATCTTCCATCAGGCGCAGCACTCTGGCCGTCTTCGGAGCGTTGTACTTCGGGTCGAGTTCGAGCACCGCCACCTTGGAGAAGCCCGGCGCATAACCGACCTGGCTGTGCGCGATCACCGGCGGCCGCGTCCAGTTCGGAATCACGTCCGGCCTGATGTGCCAGACGATTGCGCCGGTGGTCTTGCCCGGAGGGATGAGCGAACGCAACACAAACCAGCCATTCGGTGCACGGTCGCGTCCATCGAACAGCATGAGGTCGGCCGTATCCGATACCACGTTCAACCGAGCCAGCGCGTCGTCGATCCCCAAGGTGATGCTCTTTCCCTCGGCGAATGGCAGCGGCTGCGTGTATCCCTTGGCTTTGTCCCAGTCCTCCAGGTAGTACGCCTTTTTCGGCTCATCCGGAAGAGGCAAAACCTTCGTCATCGGATCATTCGGCGTACGCGGGAAGATGCCTGCTTTGGTCCCGTCCACCAGGTAAGCCTTGCCCATGTAGATCGAGGGCAGGAACTCCAGGTTGAAGCCCGCCCGCGCCGCCAGTTTCTGTGGTAGCGGCTTGTCGAGATTGATGCTGACCTTCACGCCGCCTGGTTCCGCTGCCACTTCCATTGTGTAACTGAAGTCGAAAGTCGGGAACGCTAGGTCGGCGCTGAGCCGGTTGTTCGCCTTGTCGGCATGGCGATCTTTGAGAGTTGCCACCAGGTCCCACTGCTCGGGCGTTGGCATCAGGCGCACGTCGCCGTTGGTGGCGATGCGCTGGCCATGGAGAATCATCTCCATCGCCGTGTTCTTTTGGTCCACAAAAACCGGATGGTACGTGCTGTCGTAAAGAAAAACGCTGAAACCTTGCGTATCGAGGTAATTCTTGTCGGTCACCTTTATGGCAAAATCGGCGCCAGACAAGCCTTGGGCCGAGATCAGGGTCAAGAGAAGACAAACTATCATTCGCGTGAACATAAATTGGGATGAATGCTGCTCCTTTGCCGCAACAATGATATGACATGCACACCGGCGGGGCGCCATGTGTTCTCCATTCGCGGGGATTTCTGAGCGGGGTAAGGCACGGAATGTACCCAAATACTGACACATCCACTTACACAGTTTTACAGGAGTTCTTATTTAAGTTGTTTATTATCATGGCGGAACTGGCAGACGCCGCGGACTCAAAATCCGCGGACGCTCCTCGAGGACGGATTCGCTTTGACGTGGCGTAAACGTAAGGGATTTTCGATCGACATCTTTGTCAAAAACCGCACAATCTGGCAGTTTCTTACGGACACGATCGATGCACAAGCGCACCATCCGCACCGACTTGCCCTTGACGACAAACGAACCGCGATCGGGCCGAAACGCTATTGTTAACGTAAGTGGTGAAACATCCCACAAGCCCACTTCTCGCCCGCAATGACTTCCGGGATTGCTCGTGATCTCGGAGTGGTTGAACGGATGCTTCCGGGAACTTGCTGCCTAAGGTGCAGGCTACGAATAGATCCCAGGCGCCTCATGTCCCAGCTTCTGCACATACTCAACGTACGACCCAGGATAAACAGTGGGATTGCGGTCCGTACCGCTCTCACCGCCCAGCTCCAGCACACGTGAGCCGAGACCGCGAAGGAACATGCGGTCATGCGATACGAAGATCATGGTGCCTTCAAAATCCTTCAAGGCGTCCACCAACATTTCCTTGGTCGCAAGGTCCAGGTGATTTGTCGGTTCGTCGAGCACCAGGAAGTTTGGCGGGTTGAAGAGCATGCGCGCTATCGCCAGCCGTGACTTTTCTCCGCCGGAGAGTGCGCGGATCTTCTTATCCACGTCGTCGCCTGAGAACTGGAATGCTCCCGCCAGGTTCCGCAGTGCCCCAATACTGTCCTGGGGAAAATCTTGCTGTAGCTGTTCGCTAACGGTGAGATCGGAATTGAGCAAATCCAAAGACTGTTGCGCGAAGTAGCCCATCTGCAGGCTGGCGCCGAGCCGCACGCTTCCCGCATCCGGAGCACTGGCTCCGGCAATCATTTTAAGAAGCGTAGTCTTGCCAGCGCCGTTTCTTCCCATGACGGCCCAGCGTTCTCCGCGGCGGATGGTCAGATTGAACCCTTCGTAAATCACACGCGGGCCGTAACTCTTGTGCAGATTCTCAAGGACGGCCACCTGTTCGCCGGACCGGGGTGGAACACGAAAGTCGAATTTCACGACCTGCCGTTTTTTGGGTAGTTCGATCTTCTCGATCTTGTCCAAGGCCTTGATCCGGCTCTGCACCTGGGCCGCTTTGGCCGCGTGCGTTCTGAACCGATCAATGAAGCGCTGCTCCTTGGCAAGCATGGACTGCTGCCGGGCAAACGCTGCCTGCTGGTTGCTCTCTCGCACCGCCCTTTCGCGCTCGTAGAAGTCGTAGTCACCCGAGTAGGTAATGATTTCGCCGCCATCAATCTCTGCAATCTTTGAGACCAGACGATTCATGAACTCGCGATCGTGCGAGGTCATGAGCAGCGCGCCGGGAAATGACTTGAGAAACTGCTCCAGCCAGATGATGGATTCGATGTCGAGGTGGTTCGTCGGTTCGTCCATCAGCAATACGTCCGGCATTCCGAGCAGGACGCGTGCCAGCGCAACTCGCATTTTCCATCCGCCGGACAGAGCGCCCACGTCGCCGTCAATCTGATCATCTTTGAAACCCAGACCGTGGAGCACTTCGCGGGCCTGCGATTCGAGCGCGTAACCGCTCAAATGTTCGTACTCCTCCTGAACGTGACCGAAGCGATCAAGGATGCGATCCATATCATCCGCCTTTTCGGGGTCGGACATTTCCCTCTGTAAGGCTTCGAGTTCGTGGTGTAGATCGCCGACGCGTCCGCTACCTGCGATCGCTTCATCCAGAACCGAACGGCCCTGCATTTCCTCGACGTCCTGGCGAAAGTAGCCGATCGTCAACTTCTTGGGGACAGAGACCGCGCCCTCGTCGGGAGTTTCCTCGCCGACCACCATCCGGAAGAGCGTTGTCTTGCCTGCCCCATTGGGACCGACCAGTCCGACTTTTTCGCCGGGATTCAACTGAAACGAAGCATCCACAAAGAGCAACTGCTTGCCATACTGCTTATTGATGTTCGAGAAAGAGATCATTTTGAAGGAGCACTCGCGGCACCGTGCCTCTTAAATAGTTTAGCTGCAGTGTAGCCCGCCCAGAAACTTTCCGGCCGATACTGGCACGTTGGATTATTGAATGTTTGCCCGTTAATCCGTGCAGAATCGGGCCAAGTGAGGAGATTACTTTCTACTGGACCACTCTTTCACAAATTCCCAAGATGGGGTTGCCCCACTCTTCCCGCGCTTTTTGCGGGAGGGTGGGCCTTCCGCGCGCACTACAATCTGCATGAATGCACATCAAGCCAGTTCGGTACGACAGCCAGCACTGCCTGCACTTCATCACATTCAGCTGCTATCAGCGCATGAAGCTGCTGGATTCCGTCGCCGCCCGGGATACGTTCGAGCGGGAACTTGAGCGCGTTCGCCGCTGGTATGGCTCGTTTGTGACCGGTTACGTCGTGATGCCGGAGCACGTCCACCTTCTTCTAAGCGAACCCGAGCGAGGGAAACTTTCGCTAGTGATACAGATGCTGAAGCAGATTACATCCCATAAGTTGAAGGCGCCCAATCAGCCGCGATTCTGGCAAGTTCGCTATTACGACTTCCCGGTGTGGAGCGAGGCGAAACGGATCGAGAAGCTGCGCTACATCCACCGCAATCCTGTGAAGCGTGGATTGGCGGAGCGCCCAGAGAATTGGAAATGGAGCAGCTTCGCACACTACGCGACAGGAGTGGAAGGCCCAGTGGAAATCGAGTCGCAATGGACGGCGCGTCGCCGCGAACGGCTGGGGGTTGTACCAACAGGGTCAAAAGCCCACCCTCCCGCACAGAACGCGGGAAGGGTTGGGCAACCCCAGGTTCAGAACTTATGAAAGGATGGGCCAGCCCCCGATGTCTTGCCCGCCCCATTGGGACCGACCAGCCCGACTTTTTCGCCGGGATTCAAATGAAATGAAGTATCCACGAAGAGCAACTGCTTGCCATACTGCTTGTTGATGTTTGAGAAAGAGATATTGTCCGTAATCCGCCCAGAATCCAGGCCAAGTGACGAGATCACCTTCTACTGGCCCACGTTTTCACAGATTCCCAAAATCGGGGTTGCCCCACCCTTCCCGCGCTTTTTGCGGGAGGGTGGGCCCTCCGCGCGCACTACAGTCTGCATGAATGCACGTCAAACCAGTTTGACAGGAGCCCTATCAACAGGGTCAAAAGCCCACCCTCCCGCACAGAACGCGGGAAGGGCGGGGCAACCCCTTGTTCAGAACTTATGAAAGCCTGGGCCCCCACCCAAAATTCACACTTGACATGGACAGATAATCCACTACCATATGGTTGTGGATAAATTAGGTACAACGTTTGCGGCTCTGTCGGATCCAACCCGCCGGGCGATGGTCGCACGACTCTCCCATGGGCCTGCCTCTGTGCATGGATTGACGGAACCGTTTGCACTTTCGCAGCAGATGATTTCAAAACATATCGCCTACCTGGTGCGGGCGCGAATTGTGATCAAGACGAAGCGTGGACGAGAGAGTGTGTGCACGCTCAGGCCAGCGGCGATCAAGACAGTCAGCGACTGGGCGATCAGCTATCGCGGGTTTTGGGAAGAGCGTTTCGACAAGCTGGAAGTGGTTGTGAAGCAAATGAAAAAAGAGGAGGTCAGAAATGACAAGTAACACGGTGAACGAGACAGAGCGGATGGTTGTCACACGAGTTTTCGATGCCCCACGCGAATTGGTTTGGAAGGCGTGGACAGAGTCGAAATACGTGATGCAGTGGTGGGGGCCGAAGGGATTTACTGCGCCGGTTTGCAAGATGGATTTTCGCGTGGGAGGAAAATCTCTCCTCTGCATGAGAACGCCGGATGGGCAGGAGGGCTGGAATGCGGTTGAATACCACGAGATTGTTCTGCACGAGAAGATCGTTTCCTCCATGTACTTTTCGGACTCGAAGGGAAACAAGATTGAGCCTGCGGAATTAGGGATAGAAGATGAGGCTATCGACGGTGCGTACGACGTGACCATCTTTGAGGATCTCGGAAACGGCCAGACGAAACTCACCTACATTGGAAATGAACCCATGGAGAGCGCGAAAAACAGCGGTCAACTGGAGGGCTGGAACGAGACACTCGAGAAAGTTGCCGCAGTGGTTACGAAGCTAGCGCAGGCGAAATAAGAAGTTGAAGCTTTGATTCGCAAAACTCAATCGTGGAGAAAGAAATGAAAAGAATACCGTTTCTCGCTATCGTCCTGCTGGCATGGGCATTCCCCGCCCATGCCCAGGACGCGATGAAGAAAGATGCAGCCGTCAAACCTGCCGATCCGGAATCGAAAGTTGTGCTCGATTCCTGGAATGAGATTGGCCGCAAGCTGACGGCGCTGGCCGAAGATTTTCCCGAGGACAAATATGACTTCAAGCCGACACCCGCGCAGCGGAGCTTCGCCGAGCAATTACTGCACGCGGCGGGTTCATGCTACTACTTCACGAATCCTGCGATGGGGCTGAAGCCTCCCGCGGCAGAAGATCCGAAGCGAGAGCTATACAAGACCAAGGCCGACATCGTCGCGTTCGTCAAGAAGTCCTTTGCCGATGGCGCAGCCGCCATCCAGTCGAAAGGCGAAAAAGGCCTGATGACGGAGGTTGTTTATTTCCCTCAGCAGAAAGCGCGCGTTATCGACATTGCATACGGCATCATCGAGCATAGCGGTGAACACTACGGCCAGCTCGTTGTGTACTACCGCTTCGCAGGTCTTGTGCCGCCGGAGTCGCGGCCCCAGAAGTAAAGCTCAGGAGGCCAGCCGGGATAGGCCCGGGGACAGACGGGACGTTCCCCGACCTATTTTCTTCGGGTTAGCTGTCATGACGATATCGTCTGCCCAATTCCGTCATGACGTTGTGTTCCTGCAGGAACGCACGCCAAGCGTCCCGCAGAAATGTGGGGATATACGTGCCAGCTGTGCCCCGAGTTACCTGAGAACGTGAAACAATCAGTCCGGGCCGCAGCGTTCCTGCGCTTTTATTGGGTACACTCCACTGGACACTCCCGGAAAGACTACGAGATGCGAAAAGGGTTTACGAGAAAACCGCAAGCGGACGAGCCCGCAACGCCAGTCAAGAACTACATCACGCCGAGCGGGCTGCAGCGCCTCAAAGATGAGCACCGGTTTCTGCTCTCCAGGGAACGCCCGGCCGTGACGGAGGTGGTGGCGTGGGCTGCCAGCAACGGCGATCGCAGTGAAAACGCCGACTATCAGTACGGCAAGCGGCGGCTAAGGCAGATCGATGGGCGGATTCGCTTTCTCACCAAGCGAATCGAAGCCGCGGAGGTGGTGGACCCGGAAGCTCCGAGAGCGGCGCAGGCGGCGACGAGGGCATTCTTCGGAGCGACCGTACACTATGCCAATGCCGCGGGAGTATCGCGAGTGGTGAGCATCGTGGGCACAGACGAAATCGATCTCAACCGCAACCACATCAGTTGGGTATCACCTCTGGGACGCGCGTTGATGAAGTCGGCAGCGGGTGACAGCGTAGTCCTTCAATTGCCGGGCGGTACCGAATACCTGAGCGTGCTGGAAGTGCGCTACGAGCGCATTTCCGTGGAACCATTCCGTGAACCACCTGGATCCGAGGCCTCGGCAAAGAAACATCCTCGCCGACGCTGATCCGCCTGACGAACCAAGCCAAGCGCGAGTTGAGGGCACCGATTTCTTCGCGATCCTTCGAGTCTTGAGTGCCCCGACTCGTCTCCGGCAACAATCGCGCCGCGGGATATTGCCGCGGGTTTCTTTCCTGCGGCGCGAGATGAGAGAATTCACGGCGGAGAAGCTGGTCGAGGTTTTCAACTCCCTGCGCTTCGATAATCTGGCATACCTGCACGAGTGAACTCCCTGCGATTTCCAGAGGCAAGCAAGGTATACTCTGTGGTTTCCGCGAGCCGGATTCGGCTCGCGCACCGGCATCAGCTAACCTCGAACCAGGAGATCGCCCATGCAGAGCCGCATCACCGGCACCACCATGCCCGTCCTCGAATTTGCCCTCGATCCCAACGAGTCCATCATTTCCGAAGCCGGAGAACTTTCCTGGATGGGCAGTTCCATTCAGTTGACCACGCACACCCAGTTCGGTGGCGGAGGAGGACTTTTCGGTGTGCTCAAGCGCGTGGCCGGCGGCGGCTCTCTCTTCATGACGGAATACCGCGCCATCGGCTATCCAGGCGAGCTCGCCTTTGCCACCAAGTTGCCCGGCCACATCGTCCCCGTGGATGTTTCGCCGGGACACGAGTACATGATTCACCGCCAGGGATTTCTCTGCGCGACCTCGCAGATTCAGATCGGTGTAGGCTTCCAGCAGTCGCTGGGTGCGGGCATTTTCGGCGGTGACGGATTCCTCCTGCAGAAAGTCAGCGGACAAGGTACCGCCTGGCTCGAACTCTCCGGAGAACTGGTCGTCCGCGATCTTCAGCCCGGCGAGACGCTGCGCGTTCATCCCGGCCACGTCGGCGCATTCCAGTCGAGCGTCTCGTTCCAGATCACGACCGTCCCCGGTATCAAGAATATGATCTTCGGCGGCGACGGACTTTTCCTGGCGGCGCTGACCGGCCCCGGAAGAATCTGGCTGCAGACGTTGCCCATCGCGCGACTCGCGCACGCAATCGAGCGCTATCTTCCCCGGGAAGTTTCGAGGCAGACCGTCGAAGGCGGCGTGGTTGGTGGCATCGTCGGCTCCATCCTTGACAACATCAAGTAGGCTGCCGGCACTTGCCGGACCGCACTCGAATTATGGATGACTCTGGCGTTCGGCAGGTCTCTACGTCTGTCTTCACTAATTCCTTTAGAAACTCTCTTGCCCGGGGACAAAGTGGGATGCAACTCTTCCTTCGTCGGAAGAGACTAAGATGTTGTCGTGTCTATGGAGTCCGCATGGCCTGCGGCTGGCCCGGTCTTCAATAGCCCGAGCTGTGAACTTGATTGGCCATCAGAGAATCTGGCAAGAACTTCATCGAAATAGGCAAGACGCCGGGGGCTCAGGACACTATGCTCATGGTTGCGGTGCTCAGGATGGGCATTCGCGGCGTAGGAGAGACAATGCAAACGCGCAAACTTGGAAAAAGCAACTTGGAAGTTTCGGCCATCAGCTTGGGCTGCATGGGAATGAGCTTTGGCTACGGTCCGGCCGGAGACAAAAAGGAAATGATCGCGCTTATTCGAGCGGCGGTGGAGCGCGGCGTTACCTTCTTCGATACCGCGGAAGTCTACGGCCCGTTCACCAATGAAATACTCGTAGGTGAAGCTCTGGCTCCTCTCCGTGACCAGGTCGTCATCGCCACCAAGTTCGGGTTCAAGCTGGATCCGAATACCGGCAAGCAGTCTGGCCTCGACAGCCGCCCGGAGCACATCAAGGAGGTCGCCGAGGCGTCGCTCAAGCGCCTCAATACCGATGTCATCGACTTGTTCTATCAGCATCGCGTCGATCCCGACGTGCCGATCGAAGACACCGCGGGAGCGGTGAAAGATCTGATTCAGCAAGGCAAGGTGAAGCACTTCGGACTCTCCGAGGCAGGGGTGCAGACGATCCGTCGCGCCCACAAAGTTCAGCCCGTCACCGCCCTGCAGAGCGAATACTCGCTGTTTTGGAGAGAGCCGGAAGCGGAGGTGATCCCCACGCTGGAAGAACTCGGGATCGGATTCGTTCCCTTCAGTCCTCTGGGCAAAGGCTTCCTCACGGGCAAAATCAGCGACGACACGAAGTTCGACAAAAATGATTTCCGCAACATCGTTCCTCGCTTCACGCCCGAGAACCGCAAAGCGAATCAGGCGCTGGTGGATCTTGTGGGCAGATTCGCTCAGGAGAAGAAAGCAACGCCTGCGCAAATCGCGCTCGCCTGGCTGCTGGCGCAGAAGCCGTGGATCGTGCCCATCCCGGGTACAACCAAGCTGCATCGCCTCGAGGAAAATATCGGTGCAGAGAACGTTCAACTCTCGCCCAAAGATCTCCAGGAGTTGGGAAACGCAGCAGCGCAAATCCCGCTACAAGGCGCTCGCTACCCGGAAGAGTTGCAAAAACTGGTGGGTCGCTGAGCGCCAACAAAGAAGCGAACCTTCGAGCTAGAGCCGGACCAGGAGCGAAACATGCGAAAACTGCTTTTGCTCAGCCTGGTGTTGTTATGCATCGCTCTGGCAGCAACGATACCGTCGAGCAGCCAGGATGCGGGAAATCAGGGAATTCGGGACCTCTTTGTCGGGGCGTGGCGGCTGGTCCGGCTCGAGCAGCCCGATTCTGACGGAAAAACTCAGAACGCCGACTCTACCGGATTGCTGGTCTTCACCCGCGATGGCCACATGTCGGTCCAAGTCATGGAACGCAAGCCTCAGACTCAAGCCGCTGCTGGGCCTGAGCAGTACTCGCAAGGCGGGTACGAAGCCTCCTTTGGCACATATGAGATCAACGAAAGTAGTCACACTTTCACCTTCCACGTTGAGGGCGCATTGGTACGAACTCTTATCGGCAAGGACCTGCCACGTGCGTTCGAACTCTCGGGCAAACAGCTCATTGTCAGGTCAACCCGCTCGGATGAACACTGGAGAATTGTCTGGGAACATTACTAGTTCACGCAAATTATTCATAGCTTCGGATAAAGGATGAGAAATGCAAAAGCAAAAACGTAAGCTCGGGAAAAGCAATCTTGAAGTTTCAGCTCTGGGCTTGGGCTGCATGGGAATGAGCTTTTCCTACGGCCCGCCCAAAGACAAAAAAGAAATGACCGCTGTTCTACGCGCCGCCGTAGAACGCGGCGTCACGTTCTTTGATACCGCCGAAGTCTATGGCCCGTACTTGAACGAAGATCTCGTGGGCGAAGCGCTTGCGCCTTTCCGTGGGAAGGTCGTCATCGCCACCAAGTTTGCCTATGAACTCAAGCCCGATGGCAGTCCCGGTTGGGTTCGGCTCAACAGCCAGCCTGAACACATCCGGCAATCGATCGAAGGTTCGCTCAAAAGGCTCAGAGTGGACGCCATCGATCTCTACTATCAACACCGCGTCGACCCCGAGGTTCCCATCGAAGACGTGGCCGGAACTGTGAAGGACCTGATTCAGCAGGGCAAGGTGAAGCACTTCGGCATGTCGGAAGCGGCCGCAAAGACGATTCGTCGCGCCCATGCAGTTCAGCCAGTCACCGCCGTGCAAAGCGAATACTCGCTGTGGTTTCGCGATCGCGAGCAGGATCTGCTGCCCACTCTGGAGGAACTTGGAATCGGGTTTGTTCCATTCAGCCCGCTGGGAAAAGGCTTCCTCACGGGCAAGATGGACGAGAATACCCCGCTCCCCACTACCGACTTCCGCAGCACTCTGCCGCGCTTTACCCAGGAAAATCGGAAAGCGAATCTCGCGCTCGTGGATCTGCTGGGCAAGATCGCACAGCAGAAGAAGGCAACGCCGGCTCAAATCGCGCTGGCTTGGCTGCTGGCGCAGAAGCCATGGATCGTTCCCATCCCCGGCACGACCAAGCTGAATCGGCTCGACGAGAACATCGGCGCGGCAGCGCTCCAACTTACACCGGACGATCTCCTTGAGATTGCAAGCGCCGCGTCAAAGATCACAGTGCAAGGGGCTCGGTATCCCGAACACATTGAGCGGATGAGCAATATCTAGAAGGCCGTGACAGGCGAAACATCATGCGAGTTGGCATTCCAGGTTCGGGATGGATGGGCGCGACCCTGATCTTTCGTCGCGTTGGCACGTTCTTTCTTCTGAGCACGATTTCCGCTGGACCATACGGCTCAGCGCAGACTCAGGCTCCTCTCCAGATACCGAATCCTCATTACGTGGTTATCAGCGAGTCAACCATCGTCAATGCTCCCGTCGATAAGGTTTGGGCCCGGGTCGGAAAATTCTGCGACATCACAGAGTGGATGAACTCACCCGAGTGGGAGGATTGCAAATACCTGCAGGGGGATGGTGGTCCGGGTAGTGTGCGCTCCATCGTGGATGAAGTGTTGGTTGGCCAGACCCAATACAGTTACACCTATGCTCAGCCGCCTCGAAAGGACACGTTATACAACCTGGCTCACGGCACGCTCGCAGCGGAAGTTCTCACCCCGACCACGACGCGCCTGATTTACACGATGTTGAGGGATGATTCCGTTCTTCCAGACGACGCCGCACGACAACGGGATGCAGAGGCTCGACACGCGCGCTGCTCAGACTGGTTAAAGAACATGAAGGTGCTCGCCGAAGGTGGCAAGCTTCCACCGAAGCCGGCCGGAAGCCTTCGGCCACCGCCAACGAATCCGTTGCTCAATCCCCATCCCCACTATGTCAGTCTGCCCATGTCGATCGTCGTCCATGCTCCCATTGAGAAGGTCTGGGCGCGCGTCGGCAAATACTGCGATATCGGCGAGTGGGGTTTCCGCAGTTGTGAGCTGCTCTCTGGCAAAGAGGGGGAGTTGGGCGCTGTTCGCACCATCGGCCACTCCATCATCGTCGGACAGACTCGGTATAGCTACACCTACACGCAACCACTGCGCACCACAGGTCTTTACCCGATGTACCACGGGACATTGGAGGCACGCGCTCTCGGAGCGAGCAGCGCGACCTTGTACTACACCCTTGTATGGGACGACTCCGTGCAACCGGACGAGGCCGCACGCCAGAAGCAGGTCGAGGACTACCGTGCGCTCTTCGAGAAGATGCTCCGCAACATGAAGAAGCTAGCCGAGGGAGGCTCCCTGACGTCCGAAGACAAGCGAGCGCCCGTGAGCTTCTAGAGGATTCACTCTCGTCGAGGGCTTGCAACGAGAGTTCATTTTGAACTGGTCGAAGGACAAATCATGAGCATGAATATCGATGGCAAAGTCATCGTAATTACGGGAGCAAGTAGTGGCGTCGGCGAGGCATCGGCCCGACTGTTGTCGTCGCAAGGAGCAACAGTCGTCCTCGGAGCACGGCGCGCAGAGCGCATCCGGGCATTGGCTTCCGACTTGAATAGTAAGGGCGCCAAGGCGCTCGCCGTACCCACGGATGTGACCGACCGCGCGCAGGTCAAACATCTGTGGATAGCGCAGTGGAAACTTACGGACGCGTCGACGTCATTCTCAACAATGCCGGTATCATGCCTCACTCTCCGCTTGAGCGCCTCAAGGTCGAGGACTGGGAGCAGATGATCGATGTCAACCTCAAAGGAGTTCTCTACGGGATTGCAGCGGCGCTGCCGCACATGAAGGCGCAGAAGAGCGGGCACATTATCAACACCTCTTCCGTCGCCGGCCATGAAGTGAGACCGGGAAGCGCCGTCTACGCTGCGACAAAGACGGCTGTGCTCGTGATTTCGGAGGGCTTGCGGCAGGAGGTCAAGCCGTACAACATCCGAACGACGGTGATTTCTCCAGGCATCATGAAGACGGACCTGGTGGACAGCATCACTGAGCCGGATGTGGCAGAGGGTGTCCGCAGATTCATGGACATCGGAGTCTCGGCAGAGACATTTGCGAATATCGTGTCATTTGTCATCCGCCAACCGGACGACGTGGACATTAACGAGGTTCTTTTCCGTCCCACGCGCCAGGAGCTTTAGGCATAATCGTCAGATAGTAGTGTCCTACGCGAACACAGACCGCAAGGAGCAATGTATGAGCAAAGAGCCCCGGCAGCACAGAAAATGATCGGTGACTTCGCGCCTAAACTTGTCGAGCTCACGGATCGCGTCCTTTTCGGAGACGTTTGGGAACGTCCGGAGCTTTCCAAACGCGACCGCAGTCTCGCGACTGTGGCAGCGCTGGTTGCGATGAACCGTCCGGATCAGTTGCGGTTTCACTTGAATCATGCGGTGCAGAACGGAGTCAAGAAGGAAGAGTTGATTGAGGTCATCACACACCTGGCGTTCTATTCGGGCTGGCCGAATGCCATGAGCGCCATCATGGTCGCAAAGGAAGTGCTCTCGAAGGCCTGAGCCGAGAGCGACCAATCGGCCTTCGTACCGGAGTGGATATGGCAAAACGGAACGACACTTTTAAGGACAGGCTCTCCGAATCAAGCGAAATTACCATCCGAGTGACCGGCAGAAAGTCAGGGCGCACCATCTCAAACCAGGTCTGGTTCGTGGCGGAGGATGACAAGCTTTATCTCCTGCCCGTGAACGGATCGGATACGCAGTGGTACAAAAACGTTCTCAAGAATCCCTCGATCCGGATCGATGCGCGTGGGGCAGACGCTCAGCTAAAGGTTGCTCCGGTCACGGACGCTAAGCAGGTATCGGCGGTGGTCGAGAGATTTCGCGCCAAGTATGGCGCCGGCGACGTCAAAAAGTACTATTCCAAGTTCGACGTGGCCGTCATGGCTCCCATAGGTTGATCGTGCGTCATCCTGTTCGGCGAGTTAAGATGTCGGCTACAAGCCAAGAATAGAGCCGCGGACTGGGGTCCGCGAGACACAGGGGTTCTTACCAAAGCAGTTTATCCGAACGCGGAAAGTTCAGGGGGTTCTCTATGGTCACGCTGAAAGTGAACGGAGTCCGGCACGAGGTTCAGGCGCCCGACGACACTCCGCTGCTCTATGTGTTGCGCAACGATCTGCAATTGATCGGCCCGCAGTTCGGCTGCGGACTCGCCCAGTGCGGAGCGTGTGCCGTTCTGGTCGACGGCAAGGAAGCGCGTTCCTGCATTACCCCCGTCGCGAGCGTCGCCGGCCAGGAGATCACCACGCTCGAAGGTCTACCCGCGAGGTGGGCCAAGCAAAAAGGCCTCTCGGCGGAAGAGGCAAAAACCACGCTTCACCCGGTGCAGCAGGCCTGGATCGAAGAGCAGACTCCGCAGTGCGGTTTCTGCCAGAACGGCATGATGATCAAGGCGACCGAACTTCTCGAAAGCAACGCAAATCCGACGCTGGCGCAAATCAAAGAGGCCTTCACCACATCCGGGCCGTCGCCGAATCTCTGTCGCTGCGGAACCTACGTCGCGATCATTGAAGCTGTACAACATGCCGCCACGATCATGGCGAAGAGGAGTTAAGCGATGGCCACCATGAGCGAAAAACCAACCAATGTTCTCGCGCCGACGCTATCGCGCCGTCAATTCATCAAAGCCGGTGGCATTCTCGTCGTCGGATTCAGTTTCGCGGGCCCGGAACTTCTGAAGGCCGATACCGCGAAGGCCGCGATGAAGAACACGCTCGATCCCACTCTGCCCGGTTCCTGGGTCGAGATTCATCCCGACAACACGATCCTGATCCGCACCGGCAAGAGCGACTTCGGCCAGGGCTCAACCTTTACCGCCTACCGTCAAATCGTGGCCGAGGAGCTGAGCGTTCCCTTCGAAGCGATCACCACGGTTGTGGCAGGAGACACCGATCGCACACCCGACGGCAGCGGCGCCTTCGATTTCCTTGGCCGCGGGACGCCGAACATCCGCAAGGCCGCCGCCTATACCTACCAGGCTCTGCTCGACCTCGCGTCAGAAAAACTTGGCGTGCCGAAGGACAAGCTCTCCGTCAAAGATGGCATCGTCTCGGGAGGCGGCAAAACTATTTCTTACGGCGACCTCATCAAGAACCAGCAGTTGAAACTCACCATTCCCGTGAAGGGAGACCTTACCAGCATCTTCGGCCTGTCCATCGAGGGCAATCCGCCGATGAAGCCCGTCAGTGAGTACACGGTCATCGGCAAGTCGTACAAGAATTCCATCATCAGTTCGAAAGTGGCTGCCAAGGAAACCTGGGCCACCGATGTGCGCCTGCCGGGAATGTTGCATGCGCGCGTAGTGCATCCGAAGACGCTGGGCTCGACGCTCGTGTCGGCAGGGCAAGTGGACAAAACTAAGTTTCCGAATTCGCAGGTCATCGTGAAGGGCAATCTGGTTGGTGTGGTCGCGCCCACGGAGTGGGAAGTCATCCAGGCCGCTGAGCAGCTAGCCGGCGCGACGAAGTGGACCGAGTGGAAAGGTCTTCCCGGCAACGCAAAGATCTATGAACACCTCAGGGAACAGTCTGATTGGACCACCGCCTCAGTCGAGAAGAGCAAGTCCGCCAAAGGAGATGTAGCGCCCGCGCTGGCTTCGGCTCAGAAAAAACTTTCCGCCACCTACCAGTTGTCTTACATGAAGCACGCGCCGATCGGTCCCACCATGGCCGTTGCCGACGTCAAGCTCGACGGCACCGTGCACATCTACACGCATAATCAGAATCCGCAGGCGCTTCGCGGCGAAATCGCGACCATGCTTCGCACCACCCCCGATCATGTGATCGTGCATTCGTATCCCGGCCCCGGGCATTACGGCAGATCGAACGGCGGAAATGCGGGCGCCGAAGACGAGGCCGTGCTTCTGTCGCAGGCCGTCGGCAAGCCGGTGCGCGTGCAGTGGATGCGCGCCGACGACATGCAGTGGTCCACGCAAGCGTCGGTTTCTTTCTCCGACGTTCAGCTAGCCATCGACGAAAAAGGCAAAATGGCCGCCTATCAAATCGACCACTACATGCCGGCCATGCAGGATGATCGCCCGATCGGCGCAATCCTCGCAGGGCTGCCCACCATGTCCGCACCCGAGGTTCATTCCGATGGCGTAACCTCCACGGTCAACGGCCTCGAAGATCCGTGGATATACGCCGCCGTTCCGAACCTGGCTGAAAATGGTCATGGCACTTTTCAGGTCGGACAGAAAGCTTCGCCCATCGCCGTCGGTCTTCGTGACCACAGCATGCGCACGCCGGGACAGTTCCAGCAGAACTATCCGCGCGAGCTCGCGATCAATGAAGCAGCCGCGCTCGCCGGCGCCGACGCCATTCAGTTCCGCATCGAACACGCCACCGAAGAGCGTGCCATCGCTGTGCTGAAAGCCGTCCGTGATGCGTCTGGCTGGGACACGCGTCCCTCTCCGCGTCCCGGCGCCGTATTCACCGGGTCCGCATCCGTGCGTGGTCGTGGAGCCTCTCTGATGTTGCGCAGCGGAACCTACTGGGCCTGCGTTTGCCAGATCGCCGTGACTCCCACGACAGGCGCGATCGTAGTCGAGAAGTACACGATCGCCGTCGATCCCGGCATCGTCGTCAACCCGATGCAGTTGAAGCGCAATGTCGAAGGCGGTGCGGTGATGGGAATCGGCCATGCTCTCTTCGAAGAAGTCATGTTCGATGAGAGCGGCATCACGACCGACGACTGGATCTCGTATCCCCTCCCCACCATGGCCGACATACCTGAAATTAAAGTTGTGTTGCTCAATAATCCTAAAGTCGGTGCTTACGGCGGAGGTTCGGAGGCTGCCAATGCACTCGCTGCGCCGGCGATCGCGGCGGCCCTCTATGACGCAACCGGGAAGATCATGCGCCGGCTTCCGATGAAACCGGCCTACGTGCAAGCGGTCTTGAAGACTTAGCCTGTAGCGGAGTGCGCAAGAGAGACTATGTCGAACTCACCCGATCAACCTCTTCTGGAAGCTTTGCTCGATTCCTGGGATCGCAACAATGTGATCCTTACCAACCTGCTTGGCGCACTTCCGGATGGCGGGCTCGAGGCGCGAGCGATCGATGGCAGCCAGTCCGTCGCAGAAATGTTTGCGCACATCCACTATGTCAGGCTGGTATTCGTTTTCGAGGATGCGCCCGACTTCGCCCGAGAAGTGCCCGCGGAAGAGTGGGTGGCCGAGCGTGATCCCGGCCGCCTCTCTCGGTTGCTGAACGACAGTGCCAAGGCCGTGCGCGACGCGGTCAAGAACAGGGTGGAGAGGGGCCGTGAGATGAAGCTTCACTACGACCACCCTATCCTCCTGCTTCAACATATGATCTGGCACGAAGGCTACCATCACGGTCAAATCAAGCTGGCATTGAAGCTGGCGGGTCGCCCGATAACGGACGAGCAAGCCGGACCGCTTACCTGGGGCATTTGGATGCGGAAGAAACGAGAGGGTTCCATGCAAGCCTCCTAATTCTTGGCCCCGCTGAGGTCGCCGTGCAACTCGGGATGCGGACCTTGTTCGACTTGATCGAGCTTTTTCCTCTGGTCATCGTTCAGGATGGTTCGAATCTTTTTATCGGCCGCGTGTCGCGAGTCCCTGACTTTGCTCAGCCGCTCTTCGTGGGAGATGTTCTCGTCCTGAACAAGCTTCACAGTAGTGGCATGCAACTCCTGCAGGATGGGTTTGATTTTCTCCTGCTGGTCATCCGTGAGATCGAGCTTGGTGGTGAGAAATTTAAGTTGGGCCTCGGAAGTTGGCACACCGGCATGTTCGCCGATCGAGGTGCTCTTAGTTGGACTGTCGGTGCTGGTAGTGGCCTGTTGCGCAATCGCAGTCAGCGCGAACATGAACATGATCCCGAAGGCAAGCAAGCGAAAGCGATTCATCGTGTTTCTCCTTTACCCATGATTGGGGAATCTAACGATGGAAGGCCGCGCAGTCGAGAACCATTTTGAGTTCCTGAACAAAGAGGTGGTGGATGTCCGGAAATGGCCGTGCCCAGTTGCAGAAACACGACGCGCCGGAGAAACATCGAGTCATGCAGCGTCGTAACCCCGATCAGCGAGTCCGGCGTACGCACGAGCGCCTTGGCAGCGCACTGGTGGCGTTGATCCAGGAGAAATCCATCGATGACGTGACGGTGCAGGAAGTGCTGGACCGCGCCTCCGTCGGTCGTTCCACTTTTTATCTCCACTTCCGCGACAAGAATGACCTGCTCCTCAGTCAGTTGGAAACGTTTCTGGAAATGATGAGCACGGCACTCAGCGTGCGCAAAGAAAAGTCTCTTCGAGTAGTCCCCGTCGCAGAGATGTTTGAGCACATCGGCAGCCAGAACAGGATGTATCGGGCGCTGGCCGACTCTGGCCGTCTCAGCGACTTCTTCGATCTGGCACAAGGCTACTTCGCTCGCGGGATCGAGCAGCGGCTTATCGAGTCCGGGCGTCTGCCGAAACTGCAGCGTAGCGAATTAGCGGCTCGCTCCTCTGCACTGGCCGGGAGCCTGCTGTCGCTCCTGCGATGGTGGCTGGATCGCGGCGCGAAAGAACCTCCGGGCGCCATGGACGAGTTGTTCCACCGGATGGTATGGAGCGGGCTGCAATGATTGAAAAAGGGAGTATTCTCGAAGTCGTGAAAACCAACGGCAAAATAGTCTCGCTGCAGCGAGTGGACAAGATTGCGGAACCTAACGAACCCGACCTGCAGAGGCTCGGACGATTGATTGCCGCGTATGCTCCGCATGACGGCAGTTTTGAGCTGCGCATCCCCGGCCTGCACGCGATTCGTCTCTCGCGCATTAACAAAGAATGTGTGCATGCCGTGCGCTTACCCTCGTTGTGTATCGCCGCCCAGGGCGCGAAGACCATGATCGTTGGGCAGGACACCTACGAATACGACTCCAGGCGCATGATCGTATTTTCCGTTGCCTTGCCCGTTGCCGGCCAGGTCACGAGAGCCAGTTATTCCGAGCCTTACCTTGCACTCAAACTCGATCTTGACCCGCACAAGATTGCCGAACTCGTTTTGCGAGTGTTCCCGCACGGCCTGCCTCCGGCTCAGGAGAGGAATGCGGTTTACGTGACTCCGGTCGATGAGAACCTGATCAACGCCACGGCGAGATTGATGGAGTGCCTGGCGCGTCCCGGCGATGCCGAATTGCTCGCTCCGCTTGTCCTGGATGAGATTCTAATCCGCCTGCTCCGCAGTCCGATTGGCGTCCGCGTCGCCCAGATGGGCTTTGCAGAATCGAGCGTGCACCGCGTTGCAAAAGCTATTTCCTGGCTGCGCGCCAACTTCTCTCAGCCGATGAAAGTCGAGCACCTGGCCGAATTGGTGCACATGAGCGTGTCCTCGTTCCACGAGCACTTCAAGTCCGTCACTTCCATGAGCCCGTTGCACTATCAAAAGGTGCTGCGCCTCCAGGAGGCCAGGCGCCTCATGTTGTCGACAATTATGGATGCGGGTACTGCGAGTCAGCGCGTAGGCTACCTGAGCGCCTCCCAGTTCAGCCGCGAATACAGCCGCTTCTTCGGCAGCGCGCCGACCCGGGACATCGCCAGACTGCGTCAGGAGGTCGGACTCTCGGCCTGACCGAGGAGTTGGGTCAGCCAGTGCCGTCTCTCGCGCCGCTCTCATCTCAGGTAAACTATCCTTGGCTTCCTTGGTTTCACGATGATTAACGGCAAGCGCATTGCGGTCGTCATGCCCGCCTACAACGCGGAGAAGACTCTCCAGGCCACGGTCGGCGAAGTGCCAGAACTGGTGGATGTCTGCATTCTGGTGGACGATCACAGCAAGGATCAAACCGTCGATCTGGCCCGCCGCATGGGATTGCTGGTCTTTCAGCACGACCGCAACTACGGCTACGGACGCAACCAGCAAACCTGCTATCGTGAGGCGCTGGCTGCAGGCGCCGACGTTGTCATCATGCTGCATCCCGACTATCAGTACACGCCGCTGCTCATCACCGCGATGGCCAGCATGGTCGCCTATGATGTGTACGACGTTGTGCTGGGGTCGCGCATCATCGGTGGCCGGGCTCTGCGCGGCGGCATGCCGATTTATAAATACATCTCGAACCGGCTGCTTACTGCATTCGAGAATCTCTTTCTGGGCGTGAAGCTCTCCGAATATCACACCGGATACCGCGCCTTCAGCCGCAAGGTTCTCACCGATTTGCCGCTGCTCGAAAACTCCGACGACTTCGTCTTCGACAACCAGATGCTGGCCCAATGCGTACACTTTGGCTTCCGCGTCGGGGAAGTCTCCTGCCCCACGAAATATTTCGAAGAGGCTTCGTCCATCAATTTCCGCCGCAGCGTGGAGTATGGCCTTGGTGTCCTGGCTACGACCCTGCAATTTGCCCTGCAGAGATTCGGTCTGATTCACCTGCCTCGCTTCAGTGACAAGGGCCGCAAACTCGACGAGGGCGCCGAGACCTACTACGCCGCTCGCACTGACACTGCGCGCCCGGCCTAGGATTTCGCTGCCTGGAATGTCAGAATCTCCACAAAACCCGCCCGGGCGTTGGTCGGGCACGAACGATTTCTCCGCCACGAATCTGTTGCTGCTGTCCGCGCTCACCGTGTTCGCTTTCTTGGTGATGGGTTACCACCCAGGTCTCGAGGACGACGCGTTTTATCTGGCGGCGATCAAGCGCAATTTGAACCCAGCCCTGTTTCCGCACGACGCGGAATTCTTTCGCCTTCAGTTTCAGGCCACCATCTTCGACAAACTCATCGCTTGGTCGGTCCGCCTCAGTCATGTGCCGCTGGCGTGGGCTGCCTTACTCTGGCAGTTCGCCGCCATCTTCTTCCTGCTCCACGGTTGCTGGCGGATCGCTCGTCGCTGCTTCTCCCAACCGCAGGCGCAATGGGCGGCCGTTGCCACTGTTGCGGCGCTGCTTACGCTCCCTGTGTCTGGCGTCGGCATCACGCTCGCCGACCAGTACCTTCATCCGCGTACACTCGCCACAGCGGCGATTCTAGCGGCCGTCGTCGCCGTCCTCGACCGTCGCCTTTGGCTCGCCGGAGTCCTGCTGGCTGTCGCTTTCGCCATCCATGCCATCATGGCCAGCTTTGGAATTTCTTTTTGCGCGTTTCTGTTCTGGAACCAGCGCAAAACTGCAAGTCGCGACCAATCCTCGATGCCGCTGGTCGCCGTAGTTCTTCCGTTGGGATGGATTTTCGAGCCCGCGTCCGATGCCTGGCGGCGAGCCGCCTCCACGCGAAGCTTTTATTTTCTCGCGCGTTGGGAATGGTATGAGTGGCTGGGAGTCTTTGGCCCGCTGATCCTTTTATATACCCTGCGGCAGATCCTGCGGCGCAGAGAAACCAACGGCTCAGCTCTGCCAACCATCGTGTCAACTCTTCTCTCCTACGGCATCTTTCAAACCGCCGTCGGTCTGCTGATCATGCTGCCCCCCGCCCTCGAACGACTCCGCCCCTTCGAGCCCATGCGCTACCTGCACCTGCTCTACCTGATCTTCTTCCTCATCGCAGGAGGATTGTTCGGTAGCTATATCCTTAAGACAAAGGTTTACCGCTGGCTGTTATTGTTTGTTCCCTTGAGCGCGGGAATGTTCTACGCGCAGCGTCAGATGTTCCCCGCGTCCTCGCATCTGGAGTTGCCCGGCATGGCGCCGCAGAACCCTTGGCTGCAAGCCTTCGCCTGGATCCGTCAAAACACTCCTCAGGACAGCCTGTTCGCGCTCAATCCTCATTACGTGACGCTGCCGGGCGAGGATTACCATGGCTTCCGCGCCCTCGCCGAGCGCAGCGTGCTCGCCGATTACGAAAAAGATGGAGGGATGGCCGCCCGCGTCCCTCGCCTCGCCCCGCGCTGGCTCAAAGAAGTGACCGCCCAAAGCAACTGGAAAAGATTTCAAGCCGCCGATTTCCAGCGCCTCAAACAGGACTTCGGCGTGACATGGGTAGTCCTTTCACACCCTGATCGAACCTTTGCCGAGCAAATGGAAGCATCGCGGGTTATGACGTGCCCCTATTCGAACGCCCAGCTTCAAGTGTGCCGTCTATACTGAAACCCTACGCACCCAGCGCCATCGAATGCCGACAGACTCCTCCCCAAGCCGCGTTCCACCTTACGTTCTGATGGTGCTCGTTGCACTCGCCGTCCGCCTGGCCGTCATTCCGTTCACCTACCAGGAGTGGATGGACCCCTTCGTCCTCACGCACTGGGCCTTCGGACTGATCGCGCGCTCCATCGCCTCCGGCCACGGCTTCGGCAGTCCCTTCGCCGAGACCGGATCGTCCGCTCTCCTGCCGCCTGTTTACTCGTATCTGCTCGCAGGCATTTTCAAAATCTTCGGAATTGAAACTCGCGCTTCGATACTCGTGGCTCTGTCGTTGAACAGCGTCTTCTCAGCGCTGACCTGTATTCCAGTGTTTCTTTTGGCGCGGCAGGCCTTCGGCGACCGGGTCGCCAAGTGGGCCGGTTGGGGATGGGTCTTCTCTCCCTATGGCGTCTACTACGGAGCCGACTGGGCGTGGTCGACTTGCCTGGTCACACTCGAACTCTGCTGCTTGTTTCTCATGGCGTGGCGACTGGAAGACCGCGCGCGCAAGCGCGATTGGATTCTTTTCGGCGTGCTTTGCGGCCTAGCCGCGCTCACCGAGCCCGTCGTGATGGCGGTCCTCCCACTGCTTGGCATCTGGACTCTCTACCGTCGCTATCATCTGGCGCGACCGTGGAAAGCGCAGATGATTGTCGTTGCCCTCGCAGGCGTCGCGACGCTCTCGCCCTGGCTCGTCCGCAACTACATGCTTTTCCACAAATTCATTCCTGTGCGCAGCGGCTACGGGCTCGAACTCTACATCGGCAACAATGGATACACCCAGCACTGGGTCAATCGCACGTTGCACCCCAATCACAATGACGCAGAGCTTTCCGAATACGAGCGCGTGGGCGAAGTGGCTTACATGGACCACAAGATGCAGCAGGCGAAGGACTATATCCGCAGCCATCCTGCGTGGTTTGCGTGGATGACGTTTCGCCGCATCGTCTATATGTGGACCGGCTACTGGAGCTTCGACGCGGCGTATCTGAAGGACGAGCCGCTCGACCCGCCCAACGTCTTCGTCAATACGACAATGTCGCTTCTTGGACTATGGGGCCTGTGGCGAGTCTTTCAACGAGACTCCGCGCTGGGCGTTCGCTTCGCCATCGTGCTGTTCTTCTTCCCGCTGACCTACTACTTCTCTCACCCGGAAACGTACTACTTTCGTCCGGTTGATCCGTTGATCGTAGTTCTCGCGGCCGTGGCCGTGGCCGGACGATTGCAGCGGAAGATTGCCGCGTAGTTCCAGCGCGCGCGACGGCAGAATGCTGCCGCTCCATTGCAGCGTCTCGCGAATGGGGGTTAACATCTAACCAGGAATGGCGAACGCTCCGGTTTTATCGGTCAGCACGCAAAACCGCTTCACGATTGGCCTCGGCGAGATTCTGAATTTCGCCTACGACGCCTTCTGCAGCAATAAACTGCAATTCACGCTCACCTCTCTCGCCATGGCCGTGGGCACGGCCTCGGTAATCCTGGTCGCCACGATCGGACTCACCGGAAAGCAGTACATCCTGCGACAGCTGCAATCCATCGGCACAAACATGATTTATGCCGACTACCAGGGCGGAGGGCAACGCCTCGATTCGACTCCTGATCCCATGACGGTGGAGGACGTACAGGCGGTTCTCGAACAGGTTCCCAGCGTGGTGGCGGCTTCTCCTACCGTAGCCTTAGGCGACCGCATCAACCTCGGAGGTGGAAAGCAGAGCGACATCCTCATTCTCGGCGTCGACTCCGCGTATATGCGGGTGCGCAATCTGAAGGTAATCGCCGGACGTTTCTTTGATTCCGAAGATTCTGCCGGGCGCAACAAGGTCGCCGTCATCACGGAAAAACTGGCGCAGAAACTCTATGGCACCGCCCCGCTCGCAGTCGGCCGGATCATCAAGCTGAGCGGCGGCCTCCCGTTTACGATCGTAGGCGTCTTCAAGGAAAGCGTGGATACGTTCGGGCAGTCGGAAATTCAGGAAGACACGATGCTGATTCCGTACACGGTCAGCCGGTTCTTCACGCCCACGGCAGCTGTGTACGAGATCTATTTTTCGGCCGCGAGCCCGCAGGATGTCATCCCGGCAACGGCGGCCATCAAGCGGGTTCTACAGTCGCGACATCGTGCGGAATCTGTCTACAGCGTGCAGAATCTGAGTCAACTTCTTACCGTGGCGGGAAAAATTGCCGATTCGCTGACCCTCATTCTCATGCTTGTCTCGTTCGTCACTCTGCTGGTGAGCGGCATTGGCATCATGAATATCATGCTGGCGACCGTGACCTCGCGCATCCGCGAGATTGGGATTCGCAAGGCCATCGGCGCCACCAACCGCGAAATTCGGCTGCAGTTTCTGGCGGAAGCCATCGTGATCTCAGTAACTGGAGGCATCGTCGGCATTCTGGCCGGCCTGGCCCTGCCGTACTCAGTACGCTTCCTCACCGACTATCGCATCCCGATCAATGGCTGGTCGGCGATCATCGCGATCGCGGTGTCGTCCGTGGTCGGCATCATCTTCGGGACGATCCCCGCTACTCGAGCCTCGCAGCTCGATCCCGTCGAAAGCCTGCGTTATGAGTGAGTTGGCTCGTTCTTAAGGGAGTTTTCCACAGTGTTCCTGCAGGAACCTTTTTCTTACAAGTCTGTACGTACAGTTATGTAACGAAAGCTGACTAACCGGAGCCGCAGTAAGGACTTGGAGGCTGCCGGATTTCACTGCAGCAGGCGCTGGTTGACTTGGGCCCGGAACTTCTGAAACTCAGGATCGTTTTGCAATTCTGGAATCGGGTCGCCGAGGAGCATGGCGGCCTCATGGCGGTCGAACGAGGTCTGCAGGTAGGCGAGCGCTTCCTGTCTTTCCCCGAGCGCCGCGTAGGTTGCAGCGAGGCCGTAGGCGTTTCCGGAGCCGCTGTCCACGCGATTCTTCAGGAGGGGAAGTTCGCTTTCATACAAACCCTGCAGCCCACTCGCGGCAAATCCGTTTTCGCGGACATCGGCAAGAGCCAAGCCATCTTTGTCGTGGCGTAGTTCCGACATGCGCCTCCACGATGCCAGGGCTCTGGCATAGTCCTTCTTCTGCCAGTAGATACGGCCGAGATAGTCATGAGTGGACGAGAGTGAGGACTCGGCCGTTTCGAGTTGCTGGAGCAGCGCCATGGCCTCTTCATGGTGTCCGGCGTCCCACAGAAGCATCCCTTTGTCAGCCAGGATGGCATTGGAGGCGGGGTCGAGCCGGCGCGCCTGCTCGATTTGATCCAGAGCCTCCGGGAAGCGGTGAACGCCCCACAGAAATGTTGCATACCAATGATGGGCGCGGACGAGATTGGGACTCAGTTGCAGGGCGCGCTTGAATTCTGGCTCGGCCGTGGCTCCCTGCCAGGACCACCAGAAGGTGGGAAAGGCGAGGGAGATGTGCGCTTCGGCAGAAGTGTCATCGAGTTCGACGGCGCGCTGCGCCGCCGACAGAGCCCGCGGAAAGGCCTCGCCTGGCGGCATGGAGCCGAACTCGCGCAGCAGGTTATAGCAGTCGGCCAGCCCCACGTAGGCCTGAGCGTCGCTGGGATCTTTCACGATCGCCTGGGTGAAGTAATCGATCGCCTTGGTCAAATCTTCGGGAGTGCGGCGGTCCCAGAAATAACGTCCCTTCAGGTAGAGATCCTGAGCTTCGGCGTTCGGAGAGTGACGGCCGGCCAGGGCCTTGAACCGCGTCGCCGGGTGGCCAACTGAAAGAAACACCACCAGCACGACAGCCAGCAAGAGCGGGATCAACCAGGCGACGGCCCGTGCCCGGTCGGAAATCGGTGCGCTCTGCCCAGGTTTTAATTCGACCCGCGCGACTTCAGATAAGGGGGACTTGAGTCGGTTCGTTTCGCCAGATGGCGAGTCCTCGGCATCCAGCTCCTGGCTCCGCCCCTGCAACCACTCGCCCAATTCATTGCTGTAGGCAAAGACTGCACTGCGCCCGCCGCCGGGCACGCGATGCACGGGAAGTCCGCGTTCGGTTTCCCATCGCTTGACGGTGCGCTCGGCGCGCCCGAAGAAGGCTGCGATCTCCTTCCACGAATCCAGACGTTTGCCCGAGAGCGGGTCGGGATGAGCTGACATAAAGGGAAATGACCTGAATTGACCTGACGGGGCCCGACTTGGCGCTTGCCTGGGGGAAGCAAGGTCGCCATAGTATAGCGCGATTTGGGGCGAGCTGTTCCACCACCATCGAGCCTTGGGGATAGCACTGGAGTGTGCTCCTGCGGGATGAAAGCAATTTTAAATCAATGAATTAGGAGATTTCGATGTTTATGGACCGCATTGCTCGTCACGTCTTGGCAAGCCTTTCCGGTGTCGCCTTGGTTTTCACCCTGCTGCTGCCGGTTCCGGCGCAGGGCCAGACTCCCACCACGATCTACACCTTCGCCGGCGGGGGGCCTGGCAACCCTCAAAATAACTCGGTTGCGCAGGGACGTGACGGAAATTTCTATTTCACCACCTGCATTCCACTCAGTATCAACTCGGTACTGTTCAACATTTCAGCCTCTGGACAGCTCAGCACTGTATATGTGCCAACGAATTGCTCGTACGGAGTGACGCTGGGCACCGACGGCAACCTCTACAGCACTACCGGTAACAACGACGGTGCCGGCGGCCTGTACGGGTCGGTGTATAAGGTGACGCCAGCGGGCACCGCGACGACGCTCCACACTTTCACCAACGGCGCGGACGGGTCTTATCCTTACTGGCCGCCCATCCAGGGTACGAATGGCATCTTCTACGGGACAACCCAGGCCCAAATTGCCAACAGCACCGCATACTCCGTCACCTCCAGTGGGACGTTCACCACCCTGCATACGTTCACCGGCAGCGACGGGCAGAATGTCAACGGGCTGGTACAGGGCAGCGATGGAAATTTCTATGGCAGCAGCCAATCCGGTGGCGCCAACAACCTTGGCGTCGTATACAAAATGACTTCAGCCGGTGCCGTGACCGTGCTGCACAGCTTTGCCGGTTCCGATGGAGCAGTGGGCCGTTGGGATCTGATTCAAGCTAAGGACGGAAACTTCTATGGCGTCACCCTCAACGGAGGCACGAACGGAGGGGGAGTGCTCTACAAGATAACCAGCACCGGCACCTATACTGTGCTCTACAACTTCCCCTACACGGGAACGAACCAGTACACCACCCCCTTCCCGTATTCTGGCGTGATTCAAGCCACGAATGGGTTGTTGTACGGAGTTACCGGCAACCTAGGCGGCCCGTGGGCCTTCGGCTCGATTTACAGCTTCAACACCGCGACCTCGACCTTTACGACGCTGTACAACTTCACCGGCGGCACCGACGGCGGCCAACCCTTCGGACCGTTGCTGCAGCACACCGATGGCCTGCTGTATGGCACCACCTATGTGGGCGGCAACGTGAGCGGCAGCGACTATTGCAACACGGTCGAGAGCGATCCCGGACTGGTGGGCGTTGGCGGTTGCGGGACCGTGTTCACGTTCAACATCGGTGCGAAGGCATTCATTAATTTGCAAAGCACCTCTGGCAAAGTGGGCTCGACGGTAGGGATCTTCGGACAAGGCTTCAGCAGTTCCTCGGTAGTGAAGTTCAATGGCGTGAAAGCGACAAAAGTCACCTTGTCAGGGACAACGTATATCACCGCGACGGTGCCTACCGGTGCAACGACTGGCAAAGTGACCGTGGCGACGGGTTCGACCACACTGACCAGCACGCAGACCTATACCGTGCACAATGCCTGGAGCAGCGGCGCGGCCATTCCTGTAGCGGTGGCTGGCGCTGCGACGGGATTGATCAGCGGCAAGATCTACGTGGTCGGTGGATTTGCGACCTACCTCGGGGCGCCCGTCGGCAACAATCAGATCTACACCCCTTCGACCAACAAGTGGACGACCGGGGCAGCGATTCCCACCCCGGTTTGGGGAGCGGCGAGCGCAGTGGTAAGCGGGACGCTCTATGTGATTGGCGGCTACGAAGGCACCAGCCAGACTCCAACCAATCTGGTGCAGGCCTATAACCCCACCACCAACGCCTGGACCACGAAGACGGCGATGCTCACGGCGCGAGGAAGTACTGCGGCGGCGATGGACGGCAACGCGATTTACGTCATCGGTGGGAACGGAACGACTGTGAGACTAACGAATGTTGAGAAGTTCGTTCCGTCGACCAACACCTGGACAGAAGAAGCGCCGTTGCTGGTTGGCAAGTCGGAGCCCGCAGCGGGGCTAGTGGGAAGCACGATCGTGGCGGCGGACGGCTTCACGCTGTCGGCCGACACGGGCGACAACGAAGGCTATACCGTCTCGACGAACACCTGGAGTGCGTTGACTGCCGATCCTGTCCCGCGAAATGCCAGTTGCTACGGGGTAGCATCGTCGCAACTTTACGTAGCGGGAGGTTTGAACGGAGGCAACTCTTCGACGACGACCAACGAGTCCTACAGCGTTACTTCGAAGAAGTGGACAAGCCAGGCGGCGATGCCGACCGCGGCGTTGTGGCAAGGGTCCGTCGTGGACAACGGGTTGCTGTACTGCATCGGCGGTCAGACCGGCTTTACAGGGCCGGCAATCAATAACGTGCAGATCTATCAACCGTAGTGATGCAAGGAAGCGAGGATGGGGCCATTCTCGTCATGAGAAGGCGGCCAGAGTGGTCCCATCCATCGTCACGATTGGCCTGCGTCTGCTCAAAACACCACAAAGCCGGGCTGGTTGGCCCGGCTGTTCTTGTTGTGGAGCTGGTTCAAGCGGTCTTGTTTCGATCGTCGACCCAGAATCTCGAAATCTGGGGATCAGGTTCGATCCCGGGCCTTCCAACCCAACTGTTGCGTTTTCTCACACAGTGGAGAAGGCGCAATCTCAATTTGCGCTGCGGGTTCACCAACCCGTTGCGCGGAGCCCTACATCACCATTGCCAGGTTCTCGAGCTCGTGCACCAGCACCGGCATGGCACACCCGGCCATCTCAACGCGGCCCGCCGCGTCCAGCGCAGCTTTGGGCGAAACCCCGTAGCCACGGCCCATTAGAAACACTTGCAGCAGCTCGGCCGCCTCATAGGAGTCGATCATGCCCCCCTGGAGCAGATCGTTCCGGAGCGCTGCCAGTTCGGTCATGGTGAATCTGTCTTTGTCGTTCATCTTCGCGTTCATCAGCATTTCTTCGTTCGTCATGGCCGTCATCACCTCCGACTCCGACCTTTTACCGCTTTGCCGTATTAGACTCATCGGCAGCTGTGAAAGTTGCATGCAATCCATATGCCGAATTCACCCTACTTTTCCTATTACGGTCCCCAATCCCCATTAGTTGCATTAACGCCTGTGGATGTCTAAAGTTGCGGAGGGCGCAGAGCCGCTTCCGGCTCGCCGAGGTTTCCTTCGTACCCAATGGGTAATCTCAAAACTGACACAATTTGTCAGTACTGACGACCCACCAACAAAGAACGTCGGTTACCAACGGGTACGAAAGCCATTTCGCCACAGACCACATTCCGGTCATCCGTATAGTGTCCGTCGGCCCCGTGGCGTTTCTCGCGACCGGAGCGATGGGCCACAGCCACACAGTCCGGGGCAACTCGCTGTACGGTCGCGCGGTAAAATGGCCCGGCGACGACGGGGACTTTCGACGGGGTCTGGCAACCGCTAGAAGGTGAACGAGCGTGAAAATCTTGAAGACATTTCTTTGGGTGCTGGTTTCTCTCGTGATCGTTGGGGCGCTAGGCGCGCTCCTGTTAGTGCGCCGGGGATTCCGTGCGACCTCAACCCCGCCGTGGTGGGAATCCGTCGTGGCGCGGGACGTGCGAAACGTGGCGGTCCCCAACCGGGAGCGCGTTGAGAAGAATCCCTTTGCGGGATCCTCGGAGGCTTCTCAGCAAGGCCAGGAATTTTTTCTAACCCAGTGCGCCGGCTGTCACGGAATTGACGGCAGTGGCAAGACGCCGTTGGGCCAGAGCCTTTATCCGCGCGTTCCTGACCTGAGGGCCGACACCCAGGCTCTCACCGATGGGGAAATCCACTACATCATCGAGAACGGAGTTCAGCTGACCGGCATGCCCGCCTGGGCCCGTCCACACGCGGAATCATCCGGCGACAGCTGGAGGCTGGTGACGTTCATCCGAACCCTCCGGCCGCTTAACCAGCAGGAACAGTCCCAGCAGGCGGCGGTCGCGACTTCGGCGCACTACGTCGGCTCGCAAGCCTGCGACAAGTGCCATGCGGAGATCTATGCCCGCTGGAAGAAGACGCCCATGGCGAATGTGGTTCGCGATCCGAAGACCCATCCGGAGGCCATTATCCCCAACCTTGCCACCAACAACGTTTCCAGGTTTACGGTGGATCAGGTGGCCTTCGTCTACGGTAGCCTCTGGAAGCAGCGCTACTTCACCAAGCTTGGCGACGATTACTTCCCGCTGCCCGTGCAGTGGGACGTCGGCAAGCGCGTATGGCGTCCGTATATGGTCCCCGCTAATGGAGACTGGTGGGCCGCCATCTACCCTCCCGACAACATGCAGCGTCCGACGGGCCCGCTCTGCGACGGCTGCCATTCCGTCGACTACAACATTCAGACGAAGCAAGTGGCGGAGTGGAATGTGGGATGTGAGCGCTGCCACGGGCCCGGCAGCGAGCATGTGACGCACCCTACACGCGGCGACATTCTTAACCCGGGCCACATGGACGATGTCGAGGGGACCGACGCCTGCGTGCAGTGCCACTCCCAGGGACAGCCTTTGAAGAATCCGATCGAAGGGAAGTCCTACGACTGGCCGGTCGGCTACCGCGTCGGCCTAAGACTGCAGGACTACTGGAAACTCGAGGATTGCAAGCTCGGTGACACCACCTTCTACTACTTCCCGGACTGCACCGCGCACAAGAACCGAATGCAAGGCAACGACTTTGCCCAGAGTGTGATGTACCGCCGAGGCATCACGTGTGCCTCGTGCCACGATGTGCATGGCACGGAAAACTATGCCCAGCTACGCAAGCCGGCGAACCAGATTTGCCTGGATTGTCACGGTCCTTCGTCGGCGAACGGTCCGCACGCCGCGGCGCTGGAAGCGCATACGCATCACAAAGAGGGCAGCACCGGAAGCCAGTGCGTTGCCTGCCACATGCCGGCGATCGAGAGCGAAGGCGTTCCGGGGACGTTCGTGCACGCGCACACCTTCCGGTTCAATACGCCGACGATGACGGAAAAGTACAAGATCCCGAATCCCTGCACGTCGTGCCACGCGGACAAATCGACGGCGTGGGCGGAAGATGCGATGGGCCGGTGGCCCGAGCAGTCGCCCTGGCGGCTTCAGTAGCGCTGGAGCCGAACCTTAGGCCTGCGCCGCGGCTAGGCTGTCGTAGAACGGGAAGAACTGCTCGACGTGCGTAACCTGCATGGTGTTCCGTACGCGTTGGGTGACGCCTACCAGCGCCAGGCGGCGTCCGTCTTTCTGATGGTTCACGTACGCTCCCACCAGAGCGCCGATCCCGGCGGAATCGATGTAGGGAACCTCGGTAAGGTCGAGGATCAGGGTCGGCGCCGTGCTGGAACGCACTAACGCCTGAAACTGAAAGAAGTTGGAGAGCAGGATGGGACCGCTCAGACGCAGAACACGCTGTCCTGCCGGCGTCCCGCTGACGTCTTCGATCTGCAAAGGCTCCTGGGGCATCCGCAGATAGTATTACGGGAATGTGAATATCGTGTTAAAGGACGCAAAATCCCATGCGCCGCAGGGCACCAAGCTCCACTGCGCCAAGAGTTTTGAATTCCGGACCGTCCCGCTACAGGATTGCTAAGGCGGGCTCCAGCACTTTATCCCGCGCTTGCTCGAGCAGACTGTCAAACTGCGCTTGATCGAGGCAGATGGCGTGCTGGCCGTAGCGAGCTTCGTTTCCCGTCACATGCCAGTAGGGCATCCAGCAGAACTGCTTGCCCTCCACCCCGCCTTGGAGCACGAC
Organism: uncultured Acidobacteriaceae bacterium; assembly: GCA_963706645.1. Lineage (GTDB taxonomy): Bacteria > Acidobacteriota > Terriglobia > Terriglobales > Acidobacteriaceae > Sulfotelmatobacter. The sequence goes on from CAVPNR010000036.1 coordinate 294,120, forward strand.
CAGGAACGGGTAGAACGTGACCTCTTCCGAACCGTCCCCCAGCCACGACTCCAGCTTGTCGGGGAGAAATGCCGAGACGACTCTGAAATCTCCGTCTCCGGCGCCCAGCTGGAAGTCGAGATTTACATGAAGTTCGCGCGCGCTTCCGCAAGCCGGGCAGTCTTCCGGAGCGGCATTCGAGAAGTTGTAGAGGATTTCGAATAGCTTGTGGTGCGTGGGATATTTCTTATGACATTGAGTGCAGTAAAAGTATTGAGCAGCCACCTCGGGCCTTCCTTTCGGAAGGAGATTGTTGGTTAATGATTTCCTGATTGATGATTGTGAGTCTTCGCAGATGATTCTGGGCTTTCAATCAACAATCAGCAATCACAAATCAGCAATTTCCCTCCAGCCGCAGACCTTCCGCTGGCCGCCCGCTAAGGCTCGATCGTGGCCTCATCGACCAGCATGATGGGGATGTCGTCCTTGACCGGATAAACCCGGTGGCACTGCTTGCACTTCAAACTCTCCGGGTTTTGGCGGTACTCGAGCCCCTGCTTGCAGGCCGGACAAACCAGAATTTCCAGCAGGTCTTTGGCAATCATGACGTGTGCATTGTACGACAGGGGGTGCGGCGCAAAGTGTGATCGGGCTCACAGAGCAGGGAATGGGGTAGTTGCGCCCTTTCGGGAGCCTATTCACAACGGGCCGACCTCGCCAAGTCTCTCAGCGAGTCCTAACGCCTGGTTACGACAGTCACGACGGGCGGCTCGACGAGTCGGCGTCTAATCTTGGTATGCGTCTCATCAAGAGGCTGTCGCTTGCTCTCGTTGTGGTCGCGCTCCTAAGTTCGATTGTTGTTGTCACCGCTCGTTACGAATTAAGGCGTAATGCCGCCCGGATCATCGGCTCTTCTCACCAATTGTTTCAACAAGAGCAAAGGCCCAGCCTCGATGACGTGCGGGAACGATTCGCCGACGAACTCAAGCAGACCAGCCCTTGCGACGATTTTGGATGTGGATTTGAGGTTGTGCTATCTAACCGTCTACTCGCACGGTTTCATCTCGCGCAATTTACGACCCTCAAATCGACGTTTTGGGTGAGGAACGGCACAGTGGATGAAAACATTATCGAGTTCTGGACTGTACGGAAGGATGGCGGGATGATACTCGCGTATACAGACGCAAAGTACTGCAAAGGCTGCAACGACTTTTCCGTCGGCAATTCGATAAGCATCGACCTTGATTCCGCGGCCCTTCAGAAACGGGCTGCTTTCGGATTCAACACCAATTGTTTCTTGAGTGCGAGAGGATGTGCGACAGCCGCCGACCTTCTTCCTGGAGTTCAGCGCCGCTAAATCGTCAGGCACCGATACCGTCAGTTGGCACTCGTTAACCCTGGTTGAAGCGTTGTCCCAACATGCGGACCTCGCGCGCGTGTTGGTTCCGGACAACCCGTCGGTAACGCAAAGCCGCATTGCAATTGCGTGACATCCCGATTCCTCAACTCCCGTTGCGGGTGGCTTCTTGGGGCACATGCGATAGAATTTCACGGGAGCCTGAATGCCAGCCACCATCCTCGACGGAACCATGATCGCGCAAGACATCCGCAGCGAAGTCGCTGTGGAAGTGAAGACCATGGCTGCAGCTGGAGTGCGTCCCGGGCTGGCCGTCGTGCTCGTCGGACACAATCCGGCGTCTGAGATCTACGTGCGAGGCAAGGTTAAGGCCTGCGAGGAGGTCGGCGTTTACAGCGAGAAACTGACGCCGCCCGAGACTGCGACCACCGCCGAATTGCTGGCGCTGATCGAAGACCTCAACCGCCGCGACGACATCGATGGGATCCTGGTGCAATTGCCACTACCGGCGCAGGTCGACGCCAAGAAAGTTCTGATGGCGGTCAATCCGGCCAAAGATGTCGACGGATTCCATCCTGTTAACGTCGGTTTTCTCTCCACGCAGCGGCCGGGCCTGGTTCCGTGCACGCCTTCGGGAGTCATCGAGATTCTGAAGCGCAGCAACATCCCGATCACCGGGCGCGAGGCCGTCGTCGTCGGGCGCAGCGATATCGTAGGCAAGCCCGCGGCCATGCTGTTGCTCAATGCCAACGCCACAGTTACCGTTTGCCACTCGAAGACGCATGATCTGCCCGGAGTCTGCCGGCGCGCCGACATTCTGGTGGCCGCGATCGGGCGCGCTGGCATGATCACGCGCGACTTCGTGAAACCGGGCGCGATCGTGATCGATGTGGGCATGAACACCGTGACTGATCCCGCGGAGTTCCAGCGTTTCTTTGCCGGAAACGAGAAAAGGGAAGAGAACTTCCGCAGGAAGGGGTCGACACTCATCGGCGACGTGCATCCCGAAGTGGCTGAGATTGCCGGAGCCCTTACACCTGTCCCCGGCGGCGTCGGACCGCTCACCATAGCGATGCTGATGTTCAATACGGTGAAGGCCGCGAAGATGCGACGGGGAAGTCGCGTGCCGGAACTGTCCCGGGTTTGACCACGCAATGACAATTCACCACAGAGACACCCTTCGACTTCGCTCAGGGCAGGCTCCGCCACAGAGAAACCCTGTCTTGTCGCCTTCTTGGTTTTCTCTGTGCCTCTGTGCCTCTGTGGTGAAGGCCTTTCGTCTGGAGTCGGAATGCTGAAGGTCGGCCTGACCGGGGGAATCGCCTCCGGCAAATCGGTTGTAGGCGAGATGTTTGTCGCGCTGGGTGCCCATCTGGTGCAGGCGGACCGCATTGCGCATTCGCTCATGCAGCCGGGCGAGCCGGTCTACAACGAAGTCGTCCGCCACTTCGGACGCGAGATTCTCAATCCCGACGGCAGCGTGAACCGCGCCAAACTGGCCGAAGTCGCATTCGGCCCAGCGAGCGCTCCTCCGGGCCAGCGTGCGTCGCGCATCGAAGAACTCAACCGCATCGTGCATCCAGTCGTCATTCGTAGCCAGAACGAATGGATGGAGGAAACGGGTCGGCAGGATCGGCACGCCGTCGCGATCGTGGAGGCCGCGCTGATTCTTGAAGCTGGGGCGGCGGAGCGCTTCGATCGCTTGATCGTGGTGACCTGCGCCGAGGAGCAACGCGTGACCCGCTTCGCCGCGCGCCAGAAGATCGACCTCGAGACCGCTGGCAAAGAAGTCATGCGCCGCATGGCCGCGCAACTCTCCGACGAAGAAAAAATCAGAGCCGCCGATTTCGTAATCGACAACTCGGGATCGCTCGATCAGACGCGCCAGCAGGTGGGTGTGGTGTGGGAAGAACTGGGTGCTGCAGCGGCCTTGTCATCCTGAGCGAAGCGAAGGATCTATGCAGTTTGCCGGCGCCGGCAAGTCCATAGATCCTTCGCGGCAAATAGCGCCGCTCCAGGATGACAACGCGGTTTTGCACGCCTGCAATTTTCTCCATCTGCCGGAACTGGAACAGAAACCGACCCTCGCCTCAGAAGAGGCTATGTGGGGACAGCCGCCATCGGCTGTACGGTCGAGCAAAGCTCGACAGATTTTCACTCCGACAGCCAGCGAGATGTTCCGTGCCTGTCCCGAAGGACCGCCGAGGCGGCTGTCGCCACATAACTCTTTCAGCTTTGTTTAGAATTGAATTCAGGGACCTTTCTACTTCCCGACATCGTACCTACCTTCGAACGATTGAATCGGATGGTTGAATTATGAAAGTCATGCGGCCTTTGATCTTCGGCCTCGCCATTGCCGGCGGGTTCTTTTACTTCACGACCTGGCGCTCGAACTCGCAGGCGGGTGGGTTGCATCCCTCGAATTGGCTCAGCCATCCGGCGCAGGTGGAGATTACCGAGGCCGCGCCGGGCGAACTCCTGGATGGCGAAGAACAAAACAACATCTCTGTGTATAAGAAGAATATTCCGTCGGTCGTAAACGTCACCTCACGCGCCATGACGTTTGACTTCTTTTACGGCCTGGTTCCGCAGGAAGGCCAGGGCTCAGGATTCGTGATCGACAAAGAAGGCCACATCCTGACGAACTATCATGTGATCGCCGAGGCCCGTCAGGTGGAAGTCACGCTGCACAACCGCAAGAAGTACAAGGCCACTGTCGTAGGCACCGATCCTCCGCACGATCTGGCGGTAATCCAGATCAAAGCGCCTGACCTGGTTCCGGCAGTGCTCGGCGATTCGAGCAATCTGCAGGTTGGACAGAAAGTCTATGCCATCGGTAATCCTTTTGGCCTCGCGGGAACCATGACGCGCGGCATCGTGAGTTCGATCCGCCCGGTGCGCGAGCCCAATGGAGCGATGATCGACGAAGCCATTCAGACCGATGCCGCGATTAATCCCGGAAACTCCGGCGGCCCGCTGATGAACTGGCACGGCGAAGTCATCGGCATCAATACCATGATTCTTTCGAACGTCGGACAGAATGCAGGCATCGGCTTCGCGATTCCCATCAATACCGCGAAGGCTGTGCTCAATGATCTGATGACACTGGGCCGGGTGCGGCGTCCGGCGCTCGGCGTCCAAACGATTCCCATCACGCCGGAACTTGCCGGCGAGATCGGCCTGCCCGCGGATTACGGATTGCTGATCATTCAGGTGACTCCCGGCGGCTCCGCCGATGTAGCCGGTCTGCGCGCGGGCACGGAACGCGCCTATCTGGGCAATACCCCCATCACGCTGGGTGGCGACCTGATCGTGGCCATCGACGATCAAAAAGTGCAAGACGAAGAGGATCTGGCACAGATGATGAACAACCATCGCGCTGGAGACACGGTGAAGATCACCATCTACCGCAATAAAAAGAAGATGGACGTGAGCGTGTCGCTGGGCGAAGCGCGCCAGCAGGTGTGATTGTCATCCTGAGCGAAGCGAAGGATCCCAGCAACTGGCTGGAAGTTCCATAGATCCTTCGGTGCCAAAGAACGGCGCCTCAGGATGACAAGGCTTTGAAAGTACACCTCCACGCGAGCGTTTCACTCTGCCGGTTGAATGCCCACTGCCGCGTACAAGTCTGCGCTGTTGTATAGTACGCCGCCCTTCATGAGAGAGAGCAACGCGAAGCGAAGAGTGAGCATGGGGAAGTATTGTGCCATCGATTCACAGGGTTGGGGTAGAATGTCCTCCTGCCTATGACTGCCGTCCTTTAATTCTGCGGGTTGCAACCTTGAGCGAGATGCGCGCGGAAGTGTGTTCGCTCTTCTGTCTCGTTCTTCCGACACAGGCGTTCGAAACCAGAAAGGAATATTCCCATGCAATTCGTGGATAAGGCACTCGCTCGCCGCTTGGAGTCTTGCGAGGAGATGCCGCAAGTGATGTACGCGCGATTGTTTCAAAAGACGCGTCCCGAGATTGGCGCGGCAGAGGAAGAAATCTGCGGCGGTCATATGATTTTTGCCGGCCTCGGATCGCCCATCGGGCGGGCGACCGGAGCGGGACTGGAGCGAGCGTTTACGGCTGCAGATCTCGACCGCGTGGAGGCGTTCTACCGTACGCACAAGGCTCCGGCACAGGTGGATCTGTGTCCCATGCACGAGCCGGCCGTGTTCGAACTGTTCAAGGAACGCGGCTACGGAATCGCAGAGCTGAACAACGTGCTCTTCCGCAAACTGGATGCGCAGGAGACGTTCCCTCTGCCTCCAACGGGGTGTGAAATTCGTTCCAGCCGACTCGAAGAAGCTGAAACCGCGGGCGGGATCGTCGAGAGCTCGTTCTTCCCCGACGGTGCGCCGGAGGCCTATCGTGGCCTCATCGCGCCGTCCTACCAGATGGAACGGGCGCTCGCGTTCGTGGCCAGCGTCGAAGGCAAGTTGGTGGCGTGCGGCACGGGCCTGATCATTCCAGAGCACCGGGTCTTTGCGCTGTGTGGTGCCGGCACGCTCGCCGAATATCGTGGGCGGGGTTTACAGACCGGCCTGCTTCGTGCCCGTATGGCGGCCGCGGCCCAGGCGGGATGCGAGTTCGCAGTAGTGGTCACGCAAGGCGGCACCACGTCGCAACGCAACGCCGAGCGCCTCGGCTTTCGCGTGGCCTACAGCAAAGTCACCGTGATCAAACAACTAACGATATAGCGCGGGTCGAGTGCCGGCGGGCGTCTCGCCCGCCGGCGGTCGTGCCCGCCACGGGCGTGGGTTGCTCCAGGCAAAGAATGATCCACGACCGGTTGAGCTGGTCACGACAGTGCTCGTAAATCCTTCCGCAGCCGCTCCGGATCCCCATCCTGAAGCAACGCTTCTACCTCCTGGTGTGTACCCTGCCAAACCGGAACGGCCTGCACCAGCACACTTCGCCCTTTAGCCGTTAGCGTCATCAGTCGGCCCCGCCGGTCTGTCGGATCTGCCTTGACTCTGACCAGACCTCGGCGCTGCAGCGGCTTGAGAGCGGCCGTCAAGGTGGTCCGATCCATCGCAAGCAGCGAAGCAACCGACGCCATTCCAGGCGCTTCCGGACGGTTCAAAGACATCAGTAGCGAGAATTGCCCGTTGGTCAGGCCGAGCGGGCGCAGCGCATCATCGAAGCGCCGGGCCAGCGCCCGGGCCGCGCGCTGCACATGAAGACAGAGGCAAGAGTCGCGGACGCGAAGAGTTGTTTCGAATGGAGGCCCAGTAGTTCTTGACACAGCGCACATTATATTGATATCAACGTATCCTGCCAAATGTCTCAGGAGAAATCCTCAGGAGAAAGCAATGCAGCGAGAGATCATCAGAACCATCACGTCGTCAGTTTTCGTTCTGGCCTTTGCGTGGAGCGCGGCGCGGCCGGCGCATGCACAAAGCGCCAAAACAGCGTACCCGAACATGGCTCCGGTTGAGCAATACATGATGGCAGATCGAAACTCTGAGATCGCCCTGGCGCGGAGCGCGGCCCCGGAATCCATCTCGCGCGATGCGGAGGTCATGGTCCTCGGAGCGCATGGTTACGAAACCGCAGTCAAAGGCAAGAACGGTTTCGTTTGTATCGTGGAACGGTCGTGGACCGCGGGAATCGACGATCCTGATTTTTGGAATCCCAAGCTGCGGGGGCCAATCTGTTTGAACCAGATGGCCGTACGAGCTTATCTTCCGCTCACGATCAAGAAGACGGAGCTGATCCTTGGTGGAGCATCCAAGACGCAAATGTTCGAGGGCATCAAAGCAGCTCTCGACAAGAAAGAAGTGCCGCCGCCGGAACCGGGCGCAATGTGTTACATGCTGTCCAAGGACGGGTACTTGGGTGATGGGAATGGGCACTGGCATCCTCACCTGATGTTCTTCGTTCCGCAAACCGATGCTGCAACCTGGGGCGCAGATCTGCCGGGCTCTCCGATTCTTGCGGGTAAGGACGTGCAGGACCGGCTCACCGTGTTCCTGGTTCCAGTCGCCAAGTGGTCGGATGGCACGGCGGATCATGCGGATGTGCACTGATCCGCGGACCGACTGGGGACGCCCGCTCGATGCTCGCGTAACGGCGGTTCGACGTGGTTGGTCGCGTTGCATTTCCACTAGCGTCCGTAGAATAGTGGAAGTGATGACTGCGGAAAATATTGTCCTGCAAGGGAAGCACGTTCGGCTGGAACCGCTTGAGCATCGCCATGTCGACGGACTGGTCGCCGCAGCCGGCGACGATGCCGAACTATATCAATGGAGTCCCGTCCCTCGAGGCAAGGACGCAGCCACGAACTACGTCGATACTGCCCTCGCATGGCGTGACGCCGGGACCGCCGTGCCGTTTGCGATCGTGCGTGCGAGCGACAACCTCCTCCTCGGATCTACCCGCTTCTGGAACATCGAGCGCTGGGCATGGCCGCCAAGTCATCCCTCACACGGACGCGCTACCCCGGACGCCTGTGAGATCGGTTACACATGCCTGACTCGCTCGGCCACCCGAACCGCAGCGAACACGGAGTCCAAGCTGCTCATGCTGACCCATGCCTTCGAGGTGTGGCAGGTGCTGCGCGTCTGCTTTCACACCGACGCGCGCAACCGGCGTTCCCGCGCCGCGCTGGAGCGCATTGGCGGACAGTGTGAAGGCATCCTCCGCGCCCATCGCATGGCCGCGGACTTCATTCCGCGCGATTCCGTGCGCTACTCGATCCTCGCAGGCGAGTGGCCGGGAGTGAAGGAACGTCTGCTTCAGCTCCGCGATCGCCGCTAGCGGAGCGCCTATGTCACGGTCTCGCGCTCGATCCCGTAATCCGCGGCATACGGGCTTTCCTTCGAAGCGGGCCACTGAAAGCAAAGTCCATAGCCGTCCGGATCCTTGAAAAACAACTGCCGCATGCCGTAAGGTGCAACCTTCGGCTCCTTCAAGTTGACTCCATGCGTGCGAAGGTGCTGATAAGCGGCATCGAGATCTTTGCAGCCAAAGAACAGGCACGTGTCGTCATGCGCGGCCACGCGTGGCGGATCCGGTGTGGACGGCCTCTGGTCGGCTTCGTAAGCGGTATTCAGCATCAACTCTGCACCGTTCAATTTCAGCCACGCCCAGTTACAGTCGTCCCCGGGCTGGGACGTAGCGTGAACACTGAACCCCAGCACGTCGCGGTAAAAGCGGATCGCGGTTGGCATGTCGAAAACCTGCAGCAGAGGACAAATCCCGTGAATGTCCATGGATGCTTCAACCTCCCCGTTTGGCCGGAAATATATCAGAAGTCTGGAATCCTTATCGATTAGACGGGTTCGTCCCCCTCGCGGTAAGCGGAAGAATGTTGCGCCATGGGAACTTGTGAGAAAGTAGTCCTGATTCGCAGAGAGACTGAAATGAACGTGGATTCCATTCGCGCATACTGCCTGTCTTTTCCAGAGGTCACCGAAAAACTTCAGTGGGGCGACGCCCTGTGTTTCAAAGTCAGGCAGAAGATGTTTGCAGTGTTGGGGCTGGACCAGATTCGCCTCACCTTCAAGTGCACTCCCGAGATATTTGCCGAACTAATCGAGCGCGAGGATATCGCTCCCGCCCCGTATGTCGGACGCTACCAGTGGGTCATCCTGAATCGTCTCGATGCCCTGCGAACGGACGAGTTGCGCGAGTTGCTCCGCGAATCCTATGAGATGGTCGCCACCAAAGCGCCGAAGCTGGCGGTTCGAAAGCCCGGTGCCGGAGCGCGTTCAAAAAAGAAGACGTCGTCGCAGACTCGCCCGAAGAAACGGAAGAATCGTTAGCGAAGGATCGTGCCGGGAAAGCAGACCCGGCCCCGCTCGCGCGGCGAGAGCTTGTGGCTCCGGGACAACGTGTTATCTTTGGGATGCTTGGGGGTTGGGCCGTGCCCGTCACCTATAGTATCGACTCGTCAAGGCGACTCATTCGTACCGCCTGTACTCGGCCCCTGACCTTCGCTCAAGTGATGGACCATTTCCGCCAGCTCAACGACGATCCGGATTGTTCCGGACGTCTCGATGTGTTGCTCGACGTCACCGATGTCGACCTGCTGCCCAATAGCAGCCAGTTGGCCTCAGTTGGTGTGGCCGCAAGCGCTATTCGCAAAAAGGTGCAATTCGGATCCTGTGCCGTTGTCGCCAGCAGCGATGCCATGTTCGGCACGATGCGAATCTTCGAGGTCCGAGCCAGCGAGTCCTTTGGCATGATTCGCGTGTTTCGACAGATTGCCGAGGCTGAGGGTTGGCTGGCCTCGCATCCGCCAGCGAACCAACCGGAAGCTTAGCCTCGTCCGTCGCCCCCGATCCGTGATCCCAGACTCGGCGAGACCGCGATCATAGCTCGCCTCTGCGATTTGACTCTGCTCGCTTCCGTCGGCTAGCCTCAAGAGTCTGTTCTAATTTCAGAGCCTCTAATCGGCATGAGATCCCTGCATAAATCACTGATTTTGCTGTTGATCACGCTGCTGGCAGTGAGCGCAACGCGCTCCGCGCAAGCCTCCGTCCGTCCGGTTCGCGCGCAGCATGGAATCGTGGTCAGCGTGCACGAACTGGCTTCACGCGTCGGCGTAGACATCCTGCAGGCGGGCGGCAACGCCGTCGACGCTGCGGTGGCCACCGGGTTCGCACTGGCCGTGGTTCATCCCCCGGCGGGCAATATCGGTGGCGGCGGGTTCATGCTCATCCGCATGGCCGACGGCAAAACACATTTTCTCGACTACCGCGAAAAGGCACCCGCGGCGGCGACCCGGGACATGTTTCTGGACGCGCAGGGCAACGTGATCAAGAACGCCAGCGAGATCGGCTACAAGTCCATCGGCGTGCCGGGATCGGTGGCCGGCATGGTCTATGCCGAGAAGAAATATGGCAAGCTGACGCTGAAGCAAGTGATGGCCCCGGCGATCCGGTTGGCGCGCGAGGGCTATGCACTGACTTGGGGCGAGACGCGTGATTTCCAGACCGACAAATACCTGGGCCAATTCTCCGAATCGCGCCGCATATTCCAACGGAATGGCGACTATTACAAGGCTGGAGAAATTTTCCGCCAGCCCGATCTGGCCCGTACGCTCGAACGGATTGCCGAGAAGCCCGGCGATTTCTATCATGGCGCTCTCGCCCGCGAGCTCGCCGCCGCCATGCAAAAGGGTGGAGGTCTGATCACTACCGACGACCTCGCCCGCTATGAAGTCAAAGAGCGCGAGCCCGTACGCGGAACCTACCGCGGATTTGAAGTCATCAGCGCTCCTCCGCCTTCTTCGGGCGGAACGGTACTGATCGAGTCTCTGAATATTCTGGAAGGCTACGACCTCGGTAAGATGGGAGAGCGTTCCGCCCAGTCGATTCACTACACGACCGAGGCCTTCCGCCGCGCCTTCTTCGATCGCGCCGAGTTTATGGGCGATCCCGATTTCGCCAAAATTCCCGTGGCGCAGCTCATCGACAAGCGATATGCGGCTGCGTGGGAGGACACGATTGATCCGGCACATGCCACGCCCAGCAAAGACTTGAAGCGTCCGGCGGTGTTCAACGAACTCGAGCAATATGCCGATGCGCATGCGCCCATGGCGCCGCCTGAGTCCAACCACACGACACACTACTCCGTGATGGATGCGGACGGCAATGCCGTCTCCGTGACCACAACCATCAACGACTGGTTTGGATCGCGCGTCACCGCCGACGGTCTGGGCTTCCTGATGAATGATGAAATGGACGACTTTTCAGCCAAGCCGGGCGTGCCCAATTCCGACGGCTTGCTGCAGGCGGACGCGAATGCCATCGGCCCAGGCAAGCGTCCGCTGTCGTCAATGACCCCGACGATTGTGGTCCACGACGGCAAGACCGTCATGGTGCTCGGTTCGCCCGGCAGTTCCAAGATCATTACTACGGTCGCCAATGTTCTAATGGGTGTGGTGGACTACGGCATGAACATCCAGGAGGCGGTGAATGCGCCCCGTTTTCACAATCAGTGGATGCCCGACGTCTTGAATGTGGAACAATGGTTCCCGCTCGACACGGTGAACCTGCTGCACCACATGGGATACAACATTGAAGTTGGACTGCATTACGGCGAGGATGTGTATCCGTACTGGAGCGACGCGGAGTGCATTGCCGTCGATGGGAAGACCGGCGACCGGCTGGGCGCGAGCGACGGCCGCGGCAGCGGAAAGGCATTAGGCTACTAGGAAGGCATTGTTCGATTGATGATTTTTGATTGCTGATTGAAAGTCAAAGTGATGTGGTTGTTGGTTCCTAAATCATCAATCATCAATCATCAATCAACAATCCTCTAAGGCACAACATGCTGAAAGCAGTTTCCACCTATCTGTTCGTGAAAGAGCGGTTGCATCCAGGCATTCTGGATGGGCTGAACCGCAGCGGCGTGCAGGCGGTCGAGATTTTCGCGGCGCGCCAGCACTTGGACTACGCCAATCGCAAAGCGCACGTCAAGGAGATCGCCGACTGGTTCCGCGGCAGCGGGATTCCGCTGAACTCCGTGCACTCGCCTCTCTACGCCGACTACGAGTGGGGACGCGCCGGCGCTCCGCCGGTGAACATTGCCTCCACCGACCGTGCGGGCCGCATCGAAGCCATGGACGAGATCAAGCGCGCTCTCGAAATCGCCGAGCAGATTCCATTCCGATTTCTGGTACAGCATCTGGGCGCACCCAACGAAGATTTCAGCGACAAGAAGTTTGAGGCGGCCATGACCTCCATCGAACACCTGCGCGCCTTTGCCAAGCCGCTGGGAGTCCGCATTCTGCTGGAGAATATTCCGAACGAACTTTCGACGCCCGACCGGCTTGTAGAAATGATCCGGAGCGCGCACTTTGACGACGTTGGCGTCTGCTTCGATTTCGGCCACGCCCACATGATGGGTTCCGTCAGTGAGGGCTTCGAAATTCTGCGCAACCACATTTGCTCCACCCACGTCCACGATAACGACAAGATAAAGGATTCTCACCTGTGGCCGGGGCAGGGAACCATCGACTGGAAACAAGCCATCGAACTTCTGCGCTCCGCCCCACAAACCCCTCCTCTGCTGCTGGAACTCGGAGAAGACGAGAAAGTGAATCCGCTGGAAAAGCTGAGCGAAACGTTCGACAAGCTGGAAGGAGCCGCATAGGTTGCAAAGTTTCAAGAAACCCCGCCCCGGAGCACCTTGAAACTCTGAAACCTTGAAACTTTGAAACCTGAAATTATGTCACCCGTCACCACCATCGCCGAAATCGGTAAACATGAAGGCCAGTCAGTCACCATCCGCGGCTGGCTCTACAACTTGCGCGAGAGCGGGAAGCTCCTGTTCCCGCAGTTTCGTGATGGCTCAGGCATCATCCAAGGGGTCGTGCCCAAGAACGCCGTCCCGCCAGAAGTGTTTGACGCGATCAAAACGCTGACCCAGGAATCAAGCGTCATTGTGGAGGGCAAAGTCCGCGCCGACAAGCGCGCCCATGGAGGCTACGAGCTTGACGTCGCCAACGTGCAGGTGGTGCAGCGCGTGCCCGAGGCGACGCCGTATCCAATCACTCCCAAGGAGCACGGTACCGACTTCCTGATGGAGCATCGTCATCTCTGGGTGCGCTCGCAGCGCCAGGCGGCGATTCTGCGCGTGCGCGCCGAGATCATCAAAGCGGCGCGTGATTTCTTCGATGAACGCGGATTCACGCTGACTGATCCGCCGATCATTACTCCGGCAGCTTGCGAAGGCACCAGCACGCTGTTCCCAGTTGACTACTTCGACGAGCAGGCCTTCCTCACGCAGTCAGGCCAACTCTATGTGGAAGCCACCGCGATGGCACTGGGCAAGGTGTATTCCTTCGGTCCCACGTTTCGCGCGGAGAAATCGAAGACCCGCCGCCATCTCACTGAGTTCTGGATGGTCGAACCCGAAGTCGCTTTCGCCGAACTCGACGACGTGATGGAACTCGCCGAGGGCCTCATCACCTTCATCGTGAAACGCTGCCTTGAAAAGCGCCGCGTCGACCTGCAGACGATTGGCCGCGATATTTCCAAGCTCGAAAAAATCGAAGCGCCATTTCCGCGCATCAGCTACGACGACGCAGTCAAGAATCTGCAGGAAGGTCACGCCAAGGGCGCGCTCGAATCCAAGTTCGAGTGGGGCGGCGATCTCGGCTCGCCCGATGAAACCTACTTGTCCGCACAGTTCGACAAGCCGGTCATGGTGCATCGTTATCCGGCGAAGGTGAAGGCATTTTACATGGAGCCCGATCCGCAGCGTCCCGACCTGGCGTTATGCGTCGACGTGCTCGCGCCCGAAGGGTACGGCGAAATCATAGGCGGCTCGCAGCGCATGGCCTCATATGAACTTCTGCTGAAGAGGATTCACGAACATAACTTGCCGGAAGAAGCGTTTAAGTGGTATCTCGACCTGCGCAAGTTTGGCAGCGTGCCGCACGGTGGCTTCGGCATGGGCATCGAGCGCGCCGTAGCTTGGATCTGCGGCCTCGAACACGTGCGCGAAACGATTCCGTTCCCCAGAATGCTGTACCGGCTGTACCCGTAACCGATTTGCGAATCACTCAATTGCATAATTCCTCAATCCCCGTTGATTGACTATGACGACAACTGCAAGTTCCTCCAACATCACGCCCCGAAAGATTCGCGTCATCGGCGTTCCCCTTGATCTTGGCCAATCCCGCCGCGGCGTCGATATGGGCCCATCGGCCGTCCGCGTGGCCGGTCTCGAAGCCCGACTCGAGGCCCTCGGTCACGAAGTGGAAGACGGCGGCAACGTACCCGTGGCCATTCCCGAGCAGAAAAAAGAAGGCGATACCCACGCAAAATATTTGAAAGAGATCACAGCCACGTGCACCAAGCACGCAGAGCTAGTCGTGAAGACGCTCGAAGCGGGCAAAGTCCCGCTCGCGCTCGGCGGCGATCATTCCATGGCCGCCGGAACTGTGTCGGGCGTGGCCGAGTACTATCGCCGTCAGAACCAGTCCGTCGGCCTCATCTGGATCGACGCTCACACCGATATCAATACGCCCGACTCCTCTCCCAGCGGCAACGTGCACGGTATGCCTCTGGCGGCGATCATGGGACTGTGGCCCTCGGAACTCGGAAACATCTTCGACTTCTCTCCGAAGGTGAAACCGCAGAATTGCGTGCTCGTCGGCGTGCGCGACATTGACGCCGTGGAAAAAGAAAACGTGGTCCGCGCCGGCATCGGCGTCTTCACGATGCGCGACATCGACGAGCGCGGCATGCGCACCGTGATGGAAGAAGCCCTTCGCATCGCGGCACGCGGCACCGCTGGCTACCACATATCCCTCGACATGGATTGGGTCGATCCCGAAGACGCGCCTGGTGTAGGCACCCCGGTGCGCGGCGGTGCGACGTACCGCGAAGCGCACCTTGCCATGGAAATCATTGCCGATCACGGTCGCATGCTCAGCTTCGAGATCGTCGAGGTCAATCCCGTCATCGATGAGCACAACCGCACCGCCGATCTGGCGGTGGAACTGGCGCTGTCAGCGTTTGGGAAGAAGATTCTGTAACAGTAGGGTGCCCCATTTCTCGCGTTCTTTGCGAGAAGTGGGAACTTCGTAAGTTCCACAGAAATTCAACCGTATCAACCCTGCGATTGACGCGACCGTTCATCCGCGTCCACACTGGAAGGTCATGGAAAAGATTCGGGTCGGCATCTTATTCGGCGGGCGCAGTGGAGAGCACGAGGTTTCACTGCTCTCGGCCGCATCGGTCCTCAACGCAATCGATAAAGAGAAGTACGAAGTCGTCCCCATCGGCATCACCAAAGACGGCCGTTGGCTCACGTCGGAGCATGCCGAAAATCTCCTCACCGGAAAACTCGTGCTCGAGCCGCGCAACCTTCGCGCCGGTGATCCCGAGACCACTTCTTCAGCCGCAGTACTCGCTCGCGGCGAAGCCGTTGTCGTGCCGCCCGAGCCCGTTCATCGCCACAGCGGATTGGTGCCATTTCAAACCGACGCCGGACTCATGCGCCGCGCGAGCGATCGCGCCATTAATGTCGATGTGATTTTCCCCGTGCTGCACGGCACCTTCGGCGAAGACGGCACCATCCAAGGCCTGCTCGAACTCGCCGACATTCCCTACGTCGGCGCCGGCGTCCTCGGCTCGGCCGCCGGTATGGACAAGGACATCATGAAGTCATTGTTCATCGCCGCCGGCATCCCCATCGTGAAGCACGTCACTATCCTGCGCGGCGCCTGGGAAAAAGATCCGAAGAAAGTTCAGAAGTTGGTCGAAAGCAAGCTGACCTATCCAGTCTTCGTCAAGCCGGCGAATCTGGGATCGTCGGTAGGCATCAGCAAAGCGCACAATCGAAAAGAACTCGGCCCCGCGATCGAAGAAGCCGCCAAGTTCGACCGCAAGATCGTCATCGAGCAAGGCGTTGGCGGCAAGAAAGAAAAGGCTCGCGAGATCGAGTGCTCGGTTCTCGGCAACGACGAGCCGGCGGCCTCAGTGCCCGGTGAGATTGTCCCCGGCAAGGAGTTCTACGACTACACAGCGAAGTACGTCGACGAAGGATCGCAACTGATCATTCCCGCGAAGCTCACAAAACTAGAAACGAAGAAAGTTCAAGAACTCGCGGTGAAGGCATTTCAAGCAGTGGACTGTTCTGGCCTCGCCCGCGTCGATTTCCTGATGGACCCGAAGATCGGAAAGATATTCCTGAACGAGATCAACACCATGCCCGGATTCACCGCCATCAGCATGTATCCCAAGCTGTGGGCCGCGTCGGGCTTGGCGTATGCCGACCTGATCGACCGCTTGATCCAACTCGGCATCGAGCGCCACGAGGACAAGAAGAAAAATCAGTACAGCCGCTAGCGAGGTGTTTTTCCTTCGTGATCCTTAGTGTCCTTCGTGGTTGAAACTTTTACTTGGCGCACTCAAAGTTCGCCGCATCATTCGGATCGCCGCTGCCTTTGTACTTCGCGGCCTGCGGATACACACACAGCGGCCGCGTCATCTTCGGGTGCGTCTTGTCCTCGCCCGCAAACTTCGAAGCGATGATCGTTGCCGGCGCTGCGCCTTTCTCCACCCACTGTTTCAGCGCCGCGTCCACACTGTGCGTAGGATCATCGAAAGTCAGATTGCCCACTTGCCCGAAAGAGTCGGCTCCGGGGCCATCGCCGCAATGCTGCATGCCCGGCACCATGTAAAGCCGCACGAACGAATCCGCATCGCGTTGCCCCATCTTCGCCAGCACACTCTGATAATAATTGACCGTGTTGAGCGCCGAAATCGCGGGATCATCCCAGCCGTGATACAGAATCAGTTTTCCGCCTCGTGCCTGGAACGCTTTCAGGTCGGCGTCGGTCGCGTTGAGAGCGCTCGCAGTCTTCTCCTCCGCGGCCTTCAATCCGGCGTCCATGGAGAACGTCTTGTAGTCCCAGTCGGATTTTTCATACACCATGTTTGCAAAATATCCGATCCCGAAAAATGCCATCAAGCTTTTGGCCGGGGCCGGACCGGTGATCCAGATGCCCCAACCGCCCTGGCCATCCTCCGCGCCGGGCAAAAAGCCGGGGAACACCTCGCGCCCGTGCGAGTCATGCAGACCCGCGTAAATCTTCTTCAGTGCAGTCGCTTGCGGCGCAGTCAGGCACTTGTCGCTGTCTTCGCCCGCCTTGCACTGAATCGTCGCCGGATCGAAGTGACACTGCCTGGGATCGTTCAGAATCCCATCGCGCACGCCGTCGAGTTCATCGCACGCCGCATTGACGGCAGCGGCAATCGTCGGAATCTTGGCCTGTGGAATGAAACTGGCAGGGTCCACCGTCAGCGCCTGCGTGTCCCACGCCGCCGTCGAGAGCAGCGCCGTCCAATAATTCGCCGGAGCTCCCGCCAGAATTCCGTCATAGTCCGCCGGATAACGTTGTGCCTCCATCAGCGCCTCGCGCCCACCATCGGAGCATCCCGCAAAATAAGATCGCTGCGGATCTTTCCCATAGAACGCGCGCGCTACCTCTTTCGCGACGCGCGTCATCTCGTGGATTCCGCGATGTCCGAAGTCGATCACTTTCTCCGGATGCCCCAGCGCAAACGTGGCATCCACCGGCGATCCGGTATGTCCGGTGTCCGTGGCAGTGGCCGCGTAGCCCTTGCTCATGGCCGACCCAAGTTGTGGGTAATCGATCAGCCCTGCGAATCCTCCGTTACCCAGGCCTTGCAACTTGCCGTTCCACCCGGAAGCTGGCAGCCAGACCTCGATCTTGATGTTAGAGTCCGCCGTCGGCTTCGCCTCCGCGACCACGCGACAGAACGCAGGCAAGGTTTTGTAGAACGCCGACACATCCATCCCGCTGAAAGGCGCGGGAGGCCCGGCGAAGGTTCCCGCCGCCGCGGCTTGCGCGAGCGTGATTGTCGCATCCGGAATTTTCAACCCAGCCAATTTTGCGCAGGAGTCGTCCCCAAATGCGAGGGCCCCAGAAATGAAAACGAAAGCCGCCAACAAGAGATGTCCAGTTTTCATGATCGTTCGTCAGCCTCTGTGTCCTCCGTGTCCTCTGTGGTTGATGGTTAGTCGTGGTTAAGGATTAGCCTTCCCCATAAACGCCGCCTGATCCGCCTTCATCTTCTTGAGGCTCTCCGTCGGCAGATACACCATGTGTCCCGAATCGTAAGTCGCAAACGAAATGTTATCGCGATACTTCTGCGGCAGATTCAGATGATCCACCGTGTAATTGGCCGCATAATACGGAGTGGCCAGATCGTAATAGCCCTCCATCACCAGAATCTTCAAGTACGGATTCTTCACAATCGCCTGCCGCATGGCCAAGGCTGTGTCGGGAAATCCTTGAATCGCCGATCCCCAATCCCACTGCAGGCCACCGCTTTCCGCGCGCACGTTGTAGGGCATGTCGGTCTTGTATCCCAACTCAGTGCGCAGATAGTTGTTGAACACCGATGTAAATGGCGGCTGCGTGGCCGCTCCTGTCGGATCGTACATCGGCGTGTCGAGCAATCCGTTGGGATCAGGCCCGGTGTAGCGCGCGTCCAGGCGTCCTACGCGCAGCTTCTGATCGATCAACAGGTAGTGCGTGAACTTGCGTACATTGATCCGGAGATTGGCCTCGTCGATCACTTCCTTGCTGAGGCCCGTGAAGCGCGCCAGTTGATCGATCGCCTTCTGCCGTTCCTGCGGCGTAAGCGAGTCCCCCTTAGCCAGCGCCTGCGCGTACTCGGTCGAAGCCCACTGCTCCGACTCCTGTCGCGCCTTGTTCATGTCCTGCGCCAGATCGGCCGGCAGCTTGTGGTGATAGCCCGCGATCATGGTGAACGACGGAATCAGGAAAATGTAGGGCTGATCGTTGGTGTTGTTGTCTTCCAGCGTCTCGAAATTCAACACTGTCGAAAGCAGCGTGATTCCGTTAAATGAGATCCCGCGGTCCGCGAGGTATCCGGCGATTCCGGCAGACCGAGTCGTCCCATAGCTTTCTCCGAACAGGAACAACGGCGATGTCCACCGTTCGTTCCGCGTGATGTAGAGCCGTATGAATTCGCTGAACGCCTCAATGTCTCCCTTAACGCCCCAGAATTTCTTGAACTGCTCCGTGTCCGCCGCGCGGCTGAACCCCGTGCCGATCGCGTCGATCAGCACCAGATCACTCTTGTCGAGCAGCGTCGACGGGTTGTCCTCGATGCGGTAAGGTGCGGGCGGCATAAATCCATCAGCCTGCAGCACCACCTTGCGCGGACCCAGGGCTCCCATGTGCAGCCAGATCGACGCCGATCCCGGGCCACCGTTGAACGCGAATGTCAGCGGACGCCGAGCCGCCTCTTGCCCGTCGAGCGTATAGGCCACATAGAACATCTGCGCTTCAATTCGGCCGTCACCGCGCTTGATGGGCAGTCGCCCGGCAGTCGCCGTGTACTTCAGTAGCTTCCCGTCGAGGGTGATCTGGTGATGCGTCACCACCGGGGCTACTTCTGTCATGTCGTAGTGCTCTTCCTTATCTTTCTCCTTGTCGGCCGAACTTTCGCGAGGCGCTGGCCTTGGTTCCGGAGGCGCGTCAGGCTTGATGGCGCTTTCCACCGGCTTTTCGGGAGACACGGTGGCTGCTGGTTTCTTTGCCGCGGCGGTTTTGGAAGGCTCCGCTTGTTGCGCGGAAGAAGTTGCGCCAAATGGAATCACAACAATGACGGCGAAACTAAGAATCACGTTGGCAAACATCCGGGAAAATCGCTTCATAGGCTCCATTCCACAAAAGGTCTATGCGACCAGATTTCCTGGACAGGCGAGTGGCAGGAATTGTACACCGCAGACCGCTGCGGAAAACTGCGCATGTCGGGACAGCCGACCTCGGCTGTCTGGTCGAGCGAAGCTCGACGGTCAGCATTCCCTCGTGGAGTTGTAGATTGGGGCACGCCTGCCAGGGAGGCTCTCATCTATCGCGGAGTCTGGAATGGTGCTCTACGCCCTGGGCAGCACAAGAATGTGGTACACCGACGAGCCCATCAGGAGCACAGCGGCCGCGAGCAACCCAAGCCGGACGCCACGAGTCTTGAAACGCTGGCTGATCGCGATCAGCAGCAGCACAGTTGCGAGGGTTACGGTGATTCGCACGTACTCGTCGGAGTATTGCCGATCTTGCGTGCCCTCGTCGAACCGTTTGGTGGCCTCATCGTTCAACCTGGCCGCCTCTTCGGTCTTGGAGCTTCGGTACTCCGCCATCAACTGGGGACCCGCCGGAGCATCGGGATTCTTGAGCGGATCGGTCTTCTTCCACGCTTCGAACGCCGGACGAAATTCAGGAAGGAAACGTCGTTCAAAAAGGGTGGCCATCGCCTTGTCGCCGTGGGCTTCGGCCTTCAGCCATTCCACCACCGTGGAAGCGTTATACAAGCGCTCCTGATTCGCGTAGGTTGCGGCTCCCTCGGCTTGAACCCGCAACTTGCTGGCTTGACCGTAGAGTTCCGCCTGATGTCCAGTCCAGAGCGCTGCCTGATAGCCGCTCCAGGCAGTGGCGATCGCGACCACCGCGAGCACCACGGCCTCCGCGATCTCCAATATTTCATGCCCAAAAGACTGCTCCGATTCCCGGTGCTCGCTGAGGTGCTTCGCGATTTCGATGTTGGAACCACCAGCCTCGGACATTAAGAAGACCTCCCGCGATTTTGTGGAAGACGTAGTGTATGAACGTGGTGCTGCTCCGGAAACTGGCAGAAGTTACAGCCCGTGCAAATCATCCCGTCCCCGATTCCCGAGCACTGGTGATTGTTGCCGGAACTGGGCGAGGCCGCGAAGCGCACTCGCATCGGGTTTGGGTGCCGCTTTGCCCGGTGAATTGCCAAGCAACCAGGCTGCGTGGTTCGGAGTCCAAGTCCCATGGTTGCCGGCACGGGCACGGTCCCACCACCCGCGAGGATGAGTCCGAGGAAGAGCCGTGCTCCACTTATTGGCAAAATAGTTCTGGTCTTTCTGCTGCTGGCGGTAGTTTGCGGTGTTATTTTCCTGCGCAGTCCCTGGTGGCCTTTTGAGCAGAAGCCCGTGATCGAGGATCTGCAGGAAGCCGCGGACAGCCAGGTCAAGATCCGGACGTTTCGTCGCACGTACTTCCCTTATCCCGGATGCATTTTGGAGGGCGTCGTCTTCCAGCATCAGGAAGGGTCCGAGCCGCTGATGACCGTCGAGAATTTGACCATTCGCGGCACGTATTGGGGGACTCTGCGCCGCCAGGTGAGCCTCATTCAGGCCGAAGGGTTGCACGTTTTCATTCCCGCATTTGGCAGTGGGCAGCACTTTCATAGCGAGCGTTCCACCATCACGATTGGTGATATGGTCGCCAATGGGGCGACGCTTGAGTTCGCGTCGAGCCAGCCGGGCGTGCCGCCGCTGCGCTTCGACATTCGGGAAGCGTCGCTGCGCGATGTGGGATGGAACGGTCCGTTCACTTACCGCCTGAAGGTGCACAATCCGGAACCTCCGGGAGAAGTCACGACCGCGGGAAAATTCGGTCTGTGGAATGAGAACGACGCGGCGCAGACGCCGATCTCCGGCGAGTACAAGTTTGAACGAGCCGATCTGAGCGTTTACCAAGGCATCTCTGGGGTGCTCAGCTCGGCCGGGAAGTATGATGGCAAGCTCGACCATATCAACATCTCCGGCGCGACCGAGACTCCTGACTTCGAAGTGAAATCCGGCGGCCATCCCGTCCATTTGAAAACGGAGTTCAGCGCTTTCGTTGATGCCATGCACGGCGACACGTTCCTGAACCGCGTGGACGCGCGCTTCCGGAATACGCATGTAGTCGCCGAGGGCAGCGTTGCTGGATCGGCCAACCAGAAAGGAAAGGTTGCGCTGCTGCGCCTCAGTGCCCACAACGGCCGCATCGAGGACCTGCTTGGACTCTTCGTCAAGAAAGATCGGCCTCCCATGTCTGGCACGGTATCGTTACAGGCCAAAGTGGAGATTCCTTCCGGACCGGCGCCTTTTCTGAGAAAGGTGAAGCTCCGCGGCAACTTCGGAATTGGCGTCGGAGAATTCGCTGAGCCTTCGACCCAGGAAGGGGTGAACAAACTGAGCGCCGGCGCGCTGGGCGAGAAGAGTGGCGACGATCCGGAGACGGTGCTCACCGACCTTGGTGGGCAAGTCACCCTCGATCACGGCATCGCGAACTTTGCCGATATTTCCTTCGGCATTCCGGGAGCGCATGCGCGCATGCACGGAACCTACGGTCTGATCGATGAGAAGATCGATTTGCGTGGCCAGATGCGGGTGCAGACGAAGATTTCCAATACGACGAGCGGCACCAAAGCGCTTCTCCTGAAAGTGATGGACCCGTTTTTTAAGAAGAAGAGAAAGGGGGAAGTTCTTCCGGTGCGGATTTCCGGAACCTACGACAACCCTTCGTTCGGGCTTGATTTCATGGACGAGAATGCCCAGGTCTCGCATCATCGGAGCGGCCCGCCGCCGGCGCATTGAGCCTTCTTCATCGGGGCAGTCCGTTCCGTCTTTTTTCGTGTCTGTTTGTAAAATATTGATTCTTAATGAGTTGTGCGTGTGAGATGGGAGGGGATCCGCGCAAAATCCTGAGCCGCAAGGACTTATAGCTAAAATCCTCTGGAATAAGGACTTAGCTTTGGGCTGACGGCCGCCGAAGGGATCGGTTGTCTGGAACTGATTGGGAGAGCCCTCGCGCATGTAGTGAGGTTGCTCCTTTTGAGACCCTCAGTAAAGGTCGTTCGTCACAAGAAGTAAATTTTCTGCTGTGGATGGTTGTGTAAAAAGGCGTGGAGCCGTCCCGCGTGTCACGGTCTCTCCGTTGTTCCTGTTCCAGCTTATGACCTTGCTTGAGCTGGAAGAGATGTTGCCGGCTTGGTTGTTTTCAGCGAGAAGTGGGTTTGCTCGCTCTCGGGCTCGTTCAGAACGTGGACCCGGGCTTTCTCTTTCAATTTGAACTGATACGGGTTCCGAGGCTGGCAAGGACAAAACAGCCGTTGCCATTCGGGCGAATCCGCAACGTTTTCGATGTAGGCTCCATTGCTGTAGGTGAGGCTGAATTCCTTCACCAGGTACTGCATGCGGCAACTTGGACATTCCACGTAAAGGCGCGTTTTCGGCATCGGGTTCCTGATTCCTGATTCTCCTAAATTTCTAGAAGAGAAATCGTGTTCCTGGTGCGTCCGGGTAAGTTGCGACCGGGTAAGTCTGGGCGTTCGGATTTCGCCGTTCGAGCCGGAAGGGGATCGACTGCCAATCCAGCGGCGGAAAGGGCCGATGAGTGGAAGTTAAACACGGTTTGGATTGCGTTGAAATGGCTCTGAGGGTTGGTTATTGAAGTAACCGCGAAACGGGGGCGCTGCGTCGTACCCGGTCTTCGTGAGAAGATCGGCCAGGCCCCCGCGTCTTCAAAGCTAGAAGCCAACAGAACTCAGCTGCTTTACACTACCCGCCTCCCCGGTGCAGAATCGTCCGACCCAGTTCTAGCTGGCAGGGTGTAAGCGTGACTTCTTGCCCGGTTTGCGGAACGCAGAACGCTGAGGCGATGGGAGCGTGCAAACGCTGCGGCGCCGCGCTCAGTGCATCTGCGACCATGTCGATTTCGTCGGAGGTGGCCGGGGGAGGTGAAGCGTCACCGGGCCGGCCTCACTCCGACGGTGCGCGTGGCTTCGCTCCTGGCAGCGTCATTGCCGATCGCTACCGCGTAATTTCGTTGCTCGGCCGCGGTGGCATGGGAGAGGTTTACGGCGCCGACGATCTGAAGTTGGGGCAGCGGGTCGCGCTGAAGTTCCTTCCCGCGGACCGTCTCAGGAGCGCAAGCTGGCGCGACCAGTTCTACGCGGAAGTGCGCATGGCACGGCAGGTTTCGCACCCCAACGTGTGCCGCGTGTACGACGTTGGAGACAGTGATGGCTATCTCTTTCTCTCCATGGAGTTCGTGGACGGCGAAGACCTGGCGTCTCTGCTGCGCCGCATCGGGCGGCTGCCCGACGACAAGGCTGTTGAGATCGCGCAGCAGTTGTGTGCTGGGCTGGCTGCGGCGCATCGCAGCGGCGTGCTGCATCGCGATCTTAAACCGTCGAATGTGATGATCGATGGCAAAGGCCACGCCCGCATCACGGATTTCGGCCTTGCGATCGCCACGTCGAAGGCAGAGAAAGAACGCAGTCCCGCAGGAACTCCCGGGTATCTTGCGCCAGAACTCTACGAGGGCCGCCCTGCGTCGGTGCAGAGTGACCTGTACGCGCTGGGGCTGGTACTCTACGAACTATTCACGGGGAAGCGCGCTTTCGAAGCGTCTAGCTCTGCCGAGTTCCACCGAAAGCAATCGGAAACCCATCCCACGCCGCCTTCGAATGTAGTGAAGAATCTCGATCCTGCGGTCGAGCGGGCAATCCTGCGTTGTCTCGATCGCGATCCAGCGCAGCGTCCACGGTCCGCATTGAGTGTGTCAGCGGCTCTGCCCGGCGGTGATCCGCTTGCTGCGGCGCTGGCGGCTGGGGAAACACCTTCGCCGGAGATGGTCGCCGCGGCGGGGCCGGAAGGCTCGCTGCGGCCGGCCACGGCATGGTTTTGTTTTCTTTCTGCGACGGCGCTCATGATCGGCACACTGATGTTTCTCAATCCCCGCCTTGTAAGTTGGGGCCGCACGCCGATGAACAAGTCGCCTGAGGTGCTCACCGACCGGGCACAAGAGCTCTGCGAGAAGCTGGGTTATTCCAGCGCGGTGGACCGGGCATCCTGGCTCGAGACGGAGTACGACTATCTGGATTACGTTGCGGACGATCCTGCTGGGAAAAAGGTAGGGAGCGCCGGAGGTGGCCGATCGTGGCCGGCTCCCGTAAGTTTCTGGTACCGGCAAAGCCCGGAGTGGATGATGCCGCGCCAGAGGCAAGAGTACTCCGACGTCACACAAGGGCAACCACCCTATGAAACAGTTGGCATGGTCGCCCTGAACCTCGACCTGCAGGGCAAATTGCTCTTTCTGCGTGGGGTGCCTCCGCAAGTCGAGGCGGGCAACGTTCGTGAGCCGGATTGGAGTGTGCTCTTCGACGCAGCCGGGCTGGACAAGAGTCAATTCCGCACGGCGGCGCCGAAGTGGTTGCCGCCGGAGGCCTTCGACAGCCGGGCAGACTGGGAAGGCCATATTACCGGTCAACCGGACTTACTTCTCCATATCGCCGCCGCCGCATACCGAGGAGTTCCGGTTTACTTTCATGTGATCGCGCCGTGGGACAAGCCCTTGCGCAATCCCAGCCCCGGGCTGGTCGGCGTGAAGGCGAAGATTGCTTCTAGCGTGGCGATCTTGATGGTCACCAGCTATCTACTGGTAGGAGGATTCTTCGCGCTCCGGAACATACGGCGCGGCCGCGGAGACTCGAGAGGGGGTTTACGGTTTGCCGGTTTTACGGCCGTTTTGTTTGGCATCGGCGTCCTTTCGAACGAACACTTTGTTCCCGATCCGGGCTACACTATCGTCCAATTCTCATACTTGGGAATGGCCCTCAACATCGCTCTGATGTGCTGGATCGGCTACATGGCAGTGGAGCCGTATGCGCGTCGTGTGTGGCCCAATGTGCTGGTCTCGTGGCAGCGGTTGCTCAGCGGCGGCATTCGCGATCCTCTGGTGGGGCGCCATCTGATGCTGGGAATTCTCGTTGGCGCAGCGGTTCAGGCGGTTCGAGGTTGTGTCGTAGTCCTGAGCCACTCGTTGCGAATGAACCCCGTTGGCTACGAGTTCTGCCGAGGCTTGTTTTCTTCGATTGGCGATGGCTTCTACTTCCTCCCGGTGTATTGGGTGATGGCTCTGTTGACGCTTGTCGTTCTGTCATTTATGACGCGCTTGCTGCGGCTGCGCTGGCTGGCGATGATCATCACCGGCGTACTCATGATCGTTATCGAGGCGCCGAATGATGCCTTGGAATTATGGCACCTGGTCCTTTTTTACGGTGTGGGTCTCCTCGTTTTGACGAGGATCGGCTTCATCGGTGCCATCGGATTTTTCCTGACCGACATACTCACGGACGCTCCTCCGTTGGACTTCAGCAAATGGTATGCAGTGCGGGCCATCGCTGCGATGGCCGTGCCACTGGCGCTGTTGGTCTACGGCTTCTACGTTTCCCTCGGAGGTCAGCCGATGTTCGGGAGGGCATTAAGGGAGGAGTAGGGGAATCCCGCTATTTTTGTTTGCCGCCGCCGCACGGCCGAAGTAACCCAAAAAACCGGGGAGCGCCGAAGGGACGACAGACTGATGCCACGACGATTTCGTCGGTGGCTGTTTCTGTCGTCCGCTCCGGGACTTGTCCGTTCTAAGGCTGGCTTACCCCGGACTTGCGTCCGGGGCTAAATTATGTCGCCGCTCCGCGGCTGGGATCGCTGCCAAAATCCGAGAGCGACTTTCCCAGCCAGTTTCCCAGCCAGTTTCCCCTTGACGCCTGTCCCGCCATTTTGTAGCATTGTCAGAACAAGTCCACCTTTCAATTTTGATTGGGAAGTGGACCTGAATTTCATGCAGAGTGGCTGAGGGACGAGCCCTATGACGCCACGGCAACCGATCCGGGATCATATATCCCGGGTGCTTGGTGCCAACTCTCTCCTGGAAACAGGGAACATGGGATTCGGAACGCGCGCAATCTTTAGTCCCGCATTCCGATAGCCTCTTTTCCTTTTCCTGGAAAAAGAGGCCATTTGCTTTTTGGGCCGCTTTTTCGAGGCTCGTCCCCGGCTACTCGCAGAAGAGCAGGTTTCAAAGTGACAAAGTTTCAAGGTTTCGAAGAGGCGAAGCGGCTTGACCGCGAGATCCTTGAAACTTTGAAACCTCTGAAACTTTGAAACTTTTCAGAAAGCGAGTAGCAACATGTCTCACTACGAACTGCGGTGCCGCGAATGCGGACGGACATGGGGAAACCAGCCCCGGTCGATCTGCGACGATTGTTTCTCTCCCCTGGAAGTGGCTTACGACTACGATGCCCTGCGCGGGTCGGTGAGTCGTGAGCAGATCGCCCAGCGGCCGCCGAACATGTGGCGCTACTCCGAACTGTTGCCCCTCCCCCCAGGCTTTGAACCGCGGCTGCCGGTCGGCTTCACTCCACTGTTTCAGGCTCCGCGCCTGGCGAAACAGTTGACGGGAACGGCCGCGGCCGCGGGGAATGTCTACCTCAAGAACGACGCCGTGTGCCTGCCGACGCTGAGCTTCAAAGACCGCGTGGTCGCCGTGGCGATCTCGCAGGCGAAGGCGTTTGGCTTCGACACCGTTTCGTGTTCGTCGACCGGAAACCTGGCCAATGCGGTTGCGGCGCACGCCGCGCGCGAAGGACTGAAAGCGTGGATCTTTATTCCGTCCGATCTCGAGCCCGCGAAGATTCTCGGGACCAACGTGTTCGGCGCGAAAGTGGTGCGCATCGCCGGGAACTACGACCAAGTGAACCGTCTCTGCTCGCAGATCGCGGACGAGCATCGCTGGGGATTCGTCAACGTCAACCTGCGTCCTTATTATGCCGAGGGATCGAAGACGGTCGGATTCGAAATTGCCGAGCAACTGGGATGGCGGCTGCCTGACAATGTCGTCTGCCCCATGGCCGGCGGATCGTTGATTGTGAAGATCAAGAAGGCATTCGACGAGCTGATCAAGCTGGGACTGGTCGAAGGCAAGGAAGTGAAGTTCTTCGGAGCGCAAGCGACGGGATGCTCTCCGATCTCGACGGCGGTGAAGACCGGAAGCTCAGAGATCGAGCCGCAGAAGCCGACGACGATTGCGCGGTCGCTGGCGATCGGCAATCCTGCAGACGGACATTATGCGATCAAAGTTATCAAGAACAGCGGCGGATGGAGCGAGGACGTGAGCGATCCGGAAGTCATCAATTCGATCAAGCTGCTGGCGGAGACGGAAGGCGTCTTCACCGAGACCGCCGGCGGCGTGACCGTGGGTACGGCGGGCAAGCTGTATCGTCAGGACCGCATCCTGCCGGAAGAGACGACGGTGCTGTGCATTACGGGCAACGGACTGAAGACGACCGATGTGCTCGCCGGTGTCTACGAGACGGAGCGGCCGATTGCTCCGAAGCTCACGGAGTTCGAGCACTATCTGCAGCAGACGCTGAGCCTCTCGGAGATTCCTGGAGTCATCGCGGAAGCCGAAGCTACCGGCGTGGGAGCGTAGCATGCCGATCACCGTACAGATTCCAACGGCACTCCGGCGGCACACGGAAGGCGTGGGATCGATCACCTGCGCAGCTACGAATCTCGGGGAACTGTTCTCTGTGCTCGATGAGAAGTTTCCCGACCTGAAGCCGCATCTGCGCGATGACAAAGGACAAGTTCGACGCTTCTTGAATATTTATGTGAACGAAGAAGACATCCGCTTTCTCGGCGGACCAACCTATGCCTTCCAGGAGGGCGACGAAGTGCTGCTGGTGCCGTCGATCGCGGGCGGCGCGAAGTAGATTGCGTCGTACTAACAATCTGTTTTGAACACAATGATTCAGGGCCGCTCTCGAAGCGGCCTTTGTTATTGGGGTTGTGTTCTTGTTGATCCCACTCGGGAAGCTCTTCCATTGCCATCAACAGTGCAACACTTCGCGATTACACGCTTGTGGCGTCGCGTGATGTTTCACTCTCAAGACTAATCCGCACAAATTCGTACGCACATCGCGATCCGTCGCTACCCAACGTTGCGTACGCGCGTCTCACTCCCCAAGTTGTGACACGAGCCTTCGTGCTTTCGGTGACAGGCAACGATTGGGTTCCTGACAACGGCTCAGGAGCATGTCATGAAAAGTCGCTTGGGTGTTGTTTTCCTCTTGCTGGTGGGGAGCGTTGCAGCACAACTCGCTGCCGATACCCTGATTCACCGGGTGCGAATACGGGTGGCGTTTGTGAACGGAGTGTGTGAAATCTCTACACATGTCCGGATGGCGGGCCTCAGTGGCCCCATGCTCGAAGGCGTGGCCAACGATCAATGCGTGGTCGAGTTCCTGAATGTTCCGGCCGGGACCTATCATGTGGCGGTTTCAGCCCAGCATGTTCCCGACACGGATGCGGGTAGCATTACTTTGGACCCCGCGGGCTCGCAAGAGTTTGAAGTTCAGGTGAAGCGCGACAACGAAGGGGGACATGCGGACGGCATGCCCATGAGTGGCCTGGTATCAGCCGCGGATTTGGGCGTTCCACTGAGAGCACAGAAAGAGTTCAATCGAGCGAATGAGTTGCTGGCGAAGCAAGAGTTGCCCCAGGCCATTGAGCGACTAAACAAGGCAATCGAGGCGTATCCGGCATACGCCGGAGCTTATAACAATCTGGGGGTCATCTATGCGCGCCAGGGCGACCGCGTGCGGGAGCGCGAGGCCCTGGAGAAAGCGATCAGCATCAACGATCATTTTGCTCCAGCGTATGTGAATCTCGGCCGCCTGAGTATCGCGACCAGCGATTTTCCGAACGCGGAGATGGAATTGAACAAAGCCTCGGCAATCGATCCCACCGACGCGATGACCTGCGTGTTGCTGGCATACGCTGAATTCATGGACCATCATTTCGATCAGGCTATTGCGACCAGCCTGAAGGCGCACAGGCTGCAGGGATTGCACGCTTATGCGCATCAGATTGCGGCTCGGGCGTATGAGCAGAAGCGTGACGCGGCGAATGCGATCCACGAACTGGAGCTATTTCTGCAAGAGGAACCGGCGGGCGTTCGAGCGGAAAGGGCGCACAAGGAACTCGCAGCCCTGCAAGCTATTCGCGCAGGTTCTGTGGGCACACCGAAAGCTCCTTTAAACTCTCAGTCGAGCGCTCACTAAGGTTCGGTGGGTGCTGTAACCGTGCCGGTGGAGAGATGCAGTTGCTTCGTACGCTCGATCACCCACTGCGGAAATGGCGGAGCGCCCTGCGGAATTTTTCCCTGGGTAATCGCCCAGTGATCGATCCAGCCTGTGCCTTCTTCTCCGATGTAGGTGTCAGGCAGGCTGTAGGCCTGATCGCCGAGCGCGTCTTCGAGAGTGATGAAGCGGTAGCCGCGTTTGCGCAGAACGTCGAGCAGTTCGCCGATGTGGTCGGCTTCCAAATTGCTCGCGTGGAGCAGCAGAATCTGCTTCGGTTCGTAGCCTACAACTTGTTTAGAGAGTTGCTCGGCATAAGCGATGGCTGCGTCATGATAGGAAAGATACTCTTTCACGATCTGCTGCTGGAGCGCGGTGTCGTTGCGCTGCTTGGCGCCTTCGTAGAGTCCAGCGAACATCCAATCCCACCCGTCGAGGGTGACGGGAGCGATGCGGTACCCGCGTTGAACGAGGAACGCTTCCGCTTCGCGCCGCGTCTGCAGGTCGCGTCCGGTATCGAGATACGGATGCCGGAAGTAGCGCAGCTTCATCTTGCGTGGCGCGAGCAGCATGCGGGTCACGCTCTCGCCCTGAATCACTTCGTCTTCCCATGCCTTCAATCCAACCTGGTTTAGCGACGCGTGGCTAAAGGTGTGGTTCCCCAGTTCGAAGCCATAGTCAAGCCACATCTGGAGTGCCTTGATGCGCGCGTCGACCTCGCCCGTTTTGTAGAGTTTCTTCTCGTTGACGAAGCCGACCACAGGGATCTTCTGGTCGCGAAGCGTGCCCAGCAACTTGGTGGTCAGCGCCGTGATATCGGCGGCGGGCAGGCGGTCCGCCATCCCGGCAGGAAGATCGTCAATGGTGATGGCAACCTGACGGTCAAGTTTTTGCGGAGTTTGAGAAGTCGCAGACCCAGGGAGAATGGTGATTGTGCAGAGAAGTGCGAGTAAGATGAGCAGCCGTTTCATGGAATGAATCCCCTTGAGCATGGAAAAGCGAAAAACAAAAAGCAAACAGCGAAAACCACAGAGGACACTAAGGTTCACGAAGGAAGTCCAATGCGGGCAGTTCGCAGGGGTATTAGAACATGAGGAGGATGGAAGAACGAGAGAATCTGGAGATTTCGCATCTTGACACGGTCGTGTATAATCTAACTAACTGGTTAATTAATGGCTCGACTCTTTCATCGACGTCACGTTCTGCATGGCCGAATGGGCTCCAGGGGCCAACCGGAGGAGAGCCGGGCCGCGATTCTGCAGGCCGCCGCGCACGAGTTTGCCGAGCATGGCA
Organism: uncultured Acidobacteriaceae bacterium; assembly: GCA_963706645.1. GTDB lineage: Bacteria > Acidobacteriota > Terriglobia > Terriglobales > Acidobacteriaceae > Sulfotelmatobacter. The sequence goes on from CAVPNR010000036.1 coordinate 324,975, forward strand.
TCGCCGGAGCCCGCACCGAGGCCATCGCGAGGGAGGCCCACGTCAACAAGGCGCTGCTGTACTACTACTTCAAAGACAAAGAAACGCTCTACGGCGCGGTGCTCGACGATGCGTTTTCTGGACTGAAGGCCACGGTTTTCAGGGTACTCGACGGCGACCTGGCACCGCGCGACAAGATCATGGCGTATGCCGGTGCTTACTTCGACTTCATTGCTTCGAACCAGCTCTATCCGCGGCTGATGCAGCGCGAGATGATGCGGGCCCGCGAAGGCCAGTCGCCGCACATCGATAAAGTGATCAAGACATATATTCAACCGATTTTTGCTCGGGTCGCCGAGTTGATCCGCAAGGGAACTGCGGAGGGCGAATTTCGTCGGGTAAACCCGGTGCATTTTGTGCCTTCGATGGTCGCGATGATTGTGTTCTATTTCAGCAGCGCGCCCATGATGCAAAAGATCGTTGGCTTCAATCCCATGACGCCGGAGCGGATCGCAGAGCGTCGCGCCGCAGTGCTGGATTTTATTTCTGCCGCGCTGTTCCGCCCCAAACAGAACGCCACGCAAGGAGGCCGCTCATGAGCGCGCGTAACAAGTTTTTCATTCTTCTCGGAATCATCTTCGCGATTGCCGCGACCTACTACTACGTTTCCACCGACCATTCGCGCGACCTGGTGCTGATCGGCACCGTTGACGCCAACCAGGTGATCGTGAGCGCGCAGGTCAGCGGCCGCATCCAGAAGCTGCTTGTAGATGAGGGCACGCCAGTGAAAGCCGGAGACCTGATCGCGGTGCTCGATCCGTCGGAACTGCAAGCGCAAGAGGCCGCGGCGACAGCGACGATCTCCAGCTTGCAGAACAAAGTGGCGGAGATGCAGCACACCGAACAATCGACCAAGGGATCGACTTCGAGCGATGTAGCGAACGCGCAGGCGAAGTTGTCGTCAGCCAGGGCGCAACTGATGCAGGCGAAAGCCCAGCTAGACCGCACCTCGAGCGACAGCCGCCGCGCCATCGAGCTGGCAAAAGCGGGGATCGCATCGGACCAGGAGCGCGTACAGGCCGAAACGAACTTGCAGGCGGCGCAGGCCATTGTGCAGGCGCAGCAGGAGCTGGTGCGGGCGGCGGAGGCCGACTTGAACGCGGCGATTGCGCGCACGCAACAGGCGAATGCGGCCAAGAGCACAGTCGCTTCGACGGAAGCGGATGTCAAGAGCGCGATCGCACAGAAGAACCAGGCCGCAGTGCGACTCGGATATACCAATGTGTACGCTCCGGTGAGCGGCACGGTCTCGGTGCGCGCCGCGCGACAGGGGGAAGTAGTGAACATCGGCGCACCGATCGTGACGATCGTGGATTTGAGCGACACGTGGGCGCGGGCCGCGATTCCAGAAACCTACGCAGACCACATCGGCTACGGCGACGTGCTGCGGGTGCGATTGCCGGGGGGAACGGTGATGAGCGGCAAAGTGTTCTTCAAAGGCGTGGAAGGGGACTTTGCCACGCAGCGCGATGTGAGCCGTCGCAAGCGAGACATCAAGACCATCGTGTTGAAAGTCCGGATGGAAAATCCGAAGGGCGCGTTCGTGCCGGGCCTGACCGCAGAAGTTCTGGTCTCGCCGGAACAGCTGAAGGGCGGAGGCACGCAGAGTGCGACAACCGCGGAGCAGCGATGATGGCGGAAGTCATTCCCAGCCCGAATAGCGAGACTCCTGCCAGCACACCAGTCACGCTAGAGAAGCCGGTCTACGATCCTACTGCGCCATCGGCGATCGAGGTCGACCACATCGTCAAGAAGTACGGAGAGTTTACGGCGGTGGACGATGTTTCGTTCAACGTGAAGGAAGGCGAGATCTTCGGGCTGCTCGGTCCGAATGGGGCAGGGAAATCGACGCTGATCCGCATGATGACGACGCTGATCCCAATTACATCGGGCAAGGCGCGGATTGCGGGCCACGACGTTGCCAAGGAGCCGAATGCCGCGCGGCGCATGATTGGGGTGATTCCGCAGGCGTTGACCAGCGACCTCGACTTGACCGTCGAGGAGAACATGAATATTTATGCCAAGCTGTACGACGTTCCGGCGAAGGAGCGCAAGAAGTCGATTGAGGAACTGCTGGAGCTGGTGGATTTGACGAAGTGGCGGGATGCGGCCACGAAGACGCTCTCGGGCGGTATGCGGCGGCGGCTCGAGATTGCGCGCGGGCTGGTGCATCATCCGCGAACCTTTTTTCTCGACGAGCCGACCACGGGACTCGATCCGGTCTCGCGCGTCGCAGTCTGGGAAATGCTGGGAAACATCAAAGAGCACCGGCAGCTCACCATTCTGATCACGACGCATTACATGGATGAAGCCGACCGGTTGTGTGACCGGATCGCGATTGTCGATCACGGCAAGCTGGTGGCGCTCGACTCGCCCACGGCTCTGAAGGCTAGCGTGCCGGGGTCGAATGTAATTGAGGCGCAGTTCGAGAATCCTCCCGCGAACTGGGAGCAGCGGCTGCACGGGCTCAGTGAGGTCACTTCGGTGCAACATGAAGGCGCGGGCATGTATCGCGTGCTGACGGGGAACGGCTCGCGCACTACGACCGAACTGGTCGAGATGGCGGTTCAGAGCAAAGTGCCGGTGAAATCGCTCTCTGTGCAGAACACGACGCTCGACGATGTCTTCGTGCACTACACAGGGCGGCAACTGCGTGACGAACTGCAGAAATCGTACGCGTTCGTCATGCCGCAGCGGCCGGGGTTGCAGCCGTAAAGCCGTCGTTTGTCACTGATCGTTGGTCGTTCGCTCTGGCAACTTAGCAATTTGTTTTTGCTAACGACCAACGGCCAGCGACCAGCGACCGAAAGCTCGCGACTCGGGACTCAGGACTCGGGACTCAGGACTGACTTATGAATCGAATGATGGCCATTGTCGAGCGCGAGATGCGCAAGTTTTTTCGCTCGCCTGCGCTGATGCTGGCGTCGATGATCTTTCCGCTGGTGCAGTTAATTATTCTAGGCAACGCGTTTGGCGGGAAGATTCACGATGCACGCGTCGCTATCGTCGATCAGGATGGCGGCCCTCAGGCATTGCGCGTCTGCGAGGCCTTCGACTCGGTGCGCGCGAACATCCGGACGTTCGTGCCGATCTCGTACGACAGCGACCGGCAGGCGATGGAAGATGTGCGCAATGGCAAACTGGAAGGCGCGGTCATCATCCCGCCGCAGTTCTCGCGCCGCGTGTATGAGGAGAACCATCCGCGGATCGCGCTGGTCGTCGACAATAGCGACAACTTCATGAGTTCGGCGGTCGAGGCGGAGTTGTCGAACCTGACCAATTCTCTCAATCAGCCCACGGTCTCGCCGCGTATTCTGCAACAGACGGCGCTGGATATCGTCGAGCTCTATCCTTACATCGAGTACATGAAATATCTGCTGCCGGGATCGCTGGTGCTGGCGATGTTCGTTTCGGTGATGATCGGCGGCGGCATGCTGTACATCGACGACAAGGCGCGCGGCGTGCACGAGGGCTACCTGGTCACGCCCATCACCAAGCTCGAACTCGTGCTAGGGCTGAACCTGGCGGGCGCGATCAAGGCCGTGATGACCGGGGTGATCATCGTCGGGATCGGGTCGATGATGGCGGGCGTGGGAACGATTTTCAATCCCGTGACCATGTTCGGGCTGTTGATCATGATCGTGCTGACGTCACTGGCATTCAATACGATGATGTTCCTGCTGATGGTGCGCATTGAGGATCCGCTGGTGCCGCGCGCCATGTTCGGGATTTTGAATACGTTGCTGTTTTTTCCGAGCGGCTCGGTCTATCCCATCCAGGCGTTTCCGCCATGGCTGCGGGCGATTGCGAAGTGCGACCCGTTTACGTATGCAGTGGATGGCTTCAAGTGCCTGCTGCTGAAGGAAACGACGCTGTCTGCGGTTTGGGGAGACATGCTCTTCCTGTCGATCTTTGCAGCCGTCACGCTGGGAATAGCGATCCCGTTGTTCAAGCGAACCCTCTAGAGGTTTCACGGCCAGTTCAGGCTTGGATCTATCTCGTCGTTGGTCTGGAACGAGCTCACTCAAGTATCCAATCCGCAACGCCCCGCGAGCCCGAGGGCAGCGGGACGTAGGGATGGTCTAATCATCCGTCTTTCGCTCTTGCGATTCTCGGCCCCATTAGTGAGCCGATGTTCCCTGTCTGGAAAAGCGCCTTTTCCCGATGCTGCCAGTGGCGATGATTCCCTGAGCTCCGCCTGCGCTAGTGACGACGGTGTCGATTTCGGCTCCCGCATCCACGACGACGAAGTTTGCCGTGACCGGCGGCCGGCCGTCGGTGAAGTTGATAGTGAAGGTGCCCGTGCAATCAGAGTTGACAGTGTAAGTGCCGGTAGCAGGGGTGTGTGTGAAATCAGCGACCACCTCTCCGGCAACGGTGACCGTGTCGATCTGAGACAAGGCCCCGATTCCGTCAAATTGGGTCATGGCAACGCCCACCTGTTGCCCGGTGTAGCCCGCGCCACCCAGCTTGGTACCCTGGATGGAGAATCCATAGGCGCCGGTAATCAATCTGTTGTTGCAGACCGGAAAGCTGTTCTGGGCGTATCCCACATCCGAAGCCACCAGGGCCAGCAGCACTAAACCGAAGATATTCACGACTCGCTTCATAAATCCTCCACTGGAATGTTGGTTTTCGCCCAGCGGCCCCTCCCTCCCCCGAGCGGAAGAACCGCCGCAGCGTGTGCTTTCTTAGCGCGCGGGGGGAGCCCGGTCAATCGACCCGCCATGAATCATTTCTGACTTGCCAACCGAAAGCCCCACAAGCAGTTGCGTTGGTGTGCTGAACCGCGTTCCTGGGGTAAAATCATGTTCCCCTGAGGGGATGCGATGGACCCACCCGTCAGTTCCGGGCGCCGAGTTCGAACCGGCCTGTTCGAGATCGACCTTGGCGCGAGCGAAATCCACAAGGAAGGGCGAAGAGTCCCGCTGCAAGAGCAGCCTTTCCGGGTTCTGGCGCTGCTAGTGGAGCGTCCCGGAGAGGTCGTCTCGCGCGAAGAGCTGCAGCGGCGGCTGTGGCCGGCGGACACCTATGTCGGGTTCGACGAAGGCTTGAACACCGCGATCCGCAAGCTGCGCATTGCCTTGGGAGATTCTCCGGAAAATCCACTGTTCATCGAGACCATTCCCCGTCGGGGATATCGCTTTGTTGCCCCTGTCCAAGAGGCCGTCGTGGGAACCTCTCGGGCCCGCAGGACCGCCGAAGCTGCCGGCCCCGCCGTTGAAATGAAAACGGAAGGCCGAGGCAGGAAGATTCGCAGGGTGGCCTGGGCGTTCTTTGCGGCAGGGGTATTCGTGGTTGCGGCAGGCGCCGCTTACTTTATGCACTCGAGGCCGCCGTCGAACCCGACCGGCCACACGCGAGTGATGCTGGCCATCCTGCCTTTCGTGAATCTGAGCAATGATCCAGAGCAGGAATACTTCAGCGATGGGCTGACAGAAGAGACGATTACGGATCTGGGCCAACTGAGCCCGCAACGGCTGGGCGTGATCGCTCGCACCTCCGCGATGACCTATAAGCACACCACCAAGGGCATCCGGCAGATCGGAAGTGAACTCGGCGTTGACTACATCCTGGAAGGAAGTGTACGGCGGGAGGGGGATGAAGCTCGCGTCAGCGCACAGTTAATCCGGGTCAGTGATCAAACCCATCTGTGGGCGGAGAACTACGAACGTAAGCTGCAGGATCTGCTCGAGGTGCAGAATGAAATCGGAAAAGCGATTGCTGGGCAGGTCCAACTCAGCCTAACCGCGCAAGAGCAAATGGCTCTGTCCCAGAGCCGGGCAGTCAATCGCGAAGCCTATGATCTCTATTTAAAGGGCCGTTTCTATTGGAACCAGAGAACGCCGCGCGCCGTGAAGGAGAGCATCCCGTTTTTCCAGCAGGCGGCAGCCAAGGACCCCAATTTCGCCCTGGCCTACGTCGGTCTGGCCGATGCCTACAATATCAGCAACATCATGGGGACGTACTCGCCGCAGGAGAGCTTCCCGGAAGCCAGGGCGGCGGCAGACAAGGCACTTGCACTCGACCCGTCGAATGCAGAGGCCCATGCTGCTCTGGGCATGGAGAAATCGCACTATGAGTTTGATTTTCCGGGCGCAGAAAAAGAATTTCTGAAGGCCATTGAACTCAACCCGAACTCTCCCTATGCCCACCTCTTCTATTCCAACTGCTACCTTGCCCCGATGGGTCGAATTCCAGAAGCCATTGTCGAAAATCAGAAGGCGCTGGAACTGGACCCATTGTCGTTGCCCATCAACAACTTCATGGGGGTGACCTATTCTATGGCGGAGGACTACGAGAAATCCTATCAGCAATTCCAGCGCACGATCGCGATGGATCCAACCTTCCCGCTGGCCCACGATTATTTTGCCGATCTCCTGATCGTCATGGGGAAGTATGAGGAGGCGGTCAAGGAGCGCGAGCAAGCCGAGGTGCTGTTCGGGTCCGCTCCGGAATTGGCGGCCGCACGAGCCAACGCCTTGCTCAGAGTCCTCAAGACCAGAGGGTTGAAGGGCTTCGGGCAGGAGAATCTTAAGCAGGATTTGAAAGCGCTGAAAGCATCGGGCGGCGCATTTTTCCCCGCGAGTACAATCGCGACGGACTATGCCTTGGCAGACGAGAAGGACGAGGCTTTCGAGTGGCTGGAGAAGGCCCTCCAGCAGCGGGAAGGGCAGTCGATTACGTTGCTGAAGTGCGATCCTTTCTTTACGAATCTCCGTGGCGATCCCCGATTTTCTGACTTGTTGCGGCGCATGGGCTTGCCAGACTAGGCCAAAGGCAAGGTCTCCAGTCGGTGGTCATTCCTCGCGCGCATGGTTCGAGCGGTCGGGAACTTTTCGCTTGTCCCCAGTGTCCGTTATGCTAGAGGGGTATGACACTTCTGGACGCGCAAGAGTACGACCCGGAAAAAGGGCGCAAACGCAAGCGGCGGATTATTTCGGCGATCGTAGTCGTGTTGCTGGTGCTGTGCCTCGGCTGGTGGTTCCGCAACTATCCGCAGGAACGCATCGTGGGACATTTCTTCGAGGCGCTGCAGCGGCAGGATTACAAGACGGCCTACGGCATATGGATGCACGACCCGCAGTGGGAGCAGCATCCTCAGCAGCATCCGAAATATCCGTTTAACGAGTTCTATCAGGACTGGGGCCCGGGCGGGGAATGGGGACTCATCAAGACCCAAAAAGTCTTCGCCGCGAGCCCGTGCCCTGGCGGCGGCACCGGCGTGGTCGTGGACGTGATAGTAAACGACCGCACGAAGCACGCGCAGGTGTGGGTGGAGAAATCCGACAAGACGCTTAGTTATCCGCCGTGTGAGTTGCTCTTCCGCTGAAGGAGGTCGTTTACGCAGGCGCCTTCGCCAGCGATTCCAGGGCTTTGGTGAGCGATGCGTCGTCGCTGACATTCACACAGGATTTCGAGCGATCAATCTGCCGCATCAGGCCGCAAAGAACTTTCCCTGGGCCTACCTCGATGAATGTCTGCACGCCCCGCGCGCTTAACAGGTGCATGCACTGTTCCCACTTTACGGACCCCGTGACTTGGCGAACGAGCGTGTCGCGGGCGCGGAGGTCGTCGGTTACCAACGCCGCTTCTACGTTGCAGGCGACCGGGTAGACGGGCTTCTGCATCTTGAGAACATTCAGATCTTTTTCCAGATGATTCTGAGCCGGCTTCATCAGCGAACAATGGAAAGGTGCGCTGACGGGCAAGAGCTTGGCGCGCTTGGCGCCACGTTCGTCGGCGAGTTTGGCCGCGCGCTCGACGGCTGCGGTGTTGCCGGAGATGACGATCTGCTCCGGCGAGTTGATGTTGGCGGGTTCGCAGACTTCTCCTTGCGCGGCGTCGTGGCAGACGGCGGTGACTTTCGCGGCGTCCATGCCGAGGATGGCGGCCATCGCGCCCACGCCTACGGGTACGGCTTCCTGCATGTACTTGCCGCGGTTGCGCACGGTGCGGAGGGCATCGGCGAAGCTGAAGGTTCCCGATGCGACGTGCGCGGAATATTCTCCGAGGCTGTGGCCTGCGACGTAGCTGGGTTTCGGGATACGCGTTTCCAGCACTCGCAGGGCGGCGATGGAGACCGTCAGAATTGCGGGCTGGGTGATTTCGGTGAGGCGGAGCTGATCTTCCGGGCCTTCGAAGCAAACCGTGGAGAGCTTGTAGCCAAGGGCCTCGTCCGCCTCGTCAAATGTTTGCTTGGCGACGGGATACTTTTCGGCAAGGTCTTTGCCCATGCCGACGGACTGCGAGCCTTGGCCGGGGAAGAGTAGGGCGATGGTGTTTTCAGTCATGAGGATTATCGAGAGTACTGATTCACTCGATCGTGCTCTTTTTGGAACGAACTGCACAGAGCGAATGGGCATATGCCACTGGCAGCAAATTGCATAGGTCCTTCGCTTCGCTCAGGATGACAGGGTAGCGACCGGGGCTGGGCGTACTGCGGCCAAACCGCGCTCGATCGATCCGTTAATGCCGCGCTCGGAAAATTCTGCCGCGACACGCACCGCATTCTTGATGGCGTTGGCATTCGAAGAGCCGTGCGTGATGATGCATGCGCCCTTCACGCCCAGCAGCGGCGCGCCGCCGTATTCGGTATGGTCGAGCCGCTTCTTGAAATCGGTGAAGGCGCTGCGCGAGAGCAGCGCTCCCACTTGCCGCGTGATGGTCGCCTTGAGGGATTCTTTGAGTGCCGTGCGCACAAGGTTCGACACGCCCTCGGAAATCTTCAAGGCGACGTTGCCGACAAATCCGTCGGCTACGATGACGTCGACTTTCCCGTTAAAGAGATCGCGTCCTTCCACGTTGCCGACGAAGTTCACGGGAAGCTGTTTCAGCAAGCCAAAAGATTCGCGAGTGAGGTCGTTGCCTTTGCTTTCTTCTTCGCCGATGGAGAGCAATCCGACGCGCGGTCCCAGCGTTCCGGGCCGCTTTCCGAACATGGCGCGGAAGTAGATGTCGCCCATGACGGCAAATTGTTCGAGATTCTGCGCGGTGCAATCGACGTTTGCTCCCACGTCGAGCAGCATCGCCGGATTCCCGGGAGCGGTCGGAAAAACCGCGGCCAGCGCCGGACGGTCGACGCCCGGAACCGCGCCCAGCACGACCTTGGCGGTGGCCATGGCCGCACCCGTGTTGCCGGCGGTGACGAAGCCGGCGGCCTGTCCTTCGCGCACCATGCGCAGGCCGACCCGCATGGAGGAATCGCGTTTGGCGCGGATGGCCTCCACTTTGTCTTCCATGGTTATGAATTCGCTGGCGTGGACAATTTCGATGGGGAGGCGCGCGGCCGCCGAGTGGCGATCGAGCTCCGCCTTGACCACATTCTCCGGGCCGACCAGCAGCACCCGCATTCCGTATTGACGCGCCGCAAGAATGGCGCCCTCAATCTCGGGCTTGGGAGCGCGGTCAGAACCCATCGCATCCAGCGCGATCACGCTAGGCATGGTGTTTTGTCGTTAGCTGGCTTCTTTGACTTCGAGGACTTCTCGTCCCTTATAGTAACCGCACTTGGGACAGGCGCGGTGTGGCATCTTTTTCTCATGACAATTGGGGCACTCCGCCAGGCTGTGAGCCTTCAGGGAGTCGTGGGCTCGCCGGGTGGAAGTGCGCTTTTGTGAGTGTCGCCGTTTTGGATTAGGCATGGTATTGAATTCCTTTTTTGCGGGGCCTCAGGGCCAGCCGCTGAAATCGGTCTAAAAAGTTGTGAGCTCAGTGTTCGAGCTTGCTGCGAATTTCGCGCAACGACGCCCAGCGCGGATCTTCGATCGCAGTCGTGCAGGAACACTGTCCTTCGTTCAAATTCTGGCCGCAATGGGCGCACAAGCCACGGCAGTCCTGGCGGCACGTGACCTTCAACGGCAGAGCCAGCAGCACCTGCTCGCGCAAAACGTCTTCGAGCAAAAGGCCGTCGCCTTGATAATAGCCGATCTCGGCTTCGGCGTCGGTCACCGAAAGCTCGTCGCGGCCAGCATCGGCTCCAAGCGGCCGGTAGAGCAATTCGAAGTCGCGAGCAACGTCCTGCGGCATCGGCTCGAGGCAACGGGCGCATTGCAATTCGAGGCCCGCCGACAAGTGCCCCCGAAGGCGTATGTCGGTGATTACCTCGTTCTTGCCGTGACGCTCCTCGACAATTTCTGCGTGTCCTGAGGCTTGGAGTGGCGTGCGCTGCCGGGCTTCGCCTCCCAAGTCGATGACACCGGGCTGAAATACCTCCTCAAAATCGAGAGGATGGCGTTCCAATTCATGGATGTCCAGGAACATTGCGAAACCTCCGCGTCAACGTCGCCAACCCAGTGTGGGTAACCCAGGCCCGCGGAAGCACGCCAAGAGGCGTAAGTACCGCAAGGAGCAAGACTTAGGATAATTGGCGGAGCGCCGATGTGTCAAGAAAGAGGGCACTCCGGCGGGGAACTGCGTAATGAGGAGAGAAACCCTTTAACCACCAAGGACACTAAGGGACACGAAGGAAATCGGCTGGTAAAAGAACCTTCGTGATACTTCGTGTCCTTCGTGGTTCAGGGTGTTGGTGACACGGCCAGCTAGTCTCCTAGCCGCAGGGCTTCGATCGTCTGCGTGGGAGATTCCTCGAAAATCAGCCGCCGCTCCAGTTCGGTGCTGTTCTTGCCAAGATAATGAGGGATGTACCAAAGCACCAGCGCGAAGGGGGCAATGCTCAGCATCCGCCACGGCTCGGCCAGCGCTGAGGATTCGAACTCGGGCGTCGAAACAGCGTAGATCAGGAATCCGAAGCAGCCCGAGAGCAGCGTCACGAAGGAATGTTGCTTGAAGAGCGGGAGCGTGCAGGTGAACGGGATCTTGCGAAAGCGGATCAGCACGATGTTGGTTAACAACAACGCCCAACTCACCACCAGCAGGGTGTGAAGGCCCGCGATTAACCAGCCTTCCAGGTAAGCGTAGACGGGAAATGCGATGATGAAAAGCCAAGGCAGCACCAGGATCAGAATCACCCGTCTCGCCAGGCCCGTGCACTCTTGTCCGTCAGGATCGGTCATCAGCTGGAAGATCCAGTTGGAGCGCAACTCGGCCGGAATCTCGAAGACGACGCGCAGGCCGACAATGATCAGAAAACTGAGAATGAACGGAATCGAAAGAGCGTCAGACGTGAGCGCTGCGTGACGTAACGACTTGCCGCCATCAAACGCATCCATCAGGGCCTGAGAGGCCAGGACCAGGGCGAGTCCGCCCACCGCGGTCAGAACAAGGCGATGGGTTTCGCTGCGGAGGACCGTTTTTCCCACAAACTGAAAGCTGGCTTTTTGGAAGGGAGTGCGCAGCGCGACGCGATCCAACAGGAGGCCGATGCGCCACGTCCTCGGTGCGCGAGGACTCGCAGATGCGTCGGCGATCTCGGCGATGCGCACGAAGTGGCGCCGGTAACCGATTACGTAGGTGCAAAGCGCAACCAACGCGACGATCGCGAGTCCGGGGAGGGCAAGCCTCGATAACTCCTTGAGCACGGGACCGGCGCGTCCTCGTAACGATTGGCACAGACCGAGGAACCAACACGAAGGAATCAGAGCGATCCATCGAGGCGCTGGTGCACGACGCAGCAGTTGCGGCACTGCGAAGCTGGTACACAAGAGCGCGGCCAGGCAAACCACAACGACACTACGGAAGTAGGCCGAGAATCGCTGAAAAGCTCGGGGCGGGAGAACCGCCATCAGCAGACCGATGATCGAGAACACGGCAAAGAACGCGAAAACGCTGGCCAGCAGCACTCCGATGGCATGGACCACGGCAAACTTTACGAAGAAGAGAAACTTGTTCTGGGTCGCGCCTACAACCGCAGGGAAGAGAATGCACGATGCCGCGTTGACGTCGAACGCGACCAGGGCCACCAGAAACAGCACCGCGACGAGATTCGCAAAGAAGATGGTCCGTGTGGAAATGGGCAGCGGGACCAGATTCATGTAGTCGCGCCGGTCAGGGAAGATGGCATCCCATCGCCAGACGGCGACGGCGCCAGTCACAGTCATCGACACAGGACGATGAAGAAGTATTCGTCGGGAAGCGCGACCAGCAACGGATCGACCTTCGTGGCGCCGCGCAGCCATTGCAGGAAGGTTCCATACTTGTTCAGCAGCAGGAGCGAGACGAAGCCGCCGGGCATGGCCAGCAGGGTGAGTACGAGCCCGATGCCGAGATCGAGGCCGTCGGCATCGGAGTCGCCGCCGCCGCGAAAGACGCGGGCCGCGAAGAGGTACACCATCCGCCAGAAGGGACGCTGGCGGCGTTCGTCCCACTTGTTCCATACCGCGTCGAGCGCCTCGGCAATCATGCGGCCTTCGTTTTCATGACGCTGACAATGTCGCGCGCCACAGTCATCGTGTTCACGTCATCGACCAGGTGAAGAAACGTATTCTCTAGCGACTGCCCTAGGATATGGCCGATGTTCTCTACAGAGTCCTGCGCGATCACGACGCCTTTGCGGAGGATCAGCACGTCGGAGCAGATTTTTTCCACGACCTCAAGCACATGCGAGCAATAGAACACGAGTTTGCCTTGGTGCCCGAGCGCCTGTACGAGATTCTTGAAGATCAATGCGGAAGTGACGTCGAGTCCGGAGAGCGGCTCGTCAAAGATGAAGATTTCCGGATCGTTCATGATGGCGGCAATCAGCAGAATGCGCTGCCGCATGCCTTTCGAATACGATCCAATCGTGGCGTGCCGGCTGGGATGCAGAGAGAACAACTCGAGCAGGGAATCGATCTTCTTTCCGAGGTCGGTGCGCTCCATCCCGCGCAGCGTGCCGATCAACTCCAGATACTCCCAGCCGCTCAGGTACGGATAGAGATGCGGTTCCTCCGGAACGTAGCCGAGAAGCTTGCGGTACGCCGTCAAGTCTTCTTGAATGTTGTGACCGTCGAATTGGACCACGCCGCGGGTCGGCTGCAGGAGTCCGGTGAGCATTTTGACGGTGGTGCTCTTGCCGGAACCGTTAGGGCCGAGGCAGCCCAACACTTGTCCGGGCCGCAGTGAGAAAGACAGATCCTGCACTGCCGGCAGCGACGCGTAGCGCTTGGTCAAGTGCACGGCTTCGAGCATGGGTCACCTCGCGATGGAGTTCAGACGGGACGCGGAGAGAGAACCCTGTAATGGCCGGTTAGACACCCGAAATGGTCAATAGGTTCCGGGTGTTTTATGGGGCTTAGTGGCTTGCGGGCATGCTCAAGCCGAGCGCTCGCACAGTCATTTCATCGAGCGCGGCTTTGCCATCTTTCTGCGTGACCACGCCGAAGTTGCCGGAGTAGTCCCACATGGCCCAGCCGATGTTGTGGCGTTCGAGGGACGTGCGGACATCTTTGATCCATGCATTGCGGTCCTGTGGCTCAGAGAAATCCCGGAAGACGCCGAACTCGTTGCAGATGAGGGGCACACCGCGCTGCCTGGCCCAGTCTGCAACCTGATTGATTTCGGATTCAATGCGGGATGCGTCCCAGTGATCCTGTCCGTAGCGGATGACCTGCATGCGATCGCGGGCCTCGGGAAGCAGCGTTGCGACCTGCGCCGCATTCTCGGGCGATGACGGATAGTGCAGGCCTTTGAGCCAGTGCCAGTAATAGGCTCCCCACGTCGCGCCCTGATGGGTGAAGATGTGCGGCTCGTAGAAATGGAAGACGTAGACGACATTGGTGTCGGGCAGCGGCTCGAGGAAGAGCAGGTCGTCATCATCGTCCCAGCGCGCGCCGGTGGCGATGATTGTGTTCGACGGCGCACCGCGGCGAATGGCCGCGGCCAGCTTCGCTTCCACGCCATACCAGCGGTAGGCGTCGCGCATCTCGGGTTCATTCAGGATCTCGAAGAAGACGCGGTCGGGATCGAGCGGAGCGTAGCGCCTGGCCACCATGGCCCAGAAATCGGCGAAGCGCTCGACGGATTCGTCTTCTTTCGCCAGCCGAGTTTTGAAGTCGGAGTCGGGATGCATATCGATCTCGACGGCGAGACCGGCGTCGAGAATCATCTTGATGGCGGCATCGAGGTAGCCGAATAGTTCCGCGCTGCCATCGCGACGGCGTGCGGCGTCCATGAAAGGCTGCGGATTCACGCTGAGGCGAACGTGATCGAATCCGGCTGACTTGATCAGCGCGATGTCGGAAGCGGTCGTCCAGGTCTGGAGGTGCTCTTTTGTGTATCCCTTGGGATCGTAGACTTGCGCGAACCATCCGCTGAGATTTATGCCGTGGCGAATGTGCGCGAGGCGTGCGGGGGGAACGGAGGAGGTGGGGGCCGTTTGGGCGAACGTGGCGGTGGTGAGAAGTAGGATGACGGCGATGCTGGTGCGGATCATGAACACTCCTTCAGCGGGTATCACGTTCTTTTGTCATCCTGAGTGGCCTTCTTTGCCGCGAAGGATCTATGCATTTTGCCGCTGCCGGCAGAGTACATAGATCCTTCGCTCCGCTCAGGATGACAAGGCTATTCTTCGTTGAGAAGTGAAGACGTCCTAACCGAGAATTGGCAGCGCCCGGATTCGCTTCTTCGTGGCCGCGTAGATTGCGTTGCATAACGCCGGTGCGACCGGTGGAACCGAGGGCTCGCCGATTCCCGTCGGAACCTCCGGGCTTGGAATAGCGTAGACCTCGACTGCCGGTGTTTCTTCCATGCGCAGCGGGGCGTAGTCGTCGAAGTTGCCCTGCACCACGCGGCCTTTCTCAATCGTAATCTTGGCGCGCAGCGCATTGCCGAGCCCGTAGACGATTCCGCCCTGAATCTGCTGCTCGAGAATGGCGGGATTGACGACTTGTCCGCAGTCGACGACGGCTACGACGCGATGCACGCGAGGCTCGTCCTTCTCCATGGTGATCTCGACTACTTCCGCCATGTACGAAGCAAAGCAGCCGAAGCAGGCGACGCCGCGATAGTGACCGGCGGGAAGAGGCTTGTCCCATGCGGATTTTTCGGCGGCCAGTTGCAGCACGGCGCGCATGCGTGCGGTGTGCCAGGTTGTAGTGAAATAGGCTAGGTCCTGATCTTTGGCCAGCAGCTTCAGACGATACTGCAGAGGGTCTTTGTTCGCCGCGACTGCAAGTTCGTCGATAAAACTCTCAAGGGCAAAGGCCGCTTGCAGAGCGTAGACCGAGCGCATCCAGCCCAGAGGCACGGGCGTTTCGGCCATCACGTAATCGACGGAATAGTTCGGGATTCCGTAGACTGGGCCGGCTTCATCGGGCAGATCGGGATCGACTCCGTTCGGAGTCGGCTGACCTTTTTGTCCGCTGATCGAGGGCGCGATGAGGCGGTGCGTCAGAGCGACGGGCATTCCGGATCCATCGAGCGTCGCACTGAGTTGATGCAGACTCGCGGGACGGTAGGTGGAAAAGCGCATGTCGTCTTCGCGCGTCCAGATCACTTTTACTGGCGCGTTGATCGCTTTTGATACCAGCGCGGCCTCGACGGCATAGTCGTGTTCGAGGCGGCGGCCAAAGCCTCCGCCCATCAGGGTGACGTTGACTTTGACTTGATCTGGATCCAGTCCGACGGTGGTTGCGACCGAGTCGCGGCAATCCTGCGGGACCTGAGTCGGCGCCCAGAGTTCGCACTTCGTGCTCTGATAGTGTGCGGTGCAATTGCCGGGTTCCATCGGCGCGTGCGCCATGAAGGGCAGCGTGTATTCGGCGGAGATTTTCTTTCCTGAAGCCTTGGCAGGATCGCCAGCCAGGAAAAGGTTCGCCGGTTTCTTCGAGGCGGCCTGTTTCAGCGATGCCATGACTGCGGCGGTATTCAGGTCTTTGTTTGGGCCATCGTCCCACGTGACATTGAGGACGCGGCGACCTTCCATCGCGCTCCAAACGCTGTCAGCGACGACGGCGACGGCGGAGTCGCCGATTTTGCCGACGTAATTCACGCCGGAGATTTTCTTCGACTCCTTGTCGTCGAATGCCGATGCTTTGCCGCCGATGGTGGGACAGCGCGAGAGCACCGCGAACTTCATGTCAGGGACGCGGAAGTCGATGCCAAAGACGGCTTCGCCTTTCACCTTGGCGGGCGAGTCGACGCGCGCCAGGCGTTGCCCGACGATCTTGTAGTCTTTGCTCTGCTTCAGAGTCACATCTGAGGGAATCGGAAGCGTCGCGGCCTTGGCGACGAGTTCTCCATAGCTCAAGGTGCGGTTGGTCGCGTTGTGCTTGATGTGGCTATTCTCTGCGGTGCAGGTCGAGCGCGGAACGTTCCAGGTCAACGCGGCGGCGGAGATCAGCATCTCGCGCGCGGAGGCTCCGGCTTTGCGCATGGGATCCCAGGTGGTGCGGATGCTGGCGCTGCCTCCGGTGGTCTGATCGCCGTAGAGCGTGCTCGCTCCGGCTTGTTCAATTTCGATCTGCTTCCAGTCGGCCTCGAGCTCTTCGGCGAGGATCATGGGAAGCGCGGTGCGCACGCCTTGTCCCATCTCAGAGCGTGCGACGACAATCGTGACTTTGTTGTCGGGCGTGATGCGCAGGTAGGCATTGGGCGAGAACGATTGTTCTGGTAAGCCGGATTTGTGCGGCAAGTAGAAGCCGATGACGAGTCCTGCGCCGGCGGCGACTCCGGCGGCGACGAATTCGCGGCGGGAGAGTGGGCTCATTGCGCGCCTCCGTTGCCGGCTGCGCGATGAACCGCTTTGCGAATGCGCTCGTAGGTTCCGCAGCGGCAGAGGTTGCCGTTCATGGCTGCGCTGATCTGCTCGTCGGTGGGCTTCGGCGTCTTCGCCAGCAACGCCGCGGCGGACATGATTTGTCCCGTCTGGCAGTAGCCGCATTGCGGAACTTCTTCCGCGATCCAGGCTTGCTGCAGAACGTGAAGACCGTTCGCTCCGAGACCTTCGATCGTCAGCACGCTCTTGCCCGCGACTTGAGAAACGGGAGTCGAGCAGGAGCGAATCGGATTGCCATCGACATGGACGGTGCAGGCGCCACATAATCCAGCACCGCATCCGAACTTGGTTCCGGTGAGTTCCAGGGTGTCGCGGAGGACCCACAGGAGAGGAGTTTCAGGGGAGACGCTGACTTTTTTTTCACTGCCGTTGACGCGGAGTGTGAGATCGGCCATGGATATCCAGTTGTGAAGTGTGTGACTGCACAACATGGTACTCAACCTGAGCGAAAAGGGAAATGGCGGAAGGAGAGAAGCGGCCGGGGAACTGGCCGTATCTTACTTCAGTTCAGTTAATTTCTGCGTGGCGAGCTGTCCGGCTTCCGCTCCTGGATTCTCTTTCTTGACCTGCTCATAGACGCGCTTGGCTTCGAGCGGCTGGTTGGAATCCTGATAGAGCTCCGCCAACTGCAATTGCGCAGAGACTTTGCTGACCGAGGTGGTCGGCTTGCTGATCAGTTCCTGCAAGAGCGCCGCGGCTTCTTTGACGCGGTTGGTCTGGCCATAGAGAGAGGCGAGGGCAGACTTGGCGACGGCGGAGACGTCACGATTGCCGGCGGAGATTACTTCTTTGAAATTGCGCTCGGCGGCGGCGTTGTCATTCAGCGTAACCGCCGCGACTCCCAGAAAATAGTGGGCCATGTCGGCGGTGCGCGTGTGGGGATACTGGTCGACGATCGCCTGAAACTGCTTCTGGGCGGCCTGGGCGCGGTCTTTGGCGGAAGTGAAAGTGGGGTAGTCAGGCTGTTCCGGCGTACCGGCGGGACGCAGCGGCGTTTCCATGGTGCGAACCGCTTTGCTTAGATCGAAGCTGGCTTTCTCGTCCTGCGCGCTCAGGTAGAAGTAGCCGCCAATCACGGCGGCGAGGACGATGGCGGCGGCGACGGCCGAGACGAGGAGGGTGGAACGGTGTTCAACCGTCCAATGAGCGGTTCTCTCGGCGGCGTCGATGGTGACACGGCTGAACGCGTCCTGCTTCAGTTGATGGCGGGTTTCTGCGCGCACGGATTTCCCTTCTGGTGATAACGGTGGGCTGGTTGATTAATTATGACAAACAAGCAGTTTAACAGGGGGAAAAGGGGGCGTCAAAAAGTGTGCGGCAGCAAAAGTGTGCGGCAACGGTAGTAAGGCTAGCTTCATTTTCGAACGGAGGGGGGAAGAGGGGAGTACCGTACGCTGCTGATTGCAATAGCGTCCTGACCGTACTACCCTAACACTCATGGGGTTTCTATCGCTCGCGATTTGGCTAGCCGTCGCCTATCTCTGCATAAGGATCGCGATTCGGCGAGGCCATCCCAGACAAAAGTGGACGTTTCTCGCCCTTTTTTTTGGCCCATTCGCTTTGCTAGCGATCCTGCTGCTCCCGCATGGGGACCAGATGGTTCATTCAAAGTAGCCAATCACACGCGATCCCGTGCTGTTGAAATCCCCACCCTTGGACTCTGCTCGGGGCAGGCTTTCTCGCAGGCGTCGAGGTTCGTGGTCTCCAGCTTTCGAGAATGGCGAAAGCTGGAGCAGCCATGCAGGTGGTGACGAAAGGCCTCGTTTTCTTACGCCGCTGCGGTCGAGGGAGAGGGGAGCGCCTTTACGGGCGAGGAGGAATCGGGGACCGGCAACTTCACGCTGACCACGGTGCCGGTTCCGTTGGAGTTGATTTCGAGCGTGCCGCCGAGCTGCCGGAGGCGCTCTCTCATTCCTCGGATTCCGACTCCGGGCGCGCCCGTGGAAGACAGACGCTCCTTCTTTTCCGGGGGGATGCCCTTGCCCTTGTCGGCGATCTCGACCAGCACCTCACGGTCGCGGTGACGAAGGCGAATCCTCGCTACGGGGCTTTCCGAGTGGCGATGAATGTTGGTCAGGCATTCCTGCACGACGCGGAAGATGGCGGTTTCTGATTCGCGGGGCAAGCGGCCGAAATTTTCGGGGAGATCGAGTTCAACATTAATTTTGCTGCGGACGGCGAATCCTTCGACATACCAGCGAAGGGCAGACAACAGGCCGGCTTCGTCGAGCAGAGGAGGATGAAGTAAGTGCGAGATGGTACGGACTTCGGTGCTCATGTCGCGGACGAGGTCCTCGCTGTCGGTAAGGGCGTGCGCGGTCTGAGTGAGGCGTTCGACGTCGAGGCGCACGGCGGAGAGATTCATGGCCAGGGCCGCCAAAGTCTGTCCCACGCTGTCGTGGAGTTCACGGGCGATGCGGCGACGCTCGTCATCCTGCAGCTGGAGTAGCCGCGCGGAGAGTTCGCGCAGGTTTCCATTAGCCGTGTCGAGGTCGGCGGTGCGTTCGCGGACGCGCCGTTCGAGTTCCCCTTGCTCGTTGCGCAGCCTGTCATTTTCGCGGCGTCGCGATTCTCCCATGGCAACGATGGCAGCGGAGGCGCATAGAAATACCACGGCTCGGAGCATTTCTGCAGTGGTGAAAATACGAGACGGCTGGATGGGAGGAACGAATCCGTAGGTCGCTCCGAGGAGAGCGACTACGGTTGCGAAGACCGAAGGGCCAATGCCGCAATACCAGGCCGAGAAGGCCACGGCTGGAAACAGCAGAACGTAGCCGACGCGGTCGCCCACCAGGGGATGGAGCGCGCTATTGAAGAGAAACGCGACTGCGACGGCAGCAAGCGCCAGCAGGTAACAGCGGAGATTGCTTACCAAGATTCGCGAAAGAAACGAAGGATTGGTCGGCATGAACTCAGCCTCGGCTTTAGAGCCCCGTTGGGGCAAGATGGCGAAGGGGCAAGACACGAAAACGAACGTCAGGCCAGTGAGTCGATCATAACAAAATCACTGCATCGGGAGAACTCCCCAAGTGATTTTTCCAGCGCCTTCCATGCTGCGGGATTTGGCGTAACTTTCGTGGAGGGAATGACTTGGGCGCTACCCGATTTGCGGGGTGCCGCGTCAGATCAAGTTCGTTATCGTACGTTGTTCGCTGTATTGGTGGGTGGAGGAGCGAAGCATAAGGTGAAGCCAGTTGCCTTTCTTGTAACCCGCCGGTGGAAGGAATCGGCCCGGTCAGGAATCTGCCAAGGCACTTAGGAGTTGCATGGCACACCGAATCCTGATCGTCGATGACAGCGCCATCATCCGGCATTCGATGCGGGCGTGTATCGAGCACAACACGGATTGGGAGGTTTGCGGCGAGGCCGAGAATGGCAAAGTGGCGATTGAGAAAGTCAGACAATTGCATCCGGACGTGGTGACGCTGGACTGGCAGATGCCGGTGATGAATGGTATTGAGGCGGCGAGGGAAATCAGCCGCATCGCTCCGGGCGCAACCATCTTGTTGGTTACACTGCACGACAACCGGGTGCTGACCCAGGAGGCGCGTGCGGTCGGGATCAAGGAAGTGCTGTCGAAGACCGACGACGTGTCGGAGCATCTGATCGCGTCGTTGCGAAGTGTTTCGGCGAGCAACTAGACACCTATAACAATCTGTTTTCCTGTCTTTCCATCCCATCTTTGCCGTCTGTCATTCACAATTGAGTGGGGTATCTGCTACTCTGCGAGTTCCGTTTTCGCGGAGGAGCCAGGTAAATGCCATCAAGCAAGTTCACTGTTCCGACTATTGCGGTTGTGTTGTGTCTCTGTTTCTCGGTGTCTGGAGCTGACAAGAAGTCGAAAGACACGAAAGCCGATGAAGCCAGCAAGCCTTCCTATGACCTCGCGCAGCCCGCAACCGAAACTCTGGATTACACGATGTATCAGAAGATTCGGGAAGAAGGGCTGTCGCACTCGCACGTGATGGAGTTTGCGTCCGGGCTGATGGATGGGATTGGGCCGCGGCTGACGGGGTCTCCGAACCTGAAGCGTGCCAACGAGTGGACGCGCGACCAACTTACCGCCATGGGATGCAGCAATGCGCACCTGGAGGATTGGGGTGAATTTGGGATGGGCTGGCGGCAACTGAACGCGTGGGTACGCATGTCGGCGCCCGATACGGCGGTATTCATCGCGCAAGCGCTACCGTGGTCGCCGTCGAGCCATGGGGCCGTGAATGGGCGCGCGGTCTGGGTTGATGCCAAGGACGAGAAGGATCTGGAGAAGTACAAGGGAAAGCTAGCGGGCAAGATTGTTTTCTTCGGTGACATGCGGGAGGTGAAGCCGGTCGACAAGCCGTTGTTTGAGCGGCGCGACGATGCCAATCTCAAGTCCACCGCGGAATTTCCGGTGCACGTGGGGCAGCAGGAAGACTTCTTCGTTACGTTCATCAAGCGGCTGGAATTCCGCGAGAAGGCGGGACAGTTTTTTGCGGCCGAGCACGCGGCGGGGATCGTGGTGCCGAGCCGCGATGGGCGCAACAATGGCGGATCCGGTGGCACGATTTTTGACGACGGCGGTAGCGGGATGGGATGGTTCACCTACCAGCGCGAACACGCCGAGCCTCTGCCGATCCTGGTGATGGCGATTGAGAGTTACGGGCGCGTGTACCGCTTGCTGAAGGCGAACGTGCCGGTCTCGATTGAGCTGGATGTGGAGACGGAATTCACGGGCGATCACGAACATGGGTTCGACACGGTTGCCGAGATTCCGGGGACCGATCCAAAGCTGAAGGATGAAGTGGTGATGGTGGGCGGGCATCTGGATTCGTGGGCGTCCGCTACGGGCGCGACCGACAACGGCGCGGGGACGGTGGTCGCGATGGAAGTGATGCGCATCCTGAATGCGTTGCATGTACAGCCGCGGCGCACCATCCGCGTGGGGCTGTGGACCGGGGAGGAGCAGGGCGAGTTTGGGTCGTACGGATATGTGAAGCAGCATTTTGGATTTGTGCCGCTGTCGACTGCGCCCGATCAGGTAAAGCTGCCGGACTTTCTGCGGAAACCGGCGGGCCCAGTGGAGTTGAAGCCGGAGCAGACGAAGATCTCGGGTTACTTCAATGTCGACAATGGCTCGGGGAAGATTCGCGGCATTTACCTGCAGCAGAATGCGTCGGTGGGTCCGATTTTCCAGCAGTGGATGGCGCCGTTGCAGGATCTGGGCGTGAGCGCGATTACGATGCGAGATACGGGCGGCACCGATCATGAAGCGTTTGATTCGGTCGGCGTGCCGGGATTCCAGTTTATTCAGGACACGCTCGACTACGGATCGCGCACCCACCACTCGAACATGGATACGTATGAGCGGTTGCAGCCCGACGATCTGGCGCAGGCCGCGGTGGTGGAGGCGATCTTCGTGTACAACACGGCAATGCGCGACCAGATGCTGCCGCGAAAGCCGCTGCCGCATCCGGAGCTCGAGGAGCAGAGGAAAGCGCCGCTGAAGAATGTGATGCCAGGAGTTGAGGCGGCGGCAGAGGAAGCGAAGAAGCCGGGGAATTAGGCTCGTTTCTGATTGTCATCCTGATGCGAAGCGAAGGATCTATGCAAACTGCCTGCGGCGAGGCGCTGCCTGCGAGTCCATAGATCCTTCGCTTTGCTCAGGATGACAGTATGATTTTGGGAAATGCATTTGCGCGCGATGGTCTT
Organism: uncultured Acidobacteriaceae bacterium; assembly: GCA_963706645.1. Taxonomy (GTDB): domain Bacteria; phylum Acidobacteriota; class Terriglobia; order Terriglobales; family Acidobacteriaceae; genus Sulfotelmatobacter. Next base: position 347,356 of record CAVPNR010000036.1, read on the forward strand.
TCTCGCGGCTGCATCACGGAGCGGACGGCCGAGGGCGGCCGTCCCCACATCGAGCGGGCCGTCCCACATACGGGCCGTCCCCACATAGACCATCAAACACGAACGCCGCCGAATGCCGGCGGCGTCTTCTCAGGAACAAGTTTTCTTACCGCGGGGCTTCTTCCAGCAGGCCTTGCTCCATCTTTTCCTGGCACTCGATGCAGTGGCGCGTCCACGGCACGGCTTCGAGGCGCTTGGCGTTGATCTCTTTGCCGCAGTGGATGCATTCGCCAAAGCTGCCTTCGCGGATGCGGGCGAGAGCCTTGTCGACCATCTGCAGTGTCGCGCGGTCATTGTTGCTCTGGCTGAACAGGAATTCCTTGGTGTAGGAACTGGCGGCGCGGTCCGCGATGTCCTGTGCGGTGTCTTCGTCGGCGGAGCGGCCATCCGCCTGAGTGCGGTTCACGGTGCGGCGCAGTTCCTGCTGCCGTGTTTCCAAACGTTTCTTGAAGGCTTCCAACTTCTTCTTATCCATAGGTCACGTCAATGGCGCTATCAAAAAATTCATGACATCAAACTCGTAGGACGCCCCTTCCCGGAGGCGTCCCCGGCCATAAGGCCAAACGAAGATGATAAGCGCGCAAATTATGATGCGTCAACAGGTCGGAACGATGCCGTGATCGTTGGACGGGGCCGGGTCATCGCGAGTGACGCGACGGAGTTGATGTGCCGGGCATCTCAGGCGGGAGGGGCCTCAGTGTATGTCCAGAAAAGGCAGATGTGTTCAATGGGAGGTAGACCCATCAAGGGAAGAGTCAGAACTCTTGTAGCTAGGGCCGCATGTGTGGAGGAAACGAAACGCGTGAAGTCGGTCCGACAAAATCATCCTTTCGGGATGGTGAGCGAGTCATTGGGCTGTAACGAAAGTGAACGCACAGGTGACCTCGAAACCCTAAACACCAGAGGCCGAACTCTCACTGAGGGGGTGAAGGCAACATGTACCGTTGCAAACTGACTGATGCGACGAGACGCTCTGGCGGGGCGATAGCGACAGCACGATGACAAGGACACATTGAGCAACTGGAGAAACCCTCCTCGTCCCATGGAGAAATCCACGGAGCAGAAGACCGTATAACTGGGACCACCAGGAAATCGGTGGACGACGAGAGGGTGGCGGAAGGGCCAGCAGTAGCGGTGAAGCGGGGTAATGCCTGTGGAGCGAAGAGGCCCTACTGATGTGCAGCAACAACTCCAACCACAAGGGAGGCAAGGGTGAGATGACAAAGACACCCATCAGTGTGCAGGACCTGCGGAGGAGGATATACGTCAAGGCGAAGGCAGAACCAACTTGGCGCTTTTGGGGATTGTACGTCCACGTATGTAAGAAGGAAACACTCCGAGAAGCCTACCGGATGGCCAAAAGCAACAATGGCGCACCTGGGATCGATGGTGTCACGTTTGAGGCCATCGAAGAAAGTGGAGTGGAGGGTTTTCTGAAACAGATACAGGACGAACTAGACCAAAACACGTATCAAGCCATGCCGGTGCGGAAAAAGGAGATTCCGAAGGACGGGGGCACAAAGGTCCGCGTGCTTTCGATCCCCTCAATCCGCGACCGCGTGGTTCAGGGTGCAATAAAACTTATCCTGGAGCCGATCTTCGAAGCTGACTTCCAATCGGGGTCGTACGGCTATCGACCGAAGCGGTCGGCCCATGACGCGGTACGCCGAGTTGATCAGGCGATCGTCCAAGGGTTAACACGAATCATCGATTTGGATCTCCGAGCCTATTTCGATAACGTGCAGCATTCACTGCTGCTCGCGAAAGTGGCCCGGCGGGTTCAGGATGCATCGATGAGGAAACTCCTGAAGATGATCCTGAAGTCGACTGGAGGAAAAGGAGTTCCTCAGGGCGGTGTAATTTCGCCAATGCTCAGCAACCTCTACCTCACTGAGGTAGATCGCATGCTGGAAAAGGCGATTGCAACTACGCGAAGAGGGAGATACCCCAATGTTCAATACGCGAGGTTTGCGGACGATATGGTGGTATTGCTTGACTCCCATCCGCGGCAGGACTGGCTAATCCGGGCGGTGGAGAAACGACTGCGGGAGGAATTGGGCAAACTCAAAGTTGAAATCAACGAGGAAAAGAGCCGGAAAGTAGACCTAATGCGGGGAGAAGGCTTCAGCTTTCTGGGGTTTGAGTATCGCCGCGTCCGAAGTCGTAAGGGAAAGTGGCGGCCCCATTTTGTGCCCAAGCAGAAAAAGCGAACGGCACTCCTGCGGAAGCTGAAGGAAATCTTCCGGCGCTTCGTAAGTCAGCCCGTGCGGAGGGTGATCGGACACATCAATCCGATTCTGCGGGGCTGGGTGAACTACTTTCGCGTAGGGAACTCGAGCGGGTGCTTTTCCTACATCAAACTCTGGGTGGAAAAGAAGGTGCGGCGGCACTTGCTACGTGCGCGAGGGCGCAAAGGATTCGGGTGGAAGCGGTGGAGTACGCGATGGATCTACGACACTCTCGGACTGTTTAATGATTACCGGGTCGTGTATGGCGATCACAGTTGAAAGTCGTTCCGCTCGAATGAGCCACATAACCCTTGACAAGAAGCACACAGGAAAGCCCAGTGCGGGAAATCTGCACGCTGGGTTTGATGAGGCGGGGACTGGAAACCGGCTTACGATTCGGCTAGTGAGGCACTCCCAGAGGAAACGGGGAGCAACAGATAGGCCGAGTCTACGGGGCGTGGCGCCAGTCCTCGACCCTACAGAAATCTGCGAATGAGTGCCAGGGGCTGAAGCCCGCGGTTTTTCTCACGGACTCGTCGCGGCCCTGAAGGGCCGCTCTTCCACGGTCGTGCATGCGCTGTGTTCTTCCTCAAGGCGAATCGAATCCGAGTTCCCCGGCATGAAGCTGTCCGTAAGAATCCTCCCGGCGTTTGGCCGACGTTACGCGCCGGCGTTTGGCTGACGTTACGCGCCGGCGTTTGGTCGACGCTACGCGATGGCGTTTGGTCGACGTCAAGCGCGGCGGAGGCTACCGCGGCAGTGGATCTTTCATGCTGGCCAACGCGTATCCCATGACGGCCATCGCGGCGGCGTTCTCGCGCAATTCGCTGGGCACAATCTTGTCGAGCGTGTCGGCGGCGGTATGGTGATAGTTGAAGTAGGTGCGACCATCTTGCAGGATGCCGAGCGCGGGCACTCCTGCTTCGGACATGGCGGAGATGTCCGCCCCCGGGGGATAGCTGCTGGGCTGCGCGGCCGTGGCGCCGAAGCTTTGCAGGACGCCGAGTGCGGGGCGCAACAGTTCTTCTGCGTGGGGAGTCATCTTGACGCTGAAGCCCAGCGGGTGGGCAGCGCCGGAGTCGCTCTCGATGGCGGCCACTGTGCGAATGAATTCGGCGGAATAGTCTTTGGTGTAGGCTTGGCTGCCTGCGCCGCCACTCTCTTCGTCCATCCATGCAATCACACGCAGCGTGCGCTTCGGATGCAGGTGCAGCTTCTGCAGAAGTTCGGCAGCTTCCATCGCTACGACAACGCCCGCGCCATCGTCGATGGCACCCGTGCCGAGATCCCAGGAGTCGAGGTGTCCGGAGACGACGACGTATTGCTCGGGATGTTCGCTGCCCTTCAGGTCGGCGATGACGTTGTAGCTGGTTGCGTCGGGCAGTTTCTGCGGAGTGAGGGTGAGATGCATGCGGACTTTGCCCTGCGCGTAAAGATGGGCGATCAGGTCGGCATCCTCGGCGGTGACGGCGCCGGCGGGAATTCCAGCGGGGAAGCTGAAACCGGTATGCGGCAGGCGATAGTCGGCGTTGCCGACCGAGCGGACTAAGGCAGCCACCGCGCCCAGGTCGGCCGCGGCTTTCGGACCCGCTCCGCGGTAGCGCACAGCTTCGCCGTAGGAGACGAACGACAAGCCGGCGGCGGCTTTCTGTTTGTCGAAGAGTGCATTAAAGAGCACGATCTTGCCGGCGACTTTGTCGTGACCAAGCGCTTTGAGTTGGTCGAAATCGTCGACGACAACCACCTCGGTCGTGATGCCTTCCGAGGGTGTAGAGGTACTTCCACCGAGCGCGGTGAGAACGATCTTCTGCGTAGTACCTGTGGCCTGGCCCGGGTATTCGGTCAGTTCAGCGGTTTCGGCGCCGCGCACCCAGTGTGGGACTTTAACTTCCTCAAGGTGGACGTCGAGTCCGAGTTGGCGCAATTCGGCAGCGACGTAATCAACGGCCGCCTTGGCTTGCAGAGATCCGCTGATGCGCGGCCCGATGTTCTCGGTCAGATGGGCGACCTCACGGTAGGCGTAGTCGTCGGAGAGCGCAGCAGTCTTGATCACGGCCAGTTCTTCGAGCAATTGAGGAGGAAAGTTCTCCTGCTCGGCCTGGGACGCCTGCTGCTGCGCCATGAAAGGGACGGGCGCATTCTTGGGCTGCTGATTCTGTGTTTGAGCCGTGATGGGCGGGGTGCAGAGCGAGACAGTAATGAGGGTCAGGAGGAAGGGATGCTTGATCATGGTCGCAAGTCAGTGTATCTGAGAGGCGACAAAGAGCGAAAGCGTGCTCGACGCTGCGCGAATCTGGGAGACTTCGTTTTCCCCGAGAACCGTTATAGAGTCGTTGCGGAACTTTCGCGAGAAAATCATTTCGGCAGACGGAACGCACGACAGAAAGGAACATCGATGGCGCCAGCAGATAAGCATGTCTTAACACGTCGCGATTTGCTTCGTGGAGCCGCCGCCGGAATGGTCACGCTGGCGATAAGCGCCGACCGCGGAGATGCGCAACCCTCGGGAAAACCGCCGAACATCGTGTTTATTCTCGCGGACGATCTTGGCTACGCCGACGTGGCTTGCTACGGGCGTCCGGATCTTCGCACGCCGAACATCGACGGTCTTGCCGCGCGAGGGTTACGGTTTACTCAAGCCTACGCAAACTCTGCGGTGTGCACCGCGACGCGCACTGCGCTGATCACGGGCCGTTACCAGTATCGATTGCGCATCGGTCTGGAAGAGCCGTTGGCGGGAAATCCAGAGGTCGGGCTACCGCCAGAACACCCGACTTTGCCATCGATTTTGAAGAAGGCCGGCTATCGTTCGACGTTGATCGGGAAGTGGCATCTTGGTGTACTGCCGAAGTTTGGTCCACTGCAGAGCGGATACGATCATTTTTACGGATTCCGCGGGGGCGCGCTCGACTACTTCTCCCATGCCTCCGGCCGTCGCGAAGATCTTTGGGACGATGACGTTCCGGTCCATCAAAACGGCTATCTGACCGATCTGCTGGGAGCGCGTGCGGTCGACGTGATACGCAAGTCCGCAAAATCGCGTCAGCCGTTCATGATCAGCTTGCACTTCAATGCTCCGCATTGGCCGTGGGAAGGACCCGGGGACGAAGCGGAGTCCCGGCGTCTGGCGCAACCCGGGAGCGGGGGAATTTATGACCTCGACGGCGGATCGCAGAAGATCTATCAACAGATGATCGAAGCGATGGATCGACAGATTGGCCGAGTGCTCGATGCTCTGGATACGAATGGACTGGCTGGCAACACCATCGTGGTTTTCACCAGCGACAACGGAGGAGAGCGCTTTGCGGATACGTGGCCGTTCACGGGAAAGAAGACGGAACTGCTGGAGGGCGGACTGCGGATTCCAGCAGTGATCTCGTGGCCGGGCCACATTCCGCGGGGGCAGACAACGGAGCAGGTAGCCATCAGCATGGACTGGTTGCCCACCCTGCTCGCAGCAGCGGGCGCGGCACCAGATCCGGCGTATCCGACCGACGGGATGAATCTGCTGCCCGTGCTCTCACGGGCTGTTGAACCGGTTCCGCGCAAGCTGTTCTGGCGGTACAAGGCGAATGCGCAAAGGGCGGCGCGGGACGGCGATTACAAGTTCCTCAAGATCCTCGAGAACACTTTTTTATTCAATGTTGTGGATGACCCCTTGGAGCGCGCCAACCTGAAGGATCGACAACCTGAAACGTACCGGCGGCTTGTCCGGGAGTGGTACGACTGGAATGCCAGCATGCTGCCGGAGATCAAGGAAAGCTTTACCGTGGGCTTCAGTGGGCACGATCTGGCCGACCACTTCGGCGCGAAGAGTCCCGATGGTTCGCCGGACATCCCAACTCCGCCGGAAGACTAGAACCGCTGAAAAAAATGGCCCCATCACTGGGGCCAAGTTTCAAGAGGCTACGATTTGGTGGGCAATGTCAGGAAAGGCGATGCAAAAGTCCGTTCCGCCAGACGGAACGGTTCGGGTAGTGACGCGGAGAATCGATGAGAGTGAAGGTCATGTTGCTGAGTTTGCGGCCTCTTTGTTGCCTGGAGAGAAGCACTTGCGCCGCCAAAGCCGGAGAATCTTGTGATTGCCGTCACGCGTTGGGATAACCCAATGAGAAGCAACGACTTAGAAGGGGGAGTTGAAACGGAGGCGGGATGCTTCTTGGAAATCGGGTCCTGAATCGAAGTGCAGAACAATGCATATTCAATGCACGCAGCTACCAAGCCACCAAACATCAAGCCCATGGCGGGTTTTGGACGCCATGGGCTCGAGTGAAAGGGAAATTCACGGCGTCTACGATTTATCAAGTGGATCTCGAGTCTGCTCGCGGTTGATCCGCGTTCCTCCCGCACGAAGAGTGAATGTTCGGTGACTGCTTTTGCCCGAGAGAAAAGGGTCAGGCCCACGGCCAAGAGGCGGATCTGGCGGCAGCGAATCTCGCCTTCTTGCTCTTCGGATACACCAGCCCATGTAGCCGCACATGCAGAATGCCCAGCCCCCGACGAGCCAAGGCATCGCCTCTCGTCCAAAAACTATTCCCAGGAACACAGCAATCGGCAACAATGCCATGACGGCAACGTATGGCAGCCATTTGCGTCTTATCCCCAACATACAAGAAAAGAAAAATGAGCGCCGGGACGGTTGGTCGCGGCGCTCCTCACAAACTTAATCTGTTACCGGCCTCTAGCTGTTGCCGGCGACGGTGCGCAACTTGCCCGGCAGGAAATGGTAGGGTGGCCACGGACCGCTGATCGCAACCTCGCAGTTTTTCAACTGCTTGGCGGCGGTGGTGTAGCGGTTCTGGTACTTTTCCACGCTCTTGGAGTCGATCAGGTGGGCAATGTCGATCAACATGCCCTCAGGAGCGACCTTTTTGCAGCTAACTTCTTCTTCGAGCGGGTTGAACAGCTTGTGGACCTGGACGGAGAGGGCTCGCGCCTTAGTCTGGCGCTCGCGCTCACGGGAGGCTTTCACCTTCAGCTTCGAGAGGTAGTCGCCGCCGACGGTGTCGGGCAGTTCGATGTCGATCATGGCTTCGCGCAGGGAGCCATCGCGAACGACCAGTTTGATGTGCATTTCGGACTTTCCGCGCAGTTTGGCGACGCTCAAGCCAAAAGCGCGCCGGTTGACCCGGACGGCCTGGCGGAGGGCGTCATCGCTGTCGAAAATGGTGCCGAATTTGAACGGAAGGACGGTGGAATTGCGGAAGCAGTTGCTGACGACACGAGCGTGATCAATTGCTGATTTGTGGTCTAGCTCACCTATCGAATGGTCATATTCGCTGACAATGACCGCGAACTCACCACTCGGATAGCTCAGAACCGCAGCGCCGTTCACTCCTTGAACGCCCTCTAGCAGGAAAGGGCGGCGAGTGCGGGTTCCATTGGGAAGGGTTTGATGCTCGGTAAGACAGTACGCGTACCACGCCATGTTGAACTCTCCGAACCGGGATGGAGGCGGACCGGGCCACCTCTCACGTCGAGTTTTTCGCCAAAGCTTGTACAGCGATTTGGAAGTAAGGAAACGGGCGGCACTGGGCTAAACAAGCACCGGAAGCGTTTACAGTCGCGCTCCCTACATCCATATTACTTTGGGCACCTATTAAAAAGCAACTAAATCTTGGCGAGAGGCATCGAAATGCCCTTATTTGGCGGGCATGGAGCGGTTGGTGCGCTCTTGGAGAGCGAGAAGAACGACGCGGAGCATCTCGTCCCAAGGCGCGGGTTTGCCGGTCCAGATTTCGAACTGGCGGGCGGCCTGATGGGCGAACATCTCGATGCCCGGGATGACCTGCGCGCCCCGCTCCTTGCCCAACTTGAGGAAGCGAGTCTCGGGTGGATCATAAATCATATCAAAGACATAGCGGGCATTGATCTCGTTCTCCTGCAGCGGCGTTTCGCGCGTGTTGCCCATGCCCACCGGGGTAGCGTTGATGATCGCATCGAAGGCCAGTTTTTTCAGATCGGGGCGCTTGATGATGCGAGCGCGGGCTTGGTGAGCCAGCTTCTTAGCGGGGGCAGCGGTGCGGTTCAGAATGTAAACTTCGGAACCTCGTTCTTTGAGCCCGAAGACGGCCGCGCGGGCGGCGCCGCCGGCGCCGATGACAAGGATGCGGGCGCCCTCCAGGGTATTCAGACGACGCTCCAGGGGGCGGACGATCCCGGAAGCGTCCGTGTTGAAGCCGTACAGCTTGCCATCCTGGGCCCGGACCACGGTGTTGCAGGCTCCAATCTTGGTGGTGTGGGAGTCGGTGTTATCCAGATGCGGCAGGATCGCTTCCTTGTACGGCATGGTGACGCTGATGCCGTGGATGGGAATCTCGCGCACGCAGGTCAGTAAGTCCTTCAAAGTCTTGGCGTGAAGGGCCAGGTACACGGCATTCACGTTCTCGCGGCGGAAGGCCGCGTTCATGATCGCAGGAGATAGCGAGTGCGCGATGGGATCGCCGACTACCCCGTAGACGCGGGTAGCTACGTCGACCCGGTCGATGCGATAGACACTGCGTAATTCCTGGGCGGTGACCTGCCCGGGGGCGGTTTCTTCGCCGGCGACGGCGGAGGCAAAGGTGAAGACGCTCCCCGCGCGCACGCCGAGAACGCGGCTGATGATTCCTTGCTCGCCCATGCACATGCCCACCAGCGAGTGACGGTCACCTTCCCGGGCGAGGAACTTGATCATGGTGACGTTGTCGGCGAGGGTGGTGGCCGTGCTGACGATCTTGTAGAAGTCCGCTGGGTAGGCGAGCATCTTTTCCAGAGTCTCGTCTAGTTTCTTGGTCGCCCGAAAGTCATGGAACGAAAGGATGAGGGCGGCACGGGTGCGCAGTTTTTGGAGTTGTTCGGGCTTGCACTTGCTCGCTGTCTGCAGTTCAACGTCAACTAATTGGCAACCTGAAGCCGCCGCCTTGCCCAGAACGTCCAGTTGCGAGGCGATGGAACCGCGAAACTTTCCCCCGCTGGTCGCACGGCGGCAGGTGGCGATGACTACGGTTCCGGGGTGGGTTTCCATGAACCGCTTGATTCTGGGCATGGCCAAGCCGGGCTTGGAGAGGTAGTCCAACCTGAACTCTAGAAAAGGGTTATCGCGAACCAGAAGCTCGGCTTTCTCCGCCATCTCATTGGGATCGGTGCCGATGACCGCCACGCAGACTCGTGGAAGTCGCAAGGGCAGGAGACGGGGCGCGTAAGGGGGAACGGAATTCATCTTTCCAGATTCAGGAGTGCAGGCGCCCGATAACGAGCGCACACTGAATGACGGCGAATTATTACAGGGCCTTAATTAGATATGCAACAACCGATTCGCGGTACAGGCGAAAATCTTCTACCCCAGGGTGCCCAACACCCTCGTAACCTTGACCCACCCTTACCCTCTTGTTACCTTCCGGCTGAAGCCTTTCTTTTCTGGCATTTAACTAGGGCAGGGGACTGAAGGTTCCTTTCCCGGAGGTAACATGAAGAAAACAGGACTGTTCGTGTTGTTGCTCGCTACGGCGGCTTGGGCGCAAAGTGGTACTGCTGACGCTCCCGTTGATCCACAAGGGACATCGCCAACCACCAACAGCTTTCCGACCCAGCGGGTACAGACGCCCACCTACGCCGACTTGTATTGCGCCGGATTTATCAGCAAACAGATCCTGCCAGATGCCAATTTCATCGCGGGTGGATTGCAGACGCCGACGACGACGAAGTTTACGCGTGGCGATTTGATCTATCTCCAGGGCAGGGGCTACACACCTGGGGCGGAGTACGAGATCGTGCGCGCCCTCAAAGACCTCAACGAGTACGAGATGTACCCGGGGCAGAAGAAACTGCTGAAAGAGACTGGCCAGCCGTACGAAGAAGTGGGACGCGTGAAGATCGTGGACACCCGCAGCAAGACGGCGATCGGGCAGATCGAATATTCCTGCGACGGGATCAATCCCGGCGATACAGCGATTCCGTTTGCCGAAAAACAGCAAGTGACTTTCCACACGCCGATCCGCTTCGATCGCTTTCTGCCGGCGAGCAACAAGACCTCCGGCCGGATCGTGATGGGGAAGGATTTCGATTCTGAATTGGGGACAGGGCAAAAAGTCTACATCAACATCGGCTCGAATCAGGGCGTGAAGATTGGCGACTTTTTCCGGGCTACGCGTTCGTATGAGGCGGATCTGCTAGACCCGGCGGATTCGTTGTCGTTCAAGGCCGCGATAGCCGAGGACACACAGAAGAAGACGCCATCCATTGATCCCACTTTTCTCACCAAGACGAACGGTCCCGAGATTCATGTGCGAGACTTGCCGCGGCGGGCCGTGGGCGAGATCGTGATCATTGGCGTAACCAATACCACGGCGACCGGTATGATCGTGTTCGCCCTGGAAGATGTACATGCCGGAGACGCGGTGGAGGCCGATCAGGTGCAATAGAGTTCACGGAAGCGCTTGATGCAGTCAGGAGCCGGGGACGGGCAACCGTCCCCGGTTTTTTGTGCGGAAGGGATGTGAGGTGCGATTCCACGACCGGTCGGCCATCGCGTAAAATCGTGCTGACCAGAGGAGGCGTGACATGCGCATCGCGCGACTCGGTATCACCCTGATTCTGGCGCTTGCCAGCATTTCTTTGCAGGCGCAGTCCCCCGAACCACCAATCACCCTGGTGGGGAAACTGGTTCGAACCATGGCGATCGGAGCAGAGTCCACGGGCTGGACGCTTGAACTTGATTCGGCAACGACGATCGTCGGAAAGCAAGTGACGTCGATTCAAGTTCGCTATCGCAAAACCGGGAAACTTGAAAAGCTGCAAGACCAGCATGTGACAGCAACTGGCAGCCTCACCCATCAGCAGGGGGTGGAGACGGGGGACCAGGCTGTTCTCAACGTTTCGTCGATAAAAGCAGCGCCCGCCGAAGCAACTTCCTTCAGCTTGGCAAACAGCGAGTGGTTGCTGGAGGATCTCAGCGGGAATGGCGTGGTCGATCATGTGCGAGCGACGCTCGCCTTCCCGGAACCGGGAAAGGTGGCGGGCAACGGTTCGTGTAACCATTTCTTTGGTACGGCGGAGATCCATGGCGACACCATCAAACTGGGGGCCATGGGTTCAACGCGAATGGCCTGTCCTGAGGCGGTGATGAATCAAGAGGCGAAATATCTTGAGGAACTTCAGGCCGCCGAGCGCTTCGAGTGGAAAGATCCGTATCTGCTGATTTACTGCAAGGGCTTCGACAAGCCTCTTCGGTTCACTCGAACCACGCCGGAGAAGCCGGCGTCGCCGTAGCGGAAAAAGACGACCGGTTCCGCTTCTGCAGTGTTCACGGAGGCGGTGGACTGTGCTTGTTCTACACATTGATGTGTAACAATCTGCACATGGCCACGAACCTCGCACTTGATGACAAACTGATCAAAGAAGCTCGGAAGGCGGGTGGACATCGGACAAAGAAGGAAGCGGTGACGACGGCTCTGCAGGAATATATACGGCGTCACAGGCAACGGCGAATCCTGTCTGCCTTTGGCACTTTTGATTTTGATCCGACCTATGACCACAAGAGTGAGCGACAGCGCAAGCGGGTGTGAAGACTCAGATCGATGCGACGGTCTAGTCCCTGGCATTGCGGCGAAATTACACTGCGGTACTTCCCCTCCAATTATTCTCTGTTGTAGAGACGGTCGATCACCAGTTACGTGTGTTTGTCCCCGAAGATCTCAGCGGTGAAGGCTTCAATTGTCGCGCCGTGTTGCCAGGCATCGACAGGCAGGCCGGCTTTGCGGCAGGTCTGCTCGAGGAATGTGGCGCGGTCCCAGTTATGTTCCGTGGGCACTTGCGGGAGGAGCAGGCCGCGGCGTCCGGCCATCGAGATCAGCAAACCGTGGCGGCCGATTTCGACGGCATCGGCGGAAATGGGCTGGGGCGGCGACAGGATGCTCAACTCGATTTCCAGTTCGCGCGCCTCGGGCAGCGTCACAGGGCGAAAGCGCATGTCTTCGAAGGCAGCGGCACGCGCCGTGTCGGCGACTGCGCGGTACACGGGGCTTACGGGAAGGACGTAGCCAACACATCCGCGCAGTTCGGCTTGCAGGTAAAGCGAAGTGAATACGCCGCGTGGTTCCGAGAGATGCGCGGTGGGAGGAGCGAGCGGGATCTCGCGCCGTTCGAGCGCGGAGAGAATCGAGTCGTGTGCGAGGTGAAGCAGCAGAATGCGCTCATCCCGGGAGAACTCACTCTGCGAGGACTGGCCAGACTCCACAGCAGCGGAACTAGGTTGAGGCAGCGACATCGCGGTCGGCCTGGGGCGGCGGCACGGGTTTTCTGCGGCGGCTGAGAATGAAAGCGCGGCGGCGGCGCTTCACGACGCGCCGGTCGATCTTCGACCAGAAGGCGGCAAAGTAGTCGATGGCCGACGCCAGCGAGACACACACCATGAACCAGATCGCGACCTTTGCGATCGTGTGGATGGGGAAGAAATATTGGTGGTATACCAGCCATTCGGTCCAGCGATGGTCGAGGATCACGGCAACTACCGAGACGATCTGCACGACCATTTTGAACTTGCCAAGATCGCTGGCCTCGATAGTGAAGCCCTCGGAAGCGGCGATGGAACGGAGACCGCTGACGAGGAACTCGCGCCCGATCACAATCACGGCGATCCAGGCGGGAACCAAGATGGGATTGAACTGCACGAGCGTGACGAATGCCGCCGCGATGAGGAGTTTGTCCGCCAGCGGATCGAGGAGGATTCCCATGGTGGTGACCTGTCCGCGCTTGCGGGCGAGGTAACCATCGATTCCGTCGGTCATGGACGCCGCGATAAATAGCGCCGAGGCCAGCAACTCCTTCTCGCCGGTCACGCTGCTGAAGCGGCCGCTCAGAAGAACCCACATCAACAGAGGAATACTGAAGATCCGGATCAGCGTGATGGAGTTGGGCAGGTTCACACTACTGGGGTGGCTCCGGAGGCCAGCCGGAATCCAATTTGATTATGCTCCACGGGAAGAGGGAACGCAATGGAAGGAATGTCCATTTGGGGTGGACTATTCGTTCGGCCCGAGGCGTGGAAGCGAGCCCCGGACGAAAACATCCGGGGCTATGCGTTCGCTAAGTTGAGGCAGGCGCGGTTGCTCACGCTTTGGGTTGCTTGGCGATAATCATGTCTTTGATTTTGTTGTAGGTAGCCTGGGGAATGATCTTCTTCTTCACCAGGTCCGTCTTGGCTTTATAAGGACGGCCGTCGATGATCTTCTGAGAATAGGCTGCGCCAATGCCGGGCAGGGCATCGAGTTGATCCTTCGTGGCACTGTTGATGTCGAGCAGGTCGCCGCTGGCAGCAGTTGCGGCTGGGGCCTTGGTGCTCGCTTGCGGTGCGGCGGCGCGGGCCATGCTCAGCGAAGTGAGCAGGGCGACGGCAGCAGCGATTGTAATGAGAATGCGTGTGATTCGATTCTTACCAGTCATTGGTTTCTCTCCTGAAGAATTTGAACTAGTCGCTCTGAGATGCCTTGTACCCAGCGGCTTTGGCTTCATCTTCCGTCATGAATTTGCCAGTTTTTGTCTTGCCATACCAGCGTCCGCTCTTGTGGTAGACCTTGCTGTCGGTATTGACCCAGACTTTGCCGGAGGACTTGGCAGCCGCAATATCCGCGTCGGAAACTGAAGCCGTCGGGGCGGCCATGGTGGCGGATTTCTTGGCGGAAGTCGCCGCGGGTGCCGCGCTGGACGCGGGAGCGGCAGCGGCAGCGCTTGCAGCCGGTGCTGGTTTTGCGGCCGGAGTTGGAGCGGGCGCGGGGGCTGCCATTGAACTTGCGGGAGCAGCGGCCGGGGCGGCTGCCGCCGCAGGCGCGCTCTTCTTCGATGACGACTTCTTGCTCGCGGTAGCTTCTGCGGCCGGCGCCCCCGTTGAAGTTGTAGCCGGAGGGGATGCAGGGGCCGGCGCGGAGGCCTCCGCGGACTTGCTTTTCTTCGACGATGTCTTTTTGCTCGCGGTAGCGTTCTCGGCCGTCGAGGCAGCGGCGGGAGCAGATGCTGTGCTGGGGGCTGAAGCGGTCGAGTCGGCCTTCTTGGTTTTCTTGGACGACTTCGTGCCGGTCGAACTGTCGGCGGCAGCTGTCCCTGAAGATGCGTCGGAAGAAGCCGCAGCTTTCTTGCTCTTGGTCGAACTGCTCTTCGTCGAGGTGCTCTTGGCGGAGCCGCTGTTGTCCGACGAAGTGCTCTTGTCTGACGAAGAAGTCGCCGCACTGTCGGCTGCGGAAGCATCTGCCTTCTTGGACTTCTTCGATTTCTTGGTTGTGGTCGTCGCCGGCTGATCGGTGCTGGAACCGGTCTGGGATTGTGCCCAACCCATGGTTATGCAGAGTGCCAGAAAAAGGCACGACGATACGCACCACGTGGATCGTGCGATGTGTTTCTTCACAGCGTTTCTCCTAAGAGTCGTAGTGCGAGGCTGACAACCTCGCGTTATTGGCCAGAATGTCAAATTGGCGCGTGGGCGTGCGCCGGAGCCCCAAAAGCACGAGTGGTGAGCCATGATGGCAAGCCTCGCTGGAATGGTCAAGCCGAAAAATGAAAATGGCCTCCACCGGAGTGAAGGCCAAGGTCACGAAATATGATCTAGGCGTAAATGCCGCGCTGGCGGATGGTATAGGCCACGCGGTCGATCGCCAGCATATAAGCGGCGATGCGATTGTTGACGTGATGAGTCTCGGCGTAACGAACGACATCTTCGAACGACGACTTCATGATGGCGTCCAATTGCTCGTTGACCACCGACTCTTTCCAGAAGTAGCCCTGGCGGTCCTGTACCCACTCGAAGTACGAGGTGGTGACGCCGCCGGCATTGGCCAGAATGTCGGGGATGACGAAGACGCCCTTGTCGGTAAGGATGTCGTCGGCTGCGGAAGTTGTCGGACCATTCGCCCCCTCGGCCAGGATGCGGCACTTCACGCGGTCGGCGTTGCGACTGGTGATGACGTTCTCGGTGGCTGCAGGAATCAGAATCTCGCAGTCCTCGACGAGCAGGTCGGCGGTCTCGGCCTTCTCCGCGCCGGGGAAGCCGTGGATCGTGCCGTTCTTCTGGCGGAAGTCGACTAGAGCCTTCAAATCGATCCCATTCTTATTGTGCAAGCCACCGCCCACTTCACCGATGCCGATGAGTTTGTACCCTGCCTGATGCATGAGCAGAGCGGCATTGGAGCCGACATTGCCGAAGCCCTGCACGATTACGCGGGTGCTTTCGCGCGGCAGACCCAGCTTCTGACAGGCTTCATCGCAGACAATCATCACACCGCGGCCGGTGGCTTCGCGGCGTCCGCGGGAGCCGCCGATGTTGATCGGCTTTCCCGTTACGACGGCAGTGACCGTCTGGCGCATGTGCATGGAGTAGGTGTCCATCATCCATGCCATGATTTGTTCGTTGGTGTTGACGTCGGGGGCCGGAACGTCTTTTTCGGGGCCGATGAATTCGATGAGTTCGGAAGTGTAGCGGCGGGTCATGCGTTCGACCTCGCCCATGGACATCTTGTGGGGATCGCAGATCACGCCGCCCTTGGCGCCGCCGAAGGGGATGTTGACCACGGCGCACTTCCAGGTCATCCAACTGGCCAGCGCGCGTACTTCATCGAGCGTGACGTCGGGGGCGTAGCGGATGCCGCCTTTGGCCGGTCCGCGCGCAATGGAATGCTGCACGCGAAAGCCGGTGAAGACTTCGAGGTGGCCGTCATCCATTTGCACCGGGATGTAGACCGTCAGTTCGCGGTTGGGATAACGCAGAACGCGCCACAAGCCCTCGTCCAGGTTGAGCTTCTGGGCAGCCAAGTCGAAGCGCGCCCGCTGGGATTCCCAGGGATTGCTTTCTTTATCAACGTGCGGGGGCGTCGCTATCGTCGTCATAGAAGTGGTCTCCGGAATGATGGCAGGTCGGGATCTGCAGATCAATGCCGCCGGCGCCGGGAGTGCTCCCACGGAGCGGGCAAACGTTCCGAGTATATGAGGGGCGATGGCAGGGAAGCAAGCTGAAGAGGCAGTATGTTGGTGGTTCCACTTCCAAATTAACCCGGGACTCGCCGATGACTGGCTTATTCTGACAGCAAGGAAGTGCGAGAGACAAAATCATGACCCCTGTGCACGAAGAACTTCTTCTTGAATTCCGGAATTTCGCCAAGAGCGCCGCGACTTTGGAGTCCCTGATGGATCAAATATCGCGACGCATGCATGAAAAAATGACGCGCTACAACTGGGTGGGCTTCTATCTGGTCGATCCCGTAGATTCAGGATTTTTGGTGGTGGGTCCGTACGTGGGAAGCTTCACGCCGAACGCGCGCATTCCGCTCAATACCGGACTCTGCGGCGCGGCGGCCACCATCGGACAGATCGTGGTCGTACAGGATGTGACCAAAGATCCGCGCTACCTTGCGGATCGTCCATGGTGAACAGCGAAGTTGTGGTGCCGATTTTCGTAAAGGGAAAACTGGCGGCGGAACTCGATATTGAGAGCTACTTTGCCAACACGTTCGATCCTGCGGAACAGGAATTTGTCGAAGCGTGCGCGGCTCTTGTCGGAAGCTATCTGGCAAAGCGATAGCGCGACTGCGTAAAGGGCAGTTCGAACGGCGACCTCGTTACGAATCGCTTTCGATCTGCCTTCTCGGAAGCGCAGCGGCATGATCACTGCATCGTCAATTGCTGCGCAATGCCTCCATGGGATTGACGCCGGAAGCGCGCCGTGCGGGGATGTAGCCGGAAATGGCCGCGACCAGCAGTAGAGCTACGGCCATTCCGAGATAAGTGGGTAGATCCCAGGACGACACGTCAAACAGCAGCGATGTGATGAGCCTGGCGACTGCGAGTGCAGCCAGGGTTCCCACTAGCAATCCTGCGAGCGCCAATCGAAGTGTGCCAGCCAATACCTGGCGCTGTACCCGTCCTGTACTTGCGCCGAGCGCCATTTGAATGCCGATGGTGTGGGTTTGCCGCGTGACCGAATACGAGATGACGCCGTAAATGCCGAGAGCGGCCAGCAGCAGGCCGAGGCCGGCGAATGCTCCGACGAGCAGCGTGAAGAAGCGGCGCGGGGAAACAGCACGGTCGACGATGGTCTGGATGGGCCGGAACTCCGCGGCGGACTGTTGCGGGTTCAGTTCGCGCAGTGCGCGGAGGACGCTCGCGGCAAGCGTTGCGGGTGGGAGGCTGGAGCGGACAACCAGTTGCGCGCTCGACGGCCCTTGTTGCGTTGCGGGGTAGTAGATCTGCGAGCCCGTTCCGCCCTCCACCGTTTCCTCGTGGACGTCGTCCACGACGCCTACGACTCGATTTTCCTCTTTGTCTCGCATCAGTATTTTGCCGACGGCGTCCTCTCCGGGCCAATAGACGCGGGCGGCCGACGCGTTGATGAGGACAACTTTCTCGCTATACGGTCCATCGGCCCAAGTGAAGTCCCGGCCGTGCAACCGGATCCCCAAGGCATGAATGAATCCCGGGGTGATGACATAGACCAACGGGTCTGGCAGTTCGCCGGGAGCGATGATCTTTCCTTTGGGCATGGGCGTATCCCATTCGCGGTTGGGTCCGAGGGGAAGATAATCGGACATGCCCGCAGCTTCGACGCCTGGGAGTGCGCTCACGCGGGCGAGGACCTGCTCAAAGATTGCGCCGCGTTTGGCCTGGCTGGCGTCTTCGGTGGGAGCGCTGTCGTCATAATCGACTTTGATGGAGGCGGCGCGCTCGGGCTGGAAGCCGAGGTCTACGTCGAGCACTTTGACAAAGCTACGCAGCAGCAGGCCCGCGCTCACGAGCAGCACGCAGGCCAAAGCGACTTCGGTGACGACCAGAACGGCGCGAACCCGTTCGTGGTTGCGTCCCAATCCGGCTCCCGGGCCGGAATCTTTGAGGATCTCCTGGAGATTGCCGCTGGCGATCTTGAGTCCCGGCAGCAAGCCGAAGATGGTGGCGGTGAAGATTGCGACGAGGATGGTCCAAGCTATGGCCTGGCCGTCGATGCGCAGAGCGCTGAGCAGAGGCAGAGCGACCGAACCCTGGTGGGCGAGCCATGCGATCAGCATGCGGGCGAGTCCGAGTCCGAGGATCGCGCCCGCGCCGGAAAGCACGAGACTTTCCATGAGCAATTGGCGCACAACTCGGCCGCGGGTTGCCCCCAGCGCGCCCCGGACAGCGAATTCCTTGGCGCGGGCGGAGGCTCGAGCCAGAAGCAGGTTGGAGAGATTCACGCCGGCGATGAGCAGAATCGCTCCCACCGCGCACCATAACGCGATGAGGGAGCGGCGCAGCTTGCCGGTGACGTAGTCCTTCAGAGGCACGGGAATCAGATCGCCCTTATACCGGCCGAGAGTCTGCGGATATTTCGTATTGAAGTAGATGTTGGGCGCGACGCGGTTGGCATCGTCGAGAGCCTGAGCAACAGTTACACCGGGCTTGAGTCGCCCGAGGAGGGTGACGATGTTGCCCCAGTCGCGCTCCCGATTCAAGTCGAGTGGTGTAAAGAGGCCGACCTTCGCTCCGGGAGAGAACACCGCGCCAAAGTCAAAGCTGTCGGGCAAGACGCCCACCACGGTTACAGGTGTGCCGCTCAGTTCGATGGCTTTGCCCACGATGGCTGGGTCGGAGTTGAATTGGCTTCGCCAGTAGGCGTTGGCGAGCAGAGCGACCGGGTGCGCTCCTCCGCGCGATTCGTCTGGCGCGAACAGGCGGCCCATGGCGGGCTGCACGCCGAGAACCTGGAAAAAATTGCCGATTACTTCAAAACTCGTGGCGGGTTCGGACTCCCCGCGCCCCGTGAGGCGAAGATTGTCGGGCGTGCTGAAGGCCATGTACCCAGTGACATCCTGGTAGACGCGGCTCTGGTCGCGGAATTCTTCGTAGGCGTCGGCGGAGTAGGTGGCGCAGGAGAGGCCGCATTTGGTCGGCGGCGGAGCAATCCACACGAGTTCATGCGAACCGGTGAAGGGCAGCGGGCGGAGCAGCAGCGTATTGACGACACTGAATACCGCGATGTTGGCTCCGATGGCAAGCGTCAGGATGAGGATGGAGATGACGGCAAAGCTGGGGTCGCGGCCGAGGGTGCGGAAGGTGTAGCGCACATCCTGGAGCGAGTCATGCCAATAATCTTTAAGGCGGTTGCGGCGTTCCATTTTTTCTCCTAAGCGCACGCCGATTTGTTGGACGGCGCGCAAGTCTCCGAACTGGCGTTCGGCTTCCTGGCGGGCGGCTTCGGGACGCCAGCCGTGACGGACAAGGTCGTCAATTTTGGCCTGCAAGTGAAAGCTCAACTCGTCCTTTACGTCGGCGGCCGGATCGGGGCCGAAAAGACGGGAGTAGCGTCGCCACATCGGAGTCGGTGTCATGAAATCTGCTCCGGCAACGGCGGCTGCGTCGCACCGAGCACCTTGGCGACGGCCGTGGCATACGCCTCCCACGTTCTCACCTCGTGACGCAGCTGGCGACGGCCCTCGGGGGTGAGCCGATAGAATTTCGCCTTGCGGTTGTTCTCGGAGAGTCCCCAATCCGCGTCCAGCAGCCCCTTGTTCTCCAGTCGCCAGAGGGCGGGATAAAGTGTGCCCTCTTCCAGCAACAGGGCGTCGTCACTCTGACGGCGAATCAGGTTGGTAATGGCGTAACCATGGAGCGGTCCCCAGACGAGCGCCTTGAGAATCAGCACATCCAGCGTGCCGCGAACGAATTCGAGTTTGGCTGTATCCATGCGTACTCCTGGGGATCCAAGAAAAGCCCCATCGTCCCCTGTGAACACTAGGGGAGACGTCCGGGAAGAAAATTCGTTAGCGAAAATCCGACGGCGCGGGAGAAACGTTGCTTAGGAAAAGCGAGTCACACTGGAAGGATCGGCTTACAGCAGAATTTCCATGCCTTCAGCCGCGGCGCGCACTTTGGGATAGTAGTTGCGGGCGTTGGTGACGACTTGATCGACGATCGCGTCGCTGTGATCGGGATCGTGGTGGTAGAGGATTAGTTCCTTCGAGCCGCTTTCCATGACGACGTTGACGGCCTCGCGCCAGTGACTGTGTCCCCAGCCGCGGCGGCGGGCTTCGTATTCCTCGGGAAGATACTGCGCGTCGTAGATCAGGATGTCGGCGCCTTCGGCCAGCTTGCGGACGGCCTTGTCGAAATTCGCATCGCCGGGCTCATTGTCAGTGGCGTAAACCAGCACACCTTCTTTGGTCTCGAGGCGGAATCCCATGCATCCCTGAGGATGATTCAGCCACGCGGTCTTGATGCGCGTGCCGTCGGCCATGGGCAGGCATCCGTTGTCGATGTTGCAGAAGTCACGCTTCCCGGTCATCTGGTCAAGGTTGACGGGGAAGTAGGGTGATGCCATCTGCTCGGCCATGACCTGCTCGAGACCGCGGGTGCGGCTCGACGAGTGGAAAACGAGTTGGCTGTTGGGATTTTCATAGAGGGGGCGGAAGAAAGGCATGCCCTGAATGTGGTCCCAGTGGAAGTGAGAAACGAAAACGTGGGCGGCAAACGGACGGTCGCCAAACTCGCGTTTCAGTTCGTGCCCCAGCACGCGGAATCCGGTGCCACAGTCAAAGATGTAAATCTCATCTCCGACGCGCACTTCGACGCAGGAGGTATTGCCTCCGTAGCGCAGATTCTCGGCCTGTGGCGTGGGCGTGGAACCGCGCACGCCCCAAAACTTAACTCGCATAAACTCAGATGTTCGCTTAATCCGTTTTGACCGCAAGGGTATTCCCGTCAATTTTGATTGCTGGTTCGCTCCGTTGGTTTTCAGAGCGGAGAGCAACACTCAACTTTGCCGGAGACCCAAGATGTTCATAATACTCGGGATACTCACGATTCTAGCGGTTGTCGAGAGGGGAACAAGTGACTAAAGTTTCGCGACTGGGCGCGAAATAAGCCGATTGCGCTAGAGGTATTGGAGCCACCAGTCGCTTCTCCTCAGTTTGAGGGCGGCAAACCAGCGGCAGGCGAAATAGAGCAGCACGATGGTGATTGCCCAGACCAGGTAAAGAAGAGGAAGGCTCCACATGTAACCGTCGGGCGGCTCGGGATTGCCCATGGGATGGTTGGCGAACAGCCAAGGGCTGACAAATCCCAGGCGCACCTTTGACACGGCCAGTGCGAGCAGGTGAATCAAGGGGATGTGAAGCATGTAGAAGAAGAACGGCACGCGTCCGAAGAGGGTAATTGCGCGGGCTAGCGGCCCGCGGAGTTTATCGAGTAATGGGAACAGGGCGATGATCGGGCCCAGCGTCATCAACAAGAAGTCGAGCGAAGCAGGGTACTTGGAGGTATTCAGGAACGCAAACAGGGCTGGCATCGGCGGTTGACCGTTCCGGCCTGCAACGCTGGCATGCCACGGGCGGGGGTCGCCGTACAAGTTAAATCCGCGGAGCACAAGAAAGAGCCCCATGGCCGAGAGTCCGATCGTCAGGCAGAGCCGCTTTCTGCGAGCGGGGTTCAGGGTCAGGATCTTGCCGAACGCGTAACCGGACGCCATGACCCCAATCCAGGGAACGATGGAATAAAGCACGGTCAGGTTCGGTCCATCGGGGCCAAACTGGATCGGTCCGGCAAAGAATCCCACATACATGATTTTCCAAAGACCGGAGAGCCGGTTCTGGTCGAGCCCTTCGAGCAGCGCGCGCATGTGCGGATCCATCAAGTTGTGTCCTGCGATGATGATGAGGCCGATGGTTCCGACCGCAGCGAGGGGGAGCTTCACCAGTCCGGCCATCAGAATCATGCAGATTCCAATCACCCAGATGACGCCTGCCATTTCGTAGTGGCGAAAATCGAAGTTGAAGGTCCAGGCGAGGCGCAAAAATGTGAATTCGAGCAGGATGAGCCACGCGCCCCGGATCAGCAGATAGCGCGAAACGTGGTCGTGCTTGCGGGCATAGAGGAAGAGGCTGGTGCCCGCTAGAAATATGAAGGCGGGGGCGCAGAAGTGGGTGATCCAGCGGGTGAAGAAGACTCCCGGCGTGGGGCCGCCAGCAGGGATCCCGGAAAAGACGCGCACGTGATCGATGGCCATGAGGATCATGACCGCGCCGCGGATGAGGTCGACGGAGGCGATGCGGGATTTCGAGGTGGCGTCAGCGGTCGGAGGTGGGATAGCGACAGTGGCGCTCATGATTCTGCTCCGGGTGCGGAGTTCCCGTCGACGGAAACTCGCTCATTCCAGTTGATTGACGATAGACCCAAGCAATCGTTGGCGATTGGTTGCGTCTTTCTTGCCGGAACCACGTTGGACGCGACGATGATGACATCATTCGAACGCGACTAAGGCCGCGCTTGCAGCCGCAAGGTCGAGGGCTGCGGCTCCGTTTTCGAGAGGCAGCGTTTCGTCGCGTGCTGCCGACCACGCGCCGCCGGCGCCGACTGGCGCCCCTGCGAGGGTCGTGTCGGTGGTGTCGTCCACTCGCGGGGCATGTAGACGCAGCGCGGTCACGCGCTTGGCTCTTTGCCCCGCGTCGATGGTGAGGCGCACGCCACGGTCCAGGTTCTTGTTGAAAATTGCCACCTTGATTGCGCCCGTGTTGCTGAGGATGGCGTATGCCGTCAGCAGAGGCGCCGCGTCTGGATGGTCGAGTTGGCTCTGTATCAACTGTCCTGCGCCCGCCTGCGCAAATAGCAACATGCCGTAATAAATCGGCCGCGCCAGAAATCCATTTTCCTGTGTTCCCGCAATCGGCGTGTACCAGCCATAACCACCGCCGTGAAAGTTGATACCCGTACCACCTGCGGATGCGAGCTGATACATCAGGTCGGCACCCCAGAGAGCGGAGGCGAAGGTATCGCTGACACCCTGCTTGCCTCCTTGATAGCAGGAGTTGGTTTCCGCCAGCCGGAAGGGGAGGCCGGCTTCCTCCATGGTTGCCTTCATGCCCTCGAACTCCTCCTGCAGCTTCGGATTCGGCCTCAGAAGACGTTCAATCGTCATCGACGGATCGGTTGGCGGACCCTCCGCGTAATAGTGTTGCGAAAGGAATATCGCCTCGCGCTTGAATTGCCTGGCGAAGGGAACGAGCCACTCGTTGTTGTACGCGGTGTCTGGTCCGGCAAAGGGTGCGTTTGGAAGACGCGCGCGGATCGTCTGAAAAAAGTGCTGCCATTCGACGGCAAATTGTTTGAAGTCGTAATCGGCCTTGCGAATTCCGTTGCGAAAGAAAAGGTCGGGCTCGTTGCAGAGTTGGAATGCGATCAGCTTCGAGCCGGCTGCATCCATCACGCGGGCAGCCTCGTCCGCTGCGTCTTCCGCGGTACCAGTGCCCATGTTCAGGCCGTAGATCAGCTTCCATCCGCAGAGATCGAGGAAACCGCGCAAATTCCGAATCGCTTCCGGCGTGATATTCACAGGCGCAGGAGCTTTCTTGCCGGTATCGGGACCGACGGCCAGTCCAAAGGCAACAGGATTCGCCTTGTCGCCGGTCCGCATGCTCTCGGGGTTTTGCCGGTTCGGCTGCTTTGCGGGATCCGGAGTCCAGTAGCAATACTCACTGGTGTTGCCGCCGATGCGCAGAACGCCCGACGCTCCCAACCGCCGCATAAAGCCTGCCAGCTCGGAATTTGCACCGGAGAAAAAATGGGGATTGCCGAGTTGCGCGGATTCATAGCTCAGTCCGGTGAAGTCTTCGCCGATCTTGTTGCCGAGGCGGTCGGCGCGAAGTGTCAACCGGACCGCGGGGCCAGGGTTGGTCTCCGCCAGACTGAGGGGCCGGTACAAAACAGCGACAGAAGCGGCGGCGGAGAGGCGAATAAAACTTCGGCGATTCATGGCAGTGATTGCATCACAGGTTGCGCTGGTTGGGCAACGATTCTGCCGTCTCACCTGCGTCGCCTATAATAAAAAACCCGCCGAAGCGGCGGGTCGGATCCCAGACGATGCTACAGCCGGACTTCAAAGAGTTCTCGCGGTTAGCCCGGGAGGCTACGCTTGTCCCGGTGGTGAAATCCGTGAGCGCGGACTTGCTCACGCCGGTCTCGGCCTTTCTCGCGATTGCCGATAAAGAACCGCACGCCTTCCTGCTGGAATCAGTGGAGCGCGGCGAGCAGATTGGGCGCTACACATTCCTCGGTGCGCGTCCTTACATGCGGGTGACGGCGCGGCAGGGAACAGTCGAAATTGAGCGCGGACGCCGGCGCGAAACGGTGCAAGACAATATCTTCCAGGTCGTGAAGCGCTTGCTGAGGGAGCATCGTCCGACGAGTGTTCCGGGGCTGCCTCCGTTTACTGCGGGCGCAGTTGGATATTTTGCATACGACGTGGTTCGCCAGTTGGAGAAAATTGGCGATCACGCGAAGGATGACCTGGGTCTGCCCGATGCGGAGTTGATGTTCTTCGACCGCCTGCTGGCGTTCGATCATCTGCGGCACCAGATTCACATCGTGGCTGCCGCTGACGTGAAACGCGAGAGTCCGCGGCGAGCGTATGACCGCGCGTTGCGCGACATTGCGTCTCTGGAACGGAGACTCGCGGCGGGACTCAGTCCGGCCGTCTGGCGCAAGTCGACAAAGGCCAAAACGGGCAAAGTGAAGGTGCATGCGGGGACACCGCGTGAAACTTTCCTGCGCGGAGTGGAACGCTGCAAGGAGTACATTGCCGCGGGCGACATCTTCCAGGTGGTGCTCTCGCAGCGCCTTGACTTTACGCCTGAGGTCGCACCGTTCGATTTGTACCGCTCGCTGCGGCAAGTGAATCCGTCGCCATATCTTTATTTTCTGCGGTCCGGCGAAACGCACATTCTGGGCTCTTCTCCCGAGATGCTGGTGCGGGTTACAGGACGCAAGTTGGAGTATCGGCCGATCGCAGGGACGCATCCGCGGGGACGCGATGAAGCCGAAGATGTGCGCCTTGAACAGAAGATGCGCACCGACGAAAAAGAGCGCGCGGAACACGTGATGCTGGTCGACCTCGGCCGCAACGACTTGGGACGGGTGAGTGACTACGGCTCGGTCAAAGTAAAGGACTTGATGTATGTGGAACGCTACTCGCATGTGATGCATCTGGTGTCGGCGTTGGAAGGGACGCTGCGAAAGGATCTCGACGCGCTCGACGCTTTCGCCGCATGTTTTCCGGCAGGAACCCTCAGTGGTGCGCCCAAAGTTCGGGCGATGCAGATCATCGAGGAACTGGAACCGACGCGCCGCGGAATTTATGGCGGATCGGTGCTGTACGCGGATTTCGCGGGGAATCTGGATTCCTGCATCGGCATTCGCACGCTGCTGATGCAAGGCAAGAAGGCATATCTGCAGGCGGGCGCGGGAATCGTGGCAGACTCCGATTCGGCCAGCGAGTTTCAGGAATCGATGAACAAAGCGCAGGCGGTGTTGCGGGCGGTGGATAAAGCGCGCGGCCAGTGACGGTGATCGGCGCACCGGAACTATCTCAATGCGCTTACAACTGCAGGAAGTTGCCTACGAGTTTCTTGCCTGCGTCCGTGAGCACGCTCTCAGGATGGAACTGCACACCCTCAACGGGGTAGCGGCGATGGCGCAGGCCCATGATGGTGCGGGTGCCATCTTTTTCGGTGGTCCAGGCGCTGACTTCCAAATCGGCGGGCAGATCTTTCTCGTCGACGATGAGCGAATGGTAGCGCGTGGCCGTCATGGGCATGGGCAGGCCCTGAAAGACGGTTCGATTGTCGTGCATGACGGCGCTGGTCTTGCCATGCATGAGGTGAGCGGCGCGAACGACGCGGCCGCCGAAGGCCTCGCCGATCGCCTGGTGGCCGAGGCAGACTCCTAGTACCGGCACTTTTCCCGCAAAGTGGCGGATGAGGTCGATACTGATGCCCGCTTCATGGGGCGTGCATGGACCGGGAGAGACGACGATCCGCTGGGGGCGCATTTGCTCGACCTGGGTGACCGTAACCTGATCGTTGCGGCGGACCTCAACTTCCGCGCCCAGTTCGCCGATATACTGCACCAGGTTGTAGGTGAACGAGTCGTAGTTATCGAGGACGAAAATCAAGGCTCGATGCTCCTGGTACCAGCTTACACCGGGGGATTCAATTGCAGATTTCGGATCTCAAATCTTCAATCTGAAACCCGAATCGCTTCCCTCGCCTGAAAGGGCCATCTGCTGACCCAAGGGTGGTATTGACCTGGACGCGGGGGCGGAGCATCCTCGCTTATCAGTTAAAACGCAACTTCACCGCCACTTGGAGGATGCAATGGCTGAGCCCCAGCAAGAGAAGAGGGGTGCACGACGATTTCCGCTCCGCGTGCCAGTTACGGTCGAAGGCGAGAATGCCAATCAACCCGCACAGCTTCGCGATGTCAGCGCGCGGGGCATTTGTTTCTATCTTGAGTCCGAAGTGGCTCAGGGATCGCCTATTGGCTTCACACTGACGCTGCCTCCCGAGATCACGCTCACCGAAAGCATTCGCGTGCAATGTAAAGGCCGTGTAGTGCGAGTGGAAAATGGACGCCCGGACGGCAAACTGGCCGTGGCTGCCGTGATTGAGGAATACGAGTTTCTGCCGGAAGCGTGATGGTACAGGTTTCAAAGTTTCAAGGCTGCAAGGTTTCAAAGTTCTTTGATCTCATGGTTCAACAGTTTCTTACTGGTAAGGGCGGCGGCGACAGATCATCTCAACCTTTGAGACGTTGAAACCTTGAAACCTTCGAGATCCTTGAGCCCTGACCCAACAGACCGCTAGCACCCCACCCCTGCCGCCTGATATGTTTCCTTCAAGCCTCCAATGAGGGATTCCTTGCTGCGATCTGCGCTCCACTATGCATGCGTCACCATGATGGTCGCGATGTTGGCGGCCCGCGTCGCGGCACAGACCTTTGGCCCGCCACCGCTGGTGACGAGCGTTCGCATCGTCCACGAGCGCGGAGTCCCAGCCGTCGAAATTCTTTCCAGCAGCCCCGTGATTCCCGAGATCCAGATGCTGGATTCGCCTCCGCGGATGGTGATCGATCTGCCCAATTCGCGCCTGGGAATGGCGCAGAAGCGAATCCCGATTCAAAAAGAAAACATCCTCGCCGTCCGAGTGGATCAGTTTCAGCGGGAGCCTCCGGTGACGCGCATCGTTCTCGATCTGCTCGCGCCGTATGGCTATTCGTGGGACGGAGCCGGGCATCGGTTGATGGTGAGACTCAAGCCGGCGGAAGACGCGAACGCCGGGAAGAAGTCATCGCCCTTTGAGCCGCCGACGGTGCCGGGCCTCTCCCTGAGCAAGAATCCAGCCGTAGTGCCGGTGACGAGTGGTTCCGGGGCGGCGGTGATGGCGGGAAGCCGCATCGCAGCGGGTTCCGCGGTGACGGCCGGTTCGGAGACCGCGGCCCTGCGGGTGGCTGGCGGAGGTGAAGTTCGCGTGTGCCCGGGCACCACCGTCTCCGTGACGCCCTCGAAGACCAAGCGCGACCTGATGCTCGGCCTGAGCACAGGTGCAATCGAGGCGCACTATTCGCTGAGCGCCTCGGCCGACACGGTCATGACTCCGGACTTTCGAATCCTCTTTGCCGGGCCTGGAGAATTTCACTATGCCATCAGCGCCGATGCCCACGGCAATACCTGCGTGCGTGCACTGAAGGGCAATACCTCGTCGGCCATCGTCTCCGAGTTGATGGGAGACCGCATTTACCAGGTGAAGCCAGCGGAGCAGGCGGTGTTTCATTTGGGGCAGATCGATAAGGTAGATGGTGACGTGCCGGTCGAGTGCGGATGTCCTCCGCCTTCGCCGCTCATGCGGGCGCAGGCCTCGTATGCGCCGAACGTGCCGGACTCGGAGTTGCCGGAGAAAGTGCGCATCGGCGGAAGTGAGACGCCTCCTGTTCCCCCGCCACATGCGAGCTCGTCCCTAACGCCCCCGGCCACGAGGCTTTCGAACGGGCCGGAGACCGCTCCTCCGCCGGCGTCTCAGCCCAATGACATTCACGTGCAAGTGGATGCGCCGTTGGTATTCAGCGCAAAGAATCGCGCGGCGGCGGGCGCCTTGCCGGCACCGGTGCAAGCGGCCAAGGACCTGCCCGTAGACGATTCCCCGGCCCGGCAGGTTCATCTCGACACGGTGATTCAGTCGCCACCGCCGGAGCCGAAGACGGTAGAGCATCGCGGCTTCTTCCGGCGAGTCGGAGGGTTCTTCTCCGCGATCTTCAAATAGTCGCGGCACTTTTCCTCCCTGGAAATCCTTTTTGCGCGGTCGCGCGTCTTACGGCGTGTTGATCTGATGGTTATTGACACTTCGTTGAGAGGAGCGCGTCATGACCCCTGCATCTCCGGGACCGGGGCCGAATATCTTTTCCATGTTGTCGGGGGAAAACGACGGGCTGTACCGTGCCCGGCGGGAGACATTCGTCTTCTCGATGCTCGGGCAGGCCGCGATCGTGGGGCTGCTCATCTACTTCACTAGTTGCGTAATCCAAGGTGGTCCGGAGATTGCGCGCGAGATGCCTAAACTCGATCAGATCCGTCTGATTTTTTTGGGAAATAGTGGCGGCGGGGGCGGCAATCATGATCCGCTGCCGGCATCGCATGGCAATATCCCAAAGGCGTCACTCGATACTCAGCTTGTGCCTCCGATGATCGTTCTGCCGAAGGAATCCCCGAAGCTTCCTATGCCCGAGTCCGTGAATGTGGCTCCGGAGGTTAAGCTGCCACAGGGCGGGCAGATCGGCGATCCCTTGTCAAAATTTTCTATTCTGTCCAACGGCCCGGGTGGCCCCGGCGGAATGGGTTCGGGATGTTGCGATGGCATTGGGCCGGGAACCAGCCCGGGAGTGGGAGATGGCCCTCCCGGAATTTTTCCGGCGGGCCGAGGAGGAGTGACCGTGCCGCAAGTCATCTTCAATCCCGAGCCGAGTTTTTCCGATGAAGCCCGTAAGTCCAAGGCGCAGGGAATTGTGCTATTGCTGCTGGTGGTTGGAAAAGACGGGCATCCCTACAATATCCGCATCGGCCAAAGCCTGGGGATGGGCCTGGATGAGAAGGCGATCGAGGCCGTGAACCGCTGGCGCTTTCGTCCGGGTACGCTCAACGGCCAGCCGGTGGCGACGCAGATTGCGGTTCAGGTGGACTTCCATTTGTACTGAGAAGAAGCGGCGTTGGACCTCGATCCTCGGACTTCGGCACATTACCGCTTCGAAGTCTGATGTCTGAGGTCCGACGCCAGCTGTTCTTAGCTGCGATTGATGGCGCGGCGCAGCGGTTCTACCTTTTCACGCAGAGTGTCGGCGAGATCTACGCCCTTGCTGGCCACGTCGCGGACGCGGTCGCTAGCATCGCGAACCCGATCCTTGGCATCGTCGGCCCAGTCGCCGAGAGTGTCCTTTGCATCTTCGAAACCTTTTTGCAGGTCGCGGCGCATCTGCTTGCCGGTTTTGGGGGCGAGCAGGAGGCCAGCGAGGGCACCGGCACCCAGGCCGATGAGAAGGAAGGTGATCGCGGTGCCGACATTGCTGCTTTCCGAAGATTCGTAACGTCCGATTCGCATGATGAAGACCTCAAATTTTCCGCCCGGGATCGGGCATATTTGCAAGAGCTATGTGGGTACCCGACTCGCTCTGGTTCCAGTCTTAGCCATTCTAGTCTCAGTTGAGCGACTCGGCGAAAGCAATCCGAGGCGCTGCAATGAGCTTCTCTTCGATGAGATCGGCATTGGGAAGGTTTCTTTTCGGGCGAATCTCAGTGTAAAATAACAATTTAGCTTTCTTCGCGTAGTAGGCTGGCGGTGGAACTAGTGGGCCTGCCCGTCTTCCGCCGGCTTCAACCGCAATCGTACTAAGGAGAGTTTTTCAAGCGATGTCGATCCCTGCCACCCAGCTTCGTCCCGGCATGATCATTCGGCACAACAATGATCTGCATTCTGTTTTCAGCGTGGAACACCGCACCCCTGGCAACTTGCGCGCCTTTATTCAGGCCAAGTTACGCAACCTGCGCACCGGCGCCATGTTCGAGCACCGCTTCCGTTCGCCCGACCCGATCGAGAAGGTCAACGTAGATGAAGTCGAGATGCAGTTCCTGTACGCCGACGGCGACAGCTACTACTTCATGGATACTTCCAACTACGAGCAGACGCACCTGAGCAAAGAAATCCTGGGCGACGCGGTTGATTACTTGATTGCCAATCTCGAAATTAAAGTGGAGTTTTTCGACGGCAAGGCAGTCGGCATCGAGCTGCCGCAGACGGTGATCCTGACCGTGGTTGAGACCGAGCCCGGGCTGAAAAGCGCCACGGCTTCCAGCGTGACCAAGGCTGCGAAGACCGAGACCGGACTGGTCGTGCAGGTTCCACCGTTTATCAATGAAGGCGAGAAGATTAAGGTCGATACTTCGGAAGGCGCATACCTGTCAAGAGCGTAGAGTTTCAAGGTTTCAGGGTTTCAAGTTTCAAGGTTGGTTCGAATGCTGAAACTTTGAGGCCTCAAAACCTTGAGACTTAAGAGCACTGCATGACTCCCACCGAGAAACCCATTGAAGCCCGCCGGTTCTTCGTGCGCGGTCGCGTGCAGGGAGTTGGCTTCCGCTGGTTCGTCGAGCGCGAGGCGCACATCCTGGGGATCGCCGGGTGGGTACGCAATAATCACGACGGCAGTGTGGAAGTGCTGGCTCAGGGCACCCGGGACCAGCTCTCTGGTTTGCATGGCCGCCTGCGCGAAGGTCCGCGTGCGGCTCGGGTGGATGCGGTCGAGGTATCCGAAGCGGGTCCCGTCGCCGGACTCAGTTCATTTCGAATTGAAGGAGCATGGTGAAGGTTTCAAAGTTTCAGGGTTTCAAGGTTTCAAATACAAGAGCCTGGGATTTTGTCCCCCTGAAAACTTGAAACTTTGGACCTTTCAATCCTAAGGAGCGTGGCAATGTCCGCAGGCACGTCCATGAATGCCGATCAACTGAAGCACTTGATTCGCGAGATCCCTGATTTTCCCAAGAAGGGGATTCTGTTCTACGACATCACCACGCTGTTGAAGGACAAGGCCGGCTTCGCCACGCTCATCGATAAGCTTGCGGAGCATTACATTGCGAAGGACGTCGAGCTGGTTCTGGGTATGGAAGCGCGCGGCTTCATCTTTGCGCCTGCTCTGGCTTATCGCTTGAATGCCGGCTTCGTCCCGGTGCGCAAGCCGGGCAAGCTTCCTGCGGAAACGGTGAAGTACGATTACGCGCTCGAGTACGGAACGAACTCGCTGGAGATTCACAAGGACGCCATCCAGAAAGGCCAGCGCGTGCTGATCGTAGACGATCTGCTGGCGACTGGCGGCACCGCCGAGGCCACGGCTAAACTTGCCGCTTCGCTGGGCGCCAACATTGCCGGCTTGGGATTTGTGGTGGAACTGGAGTTCCTGAAGGGTCGCGACAAGCTCAAAGAATATGAAGTGATGTCGCTGCTGCAGTACGACAAGTAAACGCCTTCAGCAAAGAAAAAACGGGGCCAGCGCTGGTTGGCGCTCGGCCCCGGTTCGATTTCCGCAATATCTTAAAGGCTCTGTCTACTTCCAGACACGACCCACAACCCAGGCTGCTCCGGCCCAAAAACTCGCGCTGAATGCAATCGAGAGAGCCAAGCCTGAGATCGCACCCCACTTGGTGTGGCCGTCAGCGTTGCTCTCGCCGAGTTCCGAATCGTACTCATACCATGACTGCAGAGACCCCATGTCGAGTCCGTTGATGGACGGAGTTCTGAAGGAATCCTGAACCACAATTTTCCTGCGGGTAAAGCGGGTGCTTGATTGGGGGGACAGCTGCAATATTCTGTAGCTCATGAAGCACCTCCTTGTTGGGGGATTGCAACTTGCTGGCCAACCTTCCGGCTGGCCAAGCCACTGAAAACAGGAACCTCGTCCTATCCGCTCCGATGTCGTTCTTCTCTGACGTGTTCAAAATCCTCACCAGACCGACCCTCCGCAGCGAGATTTGACGCTTCCTTGCCAGCTGATACCTGGCGCAAGCAATGTCTCATGTCCTGACGTTTGCTGCAATACTGGGAAGTACCGATCCCGCGTAGTGTGATCCGGTCCTTAGCTTTCCACCAGTGACAAAGGCGAGTCCTTAGGCAGGTATCCCTTTCGCCGGAACCAGTCCTCCATCGCGTCCTTGAGCTGGTGGAGCGGGACGGCGGAGCCAATCTCCATCTGGCCGTCTGCGGTGGGAAGCGTGTCGTCGAACACGCTGGCGTTGGTGAAGCTGCGCATGGAGAAACTATCGAGCCACTTCAGCGGGCAAGGAAGCTTGTGGCCGTCAGCCTCATATTCCACGCGAATTTTACGGGCGAACATAGCTTGATTTAAACATGGAACACGGTGCCGAGAGGAAGGCTTGCTTGACCGAGCCGCGCTTCGCGCGGTAGACAGCGGAGGGCGGCTGTCTCCACAAAATGCCCACGATACTTATGTGGCGACGGCCGCCTTCGGCCGTCCAGCCAGGGCAAAGCCCGGCTGCCCGAGAGATGAACTCGTATTTATCGCTGTTTCTTCGGCCCGGCCGCCTTGACTTCCGTCGGTGCGTCGAAGTTTTCGAAGTTCTTGGCGAAACGGTTGCGCAGATCGTCCGCGGCCTTATCGTAGGCGGCTTTATCCGGCCAGGCATTTCGCGGATTGAGTACTTGCGGCGGCACTCCGTGACAGTGCTTGGGAATGCTGAAGCCGAACGTGGGCTCGATTTCGAATCCCTCTTTGATCAGTTCGCCTTCGACCGCGGCGTCGACCATGGCGCGGGTGTGTGGAATATCCATGCGCTTGCCTACGCCATACGGTCCGCCTTGCCAGCCCGTGTTCACCAGCCAACATTGCGCGTTGTGTTCGCGCAAGCGGCGCCCCAGCATTTCGGCATAGGTTTTCGGAGGCAGTGGCAGGAAAGGCGATCCAAAGCATGTCGAGAATGTCGCCGAAGGTTCCTTGACGCCCGCCTCTGTGCCTGCAACCTTCGCGGTGTACCCGGACAGAAAGTGATACATAGCCTGCTCCGGCGTCAGCTTCGAGATCGGAGGCAGAACGCCGAAAGCATCTGCCGTCAGGAACACGACGTTCTTCGGATGTCCGCCAATGCCTGGGATCAACGCATTTTCGATGAAGTCCACAGGATACGCGGCCCGTGTGTTCTCAGTCTTGCTGTCATCGTTGTAGTCGGGAATGCGCGTGTGCGGATCGAGGGTCACGTTCTCGAGCACGCAACCGAAGCGCAGTGCGTTCCAGATCTGCGGCTCATTCTTCTTTGAGAGCTTGATGCACTTGGCATAGCATCCGCCTTCGAAGTTGAAGACGCCGTCGGCACTCCATCCATGCTCATCGTCGCCGATCAAGTCGCGCGAGGGATCGGCCGAGAGCGTGGTCTTGCCCGTCCCCGAAAGTCCGAAGAAGAGAGCGCTCACGCCGTTGCGCCCCACGTTGGCCGAGCAGTGCATGGGGAACACATTTCGCGGCGGTAGCAGAAAGTTCATGATGCTGAAGATCGACTTCTTCATTTCGCCCGCGTACGAAGTTCCGCCGATCAGCACGGTGCGCCGCGTGAAGTTCAACAGAATGAAAACGTCGGACGCCACGCCGTCGCGTTGGGGATCGACCTTGAATTCAGGAGCTGAGATGACGGTGAACTCGGGATGATGGTGCTTGAGTTCCTCCGCGGTCGGGCGCAGAAACAATTGCCGCACAAACAGGTTGTGCCAGGCATACTCGTTGACGATGCGGACCGGCAACCGGTATGCGGGATCGGCGCCGCAGAAAAGATCCTGCACAAAAAGTTCGCGGCCACGCAGGTGTTCCATCACACGCGCGTAGAGCGCGTCGAATTTATCCGGTTCAAACGGCGCGTTCACTGCGCCCCACGCGACCGTGTTCGCGGTGGTCTCGTCCTTCACGATGAACTTGTCTTTCGGAGATCGGCCCGTGCGGTTCGTATATCCGACGATCGCCCCGTTGGCCGCCAACTTTGCCTCGTTGCGCCGGATGGAGTGCTCCACCAGCACCGCCGGAGAAAGATTAAAGTGCGTCCGGCCTTCGCTCAGCAACTCGGCGACGTCGCTGACGTGCATCGTGGTAGCCATGGAGTCTCCTATAAAAGGGGCCGACGACAATTACAAAGGGCAAACAAACTATTGTCCCTCAAAAGGTCACGGGCTGCCAAATCGCTGTACGCATGAGTTGCTGTCTCAGGCGAGGCAGAACGGCGTTTCTTCACTACCGAAACGTTATGGCAGACACGGCGGCAGTATCGAGTGGATTGGACGATCAGAGCGGCCAGTCGTCGCTAGTCGACGGGTTTGTAGTCGCAGGCGGTGCGGCAGGGTTCGCAATACATGAGTCCATCGGTGCATAGACGGACGTCAATGACCGCCTGGCAGAGGCAGCAGAATTTTTCGCATTCACATGCACTCTCTGCCTGCTCGCATTGCGCGCACTTGTATTTAGCAGAACCGGTTCCTGTGCTCATGAAAATACTGTAGCGCGCATCGGCTGCATCGTAAAAATGACCTTGGTAATGGCGCAGGTCGAGAAAATGGCTGATCCGGCGTGCGCTCCAGGCCCAATGGATTTCTCCGTGGCCTATAATTCCCAGCAATGACCTTCCAACATCTGCTGGATGGCGCGGAGGTGCTCTCCCAGAGCGGGGACCCCAGCGTCAGTGGTGTGGAATACGACTCGCGCCGCGTCAAGCCGGGGTGCGTGTTCGTGGCCATGCATGGGGAAGCGTCCGACGGCAATCGTTTCATCGACCAGGCGATTCAGGCCGGGGCGGTCGCGGTGGTCACCGACTCGCCGGCAGAGAAGCCCCGCGAAGGAGTGGCCTGGGCCGTTGTGCCTCACGGGCGGCGAGCTTTGGCACGTTTGAGCGCGAATTTCTACAAGCGTCCGGCTGAGCGCATCGCGGTCACGGGTATAACTGGAACAAATGGGAAGAGCACGACGGCGTTTCTGATCGAGTCGATCCTGACCGCCGCGGGTCGCAAGAGCGCGCTGATCGGGACCATTGAGTATCACGTGGCGGGCAAAGTTTATTCGGCGCCGCATACGACTCCTGAAGCGCTCGATCTGGCTCGACTTTTCAATGAGGCTCTCGGGCTGGGCGCGACCGATGCGGTCATGGAAGTCTCTTCCCACGCCCTGGCACAGGAGCGCGTCTTCGGTGTGCCCTTTGATGTCGCTGTCTTTACCAACCTGACGCGAGATCACCTCGACTATCACAAAACGATGGACGAGTACTTCGCTGCCAAGCGAGTGCTCTTCGAAGGTTGCGGTACCGATGCGCCCCGCGCAGTGGTGACCAACCTCGACGACGAATATGGGGCGAAACTCGTCGGCTTCAGCCGCAAGCGCAGTGCCGTCGTTTTGACTTATGGCTGGGAGCGCGGCGACTTCCATGCTGAAAACGTAGACATCAACCCGCGCGGCACGCGCTTCGACATGGGCACGCCGCAGCAGGACGTCAAGATTCCGATCTTCTCTCCATTGATCGGGCGCGTGAATGTGTACAACATTCTCGCGGCCGCGGCTGCATGCTACGCGAGGGGCTGCGAGCCCAAGGCGATTGCGCGGGGGGTCGAGTTGCTCACGCATGTGCCGGGAAGATTTGAGCGCGTTGATTGCGGCCAGCCGTTCACAGTGGTCGTCGACTACGCACACACGGACGATGCCTTGCGCAATCTTACGGCTCTGGCCCGCGAGTTCGTCTCGCGCGGTGGAGGAACTGCGCGAGTGTTGACCGTGTTTGGCTGCGGAGGCGATCGCGATCGCGCCAAGCGTCCGCTGATGGGCGAGGCAGCCGGGCGGGGTAGCGATTTTGTGGTGCTCACCTCCGACAATCCCCGCAGCGAAGACCCGCGTGCCATCATCAACGATGCGCTCGTCGGCCTGCAGAAGACCGGCGTCAAGTACACCGTCGAAGTCGACCGACGAAAGGCGATTGCACTGGCGATCGCGGAGGCGCATCCCGGAGATGTTGTGCTGCTGGCTGGCAAGGGACACGAAAAGGTGCAGGTCACGCGTGAAGGCTCGCATCCTTTCGACGATGTTGAGGTCGCCCGCGAGGTTCTGCGGGCCGCTGGCTTCGAATGCGAACCGGTTGCGGGTAAGAACTGAATATGAAGCTGCCGCTCTCCAAGATCGCGGAGTTCATCTCTGCCACCGGTGAGTTTCCTCACGAGCAAGTCGCTCAGGGCTGTTCCATCGACACGCGAACCATTCGGCCCGGCGAACTCTTCTTTGCGGTGAAAGGGGAGCGCCTCGACGGCCACGACTATGTCGGCGCGGCCCTCGAAAAAGGCGCGGCTGGCGCTGTCGTTCAAAAGGAAACTCTGCACCGCTGTCCAGACAAGGCCCGGCTGCTGGCCGTCGACGACACACTCACGGCGCTGCAGACCTTGGCGACCGCAGTGCGCAAACTGTGGGGCAAGCCGCTGGTCGGCGTCACCGGTTCGGCAGGGAAGACGACAACCAAAGAAGCCATCGCCCACGTCCTTAGCGCGCACTTTCACGTGCTCAAATCAGAAGGCAACTTCAATAATCATTTTGGCCTGCCGCTCATGCTCCTGAAGTTGGAACCCGAGCATGACGTCGCGGTGATCGAGATGGGCATGTCGCACGCGGGGGAGATTCGCGCGCTGGCAAAAATTGCGCAGCCCGAGATTGGCGTGGTGACCAATGTCGCTCCCGTACATCTGGAGTTTTTTGATTCGCTCGCTGGAATCGCGCGGGCGAAGTACGAATTGATCGAGTCGCTCCCCGCCAGTGGCACTGCCGTGCTCAACGCCGACGATGAATATGTCTCCCAGTTCGGCCGCGACTTCAAAGGCAAGGTGATTACCTACGGAGCGTGTGCCACAGCCGACGTGCGCTCCGAGAACGTGCAAACCCGAGGCGCGGACGGTTCGGAGTTCGACGTGGTGATCGCCCACGCACGCGAGCATGCCCGCTTGCCGCTGGTCGGAGAACACAACATTCTGAACGCCCTGGCCGCCGTGGCAGTGGGCCTGGCTCGGGGACTGAAGCCCTCCGAAGCCGTCGCTGCGCTGGCGACTCTCGCGCCGCCCGACAAGCGCGGGCAGGTTCTTCAACTGGGCAACATCACGGTCATCAACGATTGCTACAATTCCAATCCGAAGGCGTTGCGCGCCATGGTCGACGCTCTGGCGGCGATGAAGGCCGTCCGCCGTATTGTGGTCGCGGGAGAAATGCTGGAACTCGGGCCGGCCGGAGAAGAAATGCACCGCGCTGCTGGGCAGCACGTAGCCGAGACGAAGATTGATGTCCTGATTGGCGTGCGCGGTTTGGCTCAGGCGATGGTCAGCGGTGCACAACACTCCGGAACGCAAGCCGAGTTCCTTGCGACACCCGAGGAAGCCGGCGAGTGGCTGGCCCGCGAAGCACGTGACGGCGACGTGGTGCTGTTAAAAGCGTCGCGCGGCGTGAAGCTCGAGAAGGCGCTGGAGACGTGGAAGGCGCGGCGCGACACGCGCTGATACTGCGAAGGACGGAGGCTGATTGCTCTACTGGCTGTTGTTCGTCAAGCTGCAACATTCGGTTGCGCCATTCCGCATCTTTCGCTACGTAACTTTCCGCACGGCGTTCGCCAGCCTGACCGCTCTGTTCACCGCGCTCATCGTGGGTCCGCTGGTCATCGGGCGCCTGCGCGAATTCCAAATCGGACAGTACATTCGAGAAGAAGGTCCCAAGGCTCACCAGAAAAAGGCCGGGACGCCCACCATGGGCGGACTGCTGATCGTGATCGCGATCGTCGTGCCTACATTGTTATGGGCTGATCTGACCAACCGCTTCGTGTGGATCGCGGTTTTTTCTACCTTGGCATATGCGGCGATTGGGTTCTCCGACGATTACAGTAAGGTGGCGCATCGCCGGAAC
The DNA here is from genome assembly GCA_963706645.1 of uncultured Acidobacteriaceae bacterium. Classification (GTDB taxonomy): domain Bacteria; phylum Acidobacteriota; class Terriglobia; order Terriglobales; family Acidobacteriaceae; genus Sulfotelmatobacter. The sequence continues at coordinate 385,377 of CAVPNR010000036.1, forward strand.
CTGGGTCTGACCGCGCGCGCAAAGATGGGCCTGCAACTCGCGACTGGCATCGTGATCGCTTCCATGCTGATCGCCATGCAGACTTACGGAATGTATTCCACCAAGCTGATTGTTCCCTTTTTCAAGCAGTACCATCCGGATCTGGTGGTGCAAAGCTGGGAACATTTTCCGCATGCATGGCCTCTCGCCTTCCTGCCGTTCATGATCTTCGTGACCCTGTTGATCACGTTTTCGAGCAACGCCGTGAATCTTACCGACGGTCTCGATGGACTGGCGATCGGATGCACGGTGATTGCGGCGGGCGCACTCACCGTCCTGACGTATGTAAGCGGCCACGCGACCTTTGCGACGTATCTGGAACT
>CAVPNR010000037.1:0-41909 GCA_963706645.1 uncultured Acidobacteriaceae bacterium
GCGGGAACCGTTTTCCGGTCCGTGCTTCTTCGCCCACGGTACCTCCTCTAGACTGGCCTGTTATGTGGTGTCCCTCTGCGAATGAGGCCAATGTCGTCAAACCAAGCTCCTGGCGGGCGCAGGCCCACTTTTATGCTCAGCACGGGTTATATCATGAAAGGCACCCGTGTAAAAGCCTGATAACCCGTTAGTTAACGGTAGCAACTAGGTTCCCCCCTGGCAGAAAGCCGGGATTCTCAAGACGAAGACCTTGAGCAAGCGGGCGGTTTGGGATCCTTCAGCCGTGAATACCTACTCGTACCGGCGGTCGAAAAAGGGTGGCCAGTCGCCGCGCTTGGCGGTGGCGATCAATTCTGTACCGAACTGGCCGCCAGAATTCACACCAAACAAGCGATGCCGAAACTTGCTCTGCTGCAGGATCGGCCATCGCAAGAGATCGCCGAGGCGCTGTTTCAGCGTGGGCGCGTAAGGGCGGAAGTTGTGAAGCCGAACATCATCGAAGCCGCAAATGTCGAGCAATGACACGAGATTGGATCCGGCAAAGCCGTACTCATGGGCCAAGGTCACGTAGAAGCTCGAATTCGCGCATGGGCCTTCCATATTCGGAGTGCGCACCAGCAGGGTTCCGCCGCGCCTGAGCGCCTGGTAAAGACTGTCCCCGAGCCAAAGCAGCGAGTACTTGGGCACGTGCTCGATCACGTGCGACATGTGGATGAAGTCGTACTGTTCCTTCTTGTCGCTCAGAAACTCCCCAATGTTGTCGTGGATCTCGTGCAAGGTGAGGCGGTCGGGAGCCCAATCGTGAACGTACTCTTTATTGACGATGCCGAAATCCGCGCCCGACAGATTGCGATAACCGAGTCTCAGACACGCTGCCAGGAACCATCCGCCGCCGAATCCAATATCGAGAATGCGCGCCTCCTTGTCGGAGGGCAAATACGGCGCGTACTGCTGCGCTGCCTCCATCACCATCGGACTCGCTTCGGTCTCGTTCCACGTGGGACGAGGCTTTTCAGAGGCGTGGCGCAGCGCCATGCGGCGGTACACTTCTGCAATGAAGGCGTGGGAGTCCATGGCTGGTTCTTCGCCGTACGGCAATGGAAGCCCAATAGTAGCAAACCGCCCGGTTCGCTTTCGGGTGCCGGTTCTCAGAGACGGTGGAGTTCTGTCAGAATGCAGACACGAGTAGGTCGAGGAGGATCTCGCGTGATATCCCTACATCCCTTGAGAAGTGTTAGTCGCTTCGTGACTCTTTGCTTGCTGCTTGCGTTCTTCGGTGTCTCGCGCCTAGTCTGTGCACAGTCCCCGGCGCAGGCGACGGCGCCGCCAGCGGCCCAAAAAGGCCAGACAGACAAGAACGCGGCCAAGCCCAAGATCGATGGGGGTTCCGAGGCGCGTGCGGCCGCTACCGACACTCTGGAAAAGTTAAACAGTGAACTGGAGAGCCTGGCCGCCAGAGTCTCGCCTGCGGTGGTGCAGATTCTGGTCACGGGCTACGGGCCCCTGCGCGAAGAGGATCGATCGCAGACGGCGTTCATCGTTCGCCAGAAAGCGGTGGGTTCAGGCGTGATTGTCGACCCGAGCGGCTACATCATGACCAACGCTCACGTCGTGGAGGGGGCACAGCGCATTCGCGTCGCCCTGCCGTTACCCATGGGCGAATCTCCCAGCCAAGTGCCGATTGGGAAGCGCCGCATCCTGGAAGCGCGACTCGTCGGTCAACATAAAGATACCGATCTCGCTCTGCTCAAAATCGACGAGACCGATTTGCCGACCCTTGTCTTGCTGAGCCAGCGGCCGCACGTCGGTCAACTCGTATTCGCCATTGGCAGTCCCGAAGGCTTGCAGAATTCGGTGACCATGGGCGTAGTGAGCGCGCTCGCCCGCCAGCCTGATGCCACCAAACCGATCACGTACCTGCAGACGGATGCTCCCATCAATCCAGGCAACAGCGGCGGCCCGCTGGTCGATATGAACGGCGCGGTTCTCGGCATTAACACGTTTATTCTTTCGCAAGGAGGAGGCAGTGAAGGCTTGGGCTTTGCGATTCCCTCGCGTGTGGTGGATTTCGTTTACCGCAGTCTGCGCAAGTACGGACACGTGCATAAAGTTGAAATTGGCGCGGGCGCGCAGGAGATCACGCCCACGCTGGCCGAGGGACTGCACCTTTCGCAGCGTTGGGGCGTTCTAGTGGACGACGTGAAGCCCGGCGGCCCGGCGGCTGCGGCTGGCCTGCAGATCCAGGACATTATTCTCAGCGCGGATGACCGCCGCATCGAAACTCTGCCATCGCTCTCGGCCGCTCTATACCTGCATCGCCTCGATCAGGTCGTGAAGCTGGAGATTCTGCGTGGCACGGAAAAGATGACGCTCTACGTGCCCGCGATTGAGCAGCATGATCACATGGACGAACTGCTCGACGCGGTGAATCCCGATAATAGTCTGATTCCCCGGCTCGGGGTCCTGGCCATCGACCTCACGGCCGATCTTAAGGCGCGGCTGGGTTCGCTGCGAATCCCGTCGGGAGTCGTGGTTGTGGGACGCGCGGCCGACTTGATCATGCCCGACACGGGTCTGGAGGCTGGCGACATCATTCACGCACTGAACACCACGCCTATCGATTCGATGGATACCCTGCGCGGTGCCGTAGCAAAGTTGAAGACCGGAGATCCGGTGGTGCTGCAGGTGGAGCGCGACGGCGGGCTGCAGTATGTGAGCTTTGAAATGGAGTGAAGCGACTGCGGTGAAGCCGATGCTGTCATCCTGAGCGAAGCGAAGGACCTATGTACTCCCCGCCAGTTGCACAGATCCTTCGCTTCGCTCAGGATGACAAGCGTATTTATCGTCCGAGTCCGGCGCCCATCGCCGCCGCTTTGGGTTTGCTCGCGTTCTCGATCACGACGCCCAATCCCTCACCTATCGTTTCCGCCACACACAGCTCGTCTGCGGTGAATGCATCCTGTGCTGAGCGATACAGAGCCAGCACGGCGGCCATCCCGGCTGTTCCTTCCAGGGGGACGGCCAGTGCCGAGCGCAGCGTGCTGTACTTCGTAGGATCGTTTAGGTATCCCGGCTCGACGGAAGGATTGCCGTTCAAGATCGGCTTATGGTTTTGCGCAACCCATCCCGAGAGCCCTTCGCCTTCGGGAATTCTCAAGGAGGAGAACAAGCGAAAGTTGTCACCGCTGACAAACTCCGCCGCGAGCATTCCATTCTTGGGCACATACACGGCCATGGAGTCATGCGGAACCAGATGCTTGAGGCGCGCTGCCAGCAGGGAAAGAACGTCTTCGCTGCGCAGCGATGCGCCAGCCTTTCGGCAAAGTTCGACAATTTCCTGACCTTGCTGTAGAGCGGAGAGAATCCGCGTGCCGGAATCTGCGACTTGCGCTGGCGTGGGAACCACGGGTGTGCCCGACTCCGCGAACCCCGCGGCGGGCGCGAGCCCTCGCTCGACCCTAATGTCGGTGGACAATTTCGGCGGAGCCTGCAATGGTTCCTCGGTCGCCATCTTTTCCAGTTCGATGTAGCGCCGGTGCAGGACAGAAACAATCTTTGGATCGAAACTCTTGCCCGAATCCTCCACTACCTTGGCCATCGCCTCGTTTAGCGGCAGAGCCTTGCGATATTGGCGGTCAGAGGCCAGCGCGTCGAGGCAATCCACCGCCGCGAGAATGCGAGCGCCAATCGGAATCTCCTCGCCGGCCAGTCCGTTAGGATATCCGCTGCCATCCCACTTTTCGTGATGTGCGCGCACGATCGGCACCACCGGATACGGAAAGTGCACCTGCTCCAGAATCTCCGCTCCGACGATGGGATGGATTTTCATCTTCTCGAACTCTTCGGGAGTCAATTTCCCCGGCTTCGAGATGATGTGCTCGGGCACGGCCAGCTTCCCAATGTCGTGCAGCACTGATGCTGCTTTCAGCGCTTCGGTCTCGTCCTCGCTCAAGCCCAGTTCCTTCGCCAGCGCCATGGCATAGACGCGCACCCGCTGCAGGTGTTCGCCGGTGGTTTCATCTTTGGCTTCGATGGCGAGAGCCAGTGCCTCGATGGTGCGCAGGTGCAGACTCGAAACCTGTTCGGCGTGCCGCTTCTCCGTCTCCATCTTTCCGAGGTAGAGACGGTACGAGCGGTACATCAGGTAAATGGGCGGCAGAATCAGCAGCGAGGACTGCCATCCGATGTGCCCGTTCAGAAAATGGACCAGCCCCGCAAGGGCGGCTCCGACCATGTAGTAGGGGAACAACCAGAGATGAGACTCGCCCCACACGCTCGCGATGGGCTTATCTTCTGTCAGTCCGATGATGGTGGACGTCGCTGCCGTATTGCAGCCGAAGTGCGTGATTGCCGCGACCAGCAGAGCGAGCGGTCCTGGCGCGTGCAGGACATAAATCACAACCAGCTTGTAAGCACCGTAAGCGATCGCACTCGAAACCGTGACCTGCGACAGGTTGAATACCAGCTGGACTACCTTCACCCGCCGCACTGGCTTCCAATAGAACTGCGCCAGTGTGCTGGCGAGTCCAATCACCAGCGTTTCGGGCAGACTCAATTCCAAGATTCCCAGCAGGGTGAACAGGAAGTTGACCGAGAGCGTCCCTTCAATACCGGGGAGGCTTACCTTGAGCGAAGAGGCCAGCGCCGCCGCGATCAGATAGCAAATAAACTTGACGGGATCGCTCGACTGCCAGTGAGAGAAGGCTAGCGCGAGGCAAACGGCCCCGGCCAGAGCCATGCCGGCGATAAACATCCGAGCGCCGATGGAGCGAACCCAAGACATGATAAGTGCTTAAATTTTCAACGAATTGGGGGGGCCTGTCCGCCCAAAACGACCTCCTCCCATTACCATCGTTTTCTCCAAACAAATCAGTCACTTAGAACGGACATAGGAGCCTGGCGATCACGCAAAATCCGTTTCAGGCGAGACAAATTGTCGCGTGCCCCGGGCGTGGGACAAAGTGCCCGTTGCGTTTCGCTACAACGCGTCGCAAGTCATTCATAAATAAGGGAAACTTGGGCCACCTTTGGGCACCCACCTGCACATACAGAGGTCACTTGGGGAATGGTTACGCGCCTTGTGGGCGCCTAGTGGGGTGATATGAAGAGATTAGTGCTTCTACTTTTGATCGTCGCGCTGCCGCTGGCGCATGCCGACGACTCCAAGCTATCGCCTGAGCTTCGGGGCAATCACTCGACGCAGAAGGTCCAAGTGATCGTGCAGTATGCGCCCGGAACTCAGGTCAATTGCAGCGGTCTGCTCGGCCTGGTGGGCTGCCTCGTCAATGACGTTCTGCAACTTGGCGGCACGATCCTGGGACAGTTGCCTCTGATCAACGGCGTGGTTGCGGTGCTTGACGGCAACGGCATCCAGACCCTCTCGAACCAGTCGAACGTCGTTTACATCAGCACGGATCGGCCATTGACGCCGTCGCTTAACAACGCCGCCGCTGCGGTAAACGCACAGTACGCGTGGCAATCGAACTACACCGGCGCCGGCATTGGTGTGGCTCTCATCGATAGCGGTGTGAGCAATCACGTGGATCTGTATCAAGGGATTCTTCCGCTCTCACGCGTTGTCTATAACCAATCCTTTGTGCCGGGAAATTCGAGCACAGTTGACCAATACGGACACGGCACTCACGTCGCCGGACTGATCGCTGGAGACGGGCTCAGCTCCACGGGCCCGCTCTACAACAAGACCTTCAAGGGGATTGCGCCGGGCGCAAACATCATTAACCTGCGGGTCCTGGATGCGAATGGAGCTTCGACCGATAGCGTGGTCATCGCCGCCATCAACCAGGCGATCTCCCTCAAGTCTCGCTACAACATTCGCGTGATCAATCTGTCCCTTGGCCGCGCGGTCTATGAGACGTACAAACTGGATCCGCTCTGCCAGGCGGTCGAGAAAGCCTGGCAAAGTGGCATCGTGGTGGTCGTGGCTGCGGGCAACAATGGACGCAATCAGGCGACCGATGGCTATGCCACCATCACCTCGCCCGGCAATGATCCGTACGTCATTACTGTGGGCGCGATGAAGCCGATGGGCACGCCTACCCGCACCGACGATTTGATCGCCAGCTACAGTTCCAAAGGGCCGACCGCGATCGATGCCGTTGCTAAGCCCGACATTGTCGCGCCAGGCAACCTGCTGGTTTCGCTCGAGGCTCCGGGTTCGACACTCTACAACCAACTTCCTGGCGACCGTGTACCGTACAACTATTACGTGAATGGCGGGAGCACAGCGCCGTCGTCCAGCTATTTCACGTTGAGCGGCACCAGCATGGCGACCGGCGTGGTGAGTGGAGCGGTCGCGGACCTGTTGCAAAAGAGTCCGCGGCTCACTCCTGATCAGGTGAAGGCCCGGTTGATGAAAACCGCTTATAAGACGTTCCCAACGTCCAGCAGCACAACCGATCCGACCACGGGAATCACTTACACCGATCAGTATGACGTGTTCACCGTCGGCGCCGGCTACCTCGATGTGGAGGAAGCCCTGGAGAGCAACGACGTGGCCAGCGGGACCGCCATGTCTCCGGTAGCGACCTATGACCCGAACTCCGGGAACGTCTACCTCAGCGATGATTCGACCGCTGTCTGGAACACATCCTCCACTTGGTCGAACTCAGCGGTGTGGGGAAGTAATCAGTTTGTTGGCGTCAATCAAGCGTCGAACGTGTCGGGCAGCAACGTGCTTTGGGGCAGCAATGTGCTCTGGGGCAGCAGCGCGGTGTGGGGTTCCAACGTCCTATGGGGCTCTAACGTGCTGTGGGGGAGCAACGTCCTCTGGGGGAGCAATGTGTTGTGGGGCGCATGTCTCGGGGCAGCAGCGTTGCCGCCGGCGAACAATAAACCTGGCCGAAACAAATCAGACGGGCCGCGACGCACTCGCGGCCCTTTTGCATTGTGAGTTGCACATGTGGGGACGGCCGCCTCGGCCGTCCAGCTAGGGCGAAGCCCAGCTGCACATCGGCTGCAAACAGCACGTCGTAGAGGTGTTGGGTCGTCGAAGAGCGGCGCTTCAGCCCGGGGCCGCTTTCTCTCACAACTCTCAATGCTCGGGAACGACCTTCTGGATCGCCGTTTTCAGTTGCTCGGCGCTGAACCCGAATGGCCCGGGGCGGCTCTTGTAGGCCACGCGGCCCGAGGCATCGATCACGTAAAGGCGGTCCGGCCATGCGGTGTACGCACTCTCGGTCGAGTTGCCGAATTCGTCGAGCACCGCGGGAATCTCGATTCCCAGTTTGCGTACGCAGGCTCCCGCGATGAACGCGCGCTCGTCTTCACTGCGCGGACTGGCGAAGAGAACCTTCTCTTTGGTGTTGCTCTCAGTCTGCCAGACGTCGGTTGGGTGCGCCTCGGTGATGTAGACCACGAGAAACGTAACCTGGTTTCCGTACTGCTGGTAGAGCTTGTTAAGGGCGGGAACCTCCCGCCGGAAGGGAGGTCAAGTGTAACTTCCGAACACGAGCACCACCGGCTTCCGCTGCGCGGTGAGAGCAGAGAGTTGAACCTGCGCAGTCTTGTCGAGTTTCGTCAGTGCGAAGTCTGGCGCAGGACTGCCCACCTGCAACGTGCCGGCGCGGGCGCGCATCCACAGCGTCTCGAAAGGAAAAATCAGAAAAGGGACGGGTCCCGGGATCTTCGCCATGACCTTGCCAAACTGCTCTGGCGTTTGCCGCATGACCCCGTAGAGCGCTGCGCAACACATCAACCACACCGCGGCGAGGGCGCAGAGTGCGACAACGGTCCGTTTGACAACCTTGGATTTTGCGTTCACGCGGTCAGTGCTCGAACCCCAAAAAGAAATGCGCCGATTATAGGTCGGCGCTGAGCAAGGTCAATAGTGGGAATGTAGTATTTGGCTGGCGCTCAGTGTACAGAAACGTCGTCGATCCAATACTCGCGTCGGGATTTCAAAACCAACTGTGGACGGTCCTTCGCTTCGACATGCAGCGCATGCAGGCCAGGTGTAAGCGACGAAGGCCGGAAAGTCAGCACATAATAGTTCGGCAGGTCATTGGAAATCGCGATCAGGCCTGCTTTCAGGTCTTTGGCATTGTGAAAGTGAAAGAACTCACCCCCAGCCAGTTGTGCGATGGATTCCGCAGTCTTTTTGCGCAGCGCATTCCGCGTCGTCAGAAACGTCATCATGGCTAGCCGCACAGGGGGAGCAAGCTGGCTGATGCAATCGAGCACTTGCTTGCTGTAGTGGCCTTCATATTCGGCATCGGCGCCTTCGTGGCTGAAGCATCCGTGTGCGGGTCCTGGCGTGTCGTTATCGAACTTGGACGCCTCGTGGGAGACCGCCGCGCCTGTGCTCGAAAAACCGAAGCTGTACATGGCTGTGTTGGTGTTGCTGATAAGGCGGAGAGCCTCATTGAGCTTCGTCTTGCTGCCTTGATCGATGGTTTCACTGAATAGTAGAATCGCGCGCCGGTAGTTCGCGGGTTGAGCCCGCAACTGCTCTACCGCGAAGGCCACCGCATCCAGAATCGCGGCTCCTTGATCCCCTTCGGTCAGGTTGGCGAGCTGTTGTGAAGCGTCGGACGTTCTTGGGGAAAAAGGCGTCACGAGATGCGGCGTACTGTCAAAGCCGATAACGGCGACGCGGTGCTCGACGTTGCCGATCAACGCATCAAGAATGGGGTCCAGTTCTCGATAGTCGCTGAGATGTCGAGCGCCGGCACCGCCCGTCTCGACGACGATGGCCAGTGCCAAGGGTTGCGAACCGCTTTCCTGATCCACTGTGAAATGCTGCGGTACGCCATTGTCGGTGACAACGAAATCATCCGCCGTCAGCTCGAAGACCACCTGTCCTTTCCTGGTGGTAACGAGGACAGGCACGACTACCAAGGTGGAGCGAACCGTCAAGGAAGGCTGCGGAGGCTCGCTCTGCTGAGCGCATGCGCCCACCGCGGTGAGGCTGAGCAGAAGTGTGAGAATGAAAACGAACCTCATAACATCCCAAGTCTAGAACGCGCCACCGCCGCCGCCGCCAAATCCGCCGCCGGAGAAGCCGCCGCCTCCTCCGAAACCTCCTCCGCCAAAGCCGGATCCGCTGGAACTCGCGCGCGGAGCGGATACGAATACCTGGTGCATGTCACTCGCCATGCTGTTCAAGGAACTGGAAAAGAAAATGGGGTTGAATCCGCCAATGTATGGCCCCGGCCCCACGTACCATTGTGGAGGATCTTTAACGATCCCGGCAAACGCCTGCGCCCAGTGATGTTCCACACCCAGCGCCATCGCGTAGGGCAGAAACTTCTCGAACGTCGTGGGAGGCATGACCTTGAGCCGGTCGGCATCCACGCGATTCATAAACTCCTGGAATCCGAGCACTGCGACCCGCGTCCGTCCGCCTTTTACAGTCTTGGCGGTCATGACTCGCGCAAACAGGAACCAGATTAGCGCCGAGGGCAGAACGCATACCACCAGCAGAACGACGGAGCTGAAGAAATTCGCCCATCCCAGGAACTGGAAAAGTGCGAATGGAGCAAGTATGGCAAATGCCGCGCCAATGCTGTATCCGTTGGCCGATTCCGGATCGATCAAGTAAATGCCTTTCCGTTTCAATGCGGACATAATGTCTGCGCGGATGATGGGGACGGCCGTGTAGAAGCGGTTCTTCAGGCTGGAGAGGCGAGTCTGGTCGCCGGCGGAGAATACGTTCTCCAGCATCACACGCTCGTGCGGAGCCAGGTTTGCATCCCATTGATCCCGAGGCTTGAGCAGGTGAAAGACGTAGTCCTTGTGCGTGAAGAGGAGCACCTTGTCCGACGTCTCTTCGATCTTGATGTAGCCGCGCACCGCGAGGTCGATGATGGTCGAGGTAATGTCGCGCGGATGAATGCTGTCGTCGAGCAGCGTGCCCGCTTCCGCGGGAGAAATCCCAACCGGCGGCTCGTACATGGGCGCAACCGAAACTCCCGGGTCCGGGTCGCGTCCCTTCGTCCACCACAACGCGAACATGGCAGCGAGCGTGACCAGCGGCAGAAAGACGATGGGATTGCCGCCGATAAACCAGAAAAACTTCGTCAGCGCGCCGGGCTCTTTGAGAACATCTTTCGGGAGATAGATGTCAATGGTCATTCCGCCGCGCATAGGCAGCGGATTCCTGGTCTCGAACCGGGCCTCGGCGCCGTCGACTGTAGAGCTGGCGTCGCGCTGAGTCGAGCCATACACGCCGGTAAAGGCCTGCGCCCTCAGCGATCCCGCCGCGAACACGGGGAAGCGCACCGTGGCGGACGCATGATCGATGGGCACGGGCCAGTCATTCCCCGTGACGTTCCAGTAGAATTCGTCGTGATCGTCGAAGAAGCGCGTACCGTTGCGGACGCGATAGGTGATCTCCACTGTGCGGGTCGCATCGATCGCATCGGGGATGTAGATCTTCAGATCGCGAGCGCCATTGGAGGTCGATGAGTCGTACTTGAGCTTGCCGCTGTTGCCGTCGGTCACGCTCGTGACCCTGAGGAACAGTTCGTAGTTTGTTCCATTCGGCCCGGGATACTCAATCGGAATCGTGCGATGAATTCCATGGAATTCACCATCGAAGACCAGCGTGATGCGTTCGGTAACCACGGCCGTCCCATCTTCTGCAACAGTGATGTTGTCCTGGAAGTCGGAGACGCGCCAGGATTTCGCCAGTGCGGTGCCAGGGAACGTGCAGAGGAGCAGCGTTAGGAATAGAGAAACAGCAATCGTCCGAAGGACTTTCAAATTACCCGATTCCTCGATTACAGAATTACAGACGCGATCAGAATTTCACCTGCACGGGTTCGCGGTCGGCGTCGGTGGTCTCGAAGAACTGCCGCGCGGTAAAACCGAACATGCCCGCGATAATATTCGTGGGGAATGACTGAATCTTTGTATTCAGATCGCGTACCACCGCGTTGTAATAGCGGCGCGAATTCTGAATTGCATCTTCGGTCTGGCTCAGCGATCCCTGCAGTTGCGTGAACTGCTCCGAAGCCTTCAGCTCCGGATAGTTCTCTGCCACCGCGAACAGACTCTTCAACGCACCCGTCAGTTGGTTCTCGGCCACAGCCTTGTCGGCAGGGGATGTCGCCTGCATAGCCTGCGAACGGAACTTGGCGATGTTCTCAAAGGTGCCCTTCTCGTGCCCGGCGTATCCCTTGACTGTTTCCACGAGGTTCGGAATCAGGTCGTGCCGCCGCTTGAGCTGCACATCGATGTCGGACCATGCCGAATCGCAGCGCACGCGCAGCTGCACCAGGCTGTTGTACATGCCGATCAGTACTACGGCGATGACGACAAGAATTACGAGGACGGCGAGTATCATGAGCGACTCCTCAGCAGTGATGAGTCCGGAGGGCGAACTCGAAATCAATGGGACGGTAACACACTGGGAGCGCAGCCGCAAACGCGGACCAGTCCCCGAATTTCGCATTCTGCAATAACAAATTCACAGACAATGCAGGCGAGCTATGTAGCAGCACGGAAGTGTGAGGGTTGAGAGAACCGAAAGCCGGAAGCCGGAAGCCGAACCTACTGCTGTGGCGCGAAGTATCCCTTGCGCGCCCGGACCTGCAGGTCCTTCTTCAGCGTAGAGATTTCAATCGAGCGGTAACGCCCGTCCGCATCAAAATTGGCGGGCTTATAAGAGACGACGTACTGGCTGCGCAACTCGTCTTCAATTGCGGCGTACGAGTGCGTGATGTCCTTCATCTTGAACGGGAAGAAGGCACGGCCGCCAGTGGCCTCAGCGAGTTGTTCCAGGACCTTGTCGCCGCGCATGACCAGGCCGCTGTCGTCGGTGGAGATCGCGTAGATGATCACTTCCGAGCGCTGCGCCATTTCGATGGCCTGCGCCTTCGAAATCTCGCTTTGGTTATCCTCGCCATCGCTGACGATGATGATCGCCTTACGTACGGGATGATCCGAACGGTCTTTCAGGAATTTCTCTTTACATGCGTGGTACACGGCGTCGTACAGCGCTGTCCCGCCGCCATCGTGCAACTTGTGCACGCCAGCTGAAAGCAGTTGCACGTTGTCGGTGTAATCCTGCGCCATCTGGCTATGACTGTTGAAGCCGACAATAAACGCTTTGTCGAAGCCAGCCCGAAGTGTGTGCTGCAGGAAACTGGTGGCTGCATTCTGCTCGAAATCAAAACGGCCATCCACCGAGCCGCTGACGTCGACCAGCAGGCCGAGGTGCAGAGGCAGATCCGTTTCCCGCCGGAAATTGAGAATCGCTTGTGGCGGCTTGTGGTCGTCGAGAATGTTGAAGTCATTCTGGTTCAGGTCGCGGACGAACTTGCCATGCTTGTCGGTCGCGATGAACAGTACGTTCACCTCATTCACTCGCGCATGCAGCGTGATGAGCGAATTTTGGGGATCGTCAGGATTTTCGACATCGGTGCTCCCCGCGTTGTAAGCCCTCAGGCTGGGGGCTCCCGACACATAAGAAGACTGGGCCCGCGATTGGACCACGGACAGAAAGGTTGCCAGCAAAAGCGTCAGGAGTCGGATTGTCGGGTTCGTGTACTTCATGCCTGAAAAATCCAATTTTTGCACTCTAAACCGCGTCTGGTGACACTTCCAAGGTATTAGATGCACGCCAGATGCCGAAATCGGGTTCGCACCGGACCCCGCTATCTGTTTGACTTTAGGAGCGGACCGCCAAAGTGCCAAGTTACAAAAGGAGCACACGTTTGGTCATGGCAGAACGCTAGCCTTTTCTTCCATTTACGTGCTGGGCATGAACTACCGGAACCCACGCGCTCCGTTACCCAATCGGATTCAGGGTTTAACATAGTGACACGAACTCAATCTCTTTTTCCTTAAAATCTTCTTGGAGGCGTTTCATGAAGAAATTCATCGTGTGCCTGGTGACCGTACTGATATCGGCCGGAGCGGCCTTTGCTGAGAACGACGAGCGCGAGGCCGACCGTGTGAAAGACGCCGGGGTGGTCCTGAAAGAGATCTTGAATATCCCTGACGACATTCCGCAGGATCTGCTCGACAAGGCCGAATGCGTCATTATTCTTCCCTCCGTGAAGAAGGGGGCACTGGGCATCGGCGGCAGCTTCGGGCGCGGCATCATGGTTTGCCGCAGCGGAGAGCACTACAAGGGCATGTGGGGGGCGCCGGCTCTGTACGCGCTCGAAGGCGTCAGCATCGGATTTCAGATCGGTGGCCAGGCCACAGATTTTGTCCTGCTGGTCATGAATCCAAAAGGCGCGCAGTCGTTGCTCTACAGCAAAGTGAAGCTGGGAGCAGATGCCTCGGCCGCGGCAGGTCCGAAGGGACGCACCGCGGAGGGCGCCACTGACATCGTGATGAATGCCGAGATCCTCTCCTATTCGCGCAACAAGGGCTTGTTCGCCGGAGTTTCTTTGGAAGGCTCGACTCTGCGTTCGGATGGTAGCGCCAACGAAAAGTTGTACGGGAGAAAGCTGAGCGCCAAGGAGATTATCCGCGAAGGGAAAGTCGGTATTCCACCATCGGCGCACGAACTGATCTCGCTGCTCGATCGAAAGTCGCCCATCAACAGGTCGGACCCGAAGTCGCTGGAGTAGACTCGACTGGCATCGTCGGGAGATTCGCGTGACCTCTCTGGTAAAAGTTGTTGATCCAGTTCGCTGCGCTTGGGCGAGCGGCGAACTGTCCGTTCGTTATCACGATGAGGAATGGGGCGTGCCGGTGCACGACGACCGCACGCTCTTTGAATTTCTTATCCTCGAAGGCGCACAGGCGGGTCTGAGCTGGAACACGATCCTGAACAAGCGAGAGAACTACCGCAAAGCCTTCGATGGATTCGAAGCAAAACGCATTGCGCGCTATGATCGCCGCCAGGTCGCGCGATTGTTGCGGGATCCTGGCATCGTTCGCAACAAACTCAAAATCGCATCGACCATCGCCAATGCACAGGCGTTTCTTCAAGTGCAGAAAGAGTGTGGCAGCTTCGACTGCTATATCTGGCAGTTCGTTGGCGGCGCGCCGCGAGTGAATTCGCCAAAATCGATGAAGCAAGTTCTCGCGCGCACGCCGGAGTCCGATGCGATGAGCAAAGACCTCAAGAAGCGCGGGTTTAACTTCGTGGGATCAACCATTTGCTACGCCTTCATGCAGGCGGTAGGAATGGTGAACGATCACGTAGTGGACTGCTTCCGCTATAAAGCCTTGACCTAAGGCGAGCGGGTGGCTTCTCGAGATCCAACGGTAACCGTTTGCCCGGCCGGGCGGTCAATCACCGATTCAATTTGCCTTGACGGGGCGTCGGGGGCGCACGATATTCTGTTGACGCGATCTGGCGGCTCCGGAAGTGCAGGGATTCAGGCTTGACGAACCCTTCCGCCAAGCTGTAACGTGCCGCTCCGAATTGCGCCTTCCGCTTCTTCGCGTGCGGGAGTCGGTTATCCCCGGCCTCTTGTTCCCGGCCCCGTACTCCAGCATCTAACCGCAAGGAGATCATGTTTCACCGTCTTCCCATCGCCATAAAGTTGCTTTTCATCGTTGGCGTCTTCGTCGCCATCGTGATCTGCGTCTTTTATCTTGGCGTGCTCCGCTCTGAGATCCTGACCGGGGTCCGTGCTTACATTGCGGGCGAAAGCCTGTGGTCGAAGGCGGAAAAGCGTGCCGTCCTCAGCTTGACGCAATACGCTGCCAGCCATTCAGAGCGCGACTATCAGCAATACCTGGAGGAAATCGCGGTTCCGGCGGGCGACAAACAGGCGCTGCTCCAACTGCAAAGTCGCTCGCCCGACATGAAACTGGTTCGTGAGGGATTCGTGCAGGGCCGAAACAGTCCCGAAGATGTCGACAGCATGGCAATGCTGGTCCGGCGATTCGGACGCACGCGATACATGGCGCGGGCCATTGCGGTCTGGACTGAAGGCAATCGCTACATCGACCAACTCCGCTCGCTGGCGGACGACCTGCATCGCGAGATCAATTCGACCCGCCCCGACGGGCATAGGATTCTGGAGATCGCCGATCAGATCACGCTGGTCGATGCCCGAGTGACGCCGCTGGAAGATGAATTCTCGTCGATTCTGGGCGAGGGGGCGCGCTGGATCGACCGTGTGTTGTCGGTGATGACTCTCCTGGCCAGTGGGGTTCTGCTGTTGATCGGCATCGGCCTGTCGTCGGCCGTGCTCAAGCAAATCCGCGACTCCGAAGAGAAATACCGGAACCTGATCAACACAGCGAATGATGCCATCCTGGTCATCGATGCCCGGACCCGTGTGATTCTCGAGGCCAACAACAAGGCGCGCGAAATGCTGAGCGTTCCTGGGGTTCCGCTCGTGGGCATGCCGGAGTCGCGACTTTTCCGCGCGCGGAAGTATCCGGTCAAGATCGAACCTCTTGTGCCCGACGCTGCCGGGAGGGCGCGCAGTCAGGAACTGGAACTGCAGCGTGTCGATGGAACGCCAGTGCCCGTGGAAGTCAGCGCCAGCGCGACCGATCTGGGAGGACGGCCGGCCGTTCTCGGCATCTTCCGCGATATCCGTGATCGCCTGCAGGCCGCTGCCGTTCTGCAGCGCAGCGAAGAGAGGTTCAGCTATCTGATCCAGAATCTTTCGGATGTGATTACCGTGGTCGCGGTCGATGGGACGATGCTTTATCACAGTCCCTCAATCGAACGCGTGACGGGATACCGGCCCGCGGAACTGCTGGGAAAGAGCATTCTCGCGTTCATTCATTCCGAGGATGAGCCTGCTGTGCGGGCCGCGCTGGAACGCCTTACGCTCAAGGTTGGGAGTGCCGCTCCGCCCGAGTATCGCTTTTGCCGCAAAGACGGCACATGGGTCTGGCTGGAATCTGTTGGCAATAACTTGCTCAACGACGTTGCGGTGGGCGGAATTGTTGTGACCTCCCGTGACATCACCGGGCGGCGCGGCCTCGAGGAACAGGTTCGGCAATCGCAGAAGATGGAAGCGGTCGGCCGGCTGGCGGGCGGCATTGCTCACGACTTCAACAACCTCCTCATGGTCATCCGGGGATACGCGGAGATCGTCCTGCAGGAAGACAGTGCGGGACCCGCGGTCCGCAAGAGCGTCGATACCATCGTCCGCACGACGGAGAGTGCCGCCAATCTGACGCGGCAATTGCTGTCCTTCAGCCGCAAGCATGTTTTCAGCCCACAGGTGCTCGATCTTAATTCCCTGGTGAGTCGCATGAGCGAGATGCTGTTGGGCCTGCTGCGCGACGAAATGGAATTCAAGGTCAAACTTGCGCCGGATCCCTGCTATATCAACGTCGATCCTGGACAGGTCGAGCAGGTCATCATGAATCTAGTGGTGAACGCTCGCGATGCCATGCCTGAGGGGGGCAAACTCACGTTAGAGACGGTCCACGTCGGCGCGGAATCAGGTCATTCGGTTCGGCGTTCTTCTGTCCCAGCGGGAGAGTATGTGATGTTAGCCGTGTCTGACACGGGCATCGGCATGGATAGTGATACGCAGAGCCGAATCTTCGAGCCTTTCTTCAGTACCAAGAGCAGGGAAGAGGGAACTGGTCTCGGCCTCTCGGTCGTGTACAACATTGTCCGGGCGAGCGGCGGGCATGTCCGGGTGAGAAGCGAAGTGGGACGGGGCGCGACCTTTCAAATTTATTTCCCGCGGGTTGCCGCGTTGCCAAAACCGCAACCCGCGGAGGATACCGTCAAGACATCGCGCGCTGGACTGGAAACGGTCCTCGTTGCGGAAGATCAGCCCGATCTCCGCTGGATGATCTGCCAGTTCCTGCAGCAGCTCGGGTATTCGGTGCTGGAGGCAAAAGATGGGGGCGATGCGGTCGCCCTAGCTCAGCACTATACGGGAACGATCGATGTGTTGCTCACCGACATTGTCATGCCGCATGTGCGTGGTACGGAGGTTGCGCGGCGGTTGCTGGCGGCTCGTCCCGCAATGAAAGTCATTTTCATGTCGGGATATACCGAGGGCGGATTCGGCTCCGCTCAGGACGCGAAACAGAAGCCTGGAACGATACTCTTGCAGAAGCCATTCGAACTCGACGCTCTTGCCCTGAAGATTCGTGAAGTCCTTGGGGCGCGCAGCCGGAGTTAGTCGTTGTCACGAGAGAGTCTCGCCCTAAGATCTAAGATCGCGGCAGTGATTGCCGTCTTTCAGTGACGGCTAAACACGCTGGCCGTTATGTAAATTACAACCAAACCCAAGAGCAGTACTGTGATTTCCGCGCGTGTCGACCAGGCGTGGAGCGCATCGAATTGCACGCGCGCGGGCTGGTCGAGCGTGGCTGAGGTGTCGAAGGTTGCGACCCGGGCGCGCAGCGTGATCATGCGGGGAGTAATCCAGAACTGCGAGATCAGCGTGAGCAAGAGCATCCCGCAGATGAGCACATGGCGCAGGGCGAAGACGTGCGCGGTGCCTTCAGTAATCCGGCTGTAGGCCAGCGAACTCAGCAGGTACACAATGCCAGAGACGATGGCGATCCAGTGCAGCTTGGTCAGCAGGTTTCCGACTAACGTTCCAGCGAGAAGCCGCGTGGGCAGCACATGAAACGCCGTGGGCGCCATAAACGAGAAGAAGACGATCCCGCCGATCCAGACGACGAGCGAGAGGAGCATGAAGAAGCGAAGGAAGGACATGTCGGGAATTATAGGCGAAATCAAAACGCCAACCACGGAGGACATGGAGGACACAGAGAGTGAGAACTGAGAACTGCGGGCTCCTACACCGGCACGGGAACGTTCTCGATGATTTCCTTCAGCACCTGATCGGACTGCTCGGACTTTTTGAGGGTCGAGGCATAGAGGCCGCTGACCACGATGCGGTGGGCGAAGACGGGGACAACGAGCGGCTTGATATCTTCCGGAGTGCAGAAGGTCCGGCCTTCGAGAAAGGCCATGGCTTGAGCGGCGCGGTAGAGAGCTTGCGATCCACGGGGCGAGACGCCCAGCGAGAGGAATTCCGACTCGCGGGTGCGGCGCACGATTTCCAGCGCGTACGTGACGAGGGAGTCGTCCACGCGAATCTGCTTCACTGCCTGCTGCATCTCGAGCACGTCTGCGCCGGTGAGAACGGGGCGGAGATCGTCCAGGTGTGCGGCTCCGGCTTCGGAGCGGAGAATCTGGCGTTCTGCTTGCGCGTCGGGATATCCCATGCGCACGCGCATCAGGAAGCGGTCGAGTTGCGACTCGGGCAGAGGATAGGTTCCGTGATGCTCCACCGGATTCTGGGTTGCTATCACCAAAAAGGGTTGCGGCAACTCGTAGGAGTGTGCGTCGACGGTGACCTGGCCTTCGCTCATGGCTTCGAGCAGCGCGGACTGCGTCTTGGGCGTGGTGCGGTTGATCTCATCGGCCAGCAGAACGTTGGTGAAAACCGGGCCGCGCTTAAATTCGAATTGCTGCTCGGCCGCGGAATAGATTGAGATCCCAACCACGTCTGAGGGCAGCATGTCGCTGGTGAACTGCACGCGCTGGAAGGAGCAATCGATGGCCCGCGCGAGCGCCTGTCCGAGGGTGGTCTTGCCCACGCCGGGAACGCCTTCAATCAGAAGGTGTCCGCGGGCAAAAATGCTGACCAGCGCGAGGCGCACAACGTCGTCCTTACCACGAATCACGCGGCGAAGGGCTTTTTCCAGTTCGGCAGCTTTGTGAGAAACAGCGATAGCGGTCTCGGGCGACATTATTTCGATTCTACTATCCGGCGCGGCATGGAGCGGAGTTACCTACGTCATGCAGCTTTTAGCTCCTAGCTTCTAGCTGAGAACGCTCGTGCATTCAGAATGCTTGCACCCTTCGTTTCTTCAGGCGAAGCACTTAGCCGAAAAGAGAACCGGAGAAAGCTAGCAGCTAGAAGCTAGAAGCTTTCTTACTGCGTAAACTCCGCGGGCCTTCCTGTGAGGCGCTCGATGCGCTTGGCGATCGGGGGATGCGTCTGGAACAGGCCGCCGAAGTTCATTCCCAGCAATGGCTGGATGATGAACAGGTGTGCGGTCGACGGAGTGGCCTGCATCGGGATACGTCGCGAGTAGGCATCGAGTTTTTGCAGGGCGCTGGCGAGCGCATACGGATTGCCGGTGAAATGCGCGCCGGTCGCGTCGGCCTGGTACTCGCGCGAGCGCGAGACGGCGAGTTGAATCATGGTCGCGGCGATGGGGGCGACGATCAGCATCAGGAGTCCGGTGAGGCCTCCGCCACCGCGGTCGTTGCGGTCTCGGCCTCCGTAGCCGCCGAAGAGCATGGCCCAGCGTCCCATGCTGGCGAGCATGGTGATGGCGCCTGCGATCGTGGCGGCAACAGAACTGATCAGGATGTCGCGGTTGTTGACGTGGCCGAGTTCGTGCGCGAGCACGCCTTCGAGTTCTTCGTCATTCAGTAAACCCAAAATCCCATGCGTTACGGCGACCGACGCGTGGCTCGGATTGCGTCCGGTGGCGAAGGCGTTCGGAGATTCCGTAGGAATGACGTAGATTTTCGGCATCGGGATGCCGATTTTCTGCGTGAGGCGTTCGACAGCGGCGTAAGCGCGCGGGAGTTGTTCGCGCGTGACGGGCTGTGCCCGGTATGCGGCCAGAGCGATCTTGTCGGAATAGAAGTACGAGACGAAGTTCATGACCGCGGCGAAGGCCAGAGCGAGGAACATCCCGTTCTGGCCGCCGAAGTAGCGGCCGAAGAACATCAGAAGTAGCGTCATCGCGGTCAGCAGGAACGCGGTCTTAAACATGTTTCCCATAAAGTTGGTGGAACTGTCTGATTGGATGTTACGCCCATTGGCAAGATGCACGATGCCGATTTGGGAAAAATCTCTCTTGGTGGAGTAACCCCTCCCATGGCGGCCTTTTAGGATCATTGATTTAGGGGGAAATGGGCGGGAAATCTAATGGGCTCATTGGGTTACGAGTAAAACTTGTGAAATCAGGGGCTACGTGGTTTTGTCGGCCGGGGCTCACTGTAGGGTGCCCCTTTATTTTTGGACCCCCTTTTTGGATCGGAGGCCTTGAGCTTAAGGGGGTCGTGGTAGCGGCTCGCCTCGCTGCGCTTGGCGGGACGGGCGAAGGCGCCGGTCCCCACATAGATTGAAATCCACATCGACCAAGATTTACCGGGCTAGGCTTTTTGGGCTTCGCGTTTTAGGGCGCGCTGCAGCGTTTGATCTAATGCACTCTTCGCGCTTTCGTATTCCTGGTGCGAGATGCGGCCTTGCTGGCGTTCTACTTCGAGGTGGAAAAGTTCTTCTTTCAGGCCTTCGAGCAGCATAGAAGAAGAGGAGGCGCGGGGAGCCGCTGGTTGCGGGCGCGGCTCGCCGACACGGACCGCTCGTGTGGCTGCGGCCTCTGCGGGCTCGTAGTCTTCGTCTTCTTCCAACAACGGAAGGCCCCTGCCATTGGATCGGGCGGCGCGATTGGCGGCCTGTTGACGCGATGCCACGAAGATTCCGCCGACGATGAGGACGGCGGCGAAGCCGCCAAGAATCCACCAGCGATATTTCTGCAGAGGATCGGGAGCGTCGATCGGGGGCCCGAGGCCGCCGCCGGGGCGGCTCTCGCTCGGTGCAGCAGGGCCTGCGCTCTGGCTGGCTTGACCGTCTTCCGTGGGTGCAGCGAGTGTACCTTCTCCGGATAGCTTGAACGCCAGTGTCTGGCCTAATGCGGCGTTGGAGGCGACTTCTACGTTGGCATCGGGCTGGCCGGGATAGGGTGCGATCTGAAACGTGGCGCCGGGCGCGGCGGAGAACTCCATCGATTTGGGTGCGATGGCAACAAAATGCTCCAGCGAGTAGACGCTCTTGGGATCGATGTTGAGGCTGCCGGTGTAGGGGGCGGTGTAGACGACATTGAAGCGCGTCTCGCCGGGGCGCAGGGGAAACAGGAAGGCGTACTTGTTTTTCGCATTCGCGCCTTCCGGCACGGGCGCGGACTTTACGGGCTGGCCTCCAGCAGTCATGGCCTGGGCTTCGGTGATCTGCGCGCCATCGGGCACGTAGAACTCAAGGTTGTGCTCGTTCATCTGAGTGCGCGGCGGCTTGGAGTTGTTGTTAACGGCGAAGGTGCGCTCGATCTGGATCTGTCCGTTGCCAGCCTGGAAGCGCATGATGTCAGCGACAACTTCGATGCCTTCGACCTTCTTGCCCACGTCGTAGACCTGGACTTCGACCGAGGTCGTTCCCGGGGGCGCCATGCGGTGATAGGTGACTTCCTGATGGATCACACGGATGAGATGAGGGCCTTCGCCATCAAGCTTGAAGCTGAAATTTCCCTTGGCGTCGGCCTTGGTGCGGCCGGCTTCTTCCATGCCCTGACCGAGGCTGAGGAGGACGACTTCGTCTCCGCCAGCGGGCTTGCCGGTGGTGCCGTTCTTGACCGTGCCGGTTAGGGTCTGTGCGGAAGCGAGGGAAGTGAGGAGGAGGAGAGTAATAGCGATGGTCACAAGGGAGACATGTGGCGACAGCCGCCCTCGGCTGTCGGGCCGGGCGAAGCCCGGCAGTTGCCCGCATGGAGAGAGTGCGGTCGAGCTGCGCTCGACTGGACAGCCGAGGGCGGCTGTCCCCACATGAATACCTAGGATGACAGGGGACTGGGGATGCAAAATAAGGGATCCTTTCATGAGCGCGCTCTTTTTGGCGACGAGGAGGCTGGGGCTTCGAGGCGCGCGATCTCGGCCAGAAGGGTGGCGGCTTCGTCCTGGAGGGAAGCTCTCAGTGATTCGTAGTCTGCCTCAGGAATCTTGCCGGCCTTGAATTCGAAATTCAGGTCACGCAGGTTTTCGTAGACGGCGTCTTTGCGCTCGCGCAAGTATGAGGCGCGGGTCTTCTCGGGTCCCAGATAGAAATTGCTGGGAAAGAAGATGTAGAAGAGCGCGGCGGCGGTGGCGAGAAGGCAGCAAGCCAATTCAAAGGTCATAAGTCGGTCTCCTCGCGCGCTTGTTCGCGAAATTTTTCAAGCTCATCTTGGCTGATCTTCGGTCCGCTACCTGTTCGACCACCAGGCGATCCGATGCGAGGGCCGTTAGCGGCGCTGGCGAGCGGGGAGCTGTTTTTCCATCCGCGAACGACCAGAACTACCAGCCCGAAGCCGAGGGCCAGTGCTACGAAAGGAACGATCCACGCAGTGCGATCGAATCCCGTGTTGGTGGGGGCAGCGAGCACGGTAGGACCGTATTTTTGCACGAAGGCTTGCTGGACGAGGCTGTCGCTGTCTCCGCGGCTGACGGCCGCCATCAGTTCGTTGCGCATGCCATCGGAGTCGGGGCAGCCAACGTGATTGCATTCCAGAAGAATTTGGTTGCAGCCGCAGATGCACATCATCCGGTGGCCGATTTCGTTGAAGCGCGTGGCGGGATCTCCGGCGCCGGTGAGGGCGAAGACGGCGAGACCGAGGAGGCCGCAGTGCAGGAAGCGGCGTAGGATTTTGGGTGGTCTCGTCATCATTTTTCTTCGTGGCCTGTGTTAGGAGCGCGGAGGCTGTGTCGTCCCTCCGGGACTCGGTTCCAAGTTGTTGCGCCGTACCCAGCGCCGAAGCGCTGGGCTAAATTGTTTTGCCCCTCCGGGGCGTGAGCGTCTCCGGGTTGATTCCGGACAGCCCATGCAGCTGTCCCCACATTCAAACTTTAATCGCCCGTGGCTACCGGGGCTGCTTGTTCAACGAACCTTCGCGCCGGGACGCGGACTGGGGCTGGAGCGTTGGGCACCAGGGCCAAGGCCGTTCCGCCCAGAATGATCCAGACGCCGAGCCAAATCCACATCACCAGCGGATTGAGGTGCGCTTTGATAATGGGCTGTCCTTTTTCGTTTTGGCCTTCGTAAACCAGGTAAAGGTCTTCCTGGAAGGTAGACCGGATGCTTGGCTTGGTGGAGGCCTGTTGGCTGGCTTTGTAGAACAGGCGCTGGGGAGTGAGCGTGTCTACCTTCTTGCCATGCTGGTAGACATCCATGATCGCCCACTCGCTGGCATAGTTCGGGCCGTCGTCCTGGGTGTACGAGCGGCAAACGAGATCGTAGTTTCCGATCGTCATGTGGTCGCCGTAAGCCAAGCCGTTACCAGCTTCTTTATCCTGATTGAAAGCGGCGCCGGCGAATCCAATGATGACGACAACTACGCCGAAGTGGACGATGTAGCCGCCGTAACGACGGGTGTTGCGATGCGTGAGTTGAACCATCGAGGCGAACAGGCCCTGACCCGTGTGTCCTGCGATCACCTTGCCGCCACGGTAGAACTCGCTGGCGATCGTGAGGGTGACGAGCACGCAGAGACCGACCGCCATCAGCGAATAGAAGTAGGCGATGTCCTGCCAGGGGCGCATGCCGAAGGGCGATCCCCAGGAAGGAGGTGTGATCATGAGGATGGCCATTACGGCAATCGCACCGATCGTGGGTCCCAGGAAATTGCGCTTGAGGCTTTCGAAGGACGTCTTGCGCCACGCGAGGAGGGGGCCGACCGCGGTGAGGATCAAGAGCAGCAAGGCGACGGGGATGGCCACCCGGTTATAAAAAGGTGCTCCGACGGTGACCTTGTTACCCTGCACCAATTCCGAGATTTTCGGAAACCAGGTTCCCCAGAGCACGTCCAGCGTAAGGAGGAGAAACAGCAGGTTGTTAAAAAGAAAGCTCGACTCCCGCGAGACGAATGCCTCCAGCTTGTGCTCGCTACGCAGATGTTCTTTGTTCTTGAGAAAAAAGAACAGGAATACGATGAAGGTTATGACGAGGAACCAGAAAAACCAGTTACCGATGGAAGACTGCGCGAAGGCGTGGACAGAAGCGATGATGCCGCTCCGCGTGAGGAAGGTGCCGAGGATGGCGAGCCAGAACGAAGCGAAGACCAGCCACATGTTCCAGACCTTCAGCATGCCGCGCTTTTCCTGCATCATGACCGAGTGCAGGAACGCGGTACCGACGAGCCAGGGCATCAGTGATGCGTTTTCGACTGGATCCCATCCCCAGTAGCCGCCCCATCCCAGCACCGAGTAGGCCCAGTGGGCGCCGAGGAAGATGCCGCAGGTGAGGAGTCCCCACGTGACCATGGTCCAGCGGCGAGTGATGTGAATCCATTTTTCGCCGGGATACTTCATGATGAGCGCGCCGAGAGCGAAGGCGAAGGGAACGGTGAATCCAACGTAACCCAGGTAGAGCATGGGCGGGTGGATGACCATCTCGGGGTATTGCAGGAGAGGATTCAGGCCACTGCCGTCGGCGCGCATGGGGCCGTCGAGCAGGCCGAAAGGGTTAGCGGCGAAATTCACCAGCGCGAGAAAGAAGATCTGGACGCCAGCGAGAACCACTGAGGCGTAGGCGAACAGGCGCGGGTCAGTCTTATAGCGGAGGCGGAGAACGAACCCGTATCCGGAGAGCAGGAGGGACCAGAAAAGGAGTGAGCCCTCCTGGCCGGACCATAATGTGGCGAACTTGTAAGGGCCGGGCAGATCACGGTTGCTGTGATGAAAAATGTAGGCGATGGAAAAGTCGTCGCGGAAGGCAGAGACGACGAGCGCAATGGAGGCGAGGACGACGAATCCGAAGATGACAACGCCGGCGCGACGTGCGGTTTCGCCCAGACGCTCCCAAGTGGGGTCACCCGGGGCGAAGAGTGCGAGGAGGCCGACTCCGAACGAATAGACGCTCAACGCCAATGCGATGAGCAAGGCAAAACTACCAATTTGCGCCATGTGGGAGAACCCCGATGTATTTTTTCAGAAACCCACGGTTGAGGCAACCGGAGACTGGCGGAAACTCGGCGCCGGAGGGCATCGAGGGCGGGATGGATTGGCGAGGATGCGGCGGAGAGAGGGACAGACGGAAATCGTACAAGGTTTGCGAATGAGGATGAGGATAAGGATCCGAGTGGAACGGGGCAGGCGTAGAGGTTACCGCCCGAACGCGGCGGCCGGGGCTCGGCCGCCAGGCGGGTTTACGAAGGGACGCTACGCAGAGTGCTGGTGATAGCGCTGGCGAACCTCGCGCTCGGCAGCCAGCCAGTCTTCGGCGTCATGGCCTGGTTCGAATCCACGGCGCTCGGAGAGCAAGTAGGCGAGGCGCCGAATTTCATCTTCCAGATTGATCGGCACAAGATTGGCGCGCGGCTCGGTTTTTACGATCTCCGGCTTCCGCGTGATCTTCCTTGTCGCCGTGTTCGGGGTTTCCACCGTTTGAGTTGCAACGGGGGGTACAGCCACTGTTCCCGCTGACGTAAGGGTTGGGTCCGTGAAGGGCACATTTGCAGGGGTAGTTTCTTTCACGCCGTTGGTTTTCTTGGGAAATTTCGATTTCGCCATAATGGGATACTCCTTGCAGCCTCCTAAGTTTAGGAATGATTGGAATTGTTGATGAATGAACAACATACACTTTACCTCAGCATATTCGCGTCGTGATCGGTTGTAACAAGCGGAGTTACATTTAACTATAGCGCTTGAGAGGCTGTGGATGGGAGCAAGTTGCACAAAAAAATGCGATGACAGCGAGCGGAATTCCGGAAACGAGACGCGACAAATAGGAATGGCGAGAGTGTGAGGGACTGCGGCAGGCCGGGAAGAGTCGACGCTTTGTTATAATTTACATTCGGTCGTCGTTTACGATCGGTCCGAGGCGCTATCGTCTAGGGGTTAGGACGGAAGATTCTCAATCGCAATTATCCCGGCCATCCCTATGTAAGTTACTGAAAATACGTTTGAAATCGTTAGGTAAAGTGCGGCCCCGTTAGACTAAACGGTGAAAGTTTCGGTGAAAGTTTTCTGGGTTTGCCCGCTCGCTTGCGCCCACCATACGATGCCCTCCTCCAGCACCCTAGAGTCAGTTGCTGCCCTAGGATGACTGATTGCCCCTCACCCAACCTCTCCCCTCAGTCATTGCCGTTGCAGCGTCGTTGCTGGCGCCCGGTGTGCCAGCTGTGTGCCAGACTTAGAATTCATTCGGTTGGCGAGCCTGCGAGTTGCACCATTTCCACCAAGACCTTTCGAGTCTCGGCCGGATTGCTGACCTCCCTCACGATCACCTCTACCACGACGAAGACTGTCCCGTGCAGATATTCAACTGGAATATCTGCAACCTTCGCCAACTGCCGGCAAGTCCATGTCTCCCCAGCGATAAACGTCAGGGGTATGGTGCTAAATTTGCGCGTCTCCGCAGCGTCCTTCTTCTCAAGCTGCAAACGCTCCTCTTCCAAACCTGGAAAGGCAGCGCAATCCTATAAGACGCTCGCATTCGGAGTCCATGATTCCATCCGGAGCGGATATGTAACCCAACATATTCGGGCGCCATGGCTCACAGGTGACTCGCTGATCGACCTTTTCGCGCCCATGATCGAAGCAGGGCCTGCCCGTATTTGGGCGCGGGAATCAGCGTCATTCCGTCTAAGTTGTTGTGCTCGAAGGGGAGCAGAGTGGCCCACATATTGCCTTCTGAAGACCCAGGATCACTAACGCTGGTGACGCCGCCATACTCCAGCCCGCAGCAATACATGGGCCTCTAACCAGGCGCCCGACACCGAGGAAACCAGAAAGAACGATGAGCAAAAAAAACAAGAACGACAAGAATTCAAAATCAACGCTGGACAGCGACACTAAACGTTCCGGCGTCAACGGCCAACCGAAAATCGGCGACAAGGAGTACGAGGCCGAGATTTTCAAGCTACAGGTTGAGTTGGTCAAGCTGCAGGACTGGGTCAAGGCGACCAACGCCCGCATTGTGATCATTTTCGAAGGACGAGACGCTGCAGGCAAAGGCGGGGTGATCAAGCGCATCATGGAGCGCGTCAGCCCGCGTATCTTTCGTGTGGTAGCCCTCCCCGCGCCAACCGAGAGGCAGAAGACGCAGCTCCATGCTCAGCGCTACGTCGAACAACTCCCCGCTGGAGGTGAAATCGTCATCTTCGACCGCAGCTGGTATAACCGCGCCGCTGTCGAGTACGTGATGGGCTTTTGCACTCAGGAAGAGCACAGGCATTTTCTCAGGGACTGTCCCATTTTCGAGGGCTTTCTGATCAGTCAGGGCATCATCCTGCTGAAGTATTGGCTCGAAGTATCGAAAAAGGAACAGCACAAGCGCTTCCTCGCGCGTATTAAAGATCCTTCCAAACGCTGGAAGCTCAGTCCGATGGACTTGGAATCGCACCGCCGTTGGTACGACTACTCACGCGCCCGAGACGCAATGCTCGCCGCCACTAATACACCAGCGTCTCCCTGGTTCATCGTTCCGTCAGACGACAAAAAGCGCGCCCGCCTGAATTGCATGACCCACATACTCAGCAGCATCCCCTACGAGGAAATTCCCTATACGCCTCCGAAGCTTCCGTCGAGGCAAAAGCGGAAAGGGTACGTAGAGCCGAAGCAGACGCATCGAACTGTCCCGCAGCTCTGGTAGGCAGGTAGCATGTCAAAGCATCGATGGTTCCATCTCTTACCTAAGTGGCTTGTCTCATGCCGTACGGATTGGCTGCGGCTCGATATCATTGCGGGGCTGACCACTGGCGCAGTGATTATTCCTAAGGCGATGGCCTATGCGATGATTGCCGGACTGCCGGTGCAGGTAGGCCTATATACCGCCTTGGTGCCGATGGTTATCTATGCGCTGCTTGGGACCTCGCGGGTGCTCAGCGTTAGTACGAGCACAACATTGGCAATCCTGACCGCCGCTCAGTTGGGTCAGGTTGTGCCCAGTGGTAATCCCGCAGCCCTGCTGCGTGCGTCCGCGACTTTGACGCTCCTGGTCGGCACTGCCCTTGTGCTCGCGTGCATCCTGCGTCTTGGGTTCGTGGCGAACTTTATCTCCGAGCCCGTACTTATTGGTTTCAAAGCCGGCGTCGGGCTGGTCATCGTGGTCGACCAGGTCCCGAAAATCGCTGGCATCCACTTCCTACGAGGGACATTTATTCAGAATGTCATCTCAACCGTTCAACATCTTCCGAAAACATCCTTAGCAACGCTGGGAGTTGGGCTAACGACGATTGTGTTTCTGTTGGGAATGAGACGCTTCCTGCCGAAGGTCCCAGCACCGCTGTTGGCTGCAGTTGCTGCGATCGCTGCCGTGTACTTTCTTGACCTGCAGCATCGGGGAGTCGAACTGGTGGGTCACATACCGCAAGGACTGCCTTCGCTGATGAAGCCAGACCTCTCGTTGGTAGGCGTGCTGTGGCCCGGCGCACTCGGGATCGCTTTGATGAGTTTCACGGAGACGGTAGCGGCGGGCCAAGCCTTCGCACGAAAGGACGAGCCCGCACCGCGAGCAAACAGAGAGATGCTTGCCACAGGACTCGCCAATGTCGGAGGTGCATTTCTCGGTGCGATGCCAGGCGGCGGCGGGACCACGCAAACGGCAGTCAACGTCAGCGCGGGAGCTCGCACGCAATTAGCGGAGATGGTAACTGCGGCGATGACGCTAGTGACGATGTTCTTTCTCGCTCCACTCGTCGCAATGTTGCCGCAGGCTGCATTGGCAGCGCTAGTGATTGTTTATTCCTTCGGACTTATCAAGCCGATCGAGTTTCATCACATTCTTCGTATTCGCAGGACCGAATTCTCCTGGGCGATCGTGGCTTTCGCCGGCGTCGTGGTCGTCGGCACGTTAAAGGGAATCATCGTCGCAATCATCGTTTCCCTGGTCACACTGGCATACCAGGTCGCCGATCCTCCAGTGTATGTCCTGCGCCGCAAGCGAGGAACCAACGTGTTCCGGCCACATTCGCCGGAACATCCCGACGACGAGAGTTTTCCTGGCCTCTTACTCCTCAGGCCGGAAGGTCCGATTTTCTTTGCTAATGCCGCGCAGATTGCACACAAGATCGAGCCGCTCGTCAGGGAGGCGCAACCGAAGATCGTCGCCATCGACGCTGGCGGAGTCCTCGACATGGAGTACACCGCAGTGAAAATGTTCGCACAACTCGCGGAGAGGCAAAGCCAGCACGGCGTTCAACTGTGGCTGATTGGCATGACTCCCAGAGTTCTGGCCATCGTACAACGATCGCCGCTGGGCCAATTGCTCGGACGTGAAGGAATGCATTTCAATCTGGAGATTGCCCTCGCGCGATACCTTGATGTTGCAAGCGTACGCGAACAGCCCTGAGATGTCGCGCGTACTAATGAGGAAGAATGCAGCTTGTGCCAATCGTAAGGAACATTGGACTGATTGTTTTAGTCGCCGCATCCCTGCTGCTATCCACTCCGCAGTCTTTCGAGCCCGCGCCGAAGCTATATCGCGCCAAAGCGGGAGACGTGCCGCCGTGGGCGGAGCAAGGGGACTTTCGCTTCATACGGATCGACGGCGGACAAATCGAGAGCTGGAAGGCCGAGCGGACCTGGTGGGGCAAGACGTTCAGCGCCGAAGAGAAGGACGTGCTGACCCACATCTATGATCGCGATTTCGAACAAATGCTCGGGTTGCTCAGGCAGGCGGAGTTCAACTGGATCTGGGTCACCTGGAGCAGCGGCTGGTCCTTTAAGGACGAAGACCAAAACCGGGAGAACCTGAAAAAGGTAATCGCCCGATGCCATGAGAACGGCATCCACGTCTCCGCCTACCTGTCGGCTTCCAACATGTTCCGCACGAGCGCCTTCCACGACGACCCGGAGACGAAGAAATACGGCCTGTGGATGCATCGCATCCCCATGTTCTATGCGGGCCCCACCAAAACCGATCTGCAGATTTCCTGGGACCGCCGTCTGGCCGACGCGCGCAAGCCCGGCTGGCGTGCCTATCTCTTGAAAAAGGCGGAACTGGCGGTGGACGCGGGCGTGGACGCGATCGTCTGGGACAACATGATCGGTTACAACGACGGCTTGGCCCAGTTGCTCGATGACACCCAGCGGATGGCGGAGCGGAAGGCGCGCGAGACCGGCCGACCCAAGGTCATGGTTGAAGCGAACATCCACATTGCGCCGGACCGCTTTGCGATGAATGACATGAACGAGGTGATCTGGGAGGAGGACGGCAAGGACACTCCGGGGGTTTGGGGCGGTAGGTGGCAGGTAGACAACGCGCGCAAGATCAAATTCCTGAGCGGGGAGAAGCAGCTTTGGCAGCCCCTGAAGTATGAGAACGATCTTTACCACTGCGGCCCGCGCGAGCGCTGCATCCCCAGCCCGGCCGAGCAGAAGCTTTCCATCGCCGAGGCCTATACATTCGGCGCGGCCACCTCGCGCAATATCGAAGGCCGATTCCTCTCCGCGCTGATCAAGGGCGAGCCTGAGGCCCGGGAGGCCTGGACGGCTATCGCCCAATACAACCATTTCCTGGTTGAGCATCAGGAGCTGTACCACCAGGCGGCGCCGGCGGCGCGGATCGCCTTGATCTCCGCGGAGCCGCACAACCCTCTGGCCGACGAATTCCTCAAGCAAAGCGTCTTTTTCGAGACCAAGGTGCTCGCGCACCTGGACAAGGGATTCCTCCTGGAGCGGTTCAAAGTACTGGTGATGCCGGCCGACCTTCCCAAACTCAGCGCCGAGCAAAAGGCCCGGTTTGATAGGTTCGCTGCCGGCGGAGGCGTGATCATCAGGGCCGGAAAGGCAGAGCCGGGAATTGCGGCGCGCGCCGAAGCAGCGGCCGGAGGGCCCCGCCTCAGCCTGGAGCCGCGCGGTTACGTGCTCGGCCAGTTGACTCGTAACCCCGACGGTCGGACCTTGATTCTTCACTTGCTCAACTACGATCACAGGGTCCTGGCAGAGAACGTGAAAGTCCGGCTGGACCTGAGCGGGCTGGTTCAGGACCTGAGCCGCGGGGAGGTAAAGGTCCTTTCGCCGGACGCGGTCGAGCCTCAGTTCACTAACCTCTCTCTGCATGGCAGCGTCGCCGAGTTCACCCTGGGCCGGGTCGAGCACTATACCGTTGTGGTTCTCTCGGCCAGACCGGGGCCGTAGTTTTCATGGAACCGCCTGGGTTTACATGTGTGTGCTTGCGTCAGAATCAGCTGACATTCCTGACTGTTGCCCATTGCCGACCCCGCGCAGATGAACGCAATGCGTTGTTTACTATCTTCTGGGCGTCAGCGACCGTGATGTTCAGGTGCTGCTGACTCCTAGCGACTGCGGCACCTTTGCCGCATCTTCCAACTGCGCCGACTTTAAGTCGTTACGCTTGAACTTTGACAGACCAGTCGCGGGCGACGCCAAGACAAACGAATTGGAAAATGTAACCACATTACCCGTGGGCTGCTGAGTTCGAGTGTCGATCTCTTTCAGCTGGAATTGGAGCCACCCGATATCTGTGACATCGCCGGTCACGCCCGAAATCTGCACGCGGTCCCCGACTTTTATTCCGCGCCTTCCCACCAGCACGAAGTAACCGACGGCGGAAAGAATCACACTTTGAAGTGCAACCGCAACGCCCGCCGCCAATAGCCCAAAGAAAGTAGCCAAAGAGGTCAAGTCCGACGCAAAGGCAAACGCGGCGACCGCCACGATGGTTGACCAAAGGACCACTCTCTGGATTACCAGGGCGATGTGCCGGCCATCAGCGTCGTGCAGATGACGCCGCGTCACTCTGCGCACAATCGCGCCTGTGATCACGAGGGCGCCAATCACCAGGGCAGCACCGAGCAGCCGCGAGATCAGGTTCCTCCACATTTTCTTGTCCTCGGCAATGACGGCGGCACGCCAAGCTTTCAAGCGCGATGTGTACGAGCCGAGCAATACTCTTTGCTTGTCCAACGCCACGATCGCTGGAGATAGTGTCTTGACCATGGCTGCAAGCTCATCAAGTCTGGCTTTCTGCCGCTGCAGATCGGCGGGATCGCTCCCCTGAAGAGCGTTCTCAGCCAGTGCTGGAAGACGCTTATTAATGGCCGCCAGAAGCGGATTGCGCAATTCATCAGAAGATTGACTAAGGTTGTCGGTGCGGCGAGTCTCGTCATCCAGGATGCTGATTTTTCTTCCCAGCGCCGACACTTCTGAGCTGAGGGCGAGGATTCCGGAGTCGCCCGACTTGGCAGACAAAAAGGGGGCCGAAGTTTGCGTTGGTGACGTCACGGTCGTTGGGCTGGTTACTTCGGGAACAGTTCGGGCAAGGTCGTCGATAGTCGACGCCAAATCTCCGGTCTCGCGACTGGTGAACGCTTGCATGAATTCAACTAACTGCTGGAGGGTGGCCAATCCCGCCTGCAAGACATCCAGCCGGCTCTGCGTGGCTTCCAGCGCGGCCTGCAACTCACGACGGTGGGCACCATGCGCCGTCTTGATGTTCTTGTTGATTGCCTCGATTTCTTCGCTTGCCTGACGCCTCTGCGACTCGGTATTGTCTTCCAACTTCACAAACTGTGCGAGGTCCGGCGAGCCCGTCGCAATCGCACTCCCTTTCTGGCTGTCCGTCGTGGGCGTCGGCGAAAACTGCGCATCAGCTCTGGCAAAATCAAACGATAGTTGGAGAATCTGCGCGGCACCCGGGCGACTATCTTCCAGGAACACAAGATCGACTGGCTCAATGGCAATCTGGCCCTCGATTGCGCAATGGTGATACCAATCGATCGAGTCAGCCAAAAACGCGACTACTTGCTGCTTGGATGGGAGGTCGGATGCTGCAGGGGAAACTTGGGCTGAGAGCCCTACTGTAACTATTGCCAGCACGGGCAGATAACAAAACTTGCGCACCTTCAAAATGTTCGAGAGCCGCTTAGATACTCTCATCCGCATAGATTCAGCCCTCTCTTCCGCCCTTCCATCTCATCGAGGTGCAACAAGAGGTTGGCTGGGTCGTTGTAGATCCGGTTTGACCCGCGCTCTCCAATTCTTCTCTGCCGTATCCTCCCGACAAAAGTCCGACTCCGAGCGCCCCAGCGTGACGGGGCGAGCAGATCCCAAACACTGTCTCCGACCACCCTGTGAACTAGTCATGTTTCCGGTCTGTGAAATGGAACTCATTCTCATTCCTCTCCAGCACCAGCAGCGCTTGGTCGTTCCCGGGTTCCCGCGGGCAAACCGATCTCGCGTGCCTAGCCGGCTAGCAACGAGCGCGGAGCCCGGTACCACACTCCTCGATTCGAGGGGTGTAGTCGCAAATAAGGACGGTCAGATCATCATCCTGTTTATCCGACCATTGTCGAACCGAAGCAATAATAGAGTCCGCCGCCATCTCGGGGGACAAGTCTCGAGTTCTTGCGAGCAGATCGCACAAGGACTGGTGCCCGAAAAAGTCTCCCGCAGCATTGGAAGCCTCCAAAATCCCGTCTGTATACATCACCATTCGATCCCCCGCTTCGAGCGTGTGCACGGCAGTCGAGTAGGACGCGGAAGCGAAGGCAGCAAGCATCAGTCCATTTTCTTCAATTCGGGTCACGCATCCATCCCTTACGAGCAAGAGAGGCGGGTGAGCTGCCGCGGAGTATCGCAGTTCTCCAGATTCTGCGTTCAGGTGGACATACGCAGCGGTGACGAATTGGTTCTGCGTGTTGCCCAATAGAGCCGAATTCATGCCGGACAAGAACCGTGAGGGATCGCCAGCCATCGCCCGCTGCGAAGCTGCCGCGAGCTTCACCATCGATGCGATAAGGGCGGCGGGTACACCATGTCCCGATACATCGGCGATGAGCAGTCCCACCTGGTGGTCATCGGCAATGATGTAGTCGTAAAGATCGCCGGCCACGGAACTCATGGGCACATACCGGGCGGCTACTCGGAAGTTCATGGAAACCGGGAAGTCGCTTGGCAGAATCGATAGCTGGATGCGGTGGGCTACCTCCAGTTCGTTTTGGATCTCCTTTAGTTGTTGATCCCGCCGTAAAGTACTACGCGCGGCAACAAAACCCAGGGTGCCGAGAAATGCCGCGAACCCGAAAGGTTCGAGTTGGGGCAGAGACGTGGAAAAAAATCCCATCAAGTTCTGCCAAACCACGAAAGCAACAAAGATCAGCAAACCCCAGCGAATCACGGAAAAATCGGCGACCTCAGGATTCTTACTCTGGCCAGAACCGTTCGCCATGAAGCGAAGGAGAAAAAATGTCGACGCGCTGATGACCGCGAGGCTGTTCGTTCGGTCATAGATGACGGAATCACCGCACAGGAAGGTGGCCGAGGCGAGGACGCAACCTAAACCAACCATGGCATACCCAACTACCCGCTCAATTCGTCTGGGCAGACCGAGCGAGATGAAAAACAAGAATGCGGGAATGAGGATGATGTAGTTAGAACCTGCGCGTACTCGCGGGTAAAGGGTCGAGTTCGGCAGCGTCATGGCAAGCAGCGGTGACGAAATCCAGAGTCGCAGGCCATAGAGCCCAGCAAACAACGCGAAGAAGATAAGGAGGGAGTCGCGTTGGCGGCGCAGAACAGCAAAGGCAGCCGATACCATGCCGACAGCGGCAAAGGCCGCGCCCAAGAAAAGATTGGGAGCGTCCCGCTGGAATGCGCTCAAGACTTCCTCAGCACTCATTTCAGACCTTGCACCACTGGGCCAGAAAACTTTCCACGTCGGAAATCCGAAAGGTTGTCTCCTTCAAGAATCGCAGCAATATAGCTATCGGCCGAACAGCCAGGGGCGTATGCCTATCGGCCATTACTCTGTCCCGAGACCTGATGCGGCTCGAAGATCGTCAGATCCAACTCCGGCAGCATCGCTCCGTGCTCGAGATAATTCAGGTGCATATCGAAACACCGGCGTAGATCATGGCCGATATGGCCCATCGGTGCATTTTCCAAGTACCGGTGTAAAGCATCTCGATATGCGGGATGCGCGCAGTTTTCGATGATTCGCCGCGCCCGTGTTAGTGGAGCAAGACCGCGAAGATCGGCCAGGCCCTGCTCCGTGACGACCACCTGTACAGAATGCTCGCTGTGGTCGATGTGCGAGCACATCGGCACAATCGTCGAGATCCGGCCGCCTTTGGCGGTTGACGGGCACATAAATACGGAGAGGTAGGCGTTGCGCTCAAAGTCGCCGCTGCCGCCCAATCCGTTGACGATCTGGGTGCCCATAATGTGCGTCGAGTTCACGTGGCCATACAGATCGACTTCAATCGCAGTGTTGGTGGCGATCACGCCGAGTTGCCTCGCGATCCCGGGGTTGTTGGAGATTTCCTGGGGCCGGAGCACAATCCGGTCGGCGAATTCGGCGAAGTTCTGGTACAGGAACCTCAGCTTCTGGTCGCTCAACGTCAGTGCCGTGGCGCTCGCCCCAAGCGATTTTCCGGATGCAATCAAATCGAGCATCGCATCCTGCAACACCTCGGTGTAGACCTTGAAACGCGGAATCTCCTGGCACGAGGCAAGGCCGGACAGCACGGCATTGCAGATATTGCCGACCCCGCTTTGAAGCGGCAGAAACTCGGATGGAATTCGCCCAGAGCGTATTTCCTGCAGGAAATACCCGGCAACGTGTTCGGCGATTCGTCGGCTGGACTCATCCGGAGCGGCGAATGCCCGTCCACCGTCCGGCTCATTCGTATGGACGACGGCGATCACCTTGGAGGGATCGACCGTGGCATGGTCGCGACCGAGCCGGTCAAGAGGGTCGTGAATTGGAGTGGGGGTGCGGCGCGGCGGTGTGGGCAATAGGAGGATGTCGGTTATCTCCCGCAGTCGGGGCGAGTGGTAGGCGTTCAGCTCGATGATGACCTTGTCCGCACACTGAAGGAAGGTCGGCGTATTGCCGATGCCGGTCGTCAGATACACCTTCCCGTCCGGCGTGATCTCTGTCGCCTCAATGATGGCGAAGTCGATCGGACCGAGGAATCCTTCCATAACAACTTGTGCGACATGCGATAGGTGCATGTCGACGAACTCGATTTTTCCGGTATTGGCCAGTTGGCGCATGGGCGCCGAGGTCATGTAGGGAGCCCGCCAGCTTACTGCCTCGGCGGCGGCCAATTCGTCGTCACAGGCGGCGCCAGTCGAAGCCCCGCTGAGGAGCTTCACCTGGAAAGCCTCGCCTGCCTGATGCAATTCCCGAGCTCGTTTAGCAAGCGCCCGCGGCACCGCCTTGGGAGCACCCGCAGGGGTGAAGCCGCTTACGGCCACCATCGCTCCATTGGGGATCAGCGCTGCCGCTTCGTCCGCGGTCAGGCATGGATACGCTTTGTTTGTTGCCATCGTCTCAACGTCCTTCGAATTGCGGCGCACGCCGCTCAAAAAAAACCCGGATACCCTCCTGATAATCGGAGCTGTCATAAATCCGGCGCCGTATTGCCTGAATCCGTTGGAACCCTTCAGGGTTAAGCGGGTACGCTTCGCCGAGGACGCGCAACTGCTCTTTCAAGAGCGAGATCACCAGTGGGGAGTTTCGGATCATGTACCCGGCCAGTTCCGTGGTCGCCGACTCCAGGCGTTCAGCGGGGACAACCTGATTGATGAGCCCCACTCGCAGGGCGCGGTCAGCCGTCATCGGCTGGGCCGTAAACAGCATCTCCTTGATGACCGGCAAACTTACCGACTGCATGAAGCTCAATGTGCCCTCGATATCGTAGGGGACGCCCAGCTTTGCCGGCGTGATCGCGAAGGTGGTTCCTTCTGCGGCAATCACGATGTCGCAGCTCATGACTACCTCACAGGCCCCACCCCAGACACCGCCCTCGACCATCGCGATGATCGGCGTCGGAGATTCCTTGATCACGCGCACCACTCTTCGCAACGGATCGTCGTACGTCAACGGATCACGGCCGTTGGTCGGCAATTCCCGAACATCGTGCCCGGCGGACCAGACCTTCGCCCCCTTGTAGGCCCGTAAAACAATCGCTCGGGCGCCTGCGTTTGTCAGATCTGACAGCGCCACGAGCAACGCTCCGATCAGCGCCGCGCCTAGAGCATTGTGCTTCGAAGGATTGTCCAGCGTAATGGTCCCAATGTTTCCGTCCAGTGATTTCTTAACTAAGGTCTTTTCTTCGCTCCGCTCGTTTATTGGTATTTCAACCTGTGCCATAGGGATCCATTTGTGCTACTGATTCCAGTCCGAATTACGACTGCACCATCTGCTCCAGCGCGAATCGGCTGTAGATCACCACGGTCGCGCCCTGTACCCGTAGCAACTGCTTTTTCTTGAAATCCGCAAACAAGCGCGCGACGGTTTCACGCGTGGTTCCAATCACCTCGGCGATCTCTCCTTGCGTCAGAGTCAGCTTGATCTGCGATGAACCGTTGTCCTGTGTGGTCTTGATCGACCATTGCAGCAAGAGTTTGGCAAACTTTTCCGAAGGCGACGTCGCCAGTCCCAGCGTGCGGATCTCTTCATGAGCTGCGAAGTAGTTACGGCTCAGTTGCTGGGCGATGCGCAGCGCAACTTCCGGGAACTCCCTCATCATGAGGATTAACGACTCGCGGGGAATAAAATTGGCCTGTCCTGGTTCCATCATTTCGGCGGTGACCTCATACGGCACGTTTGAAATCGTGGCATTCAAGCCCAGAACATCGCCCGCATCGGCAATCTTGGTGATAATGGTTTTGCCCTCGCGCGACGAGGTCGAAAGCTTCGCTTTCCCCATGCAGAGCACAAACACTCCGCGTGGATGTTGCCCTTCCATGAACAGCATTGTTCCTTTGGAATACACCGCCGTCGATTTGATCCCATGAAGTCGCTGAGCAGCCGGCAGTGGCAGGTTGCAGAAAGGGCGCAGCTCCTTCACGGGACACGACACGCAGTTATCGAGAATCCTCAGACCGTAGGGAGCGATCATCGAAGCCCTCCTGAGAGGCAGATCAGCGCTTCGACCGGGCAGCATGGCCTGGGAGGCGGGATTTGGTGCTTCTCGTTGCGTAATTCGCCCATTCCCATTCAGCAAGCCAGTTCCTGCGGCATCTTCCCTCACATTGGAATTCCGACATTCTTCCCCCGCACTGGGGACAGACTAAGTTGATGATCGACGAGATGATGCTCGTGTTTGGTTCGCCAGGGAATGTGTCAAGGGTTTTCATAATCGCTCTCCTATCCAGAGATCCGACAAATGTGCGAGGGGCGGACACGGGCCACAAACAACGGAAATGTGCCGCGCGGGTCTTCTACGCTCTCGGGCGCTCCGAACTGGTTGGCTGCGGAGTCCGTCTCGGCGACCAAACGCCTGCCGCCTCGCTACAAGAGGAGAGTGCACGCGCAATGCCAATGCCGAACAACCAATAAGATCCGAGAACGAAGCTGTTCCTGGGTGCGCTCGATATCCGAATGTCACAACGATTGCCCTGCGTTAGGCATGTGTGCCCGGATGTGGTCGGCAACTTGAGCGTTGAGCGGTGACCCGAGCAACACGTCGTGCGGCAAAGACATGAAACAGCAGGCTCGTTGAAGACTCCACAAGCGCCCCGACTATTGGCATGTCGATTGCGTTCCAACACAGATGTTAAGGACAAGCTCCTGACGTGGCGAACGCTCAGTTCCTGGCTTTGACCGCGGAACAAGAAGGAGCAATAGGAGTAGTGAATGCTACGGAGGCTAGTACCTGTATTTGCTCTGTGTCTGCTGACCCTTCCGGCGCTTTGCCAGTCTGCCTCGAAGTGGCAGGTAGCCACCATTACTGAGGTGAAGCCGCATCCGGCTGCAGGCGAAAACGCGTCGGATCCCATCACCTATGACGTATCCGTGAAAGTGGCTGACACGATCTATCTGGTGCTGTACACAACACCGCTAGGCGAAATCCCCCCGAGGTACGCAGCAGGGCATGACCTGCTGGTATTCGTCGGAAAGAACACGATCACTTACAACGACATGCTGGGTCGGTCGTTTCAGGTGCCGATAGAAAGCCAAAGACCCGTTCCCGAACCTAAGCAATCGAAATAGAGCGTGCTGCCTGCGGACAAGTCACGCTCGAGGAGTTTATTCAGGAGTCACATGTCGACCCGGCGGTCCGAGTCGACCTTGGAGGAAAAATGTATCGTTTGTTTGTTTTAAGGAACGACAAGAGCGGCTGCTTCGGCGGGCACGCACTTGCCAGTCTCTGGGCACTACTGTTGTGCTTCGGCATTGGCGCGTTGGCCCAGAGCACCGCTCCTACAGCAAAGGCGAACTCGCCATTCAGCATTCGCGCTACTCATCTTCTGGGTTGGCCGAACACAAAGAGCAATGATAAAGGAACGCTGTCTACCCAGGACAATGTGTTGCGATTTCAGCAAAACGGTAAGCCTGTCACAGAGGTAGACATCGCCTCTGTCCGCTATGTCTTTCTGGGTGAGGAAGGAATGCAGGTCGGCGGTGTGCCCATGACGATAGGCAAGACAGCCGCTCCGTTCGGAGGTGGCCGAGTCGTGAGTCTCTTTGCACATAAGAAATACGACACGCTGACCTTGGAATACGTTGACAGTAATGGCGCACTCCATGGTGCGATTTTTCAATTGGAAAAAGGACAAGGAGAACTCGTGAGGAATGAACTCGTGGCTCGGGGCCTATCTTCCAGCTCGGGCCAAGATCAGCTAACGAAGCAAAGCACCTCGGAGGTCACGCATGAAAACAAGTAAACCGAATTCATGGGTCTTCTCTGTGGCGGCCAGCGTCACAATTGCAGTTGCATTTTCGGGCCTGCTGGCTGGCCAAACTGCAGCGGTGAAATCCTCCGGTGCAAGCGGTGGTCCTGGCACGCAATGGAGCGTGCAAGTGGAGCGGATCGATCCCGGGCAGCTGAACCTCGCGCATTCCTTTCAAGTCGCGATCTACGAGAACCTCTTGGAAGAGTTGAATAAGACGAAGCGGTTCAAGTACGTCCTCCGCGATGGCGACAGTAAGGCTAGCGAGATTCCGGACTTGCTGATCTTAAAAACAATGGTTGTGAAGTATACGGCTGGGAGCGAAACGCAGCGTGCGGTCACCACTGTGAGCGGCGCAACAAAGTTAACAGTGCGAAGTCAACTCGTTACACGCGAGGGCAGAATTGTGCTGGAGAGCACGGTGAACGGGAATGTTCTCTTCTTCGGCAGCAATTTGCGCGCCACCCACAATTTGGCCCGAAATATCGCCAAGATGATCAAGCAATCGGAAGGGCTTGGATCCGATCAGCTGGCGCGAGACTGGCAGCCATCCCCTGGTTGGTGATGGAAGCACAATGTGAAACGAGGAGAAGAAGTACATTACAACGCTTGATCACCCAATCCGCAGTCGGGTGATTACGAGGTGCAGCTCGCACGAGGAGGACCGATGTCTCGACAGATTCTTATTCCGATGGTGATGCTTGCCACACTGTGGCACACTGCCCTAGCCCAGCCGAAGAAAAACGCGAAGATCCAGGCAAACACGCCTCCTCCGTTCGAGACTGTTCTGGCGGGCACAAACATGCAGTCTAACCCTGTTCTATCGGATTTGGTTTCTTTCCAACCCGAGATGCCCTTGGGCCCACAGGACGTTCTCAAGTCATACGAAATCGCGATGAGCTTGGTGGCGGACAAGACATCGGCCGATTTCTCTGCAGTCGTGCAGGCTCAACAAACAAATCAAATTACCCGCGAACAGGCGGAATATCTTTTGCAACAGAGATACCAAATGGCAATGCTGCAGTATCAAGTGCTTAGCGCGCTCCATGATGTTCTGAAACATGACATCGACGAGGCAGCAGGCCAGCAAGCCAGGCAGTCGCTGAAAACAGCAAACTCCGATACGGTTCTGGTGGTCCCTTTTCCGGGTTCTGCCTCTGCATCCCGATGACATCGAAATTCCTTCTCGTCAGGGGGCGCGTGGAACCTGACGTGCTTCAGCGGGGACAGAGGAGCGCAACCATAGCATGCGATACGCGGAGAAACTAATTGCGGGAGGTGATGGCGTCGCCCTTGACTCGGCCAAGGCTTTACCAGCGGAGATGTTCTCTGTCCTGCCGCAGTGCTTACCGTCTCTCTATCGATACGCCTATAGACTTTTGGGAAACAAAGCAGATGCCGAGGATGCAGTGCAGGATGCGCTGTTGGCAGCTTTCCAGCATTTGCACCAATTCAGGGGCGATGCGCGACTTTCGACGTGGCTGACCACTATTGTTATCAATTGCGCAAGAATGCATTTGCGCAAGCGGTCACGCTATATTCATATATCCCTGGATTCGCGAATCGGAGAAGAGCGGGAGTATCCCCTGTCCGACATTTTGGTCGATCACCGGCCCAATCCAGAGGATGAATGCCACAAGGCT
Source organism: uncultured Acidobacteriaceae bacterium (assembly GCA_963706645.1). Lineage (GTDB taxonomy): Bacteria > Acidobacteriota > Terriglobia > Terriglobales > Acidobacteriaceae > Sulfotelmatobacter. Next base: position 40,927 of record CAVPNR010000037.1, read on the forward strand.
CGGGCGAACGCGCTCTTAATGGAGTCAGCAGCAGGACTATCGCCGATTTTGCGGAGAACGTTTCATCTGCGGTATGTGGATCATCTTTCAGTCAGTGAAGCCGCTCGCGTTCTGGGAGTTCCCATGGGAACGGTGAAGGCGCAGACAGCCCGCGCGCGAGCGAAACTCCTGAAAGCGATGCGAGGACTCCTCCACCGGGGAACAGCGGAGCGAAAATCCTGCTCGCCCAGGCGTCTACACCAGAACAGTCCAGGCGTGCCCACAGAGGCCTCGTCTTTTTATTCCCTCACCCCGGCGAATTCTGGCGCGGCCATAACGCGCTGACATCACGAGGAAAGAAATTTGTCAGAGCGCCAAGAGAAGAGCAATACGGAACAGCTGCAGTATTCGAAACCCTCTATGGCAACAGGTAGGATCTGCTGCAACCGAACACTAACCAGGCGGGATTAAGGTAGCTGGGAGCCAAAAGACACGACAGACTCTGCTGTCGGCGTCAACGAAGGAAACAACCAACTGCTACCGCAACGATCGTGAGCTTTACTAACCAGCCGATCGCGTAAGACACCACAAACACCCGGTGTAGCTTCATAAATGCGGCATTACTGATGATCATCGGCAACGGGCCGATCAGCCACACCGCAACCGCCAGTTTGACCGCGCCAGACACAGAATGAAGTCCCAGCCGGGCGGTGACATAGGCAAAGACCCCGCAGGTCAGAAATGGTAGCGGACTCGTCAGAGCAATCGCTCTCCCTTCGGCACCCTGACGCCAGATTTCGGGATAGGTGTAGCGCCGATGAATCCAATCCCCGGCGAAGAACCAGTCAGTGAGCGACGAGACAACGCCGGCGCCAACAACGATCGCAACGAGTCGCGCCCAGTTCATACCGTCTTCCCTCCAAATACGCAGGCATTGTACTCGTACTAGGGCTTTCGTCGCATGGCGATGGGCACGCGCAAGGACCGGGATAAGCGGAGCGTGA
>CAVPNR010000038.1:0-22860 GCA_963706645.1 uncultured Acidobacteriaceae bacterium
AACCAGCAGGTTGCCTGGCGCGACAATGTCGGGCTTAGCAACGGCATCGATCGCGGTCGGCCCTTTGGAACTGTAGCTGGCGATCAAATTGTCGGTGCGGGTAGGCGTGCCCATCGGCTTCATCGCGCCCCACAGTAATGAGCGTACGGATCATTGCCGGGCGAGGTGATGGTGGCATAGCCATCGGTCGCCTGATTGCGTCCATTGTTGCCCGCAGCCACGACCACCACGATGCCACTTTGCCAGGCTTTCTCTACCGCCTGGCAGAGCGGATCCAGTTTGTACGTCTCATAGACCGCGCGACCAAGGGAAAGATTGATCACGCGAATGTTGTAGCGAACACTGAGGGAGATCGCCTGGTTGATGGCGGCGATGACCACGCTATCGGTCGAAGCTCCATTCCATCCAGGACCCGCAGGTTAATCATGTTTGCGCCCGGCGCAATCCCCTCGAAGGTCTTGTTGTAGAGCGGGCCCGTGGAGCTGAGCCCGTCTCCAGCGATCAGTCCGGCGACGTGAGTGCCGTGTCCGTATTGGTCAACTGTGCTCGAATTTCCCGGCACAAAGGATTGGTTATAGACAACGCGTGAGAGCGGAAGAATCCCTTGATACAGATCCACGTGATTGCTCACACCGCTATCGATGAGAGCCACACCAATGCCGGCGCCGGTGTAGTTCGATTGCCACGCGTACTGTGCGTTTACCGCAGCGGCGGCGTTGTTAAGCGACGGCGTCAATGGCCGATCCGTGCTGATGTAAACGACGTTCGACTGGTTCGAGAGGGTCTGGATGCCGTTGCCGTCAAGCACCGCAACCACGCCGTTGATCAGAGGCAACTGTCCCAGGATCGTGCCACCAAGTTGCAGAACGTCATTGACGAGGCAGCCCACCAGGCCGAGCAGACCGCTGCAATTGACCTGGGTTCCGGGCGCATACTGCACGATCACTTGGACCTTCTGCGTCGAGTGATTGCCCCGAAGCTCAGGCGATAGCTTGGAGTCGTCGGCATGCGCCAGCGGCAGCGCGACGATCAAAAGTAGAAGCACTAATCTCTTCATATCACCCCACTAGGCGCCCACAAGGCGCGTAACCATTCCCCAAGTGACCTCTGTATGTGCAGGTGGGTGCCCAAAGGTGGCCCAAGTTTCCCTTATTTATGAATGACTTGCGACGCGTTGTAGCGAAACGCAACGGGCACTTTGTCCCACGCCCGGGGCACGCGACAATTTGTCTCGCCTGAAACGGATTTTGCGTGATCGCCAGGCTCCTATGTCCGTTCTAAGTGACTGATTTGTTTGGAGAAAACGATGGTAATGGGAGGAGGTCGTTTTGGGCGGACAGGCCCCCCCAATTCGTTGAAAATTTAAGCACTTATCATGTCTTGGGTTCGCTCCATCGGCGCTCGGATGTTTATCGCCGGCATGGCTCTGGCCGGGGCCGTTTGCCTCGCGCTAGCCTTCTCTCACTGGCAGTCGAGCGATCCCGTCAAGTTTATTTGCTATCTGATCGCGGCGGCGCTGGCCTCTTCGCTCAAGGTAAGCCTCCCCGGTATTGAAGGGACGCTCTCGGTCAACTTCCTGTTCACCCTGCTGGGAATCTTGGAATTGAGTCTGCCCGAAACGCTGGTGATTGGACTCGCCAGCACACTGGCGCAGTTCTATTGGAAGCCAGTGCGGCGGGTGAAGGTAGTCCAGCTGGTATTCAACCTGTCGCAGGTCACGGTTTCGAGTGCGATCGCTTACGGTGCTTACAAGCTGGTTGTGATTTATGTCCTGCACGCGCCAGGACCGCTCGCTCTGCTGGTCGCGGCAATCACGCACTTCGGCTGCAATACGGCAGCGACGTCCACCATCATCGGACTGACAGAAGATAAGCCCATCGCGAGCGTGTGGGGCGAGTCTCATCTCTGGTTGTTCCCCTACTACATGGTCGGAGCCGCCCTTGCGGGGCTGGTCCATTTTCTGAACGGGCACATCGGATGGCAGTCCTCGCTGCTGATTCTGCCGCCCATTTACCTGATGTACCGCTCGTACCGTCTCTACCTCGGAAAGATGGAGACGGAGAAGCGGCACGCCGAACAGGTTTCGAGTCTGCACCTGCGCACCATCGAGGCACTGGCTCTCGCCATCGAAGCCAAAGATGAAACCACCGGCGAACACCTGCAGCGGGTGCGCGTCTATGCCATGGCGCTGGCGAAGGAACTGGGCTTGAGCGAGGACGAGACCGAAGCGCTGAAAGCAGCATCAGTGCTGCACGACATTGGGAAGCTGGCCGTGCCCGAGCACATCATCTCGAAGCCGGGGAAATTGACTCCCGAAGAGTTCGAGAAGATGAAAATCCATCCCATCGTCGGAGCGGAGATTCTGGAGCAGGTGCACTTTCCGTATCCGGTGGTGCCGATCGTGCGCGCACATCACGAAAAGTGGGATGGCAGCGGATATCCTAACGGACTGGCCGGCGAGGAGATTCCGATTGGCGCTCGCATTCTCGCGGCGGTGGATTGCCTCGACGCGCTGGCCTCTGACCGCCAATATCGCAAGGCTCTGCCGCTAAACGAGGCGATGGCCAAGGTAGTGGAGGATTCGGGCAAGAGTTTCGATCCAAAGATTGTTTCTGTCCTGCACCGGCGCTACATCGAACTGGAAAAGATGGCGACCGAGGAACCATTGCAGGCTCCGCCGAAATTGTCCACCGACATTAGGGTCGAGCGAGGGCTCGCGCCCGCCGCGGGGTTCGCGGAGTCGGGCACACCCGTGGTTCCCACGCCAGCGCAAGTCGCAGATTCCGGCACGCGGATTCTCTCCGCTCTACAGCAAGGTCAGGAAATTGTCGAACTTTGCCGAAAGGCTGGCGCATCGCTGCGCAGCGAAGACGTTCTTTCCCTGCTGGCAGCGCGCCTCAAGCATCTGGTTCCGCATGACTCCATGGCCGTGTATGTGCCCAAGAATGGAATGCTCGCGGCGGAGTTTGTCAGCGGTGACAACTTTCGCTTGTTCTCCTCCTTGAGAATTCCCGAAGGCGAAGGGCTCTCGGGATGGGTTGCGCAAAACCATAAGCCGATCTTGAACGGCAATCCTTCCGTCGAGCCGGGATACCTAAACGATCCTACGAAGTACAGCACGCTGCGCTCGGCACTGGCCGTCCCCCTGGAAGGAACAGCCGGGATGGCCGCCGTGCTGGCTCTGTATCGCTCAGCACAGGATGCATTCACCGCAGACGAGCTGTGTGTGGCGGAAACGATAGGTGAGGGATTGGGCGTCGTGATCGAGAACGCGAGCAAACCCAAAGCGGCGGCGATGGGCGCCGGACTCGGACGATAAATACGCTTGTCATCCTGAGCGAAGCGAAGGATCTGTGCAACTGGCGGGGAGTACATAGGTCCTTCGCTTCGCTCAGGATGACAGCATCGGCTTCACCGCAGTCGCTTCACTCCATTTCAAAGCTCACATACTGCAGCCCGCCGTCGCGCTCCACCTGCAGCACCACCGGATCTCCGGTCTTCAACTTTGCTACGGCACCGCGCAGGGTATCCATCGAATCGATAGGCGTGGTGTTCAGTGCGTGAATGATGTCGCCAGCCTCCAGACCCGTGTCGGGCATGATCAAGTCGGCCGCGCGTCCCACAACCACGACTCCCGACGGGATTCGCAGCGAACCCAGCCGCGCCTTAAGATCGGCCGTGAGGTCGATGGCCAGGACCCCGAGCCGGGGAATCAGACTATTATCGGGATTCACCGCGTCGAGCAGTTCGTCCATGTGATCATGCTGCTCAATCGCGGGCACGTAGAGCGTCATCTTTTCCGTGCCACGCAGAATCTCCAGCTTCACGACCTGATCGAGGCGATGCAGGTATAGAGCGGCCGAGAGCGATGGCAGAGTTTCGATGCGGCGGTCATCCGCGCTGAGAATAATGTCCTGGATCTGCAGGCCAGCCGCAGCCGCCGGGCCGCCGGGCTTCACGTCGTCCACTAGAACGCCCCAACGCTGCGAAAGGTGCAGTCCCTCGGCCAGCGTGGGCGTGATCTCCTGCGCGCCCGCGCCAATTTCAACTTTATGCACGTGTCCGTACTTGCGCAGACTGCGGTAAACGAAATCCACCACACGCGAGGGAATCGCAAAGCCCAAGCCTTCACTGCCTCCTCCTTGCGAAAGAATAAACGTGTTAATGCCGAGAACCGCGCCGTTCATATCGACCAGCGGGCCGCCGCTGTTGCCTGGATTGATGGGAGCATCCGTCTGCAGGTACGTGATCGGTTTGGTGGCATCAGGCTGGCGGGCGAGCGCGCTCACTACGCCCATGGTCACCGAATTCTGCAAGCCTTCGGGACTGCCAATGGCGAATACGAGTTGACCGACGTGCGGCCGCTGGCTCAGCAAGACAAGGGTCGGCAAATCGGTCTCGTCGATTTTGAGCAGAGCGAGATCGGTATCTTTATGTTGACCGACGAGTCGCGCTTCCAGGATGCGGCGCTTCCCAATCGGCACTTGGCTGGGAGATTCGCCCATGGGTAACGGCAGGGCGACGCGAATGCGCTGTGCCCCCTCCACGACGTGAGCGTTGGTCATGATGTAGCCGCTCGGGTCGACAATCACGCCTGAACCCACCGCTTTCTGGCGAACGATGAACGCCGTCTGCGATCGATCCTCTTCGCGCAGGGGCCCGTAGCCCGTGACCAGAATCTGCACCACCGCAGGCGAGACTCTGGCGGCCAGGCTCTCCAGTTCACTGTTTAACTTTTCCAGAGTGTCGGTAGCGGCCGCACGCGCCTCGGAACCCCCATCGATCTTGGGCTTGGCCGCGTTCTTGTCTGTCTGGCCTTTTTGGGCCGCTGGCGGCGCCGTCGCCTGCGCCGGGGACTGTGCACAGACTAGGCGCGAGACACCGAAGAACGCAAGCAGCAAGCAAAGAGTCACGAAGCGACTAACACTTCTCAAGGGATGTAGGGATATCACGCGAGATCCTCCTCGACCTACTCGTGTCTGCATTCTGACAGAACTCCACCGTCTCTGAGAACCGGCACCCGAAAGCGAACCGGGCGGTTTGCTACTATTGGGCTTCCATTGCCGTACGGCGAAGAACCAGCCATGGACTCCCACGCCTTCATTGCAGAAGTGTACCGCCGCATGGCGCTGCGCCACGCCTCTGAAAAGCCTCGTCCCACGTGGAACGAGACCGAAGCGAGTCCGATGGTGATGGAGGCAGCGCAGCAGTACGCGCCGTATTTGCCCTCCGACAAGGAGGCGCGCATTCTCGATATTGGATTCGGCGGCGGATGGTTCCTGGCAGCGTGTCTGAGACTCGGTTATCGCAATCTGTCGGGCGCGGATTTCGGCATCGTCAATAAAGAGTACGTTCACGATTGGGCTCCCGACCGCCTCACCTTGCACGAGATCCACGACAACATTGGGGAGTTTCTGAGCGACAAGAAGGAACAGTACGACTTCATCCACATGTCGCACGTGATCGAGCACGTGCCCAAGTACTCGCTGCTTTGGCTCGGGGACAGTCTTTACCAGGCGCTCAGGCGCGGCGGAACCCTGCTGGTGCGCACTCCGAATATGGAAGGCCCATGCGCGAATTCGAGCTTCTACGTGACCTTGGCCCATGAGTACGGCTTTGCCGGATCCAATCTCGTGTCATTGCTCGACATTTGCGGCTTCGATGATGTTCGGCTTCACAACTTCCGCCCTTACGCGCCCACGCTGAAACAGCGCCTCGGCGATCTCTTGCGATGGCCGATCCTGCAGCAGAGCAAGTTTCGGCATCGCTTGTTTGGTGTGAATTCTGGCGGCCAGTTCGGTACAGAATTGATCGCCACCGCCAAGCGCGGCGACTGGCCACCCTTTTTCGACCGCCGGTACGAGTAGGTATTCACGGCTGAAGGATCCCAAACCGCCCGCTTGCTCAAGGTCTTCGTCTTGAGAATCCCGGCTTTCTGCCAGGGGGGAACCTAGTTGCTACCGTTAACTAACGGGTTATCAGGCTTTTACACGGGTGCCTTTCATGATATAACCCGTGCTGAGCATAAAAGTGGGCCTGCGCCCGCCAGGAGCTTGGTTTGACGACATTGGCCTCATTCGCAGAGGGACACCACATAACAGGCCAGTCTAGAGGAGGTACCGTGGGCGAAGAAGCACGGACCGGAAAACGGTTCCCGCTGGAACTGCCGATCAAGATACACAAGGGCGAGACCGGCGGAGACGCCGAGGGAGTGACCGGGAATCTCAGCGCGGCGGGAGTGTATATCCGCGCCGATTCCTCAATGGAAATTGGTTCCCCCGTCGAATTTGAAATCACGCTTCCCCCGGAAATGACGGGCGGTCAGGAGAATGTGACCATCCAGTGCAAGGGGCGGGTTGTGCGCGCCGATGAGACCGGTGAAGGCGGAGAAGGCCGCGGCGTGGCCTGCGTGATCGACTCATACGAGTTCGTCAGGAACTCATAATCGTTTTGCAGCGGACTTTTTGGGAGCGTTAACAACATGCTCAAACTGATTCTGGCCGATAACCAGGCGATCTTCCGGGCCGGCATTGCCAAAGTGCTGGCGGTGGAAGATGAGATGCGCATTGTGGCCCAAGCCCAGACCCCTGAACAGATGTTCATGGCGCTGGACAAGTTCCGTGCCGCGGTGCTGGTGGTGGCTGCGGGATTCCATGGCGACTTTGCCGCCATCGTGGCGGGCGCAAACAAAGCCAAGACTCGCGTGATCGTCCTGGCCGACACCGGCGAGAGCGCGCAGCGGCACATGTCAAATGGCGCGCACGGCGTGGTCTATCGCAACGTGACCAGCGCCGCGCTCGTCGACTGCGTGCGCAAAGTGGCGCGCGGCGAAACCTGGGTGCAGGACGTCGCCGTCCCGAGCGAACTCACCGAGAACGATATGGTCGGACTGCGCGTGCGCGACCGGCTCACCGCCAAGGAACTGCGCATCGTGGCCTTAATTGTTCAGGGGTATAAGAACAAAGAGATCGCCACGCAGCTCGGCACCACCGAGCAGGTGATCAAGAACTACCTGCGCAACGTCTACGACAAGATCGGCGTGTCAGACCGGCTGGAACTGGCGCTGTTCACCATCCATCACCGCATTCTGAATGAAGCTGCGGCGGCAACGACCACTGGCGCGGTGCCACAACCGCCGGCGGGAGTCGCCCAGTAAGCTTTCTGGAATCAAAACAAGGCCGCCTGCAAGGGCGGCCTTTCTGTTTCTGTAACCAGATTAGACGCTCTTCTCTCCGACGGCCTTGGCTTGCGTGAATAGGTACAAGTAATCCGGGCCGCCGGATTTGGAGTCGGTGCCTGACATGTTGAAGCCGCCGAAGGGATGCGCGCCAACCATCGCGCCCGTGCACTTGCGGTTGATGTAGAGGTTGCCGACGTGGAACTCCTGGATGGCCCGGTTGATCTTGTCGCGCGACTTGGTGTAGACGGCGCCGGTCAGGCCGAACTCGGTGTCATTGGCGATTTCGAGCGCGTGGTCGAAGCCTTTAGCCTTAATTACCGCGAGCACGGGGCCGAATATCTCTTCCTGTTCGAGCTTTGACTTCGCGGGAATGTCGGCAAACACGGTCGGCTGGATGAAGTAGCCTTCGCCGGGAGCTCGTTCGCCGCCGGTGAGTAGGCGTCCTTCTTTCTTGCCCTGCTCGATGTATTCGAGGATGGTCTTCATTGAGCCTTCATTGATGACCGCGCCCATGGCGGCGTTCTCGGTGACGTCGCCGACCTGGATCTTCTCGACGCGGGCTTTCAGCTGTTCGAGGAACTTGTCGTAGATGCGCTCGTCGACGATGGCTCGCGAGCAGGCGGAGCACTTCTGGCCCTGGAAGCCGAAGGCGGCTTGGGCGACGCCTTCAACGGCAGAGTCGATGTCGGCATCGGCGTCGACGATGATCGCGTCTTTGCCGCCCATCTCGAGGATGGTGCGCTTGATCCAGATCTGGCCGGGGGCTTGCGTTGCGGCGGTTTTGTTGATGTGGAGGCCGACTTCACGCGATCCGGTGAAGGCGATGTAGCGGGTTTTGGGATGCGCGACGACGGCGTCACCGAAACTGGCTCCAGCGCCGGGGCAGAAGTTCACTACGCCTTCCGGCATGCCGGCTTCTTCGAGCAGTTCGACGAACTTCGCGGCGATGGTAGGCGAATCGCTCGACGGCTTCAGGATGACGGTGTTGCCGCTGACGATGGAGGCGAGCGTCATGCCGGCCATGATGGCGCAGGGGAAGTTCCACGGCGGAATTACAGCGCCGACGCCGAGCGGGATGTAGTGCAGCGTGTCGCGCTCGCCGGGCAGTTGGATGGGCGTTTGCGCCTTGGCGAAGCGCAACGCCTCGCGCGCGTAGAACTCGCAGAAGTCGATGGTCTCGGAGATGTCGGCGTCGGCCTCAATCCAGTTCTTACTGACTTCGAAGACGAGCCAGGCCATGAATTCCATTTTGCGCTGGCGCATGAGGTCGCCGACGCGGAAGACGAGGCCGGCGCGCTCTTCCACGGTGGTGCGGCTCCAGGACTGGAAGGCTTCGAGCGCGGCTTTCATTGCGGGCTCGACGTGGTCCTTGCCGGCCTTCTGGTGGATGCCGACGATCTGCGATGGTTGCGACGGATTCAGCGACTTGATCTTGTCGGTGGTCTTGATGCGCTTGCCGCCGATGATGAGGTCGTATTCGCGTCCAAGTTGGCCGCGGACTTTGGCGATGGCGGCGCGCATGCGGCGGGCGTTCTCTTCGTTGCGGAAGTCGTAAAAGGGCTCGGTGACAAATGGTCCCTGATGCAGAGCCGTGCGTGGCCGGACGGGGGCTTCAAGCGTTGCCATGGGGGAATCCTTTCGAAGCTGGGAGATGACGTGTAAGGGATTGCTTGGATATTTTACACCTCGGTCGGGCTTCCGGCTTTCGGCTGCTCGCTTCCGGTTGGGGCCCATACTCGGTCTGCTGGCTCTGGTTGCGAGTAGGGTGAGGTATCACATTTTTTTTGGGGGCATGGTGTCAAAATCCTGGTTCTAAAGGACTTGCGAGTTTCGGATCGGTGTGGTCCGGGCAAAATCTTGAGGCGAAAGGAGTTACGGGTAAAATCCTGTGGAATAAGGAGTTGGCGGCGGTTCTCGGGCCGCTCGTCTCTCGGATGATCGCGGACGCGCTGGTTAGATCTGCGAGCATGGTCCGATTTTGTGCTTTTTGAATTTCTCAGTAAAGGTTGGATGTCACATGAAATGCGATTTGTGCTGTGGAAAAGTTTGCGGGGAGGGTTGAGGAGGTGGATGGAAAATCCCAACTTCTCGCGCAAAGGGCGCGCGAGAAATGGGGCACCCGGCGTCCAATTTGGTCTTGATTTCGCTATGCGGAACACTTATCAGTTTCCGCATGGTGCGGTCGAAATTGTCGTATTCCGAGCTGGGCTTATTCTTGGGATTCACGTTTCCTCCATTTGTCATTAAATTGCCTGCGCGTCATCTTGTAGGCGGGTTTCCCTTCGCGCTCCTCGTATTCCGATATGTCGCGCGCTGCTTTGTCGAGGTCACGGTCTCGCATGAAACCGATCCTCACCGAAGATTTACGCAGCACCTGGAAATAAGGACGTATTCGTCCGGGGCCGTCTTCTGGTAAGCCTCTCCTGATTTCATCCTGCATGAAACTCCGCATATTCCACGCGAGAATATCGGCCGCTTGAAGAGGTCTGAAAAATTCCTTATTCTCAAAGGCAATGCCGTCCGACTCATTCGTGAGAACTCCCAGTCTTGCTGCCCACTCTGGTCGTTCCTTTGCGATGTCGAAGATCGCCGTGATCTCTCCGCTGCCTTTCCCCATTCTGTCAAACACATACTGCACTGATTTGCCCGAGCCATAAACTGCGTACCATTGGCTAAGTAAATCAAGGACGCTCCGAACAGCGAAGGTGAAAGGCCGCTTGCCTAAATCCCTCTTGAAGTGTTCCGGAGTATGTAAATCAAAGGATTCAGTAGGTAGCCCAAAGACAAACCCAGCCCTGATTCGCGTTCTGATAATGTTAGCCAGACGATAATAAAACCTATCTCGTTTCGGTTGGTCCCAATCGCAATATGGCTTTACACCGCGCTCGCGGCTTGCCATGAAATCGGTCATGTGGAAAAAAGACAATCCTTCTTGATCTAACGCCTTCTTCCAGTTCCTATTGAATTCGTCCCACTGCGTTTTAGTGGAAACGTAGCAGGCTGCAATGACCATCGGAAATGCCGGAAGGTTATCGTCGGATGGGGTTGCGTCACTGCTATCCCAATAGGTTTGAAAATCGAACATGCATAGCCACCAATCCACGCCAGTGCGGTCTAGCATGGCCGAGAAATGGGAGCATGCGCAGTAGCCGCTCACGACCCATCCCCACTTCTGGCACTATGACACTTGCCTTTTGATTCGGCACGCATATTATTGCCAATGCGTTTTTGTTCTGTGAAGAAGTTTGCGGACAGGAGTTTAGGGTGGATGGAAAATCCCCGCTTCTCGCGCAAAGGGCGCGCGATAAATGGGGCACCCGGCAGGGCTGTCTCGTAACGTCGATCCGCGATCCGGAAGTCAAGATCCCGACCCCTTCGGCTTCGCTCAGTGTCAAAATCCCCACCCTAACGTCGCAAAGTACGCGACGTTAGGATGGGGCACCCTCGGGGTCTGTCTGACTCACGGGGGCTGTCTGACTTACGGGGCTTGTTTGACTCACGGGCCTATTGGCCCAGGATTCCTTTTTTCAGGGCGGCGTTGGGGGGCTTGGGGCCGAGCCAGACGGAGAAGAGCATGTCGGCGAAGGCGGGGCCGGCGATGGTTAGTTTTTCTGTGCCTGCGATCGCTACGGCCGTGCCGGTGGCGGGGACGTAGGTGAAGGTGAGTTCTTCTCCGTCCTTAACCGCGTCGAGGACGGCGAAGAGGCGATCGATGTCGGGCTTCAGCGTTTTCGCCGCATCGGGCGTGTTGTTTTCGAAGGACTCGGTGAAGCCGTCGGTGAGTTGGTTCTTGCTGACGTCGCGCACGAAGTGCATGACGATGCGCCGGGGGACGTCCGGTTTGAGAATCGCGCTTGGATCGGCAGATTTTTGGGGGATGTAGAGTCCGGCGACGTAGACCTTGAAGGCGTACTTAGTGCGCAATCCCATGCCGTTGAGGACGAGGGTTGTGTTTCCGACTTGATTTGTGTCGGGCAGAGTTACGTTGGCGAGAGTGCCGGCGTGGGATAACGACGCCAGGACGAATACCGCGAGGGTCAGCAACATGGCGGTTCGGCGCATGAGGCCTCCTGATGTTTCTAGATTACGACTCACGGTACATCCGGGGCGGGAGAGTGGGCGGTGATTGCGGTCACGAATTTCAAAATCCCCACCCTAACGTCGCAAAAAGCGCGACGTTAGGATGGGGCACCCGACCACCGAGCAAGCTGCTTGCGTGCGCTACAAACGTTGGGCCGTCACCGCGACGGGCACTCCGTTGGTGAGGGAGTCGAAGACGGGCGAGTGTGCCGAACCGAGCTTGCAGAGCTCTTGCAGCTGTTCGTCTGGAACGTCGGCCTTGATCTTGAAGTTGACGCGGATTCCCTGATAGCCGTTGCGAACATTCTTGTCGAGTTCCAGGAATCCGTGCAGATCGATATCGCCTTCCAGAGAAGACTCTACTTCTTCAATATGAATGCCGCGGGCGGCTGCGTGATAGACCATGGATGAAGTCAGACAACCGGCCAAGGCATGAAGGAGATGTTCGACGGGGTTGGCGGCAGAATCCTTGCCGAGCAAAACCGGAGGCTCGTCGGCCTCGAGGACGAACGCCTTGGATCGGCGGTGTTCCTGGCCAGCGCCGTAAAAATTGTCCACGGTTGAGGTATTGCGGCCGCCATCCACCCATTCGTTACGGATGCGAAAATTGAATTTCGCGAGAGTGGGAGCGGCCTTGATTGCTTCGACTGTCTTCGAGAGGCCGTCAAGCGCGACTCCATTGACGGTATTTTCCAAGACAGGCGTGGTTTGGGTTCCAGTTGTCTTCATGCTTTGATTCTCCTTTTGCATTGCAATGTTCGCGTGATTCCCGATCGCCTCACCCTGTTCGCAAACTGCGCGAAAAAGGGTGAGGCACCCAATACCACGGGGGAAGGAACACACGCGATTTCTGCTGACCTTACTTCTACTGACCTTCGCAGCTGACCTGGTTGTTCCAGTCGACGAACGCGCCGTTCGGGTTGTCGCGCCACGCCCAGACGTGCAGTTCGAAGAACGAGTCGAGGTTGAAGCGGTTCGGAGCGGGGACGAACTGGAAGTCCTGGCCCTCGAGTTGGGGCGGAACACCGGCGTTCGCGGCCAGCCAGGTAGCAGCGTCGACAATGTACTCGACGCCAACCAGCCGCCGTGCGGTTCCTACGGGCTCGTAGATGAGAGCTTCCGGTTGCGAGACGTTGATCAAGCCGTCTCCGACGTAAGTGCTGTTGACGTAGTGAATGCCCATCGCCCCGTGGTCGGGACCGCTGACGCAGCCAAAGGCGGGTCCATAGCCTGCGGCGGTGGCGTTGTTCACATTAATAAACTGCTTGGTAGCGTCCCGAACCAATTGCACGAGCTTGGCCGAAGGAGTGTGATCGTGGTGGCTGGTTTGCGCTGCCGCGAGAAGAGGCGCGGCCAGTGTGAGGCTGGCCATCAAGGCCAGGCGCAGAATGTTCGTGGTTGAGGTGTGGATGCGAGTGGTGAGTTGTGTCGTCATAGCAGTTCTCCTTGTGGAATCAGTTTTGTAGTCCTTTGGTCCCATGCTTACGTGGGGTCAACATCAGGAATTTCCTGGCCGAGAGTGCAGTGCAACAGTGCCTGGTGTTGAAGAAATGCGCCCGAGAAGCCCGATACGTGTAAAGGAATCTCTGCCTTCGGATTCTCTCGGGCGATTTCTTGAACGTCGTCCCCAGATCGACGTTTGCGTTGTCACTGGAGGCATACTGCCGGAAGCGTTCGAGGTTGACCATGGCGAGCGCCTTAAGCCTGATGAATCTGCATGAATTCGTAAGCCGAGCAGAATGTTGGGCTTGGCGACACATGCGGGCAGCGATGTAGAATGACCGCAACTTGTGGGGAGCGTGCTGTGGTGTCCGATCCAGTCCGACAATCAGAGTCGATTCAATTCGGCAAGGACTTCGAGTTAGATCCGCGCAGCTATGAGCTCCGCAGCGGCGGGCGGATTCTGAAACTGGAACGGATTCCGATGGAGTTGCTTATCCTCCTGGTCGAGGAGAGAGGGCAACTGGTGACGCGCTCGCAAATCATCGACCGGATTTGGGGCAAGGACGTCTTTCTCGATACAGATAACAGCATTAATGCAGCCATCCGCAAGATCCGCCAGGTCCTGAAGGACGATCCCGAACAGGCGCGCTTTGTGCAGACGATCACGGGACGGGGATATCGATTCATCGCGCCTGTAGTCGAAAGTCGGAGCAAGGTGTCGGGTCGAAATACCACATCTGGAGTCAATGCAATCCATTCAGGTTTCTCGGAGAAGGCGGCCGAGCCGGTGGTCGAAATTCCTGCCTCGAATCTTCCGGTGCAGAGGACCGGATTCCTGGGGCGGGAAAAGGAAGTGGCTGCGGCCGAACAACTCCTGCTGCGTCCGGATGTGTCGCTGGTTACGATCACGGGCCCGGGAGGGATCGGGAAGACGCGACTGGCGGTGCAGCTGGCGAGTCGTCTGGGGGAACACTTTCCGGGTGGGACGTATTTTGTGCCGCTGTCGTCGCTGAGCGATCCGGGATTGTTGGGATCGGCGATTGTTCAGGCGTTGGGGATCCGGGAAGCTGGGACGCAGTCTCCGATGGAAGTACTCAAGTCGAACTTGCGACGTTCGGGGCGCTCTCCGAAGTTGCTGTTGCTGGATAATTTCGAGCATCTGGTTGGGGCGGTGCCCACCGTGGTCGAACTGCTGTCGGTGGCCTCGCGGCTGAAGGTGCTGGTCACGAGCCGGTCGGCGCTGCACGTCTATGGGGAGAACGAATTCCCGGTGCCGCCGCTGGCGCTTCCGGAACAGCCGGTGGCAACCGTGGCGGTGCTGGAGCGATCTCCGGCGGTGGCGCTGTTCGTGCAGCGAGCGGTTGCGGTCAAGCCAGATTTTCAACTGACTGCAGAAAATGCAGCGGCGGTCGCCGAGATTTGCGCGCGGCTGGATGGCCTGCCCCTGGCGATTGAACTGGCAGCGGCGCGAGTGAAAGTGCTGTCGCCCACAGCCATGCGGGCGCGTCTATCGAGCCGGCTGCAGCTGTTGACGGGCGGTGCGCGAGACATGCCCCAGCGGCACCAGACGCTTCGCGCCGCGATGGATTGGAGCCACGATCTGCTGACCCCGAACGAGCAAAAGCTCTTTCGGAGACTGTCAGTATTCGCGGGCGGATGCACTTTGGAGGGAGCAGAAGCGGTCTGCGATGCGAAAGGTGATCTGGATTTGGATCTGCTCGACGGCATGGAGTCGATGGTCGACAAGAGTCTGGCGCAGCGGGATGAGCAAGCCAATGGTGAACCGCGATTCGTAATGCTCGAAACCATTCGCGAGTATGCCCTCGAAAAACTGGAGGCGAGCGGCGAGAAGGCGTTGGCCAAGCGTGCTCATGCCGCGTACTGCCTGGTTCTGGCAGAAGAGAAGGCGACGGAGCAAATCGGAACGGTAAGCGCAGATTGGCTGGCGCACTATGGGATCGAACATGACAATTTTCGCGCGGCCGTGGAGTGGTTGACAGAAACGGAAGATGTGGAGTGGGGGCTCCGTCTCGGCGGCGCTCTGTTTCGTTATTGGGAGATGCGCGAGTATCTCGCGGAAGGCAGGGCCCGGCTGGACAAGCTGCTGAAGATTCGGGGGGCACAGGCTCCCACCAAGGCGCGGAGTCGCGCGCTGTTTGCGGCCGGCGTACTCGGGGTTGAACAAGGAGATTACGCAGCGGCAGAGTCACTCATTCGAGAGAGCCTGGAGATCTCGCGGCGATTGGACGATGCGCAAGGCGCCGCTGTTTGCCTGAATGCTCTGGCGGTCAGTGCGCGGGACCGAGGCGACATCCAGAGTGCGCGATCGTTGTTCGAAGAGAGCCTCGCAGTGTGGAGAGAGTTGGGCGACCCGAAGGCAGTGGCCAGTGCGGTGAGCAACCTGGCGAATATCGTCAAATTGCAGGGGGACAATGCGAGGGCGCGAGCGCTGTACGCGGAGTGTCTCTCGATCTTCAGTGGACTGGGAGATCGAGCCGGCGTTGCCTGGTCGATGAACTATCAAGGGGATGTGGCACGGGATCAGGGAGATCCAGCGGCGGCGCGAGCCTTGTACGAAGAAAGCCTGGAGATTTTCCGGGAGCTTGGCGACCGTTGGGGCATCGCAGGCACGCTGGCGGATTTGGGAAACCTGGCGAGCGATCAGGGAAATTATTCGATGGCGCAGGATCTTTACCGGCAGAGCATCACAACCTTCCAGGAACTGGAACACAAGCGAGGAATTGCCCGTCTGCTGGAGTGTTTCGCGTGTTCGGCGGCGGTGCAACTGGAAGCGGAGCGCTCGCTGCGGCTGGCCGGAGCGGCGGCGGCGTTGCGCCAGAATATCGGCGCGCCCCTTACGCCAGCCGAACACGCCAAACTGGAAGCCAGCCTGCACACGGCGCGGCAGGCATTGGGAAGCACAATGGGCGGGACAGCCTGGTCCGAGGGCTGGGCCCTGCCGGTCGAAAAGGCAATTGAAGAAGTGCTGATGTTGGGCGATCCCTCGCGCTCGTGCTCGTGAGCGGGGATGCTATCAGCCGGATCTGGAGTCTATTCTGCGCTGGTCGGATCGAGAAGCCGGCGGACGGCGGAAATGCGATTGGCGGGAAGGCCCGTGCGTCGGGCATGCTCCAGGATGGTCGCTTCGTCAGGAGCGAGATAGACGCAATACACCTTGTCGCCGGTGACGTAGCTGTGGAGCCACTGGATGCCGACGCCCATGTCTTTCAGCACGGCGACGGACTTTTGGGAGATCTCGCGCAGTTGAGCGTCAGAGAGTTTTCCGACGCCGGGAACATCACGTTCGATAACGAACTTGGGCATGGGCTCCTCAAGAACTTCTTCGATGCTAGCATGCCGCGGCTTGGGTTGGTTCAGGTGCGGCGCGAAATTTGACTTGTGAATGACATTGATTCCATAACAAAGCTGGATCAAAGGTCAAGATCCCCACTCTAACGTCGCAAAAGGCGCGACGTTAGAATGGGGCACCCTCGAGTTCTTCGACTCTTCTCACGCTCGTGCCCAAGTTATGAGCGCGTGGCTGCTGCGACTTTTAGCGGTTCGAGGTGGGCGGTGAAGTGCCTTAGAAATGGGGCTTCGTGGGTCAAGCGCATGCCGGGGATTTGGGCGCGGTGCTTCCAGACTTCCAGGATTACTTCCACGACATAATCGATGTGGCTCTGTGTGTAGACGCGGCGGGGGATGGCGAGACGGACGAGGTCCATTTTTGCTGCGGCGGCGAACATCAGGGTGCCGATTTCTACGGAGCGGATTCCACCTTCCAGATAAAGTTCTGCGGCGAGCGCGACACCTGGAAATTGATCCTGCGGAATGTGCGGGAGGAAGGCGCGGGCATCGAGGTAGATGGCGTGTCCGCCAGGAGGCTGGACGATGGGCACGCCTTGGCTCGCGATGTGATTGCCGAGATAGGCGGTCGAGGCGATGCGGTAGCGGAGGTAGTCTTCTTCGAGGGCTTCCTGCACTCCGACGGCGATGGCTTCGAGATCGCGTCCGGCGAGGCCGCCGTAGGTCGGATAGCCCTCGGTGAGGATGAGGAGATCTTTTTCCTGCTGGGCGAGCAGGTCGTCGTTGGTGCAGAGGAAGCCGCCGATGTTGGCCATGCCGTCTTTCTTGGCGGACATGGTGCAACCGTCGCCGAGGCGGAACATTTCCTGAGCAATTTCTTTTGGCGATTTGTTCTCGTATCCCTTCTCGCGCAGTTTGATGAACCAGGCATTTTCGGCGAAGCGGCAGGCGTCGAAGTAGAGTGGGATCTGGTGGCGCTTGCAGAGGGCGCTGACTTGGCGCACGTTTTCCATGGAGACGGGCTGGCCTCCGCCGGAGTTGTTGGTGACGGTGAGCATGACCAGCGGGACGTGCTCGCGGCCAACGCGCCGGATGAGGGCCTCGAGGGCACCGACGTTCATGTTGCCTTTGAAGGGATGCGTCGACGCCGGGTGCTTGCCTTCTTCGATGACGAGATCGACAGCCTCGGCGCCGACGAATTCGACGTTGGCGCGGGTGGTGTCGAAGTGCGTGTTGTTGGGGACGACGTCCCCTTTCTTGCAGGCCACGCCGAAGAGGATGCGCTCGGCGGCGCGTCCCTGATGCGTGGGGATGACATGGCGGTAGCCGAAAATGTCCTGGATGGAATTCTTGAAGCGGTCGAAGCTGCGGCTGCCGGCGTAGCTTTCGTCGCCTTCCATGATCGCAGCCCATTGGTGGGTGGACATGGCTCCGGTGCCGGAATCGGTGAGCAGGTCGATGAGGACATCGTCGGCGGGGAGCAGGAAAAGGTTGTAGTAGGCGGCTTCGAGTAGTTGCTCACGCTGTTCGCGGGTGGTCCAGTGTAGGGGTTCGACGCTTTTGATACGGAAGGGTTCGATGATGGTTTTTACGGGCATGGGCGAGTGCGTGCAGAGATTTCAGAGTGACTTTTCATGTTAGGAGGTGGATTGCGAGAGGGGTGTGATTCGGCGCACGCGGAGGAGTGCGTGGGGTCGTGGCGTGTAGCAAATTGTGGGGGGCCCAGGTTCTGGAAGTCAAAGTCCCCACTTCTCGCGCACACTACGCGCGAGAAATGGGGCACCCGGGGAGCACCTGGCGGGTTGCATGGATCCTTCGGCGGGCAAAGTGCGCCGCCTCAGGATGACAAGTGTATGGGGATCGCGGCACGGTGGTAGACTCGAACGTTTTGTTAGAGGCGAACTTCATGAACATTCAACGGGTGGGAGTGGTGGGTGCAGGGACCATGGGCAATGGGATTGCGCATGTGTTCGCGCGCGGCGGATTCGACGTTGTGCTGTGCGATGTGGAGCTGCGGTTTTTGGATCGCGCGGTCGGGACGGTTGCCAAGAATCTGGATCGCGAAGTGGCGAAGAACAAGATTTCGGCCGAAGACAAGGCTTTGGCACTAGCGCACATTCATCCGGTGACGGATCGCGGGCAACTAGCGGATTGCGATTTTGTCATTGAGGCGGCGACGGAGAAGTTTGAGATCAAGACGGAAATCTTTCGAGACTTAGACCATGTGACGCGGCCGGGAATTATTCTGGCGTCGAATACGTCGTCGATTTCCATTACCAAGCTGGCGGCGCTGACCAAGCGGCCAGAAAAAGTGATTGGGATGCACTTCTTTAATCCGGTACCGGTGATGAAGTTGGTGGAGGTGATTCGCGGACTGGCCACTTCGCAGGAAACGTTCACGGCGGTGCGCGATCTGTCGGTGAAGCTGGGGAAGACACCGGTCGAGGTGAACGACGCGCCCGGGTTCGTTTCCAACCGCGTGCTGATGCCGCTGCTGAATGAGGCGATGTATGCGGTGATGGAAGGCGTGGCCACGGCTGAGGCGGTGGATGAAGTGTTCAAGTTGGGGATGGCGCATCCGATGGGGCCGTTGACGCTGGCGGATTTTATCGGACTCGATGTTTGTCTGGACATCATGCGCGTGCTGCAGAATGGGTTGGGCGATCCGAAGTACCGGCCGTGTCCACTGCTGATCAAGATGGTGGACGCGGGGTGGCTGGGGCGTAAGAGCGGGCGGGGATTTTATACATACTGATGATTGTTGATTGCTGATTGTTGAATGAAAACATCTGAGGACGTCTCACGCACCGGGAGCGACATTTGGTTCTACCTGCTGGCTGCGCTTTGCGGCATTGGGACGGGATGGGCGGATGTCGCGGTCAACGATCTGCTGTTCACGGCGTTGCTGGTGCTGTCGGCTGGGATTCTGCTTGGGATGCTGCGGCCGCGGTGGCCTTGGCGGTGGGTGGTGATCGTTGGAGTTTTTATTCCGCTGACTGAGTTGGCGGCTTACGAAATCCTTACGGTGAAGCCGACGCGGGCGCAGATCTATGGATCGTTTCTGGCATTTCTGCCGGGGATCGCGGGGGCGTATGGGGGATCGTTCATGCGGGATGTGATTGAGAATTTGCGACAGGGAAAGTAGCGGCCTGGGGTTCCACTTAGAGCCAATGCGTTCAGCTTAGAGGCGCTGGGCTTCGCCTTCGCTGGACGGCCGAGGCGGCCGTCCCTACATAAACCATTAGCCATTTTCACACAGGGCGTTCTGCTCTTAGGTATCGGCTAACCAGAAAGTCACTCCCGATTCCACAGGAATTACGCGTATGCTGCGAGCATGGGCGTAAGTGTGACGATGCTGGCTTCGGGGAGCCGCGGGAATTGCGCGGTGGTGGCCAGCTCCTGCACGAAGATTCTCGTCGACGCCGGCATCTCTTGCCGCGAGACGTTCAAGCGGCTCAAGACGCTAGACGAGGATCCACATACTCTCTCCGCGATTCTTATCACGCACGAACATTCCGATCATGTTTACGGGTTGGCAACGCTGGCCAAGAAGCTGCGCATCCCAGTATTCATGACGGGCGGGACGCATCAGGCATGGGCGCGTGCCATGCGCAATGAGAAAGGCGAGCGTCCGAAGCTGGAGAAGTATGAGCAGTTTGACGCGGGCCGCCGATTTCAGGTGGGGGACATTGAGGTAAAGCCGTTCACGATTCCTCACGATGCGGCCGATCCAGTGGGGTATACGTTTCGCGCGGAGGGCATTAAGGTTGGAGTTGCGACCGATCTGGGATATTTGCCGGTGAGCGTGCGTGATCATCTTCGGGGCTGCGATGTGCTGGTGATGGAGTCGAATCACGATCTGGAGATGCTGCGGGTGGGGCCGTATCCGTGGTCGGTAAAGCAGCGGGTAATGAGCCGGGTAGGGCATCTTTCGAACCTGGCCCTCGCTGATTTCTTCACGAACGACTATGATAATAGTGCGTCTTTTGTCGTGCTGGCGCATCTCTCAGAGCAGAACAATCATCCAGAGATCGCTCGGAGAGAGGCGGAAAAAGCCTTGGCCACGCGGGGCGGGTTATTTCAGAACCGCGTGCTGCTGGCGTCGCAAACCGAGGCGATGGAGCCGATTCGCCTGTAGGCGGCTGATTTTGGAGTGATTGTTTGCAGATTTGCCTTTGCATATTTGTATTACCCCATGAGTCAGCAGTGCATTGATCCAATCGTTGGCAAGATCCTGGCGGGCTGGCGGTACGACATATCCGGCTTGGCGCCCGAGATGTGCGGCGACTACGAGAGCCATCTTGCGGAGTGCGAACACTGCCGCAGCCGCCAACAAATTCATCGCATGATTGATGTGGGACTGATCGCGCTGGCGTCCGTGTCGGCGGGAGTGTTTCTGCTGGCATTTGGCGTGATCTGGCACTTAGGACCGAGGCACGCATTCTGGCTGGAGATCGCAGCGCTGGCGGGATTCGGACTCTCTGCGCTGATCTGGCTGGGAGTCGCCGTAGCGACACCGGCGCCGGTAACGGTGCTCGACGCGGCCAAAGAGGGCGCGCGGCGGGTGCATGACCGGTTGCCGGAAGAGATCCGGCAACGGTTGCCGGAAGAACTCCGAATCCGAATCACCGGGACATAGAAACCAATGCACGGGCTCTTGCGCGCGGTTGCGTGGTGCTGCTGATTGGAATGGCGGCGATGCCGGGCGTGCAAGCGATGCCAATCCCAGCAATACCGTTAGGTCATACGGGATGTCATGGCCATGCTCCTGCTACTCCGGTTCCATCCCCCGCCAACTATCTGTGTTGTGTGAGCGGTCACAACGCGGCGATGCCGAGCGCAGTGTGTGCTATGCAGCCTCTGGTCGCGCGGTTCGCTGCGTCGGATGGCGGCGAGGACCTCTCGCTGGCCAGCACTTTCTCCGGACATTTTTCCTTGAACGCCGCTACTGGCGGCAGTCCACCTGGGCTTTCCCCGTTGCGAATCTGAGAGACCTCTAACCACGAAGGACACGAAGGTCCACGAAGGCCTTGATGGCAGGGTCCTCCTCGTGTGACCTCGCCTCGTGTGATCTGGCGTGTTTCAGCGGCAAAAGGTTTGTGGGGAATACCGCAATGAGGTTCTCGTGAAGGCTGGTTTGTTCAGCGGATCGATTCTGTTCGTGCTGTCGGCGATCTCTGCTTGCGCGCAGCAGAGCGCTGCTCCTCGCGAGCATCCGGCGCCGCAGCAGGACACATCGATGGCGGGCATGCAGATGCCCATGCCGATGGAGGACCGAAGGTTTTTCAACTGCCCTCGCCGGATGAAGGATCGGGAACAGCGTGGCAGCCAGCGTCTGTGCAAGGACCAGCGTGGATGTGGATGAGCCATGGATGGGAGTTCATGGCTCACGGGGCGATCTTTGTGGATTACAACCAGCAGGGCGGTCCGCGTGGCGAGGGGAAGGCGGAATCTGTGAATTGGGGCATGCCGATGGAGCAGCAGAGTTGGCTCGGGTACTCTTCTTTTCCTGCAGATGTTCTCTGCCGAATCGCTGACGTCTCCGCACCCTGGGTTTCCCGAGCTTTTTCAGACGGGAGAGACGTATCACGGAGAGCTTCTGGTGGATCATCAGCATCCGCACAATGTGTTCGCCGAACTGGCGGCGCTGTACACCCTGCCGCTGACTGAGAAGGTCTCGTGGGAGCTCTATGGCGGGCCGTCGGCAGAGCCTGCGCTCGGGCCAGTGACGTATCTGCACCGAGCTTCGGCTTCTGAGTTGCCATTAGCGCCGCTGGGCCACCACTTGCAGGATTCAACGCACACCAGTTTTGGCGTGGTGACGACGGGATTCGTGATTGACCGCGTGAAGCTCGAGGGTTCGGCGTTTAACGGACGTGAGCCGAATGAGGAGCGGTGGAGCATCCAACTGGCGGCGCTGGATTCGTGGTCGGGGCGAGCGTTTGTGGCGCCGACGCGCAACTGGGCAGTGCAATACAGCATAGGACGGCTGGAGCATCCGGAGGCGCTGGAGCCGGGAAGCCAGTGGCGGGAGACGGCGTCGGCGGAATATAACCGGCCACTGGCTGCTGGCAGTGGGCGACGACGCTGGTGTGGGGGCGCGTTCAGAAGATCGCGACGGACACGACACTGAACAGCTATCTGTTGGAATCCACTGTGAACTTTTTGCAGCGAGACTATGCCTTCACACGGCTGGAGCTGGTGGACAAGAACGAATTGTTTCCGCAGGAGCCGGTGAACCGGTCTACCGGAATGGGGCCTACACGTTTGGCGGGGAGCGGGACGTGATTCACAATCGCGCATGGCAGCTGGGGCTGGGCGCGGATGTGGCATTTTACTCGAAGCCAGCGGCGCTCGATTCGAGTTATGGAAATAATCCCGTGTCGTTCCAGATATTTTTGCGAATGCGGCCGGGGCGAGTGTATCAGCATCATGCCACTGAGTCCGCGAAAAAAGTATTGTTCAGACGGATTCCGCCGTAAAATGATTTGTAGGGTAAACGCCACTTCTAGCGAGAACGTCATCTTCGATGAAGCGGGGCCCTGAAAACACGGCGCGTGCCGTAGTGGGCGATGCTGGTCAGCATCCTCCTCTACGGAATCGTGGGAGAACTCGCGGGGCCGGTGGCTCGTGCGGTCGATCCGGCACTCAGTTATCGTTCTCAACGCTGGCGGTGGCGATCGTCGGAGTCATTTTTGTAGTGCGGCTGATGCTGGTGCTGCGTGCCGCGGAAGAGTTTGGTGACGCATCCCTAGGACACCGTCAGCTTGAACGACTGGCCAACGGGGTATTGTGACAACGAGATCCGCCCTTGTGCCGGGTGCTGGCGCTGTCCGGCCTGGTGCAGCGCT
>CAVPNR010000039.1:0-23853 GCA_963706645.1 uncultured Acidobacteriaceae bacterium
GGCCCTTTGGAACTGTAGCTGGCGATCAAATCGTCGGTGCGGGTAGGCGTGCCCATCGGCTTCCACCGCCCACAGTAATGACGTATGGATCATTGCCGGCGAGGTGATGGTGGCATAGCCATCGGTCGCCTGATTGCATCCATCGTTGCCCGCAGCCACGACCACCACGATACCACTTTGCCAGGCTTTCTCGACCGCCTGGCAGAGCGAATCCAGTTGTACGTCTCATAGACCGCGCGGGCAAGGGAAAGATTGATCACGCGAATGTTGTAGCGGGACCTAAGGGAGATCGCCTCGTTGATGGCGGCGATGACCACGCTATCGGTCGAAGCTCCATCCGCATCCAGGCCCCGCAGGTTAATGATGTTTGCGCCCGGCGCAATCCCCTTGAAGGTCTTGTTGTAGAGCGGGCCCGTGGAGCTGAGCCCGTCTCCAGCGATCAGTCCGGCGACGTGAGTGCCGTGTCCGTATTGGTCAACTGTGCTCGAATTTCCCGGCACAAAGGATTGGTTATAGACAACGCGTGAGAGCGGAAGAATCCCTTGATACAGATCCACGTGATTGCTCACACCGCTATCGATGAGAGCCACACCAATGCCGGCGCCGGTGTAGTTCGATTGCCACGCGTACTGTGCGTTTACCGCAGCGGCGGCGTTGTTAAGCGACGGCGTCAATGGCCGATCCGTGCTGATGTAAACGACGTTCGACTGGTTCGAGAGGGTCTGGATGCCGTTGCCGTCAAGCACCGCAACCACGCCGTTGATCAGAGGCAACTGTCCCAGGATCGTGCCACCAAGTTGCAGAACGTCATTGACGAGGCAGCCCACCAGGCCGAGCAGACCGCTGCAATTGACCTGGGTTCCGGGCGCATACTGCACGATCACTTGGACCTTCTGCGTCGAGTGATTGCCCCGAAGCTCAGGCGATAGCTTGGAGTCGTCGGCATGCGCCAGCGGCAGCGCGACGATCAAAAGTAGAAGCACTAATCTCTTCATATCACCCCACTAGGCGCCCACAAGGCGCGTAACCATTCCCCAAGTGACCTCTGTATGTGCAGGTGGGTGCCCAAAGGTGGCCCAAGTTTCCCTTATTTATGAATGACTTGCGACGCGTTGTAGCGAAACGCAACGGGCACTTTGTCCCACGCCCGGGGCACGCGACAATTTGTCTCGCCTGAAACGGATTTTGCGTGATCGCCAGGCTCCTATGTCCGTTCTAAGTGACTGATTTGTTTGGAGAAAACGATGGTAATGGGAGGAGGTCGTTTTGGGCGGACAGGCCCCCCCAATTCGTTGAAAATTTAAGCACTTATCATGTCTTGGGTTCGCTCCATCGGCGCTCGGATGTTTATCGCCGGCATGGCTCTGGCCGGGGCCGTTTGCCTCGCGCTAGCCTTCTCTCACTGGCAGTCGAGCGATCCCGTCAAGTTTATTTGCTATCTGATCGCGGCGGCGCTGGCCTCTTCGCTCAAGGTAAGCCTCCCCGGTATTGAAGGGACGCTCTCGGTCAACTTCCTGTTCACCCTGCTGGGAATCTTGGAATTGAGTCTGCCCGAAACGCTGGTGATTGGACTCGCCAGCACACTGGCGCAGTTCTATTGGAAGCCAGTGCGGCGGGTGAAGGTAGTCCAGCTGGTATTCAACCTGTCGCAGGTCACGGTTTCGAGTGCGATCGCTTACGGTGCTTACAAGCTGGTTGTGATTTATGTCCTGCACGCGCCAGGACCGCTCGCTCTGCTGGTCGCGGCAATCACGCACTTCGGCTGCAATACGGCAGCGACGTCCACCATCATCGGACTGACAGAAGATAAGCCCATCGCGAGCGTGTGGGGCGAGTCTCATCTCTGGTTGTTCCCCTACTACATGGTCGGAGCCGCCCTTGCGGGGCTGGTCCATTTTCTGAACGGGCACATCGGATGGCAGTCCTCGCTGCTGATTCTGCCGCCCATTTACCTGATGTACCGCTCGTACCGTCTCTACCTCGGAAAGATGGAGACGGAGAAGCGGCACGCCGAACAGGTTTCGAGTCTGCACCTGCGCACCATCGAGGCACTGGCTCTCGCCATCGAAGCCAAAGATGAAACCACCGGCGAACACCTGCAGCGGGTGCGCGTCTATGCCATGGCGCTGGCGAAGGAACTGGGCTTGAGCGAGGACGAGACCGAAGCGCTGAAAGCAGCATCAGTGCTGCACGACATTGGGAAGCTGGCCGTGCCCGAGCACATCATCTCGAAGCCGGGGAAATTGACTCCCGAAGAGTTCGAGAAGATGAAAATCCATCCCATCGTCGGAGCGGAGATTCTGGAGCAGGTGCACTTTCCGTATCCGGTGGTGCCGATCGTGCGCGCACATCACGAAAAGTGGGATGGCAGCGGATATCCTAACGGACTGGCCGGCGAGGAGATTCCGATTGGCGCTCGCATTCTCGCGGCGGTGGATTGCCTCGACGCGCTGGCCTCTGACCGCCAATATCGCAAGGCTCTGCCGCTAAACGAGGCGATGGCCAAGGTAGTGGAGGATTCGGGCAAGAGTTTCGATCCAAAGATTGTTTCTGTCCTGCACCGGCGCTACATCGAACTGGAAAAGATGGCGACCGAGGAACCATTGCAGGCTCCGCCGAAATTGTCCACCGACATTAGGGTCGAGCGAGGGCTCGCGCCCGCCGCGGGGTTCGCGGAGTCGGGCACACCCGTGGTTCCCACGCCAGCGCAAGTCGCAGATTCCGGCACGCGGATTCTCTCCGCTCTACAGCAAGGTCAGGAAATTGTCGAACTTTGCCGAAAGGCTGGCGCATCGCTGCGCAGCGAAGACGTTCTTTCCCTGCTGGCAGCGCGCCTCAAGCATCTGGTTCCGCATGACTCCATGGCCGTGTATGTGCCCAAGAATGGAATGCTCGCGGCGGAGTTTGTCAGCGGTGACAACTTTCGCTTGTTCTCCTCCTTGAGAATTCCCGAAGGCGAAGGGCTCTCGGGATGGGTTGCGCAAAACCATAAGCCGATCTTGAACGGCAATCCTTCCGTCGAGCCGGGATACCTAAACGATCCTACGAAGTACAGCACGCTGCGCTCGGCACTGGCCGTCCCCCTGGAAGGAACAGCCGGGATGGCCGCCGTGCTGGCTCTGTATCGCTCAGCACAGGATGCATTCACCGCAGACGAGCTGTGTGTGGCGGAAACGATAGGTGAGGGATTGGGCGTCGTGATCGAGAACGCGAGCAAACCCAAAGCGGCGGCGATGGGCGCCGGACTCGGACGATAAATACGCTTGTCATCCTGAGCGAAGCGAAGGATCTGTGCAACTGGCGGGGAGTACATAGGTCCTTCGCTTCGCTCAGGATGACAGCATCGGCTTCACCGCAGTCGCTTCACTCCATTTCAAAGCTCACATACTGCAGCCCGCCGTCGCGCTCCACCTGCAGCACCACCGGATCTCCGGTCTTCAACTTTGCTACGGCACCGCGCAGGGTATCCATCGAATCGATAGGCGTGGTGTTCAGTGCGTGAATGATGTCGCCAGCCTCCAGACCCGTGTCGGGCATGATCAAGTCGGCCGCGCGTCCCACAACCACGACTCCCGACGGGATTCGCAGCGAACCCAGCCGCGCCTTAAGATCGGCCGTGAGGTCGATGGCCAGGACCCCGAGCCGGGGAATCAGACTATTATCGGGATTCACCGCGTCGAGCAGTTCGTCCATGTGATCATGCTGCTCAATCGCGGGCACGTAGAGCGTCATCTTTTCCGTGCCACGCAGAATCTCCAGCTTCACGACCTGATCGAGGCGATGCAGGTATAGAGCGGCCGAGAGCGATGGCAGAGTTTCGATGCGGCGGTCATCCGCGCTGAGAATAATGTCCTGGATCTGCAGGCCAGCCGCAGCCGCCGGGCCGCCGGGCTTCACGTCGTCCACTAGAACGCCCCAACGCTGCGAAAGGTGCAGTCCCTCGGCCAGCGTGGGCGTGATCTCCTGCGCGCCCGCGCCAATTTCAACTTTATGCACGTGTCCGTACTTGCGCAGACTGCGGTAAACGAAATCCACCACACGCGAGGGAATCGCAAAGCCCAAGCCTTCACTGCCTCCTCCTTGCGAAAGAATAAACGTGTTAATGCCGAGAACCGCGCCGTTCATATCGACCAGCGGGCCGCCGCTGTTGCCTGGATTGATGGGAGCATCCGTCTGCAGGTACGTGATCGGTTTGGTGGCATCAGGCTGGCGGGCGAGCGCGCTCACTACGCCCATGGTCACCGAATTCTGCAAGCCTTCGGGACTGCCAATGGCGAATACGAGTTGACCGACGTGCGGCCGCTGGCTCAGCAAGACAAGGGTCGGCAAATCGGTCTCGTCGATTTTGAGCAGAGCGAGATCGGTATCTTTATGTTGACCGACGAGTCGCGCTTCCAGGATGCGGCGCTTCCCAATCGGCACCTGGCTGGGAGATTCGCCCATGGGTAACGGCAGGGCGACGCGAATGCGCTGTGCCCCCTCCACGACGTGAGCGTTGGTCATGATGTAGCCGCTCGGGTCGACAATCACGCCTGAACCCACCGCTTTCTGGCGAACGATGAACGCCGTCTGCGATCGATCCTCTTCGCGCAGGGGCCCGTAGCCCGTGACCAGAATCTGCACCACCGCAGGCGAGACTCTGGCGGCCAGGCTCTCCAGTTCACTGTTTAACTTTTCCAGAGTGTCGGTAGCGGCCGCACGCGCCTCGGAACCCCCATCGATCTTGGGCTTGGCCGCGTTCTTGTCTGTCTGGCCTTTTTGGGCCGCTGGCGGCGCCGTCGCCTGCGCCGGGGACTGTGCACAGACTAGGCGCGAGACACCGAAGAACGCAAGCAGCAAGCAAAGAGTCACGAAGCGACTAACACTTCTCAAGGGATGTAGGGATATCACGCGAGATCCTCCTCGACCTACTCGTGTCTGCATTCTGACAGAACTCCACCGTCTCTGAGAACCGGCACCCGAAAGCGAACCGGGCGGTTTGCTACTATTGGGCTTCCATTGCCGTACGGCGAAGAACCAGCCATGGACTCCCACGCCTTCATTGCAGAAGTGTACCGCCGCATGGCGCTGCGCCACGCCTCTGAAAAGCCTCGTCCCACGTGGAACGAGACCGAAGCGAGTCCGATGGTGATGGAGGCAGCGCAGCAGTACGCGCCGTATTTGCCCTCCGACAAGGAGGCGCGCATTCTCGATATTGGATTCGGCGGCGGATGGTTCCTGGCAGCGTGTCTGAGACTCGGTTATCGCAATCTGTCGGGCGCGGATTTCGGCATCGTCAATAAAGAGTACGTTCACGATTGGGCTCCCGACCGCCTCACCTTGCACGAGATCCACGACAACATTGGGGAGTTTCTGAGCGACAAGAAGGAACAGTACGACTTCATCCACATGTCGCACGTGATCGAGCACGTGCCCAAGTACTCGCTGCTTTGGCTCGGGGACAGTCTTTACCAGGCGCTCAGGCGCGGCGGAACCCTGCTGGTGCGCACTCCGAATATGGAAGGCCCATGCGCGAATTCGAGCTTCTACGTGACCTTGGCCCATGAGTACGGCTTTGCCGGATCCAATCTCGTGTCATTGCTCGACATTTGCGGCTTCGATGATGTTCGGCTTCACAACTTCCGCCCTTACGCGCCCACGCTGAAACAGCGCCTCGGCGATCTCTTGCGATGGCCGATCCTGCAGCAGAGCAAGTTTCGGCATCGCTTGTTTGGTGTGAATTCTGGCGGCCAGTTCGGTACAGAATTGATCGCCACCGCCAAGCGCGGCGACTGGCCACCCTTTTTCGACCGCCGGTACGAGTAGGTATTCACGGCTGAAGGATCCCAAACCGCCCGCTTGCTCAAGGTCTTCGTCTTGAGAATCCCGGCTTTCTGCCAGGGGGGAACCTAGTTGCTACCGTTAACTAACGGGTTATCAGGCTTTTACACGGGTGCCTTTCATGATATAACCCGTGCTGAGCATAAAAGTGGGCCTGCGCCCGCCAGGAGCTTGGTTTGACGACATTGGCCTCATTCGCAGAGGGACACCACATAACAGGCCAGTCTAGAGGAGGTACCG
Organism: uncultured Acidobacteriaceae bacterium; assembly: GCA_963706645.1. Taxonomy (GTDB): domain Bacteria; phylum Acidobacteriota; class Terriglobia; order Terriglobales; family Acidobacteriaceae; genus Sulfotelmatobacter. The sequence goes on from CAVPNR010000039.1 coordinate 6,061, forward strand.
TGGGCGAAGAAGCACGGACCGGAAAACGGTTCCCGCTGGAACTGCCGATCAAGATACACAAGGGCGAGACCGGCGGAGACGCCGAGGGAGTGACCGGGAATCTCAGCGCGGCGGGAGTGTATATCCGCGCCGATTCCTCAATGGAAATTGGTTCCCCCGTCGAATTTGAAATCACGCTTCCCCCGGAAATGACGGGCGGTCAGGAGAATGTGACCATCCAGTGCAAGGGGCGGGTGGTGCGCGCCGATGAGACCGGTGAAGGCGGCGAAGGCCGCGGCGTGGCCTGCGTGATCGACTCGTACGAGTTCGTCAGGAACTCATAATCGTTTTGCAGCGGACTTTTTGGGAGCGTTAACAACATGCTCAAACTGATTCTGGCCGATAACCAGGCGATCTTCCGGGCCGGCATTGCCAAAGTGCTGGCGGTGGAAGATGAGATGCGCATTGTGGCCCAAGCCCAGACCCCTGAACAGATGTTCATGGCGCTGGACAAGTTCCGTGCCGCGGTGCTGGTGGTGGCTGCGGGATTCCATGGCGACTTTGCCGCCATCGTGGCGGGCGCAAACAAAGCCAAGACTCGCGTGATCGTCCTGGCCGACACCGGCGAGAGCGCGCAGCGGCACATGTCAAATGGCGCGCACGGCGTGGTCTATCGCAACGTGACCAGCGCCGCGCTCGTCGACTGCGTGCGCAAAGTGGCGCGCGGCGAAACCTGGGTGCAGGACGTCGCCGTCCCGAGCGAACTCACCGAGAACGATATGGTCGGACTGCGCGTGCGCGACCGGCTCACCGCCAAGGAACTGCGCATCGTGGCCTTAATTGTTCAGGGGTATAAGAACAAAGAGATCGCCACGCAGCTCGGCACCACCGAGCAGGTGATCAAGAACTACCTGCGCAACGTCTACGACAAGATCGGCGTGTCAGACCGGCTGGAACTGGCGCTGTTCACCATCCATCACCGCATACTGAATGAAGCTGCGGCGGCGACGACCACTGGAGCGGTGCCACAACCGCCGGCGGGAGTCGCACAGTAAGCTTTCTGGAATCAAAACAAGGCCGCCTGCAAGGGCGGCCTTTCTGTTTCTGTAACCAGATTAGACGCTCTTCTCTCCGACGGCCTTGGCTTGCGTGAATAGGTACAAGTAATCCGGGCCGCCGGATTTGGAGTCGGTGCCTGACATGTTGAAGCCGCCGAAGGGATGCGCGCCAACCATCGCTCCGGTGCACTTGCGGTTGATGTAGAGGTTGCCGACGTGGAACTCCTGGATGGCGCGGTCGATCTTGTCGCGCGACTTAGTGTAGACGGCGCCGGTCAGGCCGAACTCGGTGTCGTTGGCGATTTCGAGCGCGTGGTCGAAGCCTTTGGCCTTAATTACGGCGAGGACCGGGCCGAAGATCTCTTCCTGTTCGAGCTTTGACTTCGCGGGAATGTCGGCAAACACGGTCGGCTGGATGAAGTAGCCTTCGCCGGGAGCTCGCTCGCCGCCGGTGAGGAGGCGTCCGTCTTTCTTGCCTTGCTCGATGTATTCGAGGATGGTCTTCATCGAGCCTTCGTTGATGACCGCGCCCATGGCGGCGTTCTCGGTGACGTCGCCGACCTGGATCTTCTCGACGCGGGCTTTCAGCTGTTCGAGGAACTTGTCGTAGATGCGCTGGTCGACGATGGCTCGCGAGCAGGCGGAGCACTTCTGGCCCTGGAAGCCGAAGGCGGCTTGGGCGACGCCTTCAACGGCAGAGTCGATGTCGGCATCGGCGTCGACGATGATCGCGTCTTTGCCGCCCATCTCGAGGATGGTGCGCTTGATCCAGATCTGGCCGGGGGCTTGCGTTGCGGCGGTTTTGTTGATGTGGAGGCCGACTTCACGCGATCCGGTGAAGGCGATGTAGCGGGTTTTGGGATGCGCGACGACGGCGTCACCGAAACTGGCTCCAGCGCCGGGGCAGAAGTTCACTACGCCTTCCGGCATGCCGGCTTCTTCGAGCAGTTCGACGAACTTCGCGGCGATGGTAGGCGAATCGCTCGACGGCTTCAGGATGACGGTGTTGCCGCTGACGATGGAGGCGAGCGTCATGCCGGCCATGATGGCGCAGGGGAAATTCCACGGCGGAATTACAGCGCCGACGCCGAGCGGGATGTAGTGCAGCGTGTCGCGCTCGCCGGGCAGTTGGATGGGCGTTTGCGCCTTGGCGAAGCGCAACGCCTCGCGCGCGTAGAACTCGCAGAAGTCGATGGTCTCGGAGATGTCGGCGTCGGCCTCAATCCAGTTCTTACTGACTTCGAAGACGAGCCAGGCCATGAATTCCATTTTGCGCTGGCGCATGAGGTCGCCGACGCGGAAGACGAGGCCGGCGCGCTCTTCCACGGTGGTGCGGCTCCAGGACTGGAAGGCTTCGAGCGCGGCTTTCATTGCGGGCTCGACGTGGTCCTTGCCGGCCTTCTGGTGGATGCCGACGATCTGCGATGGTTGCGACGGATTCAGCGACTTGATCTTGTCGGTGGTCTTGATGCGCTTGCCGCCGATGATGAGGTCGTATTCGCGTCCAAGTTGGCCGCGGACTTTGGCGATGGCGGCGCGCATGCGGCGGGCGTTCTCTTCGTTGCGGAAGTCGTAAAAGGGCTCGGTGACAAATGGTCCCTGATGCAGAGCCGTGCGTGGCCGGACGGGGGCTTCAAGCGTTGCCATGGGGGAATCCTTTCGAAGCTGGGAGATGACGTGTAAGGGATTGCTTGGATATTTTACACCTCGGTCGGGCTTCCGGCTTTCGGCTGCTCGCTTCCGGTTGGGGCCCATACTCGGTCTGCTGGCTCTGGTTGCGAGTAGGGTGAGGTATCACATTTTTTTTGGGGGCATGGTGTCAAAATCCTGGTTCTAAAGGACTTGCGAGTTTCGGATCGGTGTGGTCCGGGCAAAATCTTGAGGCGAAAGGAGTTACGGGTAAAATCCTGTGGAATAAGGAGTTGGCGGCGGTTCTCGGGCCGCTCGTCTCTCGGATGATCGCGGACGCGCTGGTTAGATCTGCGAGCATGGTCCGATTTTGTGCTTTTTGAATTTCTCAGTAAAGGTTGGATGTCACATGAAATGCGATTTGTGCTGTGGAAAAGTTTGCGGGGAGGGTTGAGGAGGTGGATGGAAAATCCCAACTTCTCGCGCAAAGGGCGCGCGAGAAATGGGGCACCCGGCGCGTGGTTGTGGCACACTGATGATAGGAGAATGAGGCGATGAGTCCAGAGGTTTCCGATCTCTTGAAGCGGGCGCTTGAGCTTCCTGTGGAGGAACGCGCTGCCTTAGCGAACACATTGCTCGATAGTCTGGGAGCGACGGAGAGATCCGTGCAAGAGGCATGGGACGAGGAAGTGGCGCGGCGAATGGAGGCCTTGAAAACAGGTAAAGCCGTAACCGTTCCGTGGGAGCAACTGCACCGCGAACTTCTGGCCATGGTGAATGAGCGCTAAGGGTGTTGAGTACCATGAAGGCGCAAGGGAAGACGTTAAGAACGCGATCGCGTGGTATCAGAAGCACAGCGCCAAGGCCGCGTTCGATTTCATCGAAGAACTGAGTCGAGCTACCACGACAATCCGCGAGGCCCCAAGTCGCTGGCCTCTGGGCAAGAACAACACCAGACGGTTCCTGCTGTGGCGATTTCCTTTCTGCCTCATTTATTCAGAAGAAGAAGCTGCAATCATAATTTGGGCAGTTGCTCATGGCAGCAGGCGACCGGAGTATTGGGCACGGCGGGTCAAATAACAGGTGCGATAGCGGCACGCCACTCAAATACTCAAGAGTCTAAACTCCCTTTGCATGAAGGGTTGGTTGAGTGGGATGGGAAATCCCCACTTCTCGCGCAAAGGGCGCCCGAGAAATGGGGCACCCGGCCTTCTTGACGTCGACGAGGTCGGAGACTCTTCCTAGCCGAACTCTCGTGCTGACTGTCACGTTACGCATTCAGTAAATCTTTACCCTGAATCGCAAAATCCCCACCCTAACGTCGCAAAGGGCGCGACGTTAGGATGGGGCACCCTCGAGACCTGTCTGACTCAGGGGGCTTGTCTGACTCGCAGGGCCTGTTTGACTCGTGGGCTTACTGGCCCAGGATTCCTTTTTTCAGGGCGGCGTTGGGGGGCTTGGGGCCGAGCCAGACGGAGAAGAGCAGTTCGGCGAAAGCGGGGCCGGCGATGGTTAGCTTTTCTGTGCCTGCGATCGCTACGGCCGTGCCTGTGGCGGGAACGTAGGTGAAGGTGAGTTCTTCTCCGTCTTTAACCGCGTCGAGGACGGCGAAGAGGCGATCGATGTCGGGCTTCAGCGTTTTCGCCGCATCGGGCGTGTTGTTTTCGAAGGACTCGGTGAAGCCGTCGGTGAGTTGGTTCTTGCTGACGTCGCGCACGAAGTGCATGACAATGCGCCGAGGGACGTCGGGTTTCAGAATCGCGGTGGGATCGGAGGACTTCTGTGCGAGGTAGAGTCCGGCGACGTAGACCTTGACCATGTACTTGGTGCGCAGTCCCATGCCGTTGAGGACCAGCGTCGTGCTTCCGACTTGGATTGTGTCGGGGACGGTTACATTGGCGAGAGTGCCGGCGTGGGATAGCGACGTGAGGGTAAAGAGTGCGAGGGTGAGCAGCAGGGCGGGCTTGCGCATGAGGCCTCCTGATGTTTCTGGAGTACGACTCACGGTACATCGGGGCGGGAGAGTGGGCGGTGATTGCGGTCACGAATTTCAAAATCCCCACCCTAACGTCGCAAAAAGCGCGACGTTAGGATGGGGCACCCGACCACCGAGCAAGCTGCTTGCGTGCGCTACAAACGTTGGGCCGTCACCGCGACGGGCACTCCGTTGGTGAGAGAGTCGAAGACGGGCGAGTGGGCGGAACCGAGTTTGCAGAGTTCCTGCAACTGCTCGTCGGGAACGTCGGCCTTAATCTTGAAGTTGACGCGGATTCCCTGATAGCCATTGCGAACATTTTTGTCGAGTTCCAGGAATCCGCGCACATCAATATCGCCTTCCAAAGAAGACTCTACTTCTTCAATATGAATGCCGCGCGCCGCAGCGTGATAGACCATGGATGACGTCAGACAACCCGCCAGGGCATGCAGCAGATGTTCGACGGGGTTGGCGGCAGAATCCTTGCCGAGCAGAACCGGAGGCTCGTCGGCCTCGAGGACGAACGCCTTGGATCGGCGGTGTTCCTGGCCAGCGCCGTAAAAATTGTCCACGGTTGAGGTATTGCGGCCGCCATCCACCCATTCGTTACGGATGCGAAAATTGAATTTCGCGAGAGTGGGAGCGGCCTTGATTGCTTCGACTGTCTTCGAGAGGCCGTCAAGCGCGACTCCATTGACGGTATTTTCCAAGACAGGCGTGGTTTGGGTTCCAGTTGTCTTCATGCTTTGATTCTCCTTTTGCATTGCAATGTTCGCGTGATTCCCGATCGCCTCACCCTGTTCGCAAACTGCGCGAAAAAGGGTGAGGCACCCAATACCACGGGGGAAGGAACACACGCGATTTCTACTGACCTTACTTCTACTGACCTTCGCAGCTGACCTGGTTGTTCCAGTCGACGAACGCGCCGTTCGGGTTGTCGCGCCACGCCCAGACGTGCAGTTCGAAGAACGAGTCGAGGTTGAAGCGGTTCGGAGCGGGGACGAACTGGAAGTCCTGGCCCTCGAGTTGGGGCGGAACACCGGCGTTCGCGGCCAGCCAGGTAGCAGCGTCGACAATGTACTCGACGCCAACCAGCCGCCGTGCGGTTCCTACGGGCTCGTAGATGAGAGCTTCCGGTTGCGAGACGTTGATCAAGCCGTCTCCGACGTAAGTGCTGTTGACGTAGTGAATGCCCATCGCCCCGTGGTCGGGACCGCTGACGCAGCCAAAGGCGGGTCCATAGCCTGCGGCGGTGGCGTTGTTCACATTAATAAACTGCTTGGTAGCGTCCCGAACCAATTGCACGAGCTTGGCCGAAGGAGTGTGATCGTGGTGGCTGGTTTGCGCTGCCGCGAGAAGAGGCGCGGCCAGTGTGAGGCTGGCCATCAAGGCCAGGCGCAGAATGTTCGTGGTTGAGGTGTGGATGCGAGTGGTGAGTTGTGTCGTCATAGCAGTTCTCCTTGTGGAATCAGTTTTGTAGTCCTTTGGTCCCATGCTTACGTGGGGTCAACATCAGGAATTTCCTGGCCGAGAGTGCAGTGCAACAGTGCCTGGTGTTGAAGAAATGCGCCCGAGAAGCCCGATACGTGTAAAGGAATCTCTGCCTTCGGATTCTCTCGGGCGATTTCTTGAACGTCGTCCCCAGATCGACGTTTGCGTTGTCACTGGAGGCATACTGCCGGAAGCGTTCGAGGTTGACCATGGCGAGCGCCTTAAGCCTGATGAATCTGCATGAATTCGTAAGCCGAGCAGAATGTTGGGCTTGGCGACACATGCGGGCAGCGATGTAGAATGACCGCAACTTGTGGGGAGCGTGCTGTGGTGTCCGATCCAGTCCGACAATCAGAGTCGATTCAATTCGGCAAGGACTTCGAGTTAGATCCGCGCAGCTATGAGCTCCGCAGCGGCGGGCGGATTCTGAAACTGGAACGGATTCCGATGGAGTTGCTTATCCTCCTGGTCGAGGAGAGAGGGCAACTGGTGACGCGCTCGCAAATCATCGACCGGATTTGGGGCAAGGACGTCTTTCTCGATACAGATAACAGCATTAATGCCGCCATCCGCAAGATCCGCCAGGTCCTGAAGGACGATCCCGAACAGGCGCGCTTTGTGCAGACGATCACGGGACGGGGATATCGATTCATCGCGCCTGTAGTCGAAAGTCGGAGCAAGGTGTCGGGTCGAAATACCACATCTGGAGTCAATGCAATCCATTCAGGTTTCTCGGAGAAGGCGGCCGAGCCGGTGGTCGAAATTCCTGCCTCGAATCTTCCGGTGCAGAGGACCGGATTCCTGGGGCGGGAAAAGGAAGTGGCTGCGGCCGAACAACTCCTGCTGCGTCCGGATGTGTCGCTGGTTACGATCACGGGCCCGGGAGGGATCGGGAAGACGCGACTGGCGGTGCAGCTGGCGAGTCGTCTGGGGGAACACTTTCCGGGTGGGACGTATTTTGTGCCGCTGTCGTCGCTGAGCGATCCGGGATTGTTGGGATCGGCGATTGTTCAGGCGTTGGGGATCCGGGAAGCTGGGACGCAGTCTCCGATGGAAGTACTCAAGTCGAACTTGCGACGTTCGGGGCGCTCTCCGAAGTTGCTGTTGCTGGATAATTTCGAGCATCTGGTTGGGGCGGTGCCCACCGTGGTCGAACTGCTGTCGGTGGCCTCGCGGCTGAAGGTGCTGGTCACGAGCCGGTCGGCGCTGCACGTCTATGGGGAGAACGAATTCCCGGTGCCGCCGCTGGCGCTTCCGGAACAGCCGGTGGCAACCGTGGCGGTGCTGGAGCGATCTCCGGCGGTGGCGCTGTTCGTGCAGCGAGCGGTTGCGGTCAAGCCAGATTTTCAACTGACTGCAGAAAATGCAGCGGCGGTCGCCGAGATTTGCGCGCGGCTGGATGGCCTGCCCCTGGCGATTGAACTGGCAGCGGCGCGAGTGAAAGTGCTGTCGCCCACAGCCATGCGGGCGCGTCTATCGAGCCGGCTGCAGCTGTTGACGGGCGGTGCGCGAGACATGCCCCAGCGGCACCAGACGCTTCGCGCCGCGATGGATTGGAGCCACGATCTGCTGACCCCGAACGAGCAAAAGCTCTTTCGGAGACTGTCAGTATTCGCGGGCGGATGCACTTTGGAGGGAGCAGAAGCGGTCTGCGATGCGAAAGGTGATCTGGATTTGGATCTGCTCGACGGCATGGAGTCGATGGTCGACAAGAGTCTGGCGCAGCGGGATGAGCAAGCCAATGGTGAACCGCGATTCGTAATGCTCGAAACCATTCGCGAGTATGCCCTCGAAAAACTGGAGGCGAGCGGCGAGAAGGCGTTGGCCAAGCGTGCTCATGCCGCGTACTGCCTGGTTCTGGCAGAAGAGAAGGCGACGGAGCAAATCGGAACGGTAAGCGCAGATTGGCTGGCGCACTATGGGATCGAACATGACAATTTTCGCGCGGCCGTGGAGTGGTTGACAGAAACGGAAGATGTGGAGTGGGGGCTCCGTCTCGGCGGCGCTCTGTTTCGTTATTGGGAGATGCGCGAGTATCTCGCGGAAGGCAGGGCCCGGCTGGACAAGCTGCTGAAGATTCGGGGGGCACAGGCTCCCACCAAGGCGCGGAGTCGCGCGCTGTTTGCGGCCGGCGTACTCGGGGTTGAACAAGGAGATTACGCAGCGGCAGAGTCACTCATTCGAGAGAGCCTGGAGATCTCGCGGCGATTGGACGATGCGCAAGGCGCCGCTGTTTGCCTGAATGCTCTGGCGGTCAGTGCGCGGGACCGAGGCGACATCCAGAGTGCGCGATCGTTGTTCGAAGAGAGCCTCGCAGTGTGGAGAGAGTTGGGCGACCCGAAGGCAGTGGCCAGTGCGGTGAGCAACCTGGCGAATATCGTCAAATTGCAGGGGGACAATGCGAGGGCGCGAGCGCTGTACGCGGAGTGTCTCTCGATCTTCAGTGGACTGGGAGATCGAGCCGGCGTTGCCTGGTCGATGAACTATCAAGGGGATGTGGCACGGGATCAGGGAGATCCAGCGGCGGCGCGAGCCTTGTACGAAGAAAGCCTGGAGATTTTCCGGGAGCTTGGCGACCGTTGGGGCATCGCAGGCACGCTGGCGGATTTGGGAAACCTGGCGAGCGATCAGGGAAATTATTCGATGGCGCAGGATCTTTACCGGCAGAGCATCACAACCTTCCAGGAACTGGAACACAAGCGAGGAATTGCCCGTCTGCTGGAGTGTTTCGCGTGTTCGGCGGCGGTGCAACTGGAAGCGGAGCGCTCGCTGCGGCTGGCCGGAGCGGCGGCGGCGTTGCGCCAGAATATCGGCGCGCCCCTTACGCCAGCCGAACACGCCAAACTGGAAGCCAGCCTGCACACGGCGCGGCAGGCATTGGGAAGCACAATGGGCGGGACAGCCTGGTCCGAGGGCTGGGCCCTGCCGGTCGAAAAGGCAATTGAAGAAGTACTGATGTTGGGCGATCCCTCGCGCTCGTGCTCGTGAGCGGGGATGCTATCAGCCGGATCTGGAGTCTATTCTGCGCTGGTCGGATCGAGAAGCCGGCGGACGGCGGAAATGCGATTGGCGGGAAGGCCCGTGCGTCGGGCATGCTCCAGGATGGTCGCTTCGTCAGGAGCGAGATAGACGCAATACACCTTGTCGCCGGTGACGTAGCTGTGGAGCCACTGGATGCCGACGCCCATGTCTTTCAGCACGGCGACGGACTTTTGGGAGATCTCGCGCAGTTGAGCGTCAGAGAGTTTTCCGACGCCGGGAACATCACGTTCGATAACGAACTTGGGCATGGGCTCCTCAAGAACTTCTTCGATGCTAGCATGCCGCGGGTTGGGTTGGTTCAGGTGCGGCGCGAAATTTGACTTGTGAATGACATTGATTCCATAACAAAGCTGGATCAAAGGTCAAGATCCCCACTCTAACGTCGCAAAAGGCGCGACGTTAGAATGGGGCACCCTCGAGTTCTTCGACTCTTCTCACGCTCGTGCCCAAGTTATGAGCGCGTGGCTGCTGCGACTTTTAGCGGTTCGAGGTGGGCGGTGAAGTGCCTTAGAAATGGGGCTTCGTGGGTCAAGCGCATGCCGGGGATTTGGGCGCGGTGCTTCCAGACTTCCAGAATTACTTCCACGACATAGTCGATGTGACTTTGGGTGTAGACGCGGCGGGGGATGGCGAGACGGACGAGGTCCATTTTTGCTGCGGCGGCGAACATCAGGGTGCCGATTTCTACGGAGCGGATTCCACCTTCCAGATAAAGTTCTGCGGCGAGCGCGACACCTGGAAATTGATCCTGCGGAATGTGCGGGAGGAAGGCGCGGGCATCGAGGTAGATGGCGTGTCCGCCAGGAGGCTGGACGATGGGCACGCCTTGGCTCGCGATGTGATTGCCGAGATAGGCGGTCGAGGCGATGCGGTAGCGGAGGTAGTCTTCTTCGAGGGCTTCCTGCACTCCGACGGCGATGGCTTCGAGATCGCGTCCGGCGAGGCCGCCGTAGGTCGGATAGCCCTCGGTGAGGATGAGGAGATCTTTTTCCTGCTGGGCGAGCAGGTCGTCGTTGGTGCAGAGGAAGCCGCCGATGTTGGCCATGCCGTCTTTCTTGGCGGACATGGTGCAACCGTCGCCGAGGCGGAACATTTCCTGAGCAATTTCTTTTGGCGATTTGTTCTCGTATCCCTTCTCGCGCAGTTTGATGAACCAGGCATTTTCGGCGAAGCGGCAGGCGTCGAAGTAGAGTGGGATCTGGTGGCGCTTGCAGAGGGCGCTGACTTGGCGCACGTTTTCCATGGAGACGGGCTGGCCTCCGCCGGAGTTGTTGGTGACGGTGAGCATGACCAGCGGGACGTGCTCGCGGCCAACGCGCCGGATGAGGGCCTCGAGGGCACCGACGTTCATGTTGCCTTTGAAGGGATGCGTCGACGCCGGGTGCTTGCCTTCTTCGATGACGAGATCGACAGCCTCGGCGCCGACGAATTCGACGTTGGCGCGGGTGGTGTCGAAGTGCGTGTTGTTGGGGACGACGTCCCCTTTCTTGCAGGCCACGCCGAAGAGGATGCGCTCGGCGGCGCGTCCCTGATGCGTGGGGATGACATGGCGGTAGCCGAAAATGTCCTGGATGGAATTCTTGAAGCGGTCGAAGCTGCGGCTGCCGGCGTAGCTTTCGTCGCCTTCCATGATCGCAGCCCATTGGTGGGTGGACATGGCTCCGGTGCCGGAATCGGTGAGCAGGTCGATGAGGACATCGTCGGCGGGGAGCAGGAAAAGGTTGTAGTAGGCGGCTTCGAGTAGTTGCTCACGCTGTTCGCGGGTGGTCCAGTGTAGGGGTTCGACGCTTTTGATACGGAAGGGTTCGATGATGGTTTTTACGGGCATGGGCGAGTGCGTGCAGAGATTTCAGAGTGACTTTTCATGTTAGGAGGTGGATTGCGAGAGGGGTGTGATTCGGCGCACGCGGAGGAGTGCGTGGGGTCGTGGCGTGTAGCAAATTGTGGGGGGCCCAGGTTCTGGAAGTCAAAGTCCCCACTTCTCGCGCACACTACGCGCGAGAAATGGGGCACCCGGGGAGCACCTGGCGGGTTGCATGGATCCTTCGGCGGGCAAAGTGCGCCGCCTCAGGATGACAAGTGTATGGGGATCGCGGCACGGTGGTAGACTCGAACGTTTTGTTAGAGGCGAACTTCATGAACATTCAACGGGTGGGAGTGGTGGGTGCAGGGACCATGGGCAATGGGATTGCGCATGTGTTCGCGCGCGGCGGATTCGACGTTGTGCTGTGCGATGTGGAGCTGCGGTTTTTGGATCGCGCGGTCGGGACGGTTGCCAAGAATCTGGATCGCGAAGTGGCGAAGAACAAGATTTCGGCCGAAGACAAGGCTTTGGCACTAGCGCACATTCATCCGGTGACGGATCGCGGGCAACTAGCGGATTGCGATTTTGTCATTGAGGCGGCGACGGAGAAGTTTGAGATCAAGACGGAAATCTTTCGAGACTTAGACCATGTGACGCGGCCGGGAATTATTCTGGCGTCGAATACGTCGTCGATTTCCATTACCAAGCTGGCGGCGCTGACCAAGCGGCCAGAAAAAGTGATTGGGATGCACTTCTTTAATCCGGTACCGGTGATGAAGTTGGTGGAGGTGATTCGCGGACTGGCCACTTCGCAGGAAACGTTCACGGCGGTGCGCGATCTGTCGGTGAAGCTGGGGAAGACACCGGTCGAGGTGAACGACGCGCCCGGGTTCGTTTCCAACCGCGTGCTGATGCCGCTGCTGAATGAGGCGATGTATGCGGTGATGGAAGGCGTGGCCACGGCTGAGGCGGTGGATGAAGTGTTCAAGTTGGGGATGGCGCATCCGATGGGGCCGTTGACGCTGGCGGATTTTATCGGACTCGATGTTTGTCTGGACATCATGCGCGTGCTGCAGAATGGGTTGGGCGATCCGAAGTACCGGCCGTGTCCACTGCTGATCAAGATGGTGGACGCGGGGTGGCTGGGGCGTAAGAGCGGGCGGGGATTTTATACATACTGATGATTGTTGATTGCTGATTGTTGAATGAAAACATCTGAGGACGTCTCACGCACCGGGAGCGACATTTGGTTCTACCTGCTGGCTGCGCTTTGCGGCATTGGGACGGGATGGGCGGATGTCGCGGTCAACGATCTGCTGTTCACGGCGTTGCTGGTGCTGTCGGCTGGGATTCTGCTTGGGATGCTGCGGCCGCGGTGGCCTTGGCGGTGGGTGGTGATCGTTGGAGTTTTTATTCCGCTGACTGAGTTGGCGGCTTACGAAATCCTTACGGTGAAGCCGACGCGGGCGCAGATCTATGGATCGTTTCTGGCATTTCTGCCGGGGATCGCGGGGGCGTATGGGGGATCGTTCATGCGGGATGTGATTGAGAATTTGCGACAGGGAAAGTAGCGGCCTGGGGTTCCACTTAGAGCCAATGCGTTCAGCTTAGAGGCGCTGGGCTTCGCCTTCGCTGGACGGCCGAGGCGGCCGTCCCTACATAAACCATTAGCCATTTTCACACAGGGCGTTCTGCTCTTAGGTATCGGCTAACCAGAAAGTCACTCCCGATTCCACAGGAATTACGCGTATGCTGCGAGCATGGGCGTAAGTGTGACGATGCTGGCTTCGGGGAGCCGCGGGAATTGCGCGGTGGTGGCCAGCTCCTGCACGAAGATTCTCGTCGACGCCGGCATCTCTTGCCGCGAGACGTTCAAGCGGCTCAAGACGCTAGACGAGGATCCACATACTCTCTCCGCGATTCTTATCACGCACGAACATTCCGATCATGTTTACGGGTTGGCAACGCTGGCCAAGAAGCTGCGCATCCCAGTATTCATGACGGGCGGGACGCATCAGGCATGGGCGCGTGCCATGCGCAATGAGAAAGGCGAGCGTCCGAAGCTGGAGAAGTATGAGCAGTTTGACGCGGGCCGCCGATTTCAGGTGGGGGACATTGAGGTAAAGCCGTTCACGATTCCTCACGATGCGGCCGATCCAGTGGGGTATACGTTTCGCGCGGAGGGCATTAAGGTTGGAGTTGCGACCGATCTGGGATATTTGCCGGTGAGCGTGCGTGATCATCTTCGGGGCTGCGATGTGCTGGTGATGGAGTCGAATCACGATCTGGAGATGCTGCGGGTGGGGCCGTATCCGTGGTCGGTAAAGCAGCGGGTGATGAGCCGGGTGGGGCATCTTTCGAACCTGGCCCTCGCTGATTTCTTCACGAACGACTATGATAATAGTGCGTCTTTTGTCGTGCTGGCGCATCTCTCAGAGCAGAACAATCATCCAGAGATCGCTCGGAGAGAGGCGGAAAAAGCCTTGGCCACGCGGGGCGGGTTATTTCAGAACCGCGTGCTGCTGGCGTCGCAAACCGAGGCGATGGAGCCGATTCGCCTGTAGGCGGCTGATTTTGGAGTGATTGTTTGCAGATTTGCCTTTGCATATTTGTATTACCCCATGAGTCAGCAGTGCATTGATCCAATCGTTGGCAAGATCCTGGCGGGCTGGCGGTACGACATATCCGGCTTGGCGCCCGAGATGTGCGGCGACTACGAGAGCCATCTTGCGGAGTGCGAACACTGCCGCAGCCGCCAACAAATTCATCGCATGATTGATGTGGGACTGATCGCGCTGGCGTCCGTGTCGGCGGGAGTGTTTCTGCTGGCATTTGGCGTGATCTGGCACTTAGGACCGAGGCACGCATTCTGGCTGGAGATCGCAGCGCTGGCGGGATTCGGACTCTCTGCGCTGATCTGGCTGGGAGTCGCCGTAGCGACACCGGCGCCGGTAACGGTGCTCGACGCGGCCAAAGAGGGCGCGCGGCGGGTGCATGACCGGTTGCCGGAAGAGATCCGGCAACGGTTGCCGGAAGAACTCCGAATCCGAATCACCGGGACATAGAAACCAATGCACGGGCTCTTGCGCGCGGTTGCGGTGGTGCTGCTGATTGGAATGGCGGCGATGCCGGGCGTGCAAGCGATGCCAATCCCAGCAATACCGTTAGGTCATACGGGATGTCATGGCCATGCTCCTGCTACTCCGGTTCCATCCCCCGCCAACTATCTGTGTTGTGTGAGCGGTCACAACGCGGCGATGCCGAGCGCAGTGTGTGCTATGCAGCCTCTGGTCGCGCGGTTCGCTGCGTCGGATGGCGGCGAGGACCTCTCGCTGGCCAGCACTTTCTCCGGACATTTTTCCTTGAACGCCGCTACTGGCGGCAGTCCACCTGGGCTTTCCCCGTTGCGAATCTAGAGAGACCTCTAACCACGAAGGACACGAAGGTCCACGAAGGCCTTGATGGCAGGGTCCTCCTCGTGTGACCTCGCCTCGTGTGATCTGGCGTGTTTCAGCGGCAAAAGGTTTGTGGGGAATACCGCAATGAGGTTCTCGTGAAGGCTGGTTTGTTCAGCGGATCGATTCTGTTCGTGCTGTCGGCGATCTCTGCTTGCGCGCAGCAGAGCGCTGCTCCTCGCGAGCATCCGGCGCCGCAGCAGGACACATCGATGGCGGGCATGCAGATGCCCATGCCGATGGAGGAACCGAAGGTTTTTCAACTGCCCTCGCCGCATGAAGGATCGGGAACAGCGTGGCAGCCAGCGTCTGTGCAAGGACCAGCGTGGATGTGGATGAGCCATGGATGGGAGTTCATGGCTCACGGGGCGATCTTTGTGGATTACAACCAGCAGGGCGGTCCGCGTGGCGAGGGGAAGGCGGAATCTGTGAATTGGGGCATGCTGATGGAGCAGCACGAGTTGGGCTCGGGTACTCTTCTTTTCCTGCAGATGTTCTCTGCCGAATCGCTGACGTCTCCGCACCCTGGGTTTCCCGAGCTTTTTCAGACGGGAGAGACGTACCACGGAGAGCCGCTGGTGGATCATCAGCATCCGCACAATGTGTTCGCCGAACTGGCGGCGCTGTACACCCTGCCGCTGACTGAGAAGGTCTCGTGGGAGCTCTATGGCGGGCCGTCGGCAGAGCCTGCGCTCGGGCCAGTGACGTATCTGCACCGAGCTTCGGCTTCTGAGTTGCCATTAGCGCCGCTGGGCCACCACTTGCAGGATTCAACGCACACCAGTTTTGGCGTGGTGACGACGGGATTCGTGATTGACCGCGTGAAGCTCGAGGGTTCGGCGTTTAACGGACGTGAGCCGAATGAGGAGCGGTGGAGCATCCAACTGGCGGCGCTGGATTCGTGGTCGGGGCGAGTGTTTGTGGCGCCGACGCGCAACTGGGCAGTGCAATACAGCATAGGACGGCTGGAGCATCCGGAGGCGCTGGAGCCGGGAAGCCAGTGGCGGGAGACGGCGTCGGCGGAATATAACCGGCCACTGGCTGCTGGCAGTTGGGCGACGACGCTGGTGTGGGGGCGCGTTCAGAAGATCGCGACGGACACGACACTGAATAGCTATCTGTTGGAATCCACTGTGAACTTTTTGCAGCGAGACTATGCCTTCACACGGCTGGAGCTGGTGGACAAGAACGAATTGTTTCCGCAGGAGCCGGTGCAACCGGTCTACCGGATTGGGGCCTACACGTTTGGCGGGGAGCGGGACTTGATTCACAATCGCGCATGGCAGCTGGGGCTGGGCGCGGATGTGACATTTTACTCGAAGCCAGCGGCGCTCGATTCGAGTTATGGAAATAATCCCGTGTCGTTCCAGATATTTTTGCGAGTGCGGCCGGGGCGAGCGGATCAGCATCATGCTCACTGAGTCCGCGAAAAAAGTATTGTTCAGACGGATTCCGCCGTAAAATGATTTGTAGGGTAAACGCCACTTCTAGCGAGAACGTCACTTCGATGAGCGGGGCCCTGAAAACACTGCGCGCGGTGCAGTGGGCGATGCTGGTCAGCATCCTCCTCTACGGAATCGTGGGAGAACTCGCGGGGCCGGTGGCTCGTGCGGTCGATCCGGCACTCAGTTATCTGTTCTCAACGCTGGCGGTGGCCATCGTCGGAGTCATTTTTGTAGTGCGGCGCACGCTGGTGCTGCGTGCCGCGGAGAGTTTGGCGACGCATCCCGAGGACACCGTCAGTCTGAACCACTGGCGAACGGGGTATCTGACAACGTACGCCTTGTGCGAGGCGCTGGCGCTGTCCGGCCTGGTGCAGCGCTTTCTGGGAAGCAACCTGGAACAGAGTTCGCTCTACTATCTGGGCGGCTTCATTTTGTTGTTCTTCTTTCGGCCGAGACTACCGGCGGCTGTTGTCGGGGTTTCTAATCCCTAGTTCGTTCCAGTGAAGGCTGAGATCCTTCACTTCGCCTGAAGAACGGCCGTTCAGGATGACATCCCTTTCCTAGATACTTCTGGCCTCTGCTACTTTATGTGGCAACTGGCGAGGCCGCGCTTTTCCAGATATTGCTGGTGGTAGTCTTCTGCCGGATAGAACGTAACAGCGGGGACGATCTGGGTAGCGATGGGCTTGGAGTATGCGTGCGCCTTCTCGAGTTCCTGTTTGAACTGCTCCGCCTGCCTTTGCTGCTCAGGGGAGTGGAAGAAGATTGCGGTGCGGTATTGCGAGCCCCAATCCGGGCCCTGACGGTTCACCTGGGTCGGATCATGGTTTTCGAAGAAGACCTTCAGCAATTGAGGATAGGTCAATTTGGCAGGGTCGAACTCGATTTCGACGGCTTCGGCGTGGCCGGTGCGGTCGGTGCAGACGTCCTTGTACGTCGGATTCTCTGTCTTGCCGCCGGTGTAGCCGACGCGGGTTGAGATAACTCCCGGCATCTGACGGAAGGTGGCTTCGACTCCCCAGAAACATCCTGCTGCGAATGTTGCCTTTTCCATTGCGCTCCCCTGGTTTCCAACGCTTCGGGTTTGTATTGTCCTCTATTTGGATGATCCAAGGCCAGAAAAGTAACAGGACTGTAAAATCTCGATCGAACGCCCGGCAGGCAATTGACGCTAAGGCCGAATCACGGTAAAGTCCGGGACAGGGTTTTTTCCAGGGGTATCCGTGGTTTTCTCAACCAGCCACTTCGAAACCGGGGCAAGAACTTTGCAGAAACTTGCCTTCTTGCTCGTCCTGACCCTCATTACGACTCAGGCGGCTTTAGCGGTTTCTGGATTTCCGTCCCAACGACGCCTGGGATACCACACGGGCGACCAATGGGAGCCCGCGATCGCCGCTGACGGGCGCGGGCACGTCTACGTACTGTATCCGCAATATGGCGCCGTGCCCGATTGTTCAAGCTGCACCGCGCCGAGCATGGCTCTCGCCGTGAGCAGCGACAACGGGCTGACCTGGGGACCTTCGAAGGCGCTCCTTCCCTTCTCCACTGGGCAATTCGATCCGCAGATCGTGGTGGATCCAGCAGACGGCAAACGGTTTATGCGTCGTGGCTGCAGAACAATAAGCGTGACGTATTGGTCGCAAGGTCGCTGGACTTCGGGCGGAGTTGGTCATTCTCGTGGGCAGAGCGTGGACGGGAAGAAGCCGACCGTCCTGTGCTGGCGGTGCATGGAGCAGAGGTTTATGTTGGGTTCAACCACGAAGAGGAGTTCTTCGTTGCCGCCTCGCACGATGCCGGGCAGACGTTCAGTTCGGTGCAGGTGAATCCGAATGCTGTGGGGGGAGCGTCTCTAGCGGGCGGGGCCACAGTTGATCCGGCGGGCAACGTATATTTTGGCTGGACTGCGTACGCGCGC
>CAVPNR010000040.1:0-203538 GCA_963706645.1 uncultured Acidobacteriaceae bacterium
GGATCAGGGCAGGTGAAGACAGAGGACTGGATTGTGCCGGCGACATCTCCGGCGAAGCTGGCAACGGTACGGACGACGCCCGGGTCGGGTGTGGCGGGACAAGCGGTATCGATGCAGTATGTAAATTCCGCGCTGTCGACGAAGGCGGATGACAGCACGGTGGTGCATTTGGGCGGATCGGAAACGATCAGCGGCGCGAAGGTATTTGCCAGCGCGCCGAGTGTTCCGGCGCCGACGAGCACCGGCCAGGTAGCGAACAAGGGCTACGTGGATCAATCGATATCCAACGTTGGAGCAGGAAGCTATTTGCCGACGGTGGGCGGAACTCTGACCGGGCCGCTAAATTTGCCGGGGAATCCTTCAGCCCCGTTGCAAGCAGTCCCCAAGCAGTACGTAGACTTGGGACTTACCTCGAAGGCGGATGTGATTTTCGGAGTCGTCCCCGCGAATGAGTTGGGGACGGGAAGTGCGAACGCCGGAACTTGTTTGCTGGGTAACGGAACGTGGGGGGCATGCGCAAGCGGAGGCGGGACGGGGAACGTATCGACGAATCCCACCACGGGGGTTAGCCAGAACATCACGCAGGCGGTGGGAACGCAGTTCTCGACGAATAACCTGGCGGGCATTCCTTATGTAGTTGCAAGCTACAACTGGCCGCAGGCGGGAATGACGGAGAGTTGCACGGGCGGCTGCACCGCGGGCGGACTGGTCGCGGGCACGCAGGCAACGGTGACGCTTACACCATGCCCTGCCGGGATTGACACTTCGAATAATCCGAACGCACAGTACGGCGTTTACATTTCGGGCACGGGAGCGGCGGAAGCGGTGGCAGTCAAGGGAGGAAGTTGCACGTCGGGAGCTGCGTCGGGAACGATTGTGTTCACGCCGGGCAACAGCCATGCGGCGGGATTCACAGTGGGATCCGCGAGCGGCGGGAACCAGGAGGCGATCAACGTCGCCGACAGCAGTCCTGCGAATACTCCGTTTGCGGTGATTCAGGAAGTTCCGGCGAATGCGAATGCTGCCAACTACAACATTTACTGGCCGGTATTTCTGAATCCGGGGAAATCTCTGCTCAATGGATATGGAGCGTTCTGGCAGTGCTACACGCGATCGATCTGCCTGATGGTGGGCAATTACAACTCGGCGACGGCGGGGCATAACACGGTTGCAGGATTGACTTTTGAGCCGGGACTCAATGTGGACGGGGCGCAGATCGCGTCGGTGTCAGCGGCGTCAGGTTTGTATACGGTGACGACTGCGAGCAATCACAATCTGGTGGCAGGCGACTGGGTGCTCTTCTATTACTCGACCCCGGCACAAACGCAGGAGGCTCGAGTGCAGGTGCTGGCATCGGGCCTGACATCGACGCAGTTCCAGTTTCAGCTGGGAACGACCACGTTCGCGACGTCGAACGGATTCGGATGGGTGGCGATCGAGAACGCGGCGATTGAAGATGAGACAGATGGACTGAAACTGGTCGACATCAAATTTCAGAGTCCGGCGGTGGCGGGAGCGCGGTTCCATCAAGGCGTTGTGGTGGACAACGATCAGGATTTTGTGATCGACGGAATGACGAACTTGGGCGGTGGCGACATTTTCCGGGCGAACGCGAATTTTGTGGGCAACATCGTTTACATACGGGGCGACCAGGGAGCGGCAGCCGTTCCTTATATCCATCATCTGGAAGCGTCGATGCAGTGCGGGGGGAATGGGATCCGTAACTTGGCTGGGAACACGATGCACGTGGCGGACAGCGTAATTCAGGGGACGAGCCAGTATTCGATCTATTACGGGAATGGAGTGAATCCGTGGGAGATCGACAATGTTTACTACGAGACGGGAACGTGCACAAATCCGGCATACGCGGCGGGATCGTACGCGGCGGAGGCGGGGTATATATCGAATACGGGGAGCAGCCTGTCGATTCAGGGGAACGCGCCGATTGGCGGGGCGTTCCCGTCGTTCGCAAGCGGCGGTGGAGCGGGGTCGCAGCGAAATTATTATGTTGTGGCTCACGACACGAACAAGGGAGTTTCACCCCTGTTGGCGATTGGCACGGCGCAGCCGGCGACGAGCGGCACGAGCATTCCGTTGTATTGGCCGAATATGGATTTGGGCGGCGGGGGAACAAGGACGTGGGACATTCTCGTCACGCTGGGGAGCAGTCCATCGTCGGCGCCGTACACGGGAAATGCATTTGCGGTGGCCACGAATGTGGCAGCGGCCTGCAACACGGCGGGCATCTGTACGTACACCGACACGCAGGGCGCGACCTCTGCTTATACGGTGAGCAATGCTTCGTGGGTGCCGTCGTACTGGTTCTGGCCGGGGTCGTTTGTGCTGGGAAGAGGCGCGACGCTGTACATGGATCAGGCGGGACAGACGGGGGAATTCATTCCGAGCTCGTATCTTCCGCAGGTATTTGCCAAGCGGTGCCCAGTTGCGGGCGGCGCTCCGGCGTATTACTCGCCGACATGGATGGTTTGCTACGCCGGGGATTCGATGGGCAACGGGAATCCAAAGGTGGGAGCGCAGCTGGTGCAGATCGGGGCTGCGAGCGGAGCTCTAGCCACGGGAGTGACGGGCAGTCTGACGTTTGAGCCGGGTCCAGGGGTAGGTTCGGCGCCGCGCCAGATCATTACTACGATGGATGGATCTCCGCAGCAGACGGTGGCGACACCAGGATATGTTCGCGCTGGCAGTGCGGGAGACAGTTTCATTGGAACGGACACGACGGGGAACGTGGGCACGCAGGACCAGACGTATGGAGCTCCGGGCGGGCACAATTTTTATGTGAACGATCCGGGGACGAACGCGGCCAATGCGAAGTTCAGCATCCTGTCGGCCGGGGCAACCTTCAGAACCCCGGTGACATTTAATACCGGCGTTACCCTTGCGGGGATTACAGGAACGACGCAGTGCTTGCATGTGAGCGCGACAGGAGCGGTGACGGGGACTGGTTCGGATTGCGGGAGCGGAGGCGGAGGAGGGTCGGGCACGGTGAACAGCGGCGGGGCATCGCAGGTGGCGATGTACTCCGCGAGCGGCGCTGCGGTGAGCGGCGATGGCGCGCTGACGGACAGCGGGACCGTGCTGAACTATGCGGGAAGCGGAGGGATTGCGTCGACGAGCGGCTCGTTCAGCGGGAATGTGACGGTTGGGGGACAGCTGATCCTGACAGGGCCGTGGATGGCAGATACTCCGATTCCTTCGCTGGCGATGACGGCGGCGCCGGTGGGAACGAGTTCGATTGGCATCTCGAACGATGGCAACTTTTATATTTCAACGAATGCGGGAGGTCCGAGCCAGGTGCAGACGGCGGCGGCGGTGGCCACAACGTTATCTGGATATGTTCCGAATACGACGACGGTAAACGGGCATGCGCTGACGGGGAATGTTACGGTGAACGCGAGCGACATCGCGACGGGAACGCTGCCGCATGCGCAATTGCCGGCGCTGGTAAGCGGCGATATTCCGAATAATGGAGCGAACACGAGCGGATCGGCGGCGAGTCTGAGCGCGGCGTCGACGTTGCCGAGTGGAACGATGGCGACGACGCAGGGCGCACATGATAATTCCACAAAAGTGGCTACGACGGCTTACGTGGACTCGGCGATTTCGGGAGTCTCGACGAGTTGGATTACAGCGATCTCGGCGAGCTACAGCGGGGCCTACCCGTCATCGGCGGCCAACAAATGCCTGATGTGGGGATTCACGTTGCCGGTGGCGGTGCAGACATCGCAGATCAGTTATTACGTGGGAGCGAATGCGGACAACACCAGCACCTACAACTACGACTTAGGGATCTTCAACAGCTCGGGAACGCTGCTGCTGAATTTAAATGCAGGGACGTTGCATGGCAGTGCGTTTGCGCCGGCGACCGTGCCTATTACGCAACCGTGGGTGCAAGGATCGACGTTGCTGTTACCGGGCGCTTATTACCTGGCGTATTACAGCAGCAATACGACGGCAACGGCTCCGACGCTTTATGGAGCGTCGGGGAATGCTCCGGTATTTTACAAGTCTGAGAGTGGAAGTTCGGGGGCGCAGGGGAGCCTGGGATTCTCGATCACGCCCAGGACGGGAGGGATGCTTCCGACAAGCATCGCGGCTCCGGCGGCGAATGGTCCGCAGGCATCGTATATGCCGATGTTCTGGCTGCATTGAGCTTTTCTCACCACAGAGGCCGCAGAGGACACAGAGGAAATTGAAGTTCCCACCCTGTCTTCGCAAGAACTGCGAAGACAAGGGTGGGGCACCCTCGGGTGTGACAGCCGGCGAAGACGTCGGCGCTACGGTAAAACCCTGGCTTCGGCTGGGGTTTTGCTTTTTGGGAAGGATTCCAATGAGACGAGTGTTTTGGTTTGTTCTCGCGTGCTGCTTGAGCGCGAGCGCGACGAATTATTACGTGAGTTCGAGCGGGGGCAGCGACGCGAATAACGGAATGGCGGCATCGACACCCTGGCAGACGTTGGGAGTTCACGTGAACGGCGGGACGTTCTCGGCGGGCGATGTGATTTATCTGAAGCGCGGAGACGTGTGGAACGAGCAACTGATTCCGCCGTCTTCGGGGTCGAGCGTCAGTCCGATTTCGTTTGACGCTTACAGCAGCGGGGCTGCGCCGATCATTACGGCGGCTGCTCCGATACCTTTTGTCAGCGGACAGTGGACGTACATCTCGGGGAGCACGTGGAAGGCGACGATCCCGTCGACCATTGCCGCGGCGACAGTCAACATGGTGGAGTTCGGAAACTTGTATGGGCGCAAGCGACCATACGGGAGCGGGTGCCCGAGTGCCATTACGAGCAAGTATGACTGGTGCTTGTCGTGGCCTTACCTGTACGTGTACTCGCCGTCGGGAACAAATCCGGTCGTGACTTATGCGGTGGATGGTTCGATCGTGCCGGTGGTGGGGCAGGCGACGGGGCTGTCGATGGTCTCCATTGGCGGCAAGAACTGGCTGACGGTTCAGCACATCAAGATCCAGATGTTTGACTACATCGGAGTTGGGATCAGCGGCGGTTCAGACAATCTGGTTTTCGCCAACATGGAGGCGGATGGGATGCTGCCGTTCGGCACTTCGCCGTTTGGATTCTATGTGAACGCAACCAACCCGACGAACATTCAGTTTCTGAATGATGACGCGCATCTCAACTACGATGGATTTCGATTTGATGGCACAGCGACAGCGATCACAGTGACGAACTGCCGGGGATACGCCAACCGGGATAACGGCCTGAAAGATAACACGACGGGAGCGAACCACGTCACGTACTCCTACTCGCACTTCTACGGGAACAATGTGGCACAGTTTCCGACGAATGATGTGGCGGGCGGAAATGCGGGAAGCGGAAACATTTCCTCTTTCGTGGCTCCGGTGGCAGTGAATTTCAAGATGTATCCGGCGCGGTTCTCATTCACGGTGGACGATGTGGGATCGGCTGCGGGGACCGAAGATTACATCAACAGCTTTGTGACGGCGGGGACATTCACATCGCGCGGACTTTACTTCAATGCCGCGGTGGTTCCGTCGTACCCGGTGGACTGGGGCAGCGTGAAGACCTGGTATGGGGCGGGCAACGAAATTGACTCGCACTCATGGTCGCACCAGTACTACACGACGAATACGAATCCGCAGAATGTGACGCCGTATCCGAATGCTCCGGCGCTTGACATTCAGTACACGGGAAGCGGGACAGCGGCAACTTTATCGATCTCGGGAGGATCCCTGAGCACGAATGTGACGGGAGCTTCGGGAGATAACCTCACCAGCATTAACCTAGGCGTAGCTCCTTATAACACGATGGCGGGGCTGGAGGCTTACTTGAGCGCGCTGCCGCATTACGCGGTGAGCTACGACACAAGCGGACCGCTGGTAAGGCAGAATGCGCACAGCGTGAACCTGCTGAGCGTTTCCGGTGAGGACATCAAGACAGCGACGGCGGTGCTGCTTTACGACCAGACGAAGCTCGAGCCGGACGAGATGCTTTCGTCGCAGAGTGCGATTCAGGCCAACGTTGCGGGGCTCACAGAGACGTTCCTGGTATATCCGGACGGCATTGAAGATGCGACCGTGGAGGCCGACGCGGTTGCGTCCGGTTACACCGCAGCACGAGGAAGCCTGGCGATGAAGGGGCAGGATAACACCACCGCGAGCGCGAACTCCCTGTATTCGAACGGTGTGAATGTTCAGAACCTGACGAGCCTAGCGGCGATTCAGATTCACGGGATGACGCAGGCGCAGATCAATCAGATCGCGGCGAGTCTGGTGTTTCGAGCGTCGGCGTGGGGAGCCCCTTATGGATTTTTCACGCACTATAACTCGCGGGGGGACGGTACACCGGACATCAGCAACACGGAAGTGGCGAACCTGCTGGATGCGATTACGTCGAACGGTGGAGTATGGCTTACGAACATGGGGCTCGCCAGTGCGGTAGCCTCAGGAACCCAGTTCAGCGGAACGACGCGGTACATGCAGAATCCGACAGGTGGGAGCGTAAACCTTGCGGTTGCTGGAGCGAATTCACCGGGCGTGGGACAAGGCACAGTGACGGGATATCCGGTGGATCTGAATGGCACGAACCGGTTGACGCTGGGCACGTGGGACGTGGGGGCGAGCAGTTATCTTTCGCAGAGATATGGAACGGGCGGAGGAGTAGGGATCAGTTACATGGGCGGGACGACATTGTCGGGGGCGGTGCAGCTTCCACAAAACTGGGTGAACTCGAATGAGTGGGAGGGGACGACGAGCAATACGATCGCGTTTCCTGCCTCGAGCACGGGCGGATCGTGGGCCTGCGGGGCGGCGAACTACGGGCCATACACGGCCGGGAGCCAGTCGAGTTTGCAGCAGGCGATCAATGATGCCGAATCCTGCCGGACGGCGAATGGGTCCGGGACGTTAATCGTTGTTCCGGCGGGAACGCTCTACAGCGGGGCGAATGGGTTGATCTTGCCGCAGACTTCGGGGGATAGCTCGACCAACTTTATCGTATTGAGCAGCAGTGCGGCGCTTCCGATGGGACAGACGGTATGCTCGCACGGGATCCAGGATAACGTTGCGGCTTCCTCTCAGCCAGGTATCCGCAACGTGGGATGCAATGGCACGAGCCTGAGTTACCAGCTGGGGACGACGACGACAGCGGTGTCGGGATCATTCACGCTGGCGAATGGAACGGCAACGAGTGCGGCGGCGTACAACGATGTGGCATCGATGTGGACTGTGGAATATACCGGAATAAATAAGAACACGATTTCGACCGGTCCGGCGGACGCGAACAACATAGGGCCTCATCACTACGCAATCGTGGGGGCCGAACTCCGGCCGCAAGCGGGACTGACAAGCACCGCGGCGCCTCTTGCAATCGGACAGGGGAGCGAGACCGTGACCAGCCAGATCCCGACCCACATTCATCTGGCGTACAGCTACCTGCACGGCGACTGGACCGACGCTCCGGTAAGCGGCGGAGTAGCGACGGCGGGACCGACGGGAGCCAATTCGCTGCCCAACGTCATCGCGCTGAACGGGTGCATCGATTGCTCATTCTCTTACAACTACATGGATCGTGCACTGCGTCCGGGAGGAGAGGGGCATGGAATCGCGCTGATGCTGGCGCGGCAGATCAAGATTGCGCACAACTGGATCGAGGGACAGTCGATTGGGCATTTGTGCGGAGGATTCTCGGGGGCAATCACGATTAACGGATTTGTGACTTGCCAAGACATGGAGGACCGGGGAAATCGATATACCTATCCCTATTCCTGGCTGCTGGCCAAACAGGCTGGATTCAATCCCAATAACGGGACGGGCAGTTACGTGCGTAAGAATGCGCATGAATACAAGTTTGGCGAGCGCATTCTGCTGGACGGAAATATCTTCGAGAATGTCGACAACTCAGGCGCGCAGAACGGCACCGCGTTCAGCTTTAAGACGGCGCAGACCTCGGGTGGCGGATTAGGAACGAACTACTGGACCACGCTGGACAACGTGACGGTGACGAATAACGTCGGGCGCAATACGTGCAACGGTCCCAGTTTCGGAGACAGGTCCGACAACACGGGGAGCAATGGCGGTGGAGTGTCGCTTCCGGCGCAGATATTTCAGATAACCAACAACCTGGTTTACAACGAGAGCACGAACGGTCCGGGGTGTGCGGGATCGACTCCGCAGTATGGATGGCGAATTGGGGCCGGCGTCCCGGGGAACACGTGGGCCGTGAACCCGCTGCGGGATACAGTGGGGCTGACCACGACGCTGACTCTGACCCCAACGGCGGGCGAGGGGGTCAGCGACATGAGCGTGGGCGATCCGGTGACGGTTACGGGATGCTCGGACGCGAGCTTCAACGTCGGGAATACCGTGATGGGTCCAGTTGCGCTGACTGGAACGCTGACGAGCGGATTGACGGTGGCCTACTCGAATCCAGGAACACCGGGGGCAGGATCTGGGGTTACTGGTTGCGTTCTGACGAGCGCGCAAGGATGGCCAAACCATCTGAGCTTTGCACACAATACTGTGATCGATGACGGCACGACGTACAGCAATAGCCCATACGATTCGGCGGCGGCAGGATCGAACGTCTACCCTCTGGCGCGCAACATCACATTTACCAATAGCATCTTCGTCAATGGCGGATTTAATTCCGGGGCAGCGGAAGGAACGCGCACGGAAAACCGGATGTATGACACTTCGACGCTGGCGCTGAATAACATTCTTTTTCCGGGTCGCGATTCGGCGGTCGTCTGTCCTGGTCACAATGCGGGAGCAGGAGGGATGGCCGCGTGCTACACCGAATACAGTGCGTCCCATACGGCATCGGTTCCGACGACGCTGTACGGTGCGCCGACTTCGAACTGTTCGGGCAACGATCCGGTAACAGGAAATTGCGCGGGCATTTTGGCGGCGATGAGCGCCTCGTCGTTCCCGATCAGCGTGAATGACTGGCACCAGTACCGGCTATGTCACGCCGGAGATTCCGCATGCAACAACAAGGCCAGCCTGTTCTCGGCAGGACAGGCAAACGATGCGTCGGACGCTGCGGATTTGGGATTCAATCCGCCTGCAATCGACGCGGCAGAGGTGGCGACACAATACTCCTGCGGCGGCCTTTGCGGGGCCACGAACTATCCTGATGCGCCAACGATGATGGCATCGCCGATGTTCGGATTTACGGAGACGGGTACGGGGAATGGTGCGACGTTCCCGACGGCGAGTTATGGCATGCAGCGCATTTGGGATTCGCCACCACTGCAATGGCCGTCCATCAATACCGCGGTGGGCGTGTTCGACTTCACGAATTTGGACACGATGCTGGCTACGGCGTACACGAACGGCACGACCGAGATTCTGTACACCCTGGCACGCACTCCACCCTGGATTTCGTCAGGCGCACCGGATTCCACGCTTTGCCACTATCCGACGGGGTCCGTCGGTGGAGGGAATGGCGAGTGCTATCCGCCGAGCGACTTGAACGCGGACGGCAGCGGGACGAATGCGACCTGGAAGGCGTGGATCACGAAGATTGCGCGGCACGCGAACGGACAGGACTCCAACCCGACTTACCTGACGAACCACGCGCATATTCGCTACTGGGAAATCTGGAATGAACCGGACGCACAGTTTTACTGGAATGGAACATTTGCCCAACTGGCCCGGCTTACGGAGGACGCGCGCTGCATTATCAAGGGCACCGGGCTCATCCATCAATCCGGAGACGGGACGGGTACGCCCTGCGCGGCGACGGCGATTCATCCTACGGCGCAAATCGTGATGGCGTCGGGGCATGCTAACGCTCCAACTCTGCTGACATACGCACAGAATCATTTGTACTGCAACAACACGAGCGGGATTCCGTTGTGGCAACTGCCGTGTCCGAATCCAACGAGTGCGACGGCCGCGGCGATCGACATCGTCAACTATCACATGAAGCCCGGCAACACGACGGGGTCGTCGATTGAGGACGCGATGGGGACGTATGTTTCTAACTTGCGCTCGCGCCTTCAGGCAAACGAACTGTCCAAACCGCTTTGGGATGGAGAGATGTCGTACGCGGAGGCGGGATTCACGAATTCATATACCGATCCGGACATGGCTGCCTCGTTTTTTCCGAGGATGTATCTGAGCATGTGGTCACTGGGTATCACGGGGTCCGCATTCTACACGTGGGACTCGATCGGTGGAACATTCTCGGGCGCGAGCAAGACGCAGGTTACGACGGCCTATCAGCAGACCTACAACTGGCTGACGGGATCAATCCTGCCCGCGCCGTGCTCGGAGAATGGGACGGTGTGGCAGTGCAGCATTGTGCGAAATGGAGTGCCGTACGGAATCATCTGGGACACGTCGAAGAGTTGTTCGAACGGATCATGCACTACGGCGAATCAGACGGTCGGATCGCAGTGGGGTCACTATCAGGACATCACGACGGCGAGCGTGCCGGCCGCGATCTCGGGACACAGCGTTGCGGTGGGGATCAAGCCGGTTTTGTTGTCGCAGTGATGAGTTAGTTGTAGTGAGTGGAGGCGAGGCGTAGATGCCATCCCTCCGGGATTTGTTGCGTGGATGGATCGAGGCCCAGCGCTGAAGCGCTGGGCTAAATTGTTTCGCCCTCTGTGGGCTGACAGCGACGTTGCGGTGAGTTTGAAGACTGAAAGGTTCAACAAATATATGGAGGCAATGATGAAGAACAGCAGTCGTTTTGGACGAGCGGGGATGGTGCTCGTTCTGTGCATGACTATTACCTTGGCGGGATGCTCGACGGATTGGATTGGGCAGGCTGAGCAGATTGTGGCGGTTATGATTCCGGCGGCTACGAATATTGTGGCGCTGGTGGCGGCGCTACAGGGAAAGAGCGTATCGGCGGGGGATCTGAAGACGATTCAGAGTGCTGGGGCGCAGGCGGGCGCGGATCTGCAGCTTATCCAGGCGCTGATCGTGGGGTATCAGAAAGCGGATGCTGCGACGAAGCCGGGGATCCTGAATCAGATTCAGACGGCGATCGGAACGGCACAGGCGAATCTGCAAGGATTGTTGCCGGCACTGCATATTCAGGATGCGGCGACACAGGCGAAGGTCACAGCGGTGGTGGGGATCGTGCTGTCGGAGGTGCAGTCGCTGGCCGCGATTGTGCCGCTGGTGAGTGCGAGTGCGTCGCCGAAGATGATGGCCGCAGCCGTGGTACAGGCGAAGAAGGTTCCTTTAAGCGCGAGTGAGTTTGTGGCTTCGTACAACGCAACGCTGACTGCCAAGACTGGGAATGCGGAGTTGGATCGGGCTACGGCGGGATTGGAGATTCATGTGCATGGGAAAGCGGCAAGGTGGGGCACAGCGGGAGTTCTGAAGTAGGGGAAAAGCCCTGGCCGGGCTGCGCCCGGCGGACAGCCGAGGGCGGCTGTCCCCACATTTTCAGGCACGTGAGGGAATTCAAAATCCCCACCCTGTCACGCCAGAGTTCGGCGAGACAAGGGTGGGGCATCCCATCTAACCACAGGGGACGCGGGGGGATTCGATTTTGTGGACTGATCTTCAGTTGGTGGAACAATTCGGGGCGTCTTTGGATAAGGCGTCGGGCGAGCGGCCGGAGTTGACGGTGCGGGATCTGCTGATTCGGAAGATGCTGAAGATCCGCATCAAGAAAGGTGGGATCCGGTATCTGAAGCTGAACCGGGCGCAGCAGGAGTATTCGCGGCGGTGCAGCAAGCGGAACATTGTACTGAAGGCGCGGCAGGTGGGGATCACGACTTATATTGCCGCGCGATTTTTTATTCAGACCATAACGCGGCCGGGGACGCTGACGGTGCAAGTGGCGCACAGCGATGAATCGGCGCAGGCGATCTTTAACATCGTGCACCGCTTCTGGGAGAAACTGCCCAACGCGCGGGTGCACTGGGGAGCGCTGGTGAAATCGCGCTCCAACATTCGCCAGATCGTGTTCCCGAAACTCGACAGCGAGTACCGGGTGGAGACGGCGGATGATAACGCGGGACGCGGGATGACCATCCATAATCTGCATTGCTCGGAGGTCTCCCGCTGGGCCCGCGGTGGGGAGGAAACGCTGGCGTCGCTGCGGGCGGCGGTGGTTCCGGATGGAGAGATCGTGCTGGAGTCCACGGCGAATGGAGCAGCGGGATTTTTTTACGAGGAATGGCAGAAGGCTCCGGAGACCGGGTACACGCAGCACTTTTTTCCGTGGTGGTACGAACCGTCTTACAAGGAGGAGTTGCCGAAGGAGAATGAGCTTCGGCTGACGGAAGAGGAGAAAGATCTGATGCGGCGGCAAGGGCTGAACGAGGAGCAGATCGCGTGGCGACGGACACGATGGCAGGTGATGAGGGGAGTGGCGAAACAGGAGTACGCGGAGGATCCGCTGTCGTGTTTCCTGGCATCGGGGGAGTGCGTGTTTGATATGGACGCGATTGCCAAGGCCGCGGTGCATGGGGGGCAGGAGGTGGAATCGCAGGACAACGGGCGGCTGATGACTTGGCTGCCACCGGTGGAAAAGGCTCAGTACATCGTTGGGGTGGATGCGGCAGGCGGCGGGTCGGATGGAGACTATGCGTGCGCACAGGTGATCGACCGAAAGAGCGGATTGCAGTGTGCCGAGTTGCATGGACATTTTCCTCCGTATGAACTGGCGCGGCGGGTGGCGAAGCTGGGGCATCTGTATGGGAAAGCTTTGGTTGCCGTGGAGCGGAACAATCATGGATACGGAGTGTTGGCGCACTTGAAGGATCTGGAATACGAAAATCTGTTTGTCCAAGGTGGGCAGTTGGGGTGGTTGACATCGGTGGTGACGCGTCCGGCGATGATTGAGAACCTGGCGGCGGCGCTGATCGAGAAGCCAGGGTTATTTCAGAGTCCACGGCTGCTGGGGGAGTTGAAGACTTTTGTGAGACATGCGGATGGGCATGGGGCGGCGGCGGAGGGAGCGCACGACGATTGCGTGATGGCGATGGCGATTGCGCTGGCGGTGCGGCGGGAGGATGCGGGGCGAGTTCCGCGGAGAAGGCCGGTGGAGATGGGGAGTTTTTCGAGGGGGTAGGGACATCAGTATTCAGTGCTCAGTATTCAGAGATTCTAACGTTTGGGACTGGGGCAAGGCTTGCTGTGGGAATGTTCATTCGTCACATCTTTTGGGAGGGTGCTTCGAGTAGGATGGCGGGTTTTGTGGTTTGGATGGGAACATCGCTCCACCACAGAGGACACTGAGGGCACAGAGGAAACCTTGAACCACGAAGGTCACTAAGGATCAAGAAGGGTTCCGACTGCGGATTTCAATTTGGTAGAAGCGGTGCAACATATTCGGCGGATGCGGGGCGGGGCGCAGGGGCATTTGATGCGCTGCTCGGATGGAAACTTTTATGTGGTGAAGTTTCGGAATAATCCGCAGCATTTGCGGGTGCTGGCGAATGAGATGTTGGCGACGCGACTGGCAGAGCGAGCGGGACTGCCGGTTCCGGTGACGGAAGTAGTGGAAGTGGATGAGTGGCTGGTGGAGCATACGCCAGAGTTGAGTATTCAGCTGGCGCATAATTCGATCCGGTGCCAGGCGGGACTACAATTTGGATCGCAGTACGTGGTGAATCCCCTGGAGGGGCAGGTATTGGATTATCTGCCCGTGGAGATGCTCGACCGAGTAAGAAATCTGGAAACGTTTTCTGGGATGCTCGTTTTGGACAAGTGGACGGGGAATGCGAACGGGAGGCAGGCCGCGTTTTGGAGGAAGTTGCGGGAGCGGAAGTATACGGCGTCATTTATTGACCAAGGATATTGTTTCAACGCGGGGGAGTGGACATTTCCGGATTATCCGCTGCGCGGAGTGTATGCGCGGAATGAAGTGTATGAGAGCGTGCGCGGGTGGGAATCGTTTGAGCCTTGGCTGTCGCGGGTGGAGACGATGGGGAAAGATGTGGTGTGGGAGGTGGCGGGAGGTATTCCTCCAGACTGGTACGCGGGGGAGTGGGATGAGTTGGAGAAACTGGCGCGGACGTTGATTGCGCGGCGCGGGACGGTGCGGGAGTTGATTGAAGCGTTTCGGATTTCACCGCGGCGGCCGTTTCCAGGGTGGGTGGAGCAGGCTTAGGCGCTGGCGAAAACCCTTCACCACTAAGGACGCTAAGGTCCGCGAAGGAAGGCACGACAGGCTCGTTGGACAGACAAGGATTTAACCACAGAGGACGCTGAGGACCATCGAGCGACCGTCCGGCACGAGCGAGGAAATTGCATAGGTCCTTCGCTTCGCTCAGGATGACATTGAGTTTTAATGGCTGAGAAAAGACAAATCGAGTTTTTATTGCTGCGGTATGTGCCTCACGCGCTGCGGCAGGAGTTTGTGAATATTGGCGTGTTGATGGTGGAGGATGGGGCGAACGGGTCTGTGTTTGCAGACGTTCGCTTCGCGAAGGACTGGCGGCGGGTGCGGGCTTTGGATCCGCAGGTGGATGTGGATGTGATTGAGGCGCTGCTGCGGGAGATTCGACAAGAGGTTGGAGAAGTGAGGGATCGCGCGATGCTTCTAAAGAGAATTGAGAATCAGTTCTCGAATGTAATTCAGCTTTCTGCACCGATGCAGGTTTTGGCGACGAATGCGGCGGAAGAAATTGAGACTTTGGCATCGATGTTTGTGGATGAGAGCAAGGTTGCGGCGACTCGGGTGTTGACCGGGCGGGGACGGATCTTGGGAGCGATGCGGGATGCGTTTGAGCAGGCGGGGGTGGCGAAGTGGTTGCTTCCTGTGCCTGTCGAGCCTTATACCAAGGCGGGGGATCCGTTTCAGTTTGATTTTGGGTATCGAGTGGGAAACGAGATGAAGTTGTTCCACGCTGTGTCGTTGAAGGCGAATGTGGATTCGGCGGTGATGCTGGCGGCGCGGTATCCGAAGATTATGACGGTGATGGCGAAGGTGACTGGGGCGACTCCTGGGCTGACAGCGGTTGTCGATGATGATCTCGATCGGGGCGCGGAGTCGGTTCAGTTTGCACTGAGCATGATGGAGGAGGAGAGGATTCGGATTGCGTTGGCGGCCGAAATGCCTCTGATTGCGGAGGTGGCTCGGAGGGAGTTGAGAGTGTGACCGCGCAAGCGAGTGCATAGGTTCTTCGCTTTGCTCAGGATGAAAGGGATGAGTTGACTTCGAGATGGGCATGAGGCTCCGCTGCGGTGGGGCTTTTTTATTGGAACAACTTTTGGGAGCTTCAACCGCCGCAAGTGAGAGTGAGGCAGCGACATCAAAATCCCCACCCTAGCCGCAAAAGGGGCGGCCAGGACGGGGCACCCTCGGGATTTCAGGTAGAGAAAACATTATGAAAATTACTGATGCGGTACGCGGCGTCTGGCGCCGGGTGGCGGGAGTGTCTTCGGGGAACTCCTCAATGCAAATCGAGAAGAAGCGGCGGACTTCGGCGCTGCCGTCCATCTTTAATTCTTACGGGTCGCTGATGGAGTCGATGCCGAAGCCGACTCCGTATAACTTGCGGCGGTTTTCGGAGACGCCGATTGCGCGGAGGGCGATCAACTGCATCAAGGACCGGATTGCGGGGATGCGGTGGCGGATCCAGCCGCGGCAGGGGTATGCGCTCGATGAAATTCCGGATGGCGCGGCGCGGGTGCGGTTGTTGACAGACAACTTTGGGGCTCCGAATCCGGATGATTCGTTTCGGTCGCTGGCGGAGCAAGTGCTGGAAGACATCATCGTGGGCGGGTTTGGGGCGATTGAGGTGCAACTGAATCCGGGGTGGGACGACGTGCAGCTGCACCAAGCAATGGAAAACCCCCACGTCTCGCAAAAGCAGCGAGACATGGGGCACCCGGCCGGACAGCCGAGGGCGGCTGTCCCCACACGAACCTTTCTCCCACAGGCCGTCCCTACACGAAATCTGCCGCTGGTGATGTGGCCGGTGGATGGGGCGTCGATCCGGATGAATCTGGATTGGGATGGGTCGCCGCAGTCGCAGCGGTACTTGCAGGTGAACAATCAGTCGGGGGCAAACTCGGAGATCAAACTGGATGATGACGAATTGATTTATATCCGGCTGAATCCGCGGACACATACGCCATTCGGGCTGGGGCGACTGGAGGTGGCGTTTGAAGCGATCAATGCGTTTATGGGGGCGCACCGGTACGCGTCGCGGCTGGCGTCGAACTCGGTGGTGCAGTATGCGCTGTGGCTGCAGGATCTGACACCGGAACATCACGAGCGGTTGATCCGGTGGTGGCAGGACGAAATTGAGGGCACGGGGAAGGTGCCCATCCTATCGGCCGAAAGCAAACCGGAGGTGCTGAGGTTCGGTGGAGGCACCGATGCAGACTTACGACTGCAGTGGCAGGAATTTCTGCTGCGAGTCGTCGCCGATGCTTTCGACCTTCCTCCGTTTTATCTCGGGGTGGAGCGGGACGTAAACCGCTCCACCGCGGAGGAACTGAATGACCTGGCATTTCGGCAAGCGATTGTGCCGACGGCACGGTTGCTGGCGGAATCGCTGACGCGGGACGCGATTGCGAAGAAGCTGGGATGGAACGATCTGGAGTTTGTGTTTGCGGATGTGGATGTGACGGATCCGCTGGAGGAGGTGCAGATCCAGCAGATTCTGTTGCAGAACGGAGTGTTGACGGTGAACGAGGTGAGGAGGATGCGGGGGTTGTCGGAGTTGGGAGCTGACGCCAAGAGCATTTAACCACAGAGGACTCAGAGGACACAGAGGGAACACCAGGTCCTTCGACTACGCAGGGCGACAAACATTTTCGCTCAGGATGACAAGACTTAAGAATGACGCGGGGACACGATGACGATTGCGATGGAGAGTATGGCGGTGGAGATGCCGGAGGTGGAAGGGCATCCGAACCGGGCGGCATTTCGCGGAGTGCTGACGGTGGTGGATGCGCCTTCGCAGAGGGCGCCGTCAGGTTCGAAGGGGCGGCGGGTGGTGTTAACGAGGGGCGCGGCGGAAGCGGCTCTGCCGTCTTTGATCGGGATGGCTCTGGATTATGCTCCGACGTTTGACCGGCACGATGTGCGCCGGAAGGTTGGAGTGATCACGAGCGCGGACGTGGTTGGACGGAACCTTGAGGTAGGTGGGTATTTGTATGCGAAGGATTTTCCGGACATTGTGGCCGAGGTTGCGAAGTGTGGGCGGCCGACGGGAGGGTTGCGGACGGAAGGGACCCGGCTGAGAGCGTCACTGGCGGCTGCGGTGGAGCGGATTCGGAGTTTGACGGCGTCGATCCGGAGCGGAGAAGGGGAGGATGCGACACCGCCAGTCTTGCGGGCTGAGGCAGCGGGCACTAATGCTGGCGAGTTGGGAATGTCGTTCGAAGTGACCGACGTCGTGCTGGCAGAGGAGCGAGCGCGGGTTTGGACACTGGTGAAGGTGACATTTACTGGTGCGGCGATTCTGCGCAAGGCGAAGGCGGCCTACCAGGATACGTGGATTGGCTTGGCGACGTGAAGGGGCACCAGGGGGAACTCGAGAAGGATCCCCACGCTTGGAGGCGGATGCAATGTTACATAGGTCCTTCGCGGCAAAGAACGCCGCTCAGGATGACAAAGAGGATAGCGGTACAGGTTCCGAAGGAGGAAAAGATGAATGAAGAAATGGTGCAGCAGTTGATGGCGACGGCGGAACGGCTGGCGAGTGCGGCTGAATCGTTGGATCGCGTGTTGGGTCGGGTGGACGCGCAGCAGGACGCCCTGAATGCGAAGGTCGACCGGATTGTTGCGGCGGTGGACGATCGCTCGTATTTGCCAGGAGACAACGAGGCGACGCGGCAACTGCAGGAAAGGGTTGCCGAGTTGGAGAAGTCCAATACCGATCTGAAAGCGCAGGCCGCACGCATGGTGCGGAAGACGCTTCCGCCGATGGTGTCGGCGATTTTGGCCAAGAGCGGGAGCGACACGGCGAGCGAGAAGATCGAGAAGGGAGTGCTCGACAAGACGCTGCAGAGTCTGAGCGTGGAGCAGCGGATTGCAGTGAAGGCGGAGTTGGCGCGGGCGGGGATGATCGAGTAGGGCATCCGGCTTTCGGCTCTCGGCTGGACGCGTTCGTTTGGGCACGGAGTCAAAATCCCCACCCTGTCGCACGAGATGCGACGAGGGTAGGGCACCCGGCGGTGCGCGGCACGACATTCGTCGTGCCGTTTTGTTTTTGGTGCGAGAACGACCCAAATGGGGCCTGCATTTCGCGATTACGAATAGGGATCTTTCGACTTCGCTCACGATGACATGGGTTGGGGCTTGGAAAGGAAATCTGACTTTCAGCGGGACAAACCAAAAAAGGAGAAAACATGACTGGACGTTTTGTGGATTTGATGGCGGCGGCGGATTATCTTGGGCCGGCCGCGGTGGAGGTTGAGCGGTATCAGACGGAGATTTTCGACATCGTGCGGCGGCGGGGAGCGTTTGGGCAGAGGATCAAGCAGGTGCCGGCCACCGGGCATCCGTCGCGATTTTTTGAGGAGACGGCAATTGCTGCTCCGACGGCGGCGCAGGGGTTCATGGACCCGCGCAACATCGTGCCGACGACGCAAGCGCCTACTCGAGTTGAATTTGCGGTGCCGCTGAAGGCGCTGGTGTCGCAGATCAACTACAACCTGTTCGATCTGGAAGTCACAGCACAGCAAAGCCAGTTCGCCTATTTGCAGGCGAAGGACCTGGCGGATGCAGTGGACGGACTGATGCGCACTCACGATGTGGCGCTATGGAATGGCACTGACACTTCGCTGAGCGCACCAATGACTCCGCAATATTTCGGCGTGGTTGGGCAGATCGAGGCGGGACGGGCAACACGGTGACAGTCGCGAAAAGCAGCGGCACGATCGTGCAAACGTTCAAGACTGCAGTCGCGCAGATGGTTGCGAATTCGTCGTACCAGGTGCGGCCGACGGCGATCTACGCGAACCCGATGCTGCTCGATCTGATCGACCAGGAGATGAAGTCGCAGTTCAACGTGGTGCTCAACACGGTGGAGATCACAGCCGGGTTTCGGGTGAAAGCCTTGTCGACGCAGGCTGGCGACTTGCCGCTGATTCCGGAGTGGGCGCTGGGATACACGGGGACGCTGGGTTCGGGAGCGGTACTACCGGCATACATCGTGACCGAGGACCTGATCGAGTATCACTGGCTGACCGATCCGAATCCGAGAGTGTTCAAGCTTGGGCTGCCGGGATCGTTGAGTCAACAGCAGGTGGTGGTGAAGTTTGGGGCTCCGGTCGTGAAGTTGCCAAGCTACGCGCACTACGAAGTGAAGGTAACGGACTAGGCGGTTGACGGTAGCCGGTGGCCGGTTACCCAGGAGGAGCTGGCCACCGCGCGAGGTCAAGAGCACAAGTCAAAATCCCCACCCTGTCGCAGAAAACGCGACAAGGGTGGGGCACCCCTCGGAGTGAGAGCCGGGACTAAGAACGAGAATTGAGAACTTCTTATGAACTATCTGGAGACCACAGAGTATTTGACGTACGGGTTGGATGCGGCGACGGACCCATCGTGGGTGACGGCGGCGTCGGCGATCATCGACGCACATTGCCGGCGGGTGACGCTGGGAGTGAACCAGTACGAAGAGCGGCTGAAAATGCCGCCAGATCTGAATACGGTGCGGCTG
Source organism: uncultured Acidobacteriaceae bacterium (assembly GCA_963706645.1). Taxonomy (GTDB): domain Bacteria; phylum Acidobacteriota; class Terriglobia; order Terriglobales; family Acidobacteriaceae; genus Sulfotelmatobacter. The sequence continues at coordinate 19,594 of CAVPNR010000040.1, forward strand.
AGCTATTTGCCGCTGGTGACGGTAGCGCCGGCGTCGACACCGATTGTCACACTACAGGGGCGGTACGGAATTCCGCGGCGGGGTGAGTGGCCGTTGCCGGAGATCAGCCTGGAATTCGCGCTGGTGTTCGGGCTACCGGGATCGTGGACGACGATTGATCCGACCACGGTTGATATTTGGGCGGAGAGCGGGGAGTTGACGTTTCCGGTGAACGCGCTGGGGCTCTCTTTCAATGAAGTGGATGTGGTTTACAACGCGGGGCTGGCGACGATTCCGGCGGGGGTGAAAGTGGCGTGCGCGCAGATCGTGAAGAACGCGCAGGCGACTCCGGCGTTGAATGTGAAGTCTGGGCAGATGGACCGGATGCGGCTGGATTATTTCGGCGACACGCTGCTGGACGAGACGGTCCGCAGTCTTCTGGCGCCGTATGTGGCGCAGAAGGGCGCATAGAGCAGAGGTGATGGTCAGCGTTTCAAGAGCGAGGGCGCATGCGCCACGCGACCAGATCGAGGAGGAATTATGGGAGGCGGGATTTGCGGGTCGGCGCTGGTACGGGCCGCAGACGCACTGTTGAGGACGTTGGGCGGAGACACAGTGAGCTTACTTCTGCCAGCAACTGCGATGGCTAGCGATGCGGCGGGACAGCTAGGGCTGGTGGATCCGGGAGTGCAGGAGATATCTGTGTCTCCGGTGGTGACACGGGCCTTGGAAACAGGGAACCTTGGACCACGACGGCGGATTGAGTTCACGCTGCCGGCCTCGGCGATTGTTGAGCTATTGCCTACGCTGGGAATGGGCACGGCGGAGGATTTGTTTGATGCCGTAATCGGGCTCGGTTATGGAGGCGATGTGTTTCACATCGAGAAGATCGTGCCGGAGAACTTTGCGGGGACGGCTTATTTTTACGTGGTGACGGCAGTGGAGTGAGGGGGGGAGCTTCGAGCTTTGAGTGGGACAGGAACTCGACGGCCTTCGTGATTTCTGGATGCATTTCTTTCGCCCGCTGGGGCTTGATTCCTTCTCATCCTTTCGTTCTCCCACGGCTTACGCCCCTTCGACAAACTCAGGGCAAGCTGTGGGCTGTAATCTTTCGCCGCTTTGCGGCTGGAGTTTGGAAGTGCTTTCGTCGCCAGTGGTTCGGTTCGCCTGTGGGTTGAGCTGAGGGCTGACGAGTGATCGCTGAAAGTTGGTTCTACTTATGCAATTTGCGAAAGACAGTTTCTTTTTGGCGCTACAGCAGAGGCTTGCGGGATTGAATCCCGCAAGAACGATCACACTCAATGGGGTAACAATTCCCGCGGTGGTGGTGGTGGAGAATTTGCTTCCCTCCTCGGCAGAGCCGCTGCCCAATGCCTTCTATATCGAATGGGGAGCAGCGGAGGTCGTGGATGGTCAGGCCGGCTGTGGCGCACTGATGAGTCTGAACGCAGTGATTTCCTACTACAGCCTGGGCTCAGTGCAAAGCATGGTGGATCGCGGCAGGATACTGGCGCAACTGGATGACGAGCTGCTCAGTATTTGCCAGCCGCCGCACACCGAGAAGATGGACTACACGCAGGCGCCGAGTGCAGATCTGGGGACAAAGGTGTTTTGGGGCCAGCCATCGTTCAGCGAAGGCAAGGGTGCAGGCCGTTTCTGGGGGCGCGTGTCGTTTCCCGAACGGATCAAGAGCGGGGTCACGGATGACGCCGAGAGCACACAGGATGCGCGAGTCGAGCGCAAGGCGCGACTGACGATCTACTTCTTCTCTGAGGTTACGTTCTTATGAGTACCTTTCCGTTGCGGGCGGCAATGATTCCGGTGAGCCGGCAGATGCGAGCGTATTTTGCGCCGGTGGAGCGGGCAAGCGAAACGCCGGCGATTTTTGATCCTGGACAGGCTGGAGCGTTCTCGCTGGCCTCGCCACCAGCGCCGTGGCTGGATTTGGGATGGGTGGAAAACTTCGAACGCTGGTACGACACGCCAACGGATGTCGTGCGAGCGGGAGCGAGGACGTTGCCGGTTGCGCAGTTTCGGGGGGCGCAAGAGGCGCGGGTGGACTTCAGCTTCCGCCAGTGGGGCAAGCTGCAGATGGCGCTGGCGGGCGGGTCGGAGCATATGAACGTGCTGGCACCGGCGTCAGGGAGTGTATCGCCGGCGCCATCGGGAGGAACGCCTGCGCCGGGAGCGGCCGTGCTACCGGGATCGACAGCCAGAGAACTGGTGTTCGGCGCGGGAGTGGGAAGCATGTTTTCCGCGGGATGCCTGATCGCGGTGGATGTGGATTATCAGCAGCAGATTGGGTACGTGGGATCGGGGATCGCAGCAGCGTATGTGAGCAGTCCGGCGGCTGTGAAGCAGGACGCGAACTATGTGCGGCGAGTGACGTTCAATGTGGGGCGTGTGGCGGAGGTAACAGCGACGTCTGTCGTGCTATCGCAGCCGCTACTGGGAGGAGTGCCTGCGGCCGGCGCATCGGCCCAGGTCGTGGTGGCGTTTGTAGACCGGGAGGGCGGGTCATTCTTCCAGGAGTGGTCGGCGCTGTTTGTGGCGGAAGACGAATCAGGCGGGCGAGTGTGCTTCTACTATCCGCGGCTCAGTGCGGGAAGTATGCGAAGCGCGGCGGGGAAGCTGGTGCGCGAAGAGTTCGCGCCGATCGAGAAACCGTTGTCGGCGATCTCGCTGCGAGCGTCATTTCTGGCGTTGCCATATACGGACACGAATGACGGGCAGAGTGTGCTGTGCTACCGGAGTTATTTTCCGGCGGCGATGGCGGCGGTGTACTGAATCCCGGGACACGACAAATCTTTCAACCACAGAGGACACAGAGGTTAAGACTGCAGCGGCTTTCAAAGACTTTTATGAAACTGACGATTGACAATTTGCAGGGACACGGAGCGGTGGACTATACGGCTGCGCTCGACGGGACGGTTGCGCCGCAGGTCGAGAGGAAGATCAACCAGCCGTCAGGATTGCGATGCAGCATCTTGATTGGGTCGTCGGGACTTGTGGCTCCGGTGATGGGGGCGAGGGTAATTCTGACGAAGGCCAATGGGAGCTTGCTGTTCACAGGGTATTTGACGGAGGCTCCGCAGTTTGAGCATCTGGGATTCGGGGAGAGCGGCCCAGTGTATCGCTATGACCTGATTGCAGAGAGTGACGAAGTGCTGCTCGATCAAAAAGCGCTGCCGAATCGAGCGCCGTTTGTGGCGCGGAGCGCGGGCTCGGCACTGCGGCGACTGGCGCAGGACCTGTTGCCGGGATGGTTCGACGCGAGCGCGGTTCAGGAATTGGACACACTGGCTGCGTACCAGGTGAATCCGCAGAAGAACTTTTCGTATCATGCCGCTGAAATCGCGCTGGCGACGAGAGCCAGTTATCGAGCGATGAATGGTGAGTTGTCGCTGGCTCCTGTGGGAGCGGCGACGTATCCGCTGAGCGAGAGTGACGCTAATTTCTCGCCGATCGGGCTTAAGTTGAGTTGTCCGAAGGTGCAGGTAAACGACGCCACGATCATCGGATTGGATGAGCCGCAGGCCTACGTTCGGGACTACTTTGTGGGTGATGGGCTGAGCCTACGGTTTTATCTTTCACAGACACCGTTTCAACAGAGCAAGCCGGCCTTGATTGATGAAGGGTATCTGGGGCCGGGGCTGGATGCGGCGACGTGGGTTACGAGCGATCCGAACTCTGCCGTTTCGGTGGCTGCACAAACGCTGACCGTGAACGGTGGCACCGGGCAGGAGGGGCAGACGTCGGTCAAATTCATTGAGCAAATTGAGTTGGGGGGGGCACTCGAACTGCAACACGGGGACGTGAGTTTTGCGGGGCCGTCCACGGGAGTGCTGGGCGGATTGTATGCCGGAAGTATTTCTGACGCGGGATGCCTGGCGGGATTTCGAGTTACGCCTTCCGGGAGTGGAAGCACGATCCAGGCACTCGTCAACGGATCGGTGACTGGGCCGGTGGTAGCAACGATTGCTGGGCATCGGTATCTGCTGACGACATACATCTATTCGATGGAGGTGTACCGGTCGGGCGAGATCTATCACTCGTCGACGCATCCGGCGGGCAGTGGATGGGGAGGGGCTCCGGTTCCGGCTGACTTGAGGATCGTACTGGATCTTCAGGACATTGATCCGTCAAATCCGGCCTCGTTGGTAGCGCCTGCGACCGTGCTGTTTGACGACGTGATTGCGAACGCGCCCGGATTTTGTACCTACGCGCTGGTAAACGCAACCAGCATGCAATGCAGTATCGCGTACACCTACGTCACTCATATTTCGATGGCCGAGGTGCGGAGCGCCTTGCCGAATTCAAGTTACACGACGCAGCTCGTCGAGTCTCTCTCAGATGGAGGGGAATGCTCGATTGCGACTTCCACGTCGCTGGATTTCTATCCTCAGTATGTGCCGCCGCTGAATACGCTGATCGTGGCCAGTTACCGCGGTTCCGGCCATGCCGTGGCCGAAGTCGCTAACAGCGCGAGCATCGCGGGTCTGCAGAACGGAGGTGATGACGGAGTACGCGGGATTGTGAGGTCGTTGAGGGTGCCCAGCGCGCGAACGCAGGCTGATTGCGAGAACGCGGCACTGGCGATTCTTGACGATGCCGCAGGACTGGCATGGACCGGGAGTTATGAGACATGGAGTGATTTTCTGCCAGGCGGAGCGGGCGACATTTTTCCCGGCGACGGGCTGGCGGTGAATGTGCCGTCGCAAAACGCCGCCTTCAGCGCGATTGTGCGGACCGTCAGCATTGATGTCGTCGATCCGGCGGATGATCGCGGGATGTACATGATCGAGTTTGCGAACGATCTAGCGGTACCGCTGGCGATGCAGGATGGGCTCAGTGCGAGCGCAATTCCGGTAGGAGATATGGTGCGGCTTTGGACGACGCAGGTTGGGTCGTACTATGTGCCGAACTTGACGGACGCGCAGATTACGCAGGTGAGTTCCACCACCGTAGAGGTGGATGTTGGGATGGCGATGGGTAGCGCGCATGCGGTGGAAGTTCGGGCACACGATTATGGATGGGGAGCGTCGAATGACCGGAATCTGCTGGGACGATTCAGCACGCAGACGTTCAGTCTGCCGCGGCTGGCGCGGACGCAAAATTACTTTCTGAGGCTGTATGACCAATCGTCGCCGCCGCAGTATTCCCGCTACGCGGCAGCGCTGCATGTGGATTATCCGTTGGGTTTTTCGTCATGAACGAAGAGTACGGAGTGAGCAAGTTTCGGAATCGCGGTGGCGCAGAGAAGACGGCGGCAGTGGCGCAGTACACGGCCAAAGACTTTCAACTTGAAGTGCTCGGTAAGCTGGCGGAGGTGCAGAGTCTCGCGGAGTCCTTGGATGCCTCGTGGGACCGAAAGCTTGAGGCTGTCCGGGAGCAGCGGCTTCTGAAGTTCGACACCCGGACTCTGATTGCGCTGGGAGCGATTGCGCTCTCTATAACTGGCTACGTCGTGCAAGATGCGCGCAACACCGCAAGGCAGGATAACGAGATTGAGTCGACCAAAGCGCGGGTTATGCGTCTGGAGCAGATTGCGGCAACGAATACGGAAGGCCGGATACGGACTGAGGTTCAACTCGGAGAGCTGCGAGATGGGCAGGCGGAGATCAAGGCGCTGATTCAGGCGCATGACGAGGCGGGCCGGGAGGAAGCAGCGCGAAAATAGATCGCTGGCAAGATTCAAAAACTTTAAGAAGAAACCACTTCTTGTTTTTGAACGAGAAGGCGGGGCTTTGCGCGTAATCACTTTGAAAAGGAGAAGGAAATGAATTTTCTAAATCAGCTATTGAGAGGGATCGCTTTCATACCCGCGTTGGTTAACGGGATCGAGGGGCTGTTTGGCGGCAAGTCTGGGGCAGAAAAGAAAGATGCGGCGATGTCGTTTTTAGAGAGCGCACTGACAACTGTGGACGCCGTCGCGCAGCGGGAAATCGTAGACCCCGAGAGATTCAAGACTGGCGTTTCAAAAATTATCGACGGCACCGTCGATTGCCTGAACGCCTCGACCTGGGCGAAAGAGAAATCTGCAGTTTCTGTGGTTAGTCAGTAGTTGCGATCCCCACCCTTTCGCAAAGAACGCGAAAGGATGGGCCACCCCGCATCTTCCGCGTCTGGAATCCCGCCTTACCCGACTTCTTCGCTCCAGGTTTGGAGGGTCTTTTTCACCAGGTCCATGAACTGGTCGGCTACGGCGCCGTCGATGAGGCGGTGATCGTAGCCGAGGGTCAAGTGCACGACGGAGCGGATCGCGATGGAGTCGGCACCGTCTTTGTCGGTGATGACCATCGGCTGCTTGGTGATTCCGCCGACGCCCATGATTGCCGAGTTGGGCTGGTTGATGATGGGGAGTCCGAAGACGGCGCCGAACTGGCCGGGGTTGGTCACGGTGAAGGTGGAACCTTCGACGTCTTCCGGTTTGAGTTTCTTGGTGCGGGCGCGCTCGCCAAGATCGGTGATGCCGCGCTGCAAGCCCAGGAAATTCAGGTCTCCGGCGTTCTTGAGAACGGGAACGATGAGCCCCCAGTCGAGCGCGACGGCGATGCCTATGTTGATGTGGCGGTGATAGCGGATGTTGTCGCCTTCAAGGCTGGCGTTGAGGATGGGCCACTGCTGCAGGGCGATGACGGCGGCGCGCACGAAGAACGGCATGAAGGTGAGGCGGGCGCCGTGGCGCTGCTCGAATCCGGCTTTGTGCTTGTTGCGCAGGTTCACGATGCGGGTGAAGTCGACTTCGTACATGCAGTGGACGTGAGCACTGGTGCGCCGAGACTCGATCATGCGCTGGGCGATGATCTTGCGCATGTTCGTCATGGGAACGAGATCGCCTGGATAGGGCGCGGGCGCTGCCGGGCGCGGTGCCGGAGCGGCGGCTGCGGGCTGAGCAGGGGCAGATGGAGTAGCGGGAGCCGGTTGCGAAGATCCCTGGCTCTCGATGAACGACATAATGTCTTGCTTGGTGATGCGGCCGCCGAGTCCGGTGCCGGAAATTTGGGAGAGACTGACGCCGTGCTCGCGGGCTATTTTGCGGACTAGCGGGGAGGACCGGGCTTCTTCCTCGTCTTCGTGAGCGGCGGCTGCGGGCGGAGGAGGAGGGGCGGGAGCGGGCTTCATTTCGTCGGTCTTCTTCCCTTCAGCCTTGTTCTCTTCAGCCTTGGCGGACGGTTTCTCGGCTGCAGGAGCGGGTGCGGCGGCTTTGGCCGGTGCAGCGGCGGCCTCACCATCGACGGAGATGGTTCCGACGACGGTGTTCACGCCTACCGTGGTGCCTTCGGTGACTTTGATTTCCTGGAGAACTCCGGAGGCGGGAGCGGGAATTTCGGCGTCGACTTTGTCGGTGGAGATTTCGAACAGGGGTTCGTCACGCTGGACTTTGTCGCCGGGCTTCTTCAACCACTTGGTAATAGTGCCCTCAACGATGGACTCACCCATCTGGGGCATGATGATGTCAGTTGGCATGATTTCCTTCCACGCGAGGCCCACGGTTAGAAAATCGGGGCCGAACGCAAACAAATATTATAGCGGGTGCAAGAGTTGACGCGAGCGGCGGGGACGGAGCAGTCTGTTCTGTACTGGTGCGGAGGTTAATGAACGAGGCCTAGCCTGCTTAATTCACCAAGGTGAGATTTGCTTGCGAGAGAGGTGAGCAAGGCAGGGATGACGGGCGGAGCGGTGTGAGCGGAGAGCTTTCTCGGCGAGGATCGTGGTGGGAGGCGGTCAAGGGTAGTTTCGGGCACGGCTCCGCACGAACGGCGGGGGAAGATGAGTTAGGAGGCAAACGAATCGGGTCAACTGCTGTTGACGGCAAGAGTAGCGGAACGGAACAAGTTCTGAAATGGCCAGCCGCTGGCCAGGTGAAAGCGGATGCAGCGGGCGGTGTGGCGTACGCGGGCGCCGATTTTGAAGAGCTGGGCGCGCAAGGTTTCGATCTGGGCCGATTGCCAAGGCTGGGGCAACTGCAGACGAAAGAAGTTGACCAGGTTGTAAGCGGCGGCGTGCAGGAGCACGCGGAAGGCATTGGCCAGAAAGCGGTGACAGCTCAAGCGGTCGGCGCAGAAGCCGTTCTTGAACTCCTCGATGCGGTTCTCGCACTCGCCGCGATCGTTGTAGAAAGCGAAGACTTGGGAGGCAGGTCCGGCGCAGTTGGTAACGAGGAAGCGCAGGTTGGTTCCGGCGGCGGAGTGTTCGGCCTTGTAGCAGATGCGGCGCTGGCGCGGCCAGCTGCGGGCGCGGTGGCGGAAGCTGGAGAAGCTGCGCTGCGGGAGTTGGGTACGGCGATAGCTGCGTTTTAACCGCTTCTGCCGCGGCTCGGCACGACGCTTGAAAACGCAGTTGGCGGGGATGCCGAAGGTGTACTGGAGAGCGAAGAACTCGCAGAACTGGTAGAGCAAGGGCAGAGCGAAGCCGGCGTCGCCGCGCAGTTTGATTTTCACCCCGGGGAAGGCGGCCTGCAGACGCGGCACCAGACGCAGCAGCATGGGCACGATGCGGGCATGACTGGAGGCGTTTCCCGGCCGTAGCCGCGCTGCCAGCAGGCATCCGCTGTGGCGTTCAAAGATCAGCATGGGGTGATACATATGCTGGCCGTAGGCGCCGTTGAAGAAGCTGAGCTGCTGCTGGCCGTGCGTGGGATCGTCGGTGGAATCGAGATCGAGCAGGATCTCGCCGCGCTGGCGAACCGGGTCGCCACAGAGACGGATGAACTGCTGGCACAGCAAGTCGTTGGCGTGCACCAGGTCGCGGGAGGACGGCGCGTTCTCCCAGCGGCTGAGCGTGGGCTGGGAACCGAGAGGGTCGCCCAGTTTCTGATCGGCGACGATCTGCAACAGGGGATCGTGGCGCAAACGATCGGCATCGTTGGCGTCTTCGTATCCGGCCACGATCTGGTAGATGCGTTGCCGCAACAGAGCCAGCGAATCATGGCGCAGGCGGTCGGGTTGCCGCGGATCGCTGAGTTGCGCGGCCCAGTCGTGGGTCAGATGATGGCGCTGATCGAAGGCGCGCAGGGGCAGCAAACCGGCATCGCTGGTGATCTGGCCCCCGGAAAAATCGGCGCGGATGGGTTGATGACGGTAGAAGGAGAAGCACAGCTGTGGTAAAACACTTTGTATCAAGCGATGGATGCTCCGAAAGGGAATGCTGGGTCGGCGAAACCCAGTGTTCATCATCCTTTTAGAGCATCCTTTTCTTTTTAGCTAGAGACTTCGTGAATAATCCAGGTTAGGACGTGACATCGGATCGAAATCCGTCGATTTTTCTTGTGAAACTAAGAAATATCTTAAAACTTGACGCTTGCAAGTCTCTGGAAATAGTATGGTTATACATTGGTAACTGGGGCCGAATCCTTCCGTCACTTCCAACCATCTAGACATGTGATAGCATCTATCGTTCGTAACGTTCACTATCAACAAATCACCATTGGTGTGAAAGGCCAGAGATGGTCGAAAAGTTAAAATCCGACTTTCTCGTTGCGGCGCCATCGTTTGCTTCCGGTGCTGGCCGCCTGCTGGACTGGTATGGCCTATACGATCTCTACAACGTAAGCCGTAGTGGTCACGAGGCCGACGCGAAGGCCATGTTCTCCGACTGGCGAATCGTAGGGCACGATGTCTACGACGCTATGGTGGAATTCGATAGCGCCCAGCCTGTAAAATAACGGCTCAAAGCTTCATGAGCCACAAGAACCGCAATCACGGCATTGCGCCCACCCAAAATGCAGAACTACGCATCCAGGCCATGATGCGTTCGTTTTCAGGGCCTCTTCCACCACCCGAGGCGTTGGAGCGCCACAACCAGATTTTGCCGGGTGCCGCCGAAAGGATCATCGCAATGGCAGAAAGCCAGCATAGTCACCGGCTTGAGTTGGAGAAACACGTAGTAACGTCCAATGTGTCTGCTCAGAAACTCGGAACCGTGCTGGGATTCATCGTTGCGATGACAGTTGTTATTGGTGGAATGTTCCTGGTTCATGAGGGCAAAAGCGGCGAAGGACTCGCAGCGATCCTAACAGCGCTAGCCTCTTTGGTGGGCGTATTCCTCTACTCAAAGCACGAACAGCAGAAGGACCTAGCAAAGAAGACAGAGGCTCTCGCGAACGCCACTAGTCCGCGCTGAACCCAGATCGACGCTTCCGTGGGGAAAGCACCACACTTTCTCCTGGCCACCCGCGCGGCTTTCTATATTAGTGGCGATCGTGTTTTTCTTTGCCTTCCTTCTTCTCGTCTGGCTTATTTTCTTCGGCGGCGGGGGCGGCGTTGAAGTTCGTCTTCCAGTAATCCTGGACGGCGGGCGGTAGCTTATCCAGGTGGGAGAGCAGCATCGTAATCTTCCAGATGTCCGGTTCGCTCAGAGTTTTGTCCCAGGCGGGCATGCCGGTGTAACGGATGCCGGTGCGGATGGTATAGAAGATGTGCCACTCGGGATCGTCGGGTGGATCGGAGATGAGGTTCGGCGGAGGCGGATAAAACGAAGTGGTGAAGGTGGAGGGCTTGCGATCGAGGCCGCCGTGACAGAGGGCGCAGTTCATGGTGTAGAGTTTCATGCCGTCTTCGAGATTCTGATCGGTGGGCGTCAGAGGGTTGGTAATGCGCGGGGCATGACGATCCATGGAAGCGTCGACGGCGCCCATAGCCAAGCGACGTTCGGTGTGTCCGGGTTCGACGTTGGCGACTGTGGGAGCGAAGCCGAGCATGGCGAAGCCGAGTCCGCCGAGGATGAGGATGAGGAGCGTGACGATTATGCCGAGGATGAACTTGCCCATGAGGCCTCCGGAAGTATTGTGGCAGATGGGGCGGGTGGCGCGCTAATCCGAGTATTCGCTCATTTGGATCTTAGTGCTCGCGAGATCCTTCGCTCCGCCTGAAAAACGGCTACGCTCAGGATGACATCCAATCCACAATCAGTTTGTTCTCGCTCTCAATACGCCTTCAAGCGGCGGGATTCGCGGACTACATCTTCCACTTTCGGCAAGTAGTGATGTTCCTGCGGCGGAGAAAAAGGAACCGCGGAGTCAAGGCCTGCGATGCGGACGATGGGGCCGTCGAGGTCGTCGAAGGCTTCTTCGTTGATGATGGCGGCGATCTCTCCGGCGAGGCCTCCGGTGCGGGAGTGCTCGTGCAGGATGATGACCTTGTTCGTCTTCTTCACGGTCTGAGTGATGGCCTCGCGGTCGAGCGGGGAGACGGTGCGGAGGTCGAGAATCTCGATGTCGATGCCGTCTTTGGTTAGGATCTCTGCGGCTTCGAGTGCAGTGTGGACCATCGCGGCATAGGTGATGATGCTGAGGTCGCGGCCTTCGCGGGCGATGCGCGCTTTGCCGATGGGGACGACGTAATCATCCGCGGGGACTTCGCCTTTGATGCGGCGGTAGAGATATTTGTGTTCGAAGAAGATGCAGGGGTTGTTGTCGCGGATGGCGGCTTTGATGAGGCCCTTGGCGTCGTAGGGCGTGGCGGGGCAGATGACTTTGAGGCCGGGATTGTGGACGAACCACATCTCGGGATTTTGCGAGTGGAAGGGGCCGCCGTGGACGTATCCGCCGCTGGGGCCACGGAGGACGAGTGGAGCGGGGGCGCCCCAGAGGTAGTGCGTTTTCGCAACCATGTTAGAGATCTGGTTAAAGGCGCAGCCGATGAAATCCATGAACTGAAATTCGGCGACTGGGCGCATGCCGGTGAGCGACGCTCCGAAGGCCGCACCTACGATGGCGGACTCGGCGATGGGCGTGTCGATGACGCGCTCGGGACCGAAGCGGTCGATGAATCCGTCGGTGACTTTGAAGGCGCCGCCGTAGATGCCGATGTCTTCGCCGAGGCAGAAGACGGTTGGATCGCGGTCCATTTCTTCCCAGATTCCCTGGCGGATGGCTTCGAGGTAGGTGAGTTGCATAAGGTCAGGTCTCAGTTTCAAGGCTTCGCGTCGGTCCAGTGTTTCCAGAACTCTTCGTTGACCTTTAATTGCACATCGTCGGGTAGGTCGATGCCACGGAAATAGACGAGGTGTACCGGACCATCGAGGGCCTCTGGTCCCAAGTCTTCCCACTCATACCTGAGCGAAACCGATATCATGACATTCATCGCGAGATATGCTTTCGGGACTTCGAAGACAACGCTCTTGTTTTTCGGAATCCACCACTCGGTCAAGAAATCATACCGATGCAGTTTCGGAACAGGCGGTAGCGCAGCGTCAGCAGCCGGATTATTTGTGCTAAATTCCTCGATATAGTAGCGAACCGGGGCCTCGGCTCCATCCTTATGGCTCCTGGCTGACTTGGTGATTTCGCCTGTAATCTTTTGCCCGGGAAAAGCTGTCTCCACTGGAATGCGAATGTCGCATGCGGTCGAGTTTCGCAACCGAAGCAACAGCCTTCCGCTTGCTTCGTCGAACCGCTCGAACTCGATGGTCACCCGTTGATTCCTGGGGATGTCGATTTGCTGGTGGCTGCGTGTCGTTTGGGCAAAGCTACCGATGGATGCGATAAGGATTACAAGGAAGACAGAGGACGCGAGGTCCTTCGACTGCGTACGGTCCGCGCTTCGCGCCGACCATACTTCGCTCAGGATGACAAAGTGGGAGCAGCGCCGCGAATTTGCGAATCGATTCATCTTCGGTACGTTTAAAGCTATGTCATCCCGAGCGAGGATGCTCGTTCACGCTAGTGAACGAGCACCGCAGTCGAGGGACCTTGCGTTTGCGCTTGGTACCAGTCGGCTGCCAAATCCTTCCAGCCCGGGTTCTTTCGTTCGATTAGCCACATTTTCTTTTCGCGACGCCAGCGCTTGAGTTGTTTCTCGCGATCGATCGCATTTGCGACGTCATCAAAGCTTTCCCAGTAGACGAGGCGGGTGCAATTGTAGTCATCCGTGAAGCCTTCGAATACGTGCTCTTTGTGCTGCCAGACGCGCTTACGCAAGTTGTTCGTCATGCCGATGTACAGAGCTCGTCTTGAGGCGCTTTGCATCATGTACACGTAGTAGATGTGCTCGTCGCGCATTTTCTGGCTCCCCAGCTGAACACAAGGTCCACTCGACTGCGCAAAACGATTCGCTTTGCTCATCGTTTTGCTCCGCTCGGGATGACAATGTGGGGAGCATTTCACATCTGCACAGTGCGCGTCTGTGACAGGTGAACATGAAATCCACAGCTTCCAGCTTCAACCTCTCCCGTCAAGTTTAGTGCGTGACTAGATCGCTCAGCCCGCTATACTTATTTCAAGTGCACGGCTGCCTCGGTTTGCTTGAATCCACCGGTTCCCTTCTTCACTTTCGGAATGCCGTATTTTGGTTTGATTTCGTGGCAGCCGTCTTCACAGAAGACGCCGCCCTCTGCTGACTCGGGTGTTGGCATCGGGGAGTTCACGGCGATTTCCCGTTCTGCTTCGATTACTTCTTCTACTTCTGCGATCAGGGCGTCATTCTCTTTTGAGCTTAGCCACTTCTTTTCTTTCACTAAGTAATTCTCAAAGCGGGCGATCGGGTCACGCTTCTTCCAGAAGTCGAACATCGGTTTGGGAACGTAGGTGGCGGCGTCGTGGATGGCGTGACCTTTCATGCGCATCATTTTGGCTTCGATCAGCGTTGGGCCTTCGCCGCGGTGGGCGCGCTCGACGGCATCACGGGCAGCGTCGTAGACCTGGCAGGCGTCGGTGCCGTCGACGATCACGCCGGGGATGCCGTATCCGATGGCACGCTCGGCGAGGTCTTTGCAGCGATACTGCATCTCTGACGGCGTGGAGTAGGCCCAGAGATTGCTCTCGACGAAGAGCACGAGGCCGAGGTTTTGCACGGCGGCGAAGTTGATGCCTTCGTAGGTGACGCCGGTGGACTGGCCTCCGTCGCCAATGTAGGTCATGACGGCGACGTTGCGTCCTTGCAAGCGCGCGCCGAGGGCGACGCCAGAGAGCACGGGGATGAGATCGCCGAGCATTGAGATGGGCGAGACCATGTTGCGCTTTTCGATGTCGCCGAAGTGCGAGGTTCCGTCGCGGCCCTTGGTGGGCGAGTCGGCTTTGGCCATGTACTGCATCATGGTGTCACTGGCGCGGAAGCCGCGGACCAGAAGCGATCCCTGGTTGCGAATCATAGGCGCGAACCAGTCGTCCTTGTCGAGAGCGTAGGCGGAGGCGCAGGAGCAGGCTTCCTGGCCGAGTCCGAAGTAGACCCCACCGACGACTTTGCCTTGCTTGTAGAGATTTTCCAGCGCGACTTCCATTTTGCGGTTGAGCAGCATGTAGCGGTAGATCTCGATGCATTGCTTTTTGTCGAGATACTTGGAGTCGCGGATGGGCGGGACCGGAGTGTCGAGATTGCCTTCGACTTCGTAGCGGACGTGCTCGGCGCCGTGGCGGTCTTTTTCTACGTGCTGGCTTACCGTGAAGTCAGGATGCTCTAGGCGGAGGTCGGGGATGGAGTACGTGCGGAGATCGTGGCTGGGAGAGCCTACCGAGCTTCGCTCGACCCGACGGCCGAGGGCGGCCGTCGCCACATGAGCCGTGGTGGTTGTTTTCGCTCCGTTGCGCGGACGATTCCCGTTGTGACTTGCTTTGGACTTCTTCTTATTGTTCCCCATGTGAGGCGGCGCGTAGGGCGCGATGTATTGATGGTATCGCGAGAGTGGGGAATTGGGCTAGTTTGCGGCGGGCCGGACCGGCTTCTGCGCCATATATGGCTCTACCGGAACTGCGCGGCTTAGGAGCGCGTCGAGGCTTTCGACCCAGAGCATCTGGCTGGAGAAGACCGTTCCGAAGTTGCGGGAGATGGTTTCTGCGACCGCGTTCAGGTCGAGCGGTTTGCCGAGTTCTTGCTGCATCGAGGTTACCGGCCTGGTCGTAATGCCGCAGGGGACGATCAGATTGAAGTAGGTAAGGTCGGTGTTCACGTTGAGAGCAAAGCCATGGGAAGTCACGAAGCGGGAGATGTGGACGCCGATGGCGGCTAGTTTTGCTTCCGGTGCTTGATTCGGCAGCCTCGCTTCGCTTTGCTTGACAGCCGAGGCGGCTGTCTCCACATGGCTCGCGGTAGCGCCTGCGAACGCAAGGCCCCTCGACTCCAGAGAACGATTCTTCGAATCGTCCTCTTCCGCTCGGGATGACAAGGCGGAGGGATCCGTCCAGGCGCCGGTCAGGCCGGGCACTCGTTTGGCGGGGATGGAGAAGTCGGCGCAGGTGCGGATGAGGACTTCTTCCAGGCGGCGGACGAATTCGATTACGCCTAACGCTTTGCGTTTTCCATCGGGCGCGGCGTGGGCGCGCAGATCGAAGATGGGATAGCCGACGATTTGGCCGGGGCCATGGAAGGTTACGTCACCGCCGCGATCGCATTCGAAGAGTTCGACGCCGCGCCGGGTAAGGAGTTCGGGCGAGGCGACGACGTTCGCGGCTTTTGCATTTCTACCTAGAGTGATGACCGGCGAGTGCTCTAGCAGGAGCAGGACATCGCCGATTTTTTCTTCTTTGCGGAGGGCGATTAGCTTCTGCTGGAGGCTGAGACCCGTAGCGTAGTCGATGTTACCGAGTTGGACTATTGAGATCAACTTCTTTGCCGCGGATTACGTGGGTTTTCGCGGATCAAAAGCAAAATTCTTACCACAGGGGACACAGAGAAACTGCATAGGCCCTTCGCGCTAACAACGCGCTCAGAATGACAACGCGTTTTAGCTTTCGATTGATCCGCGTTTATCTGCGTTGATCCGCGGCCACGAAGTCTATGCATTGATTGCGATTCCGTAGACGCTGTTCGACGCATCCAGCATGGCTTCCGCCAACGTCGGATGGGCATGGATCGTCCACATTAGGTCTTCCACCGTGGCTTCGAGCTCCATGGCAACGACCGCTTCGGCGATCAGTTCTGTGGCTTGCGGGCCGATGATGTGGACGCCGAGGATCTCGCCATAGTCGGCGTCGGAGACGATTTTGATGAAGCCTTCGTGCTGGCCGACGATGCTGGCTCGCGAGTTGGCGGTGAAGGGGAACTTGCCGATCTTCACGTTGTATCCGGCTTCTCGAGCTTTGGTTTCGGTGAGGCCGACGCTGCCGATTTCGGGATGGCAGTAGGTTGCGCCGGGAATGTGCTCGGGGTTGATGGGCTTGCCGGGCTTGCCGGCAATTTTCGCGACGGCGACGAGTGCCTCCATGGCTCCGACATGCGCCAGTTGCGGCGTTCCGAGGACGATGTCGCCGACGGCGTAGACGCCGGGCTCGGACGTTTGCATCCAGGAATCGGTCTGGATGAAGCCGCGGTCGGGCTTGATTCTGGTGCGTTCGAGACCGATGTTTTCCGTACGTGGCTTGCGGCCTACGGCGATCAGGATTTTTTCGGCTTCGATCTTCTGCTGTTTGCCTTCGGCGGTGATGGTGACCGCGATGCCTGCCTTCGTTTTCTCAACCTTGTCGACCTTCGCGCTAGTGTGGAAAGCGATGCCGCGTTTGCGGTAGACACGCGCCAGTTCTTTGGAGACTTCTTCGTCTTCCACTGGAACCAGGCGCGGCAGCATCTCGATAATCGTGACTTCGGTATCGAACGAACGGTAGATCGAAGCGAATTCGACTCCGACCGCACCCGCACCGACGACGACAATCGACTTCGGGAGTTCCTTCAGGCTCAGAATTTCAATGTTCGTGAGAATGCGGTCGTTGGGCTCGAGGCCGGGCAGCATGCGCGCTTCGGAGCCCGTCGCCAGAATGACATTCTTCGCTTTGAGATTGCTGGCCTTGCTGTCGTTGGTTACTTCAACCGTGAACACGCCGTTCTGCGCTGCCCCGGTAAGTTTGCCATAGCCTTTCACGGTCTCGACTTTGTTCTTCT
The DNA here is from genome assembly GCA_963706645.1 of uncultured Acidobacteriaceae bacterium. Taxonomy (GTDB): domain Bacteria; phylum Acidobacteriota; class Terriglobia; order Terriglobales; family Acidobacteriaceae; genus Sulfotelmatobacter. Next base: position 36,384 of record CAVPNR010000040.1, read on the forward strand.
TCATGAGGAACTCGAGACCCTTGGCGTGCTTGGCGACGATCTTTCCTTTGCGCTCCTGGACGGCGGCCCAGTTGAGTTTGCGCGCGTCCACACCTTCGATGCCGAATTCTTTTGCTTCCTTCAGGTGATCCCAGAGTTCGGCGTTAAAGAGGAGTGCTTTGGTCGGGATGCAGCCGACATGCAGGCAGGTGCCGCCAAGGAATCCGTCTTTTTCGATGAGGGCGGTTTTCAGGCCGTACTGGCCGGCGCGAATGGCAGCGGTGTATCCGGCAGGGCCGCTGCCGATGATCGCTACGTCGTACGTGGTGTCGGGCAATGGAGTAATCCTCTGTAGGAAGAGATGACTAAAGGCAAACGAATGATTCTAGAACAGGGCGGCGGTGGAACACCACGGGGGCTAAAGCCCTTTCAGTTGCCGTTCGGCTGTCGCGGCGCTAAAGCGCCGCTCTTCCACAGTCGGGTCGAGGTTGCGCTCGACAGACGGCCCAGGCCGCCCTGGATCGCCGGCGGCGGGATTAGGTAGGGATCCTTCGGCTTCGTAGCAGCTTCGCTTTCGCGAAGCTGCTACTCCGCTCAGGATGACAGAGGTCGAGTGGTTAGTTGTTTTCGTTGCTCGCGCGCTTCCAGGAAATCAGTTCGCCGATGGTGGAACTGGTGCTGGAAACGGGCTGCTTGTAGGCTTCGACTTCCGAGCGCGAGGCTTCTTCGCCGACGGCGCGGATGCTGAGTCCCACTTTTTTCTCTTCCGGATTCATCTTGATGATCTTGAAGTCGTGCTCAAGACCCGGTTCCAGATGAAGCGGCTGGCCGTTTTCGTCGGCGGCTTCGGACTTGTGGCACAGGCCTTCGACGCCCTCCGCGATTTCGACGAACGCGCCGAACGCGGCTACACGCAGGACCTTGCCGTGAACCACGTCGCCGATGTGATGCGTCTGGAAAAAGGACTCCCAAACGTCCGGCTGAAGTTGCTTCACGCCCAGAGAGAGGCGCCGCTTATCGGGTTCGATCGCCAGAACAACCGCCTTCACGCGATCTCCCTTCTTCAGCACTTCCGAAGGATGCTTCACGCGCTTGGTCCAACTGAGGTTGCTGACGTGGACCAAGCCATCGATACCGTCTTCAATTTCGATGAAGGCGCCGAAGTCGGTCAGGTTGCGCACGCGCCCTTCCACGGTCATGCCGACGGGGAATTTCTCGTGGAGAGAATCCCACGGATTGGCGGCCAGTTGGCGCATTCCGAGTGAAATCCGGCGCTCGGTCGGATTCACATTGAGCACCACGCACTCGACCTGATCGCCAACATTGACCAGTTTCGACGGATGCTTCATGCGCTTTGACCACGTCATTTCGCTGACGTGAACCAGACCTTCAATTCCCTGCTCAAGTTCCACGAACGCGCCGTAGTCGGTCACGCTGATGACGCGTCCGCCAACGTGCGCGCCCTCGGGATAGCGGTGCTCGGCGTCGAGCCAAGGATCAGGCGTGAGTTGCTTGAATCCCAGCGACACACGCTGCTTGTCTTTGTCGTACTTGAGGACTTTCACCTGAATCTGATCGCCGACGTTGACGAGGTCTTTCGGGTGAGTGAGGCGTCCCCAGGACATGTCGGTGATATGCAGCAGGCCGTCGAGGCCGCCCAGATCGACGAATGCGCCGTACTCGGTCAGGTTCTTGACCACGCCGGTGAGCACTGAGCCTTCTTCCAGGTGCTCAAGCGTCTTGGAGCGCTTCTCGTTCTGCTCGCCTTCGAGAAGCTCCTTGCGCGAGACAACAATGTTGCCGCGCTTTTTGTTCATCTTGATGATGGCAACTTCGAGGGTCTGGCCCTTCATGCCATCCAGATTCCGGATAGGCCGAAGGTCGACCTGCGAGCCGGGCAGGAAAGCGTGCGCGCCCAGAATGTCGACCGTCAAACCGCCCTTGATACGATCGATCACAACGGCTTTGATGGGCTTCTTTTCGGTGTGAGCCTTCTCGATTTCTTCCCACGCATGGATGCGCTGCGCCTTCTGGTGCGAGAGGTTGATGTAGCCTTCCTCGGACGGCCCCTTCTCGCGCATCACGTCGATCTCGTCCCCGGGCTTAAACTTGGGTTTGCCCTCGTGATCGAGCACTTCCGCCAGCGGCAGCATTCCTTCCGACTTGGCACCGATGTCGACGACCACGTGCGTGCCAGTCAGCTTCAGCACGGTGCCTTTGATGACGCGGTCTTCACTCACGGCCTCTTCGGCTTCGGTGGTAAAGGTCTCCAGCACGGAGGCGAAGTCTTCGGCGGCGGCGTTCTTATCGTCGCCGGCTGAGTCCCCGGCGGAGTCCGCATGCGTCTCGCTGGAATGGTCGGTGGAGGCGGCAGCCTGAGTCTGTTCGGGCTGGTGTTGCTGTTCTGTCGTCGGTTCTTCAGTTACGACAGCGGAGTTGGATTCGGAGTTGTGGGCGGTGGTCTCGTCGAACAAGGTTATGCCTCTCTGATGACGGGATGCGGGGCCTGCTTTGCGGACTGCTGGACGAGTCGTTTGGTTGTGGTGGGCCCACCCTGGCGAGTGAGCTTGGACAATCCCAGCTGTCGGACGTTATACAGAGAACCCGCGTCCAATGGGAACTCTTCGACTATAGCAATCGCGCGCGAACAGTGTCAAACGCAAATCCGGCGAATGTTACAGCCAGGTTGCAGCGTTACGGTTTCGGAACACGGCGCTCATCTGCTAACCTGCCCTCCTATGGATTATCTCTGGACCCCGTGGCGCTATGCATATGTCTCCTCCACGGAAAAGACCGCTGGATGCGTGTTCTGCGATGCGCCGAAGGAGAAGGATGACGCCAAGGTGCACATCGTCTATCGCGGGGAATACTGCTACGTAATTCTGAATGCGTTTCCGTACACGCCGGGCCATGTGATGATAGTGCCGTATGCACACCTGGACGAACTGCAGAAGCTTCCAGTAGAAGCGGCGCAGGAAGTGATGGCGCTTTCGCAGCGGATGGAATCGGTACTGCGGGAGCTGTACCGCCCGGATGGAATCAATTTGGGGATGAACATTGGCAAGGCGGCAGGGGCGGGAATCGCGGGGCATATCCACATGCATGCGCTACCGCGCTGGGTGGCGGATGCGAACTTTGTGTCGGTCATCGGGGAGACGCGGGTGCTGCCGGAGACGCTGGAGGTGACTTGGGCGAGGATGAACGCGGCATTGAAGAAGTAGGTGATTGCTCCTCCCTAAACGTTATGTCATCCTGAGCGGCGTCGTTGGCCGCGAAGGACCTATGAACTTCCAGCCAGTTGCTCGGATCCTTCGCTTCGCTCAGGATGACAGCGGCGGTTGACCCGCAAGCCTTATCATCTCTTGCTCATCGATCACCGCAATGCCCAGATCCTTCGCCTTATCCAGCTTAGAGCCAGCATCGGCGCCAGCGACGACGTAGTCCGTCTTCTTACTGACTGATCCGGTAACTTTCCCGCCGGCGTCTTCGATCATCTTCTTAGCTTCGTCGCGCGTGTATTTAGCCAGCGTGCCGGTCAGCACGAAGGTCTTCCCGGCGAGTTTCGTCCCGCGTTCCTTCTTCTTGCCCTTGAATGCAAGCCCCGCTTCGCCGAGACGCTCAACCAGTTTGCGGTTCGCGGGGATGCTGAAGAATTCCACGATGCTTTCGGCGATCCTCGGACCGACTTCGTCAACGTTCTGCAATTCTTCGACGCCCGCCTGCTCGAGCGCTTCCATTGACCCGAAGTGCTCGGCCAGGAATTGCGCGGTGCGCTCGCCGACCATGCGGATACCGAGGCCGTAGATCACACGCTCGAGCGGCAACTTCTTCGAGGCCTCGATCTCATCGAGCATATTTTGCGCCGACTTGTCGCCCATGCGCTCCAGGCTGAGCAAGTCGGCTTTCGTCAGCTTGTAGATGTCGGCAACGTTCTTCACCAAACCGCGCTCCGTGAGTTGCGTGACCAGGACGTCGCCCATGCCGTCGATGTTCATCACGCCGCGTGAGGCAAAATGCAGAATCGTGCCGGCCAGCTTGGCGGGGCAATTGGCGTTGACGCAGCGGAAGTCGACCTCGCCTTCGGTGCGGACGACTTTCGTTCCGCACACGGGACACTTCTCCGGCGCCTCAATATCCGCCTTGCCGCGAGGATGGTCCTTATCGTCGATGACCTTGGCGACTTTCGGGATGACGTCGCCGCCGCGCTCGACTTGCACCCAATCGCCAATCTTCACGCCCAGGCGCCCGATCTCGTCCATGTTGTGCAGCGTGGCATTGCGGACGGTCGTGCCCCCAATCGAAACTGGGGACAACTCGGCCACAGGCGTCAGTTTCCCGGTGCGGCCAACCTGCCAGCGCACGTTCTCGAGCTTGGTGATTCCCGCGCGGGCAGCGTATTTGTAGGCGATCGCCCAGCGCGGCGCCTTGCCGGTAAAGCCGAGTTCGTCCTGCAGGCCGGTGCGATCGACTTTGACGACGATGCCGTCAATCTCGTACGGCAGCGAATCCCGCTTCCCCTCCCAAGTCTGGATGAACCTCCACACTTCGTCCATCGAATGCACAAGCTTGTGGTGCGGGTTGACCTTGAATCCAGCCGCTTCCAGCGCGCTCAGTGTTTTCGAATGGCGGTCGAAATACGTACGGCCGCCTTGAAGCAGGATGTAGGGGAAAAAATCCATGCGCCGTTCTGCCGTGATGTTCGCATCCAGCTGGCGAACTGTGCCGGCCGTGAAATTGCGAGGATTGGCGAACGTCGGCAGCCCGTTCTTTTCCCGTTCCTCATTGATCTTCTTGAACGACGCGGTGGGCATGAGCAACTCGCCGCGAACCTCAAAGTCGGATGGAATGCCAGCCTTCTTCAGCCGCTCTTTCGGGATTGAGAGTGGGACCGAACGCACGGTGCGCACGTTGAGCGTGACATCTTCGCCGACCGATCCGTCGCCGCGCGTCACGCCACGGGCCAGTTTGCCATCCTCATAGATCAGCGCCAGCGACATCCCGTCGAGTTTCAGTTCGCAGACGTAGTCCACATCGCTGCGACCAGTAAGTTCGTGGACGCGCCGCTCCCAGTCGCGCAACTCCTCTTCGTTGTAGGTATTGTCGAGCGACAGCATGGGTGAGGAGTGCGGGACCTTCACGAATCCCTCGCGCGGCTTGCCACCTACGCGCTGAGTGGGCGAATCAGGCGTAACGAGCGATGGGTGCTCGGCTTCCAGACTCTTCAGTTGCTGCATCAGCTTGTCGAAATCGGCGTCGCTGATTTCGGGGCTGTCGAGGACGTAATAGAGGTATTCGTGGTGGCGAATCTTTTCGCGCAGAGCCTCTATCTTTTTTTCGCCGTCTTTCGGGGCAGGCATCGCAGGAAGATTATATGCAAAGAGGGGCCGCCGAAGGTCATACGGGATCGCGCGAGATCCCTTCGACTTCGCTCAGGGCAGGCTCTTCGCTACGCCTGAAAGGCGGCTCCGCTCAGGATGACGCCCGCTGAAATTCCGGACAACCTTATCTTGCGTCTGTCACGCCCGGAATCTGCACTCGGATGAACCTCGGCTTGTAATCATTCGCACAAACCAGATCCGTCGACGTATTGGCGTTCACGTTGTACGACAGCAGAATGCCGTCGGCATCGGTAAATTCCGAGTGGGACTTGGCGTTGTAGGTGACCAGGGTACCGGTCTTGCATCCATTCGCGCCCGCTTCTGGCGCGGTGTAAACCTTTGTTTTGTTCGTCCACGGACCCTGCGGAGCACACGAATACCAGGTGGTGACCGCGTCCCACAGCGGATACGCAGGATGTTGCGGGTCCATTCCCGCCATCAGATAAAAGGTCCCGCCGTTGTAGTTCATCTGATCGACCGAATACTCGGGCGTCACCGCCGCGACGCCGTGCATGGCGGTGGCATTCGATTCTCCCACCATCCACTTCTTTTGAGTCGCGTTCCAGAACTGCCACTTCGACGCGTTCGTCAGGTTGTTGATGGATGTCGTTCGGGCAACGTAAGGCGTCTTGGTGTTCGTGCCGGGGTCCTTCAACCCGTAAATGTAAAAGAAATTCCCTACGGGCAAAATCTTTGTTCCCCAGGTCAGGCTCGTGTCGAGACCGGTAACGGGCGTGATCGAAACGATCGAGAAACTTGGCCAGGACAAAGTTGCCACCGAATGCCCCACAAGTTTGAAGGCGCCGGTCCACTCAGTAAGCATGATCTTGATTTGGTACACGCCGGCAGAAGGTTGCGAGAGGTAGCCATCCCCTTGCCAGAACCAATCGCTCTTGCTCTTGGGCGCGAAATACGAAGTCGTCTTGGGAGGATAGCCGACCGTGGTCCACGACCCGGTGGTCTGATTGAGAATCGTGAGCGAGTTGTGCGCCGTGAACAGGTAGTTGCTGCGCAGACGCGTGCTGGGATCGACTGTGCCGATGTAGGAGTCGGACCACATCCACAGGTTTGTCCCACCCGGCAACGGGAGAGAATACGTGCCGTCAGCCCCAGTCCACCCGGGACCATTCTGGGTCGTGTACGCGTCGAATGTCGAATCGATCGTTCCCGTCGACGGAGGTTCAGGCAGAGTACACTGCCCTAATCCGGATAGTGACGAAAGAACCAAGAAAAGACCCACACACAGTGATCCAAAACCCTTCATGACATGAAACTCCATCTCTCGACGATAAGAACTCTGGATAGCTTAACCCACAGCAAAAGGTCGACCATAGAGCCCAACGTCTCTCACCCGGAGCTGAAAATCAAAAAGGGCCGGCGGATGCCGGCCCCAGATCGCAAGTTCGCGTCTATACCAAGTCGTCCAACTTCAGCGCAGTCGGACCGCCCTTCCACGACGCTTCAAATTGTTTCTGAACGAATCCAGCATCATAATCGCGCTTCTGCTGCAGCAGGGCCTGGTGTAGTCCCCACAAAGATCGCGGATTCCGCGGGTTCCGCTCGAGGTCTTCGCGGAACACTTTCTCTGCGCCTGCCGCGTCGCCGCTTATCAGCAACGCGCCTCCAAGATTTTCGCGGACCGGGTAGAACCAATCGGGAGGTTCGCCATAGTTCAGCTTGTCCTGGATAGCGACCGCTTCCCGTAGCATCGCGATGGCGGTGTTGTTGTCCTTTTTCGCGATGGCCACTTTTGCGCCGAGAACGTCTTCGGCGATTTTCATGATGTCTTTCGCCTTGTTATTGATGGGCATTTGGAAAATGACATCTGGCGGGGTCCCCGCCTCGACGTCGGCGACAACCTTATACTCTGCTTCTGCCTCCGGCATCTTTCCGGTCCCCGCCAAAGCCAGCCCCCGCCCGAAGTGCCAGAAGACAGTCGCAGTCTTCATCGATGGATCGGGCGCCGGCATTTTCAAGATCTCGTTCCAGTGATGGAAGCGAATCTCCACCGCCATCGGAATGGTCATGAAGCCTTCGAGCGGCGGCATTTCCTTCACATGCGGTCCAACGTTGGCCGCTAGCAGATCTGCGTTCTGGCGCGCCTCTGCGTAGCGGCCATTCATCGCCCCGCACATCGCAATGAAATGCAGGTTGTGGCTGTAATACATCATCGGGTAAATGCCCTGCACTCCGGTCGCCTTGATGTAGGCGCGATCGACTTCCGCGGCTTGCTCGTTCGTCTTGACAGCAGCCTCATAATCTCCGGTGCGAATGTAGACATGGGCCGGCATGTGGACGATGTGTCCCGCACCCGGAGCGAGGGCGGCGAGTTTGTTCGCCCCGGCCAGCGCGCGCTCGGGATTATTCGAGGCCTCGACGGTATGAATGTAGTAATGGATCGCGCCCAGGTGGTTGGGATCGCGCTTCATGACCGATTCCAGCGTCGCCACGATTTCGTCTGTGCCGGCTTGTGGCGTGCCGTCCTGAAGCCACAGTCCCCAGGGGTGGAGATTCATTCCAGACTCTGCAAAAAGTGTGGCCGCATCGAGATCGTCAGGGAATTGCGCCGAGACTTGCCGCATCGCGTCGTGATATTCCTCGGCGGCTTTCTTCAAATCGGAATTCGGATCGGCTGGAAAACGCTTCGCCATTGCCTGAATGTAGGCTTGCTCGCTAGGCGAAGCACCGGCAGATAGATCCACGGCCTGCTGCACGGCATCATGCGCATGCTTGTAACGCTCGGGATCCGCAGGATCGTTGTAGTTCGGTCCTACGGCCTCTGCGACGCCCCAGTAGGCCATTGCCAGCTTGGGATCGAGTTCTGCGGCGTGCTGAAACGAGCGTGCGGCCTCATCGTGGTTGAAGGCATAAATGAAGCGCAGTCCCTGGTCGAAGAACTGTTGGGCTTGCGGAACCTGCGTAGTAACAGGATGATGCAGATCGCCCAATCCCGTGACCAGCGTGACTGGGTGGGACTGCATGTGCGAGGCATGGTCCTGCGCACCTGCCCCCAGCGAGAGCAAAGCAACGCACAGCACTTGCGTCAGAATTTTCATCTGATCAACCCTCTTGAACGCAAATTTTGAAGTTCGAGCCCCTAACCACCAGAACTGCCTGCGGAAAACGCCTCTTGCGAGTGCGCCCAGCTTATGACAAATTGATTCGCTTGCCAAGTTGTCTGCGAGTCAAGTCGTGTGCGAGCCCACTCATGCCGAAAAATCCCCGTCTTAAAGCGGACGCTGCCGAACCGAGATACGTGGATCGACTGCCAGAATCACTGCTCAACGCTTTCAGCACCAATGACCGCATCAACCGCTACTTGATCGACAATCTTCCACCGGCTGCCTGGACAGCAAAACCGGCTGATGGAAAAGGCCGCACGATCGCGGCTATCGTGGCGCACATGCATAACGTGCGCGTGATGTGGTTGAAAACAGCAAAGGCAGTGGACTTTCCGGAGCAACTCAATCGCTCGACGGTGACGCCGGCGCAAGCAGTGCATGCGCTCGACGCCAGCCGGCAAGCTCTGAGTGCTGTCATGAGTCGGGCCTTGGAGACCGATGGCCGTGTTAAAGGATTTCGCCCCGATGTAGCCGGGTTTCTCGGTTACTTGATCTCGCACGACGCCCACCATCGCGGTCAGATCGCCATGCTCGCCCGCCAGGTGGGCCATCCGCTGCCGCAGAAGGCCATGTTCGGCATGTGGGAGTGGGGCTCGCGCGGGTCATCCGAATAGCCTCTCCTGCTCAGGTACAATCCAGCTTCGACCTCGCCATGCGTAAGGCCGCTTTACTCTACAATCCGGACTCCGGCGGCAGCAAGCAGCGCCAGCGGGAATTGGAATCAGCTCTCGCAATCCTCAGAGCAGGAACTGTTGAAGCCGATCTCGTTCCCACCGATTCTCCCGTTCATGCAATCGAGGAAACCCGCCGGGCAATCGACTCCGGTTGCGACACGATCTTCGCGTGCGGCGGCGACGGAACGATTCACAACATCGCGCAGGTACTGGCGAACTCCCCGGTCGCGTTGGCCATTCTGCCGATGGGAACGGCCAATGCCCTGGCGCACGACATCAAGCTTCCTCTCAATGTCGCGGCGGCAGCCAAGGCTTCGCTGCGAGCCAGCCCGCGGCGTGTCGCACTCGGCCGCGTGGCCTTCGCCGATCTTCAAGGCCAGCGCGGCATCCGATATTTCGTAGTCGCCGCCGGAATCGGGGTCGATGCTCACCTCTTTTACAAACTTCATACCGGAACCAAGCAGCGCATGGGGATGGCAGCCTACTACGCCAAGGCCTGGCATCTTTGGTTCAGCTATCCCATGCCCCGGTTTGTGGCTGAATACCTCGAAACCGGGTCCGACGCGCCCGGACACGCCGAGGTTACCGAGCTGATCGCCGTGCGCATCCGCAACTTCGGCGGAGTTGTCCAGGAACTCGCCCCCGGAGCCTCGCTCGACCGCGATGACATGAGGCTCGTCTTCTGCAGCACGGCGAGCCGTCTGGCCTACCTAGCGTATGTGACTCGCGGCCTGCTGCGGGCGCGCTGGTCAGTGCCTGGCATCAATCTTGCCCACAGCACCAGCGTCTCTTGCGATTACCCGCCACCCATTTCCACATCACCGCAACAGCGCAATATCTACATTGAAGCCGACGGAGAACTGCTGGGCACTCTGCCGGCGAAAATCACGGTAGTCCCTAACGCCTTGACGCTGCTAGCGCCGAGCCTCTGAGCTGCAGTCCGCGACGAATTACTTTGCGTCCCCGCCCGGATTCCCCGCGTCCAATGTACTTCGCTGAGTCTCCCGGCACGTTCTGTTGGCGTGTTCCGGGCTCGGCGCAATAGAATTCCTCGAACCGATTGGAACCCATTACTCACTTTCTGACCGGCGCCTGCATGGGGCGCGCCGGATTGAACCGCAAGACTGCCCTTACCACGCTCACACTCACGCTTGCAGCGGAAGCGCCCGACTTGGACGTCTTCGGCAGCTTACGCGGCTCGGCATTCGGCTTCGCCCACCATCGAGGATTCACCCACTCTTTCCTCGGAGTTCCGCTCGACGCGATGGTGGTCATCGGCTTTGTCTATCTGCTGTGGCGCGTCCGCGGGCGCAAGATCAAAGATCCCGCGCTCCCACCGCGGTGGGGCTTGCTTTTTCTCTATGCGTGCCTTGCTGGACTGAGCCACATCCTGCTGGACTTCACCAATAACTACGGCGTTCGACCCTTCTGGCCGTTTTCGGAGAAGTGGTATTCCTGGGACATCGTGTTCATCGTGGAACCGATCATGCTGGGATTCCTGGTTTTAGGCTTGGTCATCCCGGCGCTGTCGAGCCTGATCGACAAGGAGATCGGCGTTCGCCAACGTGGCCCCCGCGGTCAGGTCGCCGCGACCCTCGCGCTCGTAGGCATCGTCCTGCTGTGGGGCCTGCGCGACTACGAACACCGGCGCGCCGTTAATGCCCTCGAGGCCCGCACATACAACGGAGCCGATCCGTTGCGCGCCTCGGCCTATCCCAAATGGATCGACCCCTTCCACTGGTACGGTGTCGTCGAGACTCCCGCTTTTTTCGCCTTGGCACAAGTAAATTCACTGGCTCCTGAGGTCGATCCCGAAGGCAGCATGGAAATTCGCTACAAACCGGAAGAGACGCCGGTCACCCTGGCTGCCAAAAATTCCTACACCGGGCGCGTGTTTCTCGATTGGGCGCAGTATCCCGTCACGGAAACGGAAGTGCTTCAACCGCCAGAGCAAGGGTATATCGTCCTTTTTCAGGATCTGCGGTATGCCGGGATACCGAGATCACTCAAGGGGCGGAGTCGAGGTGGCCTCAGCAGAGCCGTGGAGCTCGACCAAAACCTGCACGTGGTCGGCGATGTCTACGACACCGGCAAAGGTCAGATTGTCGTGCCTGAGCCCGGTCAGCGCTAGAAAGTGCGCGAACTGGCTGAAGGGTCATGACTCCCATCTCTTATGTAAAAGATTTGTCCGCCGCCGATCCTCTCTTGACGCCAGCCTCTCCAGCGCCCAGAATAAGAATTCGTCCCGAGGTGATTCATGCTGGCCTACGTATTCCTCCTCATCGCTGTAGCGCTTCGTTTCATGCCCCATCCCATGGCCTTTACGCCAGTGGGAGCAGCACTGCTGTTCTTCGGCGCGCGCGCGCCACGCCGCCGCCTCTGGATCCCACTCGTGCTACTCGCCGCATCGGATGTCGTCCTCACGACCCTGATCTACAAATATCCCTTCAGTTGGGACCACTTCGTGACCTGGGCATGGTATGCCGCGATGCTGTGGCTCGGCACCACTCTCAAGCAGAACGCGGGAGCGTTCCGTATTCTGGGCTCCGCTCTGGCCGGTTCGATCACATTTTTTGTGGTGAGTAACTTCGCGGTCTGGGCCGCGTGGGACATGTATCCTCGCACCGCCGCTGGCCTGATGACGTGCTATGACGCTGGCCTGCCCTTCTTCCGCCACGCCGTTGTGGGAGACCTGTTATTCACAGCGGTGATGTTCGGGGCTCCGGTCGCGTTCCAGGCATTTGCCGGATGGCTGGATAAATCTGGCGACCACAGCGCGGCTGCGTAAGAAACAGCTAGAACCTCAGGTAGCGTAAGAATGCTGTGAGGACGGGTCTTGGGCCAGTCTTCGCTCGTAGGCACGTGCCTAACTTACTCTCCGAACTCCTCGTCCGCATTTCTCCTTCGCAGCGCCAGCCACCCGCAAACTCCGGCCACGACTGCCACCAAAATCCAAATCGAGTGCCGCCTCACAACTCCCCCGAACAGGCCGACAATCTGTGGACCGAACCATAGCACCAGCACTGACAAGACTAGAAACCTGACAAACCTTCCGAGGAAAATCGCTACCAGGAAATCGCGGAATTTCATTTCGAACACAGCAGCACCGAGCACGAAGATTTTGAAAGGCATGGGCGGCGGCAGCATCCCCGGAAACATCAGCGCCCAGAATTCGTGCCGCTCAAACGAACGATGAATCTTCAAAAAACGTTCTTCCGAAATCCGCTTCCGCAGCACCTTCTCTCCGCCGAGATATCCGATTACGTACAGTGGAATGCTGCCTAAAGCCGACCCCAGCGACGCCATCGCGATGTAGAGCAAGAAGCGCCTGCGATCTTCATGCACGTAGGTGGCGACGACAAAATCCACAGGCATGCCCAACAGGGCGCTGTCCGCAAGAGCAATCACGAACGCGCCCCATATCCCGAGCACCTTCATCAGGCCCAGAATCCACGCCGTGTAGCGCGCCAGAATGTGACCAATACTCTTCAAAGGGAACTGTTAGTGTACGTGATCGACGCCGGAATGTGTCAGTCGATGCGAACGCCTGCTATCATCGCTCACTTCGGAGACCCCATGCGCAACCTGTTCCTCAGTATCTGTCTGCTTGCGATTGCATCCACATTTGCCGCGGCCCAGCAATATGACCTTGTCCTGGAAGGCGGTCGCGTCATGGACCCCGAGACTGGGCTCGATGCCGTGCGCAACGTTGGCATCCGTGATGGGAAAATCGCCAGCATCTCGGCGTCTCCGCTCAACGGAAAGCACACGATCAATGCATCAGGGCTCGTCGTCGCTCCGGGATTCATCGACCTGCACCAGCACGGTCAGGGGTTATCGAGCCAGCGGGTCAAGGCTTTTGACGGAGTGACCACCGCTCTCGAAATGGAGATTGGTGCGCCGGATGTAACTCAGTTCCTGAAGTCCAAACAAGGGCATTCCATCATCCACTACGGCTCTACAGCCAGCTATGTGGCGGCGCGATCTTTGGTGTTCGGCGCACCCCTGCCCGATGGCACGATTCTGCCGAAAAGCGGGCCCGCCACCGACCAACATGCCACCCCCGAACAGATCGAGCGCGTTCAGCAACGTCTGCGCGACGAACTCGATGCGGGTGCCCTAGGCATCGGCATGGGAATTGAGTACACGCCGGGGGCCACCCGTCTTGAGGTCATTGATATCTTCCGAGTGGCGGCCGAGCGCAAGGTGCCGGTCTATACCCACATGCGCAGCGCTGGGCGGGTCGAACCTGGATCGGCAATTCAATCAACCGAGGAAGTTATCGGCGCGGCCGCGATCACGGGAGCCGCGCTCCACATTGTTCACATCAACAGTACGTGCCTGCGCGACTCGCTGGTATGCCTTTCCCTGATCGACGGCGCGCGCGCCCGTGGACTCGATGTAACCACAGAAGCCTATCCCTACATCGCCGGTATGACGGCCATTAACTCCGCGGTATTCAACCCAGGCTGGCGCGAAAAACTGGGCATTGACTACGGCGATCTCGTCCTTCCCGGTACCGGCGAGCACCTCACCAAAGAGCGCTTCGAGGAACTCCACAACTCGAGTAAAGAGCAGTGGGTCCTGATCTTCGCCAACACGCAGGAAATGGTCGACAAGATCATCCCCAATCCGCTCATCATGATCGCGAGTGACGGGGCTGAGGGGCATCCGCGCAACGCCGGCACCTACGCGCGCGTCCTCGCTCAATATGTGCGCGAAAAAAAATCGCTTACGTTGATGGAAGCGCTGCGCAAAATGACGCTGATGCCGGCGCAAATGCTCGAGCGTTCGACTCCCGCTGGGCACCAGAAAGGACGCCTGCAGGAGGGCGCCGACGCCGATGTTGTCGTCTTCGATCCCGAAACCATCGCCGACCGCTCCACCTTCGACAAACCGATGGAGCCAAGCGTCGGAGTGCACTATCTGTTGGTAGAAGGAACACCAGTGATTGATGACAGCAAGCTAGTGCAGGACGTGTTCCCGGGTCGAGCCCTGGTCGGGCCAGGCAAGTCCGCGAAGTGAAAATGCACGTGCAGGGAATGCCGGTGTGGGAAATACTGGTGTAGGGAATGCTGGTGTAGGAAATGCTCATGTGGGGACGGGCGCCTTCGCCCGCCCAGGCCGCGACGGTTTCTGTCGCGGCAGCGCCTTCGGCCCGACGCTACCTATGCTCCGTCTTCCCGCTCAACAGCTCGATCGCATGCGGAATCAATTCCGCCACCACTTCGATAGACTCCACTGCCCCCGCAGGACTCCCCGGCAAATTGAGGATCAATGTCCGCCCCCGCACGCCGCACACTCCCCGGCTCAGCGCGGCAAACGGAGTCTTCCTACTGCCTTCACTCCGCATGCGCTCCGCCACACCGTCCAGAAGTCGATCGCACACGGCCACAGTAACCTCCGGTGTAACGTCCCGTGCAGCAATCCCCGTTCCGCCGGTCGTCACAACGAACTGAACTTCGCGCGCCAGCCGAATCAGCAGGTTCTGAATTTGAATGGAGTCATCCGGAACGACTTCGCGAACGGTAACCGAGAAGTGAAGCTTCTGTAGAACCTGCGCCACCGCCGGACCCGATAGATCCTCGCGTTCCCCGCGAGCGCAGGAATCACTCACCGTTACCACTGCGGCCGTGAACTTGTGCGTCTCAGCCATCGAGGAGGACATCTTCCTCTTCTTCTCTCCGGCCCCCGCCCGCAGGCGCGGGAGCCGCACTTGGGGCAGAGGCAACCGGAGGCGCGCTCGCGACCGCAGCAGCCTCAGGTTCCTGTTCTCCGCCTCCATCCCGGGAGGATTCGTCGAGCAACCTCAGGCCTTCCATCAATAGACCCTGAGTATTGAGTTGCGTCGTCTCTTTGTCCGTCTTGCCCTCGAAGTCAAGCTGGAAATTTCCACCCGTCCAACGCAGAACTTTGAACACCGCCTCGTCGCCCACCAGCGCTCCGTAGGTTGCGTGCTTTACCTGGCCCTCGGCGAAAAACACTTCGCACTGGTCGCCTTCGTTGCTCAGCGAAAGCTGGCAACTCTTTCTTCCCATCTCCAGCGACTGCATCAAGTCGATGACGTTCATCTGCGCCAGACTGCCGCGCACCACGCCATCTTTCGGTGCGGTCTTTGCCATTTTCTCCAGTGCAATGCGGTCGATCGTGCGCTTGATGCGGCGCGTGGCATCCTTCAGGTAAAACGGCTTCTCCAGATAATCGTCGGCTGCGTCGGCGGGCGAAAGCCGTTCCGCGATGTCAACTTTGCTCGCCATCAACACAGTCGAAAAATTTGCGGTCGCCGGGCGGCTCCTCAGTTTTTCAACTAGTTGCTTTCCATCCATCCCCGGCATTTTGTAATCACAGACCAGCAAATCGGGGGTGTCATCGACGGCCTTCAACAGCGCGTCGGCAGCGTCGGTCGCAGTTGTAACTTCCGCCAGCGGAGTCAACGCCTGCTGCAGCATCGCCAGCACCATCGGATTGTCGTCCACCAACAGCAGCTTGACGTTATTCGCCATGAAATTTGCGTTCGCTACTTCGCGCGCCGATACTCTCCGCTTTTTCCGCCACTCTTCCTCTCCAGCACGACCTCCCGAATCTCGATTCCTTTGTCAGCTCCCTTGCACATATCGTAAACCGTAAGGGCGGCGACGCTGGCAGCAACCATGGCTTCCATCTCAACGCCGGTCTCCGCAGTAGTCGCGACTTTGGACTTGATAGCGACGCCATTCTCGCACAGCCGTAGATCGACATCAACGATCGAGAGCGGCAGGGGATGACACATGGGAATCATCTCCGACGTGCGTTTCGCGGCCATGATGCCAGCGATGCGGGCTACCTCCAAGGGATCGCCTTTCGCATTTTGCGGAAGCGCTGCCAGCACTGCGGGCTTCATCGCCACAAAGGCACTGGCCTCAGCCTCGCGTCTGGTCGAGGATTTGCCGGAAACATCCACCATGCGCGCGCGGCCCGCGCGATCGTAATGGGAAAGCTTTTGTGGCATCGTCACCTTATCTTACATGTCTTACATGGAGTGCGATGGCGATACGCGACTCGCCGAGCGCGTATTACCTACGTATTGTCAGGGAGCCATCACCGCAATCCATTCGCCCGCTGGAATCTGCTCTCGGTCTGGGGGGATAACGGCATAGCAATTGGCGCGAGCCGTCGCAGCCGCATCGCCTGAGCCTTGCCATCCCACCAATTCGAGCTCCGCACGTTCGAATTCGCCGGAAAGGACAGCTGGGAGAAAGCGAGTGAGGCCTGTCTTGACACGAATCTCTTTCTTGAGACGCGCATGAAGAAATATTAGGTTGCTCGGAACTTTGCCGGATAGCGCCTCGATCATCGGACGAGCAAAAAGCTCGAAAGTCACCATCGTGGAAACCGGGTTCCCGGGCAAGCCGAAGAAGTAGGTGCCGCACTTTCCGAAAACGACCGGACGCCCCGGCTGAATTTTCGCCCCCGTGAAAAAAAACTTCGCCTGCAAATCTGCGAGCGCTTGCTCTACGAGGTCGTAACGTCCCATGGAGACTCCACCCGTCATCAGAAGCAAGTCTGATTTCAGACCCTCTTCGATGAGCCGGCGCAGTCCCTTCAACTCGTCAGGGGCTATCGGCAGGAGCACCGGCTCACCGCCAGCGCCCAGAGTCTGGGCGGCGAGAGAATAGCTGTTCGAGTTGCGAATTTGAGTGGGCCCCGGTTGGGCGTCAATATTCACGATCTCGTCCCCAGTGGTCAGCAGGGCGACTCGCGGGCGCTTGTAGACTTGCAGGCGTGATTTGCCCGCTGATGCGGCGAGAGCGATGCCCGCTTCGTTCAAGCGAACGCCGCGGGCGAGTAAAGCGGAACCGTCGCGAGCTTCGGCGCCCCGAGGAACGATGTTTTCTCCCGGCACCACAGCCCTTGTGACCTCGACCTGCCTTCCCCGCGCAGAGGTGTACTCAACCATTACCACTGCATCCGCGCCGGCGGGGACGGGGGCTCCTGTCATGATGGACACAGTTTGTCGGCTGCCGATGTGGGCTGGGATTTTGTCCAGCTTCTCTCCCGCTTTGATTTCTCCGATCACATCGAGCACTGCGGGGAGTTGCGATAAGTCAGCGGAGCGCACTGCATAGCCGTCTCGCGTGGATCGTGGGAACGGAGGAAGATCACGATCGGCCAACAGCGGCTCGGACAGGACGCGGCCGGAGGCGGCAAGCAGATCGACGTTTTCCGTGGCACTCGCCGAGATGAGCGCCGCCTGCTCCTCGACCACCCGGCGGGCATCTTCAAAGCTCGGGACGATCGGCTTCAGCGGCGAGGCGGCCATGGAGAGATGATACGACAGGGCAAACTGGACCGGCGTCGAACACTCATTTCGCGGCGATTCTACCGGGCCAGTTCCTGGCCGAGCATCGCAGCGTTGCTCGCAAAAGACAGGCCGGTCTCGAGATCAATGACGCGATCCTGAACCAGCTGCGCAATTTCTCCGTCGAAATGTTGCATTCCGTCGGAGGATCCAGCCTTGATCGCATCCAGAAGGTTCTTGTTCTCGCGCTCGCCTTTTTCGATGCATTCGCGAGTACGCGCATTGGATTTGAGAACCTCGAAGGCAGCCACGCGACCGCTGCGATCAGACTTCGACATGAGCCTCTGGCAGATGATATAGCGGAACGACTTGGCAAAACGTTCGCGGACCGACTGCTGTTCAGAGAGCGCGAAAGAACTGACGACCCGCTCGACCGTCTTGGATGCATCCATCGTGTTGAGACTGGAGAATACGAGGTGACCCGTCTCGGCCGCTTCCAGGACGATTTCCATGGTCTCGCGATCACGCATGTCGCCTACGAGAATGACCTTCGGCGCCTGGCGCATCGCGGAGCGCAGGGCGTGCGCAAAACTGGGCGTATCGCTGTGCAGCTCCCGCTGATGAATCGTGGAACTCTTGTGGTTATGCAGGAATTCGATGGGATCTTCAATCGTAATAATGTGGTAATACTTCTCACGGTTAATGGCGTCGAGAAGCACAGCCAGGGTGGACGACTTGCCCGAACCCGCTGCTCCGGTCACGAGGACAATTCCATCTCTGAGTTTGGTGACCTCCGACAACTGTTGCGGCAACCGCAAAGATAAAAAGTCTGGAATGACGGTGGGAATCACGCGCATGACGACTGCACAACTGCCGCGTTGAATAAAAATGTTGACCCGAAATCGAGCCAAACCAGGCAAGCCAAAAGAAATGTCGCAAGCACCGTGCTCACGAAGGGTCGTAACCGCCTGCTTGTTATCCCCGATCAAGTCGGCAGCGATGTGGCGCGTGTCATCGGCGGTAAGAACCGTCAGTCCGGGAACCTGCACCGGAATCATCTGACCGTAGACTTGCACCTGCGGCGGACGCCCGGGCGAGAAGATCAGATCGCTGATCTTCTCCGCTGCATGCAGCATGGCGCCGAGCAGAGCGGGAGTAGCCACTCTGCCAGTCCCGGAGAACCCTTCTAATGCAACAGAAATTGGAGCAATCGTTGGCGCTGCCATTCGTCCTCACACCTCGGGAATCGCACGCACCACAGAATTGGAAGAAAACTCAGATGGTTAACTGTACCGCGGAGCGAGCCATGTGCGAAGAACAGCAAGTCCATAGACCTTGGTAACCGTTACGGCCAGACGCGCAAAAGGCGGCTCGTTGGAGCCGCCTTCTGATCAATAGGTCCCAAAGTAACTACTTCGTAGACTTCTTCTTCGTGCCATAGCTGGTTTCCACCTTCGAACCGATGCTGGCCAGCAAGTCTTTCGCGCTCTGAGCGTTCGGACCCGTGGGTGACAGTTCCAGGTATTTCTGGAAAGCCTCAGCGGTCCCCGGGGGAGCAATGGTCTTATCCCCTTGAAGGGTGGCTTTGCCGAGCAGGTTCAGGCCCTTCTGGTAGTAGGCTTCGGCCCGAGTGGGGTCAGCCGCCAGGCACTTGTCGAACGCCGCATTGGCTTCATCTGGCCTGCCGGAATTGGTAAGTACCGCACCGATATTGAAGTAGGCCTGAGCGACTGCGGAAGGATCCGCCTGCGCCGCCAGCTCGTAGGTCTTCACGGCGTCATCGACCTTCTTCGCCTTGTAAAGAGCATCCGCCAGATTGTTATAGTAGGCGGCCAGATTTTTGGTTGCGTTGGGGTCCTTGTCGTTGGTCGTAGCCTTTTTCAGGTCCACGGCCTTCTGATAAGCCGCGACGGCTTCATCCAACCGCTTCTGTTTTTCGGTCGGATCGGTCTGTTTGGGCGCCGACAATCGGTAGTAGTCACCTAACTTGAACCAGATCAGATCGCGAGTCGCATCCATCTGGGTCGCCTCGGTCAGTGCTGCAATGGCCCCGTCGAGGTCCCCGGAATCAGCCAAGGTCTTGGCCGCATTCAGTTTCTCGTTCAGAGACTTAACAGTGTTGGTTTCCTTCGCCTGCTTCGCCTGAGCCTCTTGCATCGCCTTCTGCTGTTCGGGTGTAAGTCCCTGGCCCTTGGCAGCGGATTCCTGATCCTTCTTTAAATCGAAATCCAACGTGTTGTCATCGAGCTGAACCGGGAATCCTTTAACGTGGTCCATCTCCTTATTTGCCTTCATATCATCGGCGGTCTTGTACAGAGTCACCATGTACTTCCCGGTCGACAGTCCAAGGGAAAAATATTCACCTTTCTTGTTGGTCTTGAGCGGTGGGTACTTTTGGCCGTTGTCCATGTTGACCCAGACCACGAATGCGTCAACCACGGGATTTCCCTGGGCATCCTTACACACACCATGAACCGAACCTGAGGCCTGGGCGAGGACCATAGGAGCACACAGCCCAAGGGCCAGTGTTGCGAATAGAAGAATTGCGAAATATTTTTTCATTTTGCCTCCCGGCAAAGTTAAATTTGCTCTCCGATCGCCAAAAGCCAATCGAAAATCCGTTACCACAAATGTCTATACCGCCGCGTACGAAATTGGATCTTGCATACCCGCAGCCGCAAAAGCGCGCAGGCGCAATACACAGCTATCGCAGATTCCGCAAGCCTGATCCTCGCGACTGTAACATGACCAAGTTAAATCGAAGGGAGCACCGAGTTCAAGGCCAAGGCCCACAATATCGGTTTTCCTCATGGCGATGAGCGGGGTGACGATTTCAATGAGACCTTCCTTCGTCCCTGCTTTTACCACCTCATTGAACGCCTTGTAGTATGCGGGCCGGCAATCCGGATAGCCCGAACTGTCAGGCTCAACCGCACCAATGTACACCTTTTCCGCCCCCAGAACCTCCGCCCAACTCACGGCAACGGCCAGGAAATGCGCATTGCGAAAAGGGACATAGGTGACGGGCACGGTGTGCCCGGTCTGGTCAGCCGCAGGCACATCTATGGCATCGTCGGTGAGCGCCGAGCCGCCGATGGCGCGTAGGGCATCGTTTCGCACCATCAGCTTGTCGTGAATCTTCAGACGCTGGCAGATGGCAAGAAACGATTGGCGTTCCCGTTCCTCGGTTCGCTGGCCATAGCTGACGTGGACAGCCGCGATCTCGTGGTCACGTGCCGCCAAAGCGGCGCAAACGCAGGAGTCCATTCCGCCACTCAATAGTACAACTGCGCGGGATCGCTTTGCGTTCGTCATGAAGCAAGATTATTGATGGATAATTCTTGATTACAGATTGAAAACCCAAAGTGGTCGTCAGCTGTTCAATCAACAATCATCAACCCGAAATCATCAATCTTTCTAAACTCCCTTCACCGCCGGGTCCCACACAAATTTGTGCAACTGCAACCCCAGCCGGGCGGGGACGTTGTCGGCCAGCATCCACTCCGCCAGTTCCTGCGGATCGAGCAGGCAGTGCGAGCTGTCGCGAGCGCCGGTCGCATCTTTGCGAAATGCCGGGGAAAACAGCACTGCGTTCACCCGCTCGCTGAGATCATGCCTCCGAGTGAACTCCCGCGCAAAGTCGTAGTCGGCGCGGCTGCTCAGAACAAATTTGACTTCGTCGTGAGCAGACAGGGCTTCGAGATTCTCCATGCAAAACGTATCGCCCTCGTCCGAGTTAGGACACTTCACGTCGACGATCTTAATCACACCGGACGGAACGCGCTCCAGTGGCCGCTCTCCGCTGGTCTCGAGTAGGACCTTGTAGCCTTCGTCGAGAAGCTGCTGCATCAAGGGGACGACTTCGCGCTCCTGTAACATGGGTTCGCCGCCCGTAATCTCCACGAGGCCGCCGCCAGGACTCAGGCGCGAGACCTCGCCCACAACCTCTTCGATGTCCATCTTATGGCCGCCCTGAAACGTGTATTCACTGTCGCACCACGAGCACCGTAGATTGCATCCCGTGAGCCGGACAAACACACACGGCAGCCCCGCGTACGTCGACTCCCCTTGCAGCGATTTGTAGATTTCGGTGATTTGCATCGTAGCGCCGCCGTCTCGGAGGCTGTCGTGCGGGCGTCCGCCCGCACTTCGGACTCATAATCGCTACTCTGAGTACTTCGCCGTGGTCGTGTCAGTCTCGAAGACAGTTACGTCCTTCACACGCACGCGGCCGCTGGTCACGGCCTGCAGCCTCGAATTCGACTGGTCGTAGAAATATTTTGCCAGATTCTCCGCCGACGGGTTGATCACGGTAAACGGCTCGATCTCGTTGATCATCTGGTGGTCCAGGCGCTCAATGACGTGCCTCATGACCTCGCGCAGGTCTTTGAAGTCGAGCAGCAGGCCGGCCTTGTCCAATTCCGCGCCGGCGAGAGTGACCCGGATCTTGTAGTTATGGCCGTGCGGGTTCTCGCACTTGCCCTTGTAGTTGCGCAGGTAATGGCCCGCCGCAAAAGTGTCTTCGACAGTGACTTCGAACATGATCCCCCAGCAGCCAAAGCCCGAATACCGGGCCAGCCGCGCTGTATGGCGAAACATCTATTGTACCGCTGGAATGGCGGTGCCGGAGCGGCCGCGCTTGACTCGATTCCCCCATGGACTGTAGCTTGCCTAATCGTGATTCCATCCCAAGGAGCGCGCATGCTGCGTCGAAAATTGCCCGTCTTTTTGCTTTTCATTCTGTCGTTGGCTGCAGGTCTTTCGGCCCAGAACCGGCCCGACGCTCCGGAGTTCGACGTCAAGGAACACTACACGAAGTACGAATACAGGATCGCGATGCGCGACGGCGTTCACCTCTTCACTTCGGTTTACGTGCCGAAGGACAACTCGCACTCGTACCCGTTCCTGATTGACCGAACGCCCTATAGTGTTGGTCCTTACGGAGTCGACCTGTACCGCACGCAACTCGGCCCCTCGCCCGATTTCGACAAAGCGGGATACATCTTCGTCTTTCAGGACGTGCGCGGCCGCTACATGTCGGAGGGCAAGTTCATTGAGATGCGCCCGCACATCGACAACAAGAAATCGAACCAGGATGTAGACGACAGCACCGATCTTTACGACACCATCGACTGGCTGCTCAAGAATGTCCCAAATAACAACGGCAACGCGGGGATCTGGGGAATCTCGTATCCCGGATTCTTTACCTCGGCGAGCATCATCAATTCCCATCCCGCGTTGAAGGCCGCCTCGCCGCAGGCCCCCATGACCGACCTTTTCATGGGCGACGACGCGTACCACGGCGGCGCGTTCATGCTCGCGGCCAACTTCGGCTTCTACAGCCAGTTCAAGCCCCAGGACAATCCACAGCTTCCGCCGAAGGGATCCGTGCCGTTCGACTGGGGCACCAAGAGCGCCTACGATTTTTATCTGCAGGCCGGACCGTTGTCGAACCTGAAAAAGTATCTCGACGGCAAGAGCGCGTTGTGGGATGACCAGGTCCAACACGATACGTATGACGATTACTGGAAAGCCCGTAATCTCGCGCCGCACATGAAGAACATCCACTGTGCCGTGCTGACCGTCGGTGGATGGTTCGACGCCGAGGATCTGCAAGGGCCCTTCACCACGCTCCATTCCATCGACAAGAACAATCCCGGAATCTTCAACTCGCTCGTGATCGGTCCCTGGGTACACGGCGGATGGGCGCGCTACGACGGCAATCATCTGGGACGCGTAGACTTCGCTGCGAACACAGGCGAGTACTATCGCAAAAACATCCTCTTCCCGTTTTTCGAGCAGTACCTTAAGGGCGCTGGCGACGCCAAGCTGCCGAAGGCCTACGTCTTCGAGACCGGCACGGACGTCTGGCGGCAGTACTCTGCCTGGCCGCCCAAAAACTCTGAGACTAGAACTCTCTACTTCCATGCCAATGGCGGACTCTCGTTCGAAGTGCCAACCGCCGACGGTCCCTCATTCGATGAGTATGTAAGCGACCCGGCCAAGCCCGTGCCCTTTGTAAACTACGCAGCGTTGAATGTGCCGCAAGAATACATGCTGTCGGACCAACGCTTTGCCGATAGCCGCACTGACGTGCTCGTCTACCAGACACCCGTGCTGCAGGAAGATGTGACGATTGCCGGACCCATTTCTCCGCGACTCTTTGTCTCGACCAGCGGCACGGATTCCGATTGGGATGTGAAGTTGATCGACGTGTATCCGCCCGACTATCCGGACAGCAAACAGGATGCGCCTCGCCCCGAAGACCGCGACAAGCCCAGAAAAGACGTGCCCGTACCCTCGTTCACGATGGGCGGATATCAACAACTCGTGCGCGGCGAGCCCTTCCGCGGCAAGTTCCGCCACAGCTTCGAAAAGCCAGAAGCGTTCACGCCCGGCAAAGTAGAAGAGATTAACTTCACCATGCAGGACATCAATCACACCTTCCGCCGCGGCCACAGAATCATGGTCCAGATTCAAAGCTCTTGGTTCCCGCTCACCGACCGCAATCCGCAAACCTTCGTCAACATTCCCGACGCTAAGCCTTCAGACTTCGTAAAAGCCACAGAACGCGTTTATCACACGAAAGCGGAGGCATCGGGAATTCTGGTGGGAGTGCTTAGCGGTAAATAGTTGATAACAATATAGATGTTATTTTTCTGTTCCAAGCCTTGCCAAATTTGGGAGATGGTGCGGTTTGGCCTTTACACGAATTTGTCATCCTGAGCGTAGCCGTCTTTCAGGCGTAGCGAAGGATCTCTCGCTTAACCGGCCTAATGCGCAAGCCAGACTGCACCACTGTCCAAATTTGACTGCCGTCGATTCTTACTATAAAGTAAGGATTATAATTAAGAGAAAGGATAACATGTCCACCGCAACCATCACTTCAAAAGGGCAGATCACAATTCCAGTCCGGGTGCGCACAGCTTTGGGTGTCGATTCCGGAGACCGCATCGAATTCGTCGAGTTGGAAAAGGGGCAGTTCGCAATCATCCCAGCCACTCGCTCGCTTCAGGAATTGAACGGACTATTTAAGGGAAGGCGGAAAACAGCCGCCACACTCGAGGAGATGGACGACGCAATCGCCAAAGGTGCAGCCGAATCCTTATGATCGGTCTCGACACCAACGTTCTCGTCCGCTTTCTTACGCATGACGATCCGGCGCAAACCCCAGTCGCGATCAAACTGATGCGTTCGCTGTCTCCTTCTTCTCCGGGGTTCGTTTCGCTGGTTGCGCTTGCGGAACTGACTTGGGTGCTTACCTCGCTCTACGAACTCGAAAAGAGCGAAGTTGAACAGGTTGTCGAGAATCTGTTGCGCAGCGACGCATTGGTGCTGGAGCAGTCCGAAATGGTGTGGCAAGCCTTGCGGAAGTTCAAGACTTGCAATGCAGGATTCCCTGATTGTCTGCTCGAGCGCTGCGGCCACGCGGCGGAATGCCTCTATACGTTCACTTTTGACAAACGCGCCGTGGGCGCCGGGATGCGATTGCTCGAAGACGTGTAGTCCTTGCAACCTCCCGAATTTTCAGGTCATTCGGTTGATGTGATTCCGAAAAATTCCTCCACCACTCTCATGTCCGTCGTCTTCTTATACTTCGGCAGGCTTTCCACAAAAACGCGCCCGTACTGCTTCTTCAGAATGCGGTTATCGAGCAGTACGAGAAGCCCACGATCGTGCAGCGAGCGAATGAGTCGCCCAAAACCTTGTTTCAACGTGATCACCGCGGCCGGGACTTGATATTGGAAGAACGCATTTCCCCCGTCGGCGTCAATCATCTTCACCCGCGCGGCGACGACCGGGTCGCTGGGCACCGCAAACGGCAGGCGATCGATGATCACGCAGCTGAGTTGCTCGCCCTGCACGTCCACACCCTGCCAGAACGATGACGTGGCAAACAATACTGCGTTCGGAGTCAGCCGGAACTCCTCGAGCAGCGCGGTCTTTGGCGCGTCGCCCTGCTTCAAGATCGGGAACTCCACTTCACCCAGCAGTCGCTGGTAGATGTCGTTCATTTGCGCGTAGCTGGTGAACAGGACGAAGGCTCGCCCGCGCGTGATTTCCAGCAACCTGCGAATTCGCTCTGCTGCTTTCGCAGTAAATTGCGGCGTTCGCGGATCGGGCAAGTCCGGCGGCACATAGAGCAGCGCCTGGCTTTCATAATCGAAGTGCGACGGCAGCACCGACTCTCGTGCATGCTCCATACCAAGCCGTTGCCGAATGTATTCAAAGCCACCACCCACCGCCAGCGTGGCGGAAGTCAGCACGGCGCATTCCAGCTTCGACCACAAGCACTCGCGCAGGATGGGACCAACATCGATGGGCGTCGCCTGCAGGAATACGTTCTGTTTTCCGCGAGTGTGTCCCTCGGAGCCAGCAGCCGCGCCCCGCGATCCCCACCGCCCACCTCGCCGCTCAAGCCAGAAGACCGTGTTGCGGTCTTCGGACTCCATCGCGTATCCAAGCTGCACCTGAATTTCCTGCGCCCGGCGTACGAAGTTAAAAACCTCCTCGGGCTTCTGCGCTAAGCCTTCGAGTTCGCCCGCCAGCCGGGTCAACGCCTGGTTCAGCCCCAAAAACTCGTCCCCGTTTTCCTCGAGAAATTCACGGCGAGTCTCAAATGCGAATCGTCCGTCCCCGGGCGGCAACAGCGAGAAGAAAAACTGCGAACGCTCCCGCAAACTGCCCAGCGCTCCCGAGATCGATGCCGAAAGCATGCGGTTGTGCTGCATCGAATTCTCGACGTCACGCGCCAGATCTTCCACGCGCAGATTGCTCACCGAGATGCCGAAATAGTTTCCCGCTACGTCTTCCAGTTCGTGCGCTTCATCGAACACAACAGCGGCAGCCTCAGGAAGGATTCCCGCATCCGGCGCGCCCTCAGCCTGTAACTTGATGGCGAGATCGGCAAAGAACAAGTGATGGTTGACGATGATGATGTCGCTCTCCATCGCCTTCCGCCGCATCTCCGTGATGAAGCAGCGCTCAAACTCGCTGCACTTCTGTCCAATGCAGGCATCGGCGCGGGCGTCGAGCTTGTGCCATAGCAGGCTCGCTTCGGGCAGCTCGGCTAACTCAGCGCGGTCACCCGTTCCAGTTGTCTTTTCCCAGGCAGCGATGGCGCGATATTGCTCAATCTCTTCCAAACCACTCAGCACGGGCTGATCCGTCAGGTCATACAGTTTCTTACGGCACAAATAATTGTTGCGCCCCTTCATGTAACAAACCGACAGCCGGCCGGACGTATCGCCATACAACGCTTGCTCAAGAAAGGGAACGTCTTTGTAGAACAGTTGCTCCTGCAAATTCTTCGTGCCGGTCGAAATGATGACTCTCTTCCCCGACCGGATCACCGGCATCAGGTACGCCAGCGTCTTCCCAGTTCCAGTGCCGGCTTCCACGATCAGGTGCCGCTTTTCCTCGAGCGCTTGCTCGACCGCCTGCGCCATCTGCAACTGCCCGCGCCGGAATTCATACGCCGGATGCGTGCGCGAAAGCACTCCGCCGGGGGCGAAGAACTGGTAAAGCGAAGAGTCCTTGCCGCTAGGCGCAGAGCGGTGCGGCGGGACGGAAGATGCGGGCTGGGAGCTTAAAGCCACAGGAGTCTCTATAATAGCTACTTCAGCCGCACACAGCGACACAGCTGACACAGCTCATGTGGGGACAGCCGCCATCGGCTGTCCTTGAGCCGGAGGCTCAATGGTTTTGCACTCATGCCAGCGCCGCCGACTCTTCGCATTGGTCGGACAGCTGAGGGCGGCTGTCCTCACATTTAAGACCTCATTTTGACTCAGCCTACTTACAACTCGACCAGCACCGTCGCCACTACCGCCGCCGGCATCCCCACAGTCGCTATCGTAGGACGCCCCAACGTAGGCAAGTCCACCCTCTTCAACCGCATCGTGGGTTCGCGCCGCGCCATCGTCGGGGACGAACCAGGCATCACGCGCGATCGACTCTACGGCGATGCCGAATGGGAAGGCCGGCGCCTCCGCATTGTTGATACTGGCGGCATTCTGCCGGAAGAAAAAGACTTGATCCCTTCGGAGATTTATCGTCAAGCCCGCGTTGCGCTCGATGAAGCTGCAGCCATCATCATGGTGATCGACGGACGCACCGAACTCGCCGGCCCCGACCTCGAACTGGTGCGCCTGCTGCGCAAAGCAAACCGCCCGCTGTTCCTGGCCGTCAACAAAGTCGATTCAGAGAAGCAGTCGTCTCTCATCAACGATTTCCATCGGCTGGGCGTCCAGAAAATGTTCCCCATCTCCGCGGAGCACGGACGCGGCGTCGACGATCTGCTCGATGCGGTTGTGGAGAGCCTGCCAGCATCTGAAGCCTCAATTGCTGACGTCACTGAAGATACGGAGGATCGCACAGAAGAAGCCGCTGCTGATGCCGAAGACGCTCACGAGGTGAAAGTCGCCATCATCGGCCATCCCAACGTGGGCAAGTCAACTCTGCTCAACTGCCTGACTTCTTCGGATCGCGCCATTGTCTCTCCGATTCCCGGCACCACGCGCGATGCCGTCGACGAAATCGTCGAGCACAACGGACGCCGCTTCCGCTTCATCGATACCGCCGGCATCCGCCGCAAAGGCAAAACGCACCTGATGGCAGAAAAGCTCTCGGTCGTGATGGCGCGCAAGCATCTGGAAGGCGCCGACATCGCGCTGCTGGTCATCGACGCCACCGAAGGTGTGAGCCAACTCGATGCCTCCATCGCCGGGTACGCGCATGAGAGCGGCCGCTCCATCATTATCGTGGTCAACAAGTGGGACCTCGTCATCAGCGGCAAACCGAAGGAGACTCGGCCCACCAAGGCCGACCGCATGCGCGCGAGCAAGCGCCCCGGCGATCGCGACGCCTATGAAGAGCGCTTGCGCTATCAACTCAAGTTCCTGAACTACGCGCCCATCGTCTTCATCTCGGCGCAGAGCGGCAAAGGCACTGAGAAAATATTCCCGCTCCTGGAAGAAGTTGCCACCGAACGCCGCAAGCGCGTCACCACCTCGCAGATGAACCGCTTCATCGAGCACGTAGACTTCGAACGCGCCTCCGTCCCCATGCGCCAGCGCGTGAAGATTCTCTACATGACCCAAGCTTCGGTCGCTCCGCCCACGTTCGTGCTCTTCACCAACCGCGCCGTGAAACTGCATTTCTCCTATCAGCGTTTTCTGGAGAATCAAATCCGCGAGGCTTTCGGCTTCGTCGGCACGCCGATCTGGATCAAGAACAGAGCCAGGAATTCGTAAGCCGAAACCACTTATGTGGGGACAGCCGCCCTCGGCTGTCCGCCGGGCAAAGCCCGGCTTCTGCACCTAACGCGCGATGCTTGGAACTCGGCGCTGATCGGCCAGGAACGTAACTCGCAGGATTCCGGCTGAGCGAACTCCGTCCAGCACGGCCTTGATCGTGCCATATCTTGCACGCGCATCTGCCCTGATGTAGACCTTCCGTTCGACTTCAGGATCTGCGAGGCGGACCTGAATCTTATCTTTCAGGGAATCGGGAACGATGTATTCGCTCCCAAAAAAGACTTTCCCATCGCGCGTGATCGAGACTTGCATCACGTCGTCCTGCATCGCGCCGGGCATGGCGATTGGATACAAAATCCTGGGCACGTCGATGCTCACCCCATGGTGTGGGCTATAACTCATCGCCCCCGCAATCAATTCAACAAACACCAGCACGACCATGATCGCGGCAAATGCGGTCGCGTCGATCCCGCTGAAGAGCTTTGGAATGTTGTGAGACTTGATCGGCATCTGAAATAACTCCTATTCCCCCGCGACTTCTTGCCCTTTCGTCAGCAGTCCCACGCGCTGCACGCCCGCGTGATGCGCCAGGTCGATCACGTCGGCGACATACAGAAAATCCACGTCAGCATCGCCGCGCACGAACGCCACTTTCTCGGCCCGCTTCAAATAAATCTGCGCCAGCCGCGTCTCCAAATCCTCCCAGCGCACATCGTCCCGATTGATCTTCACCGTCGGCGGTTTATCCTTAGCGGTCCACACGACCTGGATCACAACCGTCCGCTCGGGCTCGGGTTGAGACTTTGCATCTTTTGGTGGTTGCGGAAGCTGGACTTTCTCCTGATATTCCTTGTCCATCGACACCACCAGCATGAACATAATGATCAGCGTAAGCAGCACGTCGATCAGCGGCGTGACGTTGATCTGCGGACCGTGCGCACCTCCGCCTGCCAT
Source organism: uncultured Acidobacteriaceae bacterium (assembly GCA_963706645.1). Taxonomy (GTDB): domain Bacteria; phylum Acidobacteriota; class Terriglobia; order Terriglobales; family Acidobacteriaceae; genus Sulfotelmatobacter. Next base: position 66,027 of record CAVPNR010000040.1, read on the forward strand.
TGAGAAACCCATACCAGTTGCTCCTCTCGGGGCACGCGCGTGTCTGCAACATCAGACACCTCAACTCGTCGGCGAGTTCCTCCTTTCGGCCGCGTAGCCTTGCATCTTCGCGACTTCACCGTGCATCATGGGACAGATGGTCGCGCGCGGAACGGGCGGCCTGCTGCGCAACTCTCAAGGCATGACCCGCTAGACCCATGACTCGTTCGTCGCGACTCGCACTGCTGACTCTGTTCGCCGCCTTGCTGGCCCCATTCGCACGCTCGCAAGATAATTACGAAATTCAGGTCTACGGCGCCGACACCGTTCCTCCGCGCACCACGATGGTCGAGATCCACTCCAATTTCACCGTCGATGGCAGCAAGACCGTGCAGGATGGCATGCTTCCCACCAACCACGCGGAGCACGAAACGCTGGAACTGACACAGGGAATCACCGACTGGTCTGAGGTCGGCTTCTACGTTTTTACGAGCATCCAGCCCGGCGAAGGTTGGCAGTGGGTGGGCGACCACATCCGCCCTCGCGTGCGCGCTCCGGAGAGTTGGCATTGGCCGGTGGGCGTGAGCCTGTCCCTGGAATTCGGCTACCAGCGCCCCGCCTATTCACCCGACACGTGGACCTTGGAAATCCGCCCCATCGTCGACAAGAAAATCGGACCTTGGTACCTGGCGTTCAATCCGGCGCTCGAACGTTCGCTTCACGGTCCAAGTGTGAACCAGGGCGTAACGTTCTCCCCGGCCGCCAAATTCAGTTACGACTTCACCAAGAAGATCGCCGGGGGATTGGAGTATTACGCGTCATACGGATCACTTGCAGGCTTTGATGCGCTGAGAAATCAGCAGCAGCAGATCTTTCCCACCATCGATGTCGATTTCGGCCCGCAGTGGGAGTTCAACTTTGGAGTGGGTATCGGCGCAACCAGTTCCACCGATCACTTGATCGTGAAATGTATCATTGGCCGGAGATTCTCATGGCCCCACAAGAAGTAGACATGTGGGGATAGCCGCCTCGGCTGTCCGCCGAAGCAAAGCGAGGCGCATCCGCACCATCACATCCGCAGTGAAGACCTGAGCTTCTCAATTACTCGTAACGCAAGGCTTCGACCGGATCAAGTTTCGACGCCCGCATCGCCGGGACCAGTCCACTGATCACGCCCACCACCAGCAACACTGCCGTTGACAGGATCACGGTCATCATCGAAATCCGCAGATGAATATCCCCCTGCCCGGAATCGTCCTCAAACAGCGGCCCCATCATCGGCAGAGTGCCGACGGACCAAGCAATCACATACGACAGAAACACGCCGATCGCGCCACCGATCAGCATGATCAGCAGCGTCTCCGCCAGAAATTGCAGCTTGATATGGCGCTTGCGCGCTCCCAGCGCCCGCCGCAAACCGATCTCACGAATTCGCTCGTCAACCGACACCAGCATGATATTCATCACGCCCACACCGCCAATGCCGAGTGTCAAAGTCCCAATGAATGTCAGCAGCACTTGCAGTCCAATCGTCAGCGCATCGATGACCGGGCGGAATTCATCGCGACCGAACATCTGGAACGCCTTGGGATCAGTGGGCGAAAAATTCTGCCGCGTTGCCACTGCGGCCAACACTTGGGCCATCGCCTTCTTCTCGAATTGCGGCGCGATGGGCTCGAACACCATCACGGCCGCATACCGCGTGTTCCACAAATCACCCGCTGCCGAATAGGGAATCCACGAAGACTCGTCGTCGCTGGAAAAATAGTTGCTCAGCTGAATCTTCCGTGCCATCACCCCCACCACGGTGAAGCGTACGCCCGAGACTTGCACCGTCTCACCCACCGCGGGGCGCCCGCTGAACAACTCTTCCTTTAATCGTCCGCCCAGGAAGATCACGCGCCGCCGCTCCAGTTCGTCTTCGGCATTAATCCAGCGACCCTCCGACGGAACTTCGTTCCTCATCTCGCCATATTCCGGACACACACCCCGCACCGGCGCTGTTCCCACCATGCGGTCGCCGTAAGCAATCCCCGGACGCCGCACCGTCTCGAGGCAAACATGCTTCACCAGCGGAGCCGTCGCTTTCACCATGTCGAGATCGGCCTGCTCCAGCACGACTTTCTTCCCAGCTCTCTGTCCGCCGGGCTGCTCGCTGGTCTGCTGCGGCCAGCAAATCACCACGCTCTTGCCGAACGCGTCAAAGCCATGCACGAGCACACTGCGAAAACTATTCCCATACGCGATCAAAAGCGTCACAGTCGCGATGCCCCAGACAATACCCAGCATCGTGAGAAAGCTACGCGTCACGTTGCGCCTCAGCGCAACCCAAGCCTCGAGAATGATCTCAATCAACATTTCCCGGAATCTTTCGCAACAGCCGGGTTCCTTCGTGAACCTTCGTGTCCTTAGGGGTTGAAGGTTTTACCCGCCGGCCTCATACCGCAGCGCTTCAATCGGATCAATCGACGCCGCTCGCCGCGCGGGATACAGAGCCGCACCCACGGCAATCGTTCCCAGCAGCCCAGTGGCGATTAATCCCGAACTCCAGCTCGGAATCAGGCCCGCAAAGAAATCAGGCATCGGCAACATATTCACCAGCGCGCAAAATCCAAACGCAACACCCAGGCCGATTCCTCCACTCAACAACGCAATAATCAGCGCTTCAATAAAAAATTGCCGCAGGATCGTCCTCGCCGGAGCGCCAATCGCTTTGCGCACACCAATCTCCCGTGTCCGCTCCCGCACAGCGACCAGCATCACATTCATGACTCCAATGCCACCCAAAAGCAGCGTCACGATTCCCACCGCTCCCAGGAAGAACTTCATGCCATCGGTCATCGTCTTGAATGCCTGTGCCTCCTGCACCGTATCCCAGATCGGACAGGCTTCCTTGTCGTTGGGATCGTAACGGTGCATGCGCGCCAATGCCGTGCGCACTTCGTGTTTACAAGCCGCGTGCTGATCCACCGATTTCGGCGTGACCAACAGTTGATCGAACGTGGAATCTGTTCCCGGAGGCTTGTCAGGAAAGTCACGGCGCATCGCGGCAAACGGCAGGAATACCTTGTTCACATCCCAGCCGTCATAGCTGGAATCTTGTTTCTTCTTCGCCATCACGCCAATCACGGTGTATGGGAAGTCGTTCAGATAAACGGTGTCGCCCACTGGATTTCGCCCGGGAAACAACTGCTTCGCCGCGTCCGACCCGAGAAACGCCACCCGCCGGGCTTCCCGCATGTCGTCCCAATCGTAGAAACGTCCGGCACCAACATCGAGACTTCGAATGTAGCCAAACGGCGGATAAGAGCCGGTGACGGTGAAGGCGGCATTATTGAAATTGCTGTGGACGCGAACGGTATCTTGCTCGAGCTCCGGAATCGCGTACTCACAATCGGGAGACTCCGCCTGCACCACCGGAACATCCTGATCCTCCCAATGCACAATGCGCCCTGCGTGCGTGCCTCCGGCCTGCAAACTCGTTCGGCCGTGGAAAACGATCATCACGTCCTTGCCCAGGTTTTTCGCCTGCTCTGCCTGTCCCTTGCGCAACCCTTCGCCTGCCGCCACCATGAGAACAATCGACACAATGCCCCAGGCAATGCCGAACATGGTGAGGAAGGCACGCAGTTTGTGGGACCAGAGGGTTCGCAGAACGTCGAAGATGAGATCCCGTACCGTCATAACACTTGGTTGGACGAAGCCCGGAAGAGAAGGTCATCCCCCGGACCGGCTTAGTATTAGATACGCAGACGGGTGGGTCTTTGTTGCAGGAAAAAACCCCATGTGGGGACAGTCGCCTCGGCTGTCCACCAAAGCGAAGCGAGGCCTAAAAGGCTGCTCATAATCGGGCGGGGCCAGTCTCAGGGGTCAATCTCGCATGTGCCGAGCGGCCCTCCTGCAGCAAGCTCCCATGCCTCAGGACTTCAGGGTTGTTGCGACCATCGATGTCATCCACTGATCGAACTCTCGGAGCGCCAACTCACATTGCAGTCGATGCCGCTCTTTGCGATCGCGGATCTTTTTCTCCAGCGCGGGCAGCAGATCAAACGTGATATTGGCGGGCTGAAAGTTCTTGGCATCCGCGTGGGTGATGTAATGCGTCAGCGATCCGAAGGCGGATGATCGAGGTGCGGGCAGCATTTCAGCCCCAGACGTCAGAGCAGTAGCGTGCATCCCGGCCAACAACCCGGTCGCAATCGACTCGACGTAGCCTTCCACGCCGCAAATCTGTCCTGCGAAGAAAACGCGCGGATGTGCCTTCATCTGTAAAGTCTCGCGCAACAAGGTCGGCGCGTTGATGTAGGTGTTCCGATGGATCTGCCCATAGCGCAAGAATCGCGCATTCTCCAAACCAGGAATCAGCCGCAGCACCCGCGCCTGCTCGCCAAACTTCAAGTGATTTTGAAATCCAACCAGATTGTAGGAATCCGCCCGCAAATTCTCCTGCCGCAGCTGCACGACCGCGTAAGGCATCTTGCCCGTGCGCGGATTGATCAGCCCCACCGGCTTCATCGGGCCGAAGCGCAGCGTGTCCCGCCCGCGGCGCGCAATCTCCTCAATCGGCAGGCAACTCTCGAAGTAGTTCAGCTTCTCCCACTCTCGCTCTTCTACGGACTGTGCGGCCAGCAGTTCATCGTAAAAGCGGCCGTACTCCTCCGGCGTCATCGGACAATTGATGTAATCCGCCGACCCCTTGTCGTACCGCGCTGCCATGTAGACCCGCTCCATGTCAATCGAATCAGCCTCCACGATCGGACTGATTGAGTCGTAGAAATAGAGATGAGTTCTATGTGGAGCGGGCGCCCCCGCCCGTTCTATATCTGAATCGTTCTCTGGTTCACTGAGCCGAGCAATCTCCAACGCCAGTGCCTCAGACGTGAGCGGTCCAGTTGCGATGATCGTGATGCCGTCCGCTTCATCGACCGCCGTCACTTCCTCCCGCCGCACTACAATCCGCGACTCTCGCGAGATCGCCTCCGTCACGCGCGCCGCGAATGTAACCCGGTCCACGGCCAGTGCATGCCCTGCCGGAACCGCACACTCCCGCGCAAGCTCCAACAGCAGTGAACCGGCGCGCCGCATCTCTTCCTTCAGCAGCCACGGCGCGGTATTCTCACTATCGGATTTCAACGAGTTCGAGCACACGAGTTCCGCAAAGTCCGCGGTCTGGTGAGCCGGAGTCGACCGCACAGGACGCATTTCGAAAAGCTCGACGTCGAGTCCCCGCTGCGCACACTGCCACGCAGCCTCCGACCCGGCCAAGCCGCCCCCGATAATCTTGATAGTCGTCATTCCTGTTTATTTCTTCCCTCGGCGTTTTACCCGCGGCTCATGAATCTTCTCGCGCTTCTCCAGCATTTCGACGAACTCCCGAATCTTTCGGACTCGCGTCTCCGCCTTCTTCACGGTCTGAATGCGAAACAGCACGGCATACCGGTTCGCTCCATCGAGCGTTTGAAAGAATTCGCGAGCGCGAACACTCGCATCCAATGCCGCCTGAAAATCCTCTGGGACGGTAGCGCCCTTGGGCGAGTCATAAGCAGCAGCCCACCTTCCGGCTTGCTTCGCCGCCTCAATCGCCTCCAGTCCAGCAACCTTCATCCGCCCGCTTGCGATCAGAACCCCTGCCTTATCGCGGTTGATCTTCGACCAAATACTGTTCGCCGAACGCGGGAGAAAGCGTTGCCGCCAGGCGTCTTCGCTCTCACCCCGTTTCTGTCCGTCGATCCATCCATAACACAAAGCGACCTCGAGCGCCTCGGCGTATGTGATTGATCGCAGACTTGATCCTTTCTTCGCCAGTCGCAGCCACAACCCCGAGGACTTGCGATGGCTCTTCTCAAGCCATGCCGCCCACGCTGACTGTGTCTTAAATAGCCGAATCGGAGTGGCCTTCTCGTCATTCGCGGTGTCCGTCTTCAAGCAGCCTTCCCCCCAAGTGCCGCCAAGCGCCCACTTCCCAGTGTATTCCGAACTCTGCGAACTCTCGAACTATGGTCCGGAGCAGTGCCGCATCATGAGTGGTTGCAGATCGACTTGAGAGCGTGGCGGGCATCCCCGGTCGTCGAAACGTCGAGCGTAAGACTTCGAACCGCGTAAAACGGCGTTTTCGAAAGTGTAGGCCGGCTGCACGAAATGATTCGATCTGCGATGATGAAGACCAATCTGTTCCACTCTCAATCTTGGAGAATTCGATGGCGCGCATCAGCCTTGTCAGTCCCGAATCGGCCAGTGCCGAAGTAAAGGAGATCTACGAGAAGACCCTGCGCGGCAAGCCCGGCAACGCTCAGAAAGCGCTGGCGCACCGCCCGGAGATGCTCAAGAACTTTCTCAGTTTCTACGCGACCGTGGGACGCTCCCTGGATCGCAAGCTCTATGAACTGATCTACCTCCGGGTCTCGCTCATCAACGGATGCCACTACTGCATCCAGCACCACGTGGCATCCTCAAAGCGCGTCGGACTCAACGCGGAAGACTGGGCCGCGCTTAAGACGGGCGACTATTCCCGGTACACCGAGAAAGAGCGCGCGGCTCTCACCTACATCGAAAAATTAACGCGCACGCCGCACGAGGTTAGTGACGCAGACTTCGCTGCACTCAGCAAGCAGTTCTCCGAGCCAGAAATCGTCGACATCCACCTGCTGACGGGCCTTGCGAACCTCACCAATCGCTTCACTGACCCACTGGGCCTGGAAGTGGAGTTTCCCGAGGAGAAGGTCTAACTTCTGCGCCACGGATTCGCGCGGATCACCACAGATCAACAAGAAGCTCTTGTTTTATCCGCGTTGATCCGTGTGGATCCGTGACTAAAGAATCTCCCGCGCGTCCCCCACGCGCCTGGTCACACGCTCACGGTCCAGATATTCCAGCAACGGGATGGCATACTTCCGGCTGACGCCCGTCAATTCCTTGAACTTCGCGACATCCATCTTCGGAGATTTCGCCTTCTGCGCCGCGACCAGTCGCCGCAACTCGGCGAGGGCGCTGCCGTGGAAGACAAGCTCCTCGGAAATCTTGACCAGGAGTTTATCGCGCAGGAGCAGCGTGACAATTTTCTGAGCGCGAATCTTGTCGACCTTGAGCCCCGCAATCACTTCGTGGAGCGCGGGGACTTTCAATCCGGCCACGGCAAAGGCGTCTTCAATTTTCTTCTTCGACTCGGCCTCTTCGTCCTTCATCACCACGCCGTGACCAGGCAGGCGGACGACGTCGCCGGCAACTTCGATCTTCTTTTCGCGAACGAGCAGATCGAGGGCCCTAGAGAATACTTCCGAGGGCGCGTTCACCTGCTCGCGTAATGCTTCCTTCGCGATTCCGCTCACCAGGGAATTCTTCCGATGAAACCCTTGCACTGCACTCACGATGGCTTGCTGGAGCCGAGCCATGGCAGACGCGTCCACGAACAGGTCGCCGATCCGCAGCACTCGCCCCTCTTTCAATGTTTGAGCCAGTCGCGCTTCGAGGAGGTTCCTGGTCCATCCGGTTTCAGCGATGAGTCGCGACATTGCAATTCCCATCGGGCCACGGCGAGCGATCCGGGCCCTCAGCATGGGTTCCGGGGCACCGGTGGCCAGAATTTGCAGGAAGTTCTCGAGTTCCGGCATTCGCGGAATAAGCACCGAATCCAGCACAACCCCGCCGCCGATCGTGACGACCGGCGAGAACTGGCGGATGATGAACCGGTCTCCAGGAAGCAACAGGGCCGCCTCCGGAAGCTTCAACCTCGCGAATGCCTGCGATCCCGGTGCCAGCTGCTTGACTACATGCAAGGCGATCTCTGCGACCGTCTCCATCGTGTTGGAATGGAAGTGCACACGCGTCCGGGACTTCAAAGCGCGCGGTGCTGTTGGAAGCAGGCTCAACTGCACGTCCACTCTGCGCGTCGTATTGACAGTCTCTGGCTGCGCCAGTGTCATACCGCGCGACAAATCCTCCGTGCTCGCACCGGCCACGTTCAGCGCAGTACGTTGCCCAGCCACTGCCGCCTCGGCTGGCTGTCCATGCACCTGAACTCCACGAACCCGAACTTTCCGGCCGGACGGAAAAACCTCCAGTTCCTGGTCACGACGAATCGTCCCCGAAATCAGCGTTCCGGTCACGACTGTCCCAAATCCCTTCATGGTGAAAACGCGATCGACGGGCAGCCGGGACAGAGCGCTGGAATCGCGCGGCTGCGCGCCCGCCGCCACGCTGACGATCGCCCGTTTCAAATCGTCCAACCCGGCACCGGTCAGCGCGCTCACGGGGACAATGGGGGACCGCGGCGCCTCGAGAAATGTGCCGCGCAGAAACTCCTCTACTTCCAACCGCACCACATCGAGCGTTTCCGCATCTACCGCGTCCGACTTGGTGAGAACGGTGATGCCACGTTGCACGCCGAGCAATTGCAGGATGTCAAAATGCTCCCGCGTCTGCGGCTTGATCGATTCGTCGGCCGCAATGACCAGCAGCACCAGATCGATCCCACCCACGCCGGCCAGCATGTTGCGCACAAAGCGCTCGTGGCCCGGGACGTCCACAAACCCCAAGTGCAGCGGCTCGCCATCCGCATCCGCCAGATCCATATGCGCGAAGCCCAGGTCGATGGTGATGCCGCGGCGCTTCTCTTCTTCCAACCGGTCGGCGTCAATCCCGGTCAACGCCTTCACCAGCGCCGTTTTGCCGTGGTCGATGTGCCCTGCCGTGCCTATGATGATCGATTTCATTTTGGGGATAGCTCTTAGCTATTAGCTTCTGGCTTCTGGCTTCTGGCTTTGTCGCTCCAGCTCTCTCTCGCAGGGGACCTACCTCTATTTTTTTTGGCGTGTTTTTCTAAAATATTGATTTCTAATGGCTTATGAGACAGAGACCCGGGTCGATCCTGCCAAAATCTTGTGCCGCAAGGACTTACAGGTAAAATATTCTGGAACAAGGACTTAGCTTCCAATCTTGAGGCCCCGCGGAGATCGGAGGTAGTGGATGCGATGGGTAAGAGCCCATGATTTGAATGCTGGGCTGCCTGGAGATCATCAGGAAGGGCATGGGTGCCGAGCGGGGTCAGGGCTGGGGATGGAGCTTGCCCGGCGAGTGACAGGGACCGGGCGCGAGGAGCCAGAGTGAAATGGTCTCCCACTTTTTTTTCGGGCCATTCTTCTAAAATCCTGATTTCGAAGGATTTATGGGATGGAGATAGGTCTTGATCCTGCCAAAATCTTGAGCCGCAAGGACTTACAGGTAAAATCTTCCGGAATAAGGACTTAGACCATGGTCTTGAGCCGCTAACGAGACCGCTGGTCGAGCACTCGTTCGGGAAGCCGTTGTGCATGCATCGAGCTTGCACTTTCCTGCATTTTCGGTAAAGGTCGTTCGTCACAGGAATCGGGATTATTTTGGGGTGGGCTGTGGAAAAGTGGGGTTGGGCGGTCTTTTTTTTGGATCAACGCCCCTGCATCTGATTTTCAATTTCGTCCGTTCGCTGCTTGGAGTCCGTGAGATTCATGCCCATGGAGGTCAGTAGCTTGATGGCATCGATCTTGCGTCCCTGAGCGAGCAGCGTTCGTATCGAGGAATCCAGATGTGCAGCAATGGAAGCTGCAGGCGCCGTCGCGGCGGCTGGCTGCCCCGGCCTCAGAAGATGGCGTATCTTGGATTGCAGTGCCAGGCACCTGTCGCTCGTGTCTCCATAGCCGCTTGACAGCGGAATCGATCCATTCACCGTAAGCAATGCCAAACGATAAGTCGGGCGGGTCTTACCAGGTTCGCTCTCCAGGATTACATCCTTGACCTCGTCGAACGGCATGCTGCCCGTTCCCCTCTGTCAGATTGCAAAACAACGAGGCGATTTATCTGACTATTGGGTCGCTGTGCTCTGAAATGGTGGTGACGGTCCGCCGCGTAGATAGTCAACCAGGCGAGTGATTTCAGCGACAATTACTTCGGGCCTATCTAGAGGAACCATGTGCCCGGAGCGCAGCGCGATTACACGCCAGCTCAGAGGAGAAAGGGACTTAGACCCCTCCTGCTCTCTTTCCCAGACAGGGATTTGGGCTAGACCGCGTTGCGACATCCCTTCTCTGAAGTTGGGGTCGCGCGTGATTATAAGCAGCGGTATCCTGCCGAAGCTCACCATTCTTCTAGCCTGTTTGGATGACTCCTCGAAATAACTCAATTCGCTCTCGTCGGTATCCACATATTCAGGTCGGCACGCCATAGCATCGTACTGTCCTGCCCAACCGGGAAAGTCGTTCGCCGACACCTTACAGTGGCCAAGCAGGCGCTCCCACCCGGACCAAACTCGGAGCCTGTCTTCCCATAGTTCGCGCTTGGCATCGTGCTTGTCCTCTTCATAGGAGGCACGGAAGCCTGGTAGTTCGTCAATCTGTTGGGGCGAACTCGCTTCAATTAACGCGACACCAGCGAGGTCAGATGGAAATTCTCGCGCGTATTCGCGAACATAGAGGCCACCGGCAGAATGACCCGCCAACACGAACGGGCGCTTCACACCAGCCTTGTCGAGCAACGAATGCAACTCTCGAACAATCGTCTCTGCATCTCGCGGGCCTTTGCGCGGCTCGCTCCAGCCATGGCCTGCGCGATCATAGGAGCAAACCCGTGTTATTTGCGAAAGCCCCGGCTGCACCTTTCGCCACACCGACCAAGGAGCGCTGGACGCAGCCTCCATAACTACTGCGGGCGAGCCTGTGCCCGAGCAATCTATGTGCATCGGCAGTCCCTCGACGGCGTAGAAATTGCCAGGGACCGGATTATGCTCATGCTGCCACTTCGCCGCAACCAGATTCCAAAGGGCGAGCGTCAGAAGAAGCAAAACGCAAATCGCTGCACTCACAGCAGCAAAGCGCGCGGTAGTTCGACCGAATGAGTGACGGTCACCCTGAGCCGACTGTACCTGCGATTTCATGGGGACAGTCTATACGAGCGGGAAATCCAGAGGTTAAGTGTCGTAAACAGGCGGTTACACTCAGATGTATGGTCCGCCGCCGGACTGCAAGAGGTTTGAAGTTGGGCGAAGGGACAGTCTGCGTAAATGTATCCGGCCTCTTAGTGGAGAATCGCTCTCCGGGCACTTGATGATGATCCGCACGTGCCGGTCCTTTAAAATCCCTCGGTCACCAGGGACGCGTTTGAGTGTCCAGGTTTTCCGGCACGCCGTTGGACTGTTCTTTCGTCTCCTTCTCTCCTCAGCAGACCTTGGTGGAACTTTCAGCAAACTTCGTCGTCGTGGCGGTGGAAAAGTGGAAAGCGTTCTGTGCTTTCCAAGCGTAGCGTCTTTTCCACGGCCATCAAGCGGCCACCTGTTGCAGCGGCTGATGTCGATACTCTTTGCCGCTGGACAACACGGCCCAGGCCATGCGAGCCAGCTTGTTGGCGATCGCCACCACGACCTTATTACGTGGAGCACGCTGCGCCAACCGGTGCACCCACTGCCCGAATCCTCCGGTGTCGTACTTAACGCGAAGCAGTACCGCGCGGGCACCGTGGATCAGCATGCGACGTAGATAGATGTTGCCGCGCTTGCTGATGCCGAACAGCTTCTGCTTGCCCCCGGTGGAGTACTGCCGTGGCACCACGCCAACCCAGGCCGCGAAGTCACGTCCCCGGCGAAAAGCAGCTCCGTTGCCGATGGCGGCCACGGTGGCGGTGGAGACCAGCGGGCCAAAGCCGGGAATTTGGCGCAGCCGCCGGCAACGCGCATCATCGTTACTAATGCGCTCGATCTCGTCGGTGATCGCCTTAATGTCTATCTCCGTTTGCTTCCACTCCTGCCACAACCGATCCAGCAGCCAGCGCAGGCGCGGGCTCAGGTTCTGCTCGGCATCTTCAATCACGGTGGGTAGGTTCTTGCGCAGGTAGATGGGCCGCGCCGCGAAGGTGAGGCCGCGTTCCAGCAAGAATCCGCGGATCTCGTTGATCAGCGCCGTGCGACGCTGCATCAGTCGATCGCGCACACGGTGCATGGCCTGCCAATCGAGTTGCTCCTGCGTTTTGATCTGCACAAAGCGCATGTTCTGCTTGGTCACGGCTTCGGCGATCGCTTCCGCATCGATGAAGTCGTTCTTGTTCGACTTGCGATAGGGTTTGACGAACTGCGCAGGGATGAGCTGCACCTGGTGCCCTTGTGCTCGCAAGGCGGCTCCCATGAAGTGTGCTCCCGCACATGCCTCCAGTCCGATTAAGGAGGCCGGCAGGTTCGCGGTGTAGGCCAGCAGTTGCGGGCGAGAGAACTTTTTCCGAACCAGAATCTTGTTGTGCTCTCCTAATGCAACCAGGTGAAAGGTGGTCTTGCCCAGATCGATGCCGATGGATGCGATGTTCATGTGATGATCCTCCTGATGTAATACCGCCGAGTCAAATCCTACTCGCGGCGGACCATCTCATTAATCCCTGCTCTGGGCATTCGAGGCGCTAGGGGATTTTTCGCCAGCAACCGCCACTATTTCACAGCTGGCTGATACTGCCAGAGCTTCTTGGCTGCGGTGCCGAAATTGCCGAGATGGTAGACAGCTGCGCCGGCTACCTTAAAGGTGAACGCGTCGAATGGTTCGGCTTTTCATGCCCTTGACAAAATCTTCGTGGGCAACCCCCAGCGTGACGTGGGGTATATATTTCGGGCCGCTGGAGTCAGGAATGAAGTTTTCGACCCAACCAATGGTGTCGGAATTGGCGTCGTCTCCCACGAAAGCCGCTGCGGTACCGCCCCTGACGGCAAACGGCTCGAGCGCGGCGATGATCTTCTCATGCAACTGCATCAGTTCGGGCGTGCGCTCGACGACAAAGACCGTCACTGCCACTCCTCCCCAAATGACATAATCAAGACTCTCCGCTTTCAGCTGCAAACCTATGGGCGGCTCGGCGACGTAAACTTTTGCGACTGCTGCAGTCACCGCATTCAGGTCCTTCACTTGCACGAAGCGTTGCAGCAACGTGACATGCGGCGCGTGCGTGGCGTCCAATGAATACCCAGCCGGGTAGTTCCCTCTCAGCCGGGCGTTCACTGTGTTGGCCTTGTCGATCATCGCTTGATTTGGTTCGAGAAGGATGTCGATCGCGATCAATTCGTCGTGGGTAGTTTTGTTCACTTGGGCATTGGCTTGATGGATAAGAACTGAAACGAACCCGAGTGCACCGAGCAATGTGTAGATAGCGCTTTTCATAATTTTCAACCTCAAGGTCAAGGAACAAATCCCCCGCGACGCGAACGAACCGAGCCTAGGGGACGGACGGTGTGTCGGGTAACTGTTAAAAGTTACAGAAAAAGCTGGAATCCGAAACGTGCGGCTCTCGACAAGGGGCGAGATCGACAAGGGACGAAACCGGACCGTTAGAGTTTGCGACCGTTGACTGTCTGGTTTTGCGGTGTCGAGGCGGATCGGACTCGTGCGCGGGGCACTCACATCCTAGGGCCTTCCCACGGGCAACCAGACCGTGGATGTAACAGGCCTCAGCAACGACGGCAGTAGCATATTGTGAAAATCAACGTCCTTTCGGTTCCATTGCAGCGACAAGATCCTTGCAACCTAATCCCCATCGGGAAATGGCCTTGACCGCCTGCGTAAAAGGGACGTTCAGTGGATGGACACGATCGGGACTGAGAATATAGATGGCTCCGGCGAACGGCGTGGGAACCGAGGGGACGAACACGGTGAGACGCCCATCGTCAAGTTCTTCAATAATAAAAGCGGGGACCAAAGCCTCTTCAATTTCGGCTAGTGCCGGCTTCCACGCTGTCTCTTCACTTTCCCCGGCCATTCGCTGAGCCAGGCTTCGAAACAGTGCGTAGCCGGGGATTCTCTGGAACAAGGACTTCTCGATTTGGCCCCAAATCGCGCGCCCGATCCGAGTGCGGATCGCGATCCCAGTAAGGAAGCAGAGAACCAAGATGAGCAGCAAAGCAAGCAACGGTTCGGCGGGCAACCATGCCGGGAGCAACTTGGCGACAGGCTGCACAAGACCGATTAAAGATTTCAGCGCTTTGAGTAGCAACAAGGCGGCGAGGTAAATGGGAGCGATGACGAGGAACCCGGCAACCAACGTGCTCAGCAGAAATTTGCCGTAGGCGCGCATGGGAGAGCCTCCGAGCGAATGGATCACTTCTCGGAGCAATATTAAACCCCGGAGTATCCGTTCTGGTGAGTCGAGAGATCCGATGACGATTGCCGCTGACGACTTTGTGTGCCCGAAGACTCCTCGGTGGTTAGGTGATGGTCAGGGTGAGAGCCTTGCTGGTTCCGCCGCTACTGCAGCCTAGAGAGCCGGTGTTTCCGCTGGGAGTGCTGACGGTGATGCTTGCACTTCCGGGACCGGAGATCAGCATGGTCGTGATGGTAACCGACAACTGTTTGCTGCTGAGGACTTGGGTAGTGAGCCTCGTTCCGTTGATGACAACGACTGAGGAACCCACGAACTCGCTGCCATTCAGGGTGAGAAGAAATCCCTGCTGCACCTGAGCGAAGGTGATGGTCGTGGCAGAGAGCGAGTTGAGGATGGGAGCGGGGCGGGCGCTATCGCAGAATGGATTCAGGGCATTGCAGCCTTGCAGGACAAACACGGCGAGCAGCAACGTGCTAAGCGGTCGCAGAGAAGCGTGAATTCGTTTCTCTTTGGCCGCAGCTTTTGCATCTGTACCGGGAGCACGGTTTTGCTCCTCCGCGATTGCAGTCTTGTCGGGCGGCGGGAGATGCTCAGCAGGAGCACGGCGTTGCCGGATTCTCGTCCTCCATTTTCCGATCCATCGAGCAAACTCTTGATTGTCTTTAACCTCGGACGTCACCGTTGCCCTCTTCTGGCGGCTCGCCTTTGGATCACCTCTCGGTGACGCTGACACGCCAGTCTGAAAAGCACACTAGGCTTGACCCGATGCCTGCACAACTAGGGAATTCCCTAAAAGGCGCCAACAGATGGCAGCACCGGCTGAGACAAGAACGCCCAAAATGCACCGAGCAAAACGAATCGCTCCTCGAGAGTGCGGATGGAAGCATAGCGACAGTGGGCACTCGGCAGCGAGAAAAACCATGTTTCACGAAACGAGAACAGAACCGACTTGCTCCGACCGGCCTTCTCATGGAAGGCCGTTTCACTCAAATCCCTGCTCCGGGCATTTTGAGTGCGATGTTTCATCAGTTATCCGTAAGGCGTTGCCTTGGCCGCGAGATGAAAGAGTCGCATCTCGATTTTTCGCGCTGTTAGTTTTGCTAGTTTACATTCTCCATTCGCTCCTGCACTCTCCCTCTACCGCGTGCCTGGCACCCTCGGCCCCAAATGCACACACAGGAGTAAGGAAGAAGATGAGTATCCCTAGCTGGGTTCGATCCAGTTTAGCGGGCATAGTGACGCTCGCTGCCTTGATGACCGCCTCCACGATGTTCGCCGCCGATCACTTGAGCGGACTAGTTCTGCTTGGTGGCGCACCCGTCGCAAAGTCAATCGTGACTTTATGGGAAGCCAGTGGGAGCGCGCCCAAGAAGTTGGCAGAAGTAAGATCGGATAGCGACGGCAAATTTGAAATTCGCGTTGCCGGGCACGGCGATTCGATTCTCTATCTGATCGCAACTGGGGGCGTGCCTGCAGCCGGCCAGAACAAAGCTGACAATCCTGCCCTGGTTCTGTTGAGCACGCTGGAGAACAAGCCGCCGGAGAAAGTTGTTGTCAACGAACTCACGACCGTTGCTTCCGCGTTCACTGCTGCAAGATTCATCAACGGCGAAATGATCTCCGGGAATCCGCTCGGATTGCGGATTGCTGCTGGCAACGCACCGAACCTGGTGGATCCCGAAACGGGCGGATGGGGCAAGGTACTGCTTGACCCACTGAACAGCTCAATGACCACAACGCTGGCCAGCTTGGACACGCTGGGCTCGCTCATTACAGCGTCGTTCACGGTAGCCAATGACGATTGGCGCACCCGCTTCTTCAAGGCCGCAACTCCAACCGGCGGAGCGACGCCCAAGAACACGCTGGAAGCGATGGCCGGCATCGCCCGCGAGCCTTGGGCCGCTCCGAAGGATCTGTATGCGTTGTTCGACGAAGTTTACCCCCAGCCTAAAGACGGCTCACGTCGCGCAGCGCCCTTCGTTCCATATCTCGCCTACGTTCCCGAGGACTTCGCCCTCTCGCTTTGCTTCGCAGGCGGCGGCGTGTATTCTCCCGGTCGATTGATGTTCGATGCAAATGGCAACCTGTGGAGTGGGCAGAACTGGATGGCAGGCTCGCAGTCCGGTGTGAATACAAGCATTGGCGGCGGTGTGGTTAAGCTTTCCCCCAGCGGGACCGCACTCTCGCCGCCGATCATCGGCTTTACCGGCATGGGGATCGACGGCGTCGGCTGGGGCACCGCCGTGACACTCGACAAGGTGTGGGCCACGAGCTTCAACGGCAAGATGCTCGTGGTGGATTTCAATGGTAAACCGGTTGGCGATGAGAGCGACTTCCCGTTCAAACAGAAATTTCTCGGACTCATGGGCATCGGCGTCGCGGCGAACGGCGATGTCTGGATTGCCGATGGCGCGGACAATCAACTGCTGACTTTTCCAGGCGGGCGCGTGAAGGACGGCCGAATCGTGAAGGTCGCAGGGCTGAAGTCACCCTTCGACATCGTCATTGACGATCAGAATCGCGTCTGGGTCAGCAACTCGCAGTCGGACACAGTCCTCCGGTTCCCCGCCAACGATCCTTCCAAGGTGGAATCCTTCCGAGTAGGCATCGGCGTCCGCGCCCTTGCCCTCGATTCGAAGGGCAATGCCTGGGTCGCGAGCAATATGTCCCTCGACTTCCCGCCGCCAGTGATCCCCGATGGCGTTTCCATCATGGAACAGTTCAAGATCGCCGCCGGTCATATGTTGAAGGTTCTGTCCACTGATCCAAAAATGGTCACGGGCGTTGTGAACATGATTCGTCCCGATGGCAGCCAGCCTGCCCCGATGGGCTTCACCGGAGACAAGGCGGTGAGCGTCCCGTGGGGGCTCAATATCGACGGCAACGATGACGTATGGGTCGGCAATTTCTGGGGGCGCGGCGTGCTGCTGATGGCAGGGGATGGCACCAAGGGACACCCCTCGGGCACCAGGACCGGCGATGTCATCCACGTCTTCCAAGGCGGCAGCATCCAGATGCTTACTGACGTGTCTATCGATCCGGCGGGCAACGTCTGGGCGGCGAACAACTGGAACAGCCTCAATGGAGCTGCGTCCCCCGATCCATTCCGCCCGACTTCGACTTGGGGCGGAGGCTCGGGCATTACCGTCATCTATGGAGTCGCGACACCTGTAAAGCCACCCCGGATGGGCAAGGTGCAAACGTATTGACAAGTCACTGAGGCGATAAGGATTCGGTTCTCCAAGAGCAATCTGGAGAACCATCCTTGGTGGCCCAACCCTCTTGTTTGGGTTGGCGACGCAAAGAGTGCCGCGTAGCAGGGGGGATCAGTGCTGGCATCGTCGATCGGATGGATACTCATCGTTTCAGGGACCGCGACGGCTTTTGGCGGCATTGTCGCGTGTCTTTTCCCTCGGCTGGTTTTGCGATTCGTGTTCGGAGCGGAGAGTACCGACGGCCTGACGATGTTCTTCATCAGGCATTGGGGAGCGCTGCTCTTTGTAGTGTGCGCCCTGACCGTGTACAGCGCGTATTTTCCCGCTACTCGGGTCCCGATCTTGACAGCAGCCGCCGTCGAAAAGCTTGCCATCGTTTTGTTGATCTGTTTCGGACCCGTAAGGCGTACATTCGCGATGACAGCCGTCGCGGCCTTGGATGGCACCTTAGCCATCCTGTTCGCTGCATATCTTGCAGGGCTGTGAGGTTTAGCAACATATTCAGGGTCCGCCTCGGAAGAAGAGAGTTGACGTAAACAGGTGTGGCTGATGAAAAACTCCATTTTTCACAAAACAGTAAGAATTTGAGGGATAGAAAATGTCCCGGAAAAACAAGGAAGTCGTTTGTAGGGCTTCCTAGCGCAAAGTCTTTTCGACGAATTTTGAGCGATCGAGTTTTTCAACAGCCGCAGGTCATTTCACTCAAGTGCCCAGCGCGAACCCATGATGAGTGAAATGGGGGATTTTGCAACAGTTTGGTGGTACTCTCGCTTTCTGCGTAGCTCTTCCGACAGATCAGTGATTCATCACAATTGAGCCGGTCTTTTCTAGTTAGGGAAATGCCTAGGTGTATGATTTCTGCATGGCCGCTACCGAGACGAGCGCATGAATGTAAATCGGCGGAGTTTCCTGGTGCAGGCTGGCGCGGCGTCCTTCAGCACAGGGATTCTGGCCACACACGTGTTGGCTGCGGATGGCGTGAGCACAATTGATCGTGAGCGGATGCGATCTGTGGCTGCCTTCACGGCGGAGACGCTGAGCACGGATCATCCGATGGCGTTCGGCGCAGACATTGTGAGCACGGCTACCGGTGAGCGGCTGATGCGCGCGGTGAATCGCGTGGGTCCCGACCACGATCCCAGCGCGCATGCCGAAACCCTGACAATTCGACTCGCTTGCGCAAAGCTGGGCTCGGGATCCCTCAAGGGCTACACTCTGTATACGACGTGCGAGCCGTGTGCGATGTGCATGGGCTGCGCTCTCTGGTCGGGCCTAGACCGACTGGTCTTCGGTGCCACGATTGCCGATGCGGGCCGGTTCGTTTCACAGATTAGTATCCCGGCGAAAGAGGTATCCCGGCGGACCGACCTGCAATGTGTGGTGGCTGGGCCGGTCGAGCGCGAGGTTTGCGTGAAACTCTTTACCGATCCGCGCATGCAAAAGGCGTTTGCAATGTGGAAGAAGCATTGAGCGCACTCTGGGGTGTAACGTTAAATATTTTGTAACCCTTACCACTGTCGCTTCTGCTGGCGCAAATAACAGTAAGCGGGGCTTGTGTGAATCGATTCCAGAATCTCCTGGATCATGGGCAAACCGCCAGTAAACAGAAATCAACTGACGCGAACAGGCTTTATACAAGCTTGCGCTTTTACTTCGCCTTTTTCGGCCTTGATGAGCGCTATCGCGATTTCTCAACAGGTACCTATCAAAAGAAGCTTTTCAGCGTAAAATACGGGCGCAGCGGTTAGGGGGGCAAACAGTGACGACTCTGAGAGGGGTCCTCAGCGCAGTGGCCGCTATAGTGGCCGCGCTGCTTGGACCCGGATTGGTTGTTGCTTTCAGGGGTATCAATAATTCAAAAGCAACAGGCTTGGCCGCCGTCGCCGCAGGTTTTTTGGAAAGCCTTTTCTCTCCTCTGTTCTGGATACTCGCTCTCTCGCTTTTTGCACTGTTCTTCTCCGCCAGTCGGCTCAGCAGCAAGCCCCTCAGAATCCTTCTGTTCTGGACCCCAGCTACAGTCATTTCGACGCTGGGACTTGGCATCTTCTCTCTGTTCACATACGCGTGGATACATTTCAGAAAAGGGTGAGACTGCCAAGATTCGGTGGTTGACGAAAACCACGACTCGCCCCAATGAGTGCTATGGGGATGTTTCACCAGTTGACTGGTTTACACTGCCCGTATGTATCGAATAGTTCTGGCTTGTAAGGGTGTACCCGCTGATGTTGGGGCAGTTGCGGCGCGTGACATCGCCGAGGAGTTTACCCACAGGCCGTGGCACCAGAATGTGCATTGCGAGTGGGACGGGTCCCGACTCGTTCTGCAGGCCGACAACGACTTCGACTCCAACGGCCTCGCTCTGATGGATGAGTTCTCTGACGCGATTGCAGCCTCCATTACGGACGGCTTCGACGGCGGTATCGACATTGTTTCTGTTACCACCCTGCCGACTGATGCCCCCACAAACTGACCATCCCACGTTGCTGAGTGTAATGGGGGATTTCTCAACAGTTACGCTTTGTGATGCTCGTAACCTTGACCCGTTTTGGGCTTGGGTGTTTAGTGAACTCATGGTCGAAGCTGTCAGTGGAGTCCCGCGCAAGGCGAACCGTTGGATGAGGTACGTGGGGATGGCGCTTCTCGCCCTAATATTTCTGCTGGGTGCGCTATACGCTTATCTTTTCGTGCGCGTGGTGCCACCAATCTCTGGCAAGGTCGTGGATGCGATTACGGGCAAGCCGGTACAAGCGGTGAATATCTGTCTGCAAGTTGATAGCGGTGGTATGGGACACTCCGAAACCATTCGAACGGAAGTAGTGAGGACCGACGATACTGGCAGTTTCTCCTTCGGCCGCTCTTTTCACGATTTGCACTTGCTGCAAGAGTGGCAGGGGTTCTCTATCAGGTTGACTGATCAACGAAATGATTTTGCCGCGCCCTGCGGTCCAAACTTAGGACCCGGCTTAAACGAGACACATCCTGATCAGCGTGTCAGCATGAATGGATATTTTCCGGTGGCGCTTGTGGACCACACCAGCGCCACGAAGAGCAATCGCGGGTGGAGTTCTACCAGACGACCAATTGGATCAATGTCGAACATGAACATTCCGCTTATTCCGGTACTATCCAAGTCGGATGCGTGTCAGCAAGTTCGTGATCCTCAATTGGCCGACGACTGCCGACAGCTGATCACTGAGGCTTCGGCGAGTTTGAAATAAGACGACGGTTGACGCTATCAGGCCATGTCACAAGCTTGCGCCGTCTCTTCGCCCATTTCGCGATTTTGACGGGAAGATGTTGAGCGTTAAGTCAACTGACGACTAGAGGCTGTCTTGCGGACGCGAACAATAAAGATACAAGGCAAGAGCAGCTCCGAGTGCCAAAGCTGGCAGCATCCAGCGCCACGCAACGACCGTCACCGAAGCGAAGAGCACCGCAAACCGCAAGACCAAGGGATATCTGATGAGAATTGAGGGTTCAGAAGGATGTCCGTGGGTTGTGCGCCCATGACGGCGCACTGACGGCATCGTGGCATTCAGGGGCGCTGGCACGCCTGTTCTTGCCCGGCTTCATCAAAATGATGGCGTGGGTGCTACCCATCCGACCCGCCAAATGCGACAATAGAGGCTCTTCCCATGGCCACCTCTTTGACTTCTGCCTTCTCTCCGGAAACCCTCCGGCAGCACGGCCTTACGCCTGATGAGTACGAGAAGATCAAGCAACTTCTCGGAGGCCGCGAGCCCACCTTCACCGAACTCGGCATTTTCAGCGTGATGTGGAGCGAGCACTGCTCCTACAAGTCGTCGCGCGTGCACCTGAAGCGCCTGCCCACGCGCAGCAAGATCGTGCTGCAGGGACCCGGTGAGAACGCCGGCATCATCGACATAGGCGACGGCTGGGCCTGTGCTTTCAAGATCGAATCTCACAATCACCCATCGTTTATCGAACCCTTTCAGGGCGCGACTACGGGCGTGGGCGGCATTCTGCGCGACATTTTCACCATGGGCGCGCGGCCGGTCGCGGTCATGGATTCGCTGCGCTTTGGGCCGATCACAAGGCCGGCAGGCGAGCTGCGCTCGGCCGGACAGCCGATGGCGGCTGTCCCCACACAAACAACCCCCACACAAACAGCTCCCACACAAGCCGAGATCCACAAGAATCATTCCGTGCTGGAAGGTGTGGTCAGCGGCGTCGCGTCTTACGGAAACTGTTTCGGTGTCCCGAACCTCGGCGGAGAGACTAAGTTCGAGCCTTGCTACTCTGGCAATCCGCTGGTGAACGCGTTTGCGCTGGGCCTGGTGCGCAAGAACGAAATCTTCTACGCGAAGGCCGCGGGCGAAGGCAATCCCGTGATCTACGTTGGGGCGAAAACCGGACGCGATGGCATTCACGGCGCCACCATGGCCAGCGAAGAGTTCAGCGAAGCTTCGGAAGCGAAGCGTCCCAACGTTCAGGTGGGCGACCCGTTTCTGGAAAAACTCCTGCTCGAAGCTTGCCTGGAAGCCATGCAAACCGGAGCGATCGTCGGCATTCAAGATATGGGCGCCGCCGGGCTGACTTGCTCGACCTGCGAAATGGGCGGACGCGGCGGCGTGGGCATCGAGATCGAACTCGACCGCGTGCCCCAGCGTGAAACCGGCATGACTCCCTACGAAATCATGCTGAGCGAATCGCAGGAGCGCATGCTTCTGGTCGCGCAAAAAGGCCGGGAGGCCGAGGTCTTCCGCGTTTTCGAAAAGTGGGGACTGGATGCGGTCGAAGTCGGCACGGTCACCAACGGGAATGTCTTACGAGTGCTGGAACACGGCAAAGTTGTCGCGGAGATTCCGAATCCCGCGCTCACCGATGAAGCTCCGCTCTACAAACGCCCGCTGGCGCGCTGGGAACCGCCTGTACCAAGGGAGATGCCGGCGGACATCCCCACTTCTCGCGCAAAGGGCGCGCGAGAAATGGGGCACCCGGATTTCACCTCGCAACTGAAACAGCTTCTGGCCAGCCCGAACATCTGCGGCAAGCGCTGGGTCTGGCAGCAGTACGACCACATGGTGCAGACCAACACTGTCGACGCGCCGGGCGCTGGTGATGCGGGCGTCATCCGTATCAAAGGCTCGCAGCGCGGACTTTCGATGGCACTCGATGGCAACGGCCGCTGGTGCTATCTCGATCCGCGGCTGGGTGCGATGCACGCGGTCGCCGAGGCTGCACGCAAAGTGGCGTGCTCGGGAGCAACTCCTGTGGGCGCGACCAATTGCCTCAACTTCGGCAATCCCGAGAAGCCGCACATCATGTGGCAGTTCTCGCAGACGATTGATGGCATCACCAAAGCTTGCGAAGAATTAGAGATCCCCATCACCGGCGGGAACGTCAGTTTTTACAATGAGACGCTCGGCGAAGGCATTTATCCGACACCCGTGCTCGGCGTTGTCGGAATCCTCGAAGACGTGCACAAGGCCGCGAAGATGCACTTCGCCGCACCTGGACGCACGATCGTGCTATTGCGCGCCGGAGAAGCTGCCGATATCACCGATGCAGAGAGCGAGTTTGGCTCCTCGGAGTACGCGAAGGAAATTCTGGGCACGCTGTGGGGATATCCGCCTGAGCTTGATCTGGAGAAAGAGGTCGGCCTGCAGAAGGCGGTCATCGAATTGATCGAGCACGGCCTGGTGGATTCGGTGCACGACTGCGCCGATGGCGGCCTAGCCGTCGCATTAGCAGAGAAAGCGTTCCCCAAGGGCATGGGAGCGCGTGTGAACCTTGCGTCCGACGGGGTCTTTGCGGAGTTTGCGCTGTTTGGCGAAGATGCCAGCCGGATCGTGATCTCTTGCGACCCCGGGAACGTGGCGCGAATCAAAGAAGTAGCGGCGAGACACGGCTCGGCGGCAGAAATCATTGGAGAAACAGTTGCCGAGCGGCTGGAAATCTCTCTCGATGGCAAAGTTGTGATTTCCGCGCCTGTCTCAGAGTTGAGCGATGCGTATGAAAATGCTCTGGAATCGGCTTTGCGGACGGATCCGGAGTTAGTAGCAGCAGATTGAGCGTGTGGGAGATTGGGTTTTGCGCTAGAAGCCAGGAGCTAGAAGCTTGTAGCTAAAGCGCCAGGAGCGAAATTGCAGACTTCCGACAAATTTCATGACGAGTGCGGCGTAGTAGCGATCTTCGCTCACCCTGAAGCCGAGAAGTTGGCTTACCTGGGACTGCACGCGCTGCAGCATCGCGGCCAGGAATCTGCCGGGATTGTCACGTCCGACGGTCTGACTTCGCACGCCCACAAGGCCATGGGGTCGGTCGCCGATATTTTCACGGAGGATGTCCTCTCGAAAATGCGCGGCACTCTGGCCATCGGCCACACGCGCTACTCCACGGCCGGAGACTCGGCGCTGCTCAATGCGCAACCGATCCTGGTGCAATCGAACAAAGGATCGATCGCCGTCGCCCACAATGGCAACCTCACCAACGCGCAACAAGTACGCGCACGCCTGGAGAGTCAGGGCTCGATTTTCCAGACCAACAGCGACACCGAAGTCATCGTTCACCTGATCGCGCTGTCCAAAGAGCACACGCTTCCCGAAGCCGTGGCCGATGCCCTGCGGCGCGTGGAAGGCGCCTTTTCGCTCGTGATGATGAGCAACGACCGCGTCTTTGCGGTGCGAGATCCCCGTGGATTCCGGCCGCTCGCCATGGGCCGCATCCCCGCGCTCGAGGGACAAAAGCAGGACACGATCGTCTTTGCCTCCGAGACCTGCGCGTTTGACCTGATCGGCGCCGAGTACATCCGCGACGTAAAGCCGGGAGAATTGATCGTGGTGGGCCCGGAAGGAATTAATTCGCGCTTCTACTCCACGGCCGCGCCGACATCGAGTTGCATCTTCGAGCACGTGTACTTCTCACGGCCCGACAGTCTTGTCTTCGGCCGCGCAGTGCAGACCAGCCGCGAAGAGCTCGGGCGCCAACTGGCGCGGGAAGCAGGCGTTGAGGCCGACCTCGTAGTGCCCGTCCCGGATTCCGGCGTGACGGCAGCGGTGGGCTATGCCGCCGAGAGCGGCATTCCATTTCGCTTCGCCCTGATCCGCAACCACTACGTGGGACGGACCTTCATCGAGCCGAGCCAGAGCGTGCGCGACTTCGGCGTGAAGCTGAAGCTGAATCCAGTGCGCTCGCTGCTGCAGGGCAAGCGCGTAGTCCTGATCGACGATTCGATCGTGCGCGGCACCACCAGCCGCAAGATTGTGCGCATGATCCGCAGCGCTGGGGCGAAAGAAGTGCACATGCGCATCTCCTGCCCGCCAACGATCTCGCCTTGCTATTACGGCGTCGACACGCCTTCGAAAAAGCAGCTCATCGCCGCCAATAAGTCAGTGGATGAGATTCGCGACTACATTGGCGCGGATTCCCTGGCGTATCTATCCTTGGAAGGTCTAAAGAAAGCTTGCGGCGAGGGCGATAAGATTTCGTATTGCTCGGCCTGCTACACAGGAAATTATCCCACCGACATCATCGATGTCGAAGAGATTCAACCCGCAACGGTCCGACGCTAGAGCAGCCGATAGACTTGCTGGAAAGAAAAGGGGCGACCTCGCGGTCGCCCCGAATTGTCTTGGACGAACTTAGTTCATCGGATGAGCGACAGCGTCCGGATTGCCGCGCGTGGTCTGATTCTGGAACGCTCCAATGAAACCGGAACTCAAATTCAGGAAATCGCTGCTGAGTTGGTCGTAGTCGCCCATATAAATGGGGTTGATGAACAGATCGTTGCCATGGGTCGGAGCGAAGGGAGACATGCCAATGTCGCTTTCGGTGAAGGTGCCTCCCGCGTTGCTCGATTCGCCACAGTGACGCCGAATGGCAAAGTTCTCGGAGTCGGCCCTGCGGTCATACCAGCAAACGGCGACGTCGCCGCGCCTGTCCACCGCAATTCCAGACTGGTAATGGTCGTGCCCAAGGCCCAGGCGGGATTGGGTGTCGCTATTCACTTTGGTCGGAACAAATCCCCACGTGATTCCGCCGTCAAAAGAAGCCCGGAGCAGAACATCGTCGTAGGCATAGAACCCCTGAGTCGCCAGCGGATCGGGCACGGTCTTGTTGCGGCCATCAGCCCAGGTGATGTAAAGGGCGCCATCCGTGGCTGTTCTCGAATGGTCGATCGCCATAGACATGTCCAGAAAGTCACGGAACTCACCCTGCAGATAGTAAGAATCGCCGCCCGGCTGCACCGCACTATCTACAGTCACGGGGCTCGACAGAATTCCTTTCGAGTAGCTGGAGACCTGAATGGTGCGTGGCCCCAGCGGGAAGTTGCTGCCCAAATTTACCCACGATATGTACAGCGTACCGGTGGAGCTGACCGCCAACTGCGATCCTTGGACCGCGGCCGCGCCGCATGCCTGAATCGCTACGATGGGAGTCGTCGACCAGGTCACGCCCCCGTCATCGGACTCCACGAACTCGATCGCGGTACGTCCCGGGAAATTCGTGCCGCAACCGTTGGTCTGCGACCCATCGAAATCGGTGTAGGAAACGAAAATGCGCTTGTGGTTGGAAGGATCGATGGTCGACCATGGCTTGTCGAGCAGATGATAGAAGCCGCTCTTGGAAACGGCCGCGACCGGGTCGCCCCAACTCCTTCCTCCATCACTCGAGGTATTGAGCGCGATGGCCGCCCACGGATTGCCACTGGCGTCATCGAAATCGAATATCTGGCTGAAGTAGAACGTGTTGGCGTCCGCACAATTGACGACAGGATCGCCCCCCAGGAAGTTAAAGGTCGTCGGTCCGGGATTGATGGGTCCAATGTCAGTGAACGAAGCGCCGGCGTTGGTGGAATAGGACGACCCGCTGAAACTCTGGCCGCCAGCACCGGAGAAAAAGAAAGGCGTCTCGAAGACGCTGCCGGAGTCGTTATACCCAACCACAACGCTGTTTCCGCAACGGGCGGTGGACGTTTCGCTCTGGGTGAATCCACCAAACGACGAATAGGCAATATCCGTGGATGGATTCGATACTGCAACCACGCTGGCGGTCGGAGGCGGAGCCGTCGAACTGCGTGCCATCTTGGCGCGGGCGATGAAGGTAGGATCGGTCAGGCGCATGCCGTAGAGCTGCCAGGCGTCCGCCAAGTGCCCAATGTTTGCATATCCGTCAAGGAGTTGTTGATGACGGGGCGGCAGCTTTTTGATCGTGGCCTTCACCTGTTGCAGGATCTTATTGGTGGCGGCGACTTTTTCCACGGACATCTGCGATGCCGCAAACGACGAAGCGAATAGAGCCGTGGCGCAAACACCGGCCACAAAGCGTGGGAGGTTGGGTGACTTCATCAACGTGTCTCCTTTTCGCTGAAAACAGCCTGTTTGGGTGATTGGGTGAATCGGTTGACGGGTGGTGAATGCGAGGGTCTACTACTACCTTGGGCAGTAGTAAGCCATTGGTTAGTGCGCTTGTCAAGTCGAAACAGCGATCAACATTTGATAGATGTTTTGTCTTGCCTGGCAGGGGATCAGGGCCGAGGTTTGCGGGCCAGCGCGACGCGGGGAATGGACTGCAGGTCGGGGATGATGCGCACCTCATCCCAACCGGCAAGAAGCTGCAGGACCGGAACGGCAATCGTGCCGCTGATCTCCAGAACGAGCCATCCTCCCGAATGTAGTGCCGCCCGAGCCTGTGGAATCAGGCGCGCGATGACGTCGGTCCCGCTGGGGCCGGCGAACACGGCGGTCCTGGGCTCGAACTTACGCACTTCCAGTTGGACCTGATCCTCCTCGGAGTCTCCGACGTAGGGTGGATTGGAAACAATGAAGTCCAAGTCGGAAAGGCGGAGACCTTCCAGCAGGTCTGTCTGGTGAAACTGGATGCGGTTCTCGAATTGATGGCGGGCCGCGTTGGCGCGCGCAATTTCCAATGCAGCGGCGGATATATCGGTAGCGTGAATTTCCGCCCGAGGAAATTCTTTCGCAAGCGCCAGGGCAATGCACCCTGAGCCAGTTCCCACGTCAAGAATCCGCTTGGGGTTCTCTTGCCCGGCCTGCTCTACCGGGGCGAGTTCCAAAACTGTTTCGATCACGTGCTCCGTCTCCGGGCGGGGGATGAGTACGGCCGGCGAGACGATCAGGTCCATACCCCAAAATTCTTGATGTCCAGTGATGTATTGCGTCGGAACACCGCGCGCCCTCTCGTCGAGCGCAGCTTCATAGCGAGCCTGCTCTTCGGCGCTCAACTCTCGTTCGGGGTGTGCGAAGAGATGGGCACGATCGACATTAAGGGTAAACATGAGCAGCGATTCGGCATTCAGACGCGGCGACGGCACCTGATTCGAGCTAAGTCGGGTGATAGCGGAGGTAAGGGCTTGCTTAAGCTGCACTCGTCTATTTCACCACGAAGACACTCAGCCGTTGCGATCGGAACCGAAAACAAGTCCACGGCGAATTCTTACTTCGGATTCGTTCCACCCTGCTGCCACTGATACCCAAGGTAGATCATCTGCCCCATGTGGTGCTGCATGTGCGCGGCGCACTGCATGATCATGTCAAGACGCGTTTTGGCATCGGTGCCCGCGCCTGTATATTCTGCGGCCCAGTCCTCAGACGACTGCGCACCGATGGTTTTCACAACCATCGCCACTGCATCATCGAAGCGCTTCAACGCTTCTTTTTTCGAAGGTGGATTCGGATCGTTAAACTCGCGTGGGCGGTCGCGAACATATCCAGTGCCGGCGATCTGGGCGCCAATGTAGTAATTCAAATTGCCCGTCAGATGCAGGACCAGATGGCCGAAGCTGTTTCCGTAGGGGAATGGCTTCTGCCAGAACTGTGTCTCGGTGAGCGGCTCGGCCAGGGTGCGAACGCGGGCTGCGTTTGCAAGGTATCGGCTGGCGAGAACGAGGACTAGATTCCCTCCGAGTTTGGGCATATTCGCTCCCACTTCGCGGGCACGAGCGCCCACGCTCGTCATCTAAACCACGCTGGCCGCTTCCTGCTTCAGCTTTTCGGCCTGGTAATGGGTCGTCAGCGCCTCGATCAGCGGCTGCAGCTTGCCGTCCATCACAGCTTCGAGTTGATGGATCGTGAACCCGATCCGGTGATCCGTAAGCCGGTTCTGCGGGAAATTGTAGGTACGAATCTTTTCGCTGCGGTCGCCCGACCCAACCATCGCTCGACGTTCCTTCGCCAACGCTTGCTGCTGCTTCTCCATTTCTATTTCGTACAGCCGGGAACGCAGCACACGCATACCTTTCTCGCGATTCTTGATCTGCGATTTTTCGTCCTGGCAGCTCACGACCGTATTGGTCGGAATATGCGTAATTCGAACGGCCGAGTAAGTGGTGTTGACCGATTGGCCGCCTGGTCCCGAGGAGCAGAATGTATCGATGCGCAAATCTTTGGCTTCGATCTTGATGTCAACGTCCTCCGCTTCCGGCAGCACCGCAACCGTCACCGCCGATGTATGGACGCGTCCCTGTTGCTCGGTCGCGGGCACGCGCTGCACCCGATGCACGCCGCTCTCATACTTCAATTGCGAGAACACACGGTGGCCTTCAATGATCGCGATGACTTCTTTCAATCCCCCGGCCGACGACTCCGAAGACGAAAGCACCTCGACCTTCCAGCGCTGCGTTTCCGCGTACCGGGTATACATGCGGAAAATCTCTGCAGCGAACAGTGTGGCCTCGTCTCCACCAGTCCCGGCGCGAATTTCCAGAATGATGTTCTTTTCGTCGTTCGGATCCTTCGGCAGCAGCAGTACCTTCAACTCTTCCTCAACCGCCGTCACCCGAGTCTCCAGTTGATTGAGTTCATCCTGTGCGTAAGCCCGCATCTCAGGATCTTTTTCGTCCGCCAGCATGGCCTTGCTCTCCGCGATGCCCTTGGTCAGATCCTTGTACTCGCGATATTTTTCGACGATCGGCGCGATTTCGGCATGCGCCTTGGCAGTCTTCTGGTATCTCGCCGAGTCGTTCACGATATCCGGCGAAGCGAGAGCGTTGGTCAGCTCTTCATAGCGGCTTTCGATTTGGTCCAGTCGTTCAAACATGGGAACCGTCGTTGGTCGTTGGTCGTTCGTCGTTTGTCCTTTGCCTCAGGCAGCTTTGTCATGGAGCGAGTTGATCAGGCTATTGAGACCCTTGCCTATGACGTCTGCCGAGGCAAGGATGCGCTGCGCGTCTTCATCGCTGATGTATTGTAGTTCCTTCGCGATCATCAGTTGTGTCTGTACTTCCAACAACGAACCTCGTGAATGGTGGAGAAAATTTCCGAATTCTCGGTCGGAGCGATGTCCCTTCCCCTCAGCGATATTGCTTGGGATCGATACCGCCGCTCTCCGCAACTGATTGCTCAAACCATACAATTCGTGTGGCGGAAAGAGCGCCGTCGCGCGATAGATCTCGACTGTGAACCTCATCGCTTCCTGCCACACACGCAAATCCTTGAAGGATGCTGACATGTTGATGCCTCCAATTGCCACTCTAGAGTGTTGGGGAGTGGAGGACCAACGATTAACAACACGCGACCAACGACGGTTTCCCAGGATAGGAACCGCTAGGCAATCACGAACTCGCCCCCGCGCTCTTTTTCGAGCGACATGGCCTGATCCAGGGCGGTGATGGCGCATTGCGCCATCTCGTCAGATGGAGGCTTGGTGGTAATGCGCTGCAGCCATAGCCCCGGCGCGGTCATCAGTGCAAACAGTGATCCGCGATGCTTGGCGGCGAAGCGGATAATCTCGTAGGAAACTCCAGCGATCACCGGCAGTAAGACGATGCGCGACGCAAAGCGCGCCCAGAACGTTGTAAACGGGATCAGCATGTAGAAGCCGATGGAGATCAGCATCACCGTCATGAGAAAGCTGGTTCCGCACCGCGGATGATACGTCGAATATTTCTGCACTTCCGCAATGTTGAGCGGGTCGCCGTTCTCGAATGCGAAGACCGTTTTATGCTCGGCGCCGTGATACTCGTACACCCGGCGAATATCCTTCCAGAGCGAGACTCCCCAGATAAAGAGCAGGAACAGCAACAGCCGAATCCCGCCGTCGATTAGATTGAAAATAATTCGGCCGCCCAGCGCCGGGTCAATCTTCTTGAGTTCCGTCGCCGCCAGCAGCGGGATGTATTTGTACATGAAAATAAAGAACGCAAGCGAGATCAGAAGATTCCCAGCGGCGAGCCAATTGCTCACCGTGGCGGCCTTCTCGCGCGAACTGGCCTGAGACTGAGAAGAGTCCGCCGCATTTCGTGCTGGCAGGACAGCCGAAGCGGCTGTCTCCACCTGACCTTTCCCCTCTTCCTGCATCATGTCTTCAATGGCGACGTTCGCGGAGAACCGCAGCGCCCGATAGCCGAGCTTCATGGCATAGCCGAGCGTCATTACGCCGCGCACAATGGGCCAAGCCATCCACTTGTGCTTCTCCGAGGGCCGATCGAGTGGTTCACTCATGGTGACCACTTCACCCGAGGGCTTGCGGCAGGCGATCGCCCAGGCGTGCGGGGAGCGCATCATTACGCCCTCGAGCACGGCTTGTCCGCCGACCAGGGTCTCTTCCCCGCTCTCGAGGGCGGGAAGCAATTGAACGGCGGCAAGGAATCGCAGGTGACGAATCAGTTTGCGCACAACGATTTAGATGCTCCTTAACGGCTCACGACGCACCTGCTAGGTTATCACAGGCCGGGATCGACGGGACAAGATTGCGCTGACGCTAAGTCCAAGTAATCCTGACGGTTAGGACGAGCAATGAGCTCGACCTCGGGCTCCTCTATGACGGCCGAGTGGTGAAGTGCGTTACGATTCCAAATTCATGCAACAGCTGGCCACAGCTTGCGAGGCGATCGCCGCCACCACGAAGAAGCTGCTGAAAACGGGGATCGTCGCAGAGTACCTGAAGTCGCGCACAGTCGACGAGGCGGCCATATCAGCGGTCTTCCTTTCAGGGAGGGCGTTTCCGGCTTGGGAGGAAACGACTCTTCAACTCGGCGGCCGCTCGCTTTGGCAGGTTGTGGCGGATCTTTCCGGAAAGGATGAAGCCGAAATCACCGCCGCCTACCGCCGCCACGGCGACTTGGGAGCCGTCGCAGGCGAGGTGCTCCCCGAACGCGCGGGTCAGGGATTGGACGTGCTGCAAGTGGAGACCGCGTTTCGCCAGATCGCCGCGGCACGCGGCCCGGCACCGAAAGCCGCCATCGTGCGCGACTTGCTTTCGCGAGCTACCCCGCTGGAGGCCAAGTACATCGTAAAGATCATCACCGGCGACCTGCGCATCGGGCTAAAGGAGAGCTTGGTCGAAGAAGCAATCGCCCGGGCATACGGCGCCACGCCGGTCGAGGTGCAACGCGCTAACATGCTCCTCGGAGATATTGGCGAAACCGTGCGTTTGGCCTCCGAGGGCAAGCTGGCCGCGGCGGAAATGCGGCTCTTCCATCCCCTTGGATTCATGCTTGCAAGTCCCATCGAATCGCCTGAAGAGGGCTTGAGCTACTTTTCCGACGCTGCGGTAGAAGATAAGTACGACGGCATCCGTGCCCAGGCCCATGTCGAAAACGGCGAGGTAAGGTTCTTCTCGCGCACGCGCGACGAAATCACCGACTCGTTTCCCGAGTTGCCAGACGCCCTCGCTCAGCTGCGACAGTCCGCCATTCTCGATGGAGAGATCGTGGCCTGGGACTATCAGGCCAAACGCGCGCGGCCTTTCAGCGTCTTGCAGCAGCGCCTCGGTAGAAAGAAAGTCAGCAACAAGATGCTGCGGGAAACTCCGGTCGCGTTCCTGGCCTTCGACGTGTTGCACGCCGGAGGCGAGCTCGTGATGGACCGTCCGCTGCACGAGCGCGCGAAGATCCTGGATGAGCTGCTGATGGAGAATAGCCGGTCTCCTCAGGGAAACGAGGCATCGCCCAGGAAATCATCCAAGCCAGGATCCCAAGGTAAGCTGGCTTTCGGAGACGAAGAGGAATCAGTAACCGCTCACATCATTCGTGCCCCGGTGTTTCGCGCGTCATCGCCCGCGAAACTGGAGGAACTGTTTGCCGCGGCTCAAGACCGCGGCAATGAAGGCCTGATGATCAAAGATCTCAACTCCCCCTACACGCCGGGCAGGCGCGGAAAGTCGTGGCTCAAGATGAAGCGCGAACTGGCCACGCTCGATGTCGTTGTGACTGCGGTCGAGTACGGACACGGCAAGCGCGTGGGCGTGCTGAGTGATTACACCTTCGCCGTTTGGGATACGAGTAAAGACCGGCTGGTGAACATCGGCAAAGCCTATTCCGGCCTGACCGACGCCGAGATCGCCGAGATGACTCAGTGGTTCCTCGATCACACCCTGGAAGATCAGGGATTCCGCCTGGTCGTTGAGCCAAAGATCGTGCTGGAAGTAGCCTTCAACAACTTGATGAAATCCGACCGGCATGAGAGCGGATACGCTCTGCGCTTTCCCCGAATCGTGCGCCTGCGCCCGGACAAGTCCCCCGAAGATGCGGATACGATTGAGCGTGTGCGCGAACTTCCTCTGTCTACTATTTGATGTAGCGCTGTCGTCGTCCTGGCGAATCCCCGCCCGGTTTAATGCGTCAGATTCGTGCATCAGAACGGAGCAAGCCCCGCTCCCCTGCGTCAACATCAACACCGACCCCAGGCAGAGCAGGGCTTTCTCCTGATGAAAAAACCGTTTCATTTTCCGACGACGAGGACCACGAAGCTGTCAGGAAGCATCGGAGGCCGGGGTCGCGGATTATCAGCCGTCGCCGCAGGTCGAGGCCCGAACTGCGCGGTCACCACGAACACGTTGTGCGTCTTGGAATCGAGCGCCATGGTGCGCGCTCCCTTCTGTGTCGGAACGTTCTCGGCTGTGAACTTGCCCGGCGATTCCTCTTTCACCACAGTGAGCACGCCGTCACCGCCGCAAGACGCGAACGCCAGCCCGGTTTCCGGGTCGAATGCGGTTGCGTCCACGCCGTCGCCTATGGCTGGCGTGGCCAGGATCTTGCCGCTGTCCGCGTCGACCACCGCCATCATTTTGTTATCGCAGCCGACGTACAAGCGGCGGTTCTTGCGGTCGATCGAGAGTCCGCTGGGCTCGGTGCAAGGCGCCAGTGGCCACTTCGTCTTAACCTCCAGCTTGTTCGGATCAATCGCCACCAGTTCGCTCTTGTCCTCGATGTTGACGAAGATCTCGCCCTTCGCATCGCTGGCCGCGAATTCCGGTTTGCCATCCAGTTTGATTGTGCCTAGCACTTTTCCATTGGTCGCATCGATGGCCGTCGAATCCTGACTGCGCCCGTTGAAGGTGAAGACGCGTTTCGTTGCCGGATCGTAGAGAATTGCGTCCGGATTATCCCCTACTTTCACTTTGCTGCTGGTGGCCAGGGTCTTCATGTCGAAAATGCTGACCGTGCCTTCGCGGCCGTTGCTGGTGAACCCCTTTCCCAACACTGGGGCGAGAGCTATACCATGCACGCCCTGCGTATCGGCGATGTCACCTGCGACCTTGCCCGAATCCGCATCGAGCACCATGACGTGCGTGCCGCGGGAAATGTAGACGTGCCGCGCATCGGGGTCGACGGTCAGATAATCCCAGCCTCCCTCACCCCCGACTTTGTAAGTTGTGACTACGTGGTATCCCGAACCAGCCGCGGCCAAAGCCACTGCCGCCAGGGACACACTGATGATGGGTACCAACCACTTGGACTTCATTCGCATCACTATCCTCCTCGTAACTCTCTGGAATCGCGATGCCCTTCCGGGGCCCCTTCCCAGATCGCGCACCGCGTTTTTTGCATCGAACCCGGTAGGATTCGAACCGAAGTAACTTTACCCCATTTCGAAGGTGATCCTAGACTCTTCTATATATGGATGTGTTCCAGCCACCGTCTTCGAACCAGGCACCACAACCGGAACCCGTGTCGGTGGCCGATCCGCGGTTGCAGCCGACGCCCGACTTCGGCACGCTGGGCCCCGGTTCCGATCTGGACGCTGGTGGTCCCATCTCGAGACCTGGTTCACCAGGGTGGCAGAAGAACCCTGGACGGTTCGCTCCACTCTTCGCGGTTGCACTCGGAGTGCTGCTCGCAGTTCTGACCGCAAACGCCGGCAGCGCCCATGCCGCATGGTCGCGCTTCAACAGTCTCTTTTCCGTGCCGGCAGCTCCGCTCACGTCTGCCAGGGATTCTCACCAACTCGATCGCATGAAACCTCAGAAGCAAGCGGAGGCGCTGCTGGAGCTCGCGGTTGGCCGCAGCGACGGCGCCGTGGATCAGATTTCCTCCCGCGTCGATCGCTGGCAGGGCAAAGTGAAGTGGGACTCCCAGATCGCGACTCTGACCACCGCCGCGCTCAACTCCAACGACATGCGCGTGCGTGAATCCGGTATCGAAGTCGAGCTCGCGGCTTACGGCTTGGCCAAGAATACCGCCAGCCTCAACTACGTTTTGAAGAGCACCGAATCTCCCGATCACGCGCAAAAAATCTGGGGACTATGGGCGCTCGGCCTGATGGGAAACCGTGGCGTCCAAACCGACCGCGTGGTGCAAGTCTTAACCGCTCATCTGAGCGATACCGATGAAGACTCACGACGCTGGGCCGTTGAAGGCCTGGCGCTCGCGGGCTCGACCGAGACAATCGAGCCTTTGCTCAAAACGATGCACGACGACCCAGCGGCCACCGTGCGTGAGCGGGCCGCGTGCAGTCTCGCGGAAGCCGGCATGTTCACGCACGAGCAGCGCCTCTCCGCGGTTCCGCAATTATTGAGCTACACCGACGATCCCGCGCTCGATGCCCAGACGCACAATTGGGCGTTCCAGGCGCTGCACGACATTACTGGCCAGCGATTACCCAACGACTCCAATGCCTGGCGCAGTTGGTACGAGTCTTCGAGAGTCGATTGATCGATGTAACGTCGCTCGGCTTGCTTGTGCCGTAGAAGTCTTTTGTCAGCGTCAAAATCTGTGAAACAATCCAGCACCGAAGGGAACTCCGCGACGAGGCCCATGGAAAAACTGAACGTAGTTGTTGCTCTTACCACAAGAGAGAACGATTACCAGGCAGAACAAGCCGTCGCCGTGACCGAAATGGCCGCGCGACTCGGCGTTAACATTCAAATCATCTACGCCGACAACGACGCTGTGAACCAGACGCAGCAACTCATCAAAATCATTCAGGACCCTGCACAGCATCCCACCGCGATCCTGGTCGAACCCGTCGGCACCGGGATGCCTCAAGTCGCGAAAGCGGCGGTTGCGGCCGGCATCGGGTGGGGAATCATCAACAGCGATCCCGACTACATCGCCGAGCTTCGCCGCGGAGGCGAGGTCCCGGTCTTCTCGGTCAGCACCGACCAATCCGAAGTCGGACGCATCCAGGGGAAGCAACTTAGCGTCCTCGTTCCTGAGGGAAACGTTCTTTACATCGAAGGCCCCTTCAACAGCACGGCGACTCAGCAGCGAACGAAAGGGATGCTCTCCACCAAGCCAGCCGCGGTCGTACTGAAAACGCTGAAAGGTGACTGGACCGAGCGCAGCGCGCACAACGCGGCAAAGTCCTGGCTCTCCCTCGGGTCTTCGCGCGACCTTCAAATTCGAGGCGTCATCTGCCAGAACGATGCCATGGCGATGGGCGCCCGAAAAGCTGTCGTCGACCTCACAGAAAAAGATCGCGAGCGATGGCTGAGCATTCCCTTCACGGGTTGCGATGGTGTCACAAAGACGGGTCAGGACTGGGTCCGCCGCGGACTTTTGAAGGCCACGATCATCACCGCCCCAGCAGCCGGAACCGCGCTCGAACTCCTGGCGAAAGCCGTCAACGCCGGTTCCATGCCTCCAGACCGCACATTGATTCCGCCCAAGTCATTCCCTCCGATCGCAGAACTCCAGGGAAAGAGCCAGAAGGCCAGTGGCTAGAGCTCGTGTCATCAAGAATTGTGGAAAGGTGGAAGCGCGACTTCATACATCGCGGAAGACCTACCCATTCGCGCAGATCCGTGGAAGAGCGGCCCTTTTTAGGGCCGCGTAAGGGACGTTCAATATAAAGGGCTTTAGCCCCTGAGGAACTCCTCAATCGGCCATCTTCGCCACGTGCACTTCAAACCCAGTCTTCGGCAGCAGCGATGTCAGCGAGAACGCCTTGAATCCGTCGCCGGTGATTTCCGTGTGACGATAAATTCCCGGCTCGCTCTCGATCATCTCCCGGCGTCCTTCCATGTCTCCTAAGAAGGCCTGTGCCTGGCTAACACCGACTTCAACTTCCTTCGCACGCGTTACAACTGCCTCCGAAGCATACGAGCGCACCAGCTTGGGCCAGTATTTTTCCAGCAAATCCGTGCTGGCAAACATATCGGCCCAGATGATGCGCCCGTTCACCGCCACCACAACTCCCACGGCGTTGCGATCGCGCAACTGCCGGATCAGGCTCTGATAATTCTGCTCGATCGGCTTCGCGACCGAGTCCACCTGCTTCTTGACTGCCTCATTCTCATTCACCTTGGCGTACGAAGAAGTTCTCGCAATCTCCGTCGCCACTTCAGGAGCCGCCGCCGTGACCTCGACCGTTTGCATCGCCGCCTGCTGCTTGCGCACCTCTGCCCACACCTGGTTCTGATCCTTGTCGGCCATCGCTTTAGCGCGCACCGACGGCTGCGCCATCATCGCCATTGGGACCGCGCCGCCGTGTATCGGACCACCGGCAGCTTTCCCATACATCGCCTCCGAAGCCCCGAAATTGCTGCTGGTGGCCACCCACCGCCCCGGCTCCACGCAGAACACGCTCAAATCCACCGGATCGCTCTCGGCCGGAACAATGCGATCTTTGCCGATGACACGATCCTGCTTGCCGCCGGTAACGATCTCCCCGGCCAACAATAACAACGGCCGCTTGGAATTGTTCACCAGCACCAGCCGGTTCACTTGCGCTCCCTCGCTCCGGACCGCCGGTGTGGGATGCCGCCGAATCAGCCCCTGCACATTGCCCGCTTCGGTCACGACCACGTCTCCAGATCTCAACCCCTCATCCAGAGTCAAAAACTCGCCTGTCGGATAGCTTTTCGCAGCGACCACCGGAAACACTGTCAGATTGCCGTGTCGGATGGGTTCAAGAACTTTGTAGCCCGGCGGCGGAGTCACCTCGCCCGCCCGCGCCTCGCGCTGGTCCACCACACACACGCCCGCCGCCGTCACCAGTAACGCCAATGCCAGGAAACTCTTCGGATTCATAGTCGCCCCTCCAGCCGGACGGGCGGAGAATGCTCTGGAAAACGACGGCCCATCTCGACTCTGTCGAAAGAACGACAGCGCCCACCCGCCTTGCGGACAAAATTCGCGCATCGGGCGACTCAGAAAGAGTCTCGTTTTAGGCATTCCACGCCCCGAAATCAGCGCGCACAATCCCGCCCGCCGCTATTCCCTGTAAAATTGAAAGATCGATCCTGGAGCCACTTCCGCATTGTCTTTTCTCGACCAACTGAACCCGCAGCAGCGCGAAGCCGTCGAAACCACCGAAGGCCCGGTGCTGATCCTCGCCGGAGCCGGAAGCGGCAAAACGCGCGTCATCACCTACCGCATCGCCTACCTGATCGAGCACAAAGGAGTCATGCCGGAATCCATCCTGGCAATGACCTTCACCAACAAGGCCGCGGCCGAAATGGGCGAGCGCGTCGAAAAGCTGGTAGGCGGCCTCAGCATCGCCAAGCCGGTCATCTCGACATTCCATTCGTTCTGCGTGCGCGTTCTGCGGCGCGACATAGAGGCCATGCGAATTCCTTCGGCCACGCCTGGAAAGCCGCCGATCGGACACACGAAGAATTTCGTCATCTACGACGAGAGCGATCAACAAGCCGTCGTCAAAAGCGTAATGAAGCGCCTCGGCCTCGACGACAAGCAACTCACGCCGCGCACCGTCCTAGGCCGCATTTCCTGGGCGAAGAACCACATGCTCGATCCGCAGGAACTCTACCTGCAATCCGCTGATCCTAAGACAGAAAAGATTGCGCATCTCTACGAGGAGTACCGCAAAGAGCTACGCAAAGCCAACGCCCTCGACTTCGACGACCTGCTGCTCGAAGCGGTCCGCCTACTGAAGTCCGCGGCGCACGTGCGCGACTACTACAATCGCCGCTTTCAGTACTTGCTGATCGACGAGTATCAGGACACGAACCGCCCGCAGTACGAACTCATGCGCATGCTCGCCGGAGATCGGCACAACGTCTGCGCCGTTGGCGACGAAGACCAGTCGATCTATTCCTGGCGCGGCGCCGACATCCGCAACATTCTCGAGTTCGAACAGGATTTCCCCGAGGCCAAGATCATCCGCCTCGAGCAGAATTACCGTTCCACACAAAACATCCTGCAGGCAGCGTCGGCCGTGGTCGCCAACAACATTCGCCGCAAAGGTAAGAATCTCTGGACCGATCGCCAGGGCGGCACCAAGATCGGCTACTACGAGGCTCCTGATGGCGAGAACGAAGCCCTGTTCGCTGCCGACCACATCGCCAAATATCTCCGCGAAGCGACGGAGAAAGGCGAGACCCCGCGGGCCGCCGTGCTCTACCGCACCAACTCGCAGTCGCGTCTGTTTGAAGAGGCCATGCGCCGCTACGGATTGAAGTATCACGTAGTCGGCGGATTCTCCTTCTACGAGCGCTCCGAAATCAAAGATCTGATCTCCTATCTCAAAGTCATCCAGAATCCCGACGACACGATTTCGCTGCTGCGCGTGATCAACACTCCCACGCGCGGCATCGGCAAGGGCACCATCGACACGCTGGAGCGCCTCGCCCTCGAAACTGGCCTGTCACTCTGGGGCGCGATCGGCGAAGCCATCCGCCGCCAGCTCCTGCCGCAGCGAGCCCTGTTGTCGCTCAAGAATTTCCAGCAGTTGATCGAAGACGCCCGGGCGATGCTGGCAGGAAACTTCGCGGAGCAACTGGAAGAAAATGTGGCGCGGGCGCCCTCGCCCGCGAACGCCGGCAGCGTTGCAGAGGCAATCGATCACATCGAAGCCGAGAGTTCCAGTAGCGGACAACCCGAAGACGCTACGGCCTTCGACCCGAGCGAATTTGGAAATTTCTCATTCGACTTCGATGCCGTGGACGGTAGCGCTGGCGTCCCGCCAGCGGAACTATCGCGGGAGGATGAGACCAACAGGCCACCAGATCCCGAGATCGGCTCAGTGCCGGATTCCTTCCCCACTCCCGCGGTGAGCACCGCCGATCTACTGAAATTCCTGATCGACCGCACCAACTACATCAAACTGCTCGAAGAAGAAGACACGCCCGAAGCCTTCTCCCGCATCGAGAACCTGCGCGAACTGGTCAACGCCGCTATGGACTCGCGCGACCGCGCCGAAACCCTCGACCAATTCCTCGACCACGCCGCCCTGGTCGCCGACGCCGACGATTACGACGCCCGCGCCCAGATCACGCTGATGAGCCTACACGCCGCCAAGGGCCTCGAATTTCCCCTCGTCTTCCTCAGCGGCCTCGAAGAGGGCCTCTTTCCGCACTCCCGCACCATGCTCGTTCCAGAAGACATTGAGGAAGAGCGCCGCCTGTGCTATGTCGGCATGACCCGCGCCATGGACCAACTCATCCTCACACGCGCCGTCTACCGCCGCCGCTACGGCACCGACCTTCCCGAAGCCAGCGTCCCCTCGAGATTTCTGGAAGAAGTCCCCGCTCCGCTCCTGGGAGAATTAGGAACCAGAAGAACTCATGTGGGAACGACGGCTCATGTGGGGACGGCCGCCTACGGCCGTCCAGCGGGGCAAAGCCCCGCCAGGTTTGACGTTGAGGCCACCCATTACTCCTACGAAGACGAAGACCAAAGCACCGCGTGGCACGCTGGAGACACGAACCGAGGCCAGCCGCGCGCTCCGAAGCCCACGGCTCCCGCTCGTCCCTACAACTCCATCGAGAACATCGCCGAGTTCTTCGCCAGCCGCGGCAAGAAGTTCACCGTCCCCAAAACGCCGGTCGCGGAGCCTACCGGCAAGCGCGGATTCCGCCCCGGCCAGAAGGTCCGCCACCCTAAATATGGTGAAGGCACGGTCTACCAGCGCGAAGGAGAAGGCGAAGAAGCCAAGATTACGGTACAATTTCCTCGCTTCGGCTTGAAGAAGCTGGTGGAGAAGTACGCCCAGCTGGAACGCGCATAACCTAGTCCCATGCCCGACCCATGTGGGGACAGCCGCCTCGGCTGTCCAGCCGAACAAAGCGAGGCGAGTCTAAACAGTCAGCCGCGTAGCGGCGCAAGAGTTCAGCCCACAGCGTAAGCCGTGGGGCTAGCCACACAAGATTTTCAGCCCCGAAGGAACCTGCCCTGAGCGGAGCCGAAGGGGCGAAAGAAAACCGAGGCGGAAGCGCCCCGGACATTCGCACGACAGAAGAGGACGTTCACAGCATTCATGGCAAACACATCGAAGTTAACCAAAGAAGAACGCAAGAAAGCCAAACGCACCGCCCGCAAGAAACGCAAGGCGGAAAAG
This sequence comes from uncultured Acidobacteriaceae bacterium, assembly GCA_963706645.1. Lineage (GTDB taxonomy): Bacteria > Acidobacteriota > Terriglobia > Terriglobales > Acidobacteriaceae > Sulfotelmatobacter. The sequence goes on from CAVPNR010000040.1 coordinate 106,756, forward strand.
CCGCTCAAGCCCCGCGATTATCCTCGCGGATCGAAAAAGCCCAAGGTCAAGAAACTGGCCCGCGGCCAGGCGAAGCGGTAAGGCATAGCTGGCACGGCGCTTGCGGATATCAGATCCCACCCTACGAAAACCACGTAGGGTGGGGCACCCGCTGAGAGTTGAAGGCTGACGGCCGATAGCTGAATTCAGGAGACCACAACCGCTTGCCACAAACCACGGAACCCGCCGAAGTCATCCGCACCTCCGACAAACAGATTTTCTGCTGCAAGTCCATCGACAAGCTGATCACCGAATCCGAGGACCCGGAACACCGGCTCAGCAAATCATTGGGGCCCTGGTCGCTGACCGCGCTCGGGATCGGCGCCATTATCGGCTCCGGCATTTTTGTGCTCACCGGAACGGCGGCCGCCGGAGAGTATTTCCAGGCACCTTCCATTCTGCATGCCCAGGCGCTCGACGTAATCATCAACTTTCTCCGTACCGGCAGCACGGCGGGAGCGCTCATGCACGGACGCCCGCCTGCCGGACCGTCCATTGCGATTTCATTTTTCCTGGTAGCGATCGCCTGCAGTTTTGCCGGGCTGTGCTACGCCGAGCTAGCCTCGATGATCCCCATCGCTGGCAGCGCCTACACATATTCTTACGCCACGCTCGGCGAAATTTTCGCCTGGATCATCGGCTGGGACCTGATCCTCGAATATGTAGTCTCGAACGTCGCAGTCGCCGTTGGCTTTGCCGGATATACCAAGGCGCAACTCGCGGTCTTCGGCCTCAACTTGCCGGACAAATGGTCGAGTCCGGTCTGGGCCGGCGGGCAATGGACGGGTTCCTATTTCAATCTGCCCGGCTTCCTCATTGTTTTCGTTCTCACGCTGCTGCTGGTGCGCGGAGTGAAAGAGTCGGCGGAGACCAATAACATCATGGTCGCCGTCAAAATCGGAGCCATCCTCACCTTCCTGGTCGTCGGTGCAATGCTGGTGAAGCCCGCGAACTGGTCGCCCTTCGCACCGTCTGGCTTCGCGGGGATCGTCACCGGAGGGGCCATCGTTTTCTTTACCTACATCGGATTCGATTCCGTCTCCACGGCCGCCGAAGAATCGCGCAATCCGCAAAAAGATTTGCCTTTCGGCATCATCATGTCGCTAGTGGTCTGCACCCTGCTCTATGTCGGCGTTGCTATCGTCCTGCTCGGCATGATGAAGTACACGACCTTCGTATCCGGTGAAGCAGCCGAAGCGCCAGTCGCCTATGCGATGAAGTATCTGGGCGTGCACCCGTTCTTCCGCTCGGTCATTGTGATCGGAGCGCTGACCGGCATGATCTCTTCGTTGCTCGTCTTTCAATACGGGCAGGCACGGATCTGGTACGCCATGTCGCGCGACGGGTTGCTGCCGAAGCTATTCTCTGCGGTGCACCCGAAATTTAAGACGCCGTACTGGTCGACTTGGATCGCCTGCTTCGCCGTGGGAATTCCCGCCGGCCTTGTCGACATCGGGGACGCTGCTGACCTCGCCAACATCGGGACGCTGTTTGCCTTCGTTCTGGTTTCGCTGGGAGTGATCTTCCTCCGCCGCAACCAGCCCGATCGCAAGCGTGCCTTCCGAGTCCCGTTTGTGCCGTGGTTCCCGCTGATTTCCGTGCTGCTGTGCGGTGGCCTGATGTTCGGTCTCACCCTGATCACATGGCTGCGCTTCGTGATCTGGCTGGCGCTAGGCCTGCTCATCTATGTGTTCTACAGCCGCCACCGAAGCGAGTTCGCCAGGAAATAGTCTTCAGCCGTCAGCCGTCAGCCGTCAGCCGTCGGCTCTCAGCCGTCAGCAAGAGTGCATTGTCATCCTGAACGAAGCAGGCCGATTCGCCTAAGCGAATCGGCCTGCGTAGTGAAGGATCTCTGCACTCCGAGTTTGCTTCCGGCGCCCTACTTCGCCCACACGCCCGCCAGGAACAAATACCGCTCTCGCAAATCATCCTTGTGGGCCGCAGACTTCGCATCCAGAAACATCACCGGCCATCCGTCGCCCGCGGAATACACCGGCCACTTCGGCAGTCCCGCCCCGTTCGGATCGCCGCTTCGCGCAAAGTTCGCCCAATACTTCTGCATCTCTTCGCTGAGTTGCCGGTCATCCGCTCGCCACGCCACGCCAGCCTTGGAATCAAGCTGCCCAAACACATACTCAATCTCGGCTGAGTGATACGCGCCCAACTGCGGCGCCTTCGGATCCGACGGCGGCCCCAGATCAAAGCGATAACGGTAGATCGGCTGTTTTCCAGTCTTGCCCTGCGACTCCATCCAATCCCACGTAGAGAACGCAATGAAGCGATCTCCCGCAAAATCCTGCGCGGAACGCAACGTCTGTTCGGGAGTACCGGAGGGATAGAGCCGCAAAAACTCCGCCGCCTTGTCTCCGAATTCCTTCTGCGCCGTGGCCTTCAGACTCTCTGCCGTCGGTTTCTGGGGAGAGAACGCAATCTCGAAGCTGCCTTCATCATGATTCCATCCCGCCAGCAGGGGCACGTCGTTCTGCTTTCCCGCCGCGAAGATCGCCGGTACCAGCTCCGGCAGAAAATATCCATCTACATCCGGACCAAAATCAAATCCCTCCGATTGTGGCGGCGAAAAAGCATCTAGCAATTTCTGCGCCGGCAGCGCCCGCAACTCGGCCAGCGTGCTCACTCCGAGTTTCGTACTCACGGCCTTCACGTCCTTCTCTTCTCGCGCGGACAGCGACTCAAACGACAGCCCTCCGCTGTGAAACGCTGCTCCGCTCTCTCCAATTGCCTTCTGAAAGAGTCCCTTGGCGAGCGGCGACGCCATCTGCGCGCTCACCGAAAATGATCCCGCACTCTCTCCGAAGATCGTCACATTGTCCGGATCTCCGCCGAACGCCGCGATATTGTCATGCACCCAATGCAGCGCCGCGACTTGATCGAGCAGCCCGTAATTCCCGGCTGCATTCCGCCCTGATTCCTTCGCCAGTTCGGGATGCACGAAAAATCCAAAGACCCCCAACCGGTAATTCATCGAAACCACGATCACGCCCTGCCGTGCCAGATGCGTTCCATCCTGCCGGGCTTCCGAAGTGGTCCCCGCGACAAATCCTCCGCCATAAATCCACACCATCACTGGCAGCTTCGTCCCTGAGCTTTTCGTTGGAACCCACACATTCAGAGTCAAGCAGTCTTCACTTCCGCCTGCATCGCGAAAATTCATGTCGCCGTAGACTCTCCCCTGCATGCAGTGCGAGCCAAACTCCGTGGCCTTGCGCACGCCGTCCCACTTCGCAGCAGGTGTAGGAGCCTTCCAGCGCAGATCTCCGACCGGCGGCGCGGCGTATGGGATTCCAAGAAACGCGTGCACCGATCCATCGTCCTTCCCTTCGACCACACCGGAAGCGGTTTTCACCTGCGGCGCATCCGACGCGCCGAACACAGCCATCGGCAATGCCAACAATCCGCACGCAATCAGCATTCTGCACACGATCTTCGAATTCATGCGCTCTCCTTCACCTTGATACGAGAACAGCGAATTGTATCGGAAAAAAATGCCAGGAGTGTTTTTGTGCAGCAAGTCAGTGATGTTCGAGTTTTCCTTCGTGTGCTTCGTGGTAAAGGTTTTGAAACTGGACTCCACAGAGGATCTCGCTCCCTCGCAAATCTCCCCTCAAGAATCTACAATCAGATGCATGGCCCCAGCAGTAGACCGTCCCCCGAATGCCTTCATCCGTCAGCTTCCTAAAGCAGAGTTGCACCTGCACCTCGAGGGCGCGGTCGAACCCGCGACCCTGCTCGAACTCCGCAAGCTTCACGGCGACCACGCCACCCTGGCGGAGGTTCAAAGCCTGTACGGTTACACCGATTTCCAGAGCTTCCTGATGGCTTTCAAAAACGTGAGCGCCCATCTGCGCGGGCCCGACGATTACGAACTCATCACCTATCGGCTCATGCAGCGCCTGAAAGAAGAGAACGTATTGCATGCCGAGGTTTATGTTGCGGTCGGCGTCTGCCTCTTTCGCAAGCAGGATTTCCCTGCCATCTTTGAAGGTCTGGAACGCGGACGAGCCCGTGGCGCCCGCGATTTCGGCGTCTCATTGCTGTGGATCTTCGACGCCACCCGACACTTCGGAGTCGAGGAAGCGCAGAAAGTGTTCGAGCTGGCTGCGCGCTACCGCGACCGCCACGTCGTTGGCGTGGGCATTGGTGGAGATGAACTGAAGGCGCCGCCTGAACTTTTTCGCGGCGTCTATTCCTACGCCACCGACCATGGATTGCGCCTGACCGCGCACGCCGGCGAGACCGGTCCGCCGGAATCGATCTGGGGAGCATTGAACCTCCACGCCGAGCGTATCGGCCATGCCTTCACCGCGGCCCAGGACGCAGACCTGATCGAAGAGCTCGCCCAGCGCCAGATCCCGGTTGAACTCTGCATCACCAGCAACCTCCGCACCGGGGTTTGTAAGGCAGTCGCCGAGCATCCCACGAAGAACTATTTCGATCACGGCGTCATGATCACGCTCAACACCGACGACCCCGCTCTGTTCGGCACCACGCTATCGCGCGAGTACCAACTGGCCCAGGAAACTTTCGGATTCACCGACGAGCATCTCCGCGAACTGGCGCGCAACTCCTTCGAAGCCTCTTTCCTGCCGGCAGAAAAGAAGCTAGAACTCCTGAGCCTGTTCGACGCCGCGGCAGCCAGGTAACGGTTCTCAACCCATCTGGAGACGGAAAAACTGATGTGGAAACAGAAGGAATTCTGTGGAGACAGCCGCCTCGGCTGTCTGGCTTTGCTGCTGCCCTGAGCGAAGTGCAAGGACGAAGCCCGGCCGCTGCAATCCAAGGAGTTGTAGAATCACCACATGCTCCGCGGCTGAAGTATCATCCGTCCATGAGGACCCTGAAGATTTCCGCAGTCGCGACCATCGCCGCCATGCTGGCATGGTGGCTCGGCTTCGCGCAAAGGATCTGGCCCGCCCATCCCGCGTTCGCGGATTTTCTCCTGGCCCTGGTCCTCTGTATCGTCCTTCAGTTCGCCTGGTCCGATCCCGTGTCAAAACCCAAGGGGTAAAATTCTTGAGAGTGAACTTGGGAACTGCTCATGCCGATCCGTCCCGTCCTTCAACTCGGTGATCCTCTCCTGCGGCAGAAAGCTCTTCCAGTGGTCGATCCCACCGCGCCCGAAATCGACTCTCTGGTCACCGATCTCGCCGACACTCTGTCCCACTGGCGCTCCCTAACCGGCTATGGACGCGGCATCGCCGCTCCCCAACTCGGCATCCTGCAGCGTGTCATATTTCTCAATCTCCCCGAAGCTAACCCATGGCCCCTGATCAATCCGGAAATCATCAAACGCAGCGAAGAAAAGATCGTTGTCTGGGACGCCTGCCTGAGTTTCCTCTCGATCTTCATGCAGGTCGAACGCCACCGCCAGATCACCGTCCGCTATCAGAATCTCGATGGCAAAGCCCTCGAGTTCGAAGCCGGCGACGATCGCAACCTCTCAGAACTCCTGCAGCACGAGATCGATCACCTCGACGGCGTCTTAGCGATCGACAGGGTCACCGACGTAAAGACCATCTGCAGCCGCGAAGAATTCGAAAAGCGCTATCGCGATGCGAGCCCGTATGCGGTCACTCCAGCTACAATCAAACCCTGAGCCGCGCAAACTCTGCCGCCAAAGGCGTCCCAACATGCGGAATCTAACGAACGCGGCATGGATCAAAGCAAAAGGCGCGCTCTTCCTCCTCTTAGGGTTGCTGGCAGTCGCGCTGATACTAGTCCAACGCCCCACGCTGCAGGTGGGAGTCCTGTTGGTGATCGCGATCTGGGCCTTTTGTCGTTTCTATTACTTCGCTTTCTACGTAATCGAACACTATGTGGACCCAACCTACCGCTTCACTGGACTTTTGTCGTTTGCAAGGTATTTGGTCCAAAGGCACAACACACACGAAGTGAGTTAAGACGTGATCCCCAAGACGCAAGTTCGAACTGAGTACCGGGCACCGAGTACTGAGTACTGATGTTACACATCGGCATCGTCGCATCCAGCGCGGAAGGCGCCGCGCTCTGTTACCGCACCATCTGCGTGGAAGGCGCGGATCTGCTCGGCCCCTACAACCACCCCGAAGTGTCGATGCACGGACATCCCTTCGTGCTTTACAAAAATTTCATCGACGCCAACGATTGGGCCAGCGTCGCGGAACTCATGCTCTCCTCTGCGGAGAAGCTGGCCAAAGCTGGCGCCGACTTCCTCATCGCTCCCGTCAACACCGTGCACCAGGCCTTCGATCTGGTTGAGCACCGCTCTCCCCGCCCATGGCTGCACATCGCCGTCGAGGTCGCGAATGAAGCGAAGCGGCACAATTACAAACGCCTCGGAGTCCTCGGCACCCGCTCTCTGATGGACGGCCCGGTCTACCGCGAGACTCTGAAAGCAGCGGGTATCGAACACCGCGTTCCGGGCCCGGACCAGCGCGAGCGCATCCACTGCATCATCTTCGACGAACTCGTTCAGGGAGCTTTCCTGCCGCGCACGCAAGCCTATTTCACAGAAGTCATCCGCGGCCTGAAAGACGAAGGCTGCGACGCCGTTGCGTTGGCCTGCACCGAAATTCCGTTGCTGATGACGACGGAGTCCTCCCCGCTCCCCATGCTCGACTCCACCCGCATCCTGGCCCGAGCGGCCCTGCGCAAGGCGGTGGAAGGGTAGCTGTAGGGTGGTGTGGGACCGGGTCTTCGACCCGGCCATGCCGAGCGAAGCTCGGCAGCCTCGGCAAACAGTGTTAGAACTAGAGTTCGCCGTGGTGGAAGGAAGCTTTGTCATGTCGAGCGAGCCGGAGTGAATGCGACGGCGAGTCGAGAAACCTTGTGCTTGGTTCTTAAGCTATGACACGTGAAAGCAGTGACAACCTCCAGCCACACCAACTCAAATTCCGCTGGCTCCCCTGCCCCTACGCAATCGTGCGTCTGGCCCCCGATACACCTGTCCCTGACTGGGCCACAAGAGGAGACTTCACCTCAATCACCCGCACTCCCGACGAACTCTCCATCGTCTGCCCCGCAGACAATCTTCCACCCGACGTTCACTCGCCACACCGCTGGATCTGCTTGAAACTCGAAGGCCCGTTCCCCTTCGAGTTGACCGGAGTCCTGCTCTCCTTCATCGAACCGCTGTCGAGGAACGGCGTCCCAATCTTCGCCATCTCCACCTACGACACGGACTATGTGTTGCTCCTGGAGGATCACATGGGAAACGTCATGGATCTCCTGCGCCAAGCCGGCCACGAACTTGTCTCTTGACACGGGCGCTGCCTGCGTCACACTCGAGGCATGCGCCACCTTAGAAAGAACGCCTTACTGCCTGGGATTCTGCTTTTCCTAGCGCCGCTCTTGTCGCTGGCACAGCAGCGACCTCCGCAGATTTCCGAAGACGAGATCAAGAAGCATTTCAGCAAGAGCCCGGACTGCGAAGGCGTTGATATCGAGAATCTTGAGTATTTCGATTTTGATGGAGACGGGAACGACGAAGCCGTGGTGGTGGCGTCCACGTGCGCGACCGGCACCGCTGGTCCTGACGTCCATGCCGTGGTGCGTCGGCAGGCCGATGGTTCATTGATTGAGCTGAAGATCCCTGAGCCAACTGCGAAGCAGCAAGCAGGGCTCTTCGGCCGCGTCTTTTACGAACTCAAGGTGCACGACGGACTCCTGGTCGAAACCTACCACGATGAATCGGGCCGCACCGACCCTCTCGTGATTCGTCTCAGATGGAATGCCCACGGCAGCGAATTCCAGATCGTCGAGGCCAAGGCGTCCCCGCGTTACAAAACCAGCTTCGACTGCGACAAGGCGAACACGGACGTGGAGAATGCAATCTGCTATTCGTCCACGGCGGCTTCCCTCGACCTGACGCTCAATCAAACCTACAAAGCCTGGCTCGATAATCTCGACGACAAAGATAGCGACGTGTTGATGAAAGAACAGAAGGAATGGCTGCACAGATGAAACTTGATTTGTGGTGACGATCGCTCCGTCTTTGAATGCGTCGAAACGCTGTACCGCGCTCGAATGCTGGAAATCCAGGCCTTCAAGAATCTGCATCGCCACGGTTCGGAACGTTAGAATTCTGAGATCGACGGCGCGCCATTCGCTGCCCCATTTGCACCATCTGCTGTGGCGGAGCCTGCATTTCGCCGCCCTTTATGCTGTAATAAGGGTTACTTCCCCAATTATGCCATCCGTTCTCACGTCCGTGCGCCGCCGCGCCAAAGCCCTGCACCGCAACCTGCGCGGGGCGAACATGGCGGTCCGCGCGCTCGCTTCCACTGACCACCCGCTGCTGGCGCACATCATCCCCATGCGCCGCTGCAACCTGGCCTGCACCTATTGCAACGAGTTTGACGATTTCTCCAAGCCCGTGCCGATCGACGAAATGTACCGCCGCATCGACAAGCTCGGCTCGCTGGGCACCGCAGTCGTGACCATCTCCGGCGGCGAGCCGCTCATGCATCCGGAACTGGACGACGTCATCCGCCGCATCCGCGCCAACGGCATGATCGCGGGGCTCATCACGAACGGATACCTGCTGGTCGCCGAGCGCATCCAGCGACTCAACCGCGCCGGACTCGAGTGGCTGCAGATTTCCATCGACAACGTGAATCCCGACGAAGTCTCGAAGAAGAGTCTGAAGGTTCTCGACAAGAAGTTGCAGTTGCTCGCCGAGCACGCCGACTTTCACGTGAATATCAATTCTGTCGTCGGCGGCGGCATTTCCCATCCGCAGGATGCGCTCGTGATCGGCAGGCGCGCGATTGAACTCGGATTCACGTCAACGATTGGAATTATTCACGATGGCAGCGGACAGCTGCAGCCGCTGGGTGACGAAGAGCGCCGCATCTATCACGAAATGCAGGCGCTGGAGAAAAGCAGTTTCACCCGCATCAACTCATTTCAAGACAACATTGCGAAGGGCCAGCCCAACGACTGGCGTTGCCGGGCCGGCGGCCGCTACCTCTACATCTGCGAAGACGGACTCGTGCATTACTGCTCGCAGCAGCGCGGCTACCCCGGAGTCCCGCTCGCCACCTACACCCGCGACGACCTGCGCCGCGAATACTTGACCGAAAAATCCTGCGCCCCGCACTGCACTGTTTCGTGCGTGCACCAGGTTTCCATCTTCGACTCCTGGCGCGCCCCGCAGCATGTCGCCACAGCTGCACCAGCCCGCCCGGCCGCGGATGAACTGGTGCAACTGAAATAGCGGCGGGAAGCCGATAGCCGAAAGCCGGACTTACTTTTTCGGCTGTGCCGATGGCGGCAGAATGCCGTTCAGCCGCAGATACATCGCCGCCGCACTGTAGTGATCCGCCCAACCGCTGGACAGGATCAACGCCGCCATGGCTCGCGGAGCCTGCCGGCCACCGAAGAGTTCGATGCTGTCGCCCAGTTTCGAGTCGTCCATTTTGCTCAACGCGTCGGTGCAGAAGCTGTATGAAGCTTTGACCGCCGCCACGAGCGCGTCCTTGGAATCACTCTCCTTGGGTTCCTCAACTTTGGGAGCGGGAACGTCGGCCGCTTTGGCGCAGAAGGAGTTGTTGAACTCGACGACGTGCACGGCCAGATGCGCAAATGGCATTTGATCAGGCGTCGGCTTGTACGAGAATTTGTCGGCAGGCATCGCCTCAATGGCGCCCACGGTGTTGGTCTGCGAGCGCTGCAGCAACACGCGCAGCGACGACGCGACCGGATCTTTAGTAGCTCCCTGAGCCGCAGCCGGAGTCTTCGCGGCTGGAGTTGCGGACTGGGCAACAGCAAACGTGGCACACAAGGCAAAACAAGCAACAGCAAGATTAAGTTTCACGGAAAGCCTCCTGGGGCTCCCAGCATATACCGGAAATGCGTGCTCGGTCATCTCCACCCATAAGAGGCGCAACCACAGAGGACACTGAGGAAGATTCCCTCCGATCCTCTGCGTCCTCCGTGGTTCACAGGTTTCATGCCACAATATTCGGATGCCCTCATCCCTCCCAGATTTTTTCTACGGCACCGCCTGGAAGGAAGAACGCACCGCGGCTCTTACCGAGCGCGCCCTGTGCATGGGCTTTCTCGCCATCGACACCGCCAACCAGCGCAAGCACTACTCCGAAGCCGCGGTCGGTGAAGGTCTGGCCATGGCCTATCGCAACGGCATCGTGACCCGCGCTGATCTTTTTCTGCAAACCAAGTTCACCTATCAACGCGGACAGGACCACCGCCTGCCCTACGATCCCGAAGCGAGCTTCTCGGCTCAGGTCGCGCAGTCGTTGGCTAGTTCGCTCGAACATCTTGGCACCGACCACGTCGAGAGCTACCTGCTCCACGGGCCGTCATCCCATGAGGAGTGGACGGACGCGGACTCCGAGGTCTGGGAGGCGATGAGGAAAGAGTGCGACGCCGGCCGCGCGCTCCATCTCGGCGTGAGCAATGTCTCGTTGCACCATCTGGAGCAAATGGAGGCCACCCACGCGGAACTCCCGACCTTCGTCCAGAACCGCTGCTTCGCCCGCCTCGGATGGGATCGCGAGGTGCGAACCTTCTGCGACCAGCGCAAGATCTTCTACCAGGGATTTTCGCTGCTCACCGCGAACCGAGACGTGCTGAAGGATGCGCAACTTCTCGCGCTTGCGAACCGACTGCACGCGACTCCAGCGCAGGTCATATTCAGCTTTGCCCGCGAAGTCGGGATCGTGCCGCTAACCGGGACTTCCAGCACCGATCACATGCGGGACGATCTTGCGAGCCTCGACCTGACTCTTCCGTCAGATGCGGTGCAGATGATCGAATCCATGGCGGGATGAGCGCCAGACTCTACGAGAACGCACCCGCCAGCGCGGCCCCGGCCAGCGAGAAAAACGCCCACCATCCAAACACAATGGCGAACGACGTACCGCGTTTCACTTTGCTGACACAAGTAAAACCGATCGCCGTCAAGGCCAGTGTCCAAATCATGAAAATATCCAGTCCGGATGCCAGGCTGTAGAGGAACACGTTGTCCGAGGGACTCATGAAATAGCCGGGATTGGTGGCGACCGGGTTCTGAAATGAAAACGAGTCCGGGCTTATCCCCGCCAGCACCGACAGAAGGGCTAATAGCGTCTTCACCATGAGCGGCAGGGCTGCGTAAATGACAATCGCGAGCGAAACCTTGAACGTGAGGTCTGCCCCGGCAGCGAACTTGAAAGTCCCAAACAAAGCCCCCGCGATGATCAGCCAGATGATCAGCGAGATCACCGGAAATACGTAGGAAATGATTCCCGTAAACTTGGCTCCGGCCTCCATCTGTCGCTCGCGCTGATCGGCCGGTAGGTTCTCCAGACGCGCTTGCGCCTTGGGCTGCGCCTGCATCTGGTTCTCCATGACCTTGCGGAACCCGATCTTCTGTCCCGCCGTGTAAACGAACACCGTCGAAACCACAATCATCAGAAGAAACGGCGCCCACCAGCTTGCGTTCCGCCGCAGGTCGGTGAACGTCTTCGACGGCGCGATAAAGGTGTCAACGATGCGCGCACCCTCGGAAAGCGGCGCGGGTTCGGGAGTTGACGGCGATGAGGGTAGGACCGGAGCAGCGGCCATGAATGCCTCCTTACGAAGATTCGACGGAATTCTAGTCCGAGGCGGCCCCTTGCACAAGCGGCGGCCACCGAATGCGAAACTACCCAGCCCTGTAACGAAAATACGATTCACCTCACTATCCGGTTGACGAAGAAGCCGGCAGACTGGTTCCGATTGGTCGCCTCCTTCAAAATAGGATTTCCACTTCACGGCTAGAGGGGGCGCCGGCGTTGCTTCGGCGACGCACTTGCCGGGCGGTTGCACAGCCCGGATAAGATAGTGCGAATGTCGAATGCAACGCCGGTCGTAATTGCGGTCTTGATCGCCGAGTTAGCGCCTGCCGCGGCCTTTGGATTTGCGGCCGAGCGCGTGGCGGCCGCGGTCGCGCGCTGGCCGCATGCCGTACGCGTGGGCCTGCCCGCGCTGCTGGTTGTGCCCTACGTCGTCATCGCGGCGACGCAGCATTTGTTTCGTTGGCAGTGGTTCGTTCTATACGCCGCTCTGCCGGTCGCGATCGCGTGGCTGCTGGCGCAAGCGGCGGCGGCCGACTCCGAGCAGCGCGGTAACTGGCGCGACGCACTCATCCTTCTGACCCTGGGACTGGCCGTCGATTTGCGCTGGTTCGACGCTGCGTGGCCTGCCGGCTTGCGTGGCTTGAACAACCTGTTGCTCGTGGATGCGGGTCTCTACGGCTTTCTCGCCATTCGCCGCCTGGACGGCACCGGCTTTGATTTTCACCAGCGGCTCAGTGACTGGAAGATCGGCTTACGCGAACTGTTGTTCTTCGCTCCTGTTGTGATCGTGCTGGGACTCGCGCTCGGCTTTCTCCATCCCCACGCCAACCTGCCTCCGTTGGGCAAAGCGATCCTCTCGTCGGCCGGGATTTTCGTTTTCGTGGCTGTGCTGGAAGAGCTTTTCTTTCGTGCGTGGGTGCAAAACCTGCTCGAGCGGCGAGTGGGACGCACTGCCGCTCTGCTGATCGCATCGGTGCTGTTCGGACTTTCACACTTCAACAAGCGCTCCGCGCACTTCAACTGGCGCTACGTTCTTCTGGCCACAGTCGCAGGGATTTTCTACGGTCGGGCCTGGCGCGAGAACCGCCGCGTGCCTGCTTCGGCGATCACGCATACCTGTGTGGACTGGTTGTGGTCTTGGTGGTTTTAGAGCTGACCGGGCAGAAAAGTGATCAGATACGAGCCGATTCCGTACAGAACTGTACGTACAAGAAGAAATCCGATTCCTTCCCGGCCAGAAAGCTGTCCTGCGGACCAACCAGAATGCCCTTTCCGGGGCCGGAAACGACCATGGCAGCGACGATCGATCATGCGACCTACGTAGAACTCATCCGCGCGAGAAGCGCGCGTCCTGGCGACCGCCAGAGCCCTTCTACGACTTTTCAATCACTTACACGAAGGCTCAACGACTTACAGAAAATCGACGACGCCGAGTTAATGGAACGCGTTCGCCAATTGGCTACGGATGGGGCGGCGCCGAATAGTGCAGATAACCCAGTCCGACGCGCAGATGGTGATGCAAAGCATCCGGCACGCAGACGGCGAAGCATAGCCCGAGCAATCCTTGAGCGAGACCCAGGGCGTAGAGGTTCTTATAGCGCAGGAACAGTCCACACGAGACCGCTCCCCAGACCAGCGTCACAGCCGTGAGTGGGAGGTTCGGCAAGTGGGCCGCCGCAAACAGAATCGCCGCTACACCTACGGCAGCACTCTCTTTGCCCAGAAGCCGGGTGAGGCGCGGCAGAAACAAGTCGTTCATGAGGAACTGTTGGTAGAGCGTCCACGCGACGTAGCCGCCAATGTGCTTGAAGTCGCCTTTGTACAGCGGATGCAATGTCCCAATTTGTTTTGCAACGAGCACGCTCGCGATCGCGACGACGATCGCGGCAGGAAGAATCCAGAACGATCGCCCCAGCCCGCGCAAGCCCACGCCGAGATCGTCCAGGCTCGGACGCCGTGCCAGCACGATCACCAGAGTGACGAGGAGCACGACCGGCGAAAGAAAGCGTTGTGGGAACTCCGGCATCCACAGCACGAACAGGATCGACCCGTAACCGAGAATCAACTCCATGAGATCGCGGGTGAAGCCGGGCTCGGAACGGGACATCTAGAGAGTATGGCATGAGCACCCAGCACCGCAGGAATGAACTGCCGTGAGGGTTTTCCTTCGTGAACCTTAGTGTCCTTCGTGGTTAAAGATTTTGGGTCCTACGCAAGCAGTTCCGGAGTCGCTTCCAGCAGGCTCCGGGTGTAAGCGTGCGCCGGGCGTTCGGTGATCTGCATAGTGTCGCCGACTTCGACAATCTTTCCCCGGTACATCACCGCGATCCGCGTCGAAAGATAGCGCACCACCGGCATCGAGTGCGAGATGAACAGGCATGTCAGTCCGAAATCGCGTTGCAGTTGCGCCAGCAAGTTGACGATCTGAGCTCCCACGCTCACGTCGAGCGCGGAAACCGGCTCGTCGCACACCATAAACTTCGGCCGCAGCGCCAGAGCACGGGCGATTCCGATGCGCTGGCGCTGTCCCCCGGAAAACTCGTGGGGATAACGCGTGCGCGCCGATTCGTCGAGCCCCACCGCGCGCAGCAACTCCGCGACTCGAGCGCGAATATCGATCTTCGCTCGACCACCATGAATGATCAGTGGCTCGGCAATGACATCTTCTACCCGGAATCGCGGATCGAGCGAGGCAAACGGATCCTGAAAAATGATCTGCATGTCGCGGCGCAAGCCCCGCATCTCGCCACGGCCAGCCGCCAGCAGATCGCGTCCCTCGAAGCGCAGGCTGCCCGAAGTAGGCTCAATCAGCCGAAGAATCAGACGCCCCAACGTGCTCTTGCCGGAACCGGACTCTCCCACGAGACCAAGCGTCTCGCCCGCCTGAATGTCGAGCGAAACATCATCGACCGCGCGCACTTCTCCCCGCGACTTCCCGCCAAATACTGCCTCGCCATGCGGAAAGACCTTCGTCAGGTTGCGAATTTCAACCAGCGCCATAAGCTATCTTGCTGCTATTTCAACAAATCATTCCATATTCTGGAATACGAAATGATCTTACCCCGCCGCCAGCAGCGGCACCGCGGCCAGCGCCGCCAGCAGTCCAACGAATTTCCACCGGCTAAAGTGTTCTTTTAAAACGAGGCGAGCCAGCAGCACTGTGACCGCTGGATACAGCGAAGTAATGAGCACCGCTTCGTCCAAGCGTCCGTGCTGGCTGGCGTAGATGAACATCGCGCTGGCGGTAATGTCGAAGAATCCGGCTACCATTCCAAGCGCGATGCGCGGACGATCCAGCGCTAGCGGCGCACCGATCACAACCACCGCGACCGCAGTGGCTGTGAACGATCCAATGCGCGACAGGGCCGCAATCCATAGCGGAGAACCGCTCGCCTGGTGGATGCAGAGATAAAATCCCGCGAATCCGACACCCGCTAGCGCCGCCATGCCGACACCCGCCGGCCGACCTGTAGGATCTTTCTCGTCGGAAGGTTCCGGCCGCGTGATCAGCCAGATCGCAAGCACTGCGAGAAGAAAACCGCCGATCGTCCAGCGACTGGGAGTTCCTTCCAGAGCGACGTCCACCATCGTGGGTATGGCTGCACCCACCAAGGCTGCAATGGGCGCCGTCAATCCCATCTGTCCCGAGGCCAGCGCGCGATAGAAAACCGCGAGCGAGAATCCGCCCGATGCCCCCGCGATCACCGCCCAGACGATACTCGCGCGGGAAGGGAATGCCCCATGCTGCCCGAGCGCAATCGCGAACATCAGCGCGAATGCGCACACATGCGAGAACGCGGTGAGCACAAATGCGTTGGCGCGTCGCGATCCGTATCCACCCGCAAAATCGGCGGCTCCCCACAGGAATACGGCGGCAACGCTGTAGGCAGCCGGAGCGAATTGAGTCATGGAAGACACGCCGGACGAGGTTACCACGCGGTAGAACGAAGTTCACAAATCACGAAATACCTGAAATCCGAAGGTTCCACCCATCTCTTTTGATCAGGCTGTTTGTGCCTGCACTTGGTGCCCGGTACCGCGTTCCCGCGTGTTAGAATTTCCCCACGCCGTCTTGCTTGCAAAAGGTATGAGAAACAGGTTCTGAGAGCTCAGGTTTGATCGAACTGGCACCGTCAATTCTTTCGGCAGATTTTGCCCGGCTGGGCGAGCAGGTCCGCGCCGCTGGCGAGGGCGGCGGCAGTGTCATCCACGTCGACATCATGGATGGACACTTTGTTCCGAACCTTACCATCGGGCCTCCCGTCGTAAAGTCGCTGCGCAAGGCAACGCAGTTGCCGCTCGACTGCCATTTCATGATCGAGAATCCAGACGAGTTCATTCCCATCTTCGCCGACGCGGGCGCCGACTGGATTTCTGTGCATCAGGAAGCTTGCCGCCACCTGAACCGGACTCTGCATCTGATCAAGAGTCATGATTGCCTGGCGGGCGTGGTGATTAATCCGGCGACGCCGGTCGAAACGCTTTCGGAAGTGCTCGACATTGTCGACTATGTGCTGGTGATGTCGGTGAATCCAGGCTTTGGAGCACAGAAGTTCATTCCGTCCACGTTGCACAAAATGCGGAGCTTGGCGGAGATTCGCCACCAGCGTGGCCTGCATTACCGTATCGAAGTGGATGGCGGTGTGGCACTCGACACCATCGCCGACGTGGTTCGCGCCGGAGCTGAAATTCTGGTGGCGGGCAACGCCGTGTTCGGGAATGGTGATCCAAGTAAGAATGCGCAAGCGCTCCTAAAGGCAGCGACAGAAGCAGTCATGCAGAAAGTTTAGTTCCTCTTTTTGCGGGACCGGGTCTCAGATCCGGTCAGGCCGGGCAAAGCCCGGCTGCTCGGTGCGGACCAGAATCAAGGCAGCCAGCCGCACGATCGAAAGCACGACAGAGAAAGAGCCGAGCTCCGCTCGGCGGACAGCCGAGGGCGGCTGTCCCCACACCAGCAATTTCGAGGTCTTATGTCACGTCGAATTCCGTTGATGATCGTGTTGGGCACGCTCCTGGTACTCACCATCGCCTGCACCAACAAGAAGTCGGTGAACCCGCTGGCCGGCGTCGGCTCGAAACAGCCTGACAAGGTCTTGTTCGACAAGGCCATGGACGCCATGCGCCACAACCGCTTCGACGTTGCGCGGCTCACGCTCCAGACCCTCATCAACACTTATCCGGACTCCGAGTACATTGCCCGCGCCAAACTGGCAGTCGGCGACTCGTGGTACGCGGAAGGCGGCACAGCGGCTCTGGCCCAGGCCGAGCAGGAGTACAACGATTTCGAGATCTTCTTCCCTAATATGCCGGAAGCGGCCGAGGCGCAACTGAAGATCGCCAACATCCATTACCAGCAGATGGAGAAGCCGGATCGCGACTACACCAACGCCAAGCGCGCCGAAGATGAATACCGCAAGCTGATCCTGCAATATCCGGACAGCAAACTCGTGCCTGAAGCCAAGCAGCGCCTGCTGGAAGTCCAGGAAGTGCTGGCCGAGCGCGAATTCGATATCGGACGCTTCTATTACCTGCGCGAGTCCTATCCCGCGTCGATCGCCCGTCTGCAAACGCTGGTGGAACGGTACCCGCTCTACAGCCGCGCGGATGAAGCGCAATATCTGCTTGGGCAAAACTACGAAGGGCAGATGACGAGGATGCGAATCACTCCAACCTGCGACGTCCACGGCATGCCCCGGGGCTGCACCTCCGAAAAGGTAAAAGCCCTGTACCTGGACGAGTTCACCAAGCAAGCGACTCAGGCGTATGACACGATTATCACTCGCTATCCGCTGATGGATCGGGCCGATGACGCCAAGAAACGGCTGGCCGCCCTGCACCAGCCGATACCGAGGCCGACCAAGGCTGCCGTTGCGCAAAACCGGGCGGAGTTGGCCAGCCGCGGCGAATCCACCACTGTACAGAAATTGGTGGGTCTCATGAAGAAAGGCCCGGATGTCGCGCAGGCCGCCAAAGTGGGTGAGCCCGACCTGGTCGAACCGCAGGCCGTCGCGGCCAAGGACGTGATCGGTCAGGAGACGCGGGCTGCCGCTGCTGCTGCGGCGGCGGGAATGGGCGCGAACGACACTGCGTCGGTGCAGATTGTGCCTCCCGCTCAGTTGGGTGCGACCGCGCCGCCTTCGGAGGCGACCTCGAACGGACTCTCTCCCTTGACCCCTCCGGCCGCAAACACACCTCCTGCCGGACCTGACCCTAACGAGTTGAAGCCGATTACGACTCCCGATTCGAACGAACTGAAGCCCGTCGACAGCGGAACCGATCAGGCATTGCCTCCGCCACCGCAGGTGAACGAGATCCACCAGGGCCAATCGTCGTCTTCGTCTTCCGCCGCCGCGGCGAGCGCTGACAATACGCCCGCCAGCGATCAGGACATCTCCAGCAGCAAGAAGAAGAAAAAGAAGGGATTGAAGAAGATCGTTCCATTCTAGAACCGGACGTCGGACCTCGGACTGCAGGCCTAAAGCCTAGAGCCAACCGCGTCTTTTGCGATCTGAGGTTAGAAGCCCGAGGTCTGCAGTCCGCTCCGTTACGCACTAGGTGCTGACCACTAGTAACCAGTTACTTCCCTTCTGGATCATTGACTTACGGTGTGGCTCAGGTTACCTTCGCGTTATCTCCCCTCATCAGAGGATACCTTTGGCCCGGAAGATACTGCTCGCCGATGACAGCGTGACCGCCCAGAATATGGGGCGGAAGATCCTCGCGGATGCGGGATACGAAGTCATCACCGTGAATAACGGCTCCGCCGCCTTGAAAAAGATCGCCGAAGCGAAGCCGGATCTCATCGTCCTCGACGTTTATATGCCCGGCTACAGCGGCCTCGAAGTGTGCCAGCGCCTCAAGGAAGCGCAGGAAACGGCGCGGGTTCCCGTGCTGCTGACTGTGGGTAAGCTGGAACCCTTCAAGCCGGAAGAAGCCAAGCGCGCGCGCGCCGACGGCTTCATCGTTAAACCATTTGAAGCCAGCGAGTTGTTAAGCGCACTCAGCAAACTCGAAGACAAGATCGTGCCTCGCGCAGAACCCTCGAAGCCGGGGCGCTTCGCGCGGGCCACTGCAGCCCTCGACGAAGGTCGTTACGACAAGTCCGTCGCGATTGACGAGGACTCTGGGTGGAAGAACCGCATCTCATTTCCCTCCAGGAAAAAAGAATCGGCTGCGCAAGAGGATGGCGATGATCCGGCGATGTACAACGCCATGAACAAGGACTTGCGCACCGTCGTTGAACACAAAGTTGCAGAGCCGCCGCAAGCGGCCAAAGAGCAGGAGACGAAGGTTGATCTGGGAGCCCTCGCACCCGAAGGTCTGCCCAAGGACGTTACTCCGGAAGAAATTGCGGCGCTGGCGGCCGCCGCCGCGCAGGTCAAGGGCAAGATTGCGGAGAGCCCGGCTGAACCGGAAGAACACAAAGAAGAACAGAAAACGGACGCAGCCCCGCCGGTCGCCGCTAACCTTCCCCAGGAAGCGGCCGCAAGCCAGCCACCGGCAGCGACGTTTGCGGAACAGAAATCCGAAGAGAAGATCGACGTACCGGCAGAAAAGCCGGGCGAGTCCCAGAAAGAAGCTGGCAGCATCCCCGCAGCCAGCACTGCCGACGTCATGGCGGCGATCTCCAGCCTCGAGGCGGAAGCGGGCGCGTCGCACAGTACAGGTTCAGGGAACGGATCGTGGTTGCACTCCGCTCCCAGCCACACATCCGACGAGCCGGTAACCATGGCAGCGGCAGCAGGAGCGCAGTCCTCCTCAGTGGTCTCGCGTTGGACCGCCGTCTCGGTTACGCTTGCCCCCGAGGAAGCCGCGATTTCTCTCGAACACGAGATGCAGAAGGCGTATGCCGCTTTCGCCGCGGCAGAATCCGGTCACGGCGCCGAGATCACTTCACCGCGCGAGACCCAAACAGAGACAGTAGAGAGTTCCTCTCCGGAGGTATCTGCGACGGAACCAGTGATTCCGGTTCCCGCGACTCCAGCCCCTGAAGCAGTGCAGACTCTGAGCGAGGTGGCCCACGTCGCCACCGATGCAATCAGCGCCGCCGTGAAAGAACTGGAAGCGGTCGCCGCATCGTACGAGCAGCAGATGCCCCCGGGTCCCGCGGCCGAGGAGCCCGTTCCAACCGAAGCGCCGGCTGAAGCCGAACCGAAATCGCTTGAGCCCGCCGCCGCGATCGTCGAGCCCATTCCGGTCCGGTCCGCCGAAGAGACGACGGCTGCGAAACTGGAACCGGCGTCACCGGTCGTGGAGGAGATTGCCCGCGAGGAAGCGAAGTCGGAAGCGTCTTCCACCACGGCCCCCTCTTCCGTCGACGAAACTCCGGCCGAGAAATCTTCTGTCATCAGCGTTTCCGACACGGCTGCGGTAGCGGCTGACTCTTCCGCTTCAGAAAAGTCGGCGGACAGCGTCAGCGAGGAATCCGAGGCCGCCGAATCGACGGCAGCGGCTTGGGCCACTTGGCGTCGCACCCGTGAAACGGGCTCGACCGATCAAGAATCTGCCGAGGCCGCGCCGAAGGAAGTCAAAGCAGAGGCCTCCGCTCCTGAGGATGCTGCAGCCCGGGCCGTTGCCGCCGGGGCCGAAAAGACTCCAGAGGAAGCTTCCGCGCCCTCCGATTCCGATGAAGGCATTGCCAGCATCGTCGATAGCGTCCTCGCCGAAATGCGCCCGAAAATCTACGAAGAGATTTCCCGCAAGATGGGAAAGAAGAAGTAGAGTTCCCCACTCCCGCTGTAACCCGCCGCGAAATCAGTACAAGTGCATTTCTCCCTCTGCCACGTTGGTGCGCACATCCCCGCAAGTGTGATTTGAATCACGCAGCCGTAGCCGGGACTTCCCTATCATTTAACTCGAAGGCATGAACCCAGCCGACACAGCAGATGCAGCCCTGGCAACGCTCCGCGGCGATGTGATCGATATCGTTCTGGGCACAGCTTTCCTGACCGTGGGAGTAACCGCCTGTGCGATCGCAACAATCCGTCGGCACAGGGGCGTTGGCATCCTCGTATGGTGGGGAATCTTTAGCGCGATGTACGGCCTCCAAACCCTTGGGCAGACGACTACTGTGCTAACGGTTCTGCCGCAGTCCCTCATTTTTGTTGTTCCCTATGTCAAGACCGCGGTCAGGTATCTGCTCCTGGTTTCCGCTTTGTTTGCCTGGCGAGAGCTGGCCCTTGGCAAGCTCAGGCTACTCATCCAACTGGAAATCTTCATCGGGTCGACAATTGCTCTGCTCGGTATTGGCACGTTCCTCCTCGGTGGCCCGGACGACAAATGGATGTTCTACAACAACCTGCTCGCCGTGGTTGGTACGCCTCTCTTGTTAGCTGTCGTACTGGTTCCAAGATTCTTCAAGTTCCTCGTGATACCCAATCATCGTGTTCTGGCGGTTGGCGGACTCATTTTTGCGTTGGAGGTGCTGTACACCAACTTGGGGACCGTGCTGAACTATCGCGCGCTGCCGTTGTTAGACTCGTTGGGCTTTGTCGTTCTTCTGTTTTCGCTGGGATATGTAGCTCTTCAGATCGTGTTTACCAACGAACGCCGTCTGCTTTCCATCGAAACGGAACTGGAAACGGCCCGTCAGATCCAAGCGTCCATTCTCCCCGCGAGAGTTCCAGAGATGAAGAATCTCCGGATCGCCGCTTCTTACCACCCTATGACTGCGGTGGCCGGCGATTTCTACCAATTTGTTCGATGGGACGACGCCCACCTCGGCATCCTTGTGGCGGATGTCTCCGGGCACGGTATCCCCGCTGCGCTTATCTCTTCGATGATCAAGGTGGCCATGCAGTCCGTCGTCAGTTCTGCCGACGATCCCTCGCAGGTGCTGGGCGGCCTGAATCGTATCCTGTCCAATGAAGCGCACGGCCAACTGGCTTCGGCAGCCTATCTTTGGGTCGACACGAAAAACCGCAAAGCGCTCTACTCCGCCGCGGGACACCCTCCGCTGTTCTGCTGGCGCAATGCGAGCGGTGACCTGCGGCGCATCGAAAGCAATGGCCTGTTATTTGGCATCCGGTCCGATTCCGAATACCCGGTGTGCACTCTGCCCGTAGAGCGCCTGGACCGCATCCTGCTCTATACCGACGGCGTGACCGAACCGGAAAATGCGGCCGGAGAGGCGTTCGGCGACCGGCAACTCGAACAGGTCGTTCGCAAACATCGTACGCAGCCCGCTTCCGAACTTTCGCTGCAACTACTCTCCGAACTCGCGAAGTGGCGAACGTCTTCGGTCAACCAGCAGGATGACATCACGCTGATCGTCGTCGACGTTGTCTGATCGAGCCCTTCTACTTCTTTCTGTTACTGAGGGCCCCTGCTTCCACACTTGTCCCCATCCGGTCGAACCTGGGCTGAACGGAATCGATACCGACGATCACGCCTGAGACAGATCCCTGAAGCAGTCGTTGCGGTATCGGCACGAGTTCGCCAGCGTCCACGCTCGCAGAATCAAGCTTACTGAGGTCAGAGAAGCGACTTTACTGGAGGAACCGCGGCCTCAGGCGGGGTGGCGTCCCGCCCGTGGCCAGCCGGTTGAAGTAACGCGATTAAGGTGTGACCTTGAAGATGCCTCCGCAACCGCCCAGGCATATAGGATCGCCACCGCTCAAGGTTGTGCCGTAGAGATTACCGGCGTGGTCAAAGACGAGTCCTGGCCCCGGATGATTTGTGACGTTAGCGCCGTTGGCGAAGCTATAGACAATTTTCTCGCTCCAGCCACCTCCCACCGTGGGGGTCAGTTCATACACCGCTCCAGTGTTGTTCGTGCCGCCCTCCTCCGAGGCGCCATAAAGATTGCCGGAGGCATCGAAGGTCAGGGGCCCTAGGGGGTAGACCCCGTCCCCGGCCTGGTTGAAGGTATGCAGGGTGATTTCCTGCCATCCACTATCTGCCGCCGGGGTCAACTCGAAGATTGCGCCAAGGTTGCCCGAATTGCCCTGTGAAGCCGCGCCGTAAAGGTTGCCGGAGGAATCGCGGATCAGGCCGCCGTCGGGATTCGCCCCATCCTCGTTGTTGAAGCTGTGCACGACGCTTTCGACCCAGGTGCCATCGCCGGCCGGAGTCAACGCGAAGACCGTGCCGCAACCGTCGGTGCAAGCGGAAGAACTGCCGCCCGAGTAGGTTGTGCCAAAGAGACTACCCGAAACCAGGACCAGGCTGGAGTAGGGATTGGCGCCATCGGCGCCGCTGAAGCTATGCAGAATCTTCTCCGTGAAGCTGCCGTGGCCATTTGAGATCAACTCGTAGACAACGCCATCCTTATCACTGCCGCCGCCCGCGGCGGTACCGTAGAGATTGCCCTTTGCGTCAACAATCAAGCCCCCATGGGGATAGGTTCCGTCTCCGCTCTGGCCGAAACTATGCAGCGTTTTGTAAGTCCAGCTTCCGTCCGCGTTGGGCATGAGTTCGAACACGATGCCAACGCCGAACGAGCCGCCGAAGAACGTGGTTCCGTAGAAATTGCCCTTGGAATCGTAGGTCAATCGCGCATTCGGCCAGAATCCGTCAGTCCCAACGTCGTTGAAGCTGTAGAGCAGGGTTTCAACCCAGCTTCCGCCTTTTGGAGTTAGTTTGAAAACGGTACCGGCGCCGTAAATGCCACCATAGAACGTGGTTCCGTAGAGATTGCCAGAGGCATCCATGATCATGCCGGCGATCGGGTCGTACCCATTATTGTTGTTGAACCAATGAATCACAGCCCCCTGGCCGAATGCGCTGCCCGCCACCGAAAGAGTTACGGCAATCACTGCAAAAATCGTTCCCGCAAAAGAAAGCTTATTGCTTCGCATCACAGCATTCTCCCTGGCTTGAGCCGGAATTCTGTTTGACTACGAAAGCGCCGCCGATTCTAACACAGGCGTCTCAAAAGCCGCTCCAATACTGGTGAGTTGGGGCGAAGCGACACTCACGTCGTCGATGGAATAACGTCCCCGGGCCAAGCAGCCCTGGCACTATGCTTACGACGAGGCCGGCCCGTCGTGGTGAACGAGCCGCAGAGGGCGGAACTAAGGGGGACACAAGTCTCGTGATATCGAGAGCCGTGGTGCCCAGCTTTCGAAAACCACGAAAGCTGGGGCAGCCAATTCCAAGGTGACCGATTCAGATAAAGCTGGGCCAGCCCCCTTTCAGAGCTACAAGTCACAGAGCGCGCTCACTCGTCACGCCACGACGCAGATTGGCAATTGTGGAATAGCAAAGGGTTTGCAGGCTGTGTGGTGGCTACCCAGTGGCGGGTGAATCCTTGGGCGGATCAGCGCGCCAAACGTATAGGTATTTCTCGTCGCTGGATGTTTCCACGGGAATTTTCTTCTCGCGAGTTACGCGGTTCAAAGCCGAGCGAAGATTCTGCATCTTCTCGCCGTTCAGACTGTCCAACGGAATCTTAACTGCTTGCTGAGGCTGCAGTTTGGAAAGATCGGAGAGAATGTCGGCCACAGCCGTCCGGTGTTTTCCTTTGCGACCCTGCGGGACATCGGACCGTTCTACGGCTGCGTAGTGAGTATTGTTTCTGTTCCCGTTTCCGTTTCGTCCCATGGCCCCCTCCGCGCGGATACCGCACTCGTAGGCCGGAAATCGTACCGCAAAGAATCGTATCCTACAACTAAAAATCTACAGGAAATCTAACGATTCATAACGGGCATAGCGCGCCCCCGCCTAACCATAACATTATCAACGGGATGCTCTCCCGACGTTCCACTGAGACTTGCTAAGACTTCACCCGTAGGAGAGAAACAGCGATACAGTAATTTCGCCTGAGGCAGCCAAACGCGTCGCGAGCACAGCAAAATGCGTCGCTGTCGTCCACGGGGAGACAACTTAAAACATGATCAGAATTGCTCTGAGTAAGAACGCGCGCACGTTCGATCCCAACACTTTTCTCGCGACTATCGGCGCAGGCAGGACCATTCTCGCTGTTCGGAAAAAGCAAACGATATTCACGCAAGGCGACCCGGCGGATGCGGTGTTTTATGTTCAGAAAGGTAAGGTCAGGCTGACCGTAGTATCCAAGACCGGCAAGGAAGCGACGATTGGCATCGTGGGTGACAGAAAATTTCTTGGCGAGGGCGCGCTGGCGGGGCAGCTTTTGCGGATGGGATCTGCGGTTGCTCTGACGGATTGCGAACTTCTGCGCGTAGAAAAACAGGCAATGCTGCATGCCCTTCACCGCGAGCACACACTCTCCGATCTCTTTGTGGCGTATCTGCTGGCGCGGAACATCCGCTACGAGGAGGATTTGGTGGACCAACTCTTCAACTCAAGTGAAAAGCGATTGGCCCGCATTCTGCTGTTGCTCGCTCATTTCGGCAAGGAAGGCACTCCCGAAACCGTGGTCCCCAAGATGAGTCAGGAGACGCTGGCCGAGATGGTGGGGACGACCCGTTCGCGAGTCAGCTACTTCATGAACCGGTTCAGGAAATTGGGTTTTATTCATTACAACGGCGGTCTGCAAGTCCACAGTTCGCTGCTCAATGTCGTTCTGCACGATTAACTGCTCCCAAACCGCGAGTTCGCGCAACCGATGTTACGCGTCAGCAAATACTGAACCAATCTGACTGTCCGATGTTTTGGCTGCCGCTTACCTCAGACTGTTCACTTTTATACATTTTGAAAACAAGCCCGAAACCGCAATCGCAATCCGGTTCCGCAAGTCTGTTTTCGTCCGTATTCCTCCGCGGTTGTGGCTTGATCTCGGAGCGAAAAACTCTATTTCGCGCCTTGAGCAATTGTGAGCAGATTCATGATTCCTGAAAAGGCACAATACACACATGGCCCGAGAGTTTGTTTCCCTCTCCCCTACCCCAGGAGGATATATGTGGATTGGAAAACATTTCAGGTTGTCACGCGCGTACTCCGAACTTGAAAGAGCAGCCGCGGAACGCTCGGCAGAGTTGCAAAAGCTCTCTCAGCGTCTACTCAAGGTGCAGGACGAGGAGAGGCGAAAGTTAGCCCGCGACCTGCACGACAGCACTGGCCAGGTGCTGGCTGCGCTGAAAATAAGTGCGTCGCAACTCCAGGAGGACTGCAAGGGAAGCTCGCCCGCTTCGTCGATTGTTTCCGAGGTAGTGCAACTGGCTGATCAGGCCATAGAAGAAATTCGAACCATGTCGTACCTCCTGCATCCGCCATTATTGGACGAGGTGGGATTTGCCTGTGCGGCCGAGTGGTATATCGAGGGATTCGCCAAGAGAAGTGGAATTAACGTAACCCTGAATATCGCGAACTCGAATGGAAGACTACCCAAGAACGTGGAGATCGCTCTATTCCGTGTGCTGCAGGAGAGCTTGACCAATATCCATCGCCACTCCGGAGCTTCGAACGCGGATATCCATTTTCAATATGAAGGCGAAATGGCAATTCTGGAGGTACGCGATTTCGGGAAGGGTATCCCAGAGGAGCGCCTGCGGTTGCTGGATGGAGCGACTGCGGAAACGGGCGTCGGTTTGGCCGGGATGCGCGAGCGAGTGCGCGAACTAAACGGATGGCTGAAGGTAGAATCCGATGGTCGCGGGACGAGCATGCGAGCCGTCGTGCCGCTCTCTGCGAGGGCTATACCGCTTCCGCCACCAGGTTGCCGCGAAGGCCGTGAATCCGCGTGCGCGTAAACGAAATAGGATCATCGGGTGTGGCTGGAAGACCTTGCTTTGTTCCCCAGGACGCAAGCTATCGGCTGCAGAAGGCAAGAAGTGTCCGATGAACCCGTAACAGCTTGCCTTTGTGCTCGTAATAGATAAAGCCGGATTCCTTGAACTTGTTCATGAAAAAACAAACGCGGGACCGAGTCGTCCCTACCATTTCTGCCAAAATCTCATGACTTATCTTCGGAACCGTGGCCTCGGATGATCCTGCACGCCCATCGTAGTGAGAAAGTAGTAAAAGAATACGCGCTAGTCTCTTCTCACTTGGGTTGCAATGCTGGTCGACCAAGTCCTGCTGGTATCGGATGTTCCGGGCTAACACATACGCCCAGAAAATGTTTGCCAACTTCACTTGCCGCACCAGAGCGAACATCATGGCCTTCTTTGTAATTCGAAGAAGACTGCAGTCCGTCATTGCGCGAGCAGACGCTGTGCGAACAGATTGGCCGGCTAAGGAATCTTTGCCAACAAAATCCCCATCACTCAAAATGTCGAGGGTCGCTTCCTTTACGCCTTGAGACTTAACGCTGAGTTTCACCTCTCCCTTTTGAATGACAAACAACGCATCCGCAGCATCACCTTGGCCGTAGATCGTTTGTCCCTTCGTGAAGGAGATCAACTTCCGACCAGCACCGGCGCTTGTCAGAAAGGTGTTCGAGTTGAAGGCGCGTTTTTGCTTGGCCATTTTGGCCTCCGCCGATTATTCTTCCAACCTCACATTGAATCACGCGAGCGAATCGGACGATGTTCAATATTGCTCACAGCTGCTTTGGTGAGCCCGTTCTTGTGGCAGAGGGAGGGGGCATTTTGCCCGTCCGTACCATTACCCCCAGCGCGTTTGACGGGGCGAGAACAGGACGGGAGGGACTATGCACACCCCGGCGATGAAAGCAAAGGGAGCCCCCCTTCAATTTAAGTATTTCCTCTTGAAGATTCGCGCGAACGGTTCTCGTATTTTTATCTTCGGCGCTGTCTAATGATCGCGAAAAAACCGTTTGTTGATGGATTCGAATGTCCGGACAAATTCGTTCTCTGTGCTTGACATAGACTGGTTTCTTGCGACCCCAGGCCGAAAAGGAACCATCAATTGATAGGTTGTACGTCCGAAGACGAGCAGGTCCACGGTTCGCAGAATGTGGCACTCTTCCGACTGGGAGTGAACGTCTACCGCCATCGAGGGACCCAAGGACTGAACGAACAGATTTTCGCAATCACTTATTTGACCTTCTTGTTCTCCTACAACTCACTGCAGTGGGCCCGGTGGGACTTTCACCGCTTTGTAATTCCAGCCATTCCTCTTGTTCTGCTGTCATTCGACCGATGGTTGCCAAAGTCGCGATACGTCGTTTACCCGCTTTGCGCGGTGTCTTCTGCTCTTGCTGCTTGCTCGGCCATCGGCATCCAGAACGTGATAAAGACCCTGTCTTAGACGGAATGGCACTTCAAGAATCCGCACTGCACAGAGCTACGGTTGACTCACGACTCAAACGCCGCAGCCGGACCATCGCGAAGTAAACGGGACTTAGGCGTCTCGCTCACTACTCGTTCGCACTCCTCCGTTCGGAGCGGGACACCCGGATGCTACCCGGGGTGTAGCATTTTCCCCTCGATGGGTATACCCCTCCGGGGTGAGAACAACGTTCTCGAAATGCTCGGAGAATGGAAGATCGCTCGTCCGTACAGCTTTCTGATGCTGCCAATGGTTGATCCCGTGTATAGATTTGCATTCTGGAGGCAATCGAACGAGAGGGTGCTGCTGGCGTGCGCATTTTCATCGAGACAGGAGCAATGGTTCGACCCGGAATGCGTCAACGTGCACAACGGCAAACAATACAAAATGCTCAATTGCAATAAAACGAACGGAAGTATTCCGTATAACGTCGTCTTTCCGTCGCAATTCGCACATCTGTTGATTCAGTATCAACAGCATCCAGAAGCGAAGAGCCTAGCGCCCGATGGCACTCTGTTCAGAGCAGATACCAGAGGATTGCTGAAGCGAGCTCGCGTGCTCGCGGGAGAAGTTCGCTACATCGGCAAGGAAACAGATCACAAGTGGGAATAGGGCGATGGCTGTTGTGACCGATGAACAACTAGCGCGAACCGGCAAGGTTCCGAAGCGGGAGTTCATGCGCAGTGGAGTCAACCAGCACACCTTGGAGAATATCTGTAGGAAAGACCCCGTGCGCGCGATCAAATTTATGGGTTGTTTGAGGGTGCTCCGAGTGCGGTCAATGAGGCGCAATAGAGATTTGGACTAAGCCGCTGGCGCGGCAGGTACTGTAGCGACGGTGCGTAAGTACAGTGATGGATACCTTGAAGGAGGTATACATGACTGCACTTCGCGAACGCATGCTGGAAGAACTGCGGCTGCGTAATTTCACTCCTCGGACTATCCGTACCTATACGGGAGCCGTATCCGACTTCGCGCGCTACTTTCACCAGTCCCCTGACAAGCTTGGACCCGAGCATGTTCGTATCTATCAGCTCTACCTGCTGAACGAGCGCAAGCTGGCCTGGCATAGCATCCAGGTTTACGTCTCGGCACTGCGGTTTCTGTACGTCCGTACGCTCAAGCAACGCTGGTTCGACACCCAAGTTACCAAGCCCAAGATACACCGCAAACTACCCGTGGTCTGGAGCCGTGAAGAAGTCGCCGCACTGCTCGACATCACCAGGAACCTCAAGCACCGCGCCCTGCTGGGCCTGCTCTACGGGGCTGGCCTGCGCATTCAGGAAGCCCTGGATCTGAAAGTCACCGACATCGACAGTAAGCGGATGATCATCAACATTCGCGAAGGTAAGGGCGGGCATCCTCGTCAGGTGATGCTTTCGCCCAAGCTGCTGGAGTGGCTTCGTACCTACTGGAACCAGCACAAGCCCAAGGACTGGCTCTTTCCCGGAAGGAGCTCCGACCGGCCGCTGTACGCCAGCGCCGTCAACGCTTTCTGCCATCAGTTGCGCAAGAAGCTGGGCATGGGCAAGCGGCTTTCCGCCCATGTGATGCGGCATTCCTTTGCCTCTCACCTGCTCGACAGCGGAACCGATCTGCGCACCATTCAGCTGCTGCTTGGACATTGCGACCTGGAGACGACCGCGCGCTACCTCCATGTCTCCGAGCACCGGCTGCACTCCACCGTAAGTCCGCTCGATGAGCTTCCGGCTCGCGAAGGAGAACCTAAGAAAAAATGAGAGAGCATCGGCTCGAAGTGGCCGATGTCTTGCACGCGCACCAGCAAGAGTTTCTCGAGCGCTGGGGCCATGTTGTCTCCCGCCAGCAACGTAAGGTGCTCGGAGCCATCGGTCGATGCCGTACTGCCGCACTCGGCAGTCATCTCGAACGCTGTGACAGCTGCTCCTATGAGTACGTGGCTTTCGACTCATGCCGTGATCGCCACTGCCCAAAGTGCCAGTCGACTGCTCGCGATCGCTGGCTGCAGAAGCAGGCGTCGAGTCTGCTGCCCGTGCCCTACAGCCATGTCGTCTTCACGCTGCCCAAGCAACTGGCAGCACTCGCACTCAGAAACCAGCGTCTTATCTACGCTCTGCTATTTCGTGCTGTCTCCGAGACCCTGATGGAGATCGCCGCCGATCGACACCGCCTCGGTGCTCGCATCGGCATTCTCGCCGTACTCCATACCTGGAATCAGCAACTGCAACATCATCCCCACCTGCACTGCCTGGTTCCGGCCGGCGGCCTGGCACCCGACCAATCACGGTGGATCGCTTGTCGGCCTCGCTACTTCCTTCCGGCGCCGGTGCTCAGCTGCATGTTCCGTGGCAAGATGCTGGCCTTCCTGAAACACGCTTACGACAACCACCAACTGCGCTTCCCGGGCACTCTAGCTGCGTTCTCGAAGCCAGGCCCGTTCCACGCAATGCTCTCCACGCTGCACCATCAGAAATGGGTCGTCTATGCTAAGGCACCTTTCGGCGGTCCGGAGTATGTGCTCAAGTACCTGGCACGCTACACTCATCGGGTTGCCATCGCCAATGGCAGACTCTTGGACCTGAACAACGGTCAGGTGCGTTTTAAATGGCGCGACTCCAGAGACAACAACTGCATCAAGGTGATGAGCCTCGATGCGGTTGAGTTCATCCGTCGCTTTCTGCTTCACGTTCTGCCTGGTGGCTTCGTCAAGATCCGCCACTTCGGGCTGCTCGCCAACCGCAATCGCCGTCAGGCACTGGCTCTTTGCCGTCACCATCTAAAGGCCGTCGCTCCACAAGGCACTGACCTCGTTACCCCTCAGCAACAGTCGGCAATCAATCGCTGCTGCCCCAAGTGCAAACACGGCACCTTGCACGTCGTCGTTCGCTTCACCACCCTTGTGCCCGCAACCGATGGCTCGCATCTCGCGGAGATCAACTCGTCATGATTACGATCTCGCTCACGCCACCAACCCGGATCGGTGCTGCAATGCGCGTCGTGCGCGTGCATGCCGCCGTGTGTCCTCATGCACCTAAAACAGCTGCCAACCTCCCGAAACCCCGTCTCATTCACCTGTTAATCGGTCGCCCCGCACCCAGCACAACCCTTGGCTCACATCCCCTGCAATGCGCTTCTTCGCTCTCCGCACCACAACAAACCAATTCAAAACCCATAGCGCCCGAGTTCAGGGAAGCGGCTTAGTCCAAATCGCCGTATCGTCAATGCTCCGCCTCGACTGCTCGCCTTCAACACAGCTCTATCTGCGGAGCACTGTCGATACGGCACTACAGATTTATCGCCAGTTGATGCACAAAGCGGTTACGCCGCTCGGGTTCTAGTCCGAGATCGAGTTCTCCTTTTCCTGAAGACCACGATTAGGCGGCCAGCGCTCTCTTGAAACGCATTTCTTGGATAGCATTCTGTGCCTCCTCGCTGAGATTGGATTTGCCGACCTGGATGATCACCTTGTTAATCTTGCCGGTGAATTTGTTATCGCCCACCTTGTAGTCGTCGCTGACGACGGTATAGAGGTTTTCGCCCACGTCCGTTGTTTCCGCACCAAACGCGTTCGGATGAGTGTGCTCGATCCGCGCCGTGGCAACCTTTTCGCCGTTGACGAAGATGGAACCGTTGCCTCCCGCGCCGGGCCTACCACCATCGTAAGCAAACTCGAAGCGGAGTAGTACCTTCCCCGCCGCCAGGGAAGCGGGGCCTACGGTCTTATAGGTCTCGCGACCGAGAAAGTTGTAAGCGAACCTGGGTGCGCCGTCCTTCAGATAGAAACTCCAGCCGCCCATCTCCCCGCCTTGAGCGATGACCACCCCTTCAGCGCCCCCCTCAGGGATTTCGATGTCGGCTGTAATCACGAAGGAGCGGTTCTTGACGTTGATAAAACCATTCTCGGGTATTCCTTTCATTCCTTCATAGACCGTCATCTCAGTGCGACCTTCCATCAGATCCGGGCGGCCCGCCAGAGCTGCATTGAAGCGTTCCCAGGCGCGGTCGTCGAGCGGAAGCACGTTGTACTTGACAGCCTCCTCCAGAAAGACTTTCTTTAGCTTCTCAAGCTTATCGGGATATTTCGCGGCAAGGTCATGCGCACAACTGAAATCCTTCTCTACGTCGTAGAGTTCCCACTTGTCGTTTTCAAATGTAGCCCGCGCCTTAGCCTCCCACGGCGGGCGGTGAACCGTCGTAGCGAACCAGCCGTCCTGGTAGATGCCCCGGTTGCCTGCCATCTCGAAGTATTGCGTGGTGTGGCGCGACTTGGCCTCGGCATTATTAAGGGTATCGAGCATGCTCACGCCTTCGATGGGTTTCTGCTTAACTCCATAGACGACGTCTGGTTGGGGCACGCCAACTGCCTCCAAAACAGTTGGGACAATGTCAATCATGTGGTACCACTGCGTGCGCAGGCCGCCCTTCTCGTCGATGCCTTTCGGCCAATGGACCACAATGGGTTGGCAGACGCCGCCGTAGGAGGCCACTTGGTGGCCCCAGGCAAAGGGCGTAGCGCCAGCGAAGGCCCAACCATTGGGATACAAAATGTGGGATTGGGGTCCGCCGAACTTGTCAAGGTTTTTGAGCGCTACCTCAAGCGGTTCTGGCAATCCGTTGAACACGGATAGCTCATTGAAGGCGCCGATGGGGCCGCCTTGGAAAACTGAGCCGTTGTCGCCGGTAATGTAAAAGACCAGCGTGTTATCCATCAGCTCCAGATTTTCGATCGCGTCCAGAAACCGTCCGATTTCGTAGTCGGTCACTTCGCCAAAAGCAGCATAGATTTCCATGTACCGGGCAAAAACCTTTTTCTCATCGGCCGTCAACTCCTCCCATTCCTGAATCCCCGGTGGCTTGGGGGCGAGTTCCGTGCCTGGGGGCACGACTCCCATTTTGAGTTGGCGGGCCAGCGTTTCCTTTCGCACCTGGTCCCACCCCTGGTCGAACTTGCCCTTGTACCGATCGCGCCAATTCTCGGGCACTTGAAATGGGCCATGCGTGCCAATGGCCGAGTAGTAGACGAAAAATGGCTTGTCGGGGGCCAGTGAATGCTGGGATCGCACCCAGTCGATAGCCTTGTCGGTGATGTCAGTGCTGGCGTAATAATCGGCGGCGGGATGCAGATCCATCCGGTTCATGTTGTCGTAGATGACCGGATGAAACAGGTCAGCCTCGCCAGCCATGAAGCCGTAGAACCGCTCAAACCCGCTATGCATCGGCCAGCGGTCGAACGGTCCGACTACGCTGGCTTCCCAAGGCCCCAGCTCGTGACATTTACCGAACATGGCCGTGTTATAGCCGTTGAGCCGCAAGATCTCGGGCAGCATCGTAACGCTGGCAGGACGCATCGCGGTGTACCCCGGGAATGCGGTGGCAATTTCCGAGATCACACCGAAGTTTGCGCTATGGCTATTACGTCCGGTAAGGCAAGCCACGCGGCTGGGCGAACACAACGGAGGGACTTTGAAATTGTTGTATCGCAGCCCGGTCTCGGCCATTCGGTCCAGCGTCGGCATCTGGATCGGTCCTCCGAACGTCGATCCGTCACCGAAGCCGAAGTTGTCGAGAAGGATGACTACCACGTTGGGCGCGCCATTCGGCGCTTTCACCTGGAACCTTGGCGGGGCTTGTGCATTGTGCACGTCAAGCTCGGTGATTGGCGGATACTGAGGCTCGGGGACGGGCAGCACGGTACGGTCCATAGATGTGGCCCTGACTGGCGCGCCGGTTTGGGCCTTCGATTTGTTTGTTAGTGAATCGTGCGTGACCGCTCTGTCATCGGCGCTCATTGTTTTTCCCCATCACCGAAAGATTGATTCCGCTTGTGCGCAAAAATATCAGTGCGCTGTCAAACCCGACAACTGACAGAATTGCCAGTCGGCCGCCCGAAATCCTCTGTCTTGGGAGGCTTGGCCGCATCTCGCCACTGTCAGTTGTGCCAGTAGGAAACAATCCCTGAACTTCATAGGATTCCACACCATAGCTGCCTGAGCCTGTGCGGGGTTAAATATGCCCATTCCAGGGTCAAGAGTTCGAATCTTGATCATGCCGTTAGTTGGTTCTCTTTACGTTGCGATCCTGATTTTCAACCTACATGAAAGCGAGAGGCGCTCTTTGCGCCTTCGAGAGGCAAAAGACGGAGACCGTGTCAGTGTGAGTATCAGAGTGATGGAAGCGAATCTGAACCGTTCAGAACTCAGAGTGCAAATACGACTTCGGCCAGTCGGAAATCTTACAAAGGATGGAGTAACTCCGGCGCGGAATTTGAAGTTGTTTCTCAACGCTTCTCAGGGATCTCAGGAGATCGATTTTCCCGGCGGAGAGATTATGCGACCTTTTGAGGCGGAATTCTCCTTGGACGGAGACACGAATCGGTACCCCTTTGACCGTCATCAGACGACCTTGGGGTTCCTGCTAACTGCGTCCGGACTACTTGATCGGTCTCCTACGCCCTCATTACACGCACCCACCGCGCCCTCGATCCCCAATCTTGCGATCGACCCGGGAGCGTTGGAGCAAGATCACGTTCCCATTTCTATTGATCTGACAGCGTCCATCCCGGGAGTCAAGTTCAGTGGGCAGATTTCAAGGGCCCAGAGCCACGAAGTCACCGGAATCGACCTATCCATAAGGCGAGCCGACAATGTAATAGGTGTCACGATTGTCGTGATGCTCACTATGATGTGCTTGGCACTGAGCCTGCTCGCCATGGTCCTGCGTGCAACAGCAGTCAAGGGACAGTCTACCTTATTGCCGCTCTCATTGTCGGTGTCTCTTATCTTTGGCTTGCCGGCCCTGCGGAACAGTATGGAGCCAGGCGTGCCTCCGGTCGGCGTGTTCGGCGATTACGTTTCCTTCACTTGGGCGGAACTTATTGTCGCTGCCTCCACCGTTGTAGTCGTTTGGACTTGGATTGTGAAATCGGAGCACAGCGATTAGAAATTGGGACCCACCCAACCATGGACCGGGGGTGTGGCGTTTCCCCTCAGCGCGTAATACCCCTCAGCCCGTTTGACGGGGTGGAAGGAACAGGCGGCAAAACTGCCACACCCCCTCCTGCTACCTAGAGATCGGCCTCCCCCTTCCGTGGTCGCTGCATCACGTCGATATGAAGGCAAAGAAACCGACCGCCGATGGGAACAAGGCGAGGATTTGAGTCTCGTTGAATTCACGTCGTTCGAATATCAACAATCGAAGCACGTAGTTGCTGGAGAAGACATCAAGCAAGACATTCTCAAAATTGGAATACGAAAGCTTGAGCGCGATACGGGCGTGAGCCATCACACTCTGGACAAGATCTTGAAAGGTGAGCACGTTCGCCGCAAAACTCTAGCCAAGATCATGAAAAGGTGCATTCGTCAGTCTTGAAGAACCGCAGACTGGCTCGGGAACTTCCAGCAGGCGAACGGTGTCGTTTAAGGACATTAGGATAATCTTGTCGTCGAAATGCCGCTGGGGACGGCGGAGGCCTATGGATCTGCTCGCAAAAATTCACAGTGTGTTCTCCTTCCTCTGGCTGTCGCACGCTGGCCAAGACCTTCGGTACGCTTTCCGCTCGATGGGGCGTGCCCCTGGCTTCACACTATGTGGCGTCCTCACCTTGGCGCTGGGGATCGGCTCCAATACTGCAGTGTTTTCCGTGGTCAACGCGGTCCTAGTTCGTCCGCTCAGCTACCCGGATTCCTCCCACATCGTACAGTTCTTTCTGTCTTCATCCGAAGGATCGGCACCCGGCGCGTCCATTCCTGATCTTCGATTTTGGCTAGACCGAGTTGATTCGGTGCAGGACATTGCCGCCTATGACTTCAACCAGTCCGAGATGGGCTTCACATCCGGCACACCTGAACAAGTCCATGGCATCCACGTCACATCGAATTACTTCCGTCTCTTCGGAGCACAGGTCCTGCTCGGTCGTGCTTTTATCCAAGCCGACAATCTACCGAATGGCCCGAGAGTCGTCCTGCTTAGCTACCGTCTCTGGAGGCGCAGATTTGTTGGAGATCAGAACATCATTGGTAAGACGATTTCGCTCGATAAAGAGTCGTATACCGTCGTTGGTGTCACGGGGAAAGGTTTCAACTCCGATCCCGAAGCTCAACTCTGGATTCCACTTCGGTTCAATCTCAACGACACTGACCAGCTTCATTCGTTTGAGGTGGCAGCTCGTTTAAAAGCAGGAGTGACGTTGGATCAGGCGAATGCACAACTGGATGCAGTTTCGCAGTCCGCCAGGCGTCTTTCTGAACTCCCCGACCCTGATTACCGGTTCCAGCTTCGGCGGCTGCATGACGCAATGGTCGGCGATATCCGTTCCTCGCTCCTCACGCTACAAGGAGCGGTTGGTCTCGTTCTACTGATCGCGTATGCAAATCTCGCAAACCTGCTTTTGGTTCGAGCGATTGTCCGCAAGCGCGAGTTCGCAATTCGCGCTGCAATTGGCGCAGGCGCTGGCCGAATCGTTAGGCAGTTAATCGTCGAAAGCCTGTTGCTAAGCTTTTTCGGCTGTTTCCTCGGCGTCAGCGCGGGACTTGTTGGTGTCCAGCTCCTGCTGAAGACAATTCCGGGAGGCATTCCGCGCATAACAGGAACAGACGCAACAATCGGGCTTGACTGGCGCGTGATGGCGTTCGCTGTTGGGCTCTCCATCGCAACAGGACTGGTGTTCGGGGTTCTCCCGGCGCTGCGAGTTCTCCGGGAAAGGCTCGTTGAATCTCTGCACGAAACGGGGGGCCGTCACGGACTTGGCGTGCGCAGTAAATGGTTGCACTCACTAACGGTAATCAGCGAGGTGGCCCTTTCGCTGGTTCTGCTCATTGGGGCGTCCCTGCTTGGACGCACGTTCATTTTGCTGAACCGTGTAGACCCTGGCTTTGATAGCCACAATCTCCTCATGATGACCATGTCCATGCGTGGCCGGAACGTCGGAACGGATAGGAGTTTGGCTGCTATGGTTCGTGATGGGTGCCAGCAATTGAATGCGATCCCAGGCGTGAAAGCGGCTGCAGCCACTTTCAGTCCGCCATTCGCAGACCGAATGGGACTTCCATTTACATCTCTATCGGCTACCCCGGCAATTTCAGGCGACAGCGAATGGATCGCGGTGTCCCCAGCCTATTTCCAGGTTCTCAAGATTCCGATTCTTCGCGGAAGAGATTTCGATGAGCATGATGATTCGGGCACCTCTCCTGTCGTCATGATCAACGAAACCATGTCCAAACGTTACTGGCCGCAACAGAATGCACTTGGCCAACAGATCGTGATCGGCAAAGGCCTGGGACCTAAGTTCGAAGACAAGCCGCGAACCATCATCGGTGTCTTTGCAGACACACGTGAACATGATCTGAGCGATGATCCACAGCCAACGCTGGTCATCCCCGATGCACAGACGCCAGGCGGAATCATCGAGCTCATGTCGCAGTTCAGCCCCATATGGTGGATGGTTCGCACAAACATGGAGCCGCACCAGTTCATCCCAGCGATCTCTGAGAAGCTGCGCTCAGCGAGCGGCGGCAGGCCCGTGGGCAGGGTACAGACAATGGACGACTTGCTCGCGCAATCCATTGCAAAGCAAAACTTCAATATGCTTTTGCTGTCAATCTTCGCGGCTACAGCGCTGCTTCTTGCCGCTGTTGGAGTCTACGGCGTAATGGCGTATTCGGTCGCACAGCGGACGCATGAGGTTGGTGTACGTATGGCCCTCGGGGCGGGTCGAATGAGTGTTCGCAACATGATCCTTCGGGAAGGGCTGATGAAGGGGACATTGGGTGTCATCTGTGGAGTCTGCGCCGCGTTTTTCCTTTCGCGGTTGTTGGCGGCACTGCTTTTCGGTGTCTCGTCTCATGATGCGGCAGTGTTTGTCGTCGCGCCTCTAGTGTTGGAACTCATAATAGCGATCGCCGCATTCATTCCTGCTCAGAGAGCAGCTAGCCTTGATCCAGTCAGCGCGTTGCGTTTCGAATGACAGGACGTTGACGTGATCGGCCGTCGATGTTGATTGCCCTCGCTCACGCGCGGCCCCTGCGCATGCACGACCCCGCCCCTTGCGCGGGCGGGCCCCGGCCAGGTCAAAACCGGAGACCTCTGTGGTAGCGGAAGGGGGGTGTGGCAGTTTTGCCGCCTGTTCCTTCCACCCCCCAGCCCGTTTGACCCCCCTTTTCTCTGACCTGTAAGATCAGAAGTTCCTCCTTCTGCCGCGCAACTGCTGGCTGGCTTCCGGCGGGACAGCTGGGGCCTGTCCTGAAGCCGTAGGAGCGGGCTGTCCCCACACGAACTTCGATCGCACACACTCATGCCGCACGAACTGCCGAAATCTTACGAACCGGGCGCAATTGAAACGCGCTGGGCCGACTACTG
This sequence comes from uncultured Acidobacteriaceae bacterium, assembly GCA_963706645.1. GTDB lineage: Bacteria > Acidobacteriota > Terriglobia > Terriglobales > Acidobacteriaceae > Sulfotelmatobacter. The sequence continues at coordinate 144,780 of CAVPNR010000040.1, forward strand.
GGTCCAAGAAAAACTTTTCTCGGTCAAGACGCCGCCTCCCGGCGAGACGCGCCCGGTGTTCACCCTGCTGCTGCCTCCACCGAACGTCACCGGCCGGCTGCATATGGGCCACATGCTCAACCAGACGCAGATGGACATCATTGTGCGCTGGCATCGCATGCGCGGATTTATCACGCTGTGGTTGCCCGGCACCGATCACGCCGGCATCGCCACGCAGATGATGGTGGAACGCGACCTCGCCAAAGAAGGCAAGAAGCGCCGCGAGCTGGGACGCGAGAAATTCATCGAGCGCGTTTGGGAATGGAAGAAGCTCTATGGAGGCGCCATCCTCGACCAGATGAAGCGCCTCGGCGCCTCCGTCGACTGGGACCGCGAATACTTCACGATGGACGAGAATCTTTCGCACGCGGTGCGGGAGGTGTTCGTCCGCCTCTACGAAGAAGGACTGATCTATCGCGGACATTACATCGTCAATTGGTGCCCGTGGCACGAGACCGCGATCTCCGATCTCGAAGTGAAGCACGAAGATGTGTCCGGAAAGTTGTGGGAGATTCGCTACCCGGTCGTTGAATCGAAGCCCGGCGCAAACGAGTTCATCACGGTCGCGACCACGCGTCCTGAGACCATGCTGGGCGACACTGCCATCGCCGTCAACGCGAAAGACGAGCGCTACACGCATCTGCATGGCAAGCATGTTCTCGTGCCGCTGATCAAGCGCGAGATTCCCATCATCACCGACGAACTCGCGCAGCCGGAGTTCGGCACGGGGGCGGTGAAGGTCACGCCGGCGCACGATCCCAACGATTTTCAGGCGGGAAAGCGCCACAACCTTCCGCAGATCGACGTGATGGACGAGCACGCGCACATGAACCAGAACGCCGGGCCGTATGCCGGACTCGACCGGTTCGAAGCGCGCAAGCGGGTGCTGGCCGATTTGCAGGAGCAGGGATTCCTGGTTTCCGAGAAGGACTACGCGCTCTCGATCGGTAAGTGCGAGCGCTGCGGGACCATCGTCGAGCCGCGCTTGTCAGAGCAGTGGTTCATCAAAATCAAGCCTCTGGCCGATCGCGCGCGGGAAGCCGTCGAGAGCGGCGAGATCACTATCGTCCCCGACAACTACCGCCAGATTTATCTGAACTGGATGAACAACATCTATGACTGGTGCATCTCGCGCCAGTTGTGGTGGGGACATCGGATTCCGGCGTGGACGTGCAGCAATGATGCCTGCGAAGAGATCATTGTCGCCCGCGAGGCTCCCACCAAGTGCCCGAAGTGTGGGGGCGCGAAACTAGAGCAGGTTTCGGACGTGCTCGATACCTGGTTTTCATCGGGATTGCTGCCGTTCACCACGCTAGGGTGGCCGCAGAAGACGCGCGATCAGGCGGTGTTTTATCCCACAACGCTGCTCATCACCGCCTACGAGATTTTGTTCTTCTGGGTGGCACGCATGATCATGTTCGGCTGCCACTTCATGCAGGATCACGAACAGGATCCGGCCATCAAGAAGGCCAACGGCTGGGCCGACAAGAAGAACGACAGCGTGCCCTTCCGCCACGTCTACATTCACTCTCTAGTGCGCGATGCCGAGCGGCAGAAGATGTCGAAGACGAAGGGGAACGTGATCGATCCGCTGGAGATCATTGAGCGCTTCGGCACGGATGCGACACGCTTCACTCTCGCGGCCATGGCGGCGCCCGGCACCGACATCGCCTTTAACGAGAGCCGCACCGACGGCTACCGCGCCTTCGCCAACAAGATCTGGAACGCCGCGCGTTTCATGTTCATGAACGTGGACAGGATCGAGCCCGGCCTGCGGCCGGGGACCGGGTCTGAGACCCGGACCCACACAAACGACGGAGGGGCCGGAGTCGATGGATTCCAGGCTGCAACGCTCGAAGACCGCTGGATTCTTTCCCGTTTCAACCGCGTCGTGGCCGACGTGAATGACGCGCTCGCGACCTATCGCTTCCACGAAGCGGCAAATCGCATCTACGATTTTTTCTGGGGCGAGTTCTGCGATTGGTATCTGGAGCTGATCAAGCCGCGCCTGAATTTTGAAGAGGGCGCCGACCAGACCGCGGCGCGAGCGGCTTGCGCCAATCTGGTCAATCTGTTCGACGCGTCGCTGCGCCTGCTGCATCCGGTCATGCCGTTCATCACGGAAGAAATCTGGCAGGCGCTCCACGAAGGCAAGCCACCGCTAAAGTCGATTGCGCTGACACCGTATCCGCAGGCGGATGAAAAGCAATTTGATCTCGCCGCCGAAACCGAGATGGCCATCCTGCAGGATTTGATCGTCAGCGTGCGCAACCTGCGGGCAGAATTGAAAGTCGAGCCCAAGGTGAAGGTGCCGATCGAAGTTTTTGCGCACGAACCGGCGATCCGCAAGATGATCGAGCAGAATCACGGCGCGGTCGAGCGCCTGGGGAATGTGGAGAAGATCACATTCGTAGAAACTTCTCTCACTAACCGGGCCGGAGCCCGCGGCACGGCACGTTTCGACGTGCATGTGATTTACGAGCGAAAGATCGACGTAGCCGCCGAATGCGACCGCCTGAAGAAAGAACTGGAGAAGATCGAAAAAGAGTTGGGCAATAACCAGAAGCAACTCGGCAACGAGCAGTTTCTGGCGAAGGCCCCCGAAAAAGTTGTCGAAGGCTTACGCAGACGAGGCCAGGAACTGCTGGTTCTGCAAGGCAAAGCAAAGAGCAAGATGAAAGAATTAGGATGTTGAATGTGGGGACAGCCGCCTTCGGTTGTCCTGTCGAGCGCAGCTCGACTCGGGTTTGGCAATAGAAAGAGGCGGACCTCCGGTCCGCGGACAGCCGGGGGCGGCTGTCCCCACATGTTTTCACTGGCTAGCGGCAACTTGTTATGGACTGGAATTCAAGACGCCTCACCGCAATCCTCGAAAACGCGCTTGTCGAAGACCGGGCAACGCGCGATGCTACCAGCTATGCCTGCATCGATCCCAGCCAGCGCGCGACTGCGACCATCATCTCCAAGCAGGAGTGCATCGTCGCGGGCCTTGGCTGTATCGCCCGCATTTTAGATGTCTACGCCGCCCTCGACGGAGCCGTCACTGCCCACTACGAAGTCACCACGCACCCGGAAATTTTCGATGGCGTGCGCCTGCACAAAGGACAATCCGTCGCGGTGATCCGCCACAATGCGCGCGTGATCCTTTCCTGCGAGCGCGTCATCCTCAATTTCCTGCAACGCATGAGCGGCATCGCTACGCTAACCCGCAAGTTCGTGGAAGCGGTCTCAGGCACGAAGGCCCGCATTCTCGATACGCGCAAGACCGCTCCTGGCCTGCGTGTGATCGACAAGAATGCCGTACGCTGCGGCGGCGGACAGAATCATCGCCTCGATCTATCCGATGGCGTGCTCATCAAGAATAATCACATCGCGCTGGCGGGAGGCATTGTTCCTGCTCTCGAGCGCGCCATCCGAAACCGCCGCGGCTCGCAAATCATCGAAGTGGAAGTCCGCACCCTCGAGGAGTTGGACCTGGCACTCGCGAACGGCGGAGAAGCTTTTCTTCTGGATAACATGTCCGTCGAAGACGTGCGGCGCGCCGTCGAGCGCTGCTCGCAGCCCGATCTCTGGAAGAGCCTGCAAAAGGATCCTTTGAAGGACGGTCGTATCATTCCATTGGAGTGTTCCGGCGGAATACGCCTGGAGAATGTCCGTGCCTATGCCGAGACTGGGGTCGACTTTATTTCGGTTGGACTGTTGACGCACTCGCCCCAGGCAGTGGATATGAGTATGCGCGTCGTCCCCGCATAGACCCGTTCATCGCGGTCACAAGCCTCCCCGTCGCAGTGATCTCTCGCCGCATCGTTACAACCGAATCCACCGGGAAAGCAACGGTCGTGCTGAGGTTGCCCACGACCGCAAGGACGGTGTGCGTGAACACCGAAGGTCAATACGCACTCGGACATCCGGTAGCCACGTTCACTGAAACGGCGCAATCGCGTTGATGTTTGTTGTTTCGCGGGGATTCGCGCATAATCTCCGCATCAGCAAGACTGGCACAATTCGTGAGGGCGCGACGCGTGCCAAAACGCCCGCCGCGCACCAACCGCAGCCCACCGATCTGCGGCTGGGTCGTATTGTGCGCCTGTTGATGGAGCACGCGACCGTCGTTGTTAGCGGAACGAAAATTGCCGAAGAAATTTCTTCCAACCGCTCCGAAGTCTGGCGCCTGATTCAACAACTGCGCGGCCTCGGTGTGGACGTCGCCGGCCATCCCGCGACCGGATATCAATTGCGCTCCGTCCCGGACCTGCTCTTGCCAGAAATCTTACGGCCGTTGTTGCGCGCTACCATCTTCGACGAACACCTCCACCACTTTTACAAGATTGGATCGACCAATACTTCAGCCATGGCCGCTGCAGCGGACGGCGCTCCCGAAGGCAGCGTCTTCCTGGCCGAGGAGCAAACCGCGGGCCGGGGCCGCGGAGCCAACTCGTGGCAGTCCCAACGGTCCACTGGAATTTACTGTTCGGTGATCCTGCGGCCAGCGCTTCCACCCTCGGAAGTTCTGGCGTTGTCGCTCGCGGCCGGACTCGCGGTGCGGGCTGCCATTGAACAAGTCGACTCACGCGTCACCCCAGATCTGAAGTGGCCCAACGATCTTTTGATCGACAGCAAAAAAGTTTGTGGAATTCTCGCCGAGATGAATGCCGAAGCCACTCGCGTCCGCTACATCGTTGTGGGCGTCGGTATCAACGTGAATCAGGCAAGCTTTCCTAAGGAACTGGGAGCGACCTCACTGCGCCTGGTGACCGGCAGCGAGTGGTCCCGCGTCGAACTGGTAGCAGCTTTGCTAAAATCACTCGACCGCGAGTATCGCCACTTGTGTGACGATCCCGAGGCGAAGCAGAAGATTCTCCGCCGCTTCGCCGAGAGTTCATCGTGGGTGCAAGGCAAGGCGGTTCGCATCGAAGAAAACGGGGCCGCCTTCGAAGGCACCACCGAAGGTCTCGACGAGCGCGGATTCTTGCGGGTACGCACTGCGAAGGAAACGAAAACAGTGCTGAGCGGAACAGTGAGAGAACTTTGAACCGCCTCGTCAGCGCAAGGTTTAGCTGGAAGCTAGCAGCTAGTAGCTAGCAACTCATTATGCTTCTCGTCATTGACGTCGGCAACACGAACACGGTTCTGGGCGTCTTCGCACGCGTCGCAAAGGTCAACACCGCCGGCGACTCCGACGAAATTCCGCGTTACGAGCGCCTGGTCGCCAACTGGCGCGTCGCCACCTCGCGCACCAGTACTGTCGACGAATACGGTGTCCTGTTTCGTAACCTGTTTTCCATGGCCGGCCTCGAGTCGAAAGGCATTCACGGCATCGTGATCTCCTCGGTTGTTCCGCCGCTCGATCCTGTTCTGCGCCAGGTCTGCGAGCGCTACTTCAACCTGCGTCCTCTTTATATCGAGCCCGGAGTAAAGACCGGCATGCCGGTACACTACGACAATCCTGCGGAAGTAGGCGCCGACCGCATCGTCAATGCCGTCGCGGCTTTCGAAAAATATGGCGGCCCCTGCGTCATCGTGGACTTCGGCACGGCTACCACGTTCGACTGCGTATCGGCAAAGGGCGAATATCTTGGGGGAGTGATCTGCCCCGGCATCGGCATTTCGGCCGACGCATTATTCGAGCGCACCGCGCGCCTGCCGCGCGTCGAGATCCGCAAGCCCGCCCGTGTCATCGGTTCCAACACCGTCGGCAGCCTGCAATCCGGCCTCTACTACGGATATCTCGGTCTGGTCGACGGCATCCTCGAACTCTTGCTCGCGGAGCTGGGTCCGGACACCCGCGTGCTTGCCACCGGCGGCCTCGGCCCCATGATCGGCACTGGATCGAAATACATCAAGCACGTCGACGACTTCCTGACGCTCGAAGGCTTGCGCATTATCTGGGAACGCAACGGCTCCGCGCGCAAAGATTCCGCGACGGCCAAAGCTGCTCACGAGGCCGAAGCAAAAGCGTCCTCGCCGAAATCCAAGAATGGTGGCGGCGTCCCGAACTCTTCGCCCACGCGTTCGTCGCGCTGACCCGCCGTGGAAAATTACTTCAATTATTTCACCGAGATTGAGGACCGCTTCCTGCGCCGCCGCGGCGGAGGCCTGCTGCTCTCGACTCTCGACTGGGCTCTGATTGAAACCTGGAAAGATGCGAGCATACCGCTGGAGGCCGTGCTGCGTGGCATCGACGAAGCCTTTGACCGCTACGATCAGCGCCCGTCGAAAACGAAAAAAGTGAACAGTCTGGCCTACTGCTCGCAGTTGGTGCTGTCGGCGGCCGAAGACATGAAAGAAGCTGCGGTAGGCACATCTGGAGCTGACGCTGCGCCACCGAAATCCAGCGCCAGCCAAGGATTTGAGCCGGCCGTGGTCGTCCCGTTCCTGCGGCGGAACGCCGATTTGCTAGAGGCGGCAAAGCTACCCGAAGCAGGCGGAGTCTCCGCGCGCTCGGTCGCTCTCGATGCGGCGAGAACATTGCGCGAACTCGCGGAACAAATAGAAGCAAAACCGGCAGCCCGTCTGGAAGATCTGGAGCGCCGCCTGACGGTGCTCGAAGAAAAGCTCTTCGCCATGTTGCTCGCGTCAACGCCGGACGAAGAAATCGTCACCGTTCGCGCCGAAGCTGACCGCGATCTCGCTCCCTACCGCAGCAAAATGTCCGGAGCCCAGATCGACCAACTCCACAAGCAATACGTCCACAAACGCCTTCTGGAAAAATATCGACTCCCGCGCCTGAGTCTGTTTTATATGTGAGAGGATTGTGACGAGGGCCTTGGTGGAAGCAGAACAATTTCAGAGTGTACTCAAGAAACATAAATGCGCACGACCATGCGTGTACAACCGTGGAAGAGCGGCCCTTCAGGGCCGCGTGAGACATGTGAAATCAGTGAGGGCTTCAGCCCCCGTGGTCGCTTCTCCCTTGATGCCACCACGTTTCCCGCAACCTATGTCGTCTGATGAACGCCGCAACACCGCCGGCTCTAGCAGCTGAGGTAAGCTGTTCACTCCAACGTGACCCATCATTTCGACGCACTGATTCTCGGCGGCGGAGCAGCAGGCCTGATGTGCGCCATCGAGGCCGGCAAGCGCGGACGCCACGTCGCCGTCCTCGACCACGCCGATCGCCTCGGCAAGAAGATCCTGATCTCTGGCGGAGGCCGCTGCAATTTCACGAACCTCCACACACAGCCCGAAAACTTCCTCTCGTCTAATCCGCATTTCGCGAAGTCCGCGCTGGCCCGCTACACGCCCGCCGATTTCATCGCACTGATCGAGAAGCACCGCATCCCCTATCACGAGAAGACGCTTGGGCAACTGTTCTGCGACCGTTCCGCCAGCGACATCCTGGGGATGCTCGAAGAGGAATGCCGCGCCGCCAACGTCAGCATCTTCCTGAACACAAGAATTCTGGAAGTGAGCCGGACCGCAGAATTCGTCCTCCGCACAAACGGCGCTGAATTCTACTCCCCTGCGTTAGTCGTGGCGACCGGAGGCCTGTCGATTCCCAAGATCGGCGCGACATCATTCGGCTACGACCTCGCCCGCCAGTTCGGTCTGAAGATTCGCGACCCCTGGCCCGGCCTCGTACCCCTCGTTCTCGATCAAGAAGACCGCTCCCGCTACTGTGATTTATCGGGCGTGTCCGCGGAAGTGGTCGCCTCGTGCGACGGACAGCAGTTCCGCGAGAAAATGTTGATCACGCACCGCGGACTCAGCGGTCCTGCAATTCTTCAGATCTCGTCCTACTGGAAGAAGCCGCAGCGCATCGCTATCGACCTGGCCCCAAACCGTAATCTCACCGCGATTTTCCACGACCCCAAAACGCCGCGCACGCTCACGGCACTGCGATCCGAATTCCGCAGGGTCTTGCCAGTCCGCCTAGCCGATCGCTGGCTTGAACATCACGCGCCGCAATCCTGGACGAATACCGCGCTCTCCGATCTCGAGCGGCAAGTCCATGCCTGGACCGTCCTGCCCGCAGGCACCGAGGGCTACGAGAAGGCCGAAGTCACCTGCGGCGGAATCGACACTGACGAACTCTCCGCCAAATCCATGGAATGCCGCGGAGTGCCCGGCCTGTATTTCATCGGCGAGGTCGTCGACGTCACCGGCCAACTCGGCGGCTTCAACTTTCAGTGGGCCTGGGCGTCTGGCGCGGCGGCTGGCCGAGCGTTGTAAACTAGCTGCCCAGAAGCCGGGAGGAAATTCCATGAATGGAACCGCAAGATTCCTGCGAAACATCTATTGCCTAGTCGCGATCACGGTCATCTCCATTACTGCGCTCGCTCAAGCGCAAACGACTACCCTCCTGGTGCTTTCAAAAAGCGACCACACGGTCTCCATCGTCGATCCAACGACTTTGCAGGTTCTAGCGCGCATGCCATCCGGCCCCGATCCCCATGAAATCATCGCGTCCGATGACGGCAAGCTCGCCTACATCTCCAACTATGGCGGTCTCGACAGCACTCTGAATACAATCTCCGTCGTCGATCTCATTACCCGCAAGGCGCTGCCCGCCATCGATCTGGGCGCGTTGCATTCCACTCATGGCCTGGATTTCGCTGGGGGAAAACTCTATTTCACCGCCGAGACGAACAAAGTCATCGGCCGCTACGATCCGGCGACGCAGCATGTTGATTGGATCCTCGGCACCGGTCAAGATCGAACCCACATGATCATTGTGACCAGCGGACTCAACAAGATCTTCACGTCCAACGTGAATTCCGCCACCATCAGCATCATCGAACAAGTCTCGCAACCAAACGGCTTTGGTCCGCCGCCAGGAGCGCCGCCAGGATCCGGACCTCCCGGCTCGCCGCCGGGCGCGCCGCGCCTCACCTGGGAAGTGACGAATGTTCCGGCCGGTCAGGGCTGCGAAGGCTTCGACGTTTCGCCCGACGGAAAGGAACTATGGGCTGCCAACGCCCGCGATGCAACCGTCACCATCATCGACGTCGCCTCGAAGAAAGCTGTTCAAACGCTTCCCATCCCCGTGAAGGGAGCTAACCGCCTGAAGTTCACGCCAGACGGTAAGCACGTCCTGATCTCCGCTTTGGGTGCGCGCTCCGGAGACACGAGCCTTCTGGTACTCGACGCATCCACACACAAAGAAGTGAAGCAGTTGAACCTGGGAGGTGGTTCCGCCGGAATCCTGATCGCGCCCGACGGCTCCCGCGCTTACGTCGCAGTCAGCAGCGCCGACAAAATCGCCGTCATCGATCTGAAGACTCTGGAAGTCACCGGACAGATCGACGCAGGCAAGCAGCCCGATGGATTAGCCTGGGCCGTAAAAAAGTAACCTTAACCCTGCGGCCGGCGTCGTCCCGAGCGTGCCGCACTTCAGGCGGAGCGAGGTATCTCGCGCGCATCGATCAGGGCGGCTTCCCCGGCAGGCATGCGATGCATGGCTGTCCTCTCCATGCCGTAGAATCAACTCTTGCTCCTCACAATCGAAAAGCTGATCTACGGCGGCGACGGCTTGGCCCGTCTGCCTGTCGCCTCGTCCTCCGCCGCACCTGCTGATGACGCTCATGCGCGCGGCAAGACGGTGTTCGTCCCCTTCGTCCTGACTGATGAGAAAATCGACGCTTCCCTCACCGAGCAGAAGTCCGGCTTCGCCAGAGCGAAGGCCGATTCGATCCTCGAACCTTCTCCTCACCGCGTCCCGCCACCCTGCCCACACTTCACCCGCTGCGGCGGATGCCACTACCAGCACACCGACTACGAACACCAACTCGAGATCAAGAAAGAGATCCTGCGCGAAAGCCTGCGGCGCCTCGCCAAGTTAGAATTGCCGTTCGACATTGAAGTTCATCCGTCGCCGCCCTGGAACTACCGCAATCGCTCGCGCCTGCAGGTGCAGACGAAGCCCACTTTCTCTGCCGGATACTTCAAGATGGCCTCGCATGACCTGCTCGCCGTCGAAGAGTGTCCCATCAGTTCGCCGCTCATCAACCGCGGCATCGCGTCTCTCTGGCAAAGCGGCCGCGCGGGCAAAGTTCCCGAGGGTGTGCGTGAGGTCGAGTTCTTCGCCAACGCAGATGACACGCAAGTGCTCATCGACGTCAGCTGTGCCCGCGAAGCGCGCAGGGCGGCGATCCGCGAATGGGCGGAAGATTTCCGCGCGGCGCTGCCCGAAATCGCGGGAGTCGTCGCCTTCCGCGAGCCCAATCCCGGCGACCGCAAAGCCAGCGCGCAGGAAATCCTCGTCACCGTTGGCGCCGCGCACTTGAGCTATCAGACCCAGCGCGCGTCCTACCGCGTGAGCGCCGGATCGTTTTTTCAAACCAACCGTCACCTCACCGACGAACTGGTAAAGATCGTCACCGCCGGGCAATCCGGCAAACTGGCGCTCGACCTCTACGCTGGCGTGGGATTGTTTTCCACAGCCCTGGCCGGTGACTTTCATCACATCGTTTCTGTTGAGTCGTCACAGACTTCCACAGGCGACCTTTCCTACAATCAGTCCTCGAATGGAGAGGCAGTTCAGGCCACCACGGAGCAGTACCTGGCCCGTGCGGAAAATCCGGGGCGAGTCGGGAAGGGCATAGTCCTCCCTCATATCCTTAATAAGCCCGACCTAGCGGTGGTGGACCCGCCTCGAAGTGGCCTGGGAGAACGCGTGGCGCGAATGTTGGCTTCCTTGGGCGCGCCACGCGTTGTTTATGTATCGTGCGATCCAGCCACGCTGGCCCGCGACGTCGTGCCCCTGCTCGCTGCCGGTTATCGCGTCGAGCAAGCACACATGGTGGATCTTTTTCCACAAACCTACCACCTGGAAAGCGTCGTGCACCTGGCCCGCTGAGACTGCTGCCGAGGCAGTCGCCTTGGTGGTCCGCAGGGCTGATGTGGGGACAGCCGCCTTCGGCTGTCCGCCGGGCGAGCCCAGCCCCTTAGTCCATGTCGCGGACAGCCGCGACGCGGTGGAAGAATGCAGCCCACGGCGCAAGCCGTTGCGGAAAAATTACGGTGGAAGCGCGGCCCTTTTAGGGCTGCGTAGGCATCTGGAATCAGTGTGGGCTTCAGCCCCCGTGGTCGCTTGTTCGGTGATGGGCACGTTGTTCCGCAACCTCGCAGGCCGTGGGTGCGCGAGCGAAAAATCGGCAAGCCCCATAGGGGCGGAAGAGATTTCGCTGCGAATTGCACGAGGGATCTCATTCGAGACCTCCGCGACAACACCTGAATGCTTCGGGTGACGATCACTCGTATGATCCCGCCGTCCACTCCCGCGTCGCCGCCCATGTTCCGGCTCAAAGCGCCCCGTCAGCCCATGCTCTGGACCGCCCTGTTCTACTCCCTCGGCATCGTCGCGGGAGTCTACCTATGGCGCCCCGCGCTCTGGTGGATCGTCGCCCTCACCGCGTTCCTGGCAGCGGCAGCCTACTTCGCGCAGCGCCGATCGGGCGTCGGCTGGCTTCTCGCTCTAGCAGCCTTCTTCCTTGCAGGCGCGCTCCACATCCAACTCCGCGATGCCACCGCCCGCCTCGACACGAGCATTCAACCCCACGCCGACCGCCAGGAACTCCAAATCACCGCCCACGTCACCCGTGACGGACGCCTCCAACCGGGCGGCTTCAACGAAATCAGACAGACCCTCGATGTAGAAACGGAGGAAGTCCAGACCTCGGCAGGGCAGAGCGAAGCCATTCATTCTGGCATCCGCCTGAACATCTACAGCCCGCGCCCGAACGAAGAATCACCAGAAGAAAATCTCGCAGATCCCACTCCCGCCGCGGCCATTCCAGTCTTCCACTATGGCGACCGCATCCATTTCTCCGCCAAACTCAAACTCCCACGCAATTTCCACAATCCCGGAGCCTTTGACTATCAGGGATACCTCGCCGACCGTGGCATCGCCGCTCTGGCCTCGGCCAAAATACAAGATGTCGAACGCCTCCCGGGCTTTGCCGGAAGCCGCATCGCCTCCTGGCGCAGCCGCATGCATCGTGGCATCGTTGCCAAGGTGCATCAACTCTGGCCGCCACGCGAGGCCGCGCTGATCGATGCCATGGTCATCGGCGAAGAAGCCTTCATCGACCGCGACACCCGCATCGACTTCCAACGCTCCGGCACTTACCACGTGCTCGTCGTCTCCGGAATGAATGTCAGCATCCTCGCCTTTGTGGTCTTTTGGACACTGCGTCGCCTGCGCCTGCCCGATGTCCCCGCAACGCTACTCACGGTCTTATTCTGCGTCGCCTACGCCTTCACCACCGAAGTCGGCGCCCCCGTCTGGCGCGCCACGTTAATGTGTGCCATCTACCTGGGAACACGCCTGCTCTTCCGCGATCGCGCCATGGTCAACGCACTGGGCGCAGCCGCCTTGGGATTGCTGATCGTCGACCCGCGCCAGCTCTTTACCGCCAGCTTCCAGATGACATTCGTCTGCGTGCTGATCGTCGCGGCTATCGGAATACCCATCCTGCAGCGCACTTCCCAACTTCAGAAGCAAGCGCTCGCTCACTGGGACTCCAACGATTACGCCGCGCAACTTCCCCCTCGCGTTGGCCAGTTCCGCGTCGATCTGCAATTCATCGCCGGACGCGTCGCTCTTTTCGTCGGAGAGAAGTGGTCACGCCGCCTCGTTCGCACGACCGTCCGAGTGGCCCTTACCGCATGGGAATTGCTCTTCATCTCCGCCGTCATGCAGATGGGACTCGCCCTCCCCATGGCGTACTATTTCCATCGCGCCACCACCATCGGACTGCCCTCGAACATCATCGTCGTGCCCTTGGTGCAGTTGATGATGCCCGCCGCTATCGCCGCACTCGCCTTGGGATGCATCGCGCCTTGGTTAGCCAGAGTTCCCGTGCTCCTAACGACGTTCGCGGTGGACGGAATCACCGGCACGGTCCGGGACCTCGGCGCCCTGCGAGTGTCTGATCTGCGCATCCCCGTGCCGTCGCTCGTCATGATTGCACTCGCAGCCGCCGCACTTGCGTTGGCGATGTGGTCGGCACGGCGGCGTCCACTCCTGACCTGCACTGGCCTCACCGCCATCCTCTTCTCGTCGATCGCCCTCGCATTCATCCCCGTCGCACCGCACACGCGTCCCGGAATTTTAGAAGTCACGTCCATCGACGTCGGCGAGGGCGATTCCACCCTGCTCGTCACTCCGCAAGGCCGCACCCTGCTGGTCGATGCCGGAGGCCCCATCGGTCCCGGCGGATCGCAACTCGATTTCGGCGAAGACGTCGTCTCTCCTTATCTATGGACGCGCGGCATCTCCCGCCTCGACGCCGTCGCCATCACCCACGGACACTCCGACCACATCGGCGGAATGATTGCCATCCTCAAAAATTTCAGGCCCAAGGAACTATGGGTAGGATTGCTGCCTCCAAGCCAGGCTCTGGAGAACGTGGTCGCCACCGCGCAATCACTCGGCATCAAAGTGGTGCGCCACTGGGAAGGAGACGAATTCACTCTCGGCGGCGCGACGATCCAGGTGTTATTCCCGCCGAGCGGCTGGTTCGTTGGAAGTAAACCGGTCAACAATGATTCCATGGTGCTGCGCGTGAGCTACGGCAATTCGTCCGTCTTGCTCGAGGGAGATGCCGAGAAGCAGGTGGAACGCCGCATCGCCGCACTTCATCATCCCAGCGCGAACTTAGTAAAGGTGGGCCATCACGGCAGCAACAATGCCACGTCACCGGAGTTGCTCGCCTCAGTGAGTCCGCAGTTCGCCATCATTTCAGTAGGATCAGGAAACTCCTTCGGACTGCCTCGCATGGAAACTCTCAGCCGTCTGTCTGACGCGGGAGCGCGCGTCTACCGCACCGATCTGGATGGAGCCGTCAGCTTCTACCTCGACGGCCACTCGGTCACGCCTTCTGTGGCGGCTCTTCAATAGCCGGATACTCCGCCGTCACGTCATCGTCCGGACCCGAAGTGATCGACGATCGTCGCCCCTCCGCAATCACCCGCCGCGCCTCGTCCGCATCCTCTTCGCGCACGAGGATGACCATTCCGCCTAGCCCCGGGAACGCATCCTGCACCAGCGAAGCCGACGTCAGATCGCTGTCGATGCCCGCCGAATCCAGCAAACCCTTCACCACCAGCGCCTCCGGTTCCTGCTCCGAGTCAAACACCTTCACCAGTTTCTCGTTAGGATCAGGACGCGGCTGCTCAGCGGCCGAATTGCCAGCTTCTGCCATGACATCTCCAATCTGGAATCGGGCAGCAGGCGCTTGACCGATCCCTCTCCCGCACAGCAATCGATTTTACTCCAGTTCCGATGCCTCAACCGGCTCCGCATATCACGTAGGGGCGGACGCATTCGTCCGGCCAGCGAGCCGAAGCGAGCGCCCCCTCTAGAACCGCGACAGACGCATGAACCGTGGAAGAGCGGCCCTTCAGAACCACGACAGTCACATGGACCGTGGAAGAGCGGCGCTTTAGCGCCGCGTCATATGCATAAAATCCTTCCGGCTTTAGCCCTGGTGGAAAGCCGGCCTCCCGTGTGCCCCATTTCTCGGGTGCTTTGTGAGAGGCGAGCGCTCCCGAACGAATGCGTTCGGGGCTACGGGTTGCGACCTCTGCATGCTACCGCTTGCCGCCCCCCACGAATCTACAGCAATGACCCCAGAACGACACCTTTGTGCAGTTGCTTTCCCCGGTAAATGAGACAGAATGGCAGGAACCACCGGCGCAACACCGAACCGCGCCGCGTCATCCAAAGCAGTAGGCGTCTTTATGTGGGACGAAAAAGGGGGACACCATGAACATGCATCAACAGGCCAGGCAGGAACCGAGCTTTCCCATGCCGGAGCAGCAAGAGCGCGAAGAGGAAGCCCGCAAAATCCGCCGCCTGCAAGTGATGATCAGCATGGTGATGTCGGTCATAGGCCAGGACCCCAACCTCACCGTGGAAGAAGCCTCAGAACTGGCCGCCGGAGCCAAACGCGCCGCCCTCGCCATGTTCCCCGACAAAGAACTCGCCTTCGACCTCCTGTACAAGCCCCGCCTGCAGCGGCTGATGAAGGAACGATTCCGGCTGCAGTAGCCACGCCCGGCCGGCCTGAGTGCCCCCCTACTCTGTCATCCTGAGCGAAGCGAGCTCGAATGAGCTCGCGTAGTCGAAGGACCCCGTGCCCCTACGCGTCGCTACCACCCCATCCGGGAGTTTCTTCCCCGCCTCCAACTCTATCGAGAGCACCGTGAGAACGCCTTCCCGGACTCGCCGAAGGCCCCGGCTAACGCAAGGTCCTTCGACTTCGCTCAGGATGACAATGCTCCGGATATCTACTCATCCACCACCGAATTCCTAAGCGTCCCCACACCCTCCACGCTGACCTCGACCACATCCCCTGCAACCAGCGGCCCCACACCCGCTGGCGTCCCGCTCGGAATCAAATCTCCCGGAAACAACGTCATCGCCTGCGCAATATGCCGGATCACCACATCGAGCGCGAAGATAAAATCCCGCGTGTTGCCATCTTGCTTAATCTGCCCATTCACGCGCGTCTGCACGCCCACGCCCGCCCACGGATCGATCTCATCCGTGACCACCGGCCCCACCGGACAGAACGTATCGAAGCCCTTGGCCCGGCTCCACTGCCCGTCTTTCGTCTGCAGATCGCGTGCGGTCACGTCATTCACACACGTGTATCCCAAAATATATTGCCGGATGTCCGCATCCGCCGCCGGCTGGTAGCAAGTCTTGCCAATCACCACTCCCAGTTCGCCCTCATGATCGACGCGCTCTGAAATCTTCGGACGACGCACCACACCTCCCGGCGACAGCAGCGCCGACGTGGCCTTCAGAAAAATCAGCGGCTCCTTCGGCACATCGTGCCCCAACTCAGCCGCGTGCTCGCGATAGTTCCGCCCCACGCAAACGATTTTTGACGGACGCACCGGAGGCAACAGCGCCGCCTCTTCCAGCGGAATCGCCTCGATCCGCCGCGTGCGCAAGCTTTCCATGTCCCCGTCAGCCTCTTCAGGCGCAGTAAGCAGCACGCGCACAATCGCGTCCCGCCCGCCAACGGACTCAACCAGCCCGTACTGGGCCTGGCCATTGAATTGAAATCGGCAATATTTCATCGCCCTCTATCTAACCATATCCATTGAATTTGAGGCGAACGGTAGGGAAATATTTTCCAAGGGCACCGCCGGAACCACTCTCACGCGCAACGATTCGATCAGGCGGCTTAATCATTCAATGCCCCTCGCGCCATCGTAGGCAGAGAATTCCATACTGTCCGCGCCCCAGTCCAAAAGCGGTCCTTCACCGTGGAAGAGCGGCCCTTCGGGGCCGCGCCAGCCAGTCCAAATCGATGTCCGGGCTTCAGCCCGGTGGGTGCTTAAGGCACCGTTTCGCCCGCCTCCTCCGACCGTGCGCTCTCGTTTCCGCGCACATCTACGGCAGACACGGAATAAAAGTAACTCTTCCCCGAGATGGCCGACTGGTCGCGGTACGCGGGAGTTTTCACGAGCGCCGCATTGACCTTTACTGGCTGCGCGCCCACTTCACGCCGGTACACGTTATACCCATCAAGATCGACGTCGCTGACCGGCGCCCACACCAGATCGACGAACGTCTTCTGTCCCGGCCCGGAAGCCACGGCCTGCAGCCCAGCAGGAATCGCCGGCGGAAATACATCGTTCGCGAACACTTTGATCTCCGGCGAGTCATCGCCTTCTACCTGCAGTTCAGGCTTGTTCTGCTCAGTAACGACCGTAACGGTCTCCGCGTGATACTCGTAAGTTTTTCCCCACTCGATGTTCGAATCCGTCAGAGTCACAATGGGGTCGCTTCCCGCCGGGACCTGGCCGGCCAGAATCTGCTCCGCGCTCCCTTCCTGCCGTCGACGCACCCGATACACATAACGCACCACGGCAGAAGATGACGGAGGCACATCGTTCGCCCAAGTCAGCACGACTCCCTGGCCTGTGACGCGCGCCGCAAACTCGCGCGGCGGTGGAAGCGTCCGAACCAGCGAAACCCGCACTTGATTCGACAGCCCGGCGCTGCGACCGCCCGCATTGAGCACTTCAATCGCGTAGGTAATAAAGCTGGAAGGATTGTCGCTCTGCAGCTGGACGCCGAGCGAATCGGTATACGACCTTGGGATCTTCTGCGCCAAACTGTGATTCGCGGTCGGAATCGCCAGCGCTGCCGCCTCGCCCACCGGCGTTCCACACTGGGTCAATTCCTGTTCAAAGCCACGACAGATCCGGGTCTCACCTACGCTTCGCACCGTGCGCCGATCGGTCGTGACAATGGGGGCAGTCCAGGTAAGAATCACGCGATCACCCTTGCGCACAGCACGCAGATCCGCGGGCGGCTTGGGCAACTCCAGAGACGGAGGCTGCGGCGGCCCAATCGTCGCACACGCCGTAAACAGCAACGGCGTCCCCAGAGCCATCAAAAGCGTCGGCAGGTAGCGTCCCATGCGGAAGGAACAGACTACCAGACCGCGCTCCGACCCCGACGCCGTCTCATGAGCGTATTCACTTCTGAAAATTGTCATCCTGAGCGAAGCGAGCTCGAATGAGCTCGCGCAGTCGAAGGATCTCTACGTTATAAGCACTCGCACGTTCGCGTGCCGCTTCTCTTGCGGCAAGAGTGGGAATTATCCCGCCAACTCGCGCACCGCCTCGCGAAACACTTTCGTGTGCCGGTCCACATCGTCCGCTTCGGTCTGGGGCGACATCAGCGCCATGTTATGAAACGGCGTGAGCAGGATCCCCCGGTTCATCGCGTATAAATGCATGAATCGCTCCATCTCGAAATCCATCGCGTCGTGCGCCTCGGCGCCATTCTTCGGCTTCGTCGGACCAAACAGATATTCCGCCCGACACCCCAACCGCGTCACATGCCACGGCAACTCCGCGTCGGCAATCGCCTTGGCCACACCCGCGGTCCAGCGCTCCGCCATCGGAATCATCCGGTCGAAAGCTTCTTTCGTAAGAACCTTCGTCAACGTGGCGCGCATCGCCGCAAGCGACAATGCATTCCCCGCCAGGGTGCCTCCAATCCCGCCCACGTCGCAGTTCTCCAGTTCCTGCTTAGCCGAAATCCGGTCGGCAACCTCCTGGGAAAACCCATAAGCCGCGCCCGGAATGCCTCCTCCAATAGCCTTTCCAAAAACGAGAATGTCGGGATCGAGATTCTCCGCCCGCGTGTACCCGCCCGGCCCCGCGCAGATCGTGTGCGTCTCATCGATAATGAGCAGCGTCCCGTACTCGCGCGTGAGTTCCCGCAGCGCCTTGTGATATCCCGCCTGCGGATGCACGATGCCCACATTCGTCATCGCCGGCTCAGCCAGCACGCAAGCTAGGTCGCCCGAGACGAGTGCGGCCTCCAGCGCGTCGACGTCGTTGAACTCGACAACCTTAGTCGTCACCGCCGGATTCACTGGCGGACCAATGTTCCCGGGCCGTGGCCCGGCCACCCCATCCGCATCCAGCGTGATGAACGTTTCATCGACGGTCCCGTGATAGCACCAGTTGAACACCAGAATCTTCGCCCGCCCCGTGATGTGCCGCGCCAGCCGGATCGAAAACCGGTTCGCGTCCGTCGCCGTCAGCGCAAACTGCCAATACGGCAGGTTGAAACGCTTTTGCAACTCCTCGGCCACAAAAATCGAATCTTCCCCCGGCAGCATCAGCGTAAGCCCGCGCCGCGCCTGCTCTTCCATGGCCTTCACCGTGGCGTGGGGAGAATGCCCCGTCATCGCTCCCGTATCGCCCAGACAGAAATCGATATAGCGATGCCCGTCCACGTCAAAGAAGTGTGCCCCCTGTGCCTCGCGCACAAACGGAGGAAACGCCCCCGCCCACTTCACCATCCAGTTCATGGGCACGCCCGCCAGCAGCGACTTGCGCGCCCGCTCAAAGAGCGCCTTCGACTTCGGACGCTCGTCCACAAACTTCTTCTGTTCGCGTTGCATCAGGGACTGCAGGCGGGCACGATCGATGGTTTTCATTGGCTAGTCAAAGATAAACCACAGAGGACTCCGAGGACCCGGAGGGACGTGGAATGGGAGCAAGGGAGAGAACGGACCTCGCAATTTTTTTTCTTTTGAATCTGTAAAATCCTGGATTCATTAGGGTTACGCTGAGCAGGGATTGGATTGATCTGCCAAAATCTTGGATCTAAAGGAGTTAGAGGCAAAATCTTCAAAGATAAGGAGTTAGAGGCGCTGGAGGAGCGGCACAGCTTGGCTTTGGCTCGCTTGTCAGAGATCGGTTGGAAAAAGTCCGCACGCACCATGTCAGTGTGCGCGTTTCAATTTCCTGAGTAAAGGTCGTTCGTCACACACTGGGGCTGTGGAAAACCTTCGCTTGAAAACGGAAAGGGCTTACGAGTGTGCGTGAGAACTAATCTTTCGCCCCGCTGGGGCTTTTCGGTATCCCACTGTTCCCACGGCTTACGCCGTGGGCTGCAATCTTTCGCCGCTTTGCGGCCACTAGTGGACGCCAATTGCTCCATCGCATCGCCGAACATCTAGTTCTCACCACACAATTTTAAGCCCCGGCCTTAACTCATGCAGCCACGACTTTGGGAGCGGTGGTGGGTTGGACTGGGGCTTTGCGGCGGAGGATGGCAGCGGAGATGAGAGTAATGATAAGGCCGACGGGCAGGGGCTCCATGAAGGTGTAGGCCATGTTGACGAAGGGGTTCTGGTAGAGCTGCTGAGAGTGCTGGATGGCAGCGACCTGCGCGGCGGTGGTGGCGGGGTCGAGCCCGGAGGACTGGACCTTGTGAATCTGCGCGGCGAAGTAGCTGTCCATGAAATGGGGCATGAAGTTGAAGTAGAGGACCTCCCACATGGCGACGTAGCAGACGGTGGTGATGAGGGCGATCAGGATGCCGCAGGCGAAGGCGCGTCCGAAGGAGATTTGCCCGTCGAGGTTGTTGTCGCGGTAGCTGCGGATGCCGAAGTAGATCAGCAGGAACGACGCCACCATGATGGTGTAGCCGAGCACCATGCTGTGGCCGGATCCGATCTTGTCGGCGAGGAGAAGCGAGCCGCCCATAAGGAAGGAGATCATGACGCCGGAGATGAGGCCGAAGGTGAGGACGGTTTTCTTCATGTGAGGCTCCTGGTTTGAGTGAAGCTGGTGCGAATGAGAATGGAGTCACGATACGGTGAAACCGGGCCGGATGTCGTCATCCTTTCTAATGATTTTGCAGGAATGGAGCGGAAATCATGCTTTCGGGTGACGCGGTCACGGCAGGAGGCCCAGTTCTTTGCCGCGCTGGACGGCCTGGGTGCGGCGGGCGGCTCCGAGCTTGTCGAAGGCGCGGGCACAGTGGGTCTTGACGGTGTTTTCGGAAACGAAAAGCTGGGTGGCGATCTCGCGATTGCTGAGGCCGCGGGCGACCAGGGTGAGGATTTCGAGCTCGCGGGCTGTGATGCCGAGGGTCTGCTGCTGGGCCGTATTTGGAGTGAAGGGTCCGGCGGCAGGGACTTCCGCAGGGACAAGCACTTCCCTCACCACGACCGTTTCGCGGATGGTTTCGCGACCGCGCGTGATGCGGAGGCCGAGCCAGATGCCGAAGGTCGCGAAGAGGATGGCGACGAGCGCACCGTAGAGTTCAACGGAGTGCTCGATGATGACGAAGCGGTATTCGGTGTATTGGAGGGTGGCGATGAGGACGCCGCCGACGAGACCGAAGATGAGGACGTGGCGCTTCATGATGGGCTCGGGGAGAAGTATATCCCCGTCATTTGCAGACTTGATTAATTTGTCTGCCGCGCGTTGAAAATTACGGGGTCATGAGTGAGCAGGAGAAAATCAGACGGATAGGGACGCGTGTGGCCGCGGGCGACTCGCCCGTGAGGTTTTAAGCGACCGATTCAATCAGATTCGCATCCCACCACAACCACCTATACTCGCCCGGACTACCAGCTAATCCCGCTCGGACTGGATTCTCCAGAATATACATCGCCTTCTTCCTAAGACTTTCGTCACCACGCAAAATATGATCAAACGACTCGTCCTGCCAAACACGCCCGGTTCGCGTTAAAGCTTCGTTGATTCGGTGGGCGGATTCGCTCTTGATGGTCCGAGTGATTTCTGGGATCGAGATTGATCCGTTCTCATCCATAAGCGGCATGCAAATCAGATGAACGTGATCGGGCATGACGACCGCGGCGTACAGTGAATACTTCCTCCCATCAGCTCGCCGGCAAGAGTCCAGAGCCAAGTCCTTGGCAATCACTGGAAGCGTCCAGCGGTGCCATGTGGAGTAAGTGATGAACAGGATTCGGTTGTCTTTCTGGTAGTGAGGGAGATTGCGACGGTACTCATACTTCCGCTGCACCGAGGAGAGTAGCACCTGGCAAAGCTCGTGTGGGCACGGGCGACTCGCCCGTGCAGGTTTTGTGGCCTGAAACGGGAAATTAATGCTTGGGGCGGGACAAGAGATTGGAAGAGATAGCTCAGGGCTTCGAGGGCAGTCGAAAACCGCGCGGGCGAGTCGCCCGCGGCCACACGAGCACAATTGCTACAGAATGTAGCGCGACAGATCCTGATCCTTCACGATGTCGGTGAGCATCTTGCGCACATAATCGGCGTCGATCGTGACGTGGTCGCCCTTCTTCTCCGGAGCTTCGAAGCTCAACTCGTCCAGAACCCGCTCCATGATCGTGTGCAGTCGCCGTGCCCCGATGTTCTCCGTGCTCTCGTTCACGCGGAAGGCAAAGTGCGCAATCTCATCCAGCGCTTCCTTCGTAAACTCCAGCTTCACGCCCTCAGTCTCAAGCAGCGCGGTGTACTGCTTCACCAGCGACGACTTCGGCTCGGTCAGAATTCGCACGAAATCTTCCATGGTCAGCGACTGCAGCTCGACGCGAATCGGAAACCGACCTTGCAGTTCGGGAATCAAATCGCTCGGCTTCGAAACGTGAAACGCGCCCGCCGCGATAAAAAGAATGTGATCCGTTCGGACCATCCCATACCTCGTGTTGACGGTCGTTCCTTCGACAATCGGCAGGATGTCGCGCTGCACACCCTCGCGCGAAACGTCAGGCCCGTGCCCGCCTTCGCGCCCCGCGATCTTGTCGATTTCGTCCAGGAACACGATGCCTGAATTTTCCACGCGATCAATCGCCATCCGCGTCACCTGATCCATATCGATCAGCCGCTGCTCTTCTTCCTGAATCAGATATTCGAAGGCCTCGTTGACCTTCATCTTCCGCTTCTTGGTGCGCTGCCCGAAGATGTTCGGCAACATATCTTTAATGTTGACGTCCATCTCCTCGACGCCCTGGTTGGTCAGAATCTCAAACGACGGGAAGTTGCGCTCGCGCACGTCAATCTCCACTGTGCGGTCGTCCAGCTTGCCCTCGCGCAGTTGCTGCCGAAGTTTCTCGCGCGTCCGGCTCGACGACTCCGCCAAAGCCGTGCTCCCATCAATCACTACGCCGCCCGCGGTCGTCGAACTCCCATCCGCACGCGGCGGCGGTGACGGCGGCAGCAGAATATCCAGCAGGCGCTCTTCCGCATTGAGTTCAGCCTTGTCGGCCACGTCTTCAAGCTTTTCTTCGCGCACGTTGTCGATGGCGATCTCGACCAGATCGCGCACCATCGACTCGACGTCTCGTCCCACGTAGCCGACTTCGGTGAACTTCGAAGCCTCGACCTTCAGAAACGGAGAATTCGCCAGCTTCGCCAGCCGCCGCGCAATCTCGGTCTTGCCCACGCCCGTGGGGCCAATCATGATGATGTTCTTGGGAATGATTTCTTCGGCGAGTTCCGGAGTGAGCTTCTGCCGCCGCATGCGGTTGCGGAGCGCAATCGCCACGGCGCGCTTGGCGTCCTTCTGGCCAATCACGTGTTTGTCGAGTTCAACGACAATCTCGCGCGGAGTCAGTTCATCCAGCGCAAGCTGTTCTTCTTCAGCGGAAGAGGGAAGATAAATGGCCATAGATGCTCATGTGGGGATAGCCGCCCTCGGCTGTCCGTCGAGCCAAGCTCGACTCTAACTCCTAACCCGATCTCAGCGGAATGAAGCTGCTGGGTCTTCGACCCAGAGGACAGCCGAGGGCGGCTGTCCCCACATGAGCCCTACAACTCTTCAATCGTTACCCTGTCATTGGTATAGATGCACATCTTGCCCGCAATCTTCATTGCTTCTTCCGCGATTTCCCGGGCCGAAAGTTGCGTGTGTTCCGACAGCGCCTGGGCCGCAGCCTGCGCATAAGGACCGCCGCTGCCGATCGCCGCCACCGCTCCGTCGGGCTCAATCACATCGCCCTGGCCACTCAGAAGAAACGTTTGCTCCTTGTCGCACACCAGCAGCAACGCCTCCAGATGCCGCAGAAACTTATCAGTGCGCCAGTCGCGAGCCAACTCGACCGCTCCGCGACCCAAATTTCCGTGATACTGCTCGAGCTTCGCCTCGAACCGGCTGAACAAGGTAAACGCATCGGCGGTCGACCCGGCAAACCCGGCTACAATCTTGTCGTTATACAACCGCCGTATCTTCTTCGCCGAATGTTTGATTACGGACTCTCCGAGCGTGACCTGGCCATCGCCCGCCAGGACGACCTTCCCGTCCCGCCGGACCGACAAAACTGTAGTGGATCGAATCAGTCGCTTCGTAGTCATGAGCGCAATTCTTGATTATAACAGCGCCCACCCACCAGGCCCCAACCGCCTCCTAACACCCATGTTTTCCTCTATTTATAGAGTTCTTCAGTAACCACTGAGCCGATTACCGCTGTGACATTTACCCGCCTCGCCCGAGCCCGTACTTTGTAGCTCATGCCCCAGTCTGCAGCAATTTTGTGTCACGACAAACGATCGCTTCAAACGCTGAAGGCCACCCTCGAAGAGCTTGATATCGAACTGGTCAATTGCCCCTCGGGGCAGACGGCGCTCGAAATGGTCATGACCGGCCAGTGCACCACGCTGATTGTGGATTTCGATTTGCCAGGCGCCGATGAAGTCATCCGCATGGCGTCTCTGTTGCCGCCAAGCCAAAAGCCGACGCTGCTGGCGATCGCCTGCCGCGCTTGGCCCGGCACCGGCCAGGCCTTCCAGTCCGGCGCCAGCCGCATCCTGTATCGGCCGGTTGAGCCCGAGCAGATCAAGGAGGCGCTCAAAGAGGAAAAGAAATCGCGGAAATCAAACCGCCGCCAGGCCACTCGTTACGATGTCAAGACTCTGGTCTATCTGGATCTGGAAAGTGGCACACTCCCCGGCGTCAGCATCGATATCGGCGAGCACGGACTCGCTGTGCAGGCCACGGAAACCGTTCCGATGGCCTCGAACCTGGCTTTCCGCTGCGTCCTGCCCGGCACGAGCGTGACCCTGCAGGGACACGCGGACGTAATCTGGGCCAGCGATCAAGGCCGCGCCGGACTGTTCTTTTCCAAGCTCAGCCCCACTGCCCGCAAGCATCTCAAGCACTGGCTGCACAAACGCAGCGCTCACAGCAAAGAAAAAGATGACCACAGCGTGCGCGACCTCATGCCACCCGAAGACGCACACGTCGAATTCGCCGCCTCCGAATAAGCGCAGCAAGACAGCCGGTGAACCACGAAGGACACGAAGGACACGAAGTATCACGAAGGTTTGTGCAGGTGTTTCCTTCGTGAACCTTCGTGTCCTTCGTGGTTGGGGCCTTCGCAATTGGAAAAACCATCCCGAAGAACTTAGAATCATCCGAGTCGCTCAGAGTAGCGATGGGAGAGGAGGCTCGCGCTGCCCACCACATCCGAAACCGGCATTGCCTTCAACGGCCACTCCATGGTTGGGACACTCCAACGCGTGCTGGTCTGCTCGCCTAGAACCGCGGGCTGGAATCAGCCGGAACGCGTCGCGCGCTGGCGCGATCTAGGATTCCATCACGCACCCGATTTCGCCACGGCTCAGGCGCAGCATGAAACCCTTTGCTGCGAACTTACGGCGGCCGGCGCGGAGATCCTCGAACTCGAGCCGGCGCCGGAACTCTCTCTCGACGCCGCCTACACCCACGACGCTTCCCTCGCCACCGATTTTGGCCTGCTCGTCATGCGTCCCGGCAAACCCAATCGCGTCTTCGAAGGCCAGCATCAGGGCGCATCCTGCCTGCGGTTCGGGATTCCCACGCTCGCCGCGATCCTCGCCCCTGGTACCACCGAAGCCGGAGATATTCTCTGGCTCGACTCCAAGACTCTGCTCGTCGGGCACGGCTACCGCACTAACGCCGCTGGCATCGCCAAGTTGCGTGATCTGCTTGCGCCAAAAGGCGTGGATGTTCTCTCCGCCCCGCTCCCCCACGGCCCCGGCCCGTCCGCCTGCCTGCACCTGATGTCGCTGATCAGCCTGCTCGACGAACAGACCGCGTTGGTCGATCTTCCGTGGCTCGCAGTCGAAACCGTTGAACTGCTCGAGTCCCGCGGATACCAGTTCATTCAGATCGATGATTCCGAGCGCGACACGCTGTCCTGCAACGTTCTAGCGCTTGGAGGAAAGCGCCTGCTTGCGATCGAAGAAAATTGCAAGACCAACGACCGCCTGCGTCAAGCCGGATTCGACGTCCGCGAATTCCCCGGCAGCGAGCTCTGCATCAACGGCAGCGGCGGCCCCACCTGCCTCACGCGTCCGCTGTTGCGAGGGTGAGCAGCGCGGCACAGGGGGATAGTGCAGCGTCGGCAACTTCGCGAGGTCTGTGGTCGGGTGCGCTCGCTGCGCTTGCTGAACGGGCGAAGGCGCCCGTTCCCACATGTTTCGGGCCCATCCTTATGTTCTTCGGGCCTACTCGAGAGCAAACACAGGCTTCAAAGTCTCCGGATCAAAAGGCACAGAGCTGTGCTCATGCACGATCAGCCATCGTCCACTGATCCGCCTGTACACCACCGTCGCCCGAATCCACGAAGGCTCGCCCGGCAGCCCTGTAAACCGCAAGAAGTAATGCGCCACCGCCAGGTCTCCGCTCGCCGTGACGACAAGATCCTTCGTCTCCGTCCCAAACGAAGCAGGGAAGTGCGCTAATGACGTCTCCCAAACGCGCCGCCACTCTTGCGCATCACGAATCTGAAACGGCGGCTTCACATTGAACACGGTAAACTCACCCGCATAGTGCGCCATAATCGCGTCGATCTCCTTCGCGCACACTGCACGCTGCTGATCTTCGATCAGCCTCCGAATCTCCGCCTCGTCGCCCGTTTTCCTAATTGTCATCACGGCACCTACGCGTTCCGCAGGCTTCCTCCTTCCTTAATCGAGCCCAGCAACGCTCCCAGCCGATCCAAACTCTGCGTCCAACCCATCTCCATCCCTTTGAGATACTGCGGGGCTGCTGCGGTTGCCTTGATCACGCGAAGCTGCAACGTCAGCGCCGTCTTCCCGCGTTGCTCCGCAAAAGTCACCGTGTTCTGCACATCGAACATCGAGTTGCCCTTATCGTCGAGCGCGCTGCCCACAAAAACGAGCCGCTCCGGGGGCACAACTTCTTCGAACACTCCCGTCATCGGATATAGCACTCCATCCGGCGCCCGCATGTGGATGCGGATCGTTCCTCCCTCCCGCACGTCCATTTCACACACTGGATTCGTAAACCCCTTCGGCCCCCACCATTGCGCCACATGCTTGGTGTCAGTCCAGACTTTGAACATCAGATCTCGCGGGGCGTCGAACACCCGCGTCATCACCAGATCCCATTCCGAAGATTCCATCGCGGCGCTAACTCTTGCGTTTTGTGCGGACATGCTTCTTCTCCTTCGCTTTGCTTTTCGAATCTTGTGCTTTCAGTTCCTGCAGATAGTCGCCCAATCGATCGAAACTCTCATCCCAGAATCGGCGGTAGTGATCTACCCATCCCGCGACATCCTGCAGCGGAGCCGCCCGCAGCCGGCACGGTCTCCACTGCGCCTCGCGCCCCCGCGCGATCAGCCCTGCGCGTTCCAGCACTTTCAGATGCTTGGAAATCGCCGGCATGCTCATGGCAAACGGAGACGCCAACTCCGTCACCGAAGCCTCGCCCGTCGCCAGCCGCGCCAGAATCGCCCGTCGCGTGGGATCCGCCAGGGCTCCGAAGGTTTCGCTCAATCGATCATGCATATTTTATTGAACTATTCAGTTAAATAGCTACTAGGTTAAATACACATCGCGGACGCGCTTGTCAACTCCTTTTTGTCCCTCCCGAAAAGAGGCATATCCCACCTCTCGCGGAAGGGTTCAACCAGAGTTGCCTTTCGCGCTAGTATGATCTTTCTACCGAATAGAGAATCGTTTCTGGAGAGAGTTTAGGGATGCCATCTTCTTACCCGCGCTTCCTGATCGTGTGTCTTGTAGTCGCTGCCGTCACGTCAATTTCTGCGCCCGCGCAGACCACCTCTTCGCAGCCTACAACCACCATCGACGCCGTCACCGGCTCCCAGCCTTTGCGCGATGGCATTGAGATCCAGGCGGGATCCGCAGTGTTGCGCATCACCGCCCTTCGCGACGACATCATCCGCGTCCGCATATCTCCGGGCCCTCTCCCCGAAGACGCATCCTGGGCAGTCCTCTCCGCCGCGCGCACCAAGTCCATTGATGTCAAACCGGTTCAGGACGATGCCTCTGTCGGCTTCCACACCGCAGCACTCGACGTGCGCGTCGATCGTAATCCCCTGCGTCTCGTCATTCGCGATCTCGCCGGCAACATCATCTCCGCCGACGCCCCGGGCCGCCCTGTCCGTTTCCAACTCGCCGGCTTCACCATCTCCAAACAGATGCCGGGCGGGGAGCACTACTTCGGCCTCGGCGACAAGACCGGATCCTTCGACCGCCGCAATCAGGCCTTCACCCTCTGGAACACCGACATCGGCCCGCAAGAATCGATCGACCCGCTCTACAAGGCCATCCCGTTCTTTCTCGGCGTCAACGGCACACGCAGTTACGGCCTCTTCCTCGACAACACCTGGCGCACCTGGTTCGATTTCGGCAAGCAGGCGCGCGACACAATGATGTTCGGCTCCGACGGCGGACCGCTCGACTACTACTTCCTCTACGGCCCCACTCCTAAACAGGTCGTCGAAAGTTACGCCTATCTGACCGGAACTCCGCCGCTCCCTCCGCTCTGGGCCTTTGGATTCCAGCAGTCCCGCTACAGCTACACTCCCGAATCGCAAGTTCGGGATGTCGCCAAACGTCTCCGCGCCGACGCGATTCCCTCCGACGTGCTCTATCTCGATATTGACTATCAATTCAAGAATCGCCCTTTCACGGTCGATCCCAAAACCTTCCCCGACTTTCCCGGCCTGATCTCCGATCTCCGCAAAGACCATTTCCGCACAGTCATCATCACCGACCTGCACATCGCGCACGTCGCCAATCAGGGCTACTCGCCCTTCGACACCGGAGAAGCCGGCAACCACTTCGTGAAGAATCCCGATGGGGCCGACTTTATCGGCATTGTGTGGCCCGGCCCCGCAGTCTTTCCAGATTTCACTCGCGCCCAAACCCGCGAGTGGTGGGGCAGCCTCTACGCCCAATTCGTAAGAGATGGCGTCGCCGGATTCTGGAATGACATGAACGAGCCCTCGGTCTTTGACGGGCCCGGCATGACCATGCCGCTCGACACCGTTCACCGCATCGAAGAGCCAGGATTCGCCACGCGCACCGCAACCCACGCCGAGATTCACAATATCGTCGGACTCGAAAACGCCCGCGCCACCTACGACGGCCTGCTCAAGCTGCGCCCTGACGAGCGTCCCTTTGTCCTCACCCGCGCCACCTATGCCGGAGGACAGCGTTACGGCTTCACCTGGACCGGAGACAACTCCGCGACCTGGAACCATCTCCGCCTCGCCACGCAAATGGTTCTCAATCTCGGCGTGAGCGGCATCTCGATGGTCGGCGCCGACGTCGGTGGCTTCGGCAGCTCACCCGCGCCCGCGCTGCTCACCCGCTGGGTTGAACTCGCGGCCTTCTCGCCGCTCTGCCGCGATCATGCCGCCAAAGGCACGCAGCCTCACGAACTCTGGGCGAACGGTCCCGAGCAGGAAGCCATCCGCCGCCGCTACATCGAAACCCGTTATAAGCTGCTTCCCTACATCTATTCGCTCGCCGACGAGTCCTCGCGCACCGGACTTCCCATCATGCGCCCCGTATTCCTCGACTACCCTGAGATCTTCGCGCCCAACTCTGGAGGCTTCGAGCATCTCGACACTGAATTCCTTCTCGGCCCCAGCCTGCTGATCGCTCCTCCGCCTTTCGCCGAGACTCTCGACGACTACTCTGTGTCTTTCCCGAAGGACTACGAGTGGTTCGACTTCTGGACTGGACTCAAAGCGCCGCCTTCTCCGCAAGCGCCACCGATCGCCGCGGCCGTCACCGCCCAGATGATTGGAGCGGAAGTCACCTACCCTCGCGCCATCCATCCTCCGCTCGAAACCATGCCGGTCTATGTGCGTGCTGGAAGCATCATCCCGAGTCAACCTTTGATTCAGGATACTGACGAAACTCCCAAAGGCCCGCTCGAGCTTCACGTCTATCCCGGCCCGCAGTGCAGCGGCTCCATCTATCTCGACGACGGACACACCTTCCGCTACCAGAGAGGTGAATATCTGCGCCAGAACTTCACGTGCGAATCCAACGACAAAGCGATTCGTGTGACCTTCCATGCGCGCGAAGGTTCCTACATGCCTTGGTGGAAGTTTTTTGAAGTGGTGATTTACGATTGGCCGTCCGCACATGCCGAGGCAAAGTTTTCCAGCAGCACCTATCCCCTGAAGACGACCTACGACCCGAAGCAGCACGCATTACATATGACGCTGGCCGATGTGTCGTCGGAGGCCGAACTCACCGTCCGCGGCCGGTCCAGCCATTGATCTGGCATCCGAGGCAGCCGGAAGTGCCTCGCGAATGCGGCCGATGAAAAGCTGAAGGAGCCGGAAGGTGTGAACGGGACGACAAGCGACAGCCCACCGCATCGAGCCGAACCGCGATCAGTGACCAATTTTCGAAGTGCCGGTGTCGCGCAAGAGAATGACATCGGAGACGGAATGAAAACGTAGCAGGGCCAAAGACTTGCCGTCGGGGGACCAACGGAAATCCTGAATCTGTTCGGAATCATTGAAGTTGGTCAGCTTTCGCCCTTTTGACCCGTCCACCGGCTGCATCCAAATGTTGTCCTCTCCCGCGTCGTCGATGACGAAGGAAATGAATTTGCCGTCCGGAGAAAAGCGGAATCCGGCGCTGTCGGGAGGTCCCTGAGTGCGGAATACCGCCTTCAGAGCAGGATCGAGGTCGAGGTGGCGGACGCCGGAGTCCAAGCTGTCGAGCACGATTCGGTCCGAGGAAGTCTTGGATTCGGGATTCAAGAGCTCGGTAAATATCGCCAGCGTCTTACCATCGGTGGAAGCTGT
Organism: uncultured Acidobacteriaceae bacterium; assembly: GCA_963706645.1. Lineage (GTDB taxonomy): Bacteria > Acidobacteriota > Terriglobia > Terriglobales > Acidobacteriaceae > Sulfotelmatobacter. Next base: position 175,103 of record CAVPNR010000040.1, read on the forward strand.
GGCCTGAATGGTAAGTGAATTTGGAGGGTTCGCTCCCGGCACGAGTTCGGGTTTGCCGCCGCCGGAAGCAATACGCCAGACGCCGTTCGTGATTTGCTCGGAGTAGTACAGCCACTTGCCGTCCGGCGAGCATCCCCAAAGACTGCCGAACTCTTTGGAGGTGAGTGGCACAGCGTCGGAGCCGTCAGGATTCGCCCGCCAGAGCCCGTTGTCGCTTGCTTGGCCGTGAACCATCCAGTTCAAAGCAATCCAGCGATCGTTGTCGCACGATACCGGATCGCTGATCCAGGCTGCCGGATCGCTCAGAATGGTCACCGCGTGGGTGCCATCGATGTGTTGCCGGACCAAGCGATCGCCGTGCGAGATGAGCAATTGCCCGTCCGCTCTCCAAGAGAAGCTGGGCAGCGTTTCGCGGGTTGCGATGCCGGGCACCAGCGTGAGGGGGCCGACCCCGCTGGGTGACATGAGAGCGATCTGGGTGGAAGTCTCCTTCTGCACGACTGCCAGGGTGCGACCATCGGCTGAAAGCGATAGAGAGCTATGGTCGGTCAGGTCGTTGGTGATCGGACGAAACGTGCCGTCGGGGTAGGAGAACAGCCCGATCTGAGCCTGGATCGACAGATGCTCCCCGCGAGGCACATAGTTGATAAAGATTCCTCGTCCATCCGGAGCCCAGGCATTGCCCAAAATGATTTTGTCGGCGGAAGCCACGAAGGGTTCCAGGCTCCCGCGAGCGAAATCAAAGAATCGAATCTGGCTGAGAGATTTGCTGTTCGAAGTCAATGTTGAAATAGCGACGCGATTGCCATCGGGAGACCAGGAGAGCTGGGCGGGCGGGCCGCCCGGCTCGGGTTCGGCAAAGAGCACCTTCTCGTTTCCGCCGTCGGCGTCGGCATCGAGCAGTCGCCATTTGTTCAGTTCAGGGTCGTTGTAGCGGCAGTACACGATGCGCTTGCCATCCGGTGAAAACACCGGGCCTCCATCTACATCCTTGGCAATTATGGTGGGTGAACCGCCGAAGAGTGGAGCACGGAAAAGGTTAAAGGTTGCTGCGGCCCCCGCGGTCTCTCGGAAATAGAAAGAGTTGCCGTCGGGCGAAAAGACGAGCGAAGCGAACGATTGCCCCGACGCCGGGAGCACTTGCGTGTCACTGCCGGTAGGAATGTTTCGCAGCCACAAGCTCTCGCTGCCGTTGTCCGATTGCACGGTGAGCAGAAATCTGCCGTCCGGAGAAATGGCGGCGTTCTGCACTTTGCCAGTATTGGTTAACTGGGTGATGGAAAAGTTCTGAAAAGGAGTGGCGGCCGGGCGTCGCAAAAGGGCGTATACGCCGTAAACGGCTGCGGCCACGACGAGCAGGCCGGCGAGCACCGCGGCCCCGGTAGCGGTCTTGTGCCGCCGGATGGCGGCAACCGCGGAGGACGATCCTCTGGAGTGGGCCGAGGTGTCAACGGCCGAACTCGTGCCACCGGACAATTGCCCCGCCGATGCGATGACAGCTCCGACTCCCGAGGCTCCGGAGGAAGCCGAGGATTCGTCGTTCGAGGCGAACGGACGCCCACTCGAATCCTGATCGCGCTTGATGCGCTGCAGGTCCGTCCCTATCTCGGCGGCTTGCTGGTAACGTAAAGTGCGATCTTTTTCGAGGGCCTTGTTGGTGACTTCTTCCAGCCGTGTAGGCAGATCGGGATTCAGGCGAACCGGAGGGACCGGAGCCTTATGCAGAATTGCGTCGAAGATCGCAGCCGATGTCTCGCCACGAAACGGTAGCGTCCCTGTAGACATTTCATAGAGCACAGCGCCGAACGAAAAAAGATCGGTGCGATGATCCAGGACCTTTCCCAGTGCCTGTTCGGGAGACATATACGCGACCGTACCCAGCGTAGTGCCGGGACCAGTCAGGTGGTGGTCGGTCGCTTCCGCGGTAGCCTGCAGCCCCGCGAGTTGGGAAGAATCGACTTGATCCGCCTTCACCTTGGCCAGGCCGAAGTCGAGGACCTTCGCATGACCTCGCTTGGTGACAAAGATATTGGCGGGCTTGATATCGCGGTGGACGATTCCGGCGGCATGCGCGGCATCGAGCGCATCCGCAATTTCGATACCCAGGCGCAGAATCTCGTCAATTTCCATCGAACGCCCGCCGATCCTGTGTTTCAGGGTCACCCCTTCGAGGAACTCCATCGCGATGAAGGCATGGCCATTCTCTTCGCCAATGTCGTGGATCGTGCAGATGTTGGGATGATTGAGAGCCGAGGCGGCCTGGGCCTCCCGCCTGAATCGTGCTAGCGACTGGACATCTCCGGCCACTTCGTCCGGCAAAAACTTGAGAGCGACGAAACGGTGCAGTCGCGTGTCTTCGGCTTTGTAAACCACGCCCATGCCGCCGCCGCCAAGTTTTTCGAGAATCCGGTAGTGCGAAATCGTTTGGCCAATCATTGAGGAGAATCCTACGTACCGTCCGACAATGGAGTCAAAAACTCAGATCGCAGGATCTCTACTCCCGCTAGCAGACTTGGTTCGTCCGGCTGCACCCGCGCGACTGCCCACTGATTCAACAGCATCTCGGTCCGGACTCGAAGTCCGATGATAATCGCCTGCATGGGCGTTTGACGGAGCGTTCCAGTTCTGGGGTCAGGCCCCCCCCGGCCGCCATCCTAGGCCGCAACTGGCAGTTTAGCAACCCGGCGTCAACCACTAGCCCGTCCATGAGCGGAATCCCTTGATTACGTCGGTCATCTGCTCTCGGTGACGATGCTCACAGATAATTGGACAGTGTGGGCAATTGGGGGCGGGAGTGTGCGACGACCCCAGGGCGGTGCGTTCCTGCGCACTATTTACGATCGACATCCGGATTTGGCCTTTTGAGGTTAGAGCGCTTGGAGATAATAGGCGACCAGCAAACTCGCAGCGAATCCAAAACGCGGCGCGTTGAGCAGATCAACGCTTGTCTGCGTTCGGGCGACTATTCTCGCGCCCTGGATTTGTTGCGCGGCACAGCCGCCGAATTCCCCAACGATGCGGAGTTGTCCGAACTGCAAAAGCGCGCTCAGGACGGCGTCAAGCATAAGGCCGAAGCCGACCGCCTTATCACCGAAAGTCAGGAACTATTCGCGCAACGGAAGTCCGCTGAAGCCATTCAGTTGTTACGCAAAGCCTATGAGCTAGATAAACGCAATTCGCTCGCCCGCGCCATTCTGGCCAACGCCTTAGTCGAACACGCCCATTCCGTTGTGGAAACCGATTGGCTGGAGGCCGAGAAGCTGACCAATCAGGCGCTCACCTTGAACCCGGCGCATCCCACGGCCAAAACGATTCACGAACTGATCGAGAACCAGAAAAAAACAAGCTCTGTTGAGGATTGGGTTGAAAAAGGGCGCAAGCTGCATTCCTCCGGCGACCTATTCGCGGCTTTGGCTTGGATTGCGGAGGGATTGGCGGTTCATCCCGACGATCCCAAGTTGCTGCAGATTCACGATGCAATCCAGCGCGATCAGGGCATTCGGAGACGCCAGGCTCGCCGCGGCGACCTGGAAGACTTGCGGCGCATGCAGCAGGAAATCGCCGGGGCCACGGACGTTGCTGCAAAACAAGCATTAGCCGAGCGCATCCAGGCGGTGGCCGCTAAGTATTGGACAGATGGCGAAATCTTGTCCATCGCCAACGCCCTTCTCCTGCGCTTGGGATTGGTCCCTCAGGAGAGTTCCGGCGCGTCGCCGCGCAGCAAAGGCTCGACCGTAATTCTTCACGTCCCGCGTCCCAGCACCACAGAGGCTTCCCGCGCTGCGAGCAGCCCGGTTTCGCCAAGCCCGGTGCCACAGAGTCCGGCTCCGCCCGGCTCGATTCCACCCGGAAACGTTCCGGCCGCCACAATTCCGGCTGTCCTTGTTCCGGCCGTCGTTGTCCCGCCGGCCGAAGCTCGCACGATCGAAGTCCCACCCAGCGAAGTTCTGCCCAGCAAAACTCCGCCAAGCGTTGTGCCGCCAGCCAAAATCTCGACCACTCCGCCAGCGCCGCCGCTCCCTCAATCACCAGCCGCCACCGTTCCCGCCGCCGAGCTTTCTGTACCAGCGGCCAAGGTCACATCCCCATCCAGGCAAAAACAGCCCGCGAAGTCGAACTCCACAACGCTGATCGTCATCTCCGCCGCCGCGATCATTCTGTTCGCAGCAATCTTCTTCTTCGCGCGAAAACATACTGCCCCGCCAGTAGCGAAGATCCCCGCGGCGGCTCCCACCGTCTCAGAGCCCACTGTCTCTGCTCCGGTGGTCTCAGCTCCAACTTCCGAGGCTCCGGCCGCGTCCGCTCCCGCACAAACAGCTCCCGAACCATCTCTGCCTGCATTGAGTGTTCCTTCCGACACCGCCGCCGGAAAAGGTACGGCCGCTGAGCAGCCGCCCGCCGAATCCAGTAGCAACTTGGGCACTCTCGTTGTCGTTGCCGGTCAAGACAACGCATCGGTCTTTCTCAACGGAAAACTTCAACGGCAACTCACTCAAGCCGGCCAGCTGCGCCTGCCGAATCTCGAGCTCAAGAACTACGTTGTACAAGTCACCAAGAGCGGCTTTCAAGATCCCCCGCAGCAACAGATCCAGATTCGCAAGGGAGAACAGGCCAGGCTTGTTTTCAACCTCCAACCCCAGCCTCACCTGGCCTCGCTGACCATCCAGGACGGCGCTCCCGGAACGACAGTTTTCGTCGATCAAGCTTCCGTCGGCAGCATTCAGCCCGATGGAACGCTCTCTGTCTCCACCATCAATCCTGGAGACCATACCGTCGAACTGCGCAAAGATCGATTCAAGCCCCGGCAGTTCAAGAAACACTTTGCCGCGGGCGGAGCCGTAACTCTCGCCGCTGCCGATGCCGCGCTGGAAGCCGTTCCCAGCGAGCTGAAAATTACCTTCGCGCCCGCCGATGCCAGAGTTGCCATAGTGAAAGGTGACCTCCTGACAATTGTTAACAGTGGCGTCCCTCTCAATCTTGCCCCCGGCACCTACACGCTTACCGCGCGAACCGCCGACGGCTTCCCGCGCTCGTCCACGTTTGAAGTTGTTGCGGGTCAATCCAGGACCTTAGATTTGTCGCTCGCCCCTACCGGCATGTCGAGTTGGGATGACCCGGGCGCATGGAAGCCGGAGAAAGATTCTTTCCTTCGCAAAGGGGGCGACTTCGTTCTATACGGAACCATTCCTACCTCAGGCACCTTTGTCTTTTCCGCGATGCTCACCAAGGGTCACCTCTTGCAGTGGGTCTTCAGCTATACCGACCCCAAGAACTACGTCCTGCTCCAAATAGACGACAACAACTTTTATCGCTCTGTCATTCGCAACGGGAACAAGACGGACCAGATCATCGTTCCCCATAAAGGCGAGAAGAAAAGTTTCCGCACGCTCCACATCCGCGTCACGCCCACAGAAATCGTCCACCAGATCAAACAGGGGAACAGTTGGATCGTCCTGGATCGCTGGACACAGCCCGGCACGAATCTCAGCCTGGGCAAATTTGGTTTCTACATCCCTGGCGACGACCAGGTTGCGCTCTCCACCTTCGCCCACTACGCCGATCTGAACATCCGCTAGCCGCACTCGAGTTCCTGCTAAAATTAAATCCGCATGCTGCTTCCCTTCGTTCGCGAACTCTTCGCGGACGTCGAAACTCTTCCCGCCTTCACGCGTGTTGCCTCCCACCTGCGGGAGGGCACGGGGCGCATTCGTGTCTCCGGACTCTCACCCACCGCAAAAGCCCTGCTGCTCGTGCTTTTGCGCCGTCATGCCGACCGCCCACTGATCGTCGTCGTCAACGACAACCGCGCCGTCGAAGATTTCGTTCCTGTGCTTCGCGGCTTCTGCGAACTCACCAGCGCCAGCGATCCTGAAGGTGTCGTCGCCCTTCCTGCCCGCGACGTGCTCCCGTTCCAGAATCTTTCCCCGCACCCTGAGTTACAAGAAGAACGGGCTACCGCCCTGTGGAAGATTGCTACCGGCAAGGCTTCGATCGTGGTCACTCCGGTCGCGGCCACAGCCATCCTGCTGCGTTCCGGCGAGTACTACACTGACCTCGCCCGCATTCTGCGCCGCGGCGAATCCTTCGATGTCGAGAAAGTGCTCGCTCACCTCAACACCGTAGGCTACGAGTCTGCCGACGTGGTCGAAATGCCGGGCCAATACGCTCTCCGCGGCGGCATCCTCGATGTCTACTCGCCCGAAGCCGAGCGCCCCGTCCGCATCGAATTCTTCGGCGACGAAGTCGATTCGATCCGCCGCTTCGATCCCACTTCTCAGCGTTCCTCGAATCCCATCGACGAAGCGCTCCTGCTGCCGCTCACCGAAACGCCGGTCAGCGATCATCTGCTTGGCGCGATTCATACTCGGCTCTCGGGCAAGCGCATCACCGGTTCGGAGGAAATCGTCGAAGCCGCCGTGCGTTCTGGCGGCGTGACCGTCTTCCCCGGCTGGGAGTTTTACGCTCCCGTCGCCGGAGCCGACCGCACCGTCTTCGATCTGCTTCCGCACGCCGCAGTCCTGCTCGACGAGCCCGACATCCTCCGCACCGAGTTCGACCGCTTCTGGACCCGCGTCGAAGAAGCGCACGAACGCAGTGGCGTTGGCAATCTCGTCCGCCCCGTGGATTTGTATTTGCCGCCAGACGATTGGTGGAAGAAAGTCGGTTCGCTCACCGGAGCCGATGTCGAACACCTCGGCATCACTACAAGTGAAGACGATGCAGACTCGGCGGTAGCCTTCCTGACGCAACCGACTCCCCGCTTCCACGGCGCGGTTCCGACGATGCTTGAAGAAGTCCAGAAGCTCACGGGGCAAGGCAACCAAGTCCTCTTTTCCGTGCCCAACACCGGCGAAGTCGAGCGCCTGGCCGACATCTTCACGGAATACAACGTCTCGTTCCGTCTGGGTAGTCGCACCCGTGGCGGCGAAAGTTATGCCGACGAAACCAGCTACTTCGCCGGAGAAGTGCTCACCACCACGCTCGCCAAAGCCTACGTCCCCGACGGCGTGATGTTCCCCGACGCGCACCTCGCCATCTTCGGTGCTCGCGATCTCTTCGACGAATCCGATGCTGTCGCCTCGCGCCCGCAACGCCAAAAGTCAAAAGTCTCCGCATTCCTCTCCGACTTCCGCGACCTGCAAGTCGGAGACTATGTCGTCCACGTCGAGCACGGGATCGGCCAGTATCAGGGTCTGAAAGAAATCAATCAGGGCGACGGCAACGCGGAGTTCATGCTGCTCGAATACGCCGAGGGCGCGCGCCTCTATGTCCCGCTCACGCGACTCGACCTGATTCAGAAATACCGGTCTTCGGAAGGGGCCAAGCCAGCCCTCAGTCACCTCGGCACGCAGGCGTGGTCTAAAACGAAAGCCCGCGTGCGCAAGGCCATGAAGGATATGGCCGACGAACTCCTCAAGCTTTACGCTGAACGCAAAATGGCTCAGGGCCACTCTTTCCCCGCGGGCAACGAATTCGTCCGCGAATTCGAAGACGCCTTCGAGTTCAGCGAGACCGAAGACCAGGCGCAGGCCATCGCCGACGTCACCCGCGACATGGAATCCTCGCAGCCGATGGACCGCCTGCTCTGCGGCGACGTCGGCTACGGCAAGACGGAAGTCGCCATGCGCGCCGCCTTCAAGGCCATCGGCGACAACAAGCAGGTCGCCGTACTCGCGCCGACCACGGTCCTCGCCTTCCAGCACTACGAAACTTTCAAGCAGCGCTTCGGACCGTTCCCTGTCACCATCGAAATGATCAGCCGCTTTCGCAATCCGAAGCAGCAAAAAGAAATTCTGCAAAAAACCGAAGCCGGCAAAATCGACATCCTCATCGGCACCCACCGCATTCTCTCGAAAGATCTGAAGTTCGCAGACCTCGGCCTGCTCATCGTCGACGAAGAACAACGCTTCGGCGTTCGCCACAAAGAACGCATCAAGCAGATGCGCAAGCAGGTCGACGTCCTCACCATGTCGGCCACGCCCATCCCGCGCACGCTGCACATGTCGCTGGTCGGCCTGCGCGACATGAGCGTGATCGAAACTCCGCCCAAAGACCGCATGGCGATTCAAACCGTTGTCGCCAGCTGGGACGACAAACTCATCCAGTCCTCCCTCGAGCAGGAGCTCGAACGCGGCGGCCAGGTCTATTTCGTCCACAACCGCGTGGAGAGCATCTTTGAAATCGCCGCCAAGCTGCAGGAAATGGTTCCGAAGGCGCGTATCATGGTCGGCCACGGACAGATGGGTGAAACCGAGCTTGAAAAAGTGATGCTCGGCTTCATGCATCACGAAGCCGACATCCTGGTCGCCACGACCATCATCGAGAACGGCCTCGACATCCCGCTGTGTAATACGATCCTGATCAACCGCGCGGACCGCCTCGGCCTCTCCGAGCTTTATCAGTTGCGCGGACGCGTCGGCCGCTCCAACCGTCGCGCCTATGCATATCTATTGATCCCGAAAGAAGTCGAACTCACGCCCATCGCGCGCCGCCGCCTCGCGGCCTTGAAAGAATTCTCCGACCTCGGCGCCGGATTCAAAATCGCCGCATTGGATTTGGAGTTGCGCGGTGCAGGGAATCTTCTGGGCGGCGAGCAGAGTGGACACATCGAGGCCATCGGCTTCGAGCTCTACACACAAATGCTCGAACGCGCCGTCCGCGAAATGAAGGGCGAGGCCGCCCCCGATGAAGCGGGAACTCAGCTCAACCTCGGCCTGAACATCCGCATCAACGCGGACTACATCCCGGAAGAAAACCAGCGCCTGCAGATGTACAAGCGCGTAGCCCGCGTGGAAACCGAATCGCAACTCGGCGACGTCGGCGCCGAGCTGCAAGACCGCTACGGCCCTCCGCCGCCCCCGGTCCGGAACCTGCTCGACTACGCCTCGCTGAAACTGCTGTGCATGCGGGTCGGCGTGAACGCCATCGAGCGCAAGCGCGATTCCGTCACCTTCAAATTCCGCCAAAACGCCGCCGTTGATCCCGAACACCTGGCGCGCTTCGTCTCCAGCACAAAAGGGTGCGCAGTTCACCCCAGATGGCATGCTGAAGTTCGTCCTGAAAGCCACCGCCGCAGACGAAGTCCTCCGAGCCCTCCGCACGGTTCTGGAACAACTGGCGAGCGAGGACGCAGCATCAGAAGTTCGATCCGCCATCGGACCGATTTAGCTTTGAAAAGGCGCGGGCTTCCAGCTGCGCCGTGAAGGTTACTATGTGGAAGAGCGGCGCTTCAGCGCCGCGTAGGAATCTCAAGATGACAACGGCTTCAGCCGTCAGCGGCCAGTCGCCAGTCCAAACTCCAGCAGGTACAATTATCGGTCAACTGAAATCGATCCGCCAACGACGAACGACCAACGACCGCCATGATGAAAGTTCGCAAAGCCGTATTCCCCGCCGCCGGCCTCGGCACCCGCTTCCTGCCTGCCACCAAAGCTCAGCCCAAAGAAATGCTGCCCGTCGTCGACAAGCCGATCATTCAATACGGCGTCGAAGAGGCCATGGCCTCCGGTTGCGACCAGATTCTCATCATCACCGGACGCGGCAAGCAAGCCATCGAAGACCACTTCGACGTCAGCTACGAACTCGAGAAGATGCTCGAGGAGCGCCGTAAGACCGACCTACTGAAAATCGTCCGCAACATTTCTGACATGATGCACGTGGCCTACGTCCGCCAGAAAGAAGCGCTTGGCCTGGGCCACGCTGTCCTCATGGCGCGCGAACTCGTCGGCAACGAACCCTTCGCGGTGCTGCTGGCCGACGACGTCATCGACCACCCCGTCCCCTGCCTCAAGCAGATGGTCAACGTCTTCGACCAGAAACAATGCTCCGTCATCGCCGCGCAGGTCGTCGAAGGCAAAATGATTTCTTCCTACGGCGTGTTCGATGCCCAGCCCGCCGAGGGATTCAACGGACGCCTCTTCGAGATCCGCAACATGGTAGAGAAGCCGAAGCCCGAGGAGGCCCCGTCCAACTTAGCGATTATTGGCCGCTACATCTTGACGCCAGCGATTTTCGATTGCCTGGCGAAAACTCCGACGGGAAGCGGCGGCGAACTCCAACTCACCGACGGCATGAGAATCTTATTGAAGCAGGAAAAAATGTACGCCTACGTCTACGAAGGCAAACGCTACGACACCGGCGACAAGTTGGGGTTCCTGAAAGCCACGGTAGAATTCGCGTTAAAACGTGCGGATCTTGGCGGTCAATTTCGCGAATACCTAAAAGGCCTGGACCTCTAGGAAAAAACTCGCGCGCAGGAGTTTCAGCTGCAAGAGTTTCACACCCAAAAAAATTGTCATCCTGAGCGAAGCGAGCTCGAATGAGCTCGCGCAGTCGAAGGATCCCTATCCTCTCAAACGGTCCGGCGCCCCGCGAGGAGTTCCCGCGATGCATCGGAAGAATCACGCTGCAACCGTAGCGGGTGCCCCACTTCTCCCGCGCCCTTGCGAGACGGGCTTTTGACTCTCGAGTTCCGTTCAATTCATGTGGAGACAGCCGCCTCGGCTGTCTAGTGAAGCGAGGTGACTCGTTGAAAAGAAAATTGAAGATTGCACATTTTGGATTGCAGATTCTACGAGAGGTCTTGCTTTTAAAATCTGCAATCTGAGATCACCAATCTACAATCCCCTCAGCTTCTTCGACTTCTCCTCCACGCCCCGCGCCAGCTTCTCCTTGTGAGCATCGAGTTTCTTGCCCATGGAAGCATCGCCCAGGGCAATCATCTGCGCCGCCAGAATCCCAGCATTGGTCGCGCCCGGCTTCCCAATCGCAACCGTCGCCACCGGAATCCCCGCCGGCATCTGCACCGTCGCCAGCAGCGAATCCATCCCGTTCAGCGATGTCGAAGGAATCGGCACTCCAATCACCGGTAAGGTCGTATGCGCCGCGATCACGCCCGCCAGATGCGCCGCCCCGCCCGCCCCCGCGATGATCACCTGAATCCCGCGCCCCGCGGCCTTGCGAGCGAAATCGGCAGTCCGGTCTGGCGAGCGATGCGCCGACGTCACATCGATCTCATACCCAATCCCAAACTCGTCGAGCGCCTTCCCCGCTTCGCGCATGATCTCCAGATCCGAATCACTCCCCATCACAATTGAAACCAGTGTCTTACTCATCGATCTCTCCAATGTTTGTTTTGTATTGTCATCCTGAGCGGAGGATTTGCTTCGCGAACGCGAAACAAATCCGCAGTCGAAGGATCCCTACCGAATCACCGCACCGAAACCGGCAAGCACGATTCTCAATCTTTGGGTGGTCTTTGAAACCTTGAAACCTATTTCTTCAGCGCCCGCCCCGCAATATCCTTCCGATAATGCGCCCCGTCAAACGATATCTTCCCACATGCCTCATAAGCCCGCCCCACCGCCGTTTCCAGATCCCGCGCCCGCGCTGTCACTCCCAACACGCGCCCGCCAGCAGTGTAGTAAACTCCGTCGCGCTTCGAAGTCCCGGCATGAAAAACCTTCACCCCTGAAATCGCTGCGGCCTCATCGAGCCCATCGATGCGCTTCCCCACCTCGTACGTCCCCGGATACCCTCCCGACGACATTACAACGCACACTGAAGCATCGGTCGACCACTTGAAGTCCCCGTCACTCACGCGCCCTTCGATCGAAGCCTCCAACGCCTCGGTCAGGTCGCTCTCCAACCGCATCAGAATCGGCTGCGTCTCCGGATCGCCAAAGCGGCAATTGAACTCCAGCACCATCGGCCCGCGCGCCGTCATCATCAGCCCGCAATACAGCACGCCCTTAAATTCGGCGCCCTCAGCTTTCATCCCGGCCACCACGGGCCGCGCAATGTGATGCACCAGCCAGTCGCGCATGCGATCGTCGACAATATCCGCTGTCGAGTACGCGCCCATGCCGCCGGTGTTCGGACCGGTATCGCCGTCGCCCACGCGCTTGTGATCCTGTGCCCCAACCAAGGGCGCAACGCGCTCGCCATCGCTGAACACCAGGAACGAAAGCTCGTCACCCTTCAAACATTCTTCCAGCACGACCCGCGCCCCAGCCTCACCCAGCATCTTCCCGCTGAGCATCTCCGCCGCCACGCTGGCAGCCTCTTCTTTGCTCTTCACGATGACCACTCCCTTACCCGCCGCGAGCCCGTCCGCCTTCACCACGACCGGCACATGAAAGTGCCCCAGCGCCGACCGCACTTGCTCAATCGAATCACAAATCGCAAAGGGAGCCGTCGGAATGTGGTGCCGCTGCAGAAATTCTTTAGCGAAGCTCTTGCTGGATTCCAGTTGCGTCGCCGCCCGTGTCGGACCAAACGCCGGCCATCCGCGCCGTGTAAACTCATCGACCACGCCAAGCGTAAGAGGCAACTCCGGCCCCACCACGGTGAGATCCGGTTGCAGACGCGCCGCCAGGGCCGTGATCGACTCCAGATTCTTCAGGTCCGCCGCCACGCACTCCGCGTCATCGGCGATCCCGCCATTCCCGGGTGCGCAGTAAAGCTGCGAAACCCGCGGCGACTGCCGCAGCTTCCATACCAGCGCATGCTCGCGCCCGCCGTTTCCGAGGACCAGAATTTTCATAAGCCAGAGAAAAACTAAGGTTAGGGGTTGAAGAGGAACGCTGTCAAACCTGAAAGAGAACGCCTTGTGGGAACAATCGCACCTAGGCTATCCGCCGATGGTCAATCTCGACAAATTCCGCCTCTCAATCACAAACTCCTTACTTCTGATACGCCCTGACCACCGAAATCAAGTTCTCCGACACACTGCGCCAGGCCGCTAGAGCGACCATCAGGGAAAGAACGCTTGTAACATCCCTGTAACGATCCGTGCGTAGCCTCGGAGAATGAGAAAATCCGGCGGGTCGAGTTGACACTTACTCGGAAGCATTGTTAACTATAGTTAACATATTAAGATAGAAGCTGGTTAACCGTAAATTCTGGGGCTCCGTTACTGCACTGAACGAACCGGCGGTCCGCAAGAGGGACGTGATTGTCATCACATCTTCCCGTGACCTGCACCACAGAGCGCCGCGTCGCAGCCCGCTTACCTTGAGAGCAAGAAATTGAAATTGAAATTCATTTTCAATATGATCGGAAGCCCGGCGGACGCCTCGGTCCAGGCAATCCTTCGCCAACGGGCTCGCCGGTCCTGCTCCCTTGCTCTGCATTTGCTGGCTTTGGCAGCCCTTTCCAGCTCCATTTATGCGCAGCAGCCAGCCGATTCCAGCGCGTCTCAGCCGGTCGCTTCCGCCGAAACGGCCCCTAAGGTCGCCGACCTCGCCGACCCTCCTCCGGACGACGCCACCGAAGCCATGTTCCCACATCTCAAGGACACGCGTTTCTGGCTCTCCGGCCAAGCGAACTTCGTTTTCCAGGCGCTTCCCAGCTTCCCCGCCCTTTACAGCGGGACGCACAGTCTCGGCCCGAACTACGAGAAGGCCACCTCCCGCGTGATGACGCTCTACACCGGAGCACGCCTCAACAACTCCACTGAGATCCTGGTCGACATTGAAGAGGCCGGAGGCGCAGCGCTCAGCCTCGGTTTCGGCTTGGCGGGCAACACCGACCTCGACATCGTTCGCAACCCTTCGCTGAGCAAAGCTCCCTACGTCGGTCGCGCCATGATCCATACTGTCGTCGCGCTCAGCAAAGACAAAGTTGAGAACCCGCGCAGCTACCTCTCCCTCTTCGACGAACTGCCGCGCCGCCGCCTGGAACTCCGCTTTGGCAAGTTCAGTATGCCGGACTTCTTCGATATCAATTCTGTTGGCTCTGACACACACTTCCAGTTTCTCAACTGGACCACCGACAACAACGGCGCATGGGATTACGCCGCCGACACTCGAGGCTACACCGTGGGCCTCACCGCCGATTACGAAGACCGTAACTGGGGATTCCGTTTCGCCGAAGCCCTCATGCCCAAGGTTGCCAACGGAATCGATCTCGTCTGGCGTCCCTGGCAGGTCCACGCCGAGAACTTCGAATACGAACTGCGTCACGGATTCATTCCGAAGAAAACCGGCGCCGTACGCCTGCTGGGCTACACCAATTCCGCCAACATGGGCATTTACCGTAACCAGGTCATCCAGGCCGCCGCGGCCAACACGACTCCCGACATCACGAACCACCCGTGGAACATCACTCGCAAGTACGGATTCGGTATCAACCTGGAGCAGAATCTCACGCACTATCTCTCCGCCTTCGCCCGCTTCGGATGGGACAACGGCCGCACCGAGTCTTTCGCCTACACAGAAGTGGATCAAACTTTTGCCGAAGGCCTCGGCGCCGACGGAACATGGTGGCGCCGCAAGCAGGACCGTGCCGGTGTCGCTTTCATCAGTAACGCCATCGAGAAAGATCACCAGAACTATCTCGCCGCCGGAGGCCTCGGATTCCTCCTCGGCGACGGCCACCTCAACTACGGCCGCGAAAATATCTTCGAGTCCTATTACACCGTGCACATCTGGCGCGGAATTTATCTTGCGCCGGGGGTGCAGCACATCAACAATCCTGGCTACAACCGCGACCGCGGCCCCGTCGTCGTACCCACGTTCCGCGCCCACTTCGAGTTCTAGCGCGCCGACCTGCGGCCAGCTACCGCAGAGCCAGTTCCCCATTGAACGCCTGGATAACGCTGTAGCATTCGCACGCCGAGCCTTCGAGTTTTTTGCGATTCAGGATCTTGACCGATCCATGCGCATATTCGATGATCCGTTTCTTCTGCAGCACGCCCGCCGCCAGGCTCACGCTCGGACGATCCGTCCCCAGCATCGTCGCCAGAAAATCGTGCGTAATCTGCAGCAGTCCCGACCCCACGCGATCCTGCGTCAGCAGCAACCACCGGCACAGCCGCTGTTCCAGATCGTGCAGCCGATTGCAGCCCGCGGTCTGCGCCACTTGCAATCCATGTATCGCCGCATAACGGTGCAACAGAGCCTGGAGCTTCGGACTCGATGCCAGCACCGTCTCCAGCACATCCACGCTTACCTTAAAGCCCTCGCCGCCGATCTGCATAACCGCATGATGCGGACTTCTTCGAAATCCCACCGAGATCGGGATCGGCGTAAACCCCTCGTTCCCAAGCACGCCCACCTCAACACTTTCTCCATCACGTGTCGTAAAGACCAGCGATACCATCCCCGTATTCAGAAAGTAGGCGTCCTCGAGTTTTGTGTTGGCCTCGTGCAGGCGGCTCCGCTGGGCTAGGCAGACAAACTGCAGGTGCGGCCGGATCAAGTGAAACTCATCATCGGGGATCGCCAGCAGCAGGCTGTTGACCACTGCCTTTCCTTCCGGGCTCGTTCGTTCCCCCGGATGCACCGGCTCCGATTTCTTCCCGGCTGCATCTTCATTCGCACGATTCCTGTTCGCTTTGGGCATGCTTTCCTCCACATGTTGCTGATTCTTCGGTACTCCTGATTGGATGCCGCAAAAGTTTGCCGCACCGGTGCCGGAAATCCAGCAACTCTCGCCCGGAAATCCCCCCAAAGTGGTACAGGTTTCCCTGTATTTTCGAGCTTAGCCTCCGGGGCTAGCCTTTGTAGGGCATCACACAATCGCGGAGATTAGAAAGACGCGGCGCCGCCCGTTCCAGATGTTCTGGCTCTTGCATGCCGACCCGAATCCTGATTGCCGACGACAATCCGTCGGTCCGAACGGCCCTGCGCCACCTGCTCGAGGCTTCCGGCGAGTGGGAGGTCATTGACGCAGAAAACGGCCAGCAGGCCGTCGCCAAGGCCCAGGAACTCCGCCCCCATGTGGTCCTTCTGGACCTCGTCATGCCCGTGATGGACGGCCTGACTGCAGCCCGCGAACTCTCGAAACTTTTTCCCGATCTGCCTCTGCTCATGCACACTCTCCACTGGTCGCCACAGGTTGAGGTGGAGGCGCAAAAGGTTGGCGTGCGGAAAGTGATCCCCAAGGCCGACAGCAGAGGTCTGGTCTCCGCCATACAGCAGGCGCTCCCTGCGGAGTCTACAGTCACAGTCGCTGCTCTCACTGAAAACATCCCGGCGGTTCTCCCGCCGGCCGAGATCACAGCCCTTCCCCCGATCGAGTCGAACTCTGCGGAGGCTGCATCCGCCGATGAGCCCGAATCGCCCGCCAACTCCGCGCCCGATGAAGCGCCTCGAAGTCGTCCCCCGACCTGACCGGAAGGACCGGTTAGGGACTGCCCCCACCCTTCTCGCGCGCTCTGCGCGAGAGGGTGGGGAATTTCACTCTTCCCACACCTGTCAGCCTGAGCAACGCTCTGTCATTCTGAGGAACGCTTTGTCATCCTGAGCAGCTACTTGTCATCCTGAGCAACGCGAAGGATCTCTGCACTCTGCCGGAATCTCCGCGAAATCGAGCTTCTCCCCGATTTCTGTCAATAGGCAAAAACTACACGATCGCACCTAACTCCGTGAAAGCGCTCCAAATATAAAGTCTCCCACCCTTTCCGGTTTGCCCCGCGCAAATTGATAAACTAGATATAGAGAGTGAAAAAGGAAAAGGCGCGGCCCACCGGTCGCGCCTTTCGTGTTTTCGGGACGAGTCAGGCGCAGGACGAATGAGGCGTTCGGGACAGTTCAGCACTTTCAAGCAGCGTGGCGAATGGGTCGAACTTTTATTCATGGCGGCCGCCGCCTCGCACGGATATCACATCCTCAAACCCTGGGGAGACTCCCTCGCCTACGACGTCGGCATCGAACAGCCGGCGGCCTGCTCCGCGTGCAAGTCAAATCCACTACGAATCGCGTTGGCGCAGGATACGTTTGCAAATTTAAACCCAACATCCACAACAAGAGCGACTACTCCCTTTCTGAAATCGATCTCTTCGCCGCTTTTGTCATCCCCGAAAACGTGTGGTATGTGATCCTCGCGGCCGTGATTCTGGGGCCGAAGCGCAGAAAGAGCTTCATGCTGTGCCCTATCGATCACCCGACGCCAGACCGCTGCAAGTATGAACACTACCGCGAAGCCTGGGGATTGCTAGCCAAAACCAGACGCGACCTATCCCGCACCAGTAAGCCCCGCTAACTCCAGCCGCGAGAGCCACTAAGCCGCGAGGGGCGATGAAGTTGCGGTCCGAACGCAAGTCCAGGCTAGGGCTGCCCTTATCCGGCAGGTACCAGTGCCCAAAGTAACTGACAGAAATCTCCTGAGGGCTGGCATCTGCGTCAACCAAAGTGTAAACTGTAAATCAGAGTGTCAACCACGAGGATCTTGCTATGGGCAAAACGATGAAAAGCGCCCCGGTGTATTTCACTGTCGGCCAAATACGATACAACCCAGTCCTTAGTCTACCAACCTATATCCCTGTAGTTCAGGAGCATTTTCGCAAGAACGGTTTCCCCGACTTCAAAAAGACAATAGCCATGACATTCAATCTAGCGCCTTTATTGCAAGAGCAGAAGGCAGAGGCACAGCCCCCCACGACTGTCCCGGTCGAGCGGTATAGCTTTTCAAATCTGAACAACACGATGAATTTCCTGGTCGAGCAGAGTTCGATGTCTCTTCAGGCGACCGAATATCATACGTTTGAGGTTTTTGCGGGGCACCTGCTGGAGGGGCTGGAACTCGTGCACAAGACCGTGGGGCTGAGCTTCATAGAGCGGATCGGCGTGCGCTACCTCGATGCTGTAATGCCGCGGAAGGGAGAACCTCTGGGCGAATACCTGATCCCAGAGGTCATGGGCCTCTATGGAAAACTGAGCGGTCAGACCCGGCACTCGTTTTCTGAGACCCTGACTGAAAGCGAGGACGGCATAACTATTTCCCGCACCGTGATTCAGCAGGGACGAATCGGATTCCCCCCCGACCTCGCCCAACTAATGGCCCTGAAAGTAGAACAACGGTTCGAACAGTTCGAGGGAGTGCACGCGATCATCGACACTGACGCGTTCCTCGCCGAACGCATCCCCTTCGATTTGGCGGAAGCAAAGCGAAAGTTAAAGGTGTTACACGACAAGACAGGCAAGTCCTTTCGCGAAACCGTAACGGACCATGCACGGGCTGTTTGGGCCTAGGAGGAAAACTCGCATGACATCCCAGTACTCAACGGTCGATCCAGAGTCCTATCCGCCCACGATCTACCGTCCGGTTCGTTCAGCCGGAATCGTAGCCACCGCCGTGGTCGCATTTGCCTGCCTAGCGGGCACTGGCGGCGCGATCACTCCCGAGTACCTTCAACAACGAGGCGAACGCGGGTACCCATTCGTACAAATCCCCGCCGTTGCAGGTGTGAATGCTGGCGTTCGCCAGCCCATCGACAATCTCAAGCAGATTCGGGCCGTATTCAAGCCGTCCATCTCCGACTTGGCTGGTCTGGTAGGCGTCTCTCGCCAAGCTGTCTATAACTGGTTGGATGGAGAACGCCCATCGCATGAGAGCGCAGATCGACTTGAGGATCTCGCGAAGGCCGCAGACCTCGTTGCGGCTTACGGTCTGGCTACCCCCTATTTGCTGAGGCGAAAAATACGAGATGGGAGAAACTTGATGGACATCGTCCGAGGTGGCGGCTCCGCACAAGATGCTGCAAGGAGCTTGGTTCGCATTGCCGAACAAGAGGCGAAGCAGCGCAATCTGCTTGAGAGCAGGCTGGTTGGCCGCCAGTTCTCGAAGCTCGAAGTGTCCGAACTCGGCATACCGATGCTGAACGAATAAACGGGTCGTGGTTAATGGCTGAGTGGAATCGCAAAACGCCGTGGCGGCAAGGGCACATGTTGTCCGACGAGGCGGCAGTTGCGCTCAAGCTCAAGAACGCAGAGTCGCCGGAGCAAACCGTCGCAGTCGTGATTTCGCACGACTGCGACCTTGCGGCGAGCCCAGCCAAAGAGCCAAAGGCGGAAGCGATCCTCGGCCGCCTCGTGGGAAAACCTGACGGCAACCTCACTCACGCCAAGAACGCAAGGACCCTCCATTTAACGTTCGACCGTGCACATCAACATCAGTGGGTGGAACTTACCGCGACGGGCAAGCTGACAATTGAAAAGACTGATCTGGCTGCCTTCGTCCCTCGGACTGATATAAGCCTTGATCAGGCAGAATATCCGACGCTTCAACGGTGGCTGGCAGCTCGCTATCGACGCTCGGCGTTCCCGGACGCATTTGACAAACGCCTTGAAGAAAGTGGGGCCGCCAAGCAACTAATTGCCGTACTGAAGCCCTTGGGAAAACACATCGCCGCAATTTTCTTTGATGTCGACGACGGCAAGGAAGTAACCCGCATCGACCCGGCCGACGCCTACGCACTAAGGATTTATCTGCTATACACAACCGAGTCTAGCCCGGAAGAAGCAATGGCCGCCGCCGAGGAAGCTCGACAGCGGATAGGAGAGGCGTTCCACAAGGTGTTCTTCAAACCTTCGGGCCAATGGCGCGACATCGAGCTAATTGAATGTATTGCGATCGCCGATGAGGCTCTAACCTATCGGCAGTCACAGCAGTTCAAGGAATGGCGTCTGGAACACCTTAGCCTCCGGGAGGATCCGCCCCAGCCAATGCTGGGAACCTAAAGACCACGCCTCTCACCGGAAGGTTACACGCCCACCGGCTCCTTCTTCGTCGCCAGCAGCTGCCGCAGCACATACTGCAGAATCCCGCCGTTCGCGTAGTAGAGCGCTTCCTGCGGGGTGTCGATGCGGACCAGGGCGTCGAACTCGATATCCGGCTGGCCTTTCGAAGTCGCGCGCACTTTCACTGTGCTTCCGGCGGCGAAGTGCTCGACCAGGTCGCGGACGCCGCTGATCTCGAACACTTCCTCGCCCGTGAGCTTGAGCGATTCCGCGTTCTGGCCCGCGGCGAACTGCAGCGGCAGCACTCCCATGCCCACCAGGTTCGAACGGTGAATGCGTTCGTAGCTTTCGGAGATCACGGCGCGGACGCCCAGCAGCGCCGGGCCCTTGGCCGCCCAGTCGCGCGACGATCCCGATCCGTATTCCTTGCCTGCGAGAATGATGAGCGGCGTGCCCGCGGCGCGATATTTTTCCGACGCGTCAAAGATCGACATTTCGGTGTTCGTCGGCAGATGCCGCGTGAATCCGCCTTCGGTCGCGACCAGCTTGTTGCGCAGGCGGACGTTGGCGAAGGTGCCCCGGACCATCACTTCATGATTGCCGCGGCGCGAGCCGTAGGAGTTGAAGTCCCCCGGCTTCACGCCATTCTCCTGCAGATATTTTCCGGCGGGACCATCTTTCTTGATCGATCCGGCGGGCGAGATGTGGTCGGTGGTGACGCTGTCGCCGAGCACCGCCAGCACGCGCGCTTTCTTGATGTCGTGCACCGGCGCGGGCTTCACCGACATGTCGTCGAAATATGGAGCCTGCCGGATGTAGGTCGAGTCCGTCTCCCACGCGTAGGTCTCGCCCTTGGGGACGGAGAGGCCGCGCCAGCGTTCGTCGCCCGCGAAAACTTCGGCGTAGGACTTGGAAAACATTTCAGAAGTGATCGACTGCTCCATGGTCTCTTCGATCTCGCGCGACGATGGCCAGATGTCGGCCATGTAGACGGGTTGGCCGTCGCGGCCCTTGCCGATCGGGATCTTTGCGCAAATCGATGTCGATGCGGCCCGCCAGCGCGAACGCTACCACCAGCGGCGGCGACATCAGATAGTTGGCGCGCACTTCGGAGTTGATGCGTCCCTCAAAGTTACGGTTCCCGGACAGCACTGAGGCGACGACCAACTCTTTTTCGTCGATGGCCTTGGAAACTTCTTCGGGCAGCGGCCCGGAGTTGCCGATGCAGGTGGTGCATCCATAGCCGACTAGATGAAACTTCAGCTTCTCGAGATACGGAGTCAATCCGGCCTTTGCCAGATAGTCGGTCACGGTTTTCGATCCCGGAGCCAGCGAAGTCTTCACCCACGACGGAACGGTACAGGCCTTTCTCGACGGCCTTTCTTCGCGAGCAGTCCAGCGCCGATAAGCACCGAAGGATTCGAAGTGTTGGTGCAGGAAGTAATCGCAGCGATCACAACACTGCCATGTTTCAGCGAATCTTTCACCGAAGCGGGCACATGCTCGTGCACATTAGGATCTTCCACGCCGATTGCAGTGGGACTTCCGCCTTCCTGCTCCCACTTCGCGCTGTTGGTTGCGGTAGTCGTCGTGGCCGCGGTCTTGGCAGACTTCGGCTTGATCAGCGTAGGCAGGGCTTTCGTGAATGACTCTCCGGCCTGCGACAACACAACGCGATCCTGCGGACGCTTCGGCCCAGCGAGACTCGGCTCCACGGTCGCGAGATCGAGCGTGAGCAACTCCGAATACTCCGCCTCCGGAGTTTTGTCGTCGTGGAAGAGTCCCTGCTCGCGGCTGTACGCCTCGACGAGCGCGATCTGTTCTTCCGAACGTCCGGTGAGCCGCAGATAGCGCAGCGTCTCTTTATCGATGGGGAAGATGCCACAAGTCGCGCCATACTCGGGAGCCATGTTCGCGACGGTGGCCCGATCGGCGAGCGACAAGTCTTTCAAGCCAGGCCCAAAGTACTCAACAAATTTCCCAACGACGCCATGCTTGCGCAACATCTCAGTAACGGTAAGAACAAAATCAGTAGCCGTAGCCCCTTCGCGCAAGCGACCAGTAAGCTTTACACCAACGACGAGAGGAATGAGCATCGAAACAGGCTGCCCCAACATCGCCGCCTCAGCCTCAATCCCGCCGACGCCCCAACCGAGGACTCCCAACGAGTTGATCATGGTCGTATGGCTGTCGGTGCCTACTAATGTGTCTGGGTAGGCTACGCGCTTGCCGGGGGACTCGTGGACGAAGACTACGCGCGCGAGGTATTCGAGATTGACTTGATGGACGATGCCGGTGTCGGGAGGGACGATGGCGAGATTGCGGAATCCGGTTTGGCCCCAGCGCAGAAAAGAGTAGCGCTCTTTGTTGCGCTGAAATTCGAGCAGGGCATTCACGTCGAAAGCTTGAGCGGTGCCGAATTCGTCGACTTGGACTGAGTGGTCGATGACTAGCTCTACGGGCTGCAGAGGGTTGATCAGCGTAGGATCGCCGCCGAGAGTTTTCATGGCATCGCGCATGGCGGCCAGGTCGACCACGCAGGGGACGCCGGTGAAATCTTGCAGGAGAACGCGGCTGGGAGTGAAGGCTATTTCTTTTTCGGGCTTCGACTTGCCATTCCATTTCGCGAGGGCGCGCACTTCTTCTTTGGTGACGTTGCGTCCGTCTTCGGTGCGGAGCAAGTTCTCGAGCAGGATGCGGAGCGAGAACGGGAGGTGCCCGGTGGAGATGCCTTGCTTGTCAAGGGCGTCGAGGCGGTAGATTTCGTATTCTTTGGTGCCGACTTTGAGGGTGGATTTGCTATTGAAACTATTCACGGACATGGATGGCCTTCCTCGAGGTATGAATTCGGAGCATGCGGCGGAGTTTCGCTCCGCCCGACCCTTCGACTCTGCTCAGGGCGGGCAGTCCCTTCGGCTACGCTCAGGCGGGCGAGGGCGGCTGTCCCGACATGCGGATCGCAACCTATTAGTGTAATGCGTTTGCGTGGGAAATGAGTAGTACGGTCAGGCGGCCTGGATGCGCTCGATGGCGGGGACGAGGTCGGTGGCGAGGCGCGCTTTGTCGATGCAGGCTTGGGCGCCGGCTTCCAGCGCGCGCGGCAAGAGCACAGCCGGGTCGTGCTGGCTCATGACCACAATTTTGAGGGCAGGTATTTTTTCGCGAAGAATGCGTGCCACTTCCAATCCACTCATGCCCGGCATGCTGACGTCGAGGAGGACAAAGTCGGGCAGAAGATCTAGGGCGAGCTGAATGGCTGCGGACCCATCTTCCGCTTCGCCGCAGATTTCCCAACCGGTCTTCGGCGTGAGAATTTTCCTTACGCCATGCCGGATCAATTCGCTGTCATCGGCGATGAGGATTCTCATGAATTGATGGGGAAGGCCACTGCTCGTTCACAGAGAGGGTATCACTAATGATCAAGGCGGGTTCGACGGGCTTTCCTGCGGCGCATCTGTTACCCGTCCGGCGGTGCGACATTTTCCCGGCGCAAGCTCGGTTAGCGGATCGGCTTTAGCCGCACTCGCTGCGATGGGACTAAGAGACAGACTCCTGAGGGACTGGCTCCGCGGGTTGGGAAGCATTACTGGCGACGGGGAACTGGAAGGAAATCTTGGTGCCTTTTTGATTGGACTCGATCATCATGTGGCCACCGAAGTGGCGGGCGCGCTCGCGCATGCCGCGAATGCCGACACCGGAGCCTTGCGATTGAATCTCAGAGAGTTTTTCCGCGGAGATTCCTTTGCCGCTGTCCTGAACTTCGAGAGAGACGTTGTCGCCCATGCGGGTGAGACGAATCACCGCGTTCTTGCTGCCGCTGTGTCGATGGATGTTGGTGAGAGATTCCTGGACCAGACGGAACATCACCAGTTCCATTTCGCGGGTGAGGCGTTCGAAATTGTCGGGGACATCGAGCGTGATCTCCAGGCCGCTGCGCTCGCTGAGGCCCTGGATGTACCAGCGCAAGGCCTCGGATAATCCAGTTTCATCCAGCAGCGGCGGGTGCAACAAATAAGACATGGTGCGTATTTCCTGGCTGAGTTGCTGAGCGAGTTCCTCGCTTTCCTCCAATTGCTTGGCCAGAGCCGCGGACTCTTGAGAGGCATGTTGAGCGGCCATCGCAAGACTCATCGACAGCGCGGTCAGGATTTGACCTGCGCTGTCATGCAGCTCGCGGGCAATGTGCCGCCGTTCTTCGTCCTGAGCCTGCAACAAGCGGCTGGAGAGGTCGCGCAGTTGCTCCGACTGCTGTACGACCTCGGAGGTGCGAATGCGAACTTCCGCGTCCAGGGATTCTGCCAAAGCTCGATACTTTTCCTCGGCGCGTTTCAGGTCGGTGATGTCGACTCCCGTGGGGTGAAGGAAGAGGATTTGCCCTTTGTCGTCGAGGATAGGATGAAGGGAGAAGTCCACCACACGCTGAGTATCGTCCGCCCAGTGGTAAATCAGAGTCTCGCGGAACGGAGTGCCCTGCGCGGCCAGCATGGTGGCTTCGCGAATTTTGGCCTGCACTTCCTTCGAGTTCCGCCACCAGCCGGTCTCCCAGAAAAGGTGACCGAGGACGTCTTCGGAACGGTAGCCACACGCCTGCAAGCTCAACTGATTCGCGTCGATGACAGTGCCGTCAAGGGCCATGATGCCGGCGAAGACCGGGGTCTGCTCGAAGACGGCGCGGAATTTGGCGGTAGCGGCGACGGCCTCGGCGGTCATCTGCCGTTCTCTATCTTCGATCCGCTTGCGATCGGTGATATCGCGGAAATAGCAGACGACGCCGTGGCCGCCTTCCGGGAGAGGAATGCGGCTGATCTGCCACTCGTAAGTCGTGCGGTCGCCATCCGGTGAGCCCCACCTGCTCCACTCGGAGACAATGTAGGGTTCCCCAGTTTCAAGGGTATGCCGGAACCGGTTCAGGATTTCATCCGCGTGCTCCTGAGGCCATCGCATACGCATGAATCCTTCAAAATCGGTGCCGATCAAATTCGGTATATTTTCGAACGCCGAGAGGGCGGGAGGATTCACCGCCCGTACACGAAAGTCGCCATCCACCAGGTACACGCCGAGGGGAGCTTCGTTGAGCAGGGTTTCAAACTGCTCGGTACGGCGGCGCAAGTCCTCTTCGGCCTGCTTGCGAACGCGGGCCATTTCCAAGTGAGTCTGCACGCGAGCCAGCAATTCGCGGGCGCTGAAGGGCTTAATCAAATAATCATCGGCGCCGTGTTCCATCCCTTCGACGCGAGACTCTTCCCCAGCGCGGGCGGAAAGCAAAATGATGGGAATCGTCCGGGTCATGGGATCGGAGCGCAATTCATTCAGCAGCGCGAACCCGTCGAGATTGGGCATCATCACGTCTGACAGCAGCAGATCGGGCGAGTGCTCACGCACCGCGGCCAAAGCGGCCTGCCCGTCGGGAACCGCCTGCACCTCATAGCGCTCCGAGAGCAAGCGGACGAGATATTGACGCATGTCGGCGTTATCGTCAGCGATGAGTATGCGAGGACGGTCGTCGTCGGCGGCCTTGATGCCCGACAGCGGAGGGCAAGGAACGGGAAGCAGTTCGTGTGCGGGAAGGAACTCTTCAGCAACGGTTTCGCTGGTGTCGGGGAGCCAGCGCAGAGCTTCCTCGACATAGGGGACGGCGCCGACGGCAGTAGTGGCCAAGGTGCGGTTTCCCCCAATTCTGTCCGCGGGAAGGTGAGCACTTCCGAGAGGCAAGCTCACGATGAACGTGCTGCCTTTTTCAAGTTCGCTTTCGACGCGCACCAATCCGCCATGCAATTTGACCAGTTCCAGGACGAGGGCCAAGCCAATGCCACTGCCCTCGTGGGTGCGGCTGCGAGTGCTTTCGATGCGATGAAAGCGGTCGAAGAGGCGGGAAAGATCTTTGGACGGAATACCGACTCCGGTGTCTCGCACGCGCAATTCAACATCGCTGCCCGACTTGGCCAGGGAGACGGCGATGCTGCCTTCGAAGGTGAATTTGAAAGCATTGGAGATTAGGTTGAGGACGATCTTCTCCCACATCCCGCGGTCGACAAAAACCGGTTCGTCGAGGCTGGGGCAATCCAGTTCGAGTTGCAGACCGGCCTTTTCGGTGGCGGAGCGAAAGACGCTGGCTAGTTCGACTGTGAAGGCCGCAAGATCGGTGGGGAGATAGATGGCCTGCATCCGGCCGGCCTCGATGCGGGAAAAATCCAGCAGCGTGTTGACCAAGCGGAGAAGGCGCGAGCCGTTGCGATTGACTAATTCGAGCTGGCTCTTGGCGGCAGGCGAAAGGCCGGTATAGCTTTTGGCCAGCAAGTCCTCGACGGGGCCGAGCATGAGCGTCAGCGGCGTGCGGAATTCGTGGCTGACATTGCTGAAAAATGCGGTCTTAGCGCGATCGATTTCGGCCAGCGATTCGAGACGCTTGCGTTCTTCCTCGGTGGCGCGCGCATTCTGAATCGCGGTCGCGATCTGGCTGGCGATCAATTCATAGAAGGTGCGATATTCCGCATCGAGTTTTCGAGCAGGACTGACGCCGGCCACTAGAACCCCAACCGCGCCTTCCTCCCCGCGCGATATCAGGGGCAGGACCATGGTCTGAGAAATATTTTGCTGCGCCAGGCCGAGAGGTAAGCCCGCCTCATCGTCGAGTGAGATCACCTGCCCCTGCCCCGCTCTTACAACCTCGGCCAGCGGCCAGAGACAGGGCTGCCCTGTAGTCAAATCGACGACCGGAGGGGAAAGCTTATCGAGCCCATCGAGCAAGCCACAGAGCCGCTCGAGCCGGGCGGTCTGTCGGGCATCGCTCTGTCCCTCATCGAGCAAGTAGAGGATGGCAAAGGGCACATCGTCGGTATTCGACGCCAGGGTGTCAATGGCGGACTCGCAAGCGGCCGAAGTAGTTTTCTGTACCAGAGCGTGAGCCGAGAGTTGCGACAGCGTGCGCAGTCTCCGAGCATTGATGACTTTAGGTGTCACCTCAGTAGACGGACAGAACAGACCCGCGACGTTGCCGGATTCGTCACGAATCGGGCTGTAGGAGAACGAATAATAGGTTTCCTCCAGAAAATCCCCACGATTCATGAACAAGCGGACTTCGTCGAAGGAAGCCTCGCCGTTCTGGAAGACTTTGTCTGCGAGCGGGCCGCAGATGTCCCAGATTTCAGACCAGACTTCCGCCGCCGGCCGTCCCAGCGCCCACGGGTGTTTGGCGGAACTCAAGACCTGAACGTAGGCATCGTTGTAGAGGAAGGTGATCTCGGGGCCCCAGCCGACCCACATGGGGTGCTGCGAGTTGAGGATCAGGTTGAGGGAGGTCTTGAGACTTTGCGGCCAGCCTGCGATAGGGCCGAGCGGAGTTTGGGAAAAGTCATGCTCCTGGATCAGGCGACTCAGAATCCCGCCGCCAGCCAGCCAGTCCAGCACGGGTGGCGAAGAGACATGCTGAGTCGGTTGCGGCGCAATCCCGTCGCCGGACCGCGGATGATCGAGAAACCGGGAGAGCGTCGGCAGTAAATCGCGGGACAGATCGCTCTTGGAGATATAGGCCGCGGCGTCCACTTCTTGCGCCTGACGGCAGGCTACTTCCGGGTCGTTCTGGCTAATGATGACAACTTTTGTTTCGGGGAGGTCTTTGCGGAGGATGCGGGTGGCCTCAAGCCCACTCATGCGAGGCATGGAAATATCCATCAGGACGAGGGCCGGGCGCAGTGCCTTCGCTTTTTCGATACCCTGAACACCATCTTCGGCTTCGCCGCAGATGTGCCAGTCCGGGCGGGAGGACAGCAAGGAACGCAGCCCGCGACGGACGATTTCGTGGTCATCAACAATGAGGATGTGGGCGGCGCTCAAGTTTCACCGGCAACTACATTCATGCGAAATTAACGAGCGGCGTGACCAGTACGCCAGGAGACTCCGATTTGCGACCCGAAGCCCAATGATGGTAGCTGGGCTTCAGACCGAGGAACTATACAGCATTTCCTGTAGACGAAGCCGCGGATGGGAGATCTATCGGGTTCCCGTCCAGATTTGATAAATCACGACTCCGAACATGAAGACGAGATAGAAGCGCAGCGCCCAGAAGAGGGCCATTTCCACGGTGGTCAACTGGCGGCGGGGACAGTGATGCTTGGCTTTGGAGGAAATGAGTTGGTCGGGCTCGAGAGACGCGACGACCGAATCGAGATCGGCGCGGCTGACTTCGCCGCTGGGAGCGGAATCAAAGTGGGGATCCATACTATTTGCCTCCGATGAGCGCCAGTGCGTGGGGCGCGACGACGCTGATGCCAAACAGGATTCCGGCACCGACCAGGACAACTACGACTCCGAGTGCCAGGATATTGGCCCAGAGGGGGCTGACGAGGTCTCCCATGATCTCTCGGTCGTTCACCAACATGTAGAGGAATAGGAGCGCGGGAGGCATCGCGAGAACTGCGATCACGTTGACGACGAGGACGATGTACACGAGAGGGATACCGGGGATCAGGACGAGGCCCGCGGCGGCGGCGGCTTCGAGAATCAGCACGAGGTAGAAAGATTTTCCCTGCTGGAAAGGGAGATTCAGGCTATGCGGACGGTGGGCGACTTCTCCGAAGGCGTAGGCCGACGAGGTAGAGATGGTGACGGCCGCAACCATGCCGGCTTCAAACATGCCGAGAGCGAAGAGCGCAGAGCCCCAATGTCCGACGAAGGGCTGAAGGGCTTGCGCGAACTCGGCCGCTTCGAAGTTGCCGACGGACATGCCGTGGGCGAACAGTGGGGCGGTGGCGACGATCGTAGCCAGCGCGGCCAGGGCGGCGAGTGCGGCGCCAAGCACTGTATCGACGCGTCCGAAGCGGATGTCGTGCGTGGTGAGTCCTTTGTCGGCGATGGCGCTTTGCTGGAAGAAAAGCATCCACGGAGTGACAGTGGCTCCGATGTTGGAGAGAACAATGAGGACGGTTTCCTGCGTCAGGCCGCCGGGGAGTGGCTTGAAGGTGAATAGAGCGCTGC
>CAVPNR010000041.1:0-48147 GCA_963706645.1 uncultured Acidobacteriaceae bacterium
TGGCGCCACTGCTACGAGCTTCCCGACCACAGACCACCGGGCAAGTGATTCGCAGCTTGTTGCACAGGAATCGTCAGTCATACTGGACCGTTGAGAGCCAACGCATTTTGAAGAGCACTGTACAAGAATCGGGCACCATGGGGGATCCGAGTTGAGCTCGACATTTGAACTACGGACTCGCAAAAAACCTCAGGATCATGCGGGAAATGACCTGCCCGATCTACCTCTGATGGCCGCGCCCATCAGAACGCATTACACTCTCCTGCCGTATCTGGAACTCTTTTGGGATCGTCGTCGCGTTCTTTTGCGGGCCGGAGTCTACGCATTTTTTGCCAGTACGCTGATCGCATTTCTGATTCCAGTGCGATATCAATCTACGACCCGCCTTATGCCGCCAGACTCACAATCCAGTTCTGGGCTCGGGCTTCTCGCTGCGATGAGCGGACGTTCGGGGGGGAGCACCGGCGCGCTTACTGGTCTCGCAGGGGACATCTTGGGAGTAAAGAGTTCCGGGTCACTGTTTATAGGCCTCCTCAGCAGTGACACGGTCGAGGATCGTCTTATAGAAGAATTCCAGCTGAAGAGCATTTACAACGTTTCCAAGATCGAAGACGCAAGAGCTGATCTCGCCGAGCACACATACGTCTCTGAAGACCGCAAGAGCGGCATCATCTCGATAGGGGTTAGGGATCACGATCCGAAGCGCGCGGCGGCGATGGCGGACGCTTACGTAACCGAACTCGACCGTCTCGTAGCCCAACTGAGTACCTCATCCGCGCGGCGCGAGCGCGTTTTTTTGGAGGAACGGCTGAAGCAGGTAAAAGCAGATCTCGATACTGCTGCCAACAACTTCAGTGCCTTTGCCAGTAAGAACACCGCCATCGATATTCCTGCTCAAGGAAAAGCAATGGTTGAAGCGGCGGCAACACTACAGGGTGAATTGATCGCTTCCCAGGCAGAGCTAAGCAGCTTGCAGCAGGTCTATGCTGATACCAACGTTCGCGTTCGCGCGGCGCAAGCGCGCGTTAATGAACTGCAAAAGAAACTGACTGAAGTCGGCGGTTCTGGAACACAGGAGGAGCTGGCGAGCGACAAATCGATGTATCCCTCGATTCGCAGGCTGCCCCTCCTGGGTGTCCCCTACGCAGATTTGTACCGGCAGACGAAGATCCAGGAAACGGTCTATGAACTGCTGACCCAGCAATACGAATTGGCCAAGGTGCAGGAAGCCAAAGAGATTCCCTCGGTTAGAGTGCTGGATCCGGCGATTGTGCCTACGAAGAGGTTTTTTCCTCCACGCACTACGATTGTGATCTTGGGTACCATGCTCGCAATTGTGAGTGTCATGATCTGGATTGCAGCTAAGGTACGCTGGGTGAGTCTAGCCGCGAACGACCCGCGCAAAATATTTGCCTTGGGAGTTTTTGCCACGTTGATTGCAGCGATGCCCAAGTTTGCGCGGAACGATGGATGGTTTAGGAATTCCGCAGCGTCGCACGGAGTTCCCCCTAGTGGTGAAGAAGAAGGGCTCGAGGAGTCGGCCTTGGAGCGAACGGCCCGCACTCACGGAGACCGGCAGCGATGAGCGGTTCAAGCTCAGATTCAGGAACACCTTCTGATATCGCTAATGACAAAGTGATACCGGGAAGACCGAGGTCTTCGGCACTTCGTAACGGACTGTACAACATTGGGGGGCAGGTTGTGCGCAGCGGAGTCTCCCTGATTACTATTCCCGTCTTGATTAGGATTTTGGGAATTCGACAATATGGAGTGTGGTCCCTCGCGTACTCAGTTCTTCTATTGGTAACGATGGCAGAGTCGGGAATTTCAGTTGCAGCGTCAGTTTTTTTGTCCAGAGACCTCGCCAAAGACGACCTCCCTGAGACCGACCGGACGTTAACATATTTGCTCGTCAGCGCGATCGTTCTCGCCATACTTCTTGGTTTGTTTCTTTGGTTTACTAGTCCCGAAATTGTCCGGTGGCTTGGTGCTTTCCTTCCCGCGGAACGCGCCGAAGCCGGACGAGCACTCCAATTAGCCGGCTTGGCGGTTTCATTCTTGATTCTTCAGGGTACCTTGGTTGGCATCGAGCAGGCGTTCGACCGTTACGCAATAATCAATGCTCTTGACCTGTCGCAATCCTTGATGACCAATATGGGCTTGGTGATCGTGGCTTGGTTCGGCGGACGGACCGTCGCCATGATGAAATGGCAGGGCGTTGTTTGCGCTGCGCTGTTTGCGGCACATTGCGGCGTCGTTTTCCAACTTCTTCGCGTGAAGGGACTAACGTTCCGATGGGGTAGCACCAAATCGTGGCAAATCTTCAAGTACAGCTTTGCTACATGGGGCTCTACGCTGGGAAACGCCGCATTCAGCCAATGTGATCGCTTGATTGTTGGAGGAATTCTGGGCGCGCCTCTTCTCGGAGTCTATTCGGCTGTGACGAGCGTCGTCTCTCGAATTAATCTGTTCTCAGGAACGGTTGCCCAACCACTTGTCCCTTCGCTTAGTCACGATATCGCAAGCAATATAGACGTCCAGAGCAGGCTTCGGCAGGCCGTCCGCCTCAACGCCTTTATGGCCGTTCAGGCTGGTGTGTTCATTTACCTGTTGGCCGATCGGATCATGCCGCTGATTATTCCAGGCGCTACTGCCCTGCAGTGGATTCTGGGGCTCCAAGTCGTAGCGATCATCTATACGCTCTATTCCTTCAATGCTCCTGGCTATTTTGTACTGTTCTCAGTCGGCAAGGTCCGGACAAACGCGGTGGTCGTATTCATTAGCGGAATGGCATCGTTGGCTCTGATTTACGGCGGGGCGAGGCACTTTGGCCTATTGGGGGCACTGCTAGGAAACGCCGGTTATCTCGGGACGCTCTTTCTCATTGTCCCGGCACTGACGAGCGCGAAGGTACCCATGCGAGACTATTTTGAGTGGATGGCGTTCCCCTTTGGGGGTCTCGTCGTGTCCATAATCGTTGGGATTTGTCTGAGCGGCCTTGTCTGGTACAGGGCCGCTTTCGCGATGTTGCAAGCTGTCTCATTTATCTTGTGGTTCTTGCGGGACTTGAGAGCTTCGGCTTCCGCTAAGCTCGGACTTGCGCAACTTTCCGAGAGCTGATGAAGAGTGGCAAATATGACTCCAATGAGGTGAGCAATGGGGAGTACAGCTGTCAAATCGAACCAGGAAGCGGGAGTGATGAGGTCTGGGAAGTCACATGTATTTATCGAGAAGGTCGCGAGCAGTCTAGACCTGCACAGGAGTGGTGTTGGTGTTCTTCGCGACTGGCAGATTCACGCCGAATTCTCGGCGCCCGCTTATCAGAGGCACAACGTAGCTCGTCTCCAGCACTTGGATAGCCTAGGGTTGAACTTGACGCGGAAGAAAATACTCGAACTCGGGGCTGGAATCGGCGACCACACCTTGTTCTATTTGTATCGCAACTGCACTGTACTCGCGGTCGAAGGTCGGGCCAAGCTAGCAAAGAAATTGTCCGAAAGACTAGGTGTGGAGACGAAGGTTATCGACTTCGATCGTGAACCTCAGAAGCTAGAGCAATTGGGGAGTTTTGATTTCGCGCACTGTTACGGTCTCCTCTATCATCTTTCCAACCCTGGTCGGTTTCTGTGTTCCGTTGCCCGCGCCGCTGATTGTCTTCTCCTCGAAACCTGCGTCTCGTTTGGTGACTGGGTGCAATTGGGGGAATGTGCAGAGAACAGCAAAGTTCCATCGCAGGCGCTCCATGGGAGCGGGTGCCGGCCCACACGTACATGGGTCTTCGAAGCTCTCAAACTTCACTTTGAGCACGTATATGCCACCAAGACACAGCCCCGTCACCCGGAATTTCCGCTGAACTGGAACTTATCGGGGTCTGGAGACGAAAGGTTAGCGAGATGCGTATTCGTCGCCAGCCATCATCCCATCGACAACCCGAGTTTCGTCACAGAGTTACCCTCTGAGCAAATTCCATGGTGATCCCATCAACTGGTCAACAACCCACGCTTCAGGGGCTTGACCTTGCCTGGTTAATTGCTAGCGTTTGATGAGTGATCTATCACCTCGGCATTTGTTCGAAGCTGAAGGCAACACACGTCCGGTTTCTTCTGCACGCCCGAAAGCTCTGGGAAGAGATCCTGTGAGGTTTGCCCTGCCATTGCCAAAGAAAACCAAGCAAATCACCCGAGGAATGCTCAGGTCCGTTGGCCTTGACCTCATCCGCTGGACTCCTCAGTCGTCCCCTGAAGCCGCCCTTGCGAAGATGTTTATCGAGCATTGTGTGGATACAGTGATTGATGTCGGAGCCAATGAGGGCCAGTATGCTCAGATCCTGAGGCATATAGGATTTAGTGGGACAATCATATCGTTCGAACCGCTGAGCAGTGCCCACGCGCGCTTGCGAGAGTCTGCGGCGCCCGACCCTTTGTGGAAGGTTGCCCCACGAATGGCACTTGGGGACCATGAAGGTGAAATGAGCATGAACGTGGCATCTAACGGTGGAGCGTCCAGTTCCATATTGGAGTTGCTCGAAACGCATCAGCGCGCGGCTCCCGATATCACATACGTCGGGTCAGAACCTGTGCCGATGTCTCGACTGGATTCCATTGTGGGAGGGTTTCTCCAAGACGAAGAAGGGAATGTCTTTCTCAAAGTGGACGTCCAAGGCTACGAACTTCAGGTGCTCGACGGCGCTAGTGAATTGCTGAAGCGGATCGTAGGAGCACAATTGGAGGTGTCCTTCGTCTCCCTTTATCAGGGGCAAGCGCTGCTCCCAACATTGGTCGACTACATGATGAGAAAAGGTTTCGAGATTTGGGGAATCATACCCGGATTCACTGACAATTCGAGCGGAAGAATGTTGCAGGCAGACGTGATCTTCTTTCGGTCATGAAAATGCAACTCCGCCTCGTTTTTCGATTTTCTTTGAATGCTCGGTCATAAACGAGTGTCTCAGATGGCACCGATACCGCAACTCCGCGAAACTCAAACAGAAATTAAGGATTTTGAAGAGTGAGTGCGTTTTCTTATTCCCAGTCGATTCCCGATGCACGGCGTATTGTGACTGAAAGCGCTGGTGGGGACTTCGCCTGCTTCGCTATCCCGGCTCTAGCTTTTTTGCGTGTGGAGGTGGGAGGCGTCCTATTCGCGACCGACATATGCCTCCTGGCAGCATTGCCGTTCGTCTGGGAACGTCGTAGATGGTTGGAAATAAAGCCTGCTCGAGCGTTTCTGTACTTGGGCCTGCTATGGCTGGCTGCTCAAAT
This sequence comes from uncultured Acidobacteriaceae bacterium, assembly GCA_963706645.1. GTDB lineage: Bacteria > Acidobacteriota > Terriglobia > Terriglobales > Acidobacteriaceae > Sulfotelmatobacter. The sequence continues at coordinate 5,262 of CAVPNR010000041.1, forward strand.
CTTGACAGACGTCCTACGCCAATCTCCCTTTGAGGACTATTCGCGCGGCTGGAGCAAGATTACGCTCACCCTCACTCATTTTTCTGCCATCGCCTTGCTCATTCGACAATCGCAAAAACGGCTCGTACTCTATGGCGCCGGACTGAGTGTGGGGGGTGTCCTAACATTCTTTCTTACACCCGGTCTTTATGCAGCGGACTACCCTTGGAAGTTCGGCGTGGGAGTGCCGATAACCATCCTCTTCTGTCTTCTCGCGGGAACCGTGGCATCTCGGAGCCGGATCGCGGCGGTCACCATCCTGGTGTTTATCGGTGTAGTTAACTTGGTTCTAGGGTTCCGGAGCATGGGGGGAATTTGCGCCTTTGCGGCGGTGTACACCTATTTCCAGCTTTCATCGGGGCTAGCTGACGGCCCCTTGAGAAAAGGGCGAAGTGTTTCAGCAATTGTGATTCTTGGTGTGGGAGCGTGGGGAATATCCGCCGTGTACGCTCACGGAGCTCAGAGTGGTTGGTTCGGTGCGGCTGAACAAGAAAAGTATGCTGTTCAGAGTAGCGGTGTGGGCGGGTTTCTTCTCGGCGGACGGAGCGATCTGCTGGCATCCTCCGCCGCAATTTATGATTCTCCGCTCATCGGGCATGGCTCATGGGCTAAAGATCCGAGGTACGGGGCCATTCTCGTCAACAGCATGGAAGAACTCGGCTACGAAGATGTCAGCTCTGGCTTGGAGGGTGATTTAATCCCCGCGCATTCCTACTTTTTTGGCGCATGGGTTGAATCTGGCGTTATCGGTGCCATATTTTGGGGCTGGGTTTTGTGCTTCACCGGCATCGTGCTGATCCGCGCCACAGGCCGCGAACCTCTGTTCCCTTTCTTCGCATTCATTGGAATGTTGCTCATTTGGAACGTCCTGTTTTCCCCGTATGGAGCGGATGGCCGTTTCACCGCAACGTACTTCGTGTATGCGATGATTCTTTTTTCGCTGCATTCGCAGGCTCAAAAAACCCGCGCAGCATTATGAACAAAGTTTCGATCGTAACAATCTCATTCAACCAGGCTGCGTTTCTCGAGCGTACCATCCGCTCAGTCCTGGAACAGAATTACTCCGACATCGAGTACATTGTGGTTGATCCGGGATCGTCCGACGGCAGCCGCGACATCATTGAATGTTACCGATCGCGCATATCGCGAGTCATTTACGAACCCGATCGCGGGGCCGCTGATGGTCTAAACAAGGGTTTTGCCGAGGCAACCGGTAATATCTTTGCGTATCTAAATTCGGATGATGTGTTGTTGCCGGGAGCGGTTGCGAGCGCAGAGGCATTCCTGGGCTCCCACGAACTGGACGTCGTCTCCGCGCACGCAAAGGTCATCGACGCCAAAGATCAACATTTGAGGATGGCCTACTCAGACCCATTCTCATTGGAAATGCTTGCCTACGGGGCTTGCGTGCTGGTTCAGCCCTCGACATTCTTCACGCGAGATATCTTCCAGCGTGCACGTGGTTTCAATATCGAAAACAGGGCAACCTGGGATGGTGAACTATGGGTAGACATGGGACTGGCCGGCGCGCGTTTTGCTCTCAGAAATGAGGTATGGAGCGGATATAGACTTCACTCCCAAAGCATTACGTCCTCGACCCGCCTACGCGAGAAACAGCTGGAAGACCAAGAGCGAATGTTCCGCAAGATACTTGGGCGCGACCGAACTGGAACCGACCGACTGATCGCTCAAGCCTGCCGTGTTCGTAAGCATCTGGGCGGCCCGAGGGCCCTTTACGAGCGGGTAGTTAGAGGACCGATCGCGGGACGTACTGTGTAAACCAAGTTGTGTCTATGGTCTGGGCGCCGTAAGTTCTATTCTTTGAATTCTGTTACCGATGACGAACCGCTTCAAGGGGGTTTACGAGCATTTTCCTTTCAGTTCTTCTGCCGCGCCTCAAGAGGAGCGGCGGTCAGCACCGGCATATCGGGCGCATCAACAGATAGATAGTGGAGGCGAGCATTTCATCGCCTATACAAGGTTCATCATTATCGAGGTTCGTGCGAACCCCGAAGAGAAACCTGTCAATGGCAAGACGTGATTGCAGATGAACATCGTTGGATTCGCTGAGGGTGCTCGGGACGATTGCGCGGGACTGGTGGCTGTGCCGATGATTCTAGGCAGCACCGCCGCTCGCGGCCACAACGTCGTTCTCATAATGGCGGGGCGGCCGATCCCAGGCAGAGAAAACTTCGTGGTCCCCAATTTCGATGGCGCTTTGAAGCGAAAAGAAGGATTGGGGAGTTTTGGCATCGTGACGGTTGCGGCGCGAACGCGATGGGCTTTCAGTCCTTCCATGCTCTGGCGTTGCAGCAAGGTTGTGCGTGAGTCGGATTTCGTCACCCTGCACTCGCTTTATTCCTTCCCTGTACTGGCGGGATACGTGCTAGCGCGGCTTTATACGAAGCCATATGGAATTTGGCCGCATGGAGTGTTGGCTCCAATCCAACGCAAGATCAGCGTGGGGAAAAAATACGTCTACGACAAACTATTTGCTGATCGAATACTTCGGAATGCATCGGTCATTTTCTACAGCGCACAGGGAGAACGTGAAGAGGCAGCCAATTTGGGCCTGCACACGCCGTCGGTGATCGTCCCCGACGGCTTCAACCCCGACGAGTTTGGAACGCTGCCCGAAAGGGGGCGATTCAGAAAGCGCTTCTTGAATGGACACGAGGGGCCTCTGGTTCTATTCCTTGCACGACTGCACGCCAAGAAGGGATTGGATTTGCTGATTCAGGCGATGAAGTCTGTCATCGCCGAAAGACCGGATGCGCGGCTTGCTATCGTCGGTCCTCCCGATCCGGTGTCCTTCAATAAGCGGGTTCTTGACTGGGTCAAAGAAAATGGCATTGAGGCTCAGACGGTGGTTCCGGGCGTTGCGGATCGGGAGATGCGACTAGAAGCTTTCGCGGACGCCGATGTGTATGCCTTGCCGTCGTACGCGGAGAATTTTGGTTTTAGCATTTTCGAGGCGATGGCATGTGGAGTTCCTGTTGTTGTCAGCGCCAATCTGAATTACGCGGCTGAAATCGCACGAACCGGCGCCGGCCTCGCAGTGCCTCGAACGCCTGGCCAATTTTCGCAGGCTATTCTGAGTCTCCTCGACCGGCCGGAGATCCGTAGCGAGATGGGATCCTGCGGTCGGTTGCTTGCCCGCAAGTACTCACTAGAAGAGACCGGCTCAAAGGTTGAGACAACTCTGGAAAGCATCCTCCGGCAGCGCCCGTTTCCGCCCGAATTAGCACCAATGAGAGCTGCTGGGAGCGGATCTTGATTGCGGATGAATGAGAGCACGTCTCAGAGAAATGCCTGAATGCAAGGAGCATGGTGAGATCGACACCAGAACCAGCGTGCCGCGTGAGGCTAATGAGAATTGGCAGCCAACGCACTATCGGGAAGCCTGCGTTGGTTGAGGGAACTTCTGTCGAGTCAGTACGTAGAGGAATCGTTCACGGCAGCCAGCGCGGAGATCGGCAAGTACATTGCCATGGACGTCGAGAGTCACGCTTGAGTCGAATGATGCAGAATTCGTCCGAAGTCGCCATCTCGCCTCCATTTGTGCCCCAGCCTGCGCCCCCACTTCAGGCGTCAATTTGCATCGCTTGCTCCGGATCCCTGGAGACTTCTGCCGAAGGTCTTTTCGACACTCGTTTCGGGATTCCGGGCGATTATGAGGCACGACGATGCGGCGAATGCGGTCTTGAACAGCTTTCTCCTATTCCGACGGCGACCCGCCTCAAGGATTTGTACGAACGCTATTACAACTTTGGCGGTGAGCATGACACGCTCTACACCCGGTTGAGGGAGCGTTTCTTTTCCTCTCCGTTACATCGTTTATGGGCGTTTTTGGACGGCGATATCTCGTTCTACACTCGCAAAGGCAGCGGCCGGCTACTTGATATCGGCTGCAACGAAGGACGCGGCTTAACGATTTATTCGCGCAACGGCTACAAGGTCGAAGGGCTTGAGCTGAACGAGATGGCAGCTGCGGTGGCTCGTCGAAACGGTTTTGACGTTCACACCACAACCTTGGAACAGTTCGCGCCGGATACGTTGTTTGACGTTGTGGTACTTTCCAACGTCCTGGAGCACTCGCTCGATCCTGCCCAGATGTTACGCGACGTTCGCCGCATCCTGAATCCGGGCGGCCAGATTTGGATTAGTTGCCCGAGCAACCGCAGCTGGCTGCGCTCCTTTTTTGAGAAATATTGGATTAACTGGCATGTACCGTTTCATATCGTTCATTTCTCGCCCAATACTCTCGAAGCAACTGTCACGCGCGAGGGCTTTACGAAGACCCATATCCGCCAGATCACGCCTTCGCTGTGGGTCGCGTCGTCGGTGATCGCGCGGATGTTCGCCCGGCGCGGTCTGCCGACCCGGCAACTCAGGAATCCATTCCTGCTCTTGGCTCTGATGCTCATTGCCAGGCTGGTGTGCTTTCCGCTGTTAGTCCTCGGCAATCGATGCGGGCGAGGCGATTGTTTGATCGCAATCGCCACTGCGGAACACCTCGAGCACGATCGACCCTGCCGCAAAGTATCACCTGCTCTCTGAGCAGTATTGCTTAAGGGATTCAGCCGCATTGGCACTGTCATCTCAGGAGTGACGACATGAAGAAGGCGCTCATCACAGGCATCACAGGGCAGGACGGTTCCTATCTCGCAGAATTCTTGCTCGCCAAGAACTATGAAGTCCACGGGGTCAAGCGCCGCGCGTCTTTGCTCAACACTGACCGTATCGATCATCTGTATGAGGACCCGCATGTTCCCGAACGCAAGCTCTTCCTCCACTATGGCGACATGACGGACGCGAACAACTTGGTTCGCATCGTGCAGATGGTGCAACCAGATGAGATTTATAATCTCGCGGCCCAGAGTCACGTGGCAGTTTCCTTCGAACAGCCGGAATACACTGCCGACACGGACGCTTTGGGAACCCTCCGTCTGCTGGACGCGATTCGAGTCTTAGGGATGGGAGAGCATGTGCGCTTCTATCAGGCGTCCAGCTCAGAACTCTACGGTCTGGTTCGCGAAACGCCGCAGAACGAGCAAACGCCGTTTTATCCGCGTTCTCCTTATGGAGTCGCAAAGCTCTACGCCTATTGGATCACGGTAAACTATCGCGAAGCCTATGGCATGTATGCCTGCAACGGTATTCTTTTCAATCACGAGTCACCGGTTCGCGGAGAAACCTTCGTCAGCCGCAAAATCACCCGGGCGTTTGCGAGGATTAAGGTTGGCCTGCAAGACCACCTCTACATGGGCAATCTCGATGCCAAACGGGATTGGGGTCACGCCCGCGACTATGTCGAGATGCAATGGCTCATGCTTCAGCAGGAAGAACCAGACGACTATGTGATCGCGACGGGAGAGCAACATACCATCCGAGAGTTCGTGAACTTGGCGGCCGCCGAGGTGGGGATCTCTTTGAAGTGGAAAGGCTCAGGACTCGAAGAGAAAGCGTATAACAGCCTGGGTGATTGCATCGTGTCACTCGATCCACGATACTTGCGCGCTGCTGAGGTACCTTCTCTGTTGGGCGATTCAACCAAGGCGAGAATCAAGCTCGGCTGGAAACCACGCGTGACGTTCGCCCAGTTGGTGCGTGATATGGTGGCCGCCGATCTGGAGCTTGCCGAGAGGGAAAAGCTCGTAAAAGCATCGGGCTATCGCATCTTCGAATACCACGAGTAAACCATTGGACTTCTCATCTAGAATCTATGTTGCAGGACACACCGGATTGGTCGGATCCGCGCTGGTGATGTGCCTGCGCGCATCAGGCTACAAGAATCTGATTCTCAGAACGCGTCGCGAACTGGATTTGACAAACCAGACCGCGGTGGAACGATTCTTTTCCGAAACACGTCCTGAATATGTGTTCCTGGCCGCAGCCCGGGTGGGTGGCATTCTTGCCAATTCCTCGATGCCTGCACCCTTTATCTTTGAAAATCTGAACATTCAAACCAATGTCATTCATGAGTGCTACCGATCTTCGGTTAAGCGCCTCCTGTTTCTGGGTTCCAGTTGCATATATCCCCGAGACGCGGCACAACCTTTGCAAGAATCGTCCTTGTTAACGGCGCCGTTGGAGCTGACCAACCGACCATACGCAGTTGCCAAGATTGCGGGCATCGAAATGTGCTGGGCCTACAATCGGCAATACCGCACCGAGTTCCTGGCTGCCATGCCTACGAACCTTTACGGCCCGGGAGACAACTACGATCCCCAGTCGTCGCATCTGGTTCCAGCCCTCATTCGAAAAATGCACGAGGCGAAAGTTGCGAATGCGCCGCGTGTCGTCGTGTGGGGGACGGGGACTCCTCGGCGAGAACTCCTCTACAGTGCAGACGCCGCCGACGCATGCGTTTTCTTAATGCGCCTTCCGCGAGCCGAGATCGAGCCACTGCTAAGGTCGGCGGAAACGCCGCCGTTGGTCAATGTGGGCTGTGGCGCTGATCATACGGTGGAGGAAATCGCTGAACTCGTTGCGGAGGTGGTGAATTATCGAGGCTTTATCGCATTCGATCCTGCTAAGCCAGACGGTACTCCCCGAAAGCTAATGGACACCAGTCGCTTGTCTGTGCTCGGGTGGAAGCCGAAGACCGATCTGAGCGATGGCCTCGTTCAAGCCTACCGCGATTTCAGCTCGCGGTTCGATTCTTCTACCCAATCGGTTCTGACTTCTCAAAAAGGTTAACCAGTTGCGTATTCTCATCCACGGCATTAACTTCAGTCCGGAGCTGGTAGGCATTGGCAAATACACCGGTGAAATGGCTGACTGGCTGGCCCGACGTGGCCATGAGGTGCGCGTTGTGACGGCTCCCCCGTTCAACCCCGCTTCAAGAATCGGCGAAGGCTATTCGGCTTGGCGATACCGCCGCGAAGAGTCTCCGACAAGCGGCGGTTCCGGCAGTTTGACGACGTTTCGCTGTCCTCTCTTTGTTCCGCGCCACCCGTCAACCGTAAAGCGAATCTCGCATCTGGCGAGTTTTGCATGTACGAGCTTGCCCGTCATGTTCCTTCAGGTGCTCTGGCGGCCGTCGCTGGTTCTGGTGATTGAGCCCACGGCTTTCTGTATACCCGCCGCTGCCATCACGGCTTGGCTTTCTGGTGCTCGCAGTTGGCTGCACGTCCAGGACTTCGAAATGGATGCCGGATTTGCGGTGGGAATGCTGAAATCGCAGCGTTTGCGCGACTCGCTCACAGCGCTCGAGAGGAAGCTCCTGTTGGGCTTCGATCGAGTTTCCACGATCTCGTCCAAGATGCTGGACAGACTTCGCGAGAAGGGGTTCCCAGCCACACGCAGCGTTCTATTCCCAAACTGGGTGGATACAAATCGCATTTTCCCCACGGGAATCCCGAGCCCTTTGCGCGACGAATTAGACATACCTCGCGATGCAATAGTTGCGCTTTACTCCGGGACCATGGGCCGCAAGCAAGGCCTTGAAATTCTTGCACCAGTCGCCGAACGGCTCGCTCACAATAAGGGCCTTCAGTTCGTTTTTTGCGGAGATGGACCCTGTCGTGCGACTCTGGCCAGTCTCAGTGCACAACTCCCGAATGTTCGCTGGCTTCCTCTTCAGCCATTTGACCGGCTGAATGATTTGATGAATCTCGCTGACGTTCACCTTCTCCCTCAGTGCGGTGAGATTGCCGATTTGGTGATGCCTTCCAAGTTGACTGGAATTCTGGCCAGCGGACGTCCGGTTGTTACTACGGCCGCAGCGGGAACTCAGCTCGCTCTTGCAGTGCAAGAATGCGGGCTTCGAGTCCCTGCTGACGATGCGGCGGCGTTCGCGGCGGCGATCGCACGCTTGGCTGAAGATGCCGCCTTGCGGACCCGACTCGGCCAGAATGCCAGAAAATGCGCGGAAACGACTTTAGATAGAGAGAGGATCTTGACTCTGATTGAGAAGGAGTTTTGCCAGATCGTTCCCTCCGATCAGCAACCAACGGTTTATCTGGATCCTAAGTCTCCGATTTCAGATGCGAGTTGGAAATCTTCAATCGACACATCCTCCTGAAACATCAATGGCAGACCAACTCATTCAGGTTTGTTCTGAAAACGAGGCACGAGCACTCGAACCGAGCAAACGTTTGTGTATGTCTCCGGGGTGGCACAGTCCGTTTCGCATGGCGATAAAGCGTACCGTCGATGTTACGGCTTCAGCAATCCTCCTTCTCCTGTTGACACCTCTTTTCCTTTTTCTAGCTTTCTTGGTGGGACTGAGTTCATCCGGGCCGATCTTTTATCGGTGGAAGGTCATAGGTTCTGGCGGACGGCCGTTCACCGGTTATAAGTTTCGGTCGATGGTCGTCAACGCCGACGCGCTTCGCGACGAACTGGCCTCGCGCAACGAAATGACGGGACCGGTGTTCAAGATAGCCAACGATCCTCGTATCACCAAGGTTGGCAACTGGCTCAGAAAATACAGCCTTGACGAACTCCCCCAGCTGTACAGCGTACTGAAAGGGGACATGAGTCTGGTTGGCCCACGTCCTCCGTTGGTGACGGAGTACGAGCAGTTCACCGAGTACCAGAAACAAAAGATGGGGGTGAAGCCTGGAATTACTTGTCTTTGGCAAGTGAGCGGTCGCAATCAGATCAGCGACTTTGATGAGTGGGTAAGGCTCGACCTCGAATACATCAGCCGGTGGTCTCTCTGTCTCGATTTGGCGATTCTTATGCGCACCGTGGAAACAGTATTTTCGGGCTCGGGCAAGTAGAGTCTCTTCCTCGAAACGTTCTGACTTTAAGGAGTTAATTCGATCATGCGTGTTCTCGTCACCGGCGGAGCCGGGTTCATTGGTGGCCATCTTGTCGATCGCTTTCACAAGGAAGGTTTGGAGGTTCGAGTCTTGGACAATCTGGACCCAAAAGTCCATCCCGGCGGCAAGCCCCCTCAATTCCCTCGTGGAGTCGAATTCATTCGAGGCGACGTGACCGACCGCGAAGCCTTCCGTTACGCGCTACGGAATGTGGACGTCGTCTCGCATCAAGCCGCCTACCAGGATTACATGCCAGACTTCTCACGCTTCCTCGCTGTGAACGCCGTGGGCACGGCACTCCTTTACGAGTTGATCGTTGAGGACCGCATGAAGATCCGGAAAGTCGTCGTTGCGTCTTCACAGGCGGTATATGGCGAGGGTCAGTATGTGTGTCTGGAGCACGGCCCGTTTCTTCCCATTCCTCGCAGTGCGCAGCAATTGCAGAGAAAAAAGTGGGAAGTTTTCTGTTCGCAATGCGGCGTACGGGCAACGCCAGCGCTCCTGACAGAGCAGCACACCAATCCCTACAATCAGTACGCCGTCTCCAAACTTGCCCAAGAGAAAACCGCGCTCGGACTTGGATGGATCCATGGGATCCCCACGGTTGCCCTGCGCTATTCCATTACCCAGGGCCCCCGTCAGTCGCTCTTCAACCATTACTCCGGGATCTGCCGCATTTTTGTGAGCCGAGCCTTGACTGGAGATCCGTTGGTCATCTACGAAGACGGGCTTCAGACGCGCGACTTCGTGCACATCAAAGACGTGGTGAACGCAAACATGCTGGTTCTCGAACAGGACGCAGCCAATGCTCAGGTGTTCAATGTCGGCAGCGGGCAGCGAACCTCGGTCAGCGATTATGCCCAACTTGTCCGCGAGAAGATCGGAAACAAGGTCGAGTTTCTCATTCCCGGGGAATACCGCACCGGCGATAATCGTCACAGCGTGTCCTCCATTTCGAAATTGCAGGCCTTGGGATGGACTCCCAAGCATGCTCTGCCGGAGATCCTGGAAGACTTCTTAGACTGGATTCAACGGAATGGGGGTATTCCGGAACAGATTCAAGACGCTTATCTCAATATGAAGCAGGCCGGTGTGGTTCTTTCAGCTGGCCACTAGGTTTCGACCAGACGTCGACGTTGCACCGTACATTTCAGTTCCATAAATCGAGGTCACCCCTGATATGAGTACCTTGCCCAAGCCGCGAAGCACTAAGCTCGCCGCTTCACCTTTCTCGACTCATGAGGCTGCGCGCTCAGAGGCATACTTCCTAGGAGTCGGCTCCGTTCTTCGACGGCTCCCTTTTGCCCTGATCGACCGCGTGACAGAGGTCTTATGGAGCGCTTACCTTGAGAACAAGACCCTCTACGTATTCGGTAACGGTGGGAGCGCCGCATTGGCTTCTCATTGTGCCTGCGACTTCGGTAAGGGTACGATGGTTAATGGCAACCGGCGCTTTCGTGTGCTTTCGCTGACTGACAACATTCCACTGATGACCGCTTGGGCGAATGACGCTTCTTACGAGGATATCTTTGCCGAGCAACTCGCTCCGTTCGTCGATAAAGGTGATGTTGCGCTCGCGATCAGCGGAAGTGGAAACTCGCCCAATGTGCTCAAAGGTCTCCAAGTCGCTCGGGAAGCGGGAGCGTTGACGATTGGGCTAACCGGTTTTCAGGGTGGCAAGATGAGGCCCCTATGTGACTTGTGCGTGATCATTCCCTCCGACAACATGCAAGTGATTGAGGACCTGCACGTTTCCGTGAACCACGCAATTTTCCTTTCGTTGCGCAACCGAATGGCCGAGGCCCTTGCACAGGACTTAATTCGCCGAGAGGCATAATACTCTTTTCCTTGATTTGAAAGCGCTCGATGACTCCCCGCAATCTGCGTAACACGATTTTGACCCTTGACCTCGCTTGGGGCATGTTAGCCATGCCTCTTGCTTACCTATTGCGCTATGGTTGGGTCTGGCACGGGCCAACCGACAGTTCTGCCCTCATCTTTCTCCCGCCGCTCATGGCGGCCCTGCTTCTCTGGAGTGTGATGTCTTCCTGGGTCCGATTGGATGGCTTTCGGGCCGGTTGGATGTTCCCTGCTGTTCTCTCTCAGCTCCTCCTTGCGGTGTTGGCGCTGATGTGTGTGCTCTTCACAATTTCTTACTTGGACCGTCAGTACATTTCTCGGCTCGCCCTCGGATATTTTGGCTTGTTGGTCTTCATCGGGTTTCTGGCGATCCGAGTGATCGCGAGATCGATCATGGCTTCCCGAAGCGCTCGGGGGCTCGTTCGCAACGTCGTGATCGTCGGCAACGGTCCGCTGGCTCGCGAGATGGCAAACAAGATCGAGTGTCACCCGGAAATGCTTCGCAAAGTTGTTGGCTTTCTGAGTCCCGGCGAGGATGCCTTCCCAACAGTTTCATCCGCAATGCTCAAAGATGCGATCACCCTTCGAACTCTCGATATCGCTGAAGTGCTCAAGTCACGGGGGGTGCACGAGGTTATTTTGACGGTTTCGGCACCGGGCCATCCGGAAATCCTGGACCTTTCGTCACGCTGCGGCAGCCAAGGAATCGCGGTCAGCATGGTTCCACAACCCTATGAGATGTATCTCACCAAACCCGAACTGTCAGACCTCGATGGTCTTCCTCTCCTGGAATTGCAAACGGTTCCGTTGATGGATGGTGAACCCTTCTGGAAACGTGGCTTCGATGTGATCATGACCCTCGCTGTGCTCCCGGTATGCATTCCTCCCATGATCGCTGGAGCCGCTCTCCTAAAGGTGAAGAAAGGGAAAGCATTCATCTGCGAGCGACGTTGCGGGAGAGAGGGGAAAGGATTTGACATTTACCGGCTCAATTCGCCCCGAAAGGGGACCGATCTCCCCGCTTACGAACGTATGCTCCAAGAGCTGAGCATCACCGAGTTACCTCAGTTATTTAATGTTTTGGGGGGTGAGATGAGCCTGGTCGGCCCTCGCCCGGAAGGGCTCGATCGCGCTCGGCACTACACCGACTGGCATCGCCAACGACTCAAAGCAAAGCCGGGGATTACGGGGCTCGCCCAAGTTTACGGTCTGCGTGATCAACACTCCTCCGAGGATAAAACCCGATACGATCTTCAGTACATCCTTCGTCGATCCCCATTCCAAGACATCTCTCTGCTGCTCCAAACGGCATGGACTCTAACAGTCCGGCTCTTTCATCCGCAAGGTGCGGATACGATCGCAAAGGGAATCACAGCAGGAACAGAAATAAGTTTCGAGGAGAATTTAGTCCATGCTCATAGTTCGCAGCCCAGTGCGGATTAGCTTTGGAGGTGGGGGCACCGATCTGCCGGCATATTATGAGCAGTTTGGTGGTTCGGTTCTCAGCGTCGCTATCAATAAGTATTTCTATACCGTACTGACCGCCCGCTCCGATGGCCGCATTCAGATAATTTCCTCTGACCTTCGGGTCTTCGAGACCTGGCCCGATATCGGCAACGCGAACTTGGGTGGAAGCTCTTTGGAAATTCCGCTGGCAGTCTTAAAGGAGATGAATCGCAATATCGCGGTTGACCTGTTCCTGGCTTCTGAAATCCCGCCGGGAACGGGCCTTGGTTCCTCCGCTAGCGTCTGTGTGAACATTCTAAAAACTCTGAGTACCTATCTGCATCAGCCGATCTCCAAGTATGATCTGGCAGAGCGATCTTTCCACATCGCACGCCATCTTCTGGGAAAGCACGTTGGGAAACAGGATGAATATGCGGCTGCGTTTGGAGGTTTGAATTTCATCTCATTCCATCCGGATGGCAGCACCTTGGTTGAGCCGGTCGATTTGAACCCGGCTGTGCTGACAGAAATGCAGCGGAACTTGATGCTTTTCTTTACTGGCTCTGCCCATCACTCGTGGAGCATCCTGAAAGAGCAAGAGTCTTCGACCCGAAATCAAACCGGAGGCGCCCTCGAAGCTCTGCACGAGGTCAAAGCATTAGGAATTCGCATGCGCAGCGCGCTTCAACAGGGAGACCTCAGAGAGATAGGCACGTTAATGCATGAAGGTTGGCAGGCGAAGCGGCGTATCTCGACGAAGATCTCGACACCCCACATCGATGAGCTCTACGCTCTAGCCCGGGAGCATGGAGCCATTGGGGGCAAGATTACGGGGGCTGGCGGCGGAGGCTTCCTGTTGCTCTACTGCGAATCTGAATTTCAATCCGATGTCCGCGAGGCCATGCGGCAACACGACATCCAGGAAATGACTTTCGGCTTTGACATGCAGGGTGCACAGGCCATCGTGGACGACCCCTTCATCAACCGAGACGCTCGCAACGGATGTCGATGGACCTTCCTCCCGAACGTTACGGGATTGCCGATCGCTTAGCATTCCGTCTCGCACTCTGGAATCTTAATGAAAGCTTTCCTCCTGGCGGCAGGCCACGGCACTCGACTCCGTCCCATCACGGACAAGATTCCCAAGTGCCTCGTGCCCATTCAGGGCATGCCTATGCTGGCGATCTGGATGGCATTATGCAAGAAGATTGGGATCACCGAGGTGCTCATCAATCTTCATGCCCACGCAGACGTAGTGCGGACATTCCTGCAAGAGCGCACTCAGGGCGATGTGCGCGTCCGAGTGGTGGAAGAACAGCAGTTGCTGGGCAGCGCCGGCACGTTGCAAGCGAATCGCAAGTGGGTCGAAGGGGACGATCTGTTCTGGGTGTTTTATGCCGATGTCCTTCACTGTGCCGATCTTCCCGCGATGTTGCGCCTGCATCGCCAGCGCGGACTGGCGGCCACACTTGGTGTCTATGAGGTCGCGGATCCGTCTCGCTGCGGCATCGTGACGGCAAATTCCAAAGGAGTAATCGAAGACTTTGTGGAGAAACCCGCGCACCCGACTAGTAATATGGCATTCTCGGGGCTGATGATTGGTACGCCGGAAGTCTTAGACGTCATCCCGGACAGTATCCCGGTCGACATTGGGTTTCATGTGTTACCCAAACTTACAGGTAAAATGGTGGCGTTTCCGATACGAGATTACTTGATCGACGTTGGTACTTTGGAGAATTACCAGAAGGCACAAGCCTCGTGGCCCGGCCTATAAACTGTTTTGCAGCGAAAGATTGATTCTATGTTCAATGGGGTCGTTTTCGATTTGGATGGCGTCATCGTTGACAGTCACCCCCTCCACAAGCGTGCATGGCGTGCATTCCTCGCCAGCGTGGGCAAGCAAGTCTCGGAATCGGACCTCGACTTTATTTTTGAAGGCCGCAGACGACGGGACATCCTGATTCACTTCCTCGGAGAACTTTCGGATACCGAGATTGAGGAATACGGAGACAAGAAAAACGATTTCTATTTGCAAGCTTGCGCAGTCCTCGAACCCGTTGCCGGTAGCATTGAATTGATCAAACAACTTGAGCAGGCCGGGCTTCGTATCGCGCTGGCCACGTCCGCGAGCCAAGAGCGCGCCCGTTGGACTCTTGAACAACTCAAGATCGCAGATTACTTTGAAGTGGTAGTTACAGGGGATGACGTCGCTCAAAGCAAGCCGGACCCAACCATTTACCGTTTGGCCGCGGAGCGTCTCTCTGAACTTCCTGAGTCTCTCTGCGCCGTTGAAGATTCTGTATGTGGAGTTCGCTCCGCAAAGGCGGCGGGCCTACGCTGTCTCGGGGTCGCTCTTGCGGAAACCGTCCACGCTTTAACTCTCGCTGGCGCTGACCGCGTGTTTCCGACCCTTTTGGACATGTCAATCACAGACTTGCAGGGCACGTTCCCCGCCGCATCTGACCGCTAATCAACTACGCACGCCGACGCCTTAAGTTTCACACAGCGGCCCCGCTAAATCCCTCGATACTCGCCGGCCAAGGCGGTTCCGGCGCCCCCGCAATCCCGTCCGATCCGTCACGTCCAAAGAAAAACCTTGTCCCAAAAGCGAAAATACGGTATTAAACCTCTTCATAGTTCTGCGGTCTCACGAAAACTGAGGGGGAACGGATACTTGAAAATATCGCGAGTTGGGATGTGCCTTTCTGCCTGCGTTCTGTTTACACTCGCATCGGTCGGCTGCGGTTCTGGGAATTTCACGCCGCCACTCACCGCTGTGGCCGCTACTGCGCACCCGCTGGTCGCGCAATACAGCCTCCGCCATGCTCACCAAGGCCTGACCGCTTGGGTTGAGTTTGGAACCGACACCACCTACGGCCGACAAACCTCGGTTATGACGAGTTCCGCGACGACGCCGGGCGGCCAAACGCTTAACATTCTGGTGGCCGGAATGAAACCGCAGACAACCTACCACATGCGGGCTCACGCGGACTGGTCCGGCGGATCGTTTGTCGATCAGGACCGCACGTTCGCTACGGGCACGCTGCCGGCGCCGCAAGCCGTTACGCAAATCCAGATCACTCGCCCTAACGTCCCCGGTCTTGCGCCGGCTCCAGGCGTCGAATTGTTGAGTTTGACGGGGCCATCGACGGTGGTTGATCTACAGGGTAACGTCATTTGGTACTACCCTGGGAGCCAATACGGTGCGTTTCCAATCAAAACGATGGCGAATGGCAACATCATGCTTCAGCTCAACAGCGATTTGCGTGAAGTGGACTTGGTGGGAAACACGATTCGCGATGTTTCCGTCGCACAAGTGAATCAATCACTGCAGACGAACGGCTACCCTTTCACCATCATCAATTTCTCGCACGATGTGCTCATGCAACCCAACGGCCATTGGATCACAATCGGCCAGGTCAGCAAGGACTTCACGGATTTGCCTGGATATCCAGGCACGACCAGCGTGCTCGGAGATGTTGTCGTGGACATCGATCCGAATGGTAACGTCGTTTGGGGATGGTCGGCCTTCGATTACCTGGACGTCAACCGGCATCTCCAAGGTTTGCCCGATTGGACCCACAGTAATGCTCTCGTTTATACCGCCGATGGCAACCTGCTCATTTCGATGCGTCACCAGAGCTGGATTCTCAAACTCGATTATCGGGACGGCACCGGCTCGGGGAATGTCTTATGGAAACTGGGTGAAGATGGAGACTTCACAGTCGCAGGGGGTGATCCTGCCCAATGGTTCTACGGACAGCACGACCCAACCATCGTCTCCGCAGACGGCTCTCAGACGACTCTCGCGATCTATGACGACGGGAATTATCGAATTGACTCCGACAATGTCGCCTGCGGCACCTCTTCATCAGCGCCAGCCTGCTATAGCCGGGCCACGATCTTCCGGGTGGATGAGAGCACCAATACTGCCAGCCTGCTCTGGCAGGATCTCCCGGGCTTCTATTCTTTTTGGGGAGGCAGTATCCAAACTCTAAGCAATGGAGATGTCGAATACGACAACAGCCAGCCTAATCCCAATGGTTCACAGATTATGGAAGTGACCCAAACCGACAGTCCGCAGATTGTTTGGCAGCTGAATACGACGGGGGCGTACGCCTACCGGGGTATGCGTATACCGAGTCTCTATCCAGGAGTGACTTGGCAGCAATAAATGTTCGTGCCTGCCTCACGGCAGTCCACTCGATCCATTTGAGAATCAGCCCAGAGATTATCGGCCGATGGAATCCCTTCATCGGCCGACCTGTCATCTCGGGGCTTTTATTGGGGCGGCCAAATCCCCTTTCGACCGCAGATCGCCAAGGAGTGTTGAGCCGTCCGCGATGTTCGGACTACTTTCCACCCGTGATCGCTTTACCCGATGACTGGAGCATCTGTGACCTCGTTTCGTAGTACGTTTCGAAGGGAGGCAGTTCGTTGCCTCACACGGTGCCAGGAACACCAGCTGGGACCTATACAGCAACTGTCACGGCGACTTCTGCCAGCCTTAGCCACATCATGACCTTCACTGTGGTCGTGAACTGAAAACGGGAGACACTTGTATCGGCCTCGCAAGTGGCCCGATAAATTTGCGCGGGGAGCTTCGACTGCCTGAGTCGAGTCGTTTGAAAACACCGTTCTCGAAGTGTCTAGGGGGCGTATTTTTCCAGACGGCGCTAATCAGTAGATCGTGCGCCAAGCGTACCGATCGCTGGCATCCTTGGCACATACTTGTACCGTGTCCTTCTCGCCACTGCCGCCTGCAACGTAGTTAAATGTTCCCCGATGAGTCGCATCACAGGCTACTGTGGATGATTTGAGAGTGAGCGTACCGTCCACAGTTAAACCGGTAGAGGCTGTGTCTGTCCAGACAGTTCCGCCCGGAGCAGACTCAGCATAGAGATGCCCCCCGCCATTGTCGCCCTGCAACACGGGTCCGCTAGAACCAAAACGAACGTAGAATCCGTTCGATGGTCCGTTGTTGCCCGCGGAAATTCCGGTAATCCCCCACGGACCTGCAAAATCCGGATTCCCCGAATATACAAAAACGTCGCCAGCAGCCAACTTCGTCGACGTAACCTGACTTGCGGTGTTTCTGTCCAGGGCCAGAGAGAGATTGTTGTATCCATTTCCGCTAAAGAAGTGCGGCAGTGCGACGGGACTGTCGTTTTCGTACGATCCTAGAACATTGCAGGGTGCAGTTGCGACCACGACATCAGTGGCTGTGCGCCCATCGGAATAAAACACGTCATTGGACAAGTCTATCGATCCGTCCTGGCAGGTGATCCACTGATCCACCGTCCCCGTTTTGTTGCCGTCCAGAAGAGTGCTATTGGCGATTCTGACAGTCCCCACCGAAGACGTCACTTTGTGACCAACGCCTCCAACAATCGTCTCGAGATGCATGCCATCTATGATCGTGTGTCCCGCATTCGAGATATCCAGGGTATTCGCGTCCAGAGACCCACCGTGGATATACAGATCGCAACCACCCGCATTGATGATGCCGATCCCATTATTGATGGCCTTGAGCCCGAAGATCTGTAGGCTCTCATA
This sequence comes from uncultured Acidobacteriaceae bacterium, assembly GCA_963706645.1. Classification (GTDB taxonomy): domain Bacteria; phylum Acidobacteriota; class Terriglobia; order Terriglobales; family Acidobacteriaceae; genus Sulfotelmatobacter. The sequence goes on from CAVPNR010000041.1 coordinate 22,937, forward strand.
CAGGCCGTTGCACTGAAGACCGACCGCATTGGAGGAGAGAATGATGTTGTGGCCTACAGCACCCCACATATTTGCGATTCCGCCCTGTGTTTGAAGGCCTACAGAAAATCCTCCGATCGCTAAATTCTCGAAAGAGGGAGCAAGCGCAGGGGAGGTTCCCAGGCTAACACCCACGGCCAAACTGCCGACACATGTATTTCCCAGTGTGCATCCGTTGTTCGTAAGCTCACCATTCCGAACTCCATGCCCTACGTTATAGCTCGCCCCTATGGAAGGTCCGTAATTTAGCGTGATGGCAGCGGTCGCTGTTGTCGGTATGAAGTTGATAATATTGCCGCCGAGATCAAGCACGACGAGTTTGCCCGGAGTTGAGGCGCTGAACGGCGTGCTGAAGCTGTACCCACCTAACTGGCTGTTTGTGATGATTTCTCCTCCAGACTCCGGTAGTGCACCGTAAGCAGCTGTCCATTGGGCCCCAATATCCCCACCACCCCAGTAGTATGAACAACCTCCTCCAACATGCATCACACCGTAGGATTCGCATGGCGTTGAATACGTGGTACTCGGAAAGGTTGGCTTGCTTGTTTGTTGACTCGATCCGTCTGGAATCGCATCGATGGGACGCGAGAGCGGTGTTCCGGTCGATTCAGAATTGCTCATCGCGAGAGTTGGGGCGAAGGCCGGGAGGAATTGTGTATCCGCCGCGACCACGCATGTTGTGAGTCTGACTGGAGTCCGCCTAGCATCGCGTGCCTGTGCACCCGATGCCTGATTGCTCCGCTCGCAAGAGTTCACGCTCATTATGGATTGCGCGAAGGCCGGCGCAAGCAACAACAGAATCATGCTAAGTCTTTTCAAGTTAAGTCATCTCCTTCTGGAGCCGTCCTCGCGGACCACAGCCTTCGGTCGATATTCAGTTTCTCGTTGAGGCATCATTTCCATCACGGAGGTTCCATCCGCGTTCCCGATCGAGTATAAATTCGATTTTCTCTGGAAGGAGCGACATGCATGACCTCCCGCCTCGGTAATGTCTTGCACCTCGACGGGGAGCAACGGTCGACTTGGAGATCCACTTATATTTTTCGGCGCTCCCAAACATCAGCTTCTTGCCTTGTGCTCTTGGTAAAGCATTTCTGGGTTCCGACGGTTGCACGTCTGAGCCACGATACAGATTCTTGCGCACCATGCCGTCACCCGTTGAGAATATATCTACTCGGACTAATGATAGTGCTGTCGGTATCGGGACCTCTCAAAGCCCAATCCATCCCGAACTTGCTCACCGTGTCGGAAGCACGCAGCGCGGTAGTAGAACCGAGGGACGACTTCGCTGTCCGCGCTTCTGAGATCGGGTTTACCTTCGACGGCCATGCGACATTCACGAAAGGCACGGTCCCTAGCGCAATATCCGTTTTTATCATAGAGCCATTCGCATCAACAACTCCCTGTGCCGATTGGTTCTCACCCCCCGCACTCTCGCACGAGTACACTTATCCCCAGGCGTCTCTTCGGGAAGAGTGCGGTAGGCCGGGCGAGAATTCGAAATCACCCTCGGTCGAAGGCGTGCGGCCCCCGAAACCGCCCGACGTCAATCAAAGCATCTATTACAAGAACAAGTTCGAATTCGGCCTAGATGTGGGATACCTTCCCATCAATATCCCTTTTGTCTTCGACGTTTTCTTAGGGGATGGTTATACCATGACGCCCCTTAAATACACGCTGGTTCCCATTCATGCCTCGGTGCGATGGCACATGGATGACGTCGGAGGGTGGGCGTTTTTGCGTGGCAACTGGGACCTGAGCTTTACCGCGTCAGTGACGGCGATTCCCCGGGGACCGGAAACACGCTACTTTTCCTACATCATGGGTATTCGACGGAATTTCGTCCAACGCAATTGGAAGATCGCGCCGTACTTTGATGGACGTCTAGGGCTTGGGAATATCGACGCTAAGGAGCCACTAGGGGTCATTTGGTCACAGGGGCAGGATTTTACGTTTACCGTGAACATGGGCAGTGGAGTTCGATATAACTTTAATCCTCGGTACTCGATTTCGGCTGGTTTAAATTGGATGCATATATCTAATCTTTACTTATCGGAGCCAGGATTCCCGAATTATGGCATTAATGTTTACGGACCCATGTTCGGAATCGATGTCCGCATTAGCAAGCCTCACCGTAACGCCTCAGAATAGAGGCCAGACCTCAACCTCTGCGATTGAATCTCCCACCATCTGGATCATGAGCCCTGACGTTGGAGTAGAGTTCAAATAGAATGAACAGAGTAGATTCAAACTTCCTACGCCTTGCTGTGAGATTTCTGGGCAAGTCTCACCGGTTAGACTCCCGGAGAGAGCCGTCCGCCCCGAAGCTAGGCGTGTTGACCCTAGCGATGGCGGTGTCGATGGCATTCGGATGCGGCACCACGCACGCGATTCTTGAATTCACAGCTCCCCCCTCTGTAACCGCAGGCTCCCCCTTTACTGTCACCGTGACCGTGACGGCCGGCGGAAAGCGGGACGCTGTTATCAACGGCGCCATACACTTTACCAGTTCTGATCCAACCGCCGTCCTGCCCGCCGACTACGGCTTCAATCCCGCGGATGCAGGTTCCCATACGTGGATCAACGGCTTTGTCCTGATGACTCCGGGAAATCAAACCATATCCGCGAGCATCGACAACATCCCCGGCATCAACGGAATCGTCAATTTGACGGTCTCTCCGTGAGCAAAGACACGCTTCAACGATGGCTGCGCTCCCCGACAGACTCGTCCCGTCATTCCTCTTCCCCTTCCCCGTCCGCTGCCGTGCGTTCACCAATAATCTGTAGCTATCAAGAGGCGATGTCCGTGGCCGATATCGCGGAGCTGTTCGATATGCTTGTGGGGTTGGTGTGTAACGTGGAATTGACGCGGACCCAGAGCCCAAGACCCTACAGAAGGAAATCCAAGAGACGCCTCGGGGCGGAACAGCCCTCGGTGAGTAGAAGGGGCTTAGGCTCACGCGGAAAGCACTGGATGCGCACCGGCGCGAACAGACTGCGTACATTGCGATCAAGTTCGCTTCGGAGTCATCTCCCCGCCGGCTCCGAAAGCGTTGGTGGTGGACTTCCAGGTTCGACATCGTGCCGCACCAGCTATCGCGACGCAGCACGAACTGTCGTAGACTTTGGTACGCTTCAGGACTCAGTCGTAAGAGCTCGGCCTTCGAGCCAATTGAATTCATGAGGCTTTCTCACTCAAGCCTTCCAGAAATGCCTCCTTGTGCTCTCCGCGCAGGAAGCTGAAGAACCTCGTCATCGAGAACAGCAGCGTCCCTGGATCTCCGTTGCCCAGGGTTGGCTCCAGACAGGAAGTCCGCACAGATCATTTCCAGACAATAGCCTCGGGATCAGTCACTTCCCAGCACCAGAGCTGCCGTTTCGATCGCCTTCTCAATGACCGGCAGCTGGCTCTGGTACAGATTGAAGTAGGCATTCTCCCACAGTTCCGTCTCCCGCCCCGTCTGTTCCTCTTCAATCGCCTTCTTGAAGTCCTCTTTCGGCATATGACGAGCCTGTGCAACCAGGTTGCACAATCGAACTGCTGCCCGTCCGTGCGTGCCAGCCTGGCGGACCAGTACAGTCACTTGACCCAGCATCGGATCCATGGGACTTTGCTGCCATCTGTCTATTCCGGGCCCTTAGTTTCCCCACATATAAAAGGCATCCTGACGCCGAATCGGCAGGAGCAAGTCTTTGTACGAAAGGACGACGTGACCATGAAGCGATCGGTCTTGAGGCTATTGTTCTTAGTGAGCGCAATATCCGCGGCGCAGATGCCGCGGCTGGCGGCTCAAGTGAGCGCACGCGCGAACAGCACGACAACCCCTGCGGCCCAAACCGCTCCGCAGGCCGATAGCCAAGCGGTGTCTTCGCCACCAGCGGTGGTTCCAGCGCTTCCAGTGCCACGGCTCCTGAAGTTCAGCGGCGTCGTGAAAGACGATGCCGGATCACCCCGAACTGGAGTGGTGGGTCTCTCCTTCTCGGTCTACAAAGACCAGCAAGGCGGGTCCGCACTCTGGATGGAAACCCAGAACGCCGAATTGGATGCCCAGGGCAACTACACCGTGTTGCTCGGCAGCACGAAAAGTGAAGGCATGCCGCTGGACTTGTTCTCTACGGGAGAGTCCCGCTGGCTCGGTGTGAAGGTGGAGTTGAACAATGAAGCCGAGCAGGCACGCGTGTTGCTGGTAAGCGTGCCTTATGCGTTGAAGGCTTCCGATTCCGACACGCTGGGCGGAAAGCCAGCCTCGGCATACCTGCTGGCGACGGAAGCGACGTCAGGCACGGTATCGACCCAGGCGGCCGCTCAGTCCGCGGCCGGAGCTACAACATCTTCGACCGGCGGCGCAAAGAATGCCGCGCCGCCCACTACTACCTCCAACTACATTCCGATGTTCACGAGCAGTTCCGGCGCGCTGGGAAACTCTGCTCTCTATCAGGCTACGAACGGCAACATCGGTATCGGCTTTACCTCTCCCAATGCAAAACTGTTGATCGCTGCACCAACGGGAGGAGCCGTCTTGAATGCGACGAACCTGAACGATCAGGATATGCAGATCATCCTGAGCACGCCGGGTGCGAGCGACAAGCATACGTACTTCGGCACCTCGACCACGACAAATCTGACTCTCGGCGTTGGCGGAACCGAGAAGATGCGCATCACCAACGCGGGGAATGTCGGGATCGGGTACTCGTCCCCGACGAACGCCAGAGTTGTGATCGGAGCGCCAGTCGGAGGAGCGGTGATCAACTCATCCAACCTGGTGGATCAGGACATGTTCATCACCCTGAGCGCGCCGGGGGCAAGCGACAAGCATGCGTACTTTGGCCCTTCGACCCCGACCAACCTGACGCTCGGTGTAGCCTCCACCGAAATGATGCGCATCACCAATGCTGGTCGAGTAGGCATCGGCACATCCACCCCGGCCGCTACTCTCGATGTGAATGGCAGCGTCAACGCCTCATCATTCACGAGCACCAACGGCTTCGGTGGTAGCTCACCCACGGGCTTCGGAGTGTACGGCGATTCCATCACCCCCTACCCTGGGTCCGCTGGCGTTCTGGGCTACACCGGCACCTCGTTCAGTACTACCTATCTGACGGAAGCCGGGATTGCCACCGCCGGCGTTTGGTCAGACAGTTCCGCCGCCGGAAGCGGCGTTCCGGTGTCGTTGTTCGCTACCGGAGATGATGTGTACGCTGCAGCCTTTATCAACAGCGGCGCCGACTACCCGGCTGTCTTTGTGGATAACAGCTCGGGAACTGCCCTTGAGGCGGAAGCCGCAACCGGTTATGGCGTAAGCGCGAGTACCTCCTCAGGAACCGGCGTTTACGGAGGTACCAGTTCCGGAGGTGACGGCGTTGAGGGCTATTCCAGTGGGCTCTCATCGCAACAAGCCGGCGTTCTGGGCGTAGGGAACACCGCGAGCGGCACGTATGGGGCGTACAACATCTACAGCGGCGTGTGGGGCGATACGGGAACCAGCAGCACCACCGTTTCGCCCGCGTGGGCAATCGGCGTGCTTGGCACTGCCGATGACGGCCACGCCGGCGTGTTCCTGAATAACAGTTCGTCCTGGGCCACGATGTACGTCGGCAACTCCGGTACCGGCGGCACGGGCCTCTTCAAGACACTCACAGCTTCTACTCCCACTGGCACGTGCGGCTTCGGCGGCAATGGTGACCTCACCTGCACCGGACAAGTGAAAACTCTCGCGTCGACTAACGGCGGTGCGCGTAAGCTGGAAACCTACGCCATGCAGTCGCCGGAAAACTGGATGGAAGATTTCGGCTCCGGTACGCTGCAGAGCGGAGTTGCCGTCGTGAACATCGACCCCGCGTTCGAGGAAACCGTGAGCCAGTCGGCAGACTATCACGTCTTCATCACCCCGAACGGTGACTCGAAGGGACTCTATGTCTCACGTAAGTCCGCCGGCAGTTTCGAAGTGCACGAGTCAAGCGGCGGAACATCTTCGCTGAGTTTTGATTACCGCATCGTGGCCAAGCGACGCGGCTACGAGGCGCAACGACTAACCGACGTGACCGAGCGCTTCAACGCTGAGCAAAGACCCTTGAATCGTCTCAAGGGGCAGGCTACCGCCGCTCCTTCGCGACCCGCGCCTTCGCCGCTCCTGCCGAAGACCCATTCCACGCCCACGAAGAGGCTTCCGCCGGGGGCCCAGAATAGCGCAGCCAGGAAAGTGGCGTCCGCGATTCACCCCTGATCGCAGTGCACCTGATTAACGGTTCTTCAACAAATCCGGGGGCTGCCCAGTTCCCGGATTTTCTTTCAACATTGCAAGGAGTTCCGGGGGGCTGGCCCGAGCGCAGAAGCGATAATATCTTGGATAACTCATTCCGTACCGAAGCAGGATTCTGATTGCGAAAAGTGGGGGGTGTCTACAAGATTGGACCTGAAGAGCGGATACGTAACGAAGTATTGAGGACTGGAATAACATGAAGAAATTTCTGTGGATCATCCTATTGACTGTAACCTGCGCAGCACAAGGTCCCGTAACCCCAAACCTCGGACTTCAATTGTCCACGCCCACAACGCAGGCTGACTCGTTGAGGACGCTGTTCAACAACAACATGCTGAAACTGGACACCGTTATCGGTGTGCGCTCCTACGTCGGAAACGGAGCTACTGCATTTGGAACTGGAGACGTCGGAAGCCAGATAAACGCAGCTTGTGCTGCCTTTTCGGCTTCAGGCGGGGAGATTGACGTGCTGGGGGGGCAGGCAGTGACTTATAACTACACCACACCCATAGTTTGTTCCGGTGGTCCTGTACTGATTGACCTTGGCGGAGCCACGTTGAATTACACACCGACTACCGGAGTAGCCGTAGCCCTGAACTATCACGGAATCTCTGCAAACGCAGGCTATCAGCCACACGGCATCCGAAATGGCCTGATACGAAACGCTGGGTGTATTGCCGGCAATGGCTGCGGCGGATACACGCGATCAAGTTCCGCGGTTGGACTCCTGCTTGGGTCTGCGACGAGTGCTGCGGTTGGCCCGCAAATATCCAACTTGGTGATCTCCGGGTTTCTTCAGGACATCCAACTCGCCAACGTCAACAACTCGATGTGGGGCGCGGTATTCAGCAACGTGATGCTGAGTTCAGCTGGGGTTGGTCTGGGGTGTGCTTCCCCTGGTATCTATGAAAGTTTGCAGATGTATGCGGTGCGCTTCACGATTAACTTAGTTGGAATTCAAAATTCCTGCAACGCCGATATCTACATGTACGGCGGCTCAATGGACGGAAACACGACGGCCATTAGCGCAAGCGGAGGACACCTTGCTTTCAACGGCGTTCACTTTGAAGACACAAACAGTAAAGCCGGCCTGAAAGCGTCTATTTCCGGCGGTGCGGTGCGCTTCTCGAATACATTGATATTGGATGACAATGCTGCGGGAAATATTGCCACATGGTTTAACTGCATATCCGGGGAGATTGACTGGGGATCGGGGAACCATTACTACTCGGCTGGCCGAACGGCGACCAATGTGTTCAATATTTCCCGCGGTTGCACCCTCAATGCCATTAGCGGATTAGACAACAACTCTCCGAGAGCGCTTTCGTCCATCATAGGCGGAACTGGAACAAACAACACGTTTACGCTTGGCGGATTGGTTTATTCAAACGGCGCAATTCTCACTGGGATTGCGGTTCGCTCCTTGCCACCGGCCGCTTCTGTTCCGGGTGCGATTCGATCCGTTACGGACTCTACGGCAATTTCGACGGAAGGGCAAACCTGCGAAGGCGGATCGGGCACTAAGGCGCTGGCGTTTTCAAATGGGCTCGTTTGGAAGTGCTTCTAGTTGAGGCTGGGGCCGTTCGATCAAAGAAAGGCAGGCTTCTCCCCAAGCCAGTTCCGCAATTTGAATACTCCAAAGAAACTGTCCGAGGCGAGCCAATCAGCCAAACATCATTAGTTCTTCTTCCGTAATCGTCTCCCCAAGTGGCCGCCCTATCTTTTCCACATTTCGGAATGGAGTGTAGAGAAACTGCCTCTTCTTAGCCAATGCCTCAGCGCCCAGCATCAGAAGGCCGGGGCCGCCAATGCTCCCCCAGACCGAGCCTGCAGAAGAAGAAGAAGAAGAAGAAACCAAACTGGGTGCCCACCTCCGCCCTGAGGAAAGATCATTCGCAACGCTGAAGATGACGACTAGAGTTTGCTGTGACGGCTGTCATTTTGCGCTACAGATCCTCGGGCAACTCGAAACTTGTACGCCTCAGCCTGGGGCCGCTGATGAATGGAAGGAAGATGGATAAGAGACAAAGGGAAATCGCTGTCAGGGAAGGACGAGCGAAGGGAGGCCTTGCATGGCTCTACCCGCAACATCTAGCGGCCGATGCTTCTTTCACGCCAATGCCAATAAAACCGCGGAACTTTGGCCGGATCGGTGGCAGAAAGAACAGGCGTCTGGCCACGGAGGTCTCCGATCCCCTGCCCAAACTGGGATAAGGTGAGCGGCGTGCGAGACGCGGTGGAGAAGCTGATCGCGGAAGTGCACACGGGAAGACCTCATCCCCGGGTTGCAGCCGGCCCGGCGCCGCTCTTGAGTCTGCAACTTCGCGCCGTCGAGGCCTCCAATCTAGAGCGTTGACTCGAGAAAGTGGAGAAGCTGTTGGCCGAAGCGGCGGCAGAGGACGACTTGAAAGCGCCCCGGAATATTTGAGGTGCGTGATTGAGAAAAAGCTCTTGCCAGAGCTAGAAGCCCAGCAAAGGTATTAGCGTATCGATATGACCATGGCTGCAAGCTAAGTAAATCATGGTTTAGAATGGCTTTAGTCATGAGCTCACGATGAAGCCATTGACCGACTTCTTGAAGTCCTTCGGCTCCGGGGACGATTTTCGGCTCACCGGAAGCGCGGACGACACTCACTCGGCTGGCGTGATCCTGATATTCCGAAATGCGACGTGGCCCGCCTCGCTCCCCTGCAGATAAATCGGCCCGGGCAGCCCCTCGTGACTGTCCAAGGCTCCGCCCGTAATCCCCGGGATTTCCTGCTTATCAATAATGGTCTGACCGTTTTGCACGACGGTCACGATTCGTCCAACGAGCGTGATGTCGTACGTCTGCCATTCTCCCGGTCTGCGCGGCTGTTCCGGAGAGGGAGCCAGAAAGCCATACACGCCTCCAGTGCGCATTGTCGGCCCTTCTGGTTCTGGATCGTCTTCGATCTGAAGCTCGTATCGACCGCGTAAGTAGACGCCACTGTTCGATCCCGGCGCACAGTTGAATTCGATGTGTAACTTGAAATCTTCGAACTTGGCATCACTGATCAGCTCCGGACCGTGTCCAGGACTCACCAACGTTCCGTTTTCGACCTTCCATGGAGGCGTTGCGTTCGGATCGCTCATCTTCCACCCGCTCAGATCCCTGCCGTTAAATAGCTGAATCGGCTTTCCCCACTTCGGATCGCTCGCTCTCTTCAGTGAGGGCGCTCTCTCGCCCGTCCATTTCCACAACGCTCCATCGGGCCCCGTCGTCGTTCCCACCAGCGCTTTCCCAGAGAGCTTCCCCTCAAACACCATGTCATCTTTCCGCTCCTCTTCCTCCTTAGGAGAGACGAAGAGGATCCGTTCATTCGAAATCTCGATTTTCGGGAGCGGTCGCGCATGTCCCCAGCGGCTCACCATTCGAGCCTTGAGCTGACCATCTTGTTGGGTTATCTCCAGCCACGAAGGATATTCGCAAAGAGGAGTTTCCAAGGTTAAATCCCAACGTCCAAGAAAGGATTGGGCCGACGCAGTTGTATCCGTGGGCTTCTTCTGTGCGGAACATACTCCCATCGAAAGCACCAGTACCAACGTTGTTAGCCTGAATCCTCTACGAAGAAAATTAACTTTGCGAATTTGGCTTCTCACTCGCTTCGCCATGAATGCTCCCTCCAAAGGGATTGTAGTTTATCTAACGCCAAGTGACCGGGAATGCCTGGAGATAGAGTTCCCTGAGCACTCGTGCTCGCCGTCACAACAAGAAACGAGAAAGGTCCGGTGAACTTCTTAGCCAGCCAAAGCGAAACTTGACGGGACCTTGGAGCGGAATCGCAGCCAGAGACTCCCAACTCGAACCCCGCAGTGTTCCTAACGCTCGATGGAGATTTCAAGTTCTCAGGGACCAGGACCGCTCCGGGTTGGCTGCAGGTAGCAATCAGGTTAGCGAAGCCGCATATTCATTGGTGATTTTAGGAACTGGCGGAGAGAGTGGGATTGTGCTTGCCGCAAGTTCCAAAATCACATTGAACATGCAAAAAACGATCGATCCACCTGCAATCGCAGTGATATAAAAACATTCTGCTGTGAAGTTCAACGAAGTCCGACGAAGCCCACAGCAGCCCAAAAACGCCTCATCATAACCGAAAATAGTAACAAATAGTAACAGGAATTCAGCTGCCTCACGGCGGAATACCCAGAAGTTGAATTTGCCTAGTCTTGTCCAGATACTCCCCGGGTACATCATCCTCTTGCACCTCGTGGTACTCACTTCCCTCTTGTCCGCGTCTCCGGCGCTTTCGATACCAGCAACAAGGTCGGCCGCGAACGCATTCCCTTTCTCGATCAAGGCATCGACGTTTTCCGAATCCGCAGCTTCGAGACGCGGAAGGACAATTGATTAAGAGTCACGTAGGGCTCAACATCCATTTTCTAGCAACTCACAATTAAACCAATAACTTACACAAAGTCTTGCGCGCACAGAGAACTCTTCGAGATGCTTGAAACGTTCGCGATATTTGGCAACTTACAGCCACAATTACAGCCACTCCAGAATGACAGGTAGGAAGAACAGCTATGCATTCGCTTCCTCGACGTGCTTCAACGTCGGCAAGCGGTCGATCGCCTTGCCCACCTTCTTCTGCGCAACACGTAACTCATATAGGCTCTGCAGGTTGAGCCAAAACTCCGCCGTTGTCCCGAAGAAATGAGCGAACCGAAGGGCGGTGTCACCTGTGATTGCGCGTCTGCGGTTCAAGATTTCCGTCACACGATTGGTTGGAACCCTCCGGGGCACCGAAAGTGTCCACCTTCCCGCAGGGGCGTCTACGGTGGAGCATTTCCGGAATTCTGGTAACTCGTACAGAAAAGCACAGCAAGCGGCGCTGGCAATACAAAACATACTCTGTAGACCGCGGAACTTCTGGGGAAGCAGGACCTATTGTGCAACTGCTTTGACGTTGACTCTTGCCCCGAGGGTTTCCATAAGATCCAGAATCATGTGAACGACCGCCTCATCGCCGATCGCAGTATTAATCATGGCATGGTAAATTGGGCGGTCAGGCCATTCCACGTGGAAATACTTTTGGATGAAATCGACGCGTTCCCGATCAACGGTATCCACGAGCTGCTCGGCTTCTTTCTCGCTCTTGCCTCGAGCTAACAGGCGCCGCACTTTATCCTCTCTGGGAGCATAAAGAAACACACGCAAAGTGTCCTGGCGGTTCTTGAGAAACTGCTGCGAGCCTCTTCCCACGATGACCGAGTTTCCGGATTTCGCCGCATGCTGAACGACTTGTTCCGTGAACTTCAAAATGCATTCGCTATCGACCAGTTTAAGCTTGTGCGCATTGATGCTTCCTTCATAACTTCCGCGCAAGAACGACTTGAAGAGCCGGTAGTACAGCGGATCAGTGCGTTCCTCTCGAACCTCGACGACAGACTTCGGACAGTCGGCAAGCCGCGCAATCTCCTCCGTCAGCAATTGATCCCAAAGCTTCCAGCCCAGCTGCTTGGCAACCAGTTGAGCGATTTCGCCGCCGCCGCTTCCGTACTCGCGTTCGATAGTAACAATTTTGATCATCTGCATCGCAATACTCCAGGCCAACCCTTCAAACATGGACGGCGAGAACGGGACATGTTCCCAACTGCATGACTCGATAGGTTGTCGAACCAAATACCGCCAGATCCAATGCGCCACGGCCTCTTACTCCCATAACCACCGTGTCAATTTGCGCTTCGAGAACGAGTTGAATGATTTGCTGGTACGGTTTTCCGATGCGTACCGTCGTCTTAGTCTTGAGGGCCTTGCGCCTCTCCTGTGGAATCAGTTCATCGAGTTGCTTCGTGACTACTGCCATGGCCTCTTCCTTCCTGACCGTACTTGGAGCATCCTCCAACACATGCAGCAGGGTGAGCTCGGCGTCGTACTCCTTTGTCGCCGAAATCGCATAGTCCAAAGCCAGCTCTGAATTTTCGGAGAAATCGGTACAAAAGAGAATTCGGTTCAAGTGGTGGACGCGGTGCCGCTCTTCTCCTGCGGCCGAAGCTTCGTGGGGCGCCTTGCATATTGCCAGTACCGGGCAGGGAGTCTTGCGCATCACTCGATTGGTCACTGACCCAAGCACCAGACGATCGTACCCCCGCCGGCCGTGAGTTCCCATGACGATCAGGTCCGTTCTCCTGGCCTGCGCCAACGACAGAATACAGTCCGGTGCCGATCCCTCGTACACCACTAGCTCCGGCTGGATTTCATCGTGGGTGTGCTTTTTCACGAACTCCCGCAGTCGCTCCTTCCCACCCTCGCCGAGTGCCCGGCAGAACTCCGCATAGTCTCCCGTAGAGGCAACATAGTCAGCGTAAGGATATCGCGACAGCTCCACGATATGCTGCACCATCAATTGGGCTCGATAGTGTTCGGCCAGGGATAGCGAATAGTGATATGCCCTGACCGAGAACTCGGAGAAATCAACCGGACAAAGGATGCGTTTAATTTTCAGCATAACTGCGTCTCTGATGCTCGCGATCGTCCGCATCGCTCAGATTCATTGTTACTCCGCTATCCTCACCCCACCACCACCCGGGTCATTCTTCTTCAGAACGAAAGCCAGACAGAACATGATTGCTGCCCCCACGCAAAGCACCATGAAGGTATCGATGTATGCCAGGCTCGCCGCCTGGGCCTGCAGAGATTGGTAAATCCTGGCGTACGCTGTCATTTGTGACTCGTGTTTGCCGACGCCTGAGACAGCCAGGTGCTGAGTCAGGCCCTTAGCTGCATTAATGAAATTTGGATTATCTACCCTCGCGTTCTGCACCAACCTTCCCTGATGGAATTGCGAGCGTCGAGCGATCAATGTCGTGACCAAGGACGTTCCCACGCTGCTTCCCATATTGCGCATGAAATTGATGATTCCAGCAACCGCATTGTTCTTCTCCGGCGCGACTCCGATATATGCCACCAGCGTGATCGGCACGAACAGGAACCCCAAACCAATCACCTGAGTAATGCGCAACCAGGTGGCGGCACTGAAGCTGATCTGCAAGTCGATCCGCTTCGTGGAATAGAACATGGCGATGGATAGGGCAAACCAGCCGAAGGCAATCAGATAACGCGCCTGGATCTTTGTTGTCAGTTGGCCCATGATAGGCATCTCAAGGAGCAAAACCATGCCTCCCGGGCCGCGTTCGCCGTCCTCATCGTGTCGGCGCGAGCGTTCCATCAATTGCTGTTCCGTCAGCACACCGTGCCTGATCGATTCTTTGCTGGCAGTCGGTGACAGGGCAGCGTTCTAACAGACGCACCTGCCTGCCAAGCCAGAGGCTGGGTCAGCGAGCGATCCGCACTTCTTAGGTGATCCACTTGATTCTCTCTGGGCCATACCGAGTAGATAAATCCCGGTCTCACCAAGCGGCCAGAAGCCAAGCCGAGACCAGTACGCCCTCAACTTGAGCACCGCCTCATCCCGTCCGACTCCGGGTGCTTTCGAGAACCGTCCTGAATTATGGATTGTCCATTAGTAATGGACGTGTAATAATAGTGGACACAATGCAGCTCAAGCCGACCATTCAGCCGTTTCTCGAGCAGTTGCGGGCTCTCCCTTTCGTCACGGATCTCGACTTCTCAGCGGAAGGTCGCCGTAACGACCGGGAGGTCGACGGCATCCTCAAAATCCGTGCCCCCAAAGGAACATACCGCTTCCTCGTCGAACAGAAAAGATCTTATCTCGACCATGGAGTGCTCAATGCACTGGTCGCTCAGGCAAAGCTCTACGCGACCGAGCATCGTGTGCCTCTTCTACTATTCGCGCGCTACATTCCTGGCCCCTCCGCCGAACGGCTCATGCAATCGGGGATCAATTTCGTTGACCAGGCGGGCAACATGCATCTGGTTCTCGGCCGCAACTATGAACGCACGGTCGTCGGGGCGAAACAGACGGCATCCGGGACCAAAGATCCGCGCATCAGTCCGGCCATCTCGCAACTGCTATTCGCTTTCGCCACTGCGAACGATGCCGGAAGCTGGTCCGTACGAAAACTGGCCGAATTTGCCGGGCTCGGCAAGAGCAATGTCGCAAAGGTCGAGCAACAGCTAGTTGCCCAAGGAGTCCTCGTACAGTCAGAGGAAGGCTTTCGCCTGCGAGATCGATCGAAATTGCCGGAAGAACTGCTGCGGGGATACGAACTCGCGCTGCGCCCGAAGCTGCTGCTTGGCCGTTTTCGCTCACCCGCCAGCGAAATCGATGAAATGCTGCTCGCCGTCCGGGATTCGCTCGCCAAAGACTCAATCCGATGGTCGATAACCGGCGGTCCCGCTGCCTACCTGCTGCAGAAGTTCTATCGCGGACTCGAGTTGCCGATCTTCGTCGAATCCCTCAGCGATCAACTTCGTCGGCGCTTGCGGATCATTCCTGACAAATCCGGGCCGCTCATCTTCCTGCGTTCCTTCGGCAGCATTGCCTTCTGGCGGGAGTCTGGATCATTTCCCGTTGCGCATCCCTGGCTCATCTATTCCGAGTTAATGTATTCTTCCGATCCCCGAGCGCATGAAGCTGCGGAAGAAATCAAACGCGAGTACCTGTCAGAATGATGCTCGAACTCACTGCGGGCCAAATCGCTGATCTGCGCGCGCTTCGCGACCATTGCGCTGCGCTTGGGGCAGACCTTGTCATCATCGGTGCTATCGCATACCAGGTACATTTCCCCGGCGAACTGCGGCATACCGGAGACATTGACTTTGCCGTAGCACTCGATCTCAATGAGTTCGCGGAACTGGAGCGGAGACTTCAAGCGGACGGATGGATTCGATTTGCAAACCGGGAACACCGCTGGCGTAGCGCACACGGAACTATGGATCTGCTTCCCGCCGGCCCGAAGCTTCGCGCAGCCAAGAAAGTGACTTGGCCTGTCAGCCAGTTCATCATGAGTCTGGTGGGATTCGAGCATGTGTTCACGGATGTCCAGCCGGTTGAGTTTTCGCCAGATCTCACGCTGAACGTAATTTCGTCGACCGCGCTGATGCTTTTGAAGATTGTCGCCTTCATGGACGATCCGCAGCGGCGAGTGAAGGATCTGGATGATATCCGCGGCCTGCTCACACAATATGAAGCCGACAGCGAGCGACTCTTTTCCAACGTCGTGATAGACGCCGGACTCGCGGACTTCGGGCTGGCGCCAGCCTTTCTGTTGGGAATTGACCTGAAGGCGCTCTGCACTCCGGAAGAAGCGGCAATCGTAAACGCATTTCTCGCCGCGATGAACGAAAACAATCCGGCGTGGATGGCCTTCGTTCAGGCCAGAGGCGTGGGTGATCATGTCGAAGAAGACGCACGGGCTCAGCTTGACGCCTTTCGAAAAAGCTTTGAACAGATTCCCCATTAGCAAGCTCGTCTCTTGCGGCGAACCTGAAGGCCGTCCCATCTAATCCAGCCGAACGTCCTCGTGCGCCGCCGCATCCAATTCGCGCAGGAACGAGAGCCATGGTTCCGGGATGCTTTCATTCGGATGCGTAGGCAAGGTGTTCTCCATTCATGTCGGTCAGGAGATTCCAGTGGGCTGCGGCGGGCGAGCGATGCTCTCGCAGCCATGCTCTCTCAGCTTGGGTCATCGAGTCGTGGCAGAAGGTATCTTCGCGCGCAAGCCGGGCTCTTTCCAGAACCTCCAAACACGACCGAAGCTTTCTCGCCCGCTCGCTCTCCTTCCTACACTCCGACACTTCACTCGCCAGAGAGACAGCAAATCCCAATCGGTTTTGCCGATCATGTACCTTGGCGTTGCGGACCAGCCAATCCCAGTCCATATCAACGTAGGTCATAGCTAACCATGGCAACCCCTCAGCAACACGGGCGTCAAGGTTAGGTTCATTCAGTGCCTCCAGCAAGACCTCCGCGGGGTTCCGTCGTCTCCTGCTTCGAAGATAGGAGAATCCGGGATAACCGAGCGCCCCCAGTTCGGCGCTGAAATCGCGCTTGTGCGAAGACACGGGCATCGACACTTCCTCGGATCGCAACGGCAGGGCCGTAGCCGGCAGATTCAGCACCTTGAGCGCCTTGCGTACAAATCGTGCCGACAGGGGACGGTGCCCCTTCTCCATCATCGACAAATAGGCTTGGGTGACATCAAGCGCCAGAGCAGCTTGTTCTTGAGTCCAGTTCTTCTCCAATCGCGTCTCTTTCAACAGACTCCCGTCCATAGTGATCCTTACTTCGCTCCAAGGGTTTATGAATAATATAACACTTAGTGTTATATTATTCTGACACCCTGTGTCCCCGCTTTTGGGCCAGGGCACGCTGCTAGAGATTTTGATTTCAAACCCTTCAATCGGGGCCCTAATGGACGTCAATTGCTCCGTGCGATACCTAGATCTCGTTGATTCTAAAGAGAATAAGCAACCGGGAAGAGTGGGTTCCGCCTCTGTGCAAAATCCTTCTAAGTCATTGATTCTATGGAAGTTGGCGGAGAGAGTGGGATTCGAACCCACGTTACCCTTTCGAGTAAACACGCTTTCCAAGCGTGCGCCTTCAGCCACTCGGCCATCTCTCCGGCGTGAAACGGATGGAAGGAACGACTCTTACAGAAGCTCTTTACTCGACCGCAAATCCTGGTGATTCCGCGGCCCTTTTGTTCTGTTCAATTCTATGGGTGAAGTCGTCGAAACCGCAACTCGAAAGGGTTAAAGGATGAATTCGAAACTCTGAAAGGAATGAGGACAACCGCAGCGTCGCAACTCTTAGGAGAGTTTTCCGTGAGAATCGACGCCGACCGCAGGCCCTGAGGCAGACGCAGGAGACGCGCCTGAGGCCGACGCGCCCGCTGCTGCTGCGTTCGCGGCCCCGTTCTCGACGGGCACCGGCAGTGGGGGAACCTTCGTATTGTCGACCACATGATGGTTCAGGCAATATAGCGCCAGTTCCAGACGGTCTGCCACTCCCAGCTTGTCGTACACCTTACGCAGATAATTCTTTACAACTTGTTCCGTCGTGCCCACGCGTAGCGCAATCTCTTTGTTCTTCATTCCCTGGGTCACACACGAAACGATGAGCGTTTCTTTGGGAGTCAACTGCACTTTCGGTCGGGATCCTGCCGGCCGATTCGTCTGGTTGCGATAGGCTTCCATCACCCAGCGCACGCCTTGCGGGTCAAGCCAAGTCTCTCCTGCCACCACCTTGCGCAGGCACTCGACCAACAACTCAGGTTCCACTTCGCGCGAGACAATGCCATGCGCTCCGCGGCGGAACAGGTCCAACGTCAACTCTTCATCGGCTGCCGGCGTCACCACCACAACCCGCAGCTTCGGATTCTGCCGAAGCATTTCAGCAACAGCTTCCACCGGATTCGGCGTCAAAGCCGCCTCAAAGATCAAAACGTCTGCCGTAAATTTCGCGGCGGCAGACTGCGTCTGCGCCATCGTCTCGGCCTGACCAACTACGCGAATGTCATCTTCCAGCGCGAAGACTTTCCGCAGGCCGGCGCGGAAGATGGCCTGCGTATCGGCCACAATCACGCGGACGAACTGGCCTTTGCCGTCGTCGCCTGCTCCGAAATTTTCTTCCACGCTTACCGGAATCGTAGCCATTCAGTCCCTTGCGCCTACGCTCGTTCGAAATGGTACTCGTCGATCACTACGCCTACACCGCGCCGGCCCCGATCTTCAAAGCTGCGCACGACCCGGCCGCGACAGTCGATCTGCACATTTTTGCGTGCTCCCACAACATCTGCCGGCAACAGAATCGTGAAGTCCACCATCGAACCCACGGGAACATCCTTGTCCATGGCAAACAGCACGCCGTTGGCCGAGATATTTTCCGTCTCCGCTGAATACGCGCTCCCCTGGCTCTTTACCGACGCCGAAAGATGCAGCGGAAATCGCGGCGCACTCTGCATATCTTCGTAGTGTCCCGACCTTGCCTGGGCCTGCGCTTCGGTCATCGGTGCTGTTCCTTCGGCTGCCACGCTGGGAAGAACCTTTCCTGCCGGTAGCGCTGTTTCCGCTTACCGAACTCTCATCCAACTCAAGGGCAGCGTACACCCTCAAATGGGGCAAACAAAGTTACCGAAGTCATGGAACAAATGGAGCTTAACTTCTTTTCTTTGAATGAATTAGAAGGGATTCCGAGGTGCGGATTTGAGCCTGAAATAGCCTGTTCGAAGCCGTCAATTTCCGGTCAATTCCGGGTCAATTTCCGGTAATTTCAGGAGAGAAATGTGAGCCAACGAGACGAAAAGAACAGTCCCTGTAGGCAGATGCTCGAGTGCTCAGAACTTCGTCACTTCCGTGAAATTGAACTCTTTCACCTTCATCGCCGGCACAACCATGTCGAAGGATTCTTCCCCGCACGACCGCATCGGCACGCTCATGGCCTCGACATTCGACAGCATGTGAATCAGGCTCTCATTGAAGCGGAAATTCCTGACGCCGCCCTGCATGCGCCCGTTCTCCACCAGAAACGTGCCGTCGCGCGTCATTCCCGTCAGCATCTTTTCGAAGGGCTCCACTTCGCGGATGTACCATAGCCGCGTCACCAGCACGCCACGCTCGGTTGACGCAATCATCTGCTCCACAGTCTTCGGATCACTCGCCGGCGCAAAAACGATGTTCATCGGCATCTCGCCCATCTCGTTGGGCAGCGCGAAGCCGTGGCCCGTGGCCTCGATCGCACCAACACTATCCTTATATTCCGAGCGCTTCATTCTCTCGGCCGTTGCCCGCGCGTAAACCACACGCTTCACGGTTCCGTTTTCCACCAGCGGCACACGCTGCCGCTCCACTCCTTCTCCGTCGAACGGAGACCCGGTCTGCAGAGGATGCGTCACGTCATCCCAGATCGTGATGTTGTCGCCGAACAATTTCGTACCAATTCGTCCCGTGAGAAACGACCGCTGATCGAGAATCGCCATGCCCGCATAATCCCAGAACATGAATCCGACAATGTCGAGCACGGCCGCCGGTTCCAGAATCACCGTGTACTTCCCTGCCGGAATCTCCCGCGGACGCGCCGAATCGATCGCTTTCCTCGCCGCAGTCTCAGCCAGCGCCAGGGGATCGAGATTCTTCACGTCCGGCGAATTTTCCTTCTGCCACCCGGAGGAATCGCCCGCCAACATGGTGATCGAAACTTCCGCCGACGTCTGCGTATGCCAGCGGCTCAACCCGCCCGAGTTAAAGATTCCGTCCAAAGACTCGGCGCTGGAATAAACTCCGGCAGTCGTGAGCTTATGCCGGTCCGCCACGCCCACAATCTTCTTAACGCCCTCAGCCCGCAACTCGGGAGTGATGTCTGCAGTCTGCTGAAAATGTCGGGAAGGGTGAACTCGTGTGGGGACGGGCGCCTCGCCCGTCCCGCCCGCAGAGCGGGCGTCAGGCATCGGCAAAAGATCGTCATCCGGATGCTGCACTTTCGCCAGACTCTCCGCCGATCGCACGACTTGCCGCAAGCTCTCATCATCAAACTTATTAGTAAATGCCCGCGCTGTCTTGCCCCCAAAGGCAGACCGCACCGAGACTACATAATTCTCCTCGGCCACATTCTGATGAATCGTATTGTTGGCGAAGCGCGTGAGCGCAGATCGCCCGCCCGAGAAAAGAACCTCAACCTCATCCGCGGAAGAGAATTTCTTTATGCGGTCAAAAACGTCGCTGGCCTGTTCCTTGGTTAGCATGCAAAGATTTTCTGCAATTCTTCGTGCCTCAGTGTCTCCGTGGTGAAGTCAGTTACCCTTAAACGCGCTCCCCACCTTAATCCCCCGAAACCGCGACGGCGATGCCCCGTGACCTGTTCCCATCACCTGCTGCGGCTGCCCTTTCCCGCAATTCGGAGTTCCCCACAGCGTCCACTCATCCCGCGAGCAAATCGCGTCCAGCGAATTCCAGAATTCCGTCGTGATCCCCGAATACGACGGATTCTTTACCATCCGCACGCGCTTTCCGCCCTTGATCTCCCATCCAATCTCGCAGCCAAACTGAAAGTTATAGCGCTTGTCATCAATCGACCACGACCGGTTCGTCTGCATGAGGATTCCGTGATCCGTTGACGCAATCAACTGCTCCAGGCTCAGCGGTTTCTGCCCCGGCAGCAAACTGATGTTTGTCATGCGAATCATCGGCAGCCGGTTCCAACCTTCCGCGCGCATCGTCCCGCCCGACCGCTTCTCGCCGATCGTGTGCGCCGTCTCCCGCGAACTCAGATAGCCGGTAAACAAGCCATTGGTAATGATCGGAGTGCACTGCGCGGCCACACCTTCGTCGTCAAATCCAAACGTCCCCAGCCCCGGACCATGCTCCTGCCGCGCGTCGGCCACCACATTCACCAGGTCGCTGCCATACCGCAATGTGCGCAGCTTATCGAGCGTCAGAAACGACGTCCCCGCAAAATTCGCTTCCATTCCCAGCACGCGATCCAGCTCAATCGGATGCCCCACCGACTCGTGAATCTGCAACCCCAGTTGCGAGCTGTCGAGAATAATGTCGAACTTCCCTTCCGGACACTGATCGGCCTTATGCAGGGCCACGGCCTCTTCCCCAATCCGCCGGGCGTTCTCCACCAGTTTCAACTCGTCGACCAGCTCATATCCCTTGTTCTGCCACTGCCCGCCGAACGAATTCGGGTACGACCGCTTCTGAATCTCATTTCCCGCGAACGCATACGCCGCATATCCGGCGCCCGTGGAAAGTTTTGTCTGATGGATGTCCGCGCCCTCCGACGAAACGAACCACTGCTCTTCGCGGTTGAAGTTCAGATTCGCCTCCGCCAGGGTAACGCCGGCAACCGAGCGCAATTCGGCGTCGATCTTCAATAACAGATCGATGTTTTGTTCGACGGAGACCGAGAAGGGATCGATCTTGTACGGCGTGCTCCATTCCGTTACCGCAGGCTTTTCCGGTGCAAGGCGCACCTCTTCGCGCTTCACTCGCGCGGAAGCCCGCGCAATCTCCACTGCTCGCGCCGCTGTCTCTTCCACCGCACCGCGTCCCAGCTCGGCCGAAGCCGCGAATCCCCAGGCCCCATCGGCGATCGCCCGTACGCTCATCCCCACGGACTCCGCGTCAGACGCGCTGCCTACCTTCCCATTCTTCGTCGTGAGCGCCCGGCTGCGCTGCGCCACCACACGCATGTCGGCGTAGCTCGCCCCCCGCAGCGCGGCAATGTTCAAGGCCCAGTTGGCAACGTGTTTCATGGAAGTATTTCAATCTACCACACGAACGCGCACCGGCACCGCCTCGCCCAGGGGAAGCAAGCTTGCCGACAACTGTACCTTGCCGCACGCTAGGTTGTGACTCCCATCACTGTTCCTTCTCTTCATCGGCCATTCAATAAGGACGATTAGGAGTACGTCAGCGGCTCAGACCGCTGCCGAAGGAGCCCTTTCATGAGCCTCTTTATTTCAGGTGATCGCCCGAATAGTGTGGCTGACACGTCCGAACAGGATACTTGTTCCCACTGCAGCGCGCCCTCAGCAGACTCTCAATCCAGCAAGAAAGCCGACCTCGCCGGCCCTGGCATCGGCGACTACGCCGAACTCGAACAGATCCTGCCCGGCGACTACCATCCGCTTCTCACTCCCAAAGAAACCCAAAAAGCCATATTCCACCTCAAGCGCTACATCGAAGACAATCTATGCAAGGAACTCAACCTGTTGATGGTGGAAGTCCCTCTGATCGTCGACGCGGAAAGCGGCGTCAACGACATGCTCGATCGCGACGGCTCCCGCACTCCCATTCAGTTCCACATCTCCAACGACCGCGACAAGCATCCTATCGACGCCCAGGTCGTACAGGCAGCCACGAAATGGAAGAGGGTTGCCCTCCGGCAGTTCGAATGTCGTACTGGCGAAGGCATCTGCACCGACATGCGCGCCGTACGCAAAGACTACTTCCTTGATCATGACCACTCCGCCTACGTCGACCAGTGGGACTGGGAGCGCGTCATAAACGCCGAGCAGCGCAATATCGAGTTTCTGAAAACCGTCGTGCGCAAGATATGGAAGGTGTTGGTCGGAGCCGAGAAGTTCGCGCAGGAAATGTTCCCCGAACTGCGCCAGCCGCGCTATCCCAATCTTCCCGAAGAACTCACCTTCCTCCACGCCGAAGAACTGCTGGCGATGTACCCCGACCTCCCGCGCAAACGCCGCGAGACCGTCATCCTGCAAAAGTATCCGGCCGTCTTCATTATCGGTATCGGCTGGCCACTCAAAGACGGATTCCCGCACGAGAATCGCGCCGCTGATTACGATGACTGGGTCACCGACACCAGCAAACAAACTCTGCGCGACACTCACGGGCTCAATGGCGACATCCTGGTCTGGAACCACGTGACGCAGCGCCGCCACGAACTCACTTCGATGGGCATCCGCGTCAACGCCGAAACCCTGCGCCTCCAGCTTGAGATGGCCAATCTCCTCGACAATCTCAAGTTTCCCTATCACCAGGGCATCGTCAACAACGAACTGCCGCTCTCGATCGGCGGTGGCATCGGCCAGTCCCGCACCCTGATGCTCCTCCTCCGCAAAGCCCACCTCGGCGAAGTCAGCGTCACCGTCTGGCCCAAAGTGCTCAAGGAGATGTGCGCAAAGAAGAACATCTTCGTGCTGGAATAGATCGAGCGAGGTCAATGTCACCGAAAAAGGGGCGGCGCCAAGTCGCCCCTTCCTTTTTCACCGACCAATTCGATCCTGAGACTAGATCGCGGCCTGACGATGGATTCCCGTTCCGGGATGCAATGAGCGAAAGGTGACAAATTTCACATTCTCGATAGGCCTGATCTTCTACCTTATTCCTCAAGGCTCGCATTCCCGCATGATGCTTGCCAGACGACTTGCTGCGCTGGATCCGAACGCAAGTTGACAGCGAGGCAGGCCCGAAAGGCCGAAACAATTTAGCCCAGCGCTTCCAGCGCTGGGTGCTGGCCCGTAGATTCGAGTAAGTCCCGGAGGGACGACATAGATGTCACACTCTTACTCCAGCAACCGCATCCACGTAATCTTCAGTACGAAGGAACGAAAGAAGAGTCTGTCCGACGACTTCCAACCCAAGCTCTGGGCCTACATGGCCGGAATCGCACATAACCAAGGTTTTGAAGCGATGATCGTTGGCGGCGTCGGAGACCATGTGCATGCTCTCCTCGTCCTGCCGCCGACTATGTCTCCAGCCAAAGCCGTTCAGTTCTTGAAAGGAAGTTCCTCTAAATGGATCAACGAAACGAACGGCGAATTTGCGTGGCAGGAGGGCTATGGCGCCTTTAGCGTGAGCGCATCGCAGACTGCAGACGTCGTGCGCTACATAAAAGACCAGCGCGCACATCACGAGAAGAAGAGCTTTGAAGAGGAATTTGTGGAATTCTTGAAGAGGTACGGAGTGTCTTACGAGCCAGCCCATGTTCTAGGCTAGTGTGTCGTCCCCCGGGTCTCTTTCCGGCGCCGACCATCCCACCCTGAAGCGCTGGGCTAATTGTTTCGTCCCTTTCGGGACTTTAGCGTCCATCCCGGCACAATTACTGCTCTTACGCCGTCGCGTGCGCCTCGGCCAACGCCTTCCGCACCGCCAGCAATTCCTTCAGCACTCCCCGAAGTTTGGTCGACTCCAGCGCATTCGCCCCATCCGACTTCGCTTCCCTCGGATTGTCATGGACCTCCATGAATACTCCATCCACCCCCGCCGCCACCGCCGCCCGCGAAAGCACCGGAATGAACTCAGGTTGTCCCCCGCTCACCGCCGGACCATCGCCATCCGACTGCGACGATGGCAACTGCACCGAATGTGTCGCGTCGAACACCACCGGCGCAAACTTCCGCATAATCGCCAGCGATCGCATGTCCACAACCAGATTGTTGTATCCGAAACTCGCCCCGCGCTCGGTCAGAAAAACCTGCGTATTGCCCGCATCACGGCATTTCTCCACCGCATGCCGCATATCCCATGGAGAAACAAATTGCCCCTTCTTGATATTCACGGGCCGCCCGCTCAACGCGGCTGCAACCACGAGATCGGTCTGCCGACTGAGAAAGGCAGGAATCTGCAGCACGTCCGCGACTTCCGCAACCTTACCCACGTCCGCCGCCTCATGCACATCGGTCAGCACTGGCAGCTGTAGTTCGTTCTTGATCTTCTTCAGAATGCGCAGGCCTTCTTTGATCCCGGGCCCGCGAAAGCTCCGGATCGACGTCCGGTTCGCCTTGTCGTAACTCGCTTTAAAGATGAACGGAAAGCCCAGCGCCCGCGTGACGCCCTTGATGATCTCCGCCATCCGCATCGCGTGCTCTTCGCTCTCAATCACGCACGGCCCGGCGATCAGAAACAGATCGCCAGACCCGATGTGCACATCGCCGACTTGGAAAGAATTGATCATGTACAAGGAACACAGCCACCGATCTACGCGAATAATCACAAATACCAAGAATTGATCCGCGTAAATCCGTGAAATCCGCGGCGCTTTAGCCTCAGACTCTTGTCCGCTCCGGCCGGTGGAACATTTCCACCGCAGCCGTTTCCTTCTCCGCGCGCCGCTTCACGCCGTACTCATACGCTGCGCCGATAAACCGGCTGAACAACGGATGCGGCTCCAGCGGCTTCGACTTGAACTCGGGATGGAACTGGCACCCAATAAAATGTGGATGATCCGGCAATTCCACGATCTCCACATAAGTTCCATCCGGCGTCGACCCCGAAATCCGCAGCCCCGCGGCCGTCATCGGTTCTTCATACTCCCGGTTGAACTCATAACGGTGCCGGTGCCGCTCACTGATCTCCAGCTTCCCATAAATCGAGTGGGCGAGAGTACCAGGCTCAATCTTGCATGGCCACGCTCCCAGACGCATCGTCCCGCCTAGTTCTTCGACGCCACGCAACTCGCGCAGCTTGTAGATCACACGATGCGGCGTCGCCGGATCGAACTCGCTCGAATTCGCCTCCGCCAACCCCACCACGTTACGCGCAAACTCTATGCAAGCCGT
>CAVPNR010000042.1:0-33621 GCA_963706645.1 uncultured Acidobacteriaceae bacterium
CCATTACTGGCGACAACTCGTCAAAACAATATCGCGGCGTCCTTTGAATTCGGCTTCTGGCCCCGTGCACAAACTCACTAACCCGGAGTCGCATCGGGAAGTCGCGATCTATGTTTGGTCAACCCAGATTAATTCCAAGCCATCATCGTTAGGTCGCCACATACGCGTCCGCCTGTGCGCGATTCGACTCAAGGACACACTGCGTTGAGAAATACGCTAGAAGAAGCGATGGCACAAAGAAGAGTTCCCGTTCTCGAGGCGCATTCTGGATCTGAGAGGCCTTCTACGGTCACCCACAGCCGTGGCAGAACGGATTGAACGGCCCCATGGCGAGACTGCAACTGCTGTGGGACAACCGCCACCTGCTCTTTCGCATTGCGGCCTGGGGTTTAGGGTTGTTCACAATCATCGCGTTTCTCATCCCGGCGAAATACGATTCCGTCGCTCAGCTCATGCCGCCCGATACCGATACTTCCAGCGCGGCGATGTTGGCGGCTCTGGCCGGTAAAGGAGGAGACGCACTGAGTGGCTACGCGAGCAACCTGCTCGGCATCAAGAGCTCCGGGGCACTCTTCGTAGGCGTTCTTCGCAGTCGTACGGTAGAGGACTCACTTATCGCTAAGTTCGATCTGCGAAAGGTCTATTGGGTGCGCCGCTGGGAAGACGCGCGAAAGGAACTCGAAGACCGGACCTCCATCGTAGAGGACCGCAAGAGCGGCATCATCGCGATCAGAGTCCGCGACCGCAGTCCTCAGCGAGCTCAGGAAATGGCTCAAGCGTATGTCGACCAGTTGAACATCGCCGTCTCTGCACTCTCGACGTCCTCCGCGCGGCGGGAACGCGAATTCCTGGAGGTACGGCTCACGGCGGTGAAGCAGGATTTGGACCAGGCCGCTCATGATTTCAGCCAGTTTGCGAGCAAGAATACCGCCATCGACATCTCTGAGCAGGGCAAGGCCATGGTTGAAGCGGCCGCCCGCCTACAGGGAGAGTTAATCGCCGCCGAAGCTCAGGCGCAAGGGCTCGAACAAATTTACACGGCCAACAATTCACGCGTCCGTGCGGCGAGGGCTAACATTGACGAACTGCAAAGACAGTTGAACAAACTCGTCGAGGCAGGCACGGGGCCTGGCACTCCTAGCAGTGACGGTTCGCTCTATCCCTCCATTCGCCAACTACCTCTATTGGGCGTTACTTATTCCGACCTGTACCGGAGAATCAAGATCCAGGAAGCCGTGTACGAGACCTTAACCAAGCAATACGAGTTGGCTAAGGTGCAGGAAGCCAAGGAAATTCCGACAGTGAAAGTGCTGGACCTGCCAAACTATCCCGAGAGAAGGTCAAGCCCCCCACGAATTTTCATCATGTGTCTCGGAATATTGATTTCTATGACTTTGGGATCCGCTTGGATTTTGGGACAAGAGATGTGGGACCAAACCGATCCGCAAGATCCACGTCGCATTTTTGCAGTACAGATTCTTAAAGGATCCCAACGCGACGGACGTGCATTGCATGCTTCCTGGACGGCCCTGCGCCAGCGCATGAAACGTTCGCCTGGAGAAGAAAACCGGGGCGACGTTTGAACACCCACCCTACTGCATCACGATGAAGGGCACCGCGATAAATCTTGTCAGCGTGATCGGAGGCGAAGTTCTCCTGCGCGGAGCCAATTTCATGGCGGTCGTTGTTATCGCGCGACTCTATGGAGCTTCCATTTTGGGAATCTATGCGACCGTCTTGGCCTATGTGACCTTGGCGGTGATGGTTGCGGATAATGGCTTGCAGGTGTCGAGTATCACGGAGGTGGCCCGGCGTCCGAAGGAGATTGGCGCTACTTTTGGCCAACTCTACGTAGTCAAGACGTGTCTTTTTTTCGGGATGGTCGTAGTTTTGGTGTCGTCGGCATTGTGGTTTAGACTGTCGGCTCTAGGTTGGGTTATCGGGATCTTCCTCACTCTGCGCACTATTCTTTATTCATATTGTCAACTGCACGCTGGCGTCCTTAAGGCCTTAAACCACATGCCCGCAATTGGGACTGTTCAGGGTATCCATTGTGCAATGTTACTGACGGGCACTGCGCTGACTTACGTGAATCATTGGCCAGTCTATCGTCTGCTGCTATGGCTTCTGGTCTGCCAGACCTTGGAACTCGTGCTGTCAGGTGGTTTTCTCTTTCGTTACCACGCCCGCCCGTGCTGGACCTCCGCCGCCGCGTGCTGGCGCGTGCTTCACAGTTCCACGCCGATCGGCATCACTTATAGCCTTGCGGCCTTGATCTTGCGCGCGGACGTAATTGTGCTTTCGGCGATTACTAGCTCGAAAGAAGTGGGGTACTTCGCCGCCGCCAACATCCCGCTCACTATGGTTTACGTCGTGGCTTGGTTGCTAGGAGGAGTGATCCTACCTCGAATGATAAATCTGGCTTCCGATCTGAGCGCTGTGCAGTCGTATGTGAACCGCTGGCTGCGATTGATCTTCTTCGGGCTGGCACCGTGTTGTCTCGCGGCCGTCTGGATTATCCCCGGAGTGACGCGCTTCATCTATGGTTCGGAATACAATCCGACGGGTCGGGTTGCTGCGATCACGGTTCTTGCGGTTCCCTTCATTCTTGGCAACGCTGTCTATCTGAGCCGCGCGATCGCCCTTCAGGCGCGGTCGGTCTATTTGGGCAGCTACATCGGAATCGCGGCGTTCGCGCTGTTGCTCGACTATTTCGCCGCTCATTTTTATGGCAACGTCGGTGTCGCAATCGCTATCGTGGTGCGAGAGATCGCAATGTTCATGACGTTCGGTCTTATCCATCTCCGAACTGATTCCCATGCCTCGCGTCAACGCGAAGCTGAACTTTCCTCATCCATTTCAGTTGGTGCCAACCCGAGCGTAAGCAATTCTTTGTCGTGAAAAAAGCTCTCATTGTCGTTCTGCTGCTAAGCCTGGTGGGAAACCTCTATCCCTTTCTCAACGTGGCGGCGATCCTTGGTCTGGGGCTGGCATGGTTGTTTGGAAGGCATGAAACGACCGCGGCGGACTCGGATTCCAGTCCGCGGCAGACTTTGCGGTACCTGAAGTGGGCCTATGTCTACTGGGTTCTTAGCTATTTGGCTACTCGCGCGCCGATTAGTAACTTTGTATCTTTCGATTTTCTTCGGCGCGACGGCGCCATTCTAATTGCTTATCTGCCATTGTTTTTGTTTGGTGATCTGGGTCTCGACACTCGTTTCGTGCGCCGGAGTCTGATGCTATTGCTGACAGTCCTGTCCTGCGTTGCTGCGCTCGGAACCCTGGAATTTCTTGATGCGATCGGTGTGCCCCTTGGGCTCTCCAACCTGCCCGACGGACTGCAGTTTGTGCACTACGCGCAACTCTCCGACTTTGGTTTTCACGGATTGTTTGAAGCCCACAATTCCGCCGGTGCGGTTTACGGATTGGCAGCTTGCCTGGCGTTTTCTCTGTTGATTTTCTCGCCCCGCATCAAGATCTTGTCTCCGCAGACTTTTTGGTTCGCTGCGTGCTTCACTGGACTCGCCCTGTCGAAGTCCCGGACCTCTTACGTCGCGTTCTTAGGCGCTTTTACGATCGCTTTTGTCGCTTCACGACGCCACTTCCGCAAGGTTCTGAAAATCGGCATCCTCGTAGTGCTTCCCATAGCCTACTTTTGGTTTACCCAGCCGGAAGTTTCAAGTCGTGCGGAGGCTGTCACCAGTATGGACGATCCGAACGTGCTTGGTCGATTAGAGCTCTACGCCGATGCTGTAAATGACATTTCCTTGAGCCCTCTTACCGGGATCGGATTCGGACGGTTTAACGACGACAACAAAGAGTTCTCCGGCATTCCGCATTTCGCTGATATAGCGACGAAGGGCGACGTCATCAACGATCCCACACACGCCCACAATTCCTACCTGCATTTCTTCGCGGAAGGTGGGATTATTGGACTGTTTTTGATGATGGGTGTATGGGTCTCGCTTTTCAGATGGGTCGGAAGGATAAAAGAGCGATTTTCCGAAGGCACCTTTGGCTATGCGTTTGCCAGAGGTATCCGAGCTTGCATTCTTTTCGAATTCCTTATTAGTTTCACTGAGCACTCGATGGGAACAGCGGTTACGTCGCTCACGGTGTTCAGCATGGTAGGTCTGCTCCGCAATTTGGTTGCCGATGAGGCTGACCCCGTAGCGGATCGAACTCGGGGAGTAGTTGATCCGCGACTGTCGGGTGCCCCCCAGGCCCTGCCAGCAAATTGAGGGCCAACTGCAGCCTTCCGCCAATATTATGAATGGCCATAAACCCACCAGTGTGAAGGAAGAGGAACCGCTCAATATGCTCCGCAATTCGGTTCTGCTGAAGCGAGAGACCGCCATGTCGACCACACTAACCCAGGCAGTGACGGCTGTTTCCCAAGCCTGTCCTTTGTGTGATTGTGGAGATCACCGTCCCGTGCGCACCGAACCGGAAGGTCAGGTCGTCGGCTGCAAGGCTTGTGGATTCCTCTTTGTCTATCCGCGCCCCTCTCCGGAAGACCTCAAAGCGCTTTACGACGATCAGTATTTTTCCGGCCGGGATTTAGAGACGTGCCTGTCCTTCCGCATGCCAGTTTTCCGACAATGTCTCGATCACCTGGGAAAACTTGTCCCGCAGCGAGGCCGCATTCTCGACGTCGGATGTGGAACCGGCGAGTTCGTAGCCGCTGCCCTCGCACAGAGATGGGATGCTCAAGGGATCGAGAGTTCGCGGATGGCGGCACAATTTGCGAGTGAGAGTAAACATCTTCCCGTCCAACAAGCTGTGTTGGAGACGGCTCCTTTCCAGCCAGGTTCATTTATCGGGGTGACCCTGCTCGATGTCTTGGAACATCTGCTCGATCCGCGACAGGAGATGCAGCGTGTCTATCGACTGTTGGAAACGGGAGGCATTGCCGTCGTGCGCTTGCCCAATACGCTGTTTCACTTGGCCAAGGCACGAATTTGTTCGCGTTTGGGAATCAGCGAATCGAATCTCGAGATGCCTTATCACTTGAACCACTTCACCCCGCGCACACTGTCTGCCTTGCTGCGCTCCGTCGGTTTCGATGTACTTTCGATCGAAGTGGGCGCCTCAGAAACCAAGGCACATGCCGCATGGGCGAATCCCGCGAGTGAAACGCTTCTACGTGAAGGCAGCAACGGGACTTAATGCTCTTACTGGCCTGAATTTTGGGAACATCATGGTGGCTTATGGTAGAAAGCACATTTGATTTAAGGGAGAACGGCACCTTATGACGACGACCAAGATACTCAAAACGTCATTTATAGTCGGCAAGAACGTTATCATGGGCGGAAATCTTGCCGTTCTTAGTCTGGTGACAAAACCCCGAGAACTGGTCCGCTATATCGGCGAAAGCCTCCTCCTGTATCGCTCAATGGCGGGGAGGCAGGGGATGCCGCAGAAGAATGTGTACGAGGTGTTGGCTAACGAAGGACAGACCGTTGAACAGATCGTCTTAGGTAACCTGTCCAATGGAGGGTCTTGGTTTACGGCAGTACCGGCCTACGCTACAGACATTGTGAGCCTGTGTCTAATCTGCAGGCTCTTGAAGCCGAAGATGGTATTTGAGATCGGGACGCTAACCGGATACACTGCTTTCCATTTCGCGCTAAACACCCCAAGAGCCTCGGATCTTCAGCCTCGACCTGCCGAAAGACGGGAAGCTGCAGCCTAACCTGAAGACCGACTATGCGGATGATGCGTGCATCAGGCGCCATGCCAACTCGCCAGCCTATTGCTTTGAAAACACGCCGGCGGAAGCTAAGATAACTACCCTCTTCGGGGATAGTGCAACCTTTGATTTCACCCCTTACGCTGACCAGATTGATCTCTTTTTCATTGACGGTGCGCACTCCTATGACTACGTGAGGTCGGACACAATCAACGCACTCAAGTGCTGCCGTCGCGGCAGCGTGATCGCATGGCATGATTTCGGCAGAGTCGTAGTTGACGGCGTGGCAAGATGGGTCCAAGAGTTCGGGCGCAATCACGACGTCTACGTCGTTCCCGGAGGGTCGCTAGCGTTCACGGTTCTGAAGTGAGGGGAAACGGTTCTAAATCCGATGTGTGCAGACAGGTTATCAAATAACCTCAGAGTGGCCATCGTCCACTACTGGTTCATGGGCTTCACCGGCGGGGAGAAGGTGGTTGAGGCGTTGGCGGAGATCTTCCCGCAGGCAGACCTTTTCGCCCTCGTGGCCAAACCGGAGTGCCTGCCTGACACTCTGCGCTCCCGCAGACTCACGACGTCCTTTCTCCAGCACATCCCCGGCAGTCATCGTTGGTATCGACATCTCTTGCCGTTGCAGCCCTTCGCATTAGAGCAAATGGATCTCTCCGGCTACGATTTGATAATTAGTTCTGAGTCGGGGCCTGCAAAAGGGGTCCTGTCGTCGGCGAGTGCTTGCCACATCTGTTATTGTCACTCCCCCATGCGCTATCTATGGGACATGTACCACAGCTACGTCAGGAGCATGAATCCATTGACGAGAGCCGTTTTCTCGGCAACGGCCCATTACCTCAGGGCGTGGGATTTGGCATCTGCCAGTCGGGTCGATTATTTCGTGGCGAACTCACGCTACGTCGCCTCACGCATCCGAAAACATTACCGTCGCGAGAGCAGCGTGATTCATCCTCCGGTCAACGTGGCTGCAGGATATGTCTCCGACAACGTTGATGACTATTACCTTTACGTGGGCAGATTAATTGACTACAAGCGGGCAGACCTAGCGATTCAGGCCTGCGGGCGACTGGGACGCCGTCTCCGCATCGTGGGAGAGGGGAGCCAGTACAAGCTCTTAAGTCGAATCGCCGGCCCAAAGACTGAGTTCCTCGGGCGCCTCGATGATAATGATCTGCGGGAATGCTACGCACATTGCCGTGCGCTTATCTTTCCGGGCGAAGAGGACTTCGGTATGGTTCCCGTTGAAGCCCAGTCGTTCGGGCGGCCGGTGATTGCTTATGCGAAAGGCGGAGCGACGGAGACCGTGCTGGGATTTTCTAACGAAAACTCGATCAGGCCTGAAGTTTCGACAGGTTTATTCTTTGAGCATCAGACGGCGGAGTCGCTTGCCGAGGCTATTCGCCAGTTTGAGTTGGTCGAGCATCTCTTCGCCCCGAAATTTATCCAACACAGCGTAGGCCACTTCGGCGAAGCGCGCTTCAAAATCAAAATGAAAGAATTCGTCGAGAACTGCCTTGCTGAACACTCGGGTCAGCGCAATATCGAAGACGCGCATACCAAAGGGATGATCGAGGCGCACGCATAAGCATCACACCTTTTGAATTGAACAACGGAGAAAACAACTAGATGATGCATCGGGCAACAAGCGTCGGCCACCAGCGTTTTTCGAGCAACGACAAGGTCTTAGTAACAGGCGGAGCAGGTTTCATCGGTTCCCACACGGTAGACTTACTTCTGGAGCGCGGCTACCGCGTTCGCATTCTCGACAACCTCCAAAAGCGCGTGCATCCGAACGGAAAACCGTTGTGGGTTCCCCCTGATGCTGAGTTCATCGAAGGTGATGTCGCGAACCGTGCAGATCTCGGTCGAGCTTTGGAAGGAGTAGACGGAGTTTTTCACCTGGCCGCCTATCAGGATTACCTGCCGGATTTCAGCAGCTTCATACATACCAACGCCGAGAGTACCGCACTTCTGTTCGAGTTGATCGTGTCCGATCGGCAACGTTTTCCGGTCAAGAAGATCGTTTTCGCCTCTTCTCAGTCAGTGTGCGGCGAGGGCCGTTATGTCTGTACTGGAGGAGAGGACATCCGCACCACGCGTTACGCGGTCGAATCGGTGCGCTGGCCAAATGTGAAGCGAACCGATACTGCGAAGCTTACCTCTGGACATGGCGTTGTGGCGCCAGGACCAAGGGCGCTCGACCAGTTGCGTCAGGGCGACTGGGAGATCAAGTGTCCCCAGTGCGGTTGCGAGATGGAACCACTGCTGATCGATGAGGCGACCGTGTATCCTCACACCGCGTATGCAATATCCAAGTACAGCATCGAAATGCTGGCCGACCGATTGGGACGACGCTATGAGATACCCACAACTTGCATGAGATACACCTACGTGCAAGGACCACGAAACTCGTTCTATAACTCCTACTCCGGCATTGCCCGACGGTTCGCGATGCGCATTTTGCATGGATTACCCCCGGTTGTCTATGAGGACGGTGGACAACTTCGAGACTACGTCAATGTGCGCGATGTTGCCTTGGCCAACGTGTTGGCTCTGGAGCAAGAGTCGGCTGACTCTCAGGTGTTGAATGTTGGAGGAGGGCGGGCGATCACGGTTCTGGAATTCGCCCGGATCATGCTGGATGCTTTCGGCAGCCGTTTGGAACCTCGAGTGGCCGGGGAATTCCGAATCGGTGATACTCGTCACACTGTCTCGGACATCTCGGCAATCCGACGACTGGGTTGGCAACCTGTGATCCCGGTCGAACAAAACGTTAGCGAATACATTCAATGGCTGCATACGCAATCTGTACGTCCTGAATATCTGCAAGAAGCAGAGCGCGTCATGCAGGAGTCTGGTGTCGTTCAAACTGCCAGCGTGACCTAAAGTCTACGGTACGCAGCCGGGTATGGATTCAAATCGACCCCTTATATCTAAGAGGCATGGAACTACAAGGAGGACAGTTGGCCAGCCGTTATGAATTGGAGCCCATGGACGACGCGGCAAGCTCTCAAGCCCAGCGATCTGATCTTTGTATTCCTCGGCATTCCACCGTTGCCTTGGGGATCAAGCGGATCGTCGATATAGTCGGATCGTCAATATTGCTGATCTTTGTGTTGCCCTTGTTTCCGGTCATCGCCCTGGCCATCCGCCTCACCTCGCCGGGCCCGATCTTCTTCAAACCCAGAATTATCGGCCACAAGGGCCGTGAGTTCTGGGCCTATAAATTCCGTACTATGTATCCTGACGCATTTGAACGGTTACTGAATGACCCTGAGTTACTTGCACAGTACAAGATCAAGCTGAAGATCATCGATGACCCTCGAGTTACTCCGATCGGGCGGATTCTTCGTCGTACTTCTCTCGACGAGCTTCCCCAATTGATCAATGTTTGGAAGGGCGACATGAGCCTCGTCGGCCCTCGAATGCTTGCCAAACTTGAATTAGATAAGTTCGGGCAGCTGCGCGATAAGATCCTTAGCATGCGACCTGGGATGGCTGGTCTCTGGGTGGCCTCTGGCCGACAGAATGTGTCGTTTGAACGGCGCATGGAGCTGGAGCTTCAGTATGTAGCGGAATGGTCTCTTGTCTTAGACGCCAAGTGTTTTATTAAGACGGTTGGCGTCGCCCTCCGGATGACAGGTGCACACTAGCTAGAGCCTACACCCTTGATTGGAGAGTCGATATGAAAGGTTGCCGCGTCCACAGCTTCATTTTGTTTTCGATTCTGTTTATTTGCGCACCATATTGGGCCGCCGGTCAAGGCCTCACTAATACAGAGGCTACTTCGGTATTCGCAGTCCCACCCGTGGTGAGAGCTACCGGCTTCCTTAAGGACAGCGACGGAAATCCCAGATCAGGTACGCTCGGGATAACATTTGGTATTTACAGCCAGCCCACGGGAGGAGGGCCACTGTGGCAGGAGACTCGAAGCGTTCAGCTGGACGAAAAGGGCGGCTACTCGGTCCTTCTGGGCGTCGATACGGTCGGCGGAATACCGCTCGAGGTTTTTCGGACGGGCCAGCAACGATGGCTTTCGGTGCAGCCGTCCGACGAACCGGAACAACCTAGGAGGTTCTTTCGCGGCCGTCCCGTACGCACTCCAAGCAGGGAATGCGGAGACGTTAGGTGGCCTCCCGCCATCAGCATTCTTGAGAGCGGATTCCAGTTCCAGCCATGAACACTCTCGTCAACGGGTGGCGCTTGGTGCTGACTCGTCGGCCCAGACACCACTCATCGTTCAGCAGTCGGGCAGCGTTGCGACTCAGTCTGGCACCGTGAACCAAATCCCCAAGTATGTCACCTCCAGCACTTTTGGCAATTCGCAGCTGCAAGACGCTGGAGGCGTTGTGAGCTTACGGAACCTTGAACATTTCGTCTTTGCAGACCGCTTCGCAGGATCAGACATCGGAGCGAAGATCAACGCAGCCATCAGTTCGCTAGGTCAGAACGGAGGCATCGTCGTCGTCCCAGCCGGGGTGTACCCGAACGTGACCACAACCGTGCTCGTAAACACCTTCAACATCTCAATCATGGGAAGTGGCTCGGCCGCCACTCAAATCAACTATACGGGCAACGGGGACTTCATTCGCGTCCAGATGCCGGTCCTGTGCTCGACGTGTGTTCCACCCCAGGCTGGCAAGATCTCTGGAATATTGATCGATGGCACCGCCTCGGGCCGATCGGGTATTCACATTGGCGACGTCATCGGGGCAGAACTTGATGACGTGGTCGTCGAAGGATTTACTGGATCTGCGGCAGCCGGTATCTGGTTTGACAACGTGACGGCCTTCACCGAGCGAGCTCTAATAACTCGCGTCTGGTCCAACCATAATACGAAGGGCGTCCGCTTCACTAACTCCGGAGGCACCTCCAGCCAGATCAGCTTTGGGTACGAGAGGATCCTTGATTTGCGAGTTAATGTGGGACCGTATCAAACAGGCATCAGCGTAGAAAGCGGGAACTTATATCATTCAGTCATAAATGCTGTGATCAATGTAGATAGAAACCAGAGTGGAACTGCGGTGGCGATCTCGGGACTGGGCTATACAGGAGGTGTAGGAACGCAGGTCGACGATAACTTATATGATCTCGTTGCCGAGTGTACCCAGTGCGGCGGCACCGCAGTCTTTTTATCGATAGCGGCAGGAGCGAGCCTGACGGGAACAGGTATCGTTGACGCCTATAGTATGACAAACTCAATAGACCCATCAGCCACGGTATTCCTCTACGGTCCTTTTATCGGAGGCACCCCGACTCAAGCATCTTCCGGCCTACCAGTCTACACGCGCGGCGAACCGTTAGGCACAAATCAAGATGTTCCCGGTTCGTGGTTGAATCCCGATTTCGGAGCAAACAACAATTGGTTGATGGGCTTCGGAAATAATGTTTTCTGGAACGGCACGGCTTGGCAACTGCTCGGCGACGGAGTGAACAATGGCGGCTCGGCCCTCCTTGGCAGTTACGGAGCTACGGACCTCGGAATCTACGTCGTTCCGTCGACCGGAGGAACCAGCCGGACAGTTGCTTCCGGAGATCTCCCCAAGTATAGAGTGGCCGACTTTGGCAGCGCTGGAACGACAATTAACGGCAATCTAACTGTAACGGGATCGATCGCAAAAGGTGCGGGATCATTCAAGATCGATCACCCCCTGGATCCGGCAAATTCCTATTTATCGCACTCCTTCGTCGAGTCCCCGGACATGATGAATATTTACAATGGGAACATCGTTACTGACGAGAACGGCGTCGCGACGGTAATGCTTCCGACCTATTTCGAAGCTTTGAATCGAGACTTCCGCTACCAATTGACTGTCATTGGACAGTTTGCTCAGGCGATCGTCGATCGAGAGATTCAAGACAATCGGTTTACCATTCGAACGGATCACCCTTTCGTCAGCGTTTCGTGGCAGGTGACCGGGGTACGCCACGATGCGTACGCCGAAGCTCACCGCATACTGGTTGAGGAAACTAAGCCGGCGAATGAGCGCGGTCACTATCTGCACCCGGAGTTGTTTCCTGCACCTTCTTCATCTTCAACGCTCCCGGCCGATGTTCGATCTTCGCATTAGGCAACCGATCGTATTGCTCAGTTTCGTGCGTATATACCTAATAAAGGAGTCCAATGGCTAACATTCTAGTTACTGGCGGAGCCGGATTCGTCGGTTCTCACATTATCGATGCATATCTTGCCGCCGGGCATAAAGTCGTGGCCGTGGACGATCTGTTCACCGGCCATCGAGAGAACGTGAATCCGAACTGCGAATTCAATGAGCTCGACATTCGCAGTCCGGAGCTTCAAGACCTCTTTCGTCGTCATGCTTTCGAATATGTTAGCCACCAGGCGGCACGTGGCAACGTTCGGGCATCGATGGAAGATCCTATGACGTACGCGGACGTGAATATCCGTGGGGGAGCCAACGTATTAGAGTGCTGCCGCAAGTTCGGCGTGCGGAAGATCATCTATTCCTCGACCGGCGGGTGCGTGTATGGAGAGCCACGGTACTTGCCTGCCGATGAAGCTCACCCGATCCAGCCCCGAGACCCCTATGGAGCAAGCAAGGCTAGCTACGAATTGTATCTGCCCGTTTATGAAATAAACTACGGCCTGCGCTATACGATTCTTCGGTATCCCAATGTCTACGGTCCGAGGCAGGACCCTTTCGGAGAGGCCGGCGTCATCGGTATCTTCATCGGGCAGATGCTCCGCAACCTCCAACCCGTAATCAACGGTGACGGGGAACAACTGCGTGACTACGTCTACATTGAAGACGTGGTCCGTGCCAATCTGGCGGTTTTGCACGCAGGAGACAATGATGTTTTCAATGTCGGATGGGGCAAAGGTACGTCCGTCAATCAGATTTTCCACTCCCTAAAGGTAATTCTAGAAAGCGATGATCGAGAAGTCCACGGTCCGGCCAAACTCGGAGAAATCCGGCAGACCTACTTGAATGCCACAAAAAGCAAACAGGTGCTTGGATGGGAGCCTCAGATTTCATTGGACGAGGGTCTCCGAAAGACCGTAGATTATTTCAAGCGTCTCCTGGCAAATAGCTGCGTCGGGACCTCTGCAAAAACCGCAGATAGCCCTCTGTGATGAAATTCGCAAGTAAATCCCTGTAATGAGGAGGCACCACGTGAAGACTCTGTCTGACACTGCGGTAGCGGGCAACGGCAACCATAAACCCGCACTGGTCCCAAAAGAAGCCAGAACTCGGCGCTCTGGCCTAAAGATCAAGATTTACGCAGACGGCGCTGATAGGGAAGCGATGCTCGAAATGTACGCAAATCCGCTGGTCAGTGGCTTCACCACGAACCCAACCTTGATGCGGAAATCGGGCGTTAGCGATTACCGCAGCTTTGCGCGAGAGATTCTTCAGTTGATTCCTGACCGCCCTATCTCGTTCGAAGTATTCGCTGACGAATTTGCGGAAATGGAACAACAGGCCCTTGAGATTGCATCGTGGGGCGAAAACGTGATCGTCAAGATTCCGGTTACAAACACGCGTGGGCAATCCTCGGTCAACTTATTGCGCTGGTTGTCCGGAGCGGGTGTAAAACTGAATGTAACCGCTCTGCTGACTCTGGATCAGGTTCGGACGGTTGCGGAAGTCTTGGGCGGAGGACCTCCTTGCAAGATTTCGGTGTTTGCGGGTCGCATCGCCGATACCGGGCGCGATCCAGTACCGGTAATGGCGGCGGCGGTGGAATTACTACGTCCCTACCCGAATCTCGAGTTGATCTGGGCAAGTCCGCGAGAGCTACTCAACCTCTTCCAGGCCAACTCGGTCGGATGCCATATCATCACGGCAACCACAGACGTGTTGAAAAAGCTAAGTCTCATCGGCAAGGATCTGCGCGAATTCTCTCTCGAAACGGTCAAGATGTTTTATGAAGATGCTCGGAAGGCAGGATACCGTTTGTCGGTTGATCCACAAAAAGCCGATGCAGATACGGACGGCCGGAAGATTGCCAGCATCCGTTGATCGGTCGCTGTGAACATTAGCAACAACAGTGAAATCGCTTTTGCCCGTAGTTACCCTTTCGTTTCCTTCCGTGGAGGTTCTAGAACGTCGCAAGACGTAAGGAACAACATGATTATTACTCGCACGCCTTTTCGAGTGACACTTGGTGGTGGTGGTACGGACCTGCCTTCGTTTTATAAGGAAGAGGGTGGATTCGTGCTGGCGGTAGCTATTGACAAGTATATGTACCTGAATGTCAACACGCCCATCCTGGACGATCTTATCCGTCTGCAATACAGCCGGACTGAAATTGTAGAGCGGACGGACGAAATCCAGCATACGTTGGTCCGGGAGGCTCTTCGTCATTTCCAGATCGACAATGGAATTGAAATCGTGTCGATGGCTGACGTCCCGGCTGGCACCGGTCTGGGCTCTTCGAGCTGCTACTTAGTCGGTTTGCTAAATGCCTTGCATGCCTTGACACGAACCCCAGTCAGCAACCAGGGGTTGGCAGAAGAGGCCTGCCAAATTGAATTGGATCGATTGCACAAGCCGATCGGGAAGCAGGATCAGTATATGGCCGCTTTCGGTGGTTTGACGACGCTGGAGATCGCAAAAGACGGCACCGTACAGGTTGCGCATCCTGCGCTGAGCACGGACCTGGTTTGCAGCTTAGAGGGCAATATGATGCTCTTCTACACCGGAGCTGCTCGAGACGCGGTCTCCATCCTCGAAAAGCAAGACGGAGCGACTAAGAACAAGAACAAGGCGGTGCTGGAATCGCTTCGGGAGATTAAGGACATCGGCTTAGAGATCCGGGACGTAATCTTGCGGGGCAATCTGCGACGGTTCGGCGAGTTGCTTGATATCCATTGGCAGACCAAGAAGCGTCTTTCCGACGGCATTAGCAATCGCCAGATTGACGAATGGTACGAACTCGGAAAGCGGCACGGTGCAATTGGAGGGAAGATTTCCGGAGCGGGGGGTGGCGGGTTTTTGATGCTCTACTGCGAAGGTAACAAGTCGCAATTGCGGGAGGCAATGCGCCGTGCAGGACTATTGGAACTCAATTTCCGTTTCGAGTTCGAGGGCAGCAAAGTAGTGTTCGATATGGTCACTCGAGATGGTCGTCTAACTCACATGCAACGCCAAGAACGCAGCCAGGTCAGGCCCACGCTTCTCACCGGAGCGACCGCATGAGTCGGGGCTAGATAGCCACGTTTGTCGGATCAATCATGCCCGGACCGCGAGCTGTTTTCCTTGATCGTGACGGAGTCATTAATCCCCTGATATACCATCAGGACGCGGGGATCGTAGACTCGCCTTTTACCCTTTCTCAGTTCAATGTTTTCCGTCGTGTTCCTAAGGCCATTCGGTTGCTGAACGACATGGGAATGGCGGTCATCGTCGTGTCCAATCAGCCGGGAATTGCAAAGAAACACTTTGACGTCAGCCTGCTCCCTAAGTTCGAAAAAAAACTCAACGTTGCCCTCAAAACTGCCGGCGCTAGGGTCGATGCGTTCTACTATTGTCTTCATCACCCAGACTCCGCTGTCAAGCACCTGCGCAAGCGTTGCAGCTGTCGAAAGCCCGGCATTGGAATGCTTACCCACGCGGCCCGCGCGTTCGGTTTATCTCTTTCCCAGTCCTACATGGTTGGGGACGGACTAACAGACATCGAAGCTGGAAATCGGGCCGGGTGCCGCACGATCTTCATCGGCCGATGGAAATGCGAATATTGTCAGTTCATCCGCCCCGCCGATTTGCATCCGACATTCGTCGCGAAGGATCTCTGGGAAGCGGTGCAACGAATTCAGTCGGATCTGTCGTCCACTCCATCCACGGTCTCG
This sequence comes from uncultured Acidobacteriaceae bacterium, assembly GCA_963706645.1. Taxonomy (GTDB): domain Bacteria; phylum Acidobacteriota; class Terriglobia; order Terriglobales; family Acidobacteriaceae; genus Sulfotelmatobacter. The sequence goes on from CAVPNR010000042.1 coordinate 15,519, forward strand.
ATCACTCTTTCCGCACGACGGCGTTCGTCCGACCCATCTCTCGGTCAGAACTCGTTGCGTAGCCTGCCTAAAGTGACGAGTGAGCGAAAGAGAAGTGCCCCGAGATGACCGGTCAGACGATTCGCAAAGTCGTGATTCCAGCTGCAGGCTTGGGGACGCGGTTTCTTCCTGCCACAAAGGTGGTTCCCAAAGAGATGCTTCCCCTGGCAGGGCGCCCCTTGATTCAGTTCTCGGTGGAAGAGGCAGCTGCAAGCGGGATCGAAACCGTGATCCTGGTACTCTCGGAAGAGAAGCGCCTGATTCAAGAGTACTTCTTGCGGGATCTACCATTAGAGGCTGCCTTGGCCAGCCGGGGTCATTGCGAGATGGCAGGAACGATCCGCCAACTGTCCGCGCTCGCAGAGATCTGCGTGGCCTGGCAGGAACGTCAATTGGGGCTCGCGGATGCGATACGAAGTGCGCGACCTCTGATCGGCGAAGAGCCTTTTGCGGTGATTCTTCCAGATGCGCTGATGGACACCCCCTTGCCGTGTATTCGGCAACTGATGAATTGCTACGAGAAGCACCCAGGCTGCTTGGTCGCCACACAGACCGTCGAACCTTCCGAGGTAAGCCGATTCGGCATAGTCAATGTCGAGCCTGTGGCCGATCCCTGTTGTGGGGGCAGGACGCTACGCGTCACGGGTTTGACCGAGCGTCCGCAGCGCGATCACGCCACGTCATGCTACGGAATCTTCGGGCGCTACATCCTTGAACCCGAGATTTTTTCAGCCATCGACCGAACCTCCGCCGGCTTCGGGAATGAACTCCAGCTGACAGATTCGCTCGAATTGCATCGTAAGACGAATCCGGTTTACGCATATCGTTTTGACGGCAGACATTACGATGCTGGGAACAAGTGGGGGTTCCTGCAAGCCACGATTGCCTATTCCCTCAAGGATCCTGACCTGAGTCAGCCGTTGCGCGACTTCATGGCCGGACTTGTACCAGTCTCCGCGGCGTCTGACATTTAACGAAACTTTCATACGAGGTCTCTATGCCCTACACTTTGAAATACATTCAAGAGGCGACCCAGATTCTTGGCCAACTCGATCCTAAAATGATTGATCGCGTACTGGCCCTTTTAGTCGATGTGCGAGCCCGCGGCGGACGGGTCTTCTTCCTGGGCGTAGGAGGCGGCGCGGGACACGCCTCACATGCTGTAAACGATTTCCGGAAGATTGCCGGCATCGAGTGTTATGCGCCGACGGACAACGTTTCAGAGTTGACCGCTCGCATCAATGATGATGGATGGGACACTTCTTACTGCAACTGGCTGCGCGGCAGCCACCTCAACAGCCGGGACATGGTCTTCGTATTCTCGGTTGGCGGAGGAGACGTCGAGCGCAATGTCAGCGCGAACCTGGTCCGAGCACTTCAGCATGCGAAGGAAGTAGGCACAACGATTTGCGGCATCGTGGGTCGCGACGGAGGATTTACCGCTCAAGTAGCCGACGCTTGTGTCCTGGTCCCCGTGGTAAATACCGAGACGATCACGCCGCATACCGAATCTTTTCAAGCTATTGTGTGGCATCTATTGGTGTCACACCCCAAACTGAAAGCTAATGAAATGAAGTGGGAATCAGTTATACCTTCCTCAGTAGCGTCCCTCCAGTAATCCCGCCTTCAAATTTGACCTTGCGCGTGGCATTCCTGTCATCGCGCAATCCTCCGTGCTACACTTCGTGCTTCGGGTCGTCTCGACTACTAAGGAGAAGACTCATGCATCTTATTAGTCGTATCTCAAAATGTAACGTTACTCTCCTGGTCATGGTAATTGGGAGTCTTGCATTAAACGCGCAGACGCAGCCCCAGTTTCTGCAGACACTGCCATTTCCCGGAAGCGCCCTCGTTGTCGCCGATTTCAATGGCGACGGCAAGTTAGATACGGTTAGTAGCACTGCCGTGCTATTCGGTAATGCTGATGGTACTTTCACAACCGGCCCGAGCCTGACTCTTCCCAGCACTTTAATTGCTACCGCCGATTTCAACGGCGATGGAAAAGCTGACCTGCTTAGTGGTGGCGCCAACTCTTCGACGACCTACCAGGTACTTCTTGGCAATGGTGATGGAACCTTTCAGCCCGCGATTACAACCAATCCGGGTGCATCGTTTCTGTCTGTTGCGGTAGCCGATGTAAATGGAGACGGTAAACCCGACGTTTTGGGGCTGAGCCAGGCCGGCACGCTGTTCGTGCTGCTGGGGAACGGTGACGGCACTTTTAAGCCCGCAAGCACGTTCGCCGCGACGTCGTCGTCGCAGATGCAGATAGGCACGAGTGACTTCAATGGCGACGGCAAACTTGATGTCGTCCTTCTAGGTAATACTGTTTCGGTGATGCTCGGTAATGGTGACGGAACTTTTGAGCCGCCAGTAGGTGGTAGCTCAACAGGTGTCTCTTCCCTTCAGTCATATGGTATTGGCGATATCAACGGCGACGGAAAGCTCGATCTGGTCGTGGCCGACGGCCCCTTTATTCTGGAATTTCAAACTTTCGCCTTGCTGGGCAATGGCGACGGCACGTTCCAGGCGCCGGTCCTTGCCGAGCCTTCAAGCGGTCAGGTCGCTCTCGTTGATTTGAACGGGTGACGGCAAACTGGACCTCGTCATCGCCGGCGATGTGGCGAACCAGGTTTTTCTGGGCAATGGAGATGGTACTTTCGGAAGTGAACGTGACTACGCTCCCAGTCTGAATCCTCTCAGCTTCAGCGGCTCAATAGCAATCGCGGATTTTAACAACGACCACAAGCCTGATATCGCGACAACAAATGGGTCTCTGCTGCTCGGCAACGGGGATGGGACTTTCCAAGCTGCGACGGAACTCCCCTTCGGGACCCCGTTTTACTATCAAGGTACAGATGCCATCGCCGACTTTAACGGAGATGGTCTTTCAGACATCGCGGTTTCGTGTAGTTCGACTGTCTATGTTCTTCTGAATCAGGGCAAAAGCAACTTCACACTAGCCCACACCTACGGTGTTGGGGCATCTGCTCTGAACGTGCCTTCAGTCGTGACCACCGATTTTAATGGAGACGGCAAACCCGATCTGGCGGTGGTCAGCCCTGGTTCCGAGACCGGAGGCAATTGGACCCTGAGCGTCTTCCTGGGCAATGGAGACGGAAGCTTTGGCAATCCATCGGTCATCTCAGAGGGCAGCGGGAATCCTTCGCAGATGGTGGTCGCCGATTTCAATGGAGACAGCAAGTCGGATCTTGGGGTTGTCGATCAAACCACCGGTTCGCTGCTGATGCTATTGGGAAACGGAGACGGGACTTTCTCCGCTCCCCTGAGCTCCTTCGCCGGGAGTGGAGGGCTGTATCTTGCAACGGCCGACTTCAATGGAGACGGGCACATCGATGTCGCAGTCTCAGGCGGATCAGGCAGTGGGGCGAATATTGCGATTCTGCTGGGAAAAGGCGACGGGACATTCGCGGCCCCCATGTTTATGACGGGAGCAGGGCGAGTGGCCGTAGGGGACGTAAATGGCGACGGTAAGCCCGACCTGGTGGCCGACAATCCGGTGCAGGTGTTTCTCGGAAAAGGAGACGGGACATTCACTGCCTTGTCTCCATACCCATCCACCTCGGTCTCGCTCTCGGCGCTTATCGACATGAATGGTGACGGAATTCTTGACGTAGCAGGTGGAACGGGCATACTTCTTGGGAATGGCGATGGCACCTTTGGCGCACCCATCACGCTCATCCCTCCTCCACCCTCACACATTGGCGCTGGCGTGATTGCAGACGCAAACCTAAATGCAGACAAGCAGCCTGACATTGTTTGGGGCTTAAACGTATCAGGAGGCAACCTTACTCCGGCTGCCACAGCCGCCGTTTGGCTCAACACGACGCCGGCGACGGCTCCCGGCATCATGCTTTATCTAGCCTCTGGCACTTCAAACTCGGCAACCGTGGTCGCAGGCACTACCGCTAGCTACAACCTCACGATCCGGGGGCTGGGTGGGTTCAGTGGAACAGCATCGCTCACCTGCAATGGCGCACCCACGGGTGTTTCCTGTTCCATGCCCGCAAGCGTTGATGTAAGCGCAACTTCTAATATGCCGTTTACGGTAACCGTGGCAACAACTGCACGCACCACCGCCGTGCTCTGGCCCCATCGCAACAGTCCCCCTCTGTGGTTTTGGGCGGTGTCGATACTGGGGATCGTTTGTCTCCCACTGGGCCGGCGCAAGAAACCACTTGCTCTGTATTTCCGCGGGGCATTTCCGATCGTCCTGATTTTGTTCGTCTGTTCTTGCGGAGGCGGAGGCAGTAGCTCGCAAGGCTCAACTGGCACTCCGGCAGGAACTTATACGGTGATGGTCACGGCCACCTCTGGTTCGATGACAACATCGATGCCGCTAACACTGGTTGTGCAATAGGCAAAAGTTAGGACCAGCCCGGAAGATGGCTTTTTCCTGGCCGCAACCTTCGTCCTCCCACGACCATTCTATGAAAACCAGTTGAGAGCTCAGTTTTCAGGAGGCGCGCTGGAAATCAGGCCAACCAGTCTTACTGTTGCCACGTTACTCCCGGGTAGAGGCTCGGAATGCGGTATCCCCGGTACGCATTTGCATTGGTAATATTCATTTGCCACACAATCTGCGGGCTATCGGTTTGTGTTACTTCCATGATCTGGGACGCAGAGTTGCCGAAAGGCTCGCTCAGGTTGAACTCGACGTCTCCATTACTTAGAACATCAATGCTGCCTCCCCAAAAAGTATAGAGACCGGGCAGATCCTGCCAGAGCACGCTGGCAAGATTTGTGCTTTCGTCCAACTGGTAGATCACACCGCGGCTATAGCAGGCAGGCGCCGACGAAGTGGTTCCGCATGCTACGCCATCGGAGTCAATCCGAAGATTTCCGTCGTCGAAGACCGCCATGGTTGTTTGAGAGCCATCGGTGCTCAGGAGATTGGGATAGTGTTGGCCATAGAACCATTGGCTAGGATCGCCTCCCAAGAGAGTGAAATCTCCCCCTTCACCCAGCTTCCATAACACATTTCCCGAGCCCGTGCCGTTCGCGTAGTCGATCTTTAATATCCAGCTCTGGTTGCGCATCGAGAGCAGCAGGTTTCCGTCAGGTGTGTAAACGATGGCGTTACTGTGCGTCCAATCCGGCAGTCCCCCGAGATGACGATTGATGTCCAGGTGATCGAAAGCGGACCACGCCCACACCACTTGACCGTTAGGATCGATGTCCATCAAGACATCTCCTTGCGCGCTTGTGGTCCCCGGGTACCCAGGCAGATCAGTGAAGTCTTTGATCGTCTGCGCGAGTGCGATCCAGTGCCCATTCGGAAGGACAAGTTGGTCGTGGTGGAAGGAGTTGAGGGTTGTAAAGGAATAGCCGCCAGCTTGAAGGGACTGAGTCACTTGTGCAAGAGAGACATCGCGAATCGTGTTGCATGCCAAGTCGACTTCTCGCAGGTCAGCACCGAGGTTAAGTATGAAATGGCCATTCTGCATAGGTTTAGCCGGCAGGCCTCCGGCAGGGCAATACCAAATCATATTGCCTTGCAGATCGGTCACGACGGCTTGCAAACCAGGCGTGCCGGCGGGCGCAACGAGGCTGAGCAACTCCACCCCTTGGGCTGGCCCAAGACCTGCGGGCAGGGTTCCTGCGGCAGGCTGAGTGATCGAGAATTGAGGAAGTGGCTGGGAAGCAGGCAGTGCTGACGTTGTGAATGTCTGGTCCTGATCGACAAATGAGCCCCCCGCCCAGTCAACGTGTGCCCGCATGTGGTACGTCGTCTTCGGTTTCATGCCCGCAACAAGAATATTGAGCGCCTGGCCGCCCGGAACGGCAACAGAACTGGTCATGACAGAAGTCTGACGGCCGTAGCTAGTGTCCGGTCCGAACTCGACCCATGCGGTTAACCCCGGGTGAAAATGCCTGATGGTGTACTGAGCCACTAGAGGGTTTGAGGTGGAAGCAACCACCGTAAGAGGCGGTGTGGAGTTGCCGGAGCCACATCCTATCGCCGCGAGGGTCAACGTCATAGCGGCGAACAGGCACACGACTGTTCCTGAGTGCGTCAAATTGGCCCCCTGTAAGGCATTATTGAACGATAGACGGTCTTTTTACCTGCCCCTCGAGGATCCTGTCAAGTAGATCACGCGATTCGAACTCAAAGTAGGCTTCGCCCGTATTGTGGCTTCTTGCCCACCCGAGGAAGCACTGGCGGCACCCTCAATGAGAGGCAGCGAAGGCCGATATCCCGTGTCGGGATTCCCCTCCGTGGCACTCCATCAGCCATTCAGTTCCCCTAGAATCTGCTTGACATTGATGTCAAGCGTCGGTAAAAAGGCCCTCTACCTTTTTTAAGATGTCGCCGGGGGGGCGCATACTTGAAAAACACGCAAGTCGTGTTGTGCCTGCATGCCATTGTTCTGTTTACTTTAGGATCGTTAGGATGTGGAGTCGGTGACTTCCCGCCGACTCCGCCCGTCATCGCCACGCAGCCCGCCAACCAGAGTAGTACACTCGGACAGACCGCAACTTTTTCCGTAGTGGCAACCTCCCGAGGTCCCCAGGCCTATCAATGGCAAAGAGGGAGCACGGCGATCGTTGGGGCGACCTTGCCCTTCTATACGACGCCGCCACTCACAATGAGTGACAACGGCGCTCAGTACTCCGTGATCGTCTCTAATTCTGGGGCATCCGCAACCAGTGCGGCCGCCAAGCTAACGGTGATCGCGGTAACGGATGTAGTGACGTTCCATAACGACGCCGCGCGTACTGGACAGAACCTGACGGAAACTCTCCTCACTCCTGCCAATGTCAATTCATCGCAGTTCGGAAAGCTTGGGTTCTATTCCACCGATGGCCTTGTCGACGCACAGCCACTCTATGTTGCGAGCGTTTCAGTTCCTAACAGCGGCAAACACAATCTGCTGATCGTCGCCAGCGAACACGGTTCTGTCTATGCTTTTGACGCGGATTCTGGGGCAACGATCTGGCGGGCTTCGACGTGGGGGCCGGGCGAAACATCTTCAGACGATTTTCAGTGTGGGGCCGTGACACCCGAAATCGGTGTAACTGCAACGCCGGTCATTGATCGCTGGCGGGGAGCAAATGGTGCTGTATATTTGGTCGCGATCACCGAGGACCAGACCGACAACTACCACGAACGCTTGCACGCCCTTGATCTTGCTCTGGGCACCGAGTTGGTCGGCAGCCCGAGCGAGATCCGCGCTACTTATCCGGGTACAGGCGACAATAGCGACGGCAAGAATGTAATCTTCGACCCTGCGCAATACTTCGAGCGAAGTGCGCTGCTGTTGCTGAATAACGTTATCTATACTGCTTGGGCCTCGCATTGCGACCGTCGTCCCTACACCGGCTGGATCCTAGGTTACAGCGCTTCCACACTGGCTCAGGTCAGCGTGCTCAATACCACTCCGAACGCCGACCAAGGTGCCATTTGGATGTCAGGGGGCGGACTCGCCGCCGATAACTCAGGGAATATTTATTTCGCGGAGGGAAACGGTTACTTTGATTCCACATTGGACTCCTTCGGCTTTCCCGCCGATGGGGATTTCGGAAATGCATTCATGAAGCTCTCGACCGCCAATGGTCTTTCCGTGGCCGACTACTTCGAAATGGACAACCAAGCGGCGGAGAATGCCGGTGACGTCGACTTGGGCTCCGGTGGAGTGATGCTCTTTCCCGACGTGACAAATGGCTCCGGACAAACCTTGCACTTGGCGGTTGGTGCCGGCAAGGATCGCAACCTGTATCTCGTCAATCGTGACTCCTTAGGCAAGAACAGTCTCGACGACGCGAACATCTACCAGAAGCTGACGGGATCACTGCCCGGTGGGGTGGCGTCGACTCCGGCCTATTTTAACAACACGCTCTACTACGGACCGTCAGGCAACGCGATTCGAGCCTTCTCGATCAATAACGGCAAATTGTCACCAAACACAACAGCCCAAACCGCGAACAGTTTTGGATCTCCAGGAGCCACGCCCAGCATTTCGGCAAACGGCGCCCGCAATGGCATAGTTTGGGCGGTGGAGAATAGCTCGCCCGCCGTGCTGCACGCTTACGATGCCACCACTCTCAACGAGCTTTACAACAGCAACCAAGCGGGTGGCGGCCGGGATTTGTTTGGTAACGGCAACAAATTCATTGCGCCCACAGTTGTGAACGGGAAGGTTTTCGTAGGCACACCAACCGGGGTTGCAGTGTTCGGCCTGCTGCCGTAGAAACGATCAAGATTCGGGATTAGGCATGACTAGGACTCGAGCTTCTTTCTCGGAAACCTCGATCTCTCCGCGATAGACTGCCCCGACAACAGCCGGACTTTACGCATCCAGTGCCGATAGAATCGCTCGCGCATTTGGTTGTAGTATGTACAAACTTTCGCGGAGTATCTAGCGGAGTTTGTCAGCGATTGAGACTGCCGGGCAGACTCGCGATGAAAATCCACGCACAATATCGCGAATGCGATGTTGCCTTCTCCAGATCGTGACAGACGCCCGGCTCAGAAGACGCTCCGACCGAATGCATGATTCGCTTTCAATCGGATCAGGGACAAGGATGAAAGTCGGAAAGCTGATACTGCTTGCCCTGAGTGTAGCCTGTCTCGTTCAGGCCACGAACTCAATCGCCCAGGATTCACAAAGCCAGTCTTCCGATAAAACTGTGGTGGTACCAGAACGGGCGGATTTTAACGAAGAGATCTACTACAAGAACAAGCTGGAATTCTCTTTCGAATCGGGCTGGCTCCCCATCAATATCCCGTTCGTTTTCGATTTTCTTCTAGGTGATGGGTACAACAAGACTCCGCTTAACTACACTCTCGTACCCAACATCGCATCTCTCCGATGGCAATTCGACGACGTAGGAGGACCTTCGATCCTGCGTGGCAATTGGGATCTTTCCTTCAGTGGGGCCATTGTTGCGATTCCCCGCGGCCCTGAAACCCACTACGTGGCTTACATAATGGGTATTCGGCGTAATTTCGTCCAGCCTCGGTGGAGAATTGCTCCCTACCTCGACGGACGCCTTGGCCTGGGCCTTATTAATGCCAAAGAGCCGCTAGGAGTGCTATTCGCACAAGGCGAGGACTTCACGTTCACCCTCAACGTGGGAAGCGGGATCCGATATAACTTCAATCCACGATTTTCGATTTCAGCTGGCGTGAATTACATGCATATCTCAAATCTTTATTTGTCCGAGCCGCAGTATCCGAACTATGGCATTAATGTTTACGGACCTATCGCAGGCATCGATATCCGCCTGGGCAGGTCCAAACACGACGCCTCGCGGTAAGCACCGGTCTCAGAGTCTGGGATTACCCAGTCTTCGGAAGCATCTGCTCTTGGGTCGCTGCTTTGTCGGTGCGTTATCGCCAGCACGAGGAGAAGAGAAAGTGGCTAGCGCGAACGCGATTTTCGTCCGCCTCAATTCGAGATCTTCGGGCAAGTTTTCCTGTTTAGGCCGGGGACGTCCACTAGCCACTATCCTGCTATGGGCTCTAACCGCAGCTGCGACAGGAACGGTGACGTTCAGCTGTGGCACGCCGCACGCGATTCTTGACATCGGCGTTCCATCTAGTGCAACGGCAGGTTCACCCTTCACAGTCACAGTTACGGCGATGGTGGGTAGTAGCCGGGACACGGTAATCAACACCGAAATCCATTTCACGAGTTCTGATAAAGCCGCAGTCCTGCCCGCTGACTACTATTTCACCCCGACGGATGCGGGCTCCCATACGTTCGCCAACGGCGTTACGTTGATGACAGTCGGCCGTCAGAGCATAACTGCGACCGAGGTCGGGGTGCCCGGCCTAAACGGCACGGCGTACATCACAGTCTCTGCTTCGACGGCCGCGCAATTGAGGGTAAGCGAGCCCTCGCTATCGTTCCCGCATGCTACACATTGACCTGGGAGGCGGATCATGCCACCAACGTTGACCCCGTGGCCTCAGGATCAGCGGTTGAGCTGGCGCTCGCCCATGGAGGGAACGAGTCAATCATGCAGCCGCCTTCATATTGCTGAAGGAGAAAGAGAACGAGCTTTGCCCTGGCAATAAACATAGCTCGTAGGCTGAAGTTCGTCTCCGTCGTCGGACCTCGGTTGACTGCTCGAATTCAAATTTACGGATTTTCAGGTTGAGCCAACGCGCCCCCTGAACGAATTCTCCGCAGTTGAAGACCGGCCATATTCGGGCAGCTGGTCGCTGCGAGTCAAAAGATGGCGTCTTCGGACGGGTCTGTCTTCGTTTTGTGATCTAAACAAGCGTCTTATCGTCATGCCGTACGCCGGGAACGAAGACAGTTGCTGGCGGAATTTTGCGTTGGCACGTCTGTGTCACGAACAACTGGCAGTACTGGCCCGATCTCGGTATGGTTAATGAAGCGAGGTCAACTCTTGCATCCGCGAAGCTCTTCTTCGGAATGGAAAAACCGTTCACTCGCCCGTGACGGGGAGCCGTGCCAGCCATAGATGGGGTCCACCCCTCATGCCTTTTGGCGGAGGTGTCGAACCATTTGCCTAATATTTGCCGGATTGGGCAGAGCAGAAGGCGAATGGAGAAGCCGCTGTTTTTTCGGTGCCGTCTTCCGTACCGTTCGCACTGCTTACGTCGAACCAACCGTATTATGTGCCACGTGCTGCCGTCATAGGTTATTAGAACTGCGTTTTGACTGTGCCTCCGAGGCTTATTGGCCCGTTTCTGGCGCATGGCCGTGGACACACACATGGCATGTGGAGCAGAGGGTGATCAAGTTCTCTTCGGCGTCGCGACCGGAGTGGCTGCGAAACTCCCTGTGATGGATCTCCAAGTTCGCCGTATTGCCGCACGATTGACAGCGCCAGCCGTCGCGACGTAGTACCAACTGCCGCAGACGTTCGTACGCCTCGGGATCCAATCGCAATTGCATAGGCTTCAGATTAATCAAGCTCATCTCGCTTTCTCGCTTAAGCCTTCCAGAAACTCCTGCCTCTGCTCCCCGGGCAGGAATTTGAAGAATCTCGTCATCGAGAAGAGCAGCGTCTCCGGATCTCCGTTGTCCAAGTTCGCTCCTGCCAGGAAATCCGCGCAGATCATTTCGAGACAGTAGCCTCGAGATCGGTCGCTTCCCAGCATCAGAGCCGCCGTTTCGATCGCTTTCTCAATGACTGGCATTTGGCTCTGGTAGAGCTTGAAGTAGACAATCTCCCAGGGTTCCGTCTCCTTCCCCGTCAGTTCCTTCTCGACCGCCTTCTTGAAGTCTTCCTTCGGCATCTCTCGGGCTTTGTGCAACCAGGTTGCACAATCGAAGTTCTGCCGGTCCCGCCTCGCCAGTTTCACCAGTTCGATCCCCTTCGCCCATCCCACTTCCTTCAGTTCCTTTCTGGCCTGTGGTGGCAGGTGTTCGTGGATCGACATCAGGTAGTACGCCTTCCTCCGCGATTCCGGGAACCGCCTCTCCAGAAACTCGTCAAAACACTTCAAACTCTCCAGCCGCCAGTACTGTCCCGCCCGTACCTCGCATAGATAGCGCCCCAGTTCGACGAACTTGGTGTCGCGCTCAGTCTCCTTCCGCTGCTCCCACGCCAGAATCTCGTCGATCTTGCCCAGTACGAATACGGCTCGGCGACGATTGAACTTCGGCGGCATAGGCGGATACTCAGTAATTAAGCTCGTCAAGCCAATCAAGACGGTCGGCTCCTGGACGCCGTACTACAGCAGCGTCGATCATTTCCTGCTTTCCAAGACAGAGGCCCACATACGGGCAGGTGCTGCAGGGGTTCTGGGGAAAGCGAATACCGCTGTGGGCTGGGAAGTCGGCCGACTCGATCCGACGGATCGTGCCCTCCACAAGGCGACCAAACTCCTGGCGCTGTTCGTCCGTGATCGTGGTGCGTAGGTACTGAACCTCGACCAGGCTCTTGCGCACGAAGACCACCTGCGCAACATCTGCAATGCCAGTGATCCACGAGTAGCAGACCAGTTGAGGGTCTAGGGATAACAGGCCTTCAGGCTCTTCCGGATATCGGCTGGAAGAGGTTTTCCACTCGAGCAGGCAGCGCGTGCCGTCAAGGCTCCCTATGGCATCGATATAGGCAACGAAGTCGTTCTTGTCGCCGACTGGCCGGGTGAACTTGATCTGCAGATTGCGATCAGGCTGGTCGACCTGGACGCGATTGTCCTGGCAGAACCGGGTCAAGAGCATCAGCCCCTGGCGGAGCATGCGATCCCAGGAGTCTCGGTTGGAGTAGTGCAAGTCTTGGCTCCGGCAGGCAGACCACTCGGTGAACAGGACTGCTCCCGGATCTTCCCGGCGAAAGAGGGCCCCCAGAGCTGTTTCGAAGGCGCGACCGAACAGCATGGCCGCCCGAGTGTCCTTCTCCTTCCAGCCATCGAGATAGCGATGCCGATACCGCCGCGGGCAGGTGAGGTATTGGCTGATCTGGGTGTAGCTGTAGGTCATCAGGCCACCTGCGGATTGTCCAGGTTTGCCGGTGAGAGTTCCTCCCATCGACCCGCGGGAGCAAAGCCGTCGAGCCGGAGCAGGGAAGCGCCGTTGAAGTCGATGTGGCTGATCTTGACCACGCCCTTCAGACCCACGAGTTGGGTCTCGTCGACTTCGTCGCGGCCGAGGAGTTCGGTGTCGTAGCCGAAGTCGCGCAGGAACCAGTTCAGCTTCCAGAGTGCTTTCGGGCTGCAATAGAGGCGGCTCGATAGGACGTGCCCAGAGAAACGGCTGGGCTCAAGAACGCTGAGTGCCAGAGTGTAGTAAGGCTTCTGGGCTTGCCGCTGGAACCTGACTCGTTGCACTCGGACGAGGAAGACTCCGTCCGGGATCTGGTTGGCAGCACCGCGATCGGCGGCATGCAGGCCGGAGATTTGACGTCTCATGCGGCACCTTCCTTCTGGCCGAGGTAGCTGTTGAGCTGGCAGAGCAGGGCGTTGCGGTCCTTCTCAGCCCAATCGGCCAGGTGAACAACGAACGCTTCTACCTGTTCGCGGGTGGCTTCGCGCAGGCTCTTTACTCCGCAGAAGTCAGTGGCATAGGACTTGACTAGGTTTGGATCGATCTCATGCTGGCGGATGACTTGGCAGAGTCGGTCGCGAACAGTACGACCGTCATTTCCGTTGGTCGGTTGCGGAGGAAACTTCTTCGACTCCGGAGATGCTTGGCGAGGTTCGGCGAAGGAGCCGATCTCCTCGACGGAGCAGATACCAATCCCATAGGCCTTGCGCAAGGCGCGATTGACCGCACGGGTCTCGGCTACCCGCATTTCGGCTCCGTGGACAAGGAACGAGACATTGGAAGGATCGGCATCGCCGTATCCGACAAACCCGGAGGAGCTTTTGGACGGGTATACCGTTGCCTTCAGGACAAACCGGCTCGTCGCGGAATCACAAAGCGAATCGACGGCCTCAACGTGGATGCCACGGCATTTCTTGCGGCGTGCCAAGCGCAGCAGCCCGGTATGTGTTACGTACCAGTTGCCGTTAATGATCTGGAGCTCGCCCGCTTTGAAGGAAAATCTGAAGTCCTTCGTTATCGTGGCGAGAAGATTATTGGCATTCAGTGAGAAGGGTGCAGATCCCCGGGCGAGCCGAATATTCTCCCGGAGTAGCCTCTTAAAGTCTTGAACTGGTCTTGCATTTGGTTTAGCGGTAGGAAGTTGCATAAACACCTCCTTCGTGATCAATTGATAACATATATCACATTGTTATCCCTGTCAAATGGAGTTGCTCGGCGATCACATGAACAGCTATATTTCGCTTGTGCCCAAAACCGAATTTCTAGCTTTTCGGGTCGCTCCGGAACTCAAGCGCGAGCTACAGCGGATAGCGGACGATGAGCAGAGAGCTCTGTCTCAAGTTTGCGAGATGTTCCTCTACGAAGGTGTTGAGGCAAGCAAGAAGGAAGGGCCTAAGTTTATGCAGCGCTTGGTTGCCAAGCAGAAGGCCAGGATCAAGGAATCATAAGTTCAGACCCATTCCCGATCGAATTCCCCGCTCCCGGGTCGATTCTCGGCGCGCCGGACGGTCGAGCGCATGAGTTCCCAGCGTAATCTGTATATTTGGGTTGCCTAAAGGTCATGGTCCACCGAAGGCTTGGTCCGGTCGTAATCTGTTCCATCCTCCCAGCTAGGTTAAGAATTAGGCTGACTCAATCAATCTGTTCTGGTCCAGAACAGCCATTCTGATAGCCGGACCGTTAACTTGACAAGGGGACAACGATGTCGCGTAAGCTCCCCGATCTGAACAAGCGATTGTCAAAGGTCGAGCAAAGGGCCGCCGATCTCGCGGTCCCGGACAAACTCGGCAAGTGTAACTGCTATCCGAATCCACTGGGCATAAAAATGCTGGTCGTCAAGGATGCGAAAGAGTTCGAAGCTCACATGAATCTTTCGTGTCCTGCCCACGGATTCCGCCGTCTTAGAAGGCTAATGGTTGTGAATATAGTGGGCCGGAAGGGGGAAATCTCGGAGGATTGCGCCAGGCGTAATGGGCTCGCTATGGAATACTATCGTCGCCTTTCGGAGTTCTTAGAATCCCATCCCGAGCTTAAAGATGCCCGTGACGAATTCTAATCCGCGGTGTCAGGGTCAAACCAAAGCTGGCAAGCCCTGCAGGGCCGCCGCAACCTCTGGTGGCCTCTGCTTCTCTCACGCCAATCCCAACAAAGCTGCTGAGTTGGGCCGAATCGGCGGCAGGAAAAAGAGTCGTCTTCCCCTGGAAGTCCCCGGACCGTTCCCCAGGCTTGACAAGGTAAGTGCCGTGCAGGATGCTGTGGAGAAGCTGATCGCGGATGTATACGCGGGGAAACTTCCTCCCAGGGTCGCGGCCGGACTTGCACCGCTTTTGAACCTGCAGCTCCGGGCCGTCGAGGCGACGAACCTGGAGCGTCGACTCGAGAAAGTGGAGAAGCTGTTGGCCAGAGCGGAGGCGGAGGACGATTTGAAGCCGCTGCGGAATATTTGAGGTGCGTGATCGAGGAAGAGCTCTTGCCAGAGCTAGAGGCCCAGCAAAGGTATTAGCGTATCGATATGACCATGGCTGCAAGCTAAGTAAATCATGGTTTAGAATAGCTTTAGTCATGAGCTCACGATGAAGCCATTGACCGACTTCTTGAAGTCCTTGGGCTCCCGGAGACGATTTTCGGCTCGCCTGAAGCGTGGCCACACTCACCGGGCTGGCGTGATCCTGATGTTCCGAAACACGACGTGGCCCGCCTCGCTCCCCTGCAGGTAAATCGGCCCGGGCAGCCCTTCGTGACTGTCCAAAGCTCCGCCCGTAATGCCCGGGATTTCCTGCTTATCGATAATAGTCTGACCGTTTTGTACGACGGTCACGATTCGTCCAACGAGCGTGATGTCGTACGTCTGCCATTCTCCCGGTTTGCGAGGTTGTTCCGGAGAGGGAGCCAGAAAGCCATACACGCCTCCAGTGCGCATTGTCGGCCCTTCTGGTTCTGGATCGTCTTCGATCTGAAGCTCGTATCGACCGCGTAAGTAGACGCCACTATTCGATCCCGGTCCACAGTTGAATTCGACGTGCAACTTGAAATCTTCGAATTTGTCATCGCTGATCAGTTCCGGACCGTGTCCAGGACTCACCAACGTTCCGTTTTCGACCTTCCATGGAGGCGTTGCGTTCGGATCGCTCATCTTCCACCCGCTCAGATCCCTTCCGTTGAACAGTTGAATCGGCTTTCCCCACTTCGGATCGCTCGCTCTCTTCAGTGACGGCGCTCTCTCGCCCGTCCATTTCCACGACGCTCCATCGGGCCCCGTCGTCGTTCCCACCAGCGTTTTTCCAGAGAGCTTCCCCTCAAAAACCATGTCGTCTTTCCTCTCTTCTTCCTCCTTGGGAGAGACGAAGAGGATCCGTTCATTCGAAATCTCGATTTTCGGGAGCGGTCGCGCATGTCCCCAGCGGCTCACCATTCGAGCCTTGAGCTGACCATCCTGTTGGGTTATCTCCAGCCACGAAGGATATTCGCGAAGAGGAGTTTCCAAGGTTAAATCCCAACGTCCAAGAAAGGATTGGGCCGACGCAGTTGTATCCGTGGGCTTCTTCTGTGCGGAACATACTCCCATCGAAAGCACCAGTACCAACGTTGTTAGCCTGAATCCTCTACGAAGAAAACTAACTTTGCGAATTTGGCTTCTCACTCGCTGCGCCATGAATGCTCCCTCCAAAGGGATTGTAGTTTATCTAACGCCAAGTGACCGGGAATGCCTGGAGATAGAGTTCCCTGAGCACTCGTGCTTGTCTTGGCTCAGCGTGAAATGGAGAAGCGACGTTCTCCGTTAGTGTAGATTCCGCCCCTTCGGGGCGGGGATTTTCAAGGCATGGGGGGTCTATCGTCCGATGACGTTTTCATCGCAGTGCAGAGCGCGAGAGGGTTGGCTCCCGCGCTGTTGAGCATCGGCTCGATGAGCCCCACCAGGTTATCCCTCAGCATGGTTGCATCCCTGCAGAGCCTGCTTCCGTTTCACCCGGCGAGGTCATTGTAGCTGCGGTGGAAGAGTGTGCAAACATCAAAGACGTCGTCTGCTGTCGCCGAAGCTGCCGTTGACTACGAGCTTCTTCTAACTTGCGATCGCGAGCCGCGTGGATCTCGGCTTGTCGTCCGGTGAGCCGATCCTGCGGCGTCACATAGCCGATCGCGCTGTGCAATCGCACCGTGTTGTAGTGATCCACGTAGATTTGAATCAGGCGGCGCGCATCGTCCAGGGTCAACGGCGTCAGAGGCCGAATGCACTCCCGTTTGAGCGACTTGTGCCAGCGTTCGATTTTTCCGTTCGACTGCGGGTAAAACGGCGAGGTGCGCACGTGCGTCATCCCCGAGATACGAATGAACTCCTTGAAGTCCCGCGCGATAAACTGCGGTCCGTTGTCGGAGATGATCCGCGGCTTAGCGTCCGGGTACTTCTCCTTGGCTCGTTCCAGAATCCTCTCGATGTCCGCTTCCTTCATCGACTCTCGCAAATCCCAATGCACCAGAAAACGACTGCACCCATCCAGCACACTGCATAGGTAATAGAACGTGCCCGACAGGTTGATATAGGAAACATCGACATGCCAGTGCTGGTGCGGCTCGAGCGGCTGTTCGAAGCCGGTGCCCTTGCGCGACGACTTACCTTTCCAGCGCGCCAGCAGTCCCGCTTGTTTCAGCACGCGCCATACGCTCGCCGGACTCACCGCTACCACGTCGTGATCCAGCATCATGAACGTGAGCCGACGGTAGCCCTCCAACCGATTCTCCAGGTGGAAGCGGATGATGGCTTCTTTCTCCCACGGCTCCAACCAGAAATCTCGGGGTACCCAGCCGTTGTGCTCATTCACTCGCCCATAGCGCTGCCGCCAGTTGTAAAACTTGCTCACCGTCACCCCCAGCCAATGAATGAATCGTCCGACGCCGATCTCGGTCTTCTCCGACCAGCGCCGAACGAAATCCACCACCTGGTCCCGCACATCGTGCGGCACCCAAGTCTCGGTCAGAGTTCCCCAAGGCTTTTTTTTAACGCGATGTGCTCCGCCATCAGCTCGGCCAGGACCTCGTCCTTGGTCTGCACCTTCTTCTCCAAGAACTCGATCCGTTTCTGCTTCTCCTCCGCCTGGCGGCGAGGATGTTCCGTCGTCTGGAAGGCGGCGGCTCCGTTCTCGAAGAACTCTTTTTGCCAGCGGTAGAACACCGTCGGCTGCAGTCCCAGCTCTTCACAGAGGTCGGAAACCGGGACCTTGTCTAAAAGATGGCGCCGCAGAATGGCCACCTTCTCCTCAGCAGTGTAGTGCTTGCGCTCTTTTCTCATATGTTCGCTCCGCTATCTTAACGGACGAACGTGTTCTCCATTTCCAGCTGAGGCGGGACATGCTCGCCGTCACAACAAGAAACGAGAAAGGTCCGGTGAACTTCTTGGCCAGCCAACGCGAAACTTGACGGGACCTTGGAGCGGAATCGCAGCCAGAGACTCCCAATCCGAACCCCGCGGTGTTCCTAACGCTCGATGGCGGAAGATTTCAAGTTCTCAGGAAGCAGGACCCGCTCCGGGTTGGCTACAGGTATCAATCAGGTTAGCGAACCCGCATATTCATTGGTGA
>CAVPNR010000043.1:0-85744 GCA_963706645.1 uncultured Acidobacteriaceae bacterium
ATTTATGCGTTTAGATATCAATCTCGCGAGCCAGCCGTACGAGGATGCGCGGCAGTTCTGGATGCGCTGGGGCACCGCCGTGGGCGCGGTGGCGCTGCTGACGCTGATTCTGCTGGCGCTCGATATCACTGGCTGGGTCAACGCCCGCCGGGACCGGGCTGCGATCGCCGAAAAGAAAGCAATGATTGCCGACCGCGACCGGCTGCGGGCCGAAGCGGAGAGAATCCTGAGCCTGCCCGAAAACCGTGCCACCCGCGACGAATCGCAGTTCTTAAACCAACTGATCGAGCGCAAGGCGTTTTCGTGGACTCGGGTGCTGGAAGATCTGGAGAAGGTAATGCCACCGCATGTGCACCTGACGTCGATCAGCCCGCAACTGGATGAGGACAACCAACTGGGGCTGAAGATGACTGTGGCGGGGGATTCGCGCGACCGGGCACTGGAATTGGCGCGCCGCATGGAGGATTCGCGGCGCTTCGCGCAAACCCGGGTCGAAGCCGGCACGGCCGAACAGTCCCAGACTGGCGACACTGAGCGAATTGACATGGTTGCGATTTACATTCCGGAACAGATCATCCTCGGCGCTGCGGCTGCGGAGCCCAAAGCGGAGACTAAGTCGAAGACCGATGGAACGCCGAAAATCAGAATCAAGCCGAAGACCACGGCGCCAACAGGAGGTAAGCACTAGATGCCAGACCTGCGGCGAACCCGGAAGAATCTGAAGACCGCGATGGCCATCATGGCAGGAGTGGATCTGCTGGCTGCGATCGTTTACTTTTCGCCGCTGGTCGGCTCGGCTGAAACGCGCCGCATGGAGTTGAATAACCTACAGACCGAATTGATTACGAAGACACGCCAGGTCGCGCCGCTGAAAGATCTTCCGCAGAAGGTTGTGCTCGCCGGTCATCAGATCAACGATTTCTACAAGAAGCGCTTCCCTTCCCAGCAGTCGCAGATTCCGACGCAACTGGGAAAACTCGGCGCGGCCAATGGTGTGGTGCTGGATCAGGACAAATACAAAGTGCACGACGCGGAAGTGGGTGGGCTGCAGCCGGTCGAGATCGAAGCGGACTTCGCGGGCAGCTACACATCTTTGGCACGATTCATCAATGCTCTGGAACGCGACGAGATGTTTTTTATCATTGACGGTGTGACCCTGGGCGGCCAGCAGCAGGGTCCGGTCAAGTTGAGCATGAAGCTGGAAACGTATTTGAAGGCAGGATCGTAAGTGCAACTGGGATTCGAAAACAAGAAGCAGACGATGTGGGCGGCGGTGCTCGGGGTCGTCGCGATTCTGGCGATGGCCTACGAGATCATCCCCATGTTGTCCGATTCGGCGCCGCCGGCATCGAGCGCCCAGGCGGCTGCTCCGGTGGTTCCGCGGGTCACGACGCGTCCGGGAGGAAAGCCCGGGAAGAAGCCGCGGGTAGAGAATTTGGACCCCACGCTGCGACTGGATTTGCTGGCCGCGACCGAACAGACGGTGTACAGCGGCACGGGAAGAAACATTTTTGTATCGCAGGCGGAGGATGTAGTGATTCCGAAGCCGGGTGCATCCCCAGTGACGGACGCACAGAAAGCCGAGGACAAGTATCAGACTCCGACTCCTCCTCCGGCGCCCCCGATTCCGCTGAAGTTTTATGGCTTCGCCAGCAGGCCCGGAGAGCCAAAGAAGATTTTTCTGAAGTCGATGACGGGCGAAGATGTATTCGTGGCGGGTGAAGGTGAAATCGTGGACCGGCGCTACAAAGTGATTCACATTTCGCCGACCTCGGTTTCCATTCAGGACATGGTGTACAGCGGGCCGCCGCAGAATATTCCGCTTACACAGGGATAAAGTTTCAGTGTGGCAAGGTTTCAAAGGTTTCAATGTTTCAAACCTCGGCCAACTAGCCTTCGAAACCTTGAAACTATGAAACTTTGAAACCTGTGCTGTTATGAAATTGAACTCGCAAACTCGACAGAACCGCTTCCGGCGCAACGAAAACGGCTACATCATGCTGACGCTGCTGCTGGCGATGGCGCTGATGGTCATCTTCGCGGGCGTGATCGTCCCATCCATCACCTACGAAATCAAGCACGACCGCGAAGAGGAGATGATTCATCGCGGAGTGCAGTATTCGCGGGCGATCCGCGCGTATTACAAGAAGTTCGGGCGCTATCCGACGAAGATTGAAGATCTCGAAAGCTCCAACAACCTGCGCTTTCTGCGCAAACGCTACAAGGACCCGCTGAACTGCAAGAACGGCACATGCGCGGATTTCAAGCTGCTCCACTTCGGCGAAGTCCAGATGTCACTCAGCGGTTTCGGAGGCGGGACGATACCCGGGGCGAATCCCATCGGTGCGGCTGCGGGTGGGTTGAACGGCGGTCCCGGAGGCCTCTCGCAGACTTCCACATTCGGCGCGAATCCTTCGTTTGGCGCAAGCCCCAATTCGCAGTTCGGCCAGAACCAGCCGACCGCGGGCACTACACCGACGGGAACCGATGCGTCGCAGCCGGGATCGCAGACTTCTACGGATGCGAGTGGGAATCCGGCCGGACCAGGGAGCAACAACTCCGGAAGCAACCAGTCGGGCTCCGGACAAGTCATCGGCGGGCCGATCGTCGGAGTTGCCAGTGCCAGTCCGATCAAGGATTCGACTTACCGCGAATTCAATCACAAGAAGAAATATAAAGATTGGGTCTTCGTTTACGATCCGGCGCAGGATCAGGGACGGTTAATCACAACTCCGTACCAACCGCAATTGCAGGGATTCGGTCAGGCGCCTAACGTCAACGGGCAGAATGGCAGCAACGGGCAACCCGGCAGTGGCTTTGGCAATAGCAACGGGTTTGGCTCGTTCTTCGTCGGGATTCGGGAATAGTCCGAGTTCACCGAGCGGAGGATATGGGCAACCGAATCCGCCGAACAATCCTCCGCAGCAGCAGTAGCCGCGTCAGTCTGAACCGCGAGGGATCATCCATGTCCCCGTACCGCGTCACATTCATTTTGATTCTTTTCTTCCTGAGGCCATGCCTTGGCCAGCAGGTCGTTGTACAACAAGGATCCTCAGGCGATACGCGATGTGCTGAGAGACGCGCACGTTTCCGGCTCTCTCATATTTTCCGGTGGATGCAAGTTTCAGGATCGCACGGCTCCCGTCCCCACCGTTGGTGGACGTCGCGATCTGAGCTCGGTGCTGGAAACATTGCAGCATATGCTCGCGGTGAATTCCAAAATCAGGGTCACGCAGGACCCGGACGGGATGATTCGAATGGTGGAGACGAATGTTCCGACGGACATTTTGGAGGTCAAAATTCACCACCTCTCATTTCCTGCCAGCGAGCCAGATCTCATTCGATGAGGCTCGGCGCCCACTCTACATGGCCGGTGTCAAAATTGCTGTTGAGGCCGTCCTGCAGGCGCCTGAGTTAGTGGCTTTTGAGGAGGAGCATCAAATTAAAGACAAGGACAGTCTTAGATCGGATGGCGAGATATTATCATGGTCGAAGGGACCTGAGGTGACTGGTGAATTCAACGATGTCACCGTATCGCAGGCGCTGGACTATGTGCTGAAGACTTTTCCCGGATATTGGGTCTACGAGGACGCCAGTTGTGAGACGGGAGGCCGCGAAGTTCGGTTCAGATTCTACTGATCGCCCTGCAACGAAGTGCGTCAATCAGCCCTGTCTCTGTTCTTTTATAGGTGCGCCTAGACCGGCCGGGCTCCGCGCGGCGGACAGCCGAGGGCGGCTGTCCCCACATAAGCCCACTCCACGAAATTCACGACAGCTCCGAAAATGAAAACGGCCTCATCACCGAGATGAGGCCGTTTCCGATTTGGACAAACTTCACAGGCCGACGGACGAATGCGTCCATCGCTACGGGTTACACGCTGAATGAACTGCCGCAGCCGCAGGTGCTCTTCACGTTCGGGTTCTCGAACTTGAAGCCTGCGCCTTCGAGCGTCTCGACGTAGTCGACGATGCAGCCATTCAGATACATGACCGAGGTAGCGTCGACGAAGACTTTCAGACCGTCCATTTCGAAGGTTTTGTCCATCATCCCAGCGCCGTTTTCGAACTGCATGGAATAAGAGAAGCCGGAGCATCCGCCGCCCACGACTCCAATGCGCAAGCCGGCGGGAACGGGGTTCTGCTGGCCCATGATCTCTTTCACCTTGGTGACAGCATTGGCGGTTAGAGTGACTGGGGCTGCTTTCTTGGTCACTTCGGGGACGGTTGTGGTGGCCATTCGTATCTCCTTGGCTTTAAAGCTGTTTGATTATAGCAAATGTAATTTCCCAGACAAGGGTTCTTGTGGGGAAGCTACTTACAGTGTTAGATGCCGCCCGAGGGTGCCTCGTCGCATTCTTCCCGCTCCTGTAACAGACTCCGAACAAAGGGATTAATTCACAGCCGGGGCTTGCCAACGGGTCTATAATCATTCGCATTAGGGCCTTCCCCCGGACTGGATGCGGGGTTCTGCGTACCCTGCCTCCGCGGAGTGGAATGCCGCTGCACCTGGTTTGGAATCTGCCGAGGTGGCATATGACGCTGACTGTCGTGGCTGTTGTTTTCGGAGTGTTCGCCATAGGTTTGATCATCCTTCTGATTTACAAGAGCACGCTCACCATGCACGAGGATGACCAGTTGTTCCTGGATGACCACAATTCCCACATGCAGGAAGAGCAGACGGAGCTGTTGACCAAGGTCAACCGCCTCGTGATGCCGGTCCGGGTCTTCAGCATAGGGTCGGGAGTCTTTCTGCTGGTGCTGGTTGCAATGTTGATTTACCAAAAGCTGAACGAAGTGCAGTAAGCGTCATGCGGGGTCACGGGGCGTTGTAGGGTGACCTCTCGGGCTGCAGTGTCAGATCGGCCGCGAAGCCGGCGCATTGTCGCGTGCATTTATCGGTGCTTTCGGGAGCGCCAAACGAGATCGTGGTCTCGCGCGACTGCTGTCGGGCGGTATGAGCATGTGGCGCGCTTAGTCCGCGGATGCGGTGAACATATCGGCCGCATCGTTTCCTCGCATAGGTATTGTTACTTCCCTTCATGAAAGAAATCGAGTCGCGACTCGCAAGACAAGTCTGTGGCGGCGATCTAACAGGGATTGGAAACGGACTCGGTGTCAGATAATTTAGTGATGCCCGCAACCGCGGGCAACTTTTGCACCTGAATCAGATTCGTACGGCGAGAGAACGCCACTTATGAACTCGGCCCCTGCGGAAGTGATTCCCGAACCTGGGTCTTCAATCGATCCAGGAATACAACCGGAATCAAAACCACCCAAGGACGAAGAAGCGCGCCCGCGAAAATTACGCGGCTGGTTGATCGGGATCGCCGTCGGGACGGTGGTTCTGCTGGCCATCATTCTTATTGTGGCGACGCGGACTCACCAAACCGCGCCGAGCCGCCAGAGTGCACAATCAGCGGTGGCTGCTCCTGGGCAGATCCTCCGGCTCAAGGGAACCACCGAAGCGGTGCAGGCGCGGGCCATCCTCGCGCCCTTACTGGCGGGGCAATCGGTTCCCACACTCACCATCATTCACTTGACGCCGGCAGGAACGCGAGTAAAGAAAGGAGATCTGCTGGTCGAGTTTGACCGGCAGGCACAGATGCGCGATTTCGTCGACAAGCAGGCCGACTATGCCAAGCTGGTCGATCAGGTTGCCGAGGAGCAGGCCAAGGAGAGTGCGGCGCGAGCCAAAGATGAGACCGATATGAAGACGGCCGAAGACAATCTCCGCAAGGCAGAATTCGAAATGCAGAAAACGGAGATCGTCTCGCGCATCGATGCCGAAAAAGCCCAGGAGAACCTCGACGAAGCCAAGGCAACCTATGCGCAATGGAAAGAGACGTTCGACCTGAAGCGCAAGGCGGCACAGGCGGCGATTCGCATTCTGGAAATTCAGCGCGATCGCACGCAGCAGACCATGCTTCACGCGCAGGCGAACGCGGACCTGATGCAGATTCGCTCGCCCCTTGATGGGGTCGTCGTGCTCAACACGATATGGAAGCAAGGCACCATGGGCGAGGTGCAGGAGGGCGATCAGATACGTCCGGGCGTGCCGTTCATGCAGGTGGTAGATCCCGCGGCGATGCAGGTGCGGGTGATGGCCAACCAGCAAGATTTTCCCAGCCTGCAGATTGGGCAGACCGCGAAGGTGCGCCTGGATGCGTATCCGGATCTCGTGTTTTCTGCCAAGCTCGAGCAACTTGCTCCCATCGGGGAGGGCGGAGATTTTTCCAGCAAGCTGCGGTCGTTCGTCGTGGTTGTGTCCATCACGGGAAATGATCCGAAGTTGATGCCGGATCTGTCGGCCGCGGTGGACGTTGATATCTCGAAATCGAGTGCCGCAACGAACAATGCCCAAGGCCCCGGGAGTGGGTCGTAATGATTCGACGCTTCCGCAAACTTTCGATGCAGCGCAAGGCGATCGCCATCGCAATTCTGGTGCTGGCGGGAAGCGGAGTTCTGCTAGGCGCGGTTCGCCTGGGGAGGCGCACACCAACCGTTCCTACCATCGCAGTCAAGCGCGGAGAATTTCTCGATTCACTGCAGTTCCGCGGCGAGATTAAGGCGCTGAAATCGGTGACGATCAGCGCTCCGGCGGAAGCGGGCGATCTGCAGATCATCAAGGTGTCGGCGGAAGGCACGGTGGTAAAACCGGGCGACGTGGTCGTGGAGTTCGACAAGACGAAAACGGAGCAAGACTTGGCGCAGTACCGGTCGAGCCTGAAATCAGCGGAGGCGGGAATCGACCAGGCGCGCGCGCAGGCGCGACTGACCGAAGAAGAAGACACGACCGCGCTTCTAAAAGCGCGCTATGCGGTGGAGTCCGCAAAACTCGAGGCCAGCAAGCAAGAGATTGTATCCAAGATCGAAGGCGAGGAAGCGAAACTGAAGCTGGCCGACGCCGAGCAGGCCCTGCACGAAGCCGAGACGAAACAGAAATCGGACAAGGCTCTCAACCAGGCGACCATCGAGAGCACCGAACAGGCCAGCAAGAAGGCGCAATTCGACGTGAAACGAGCCGAGCGTTCGTTGGAGGAAATGATTCTGCGCGCGCCCTCCGCAGGAACGATCAGCCTGCTGGACCACTGGACTGGCTCTTCCGATGCTCCCTACCGGCCGGGGGACCGCGCATGGCCGGGAGCGGCGATTGCAAACTTGCCGGACGCCACGACGCTGCGCGTTTCCGCGCGAGTGGACGAAACCGATCGCGGCCGGCTCGCGCCTAAGCAGCCGGTCACCGTGCAGTTGAATGCCATCCCCGACCGGCAGTTCACGGGACACATCGACCGAATTGGCGCGATCGCCAGCACCGATTTTACCGGCGGCTGGCCGTTTCCCCGCAACTTTAACCTTGAGATCGTTCTCGATCAGACGGATGCGCGCTTCAAACCTGGCATCTCGGGGCAGGTCACCGTAATCGTGGAACGCGTGCCCGACGCGGTCACCATTCCCGCGCAGGCGATGTTTCAGAAAGTCCGGACAGAATGTGGCCTACGTCTGGCGTGGAACGCAGTTCGAGGAACGATCGATCGACATCGCCCGGCGAAGCGGCGACAGGATTATGGTTGCGAAAGGCGTCAGCCCCGGCGAGCTAGTCGCGCTGAGAGATCCTACGGCAAAGGAATAGAGGCAGCCGCACTGAAAAGCAGACGTGCCATCACGTGGGCGGTCGTAGCGGTCGTCCTGTGCGCTGTGGCCGGCGTGGTAGCGGCGGTGCGCCGGGCCGCCCCGGCGGCTGTCGCCGACGACGTCCCGACCGGGCGCGTGAAACGCGGCGATCTCGAGATGAAGGTGTATCTCACCGGGGAACTGCGCGCCAGCCACTCGGAGATGCTGATCGCGCCTCCTATTGGTGGAGGGGCACTGCAGATCACGCACTTGTTGCACACCGGCTCACCCGTCAAGAAGGGGGAACTGGTCATGGAGTTCGATCCCAGCGAGCAGCATTTCAAACTGGATCAGAATCGTTCCGAGTTGCAGCAAGCCGAACAGGAGATCACCAAGGCGAGGGCCGACGCAGAGGTGGTGACGGCGCAGGATAAAGTTGCTCTGCTCAAGGCTCGTTTCGACGTAAGACGCGCGGAATTGGACGTCCAGAAGAACGAACTGGTGAGCAGCATCGACGCGCGGAAAAATGATCTCGCCCTGGAGCAGGCCAAACGCGTGCTCGCGGAACTGGAGCAAGACGTCAAGTCCCGCAGCGTGTCGAACCAGGCCACCATCCTGCTGGCGGAAGAAAAAAGAAACAAGGCCAAGCTGGCGATGGACCAGGCGCAGGGAAACATTGACAAAATGCGCGTCCTATCTCCGATGGATGGTCTGGTTGCGCTGGAAAAAAACGATGGAGCGATGGGTGGATTTTGTTGCTTCCCAGGCCAGACGTTTCCGGAGTATCGCGAAGGCGACCAGGTGCAGCCCGGCAGAACGGTGGGGCAGGTCGTCGATCCCAAAGAAATGGAATTAACCGCGAAGATCGGAGAACTCGAGCGCAACAATGTGAAAGAAGGGCAATCTGTCGACATTCAACTGGATGCGTTCCCCGGCAGCACTTTTCACGGCACGGTGAAGACCGTCGGCGGCAACAACACGCGCAGATTCTGGGAAGACGATACGAGTACCAAGTTCGAAGTGGCCATCAAACTGGCATCCGCGGATCCGCGGATGCGACCCGGGTTGACGGCCCACATTTTTATCAATGGGGATCCGCGAAAAGATGTGCTGTACGTGCCTCGCCAGGCGTTATTTCTGAAAGAAGACAAGCGCGTCTTATTTGTGCGCAGCGGCAGCAGCTTTGAACCGCACCAAGTGAAGATTCAGGCTGAAAACGAGAGCCGCGCCGCCGTCGAGGGTATTGCCGCAGGTACAGAGATCGCATTGATCGATCCCACAGCGCCACGAAAGGCGGCCAATTCCGGCGCATCCTCCTCTGCCGGTGGCGGAGGCGCTCCGTAATGGCAACGGCTGCGCCCGCTCCTCACGTCCGCATCATTCGCGGTTATCGGCAGTGGCTGCCCGACATGCAACTCGGGCTGCAAAATCTGCTACTGCACCGTCTGCGCTCATTATTGACCATGCTGGGGATGATTTTCGGTGTGGCTGCCGTTGTGTCGATGCTCTCGATCGGAGCGGGCGCGCGGCAGAAGGTGATGGCGTTGATTGAACAGATGGGCGTCCACAACCTGATCGTCGAGGCGAAAGAGACTACCGAGTGGCAGGCCCATCAGAAAGTCCGCAAGCTGTCGCAGGGATTGTCGTTCCAGGATTACCGGGTCATTCGCGACGATGTGAACGACATCGTGGCGGCGACGCCGAGAAAGCGGATGACCCTCACGAAGACCATTCCGAAAGCGCAGCAGGATCCGCCCACCGTATACGGAGTCAATCCGAATTACGTGCAGATCGCGGGGCTACATGTGCTGCAAGGCCGGTTCTTCGATGAAGATGAAGAAACCCGCGGGGCGCCAGTCGCCGTGCTGGGCGCGGCGGCTCGCACCAGCCTGTTCGGTTCCGCAGATCCTGTCGGCCAGTATGTAAAAGCCAACGAGACCTGGTTCCGCGTGATTGGCGTGGCCTCGCCGCAGTTAAGTTCGCAAACCGAAGTCTCTGGGGTTCCCACACAGGATCTCAACAACATCATGTACATCCCGCTAAACTCGGCGTTATTGCGACTCGAGGATAACTACAGCGACGTACGCGATGAAATCGACGGCATCTTTCTGAACATCCGCGACAGTGCGGACATGGCATCGGTGGCGCAGGTAGTGCGGGCGATCCTCGATTCGTCGCACCATTCCGCGGGAGATTTCAGCGTGATCGTGCCGGCGGAATTGCTCGCGGAACAAAAGCGGACGGAACGGCTGTTTAATGCCGTCATGGTCGCGATCGCGTCCATTTCCTTGCTCGTGGGTGGAATCGGCATTATGAACATCATGCTGGCCAGCATTCTGGAGCGCACGCGCGAGATTGGCGTGCGCCGCGCCGTGGGTGCGCGACAGTCGGACATCATCCGCCAATTCGTGGTGGAAGCCATGCTGATCTCTTTCGTGGGCGGAAGCTTCGGGATTCTGTTCGGCTTCGTAATGTCGCGGTTGATCGCATTGCTCGCCGGATGGTCCACGATCGTGACGCTGAGCTCCATCCTGCTCGCGTTCATCGTTTCGATTACCGTTGGCCTGGTTTTCGGAATTTATCCTGCAGTCAAAGCCGCACGCCTGGATCCAGTCGAAGCAATCCGCTGGGAGTAGGCGGCGCGGCGTCTTCACGATTTACAGCACGATCCACCTTGGAGGAGTTGAGAAATGAAATATTCTCGCCTGAGTCATTTCGTTTGCCTGCTGCCATTTATTCTGTTCTCTTCGTTAAGTTGGGCACAACAGCACGAAGGCTACCGTGACTTTGCCACGGCACAGGTTCGCTCCGCCACACTGGCGGCACCGGAGCACCTGCGGAACTACGTGACGGAAGGAAAGCTGAGACTCAGCCTGCGGGATGCCGTCGTCCTGACGCTGGAAAACAACAGCATGGTGAGAGTGCAGGAGACGCAGATTGACTCGGCGAAATTCGCGCTCCTGGGCACGCACTCGCCATTTGACCCGGTAATTACCAGCTTCTACAACGTGAATAGCTCGAGTTCCGCGCCCTTCAGCCAACTGCAAGGCACCGGCGCCGCGCCTACTTTTATTTCCACCACCCAGATCGCCCAGTTCACCTACTCAGAAACCTTTGCCACGGGGACCAACCTTCAGGCCGGGCTCGGCAGCAATAATAATTACACCAATAACTCGTTTTACCTGTACAACCCGTACATCACTTCGCTTCTGAATTTTCAGATCACACAACCGCTGCTCAAGAATGGATGGCGGTTTGCCAATCAAGCCCCTTTGGTGATCGCAAGGCGCAACGTGGACGTATCGCGCGCCACTTTCGCCGCGGAAGTAAGCAACAATGTTTTGCAAGCTGTAGGTCAGTATTGGACGGTTGTCGAGGCGCACGGAAACCTGGAAGTAGCGCAGCGTTCGATGGAGGCCGCCGAGGCAACCTACAAGCACGATAAGCGCGCCCTGGAGCTAGGCGCGCTGCCGCCATTGGATATTTACCGCTCCGAGTCGCAAGTGGCATCGCGACGTGTGCAGGTCATTCAAAGTGAATACGCGCTGAAACAGGCGGAAGATGCGTTGCGAATGACCATTGGCGCAGACCAGGATCCCAACGTGCAGGCCCTCGATCTTGTACTGACCGAGAAGCCTGAACCGGAGGGCGAATTGCGCACGACCGACACGGCCACGGCATTGCAACAGGCGCTGACGAAGCGGCCGGAGTTAGACGCAGCCCGCGCCGCTCTATCCCGCGACCAAACCAGCATTCGTTTGGCCCACAATCATCTTCTGCCCCAACTGGACCTGACCGGCGCTTATGCCAGCAACGGATTAGGAGGCACGCAGTTTAACGACGAGGGCGTGAAGCATACATCTTCGTCGGTGAACCAGCTTTTTGGTTTCACCTATCCCACGTACTACGCGCAATTATCGTTAACACTGCCGCTGAAGAACCGCGCCGCCAAGGCGGAGATGGGGAACGCGCTGGTTTCGCGTCGCAGCGATTTGTACACCGAGCGCCAAACCCGTGAACAGGTGACGCTCGACGTCAGCAACGCGGTCCACCAACTCGAGCAAGCAAAACTGAGCATCGCCGCCGGCAAGGAATCCCTGGATTTTGCGAAAAAGACGTTGGCCGCGGAACAGCGCAAATATGAACTGGGCTCCCAGACCATCTTCTTCGTACTGGAAGCGCAAACGGAGCTGGCAAATGCCGAGCTGAGCCTGCTCCAGTCGGAGGTCAGCTATCAACTCGCCGTAGCCGGACTCGATCATGCTACGGGAGAACTGCTCGATCCCTATCACGTCCAGATCGCTGAACTAACCCACTAGGGGCGGAGTCCGATGTTTCGGTAGCAAGGCAGCGCATCTTCCCCACTGCCAGCAAAGGCAGTAAACTATTATTCCGCAGTGCGAAAGTGGCGGAATTGGCAGACGCACCAGACTTAGGATCTGGCGGGTAAAACCGTGGGGGTTCGAGTCCCCCCTTTCGCACCAATGATTCACCAATCGTGAAAACCGGAACTCGCGAATCGAGGCTCCTTCGGTCGACATGCCTATACAGATCTCGCCATCGATCAGGGCCATCGAGCCGTGAAGTAAATCATCGCCATGCAAAGGGCTCTCACCCGTTAGACTGGAATTTGCGTGGCCTCCATGACGATGTCACCCTTTCCTCTTCCCGAAGAATTCAATGCTGCGTCGTACTTCGTCGACCGACATATCGCCGAAGGTCGGGGCGACAAGGTCGCAATCGAGTGCGAGGACCAGCGTGTCACCTACCGCCAGCTTTTCGAGGCGGTAAATCGCGTTGGAAACGCGCTCAGGAATTCAGGAGTCCGGATCGAGGAGCGAGTCTTCCTGTTACTGCTGGACACGCCTGAATTTGCCGCTAGTTTTTTCGGGGCCATTAAGATCGGTGCTGTGCCTGTCCCTGTAAATACTCTGTTGAAGCCTTCTGACTACGAATTCCTGCTCAACAACTCTCGGGCGCGCATTGCGATTGTCACCGATTCCCTTCTGCCTTTACTACGGGCTATTCCTGCCGGGAAACTCCTGTACTTGAAAAAGATCATCGTGGTGGGATCCCCGGACAACATGGACGCCTTGCCGTTCGATTCCTGGAGCCGCGATAGCTCCGCCAGTCTCGACGCCGCGCGCACTAGCCGCGACGATGCCGCGTTCTGGCTTTATTCTTCGGGAAGCACCGGCAGGCCGAAGGCGTGCGTGCACCTGCAGCATGACATGGTCGTGTGCGCCGAACGCTATGCGAAAGCGATTCTTCATGCCAGCGAGAGCGACCGTTTCTTCAGCGTGGCCAAGCTTTTCTTCGCCTACGGACTGGGCAACGGATTGTATTTTTCACTGGCTGTTGGAGCGACCAGCATTCTGCTTCCGGGTCCGCCACGGCCACAGAGTGTTTTCGACATAGTGGAGCGGTTTCGCCCGACGCTATTTTTTTCTGTGCCTTCCAACTACGCGAAGCTGCTGACTCATCCGACGGATGCGGCGCACAACCCGGATTTTTCTTCGGTACGCCACGCGATCTCTGCAGGCGAATGCCTGCCTGCCGCCATCTTTCACCGCTTCGAAGAGCGCTTTGGCGTGGAGATTCTCGACGCAATCGGATCGACGGAGGCGCTGCATATGTTCATCGCTAACCGGCCGGGCGCTGTCAAACCGGGTTCGAGCGGCACAATCATTCCAGGATTCGATGCGCGTATCGTCGACGAAAACAATCATCCCGTGACCTGCGGCGAGATGGGCGATCTCCTCATCAAGACCGATGCGGCCTGCGCGTGTTATTGGAACCAACACGAGAAAACCAAAGACACGATCAGCGGCCATTGGATGCGAACCGGCGATCGCTATTACCAGGATGCCGACGGATATTTCTGGTACGCCGGGCGGTCTGATGACATGTTGAAGGTTAGCGGAACCTGGGTGAGTCCGGTGGAAATCGAGAATCAACTTCTCGAGCATCCGGACGTGCAGGAGGCCGCGGTCGTCGGACGGAAGGATGAAGATGGACTTGTGAAGACGGTGGCTTGCGTCGTTCTGCGGAATGGCCAGACTGGAAATCCGGACGTCGCGCAGGAACTGCAGCGTTTCGTTCTGCAACGCTTGCCTATTTTCAAGCGCCCGCACCAAATCGAGTTTTTTCCGGAATTGCCGAAGACCGCAACCGGCAAATTGCAACGCTACAAACTTCGCTAACCACGTTTCGGAGAGCTATGGACGATCAGGTGTTACTGCGAGAAGCTTTGGCCGAGGCTAAGAAGGGATTGCTCGAAGGAGGGTTGCCGATCGGCTCGGTGCTGGCTGACAAGCACGGATCGATCGTGGCTCGTGGCCACAATCTTCGCGTTCAAAGCGGCGACCCGACGGCACACGCGGAAACCGTTTGCCTGCGCAACGCCGGCCGCCGGCGTGACTGGGCGGAGTTGACGCTGGTGAGCACGCTCAGTCCTTGCATCATGTGCACCGGCACGGCCTTGTTGTTCCGGATTCCCCGCGTCGTCGTTGGCGAAAATCGAAACTTCCTCGGCGCTGAGGATCTTTTCCGCCAGCACGGCGCCAGCGTGATGGTCCTCGACGACGAGGAATGCATCCGCATGATGAGGGACTTCATCGACGCACACGCGGACTTATGGAATGAGGATATTGGCAAGTGACTTCGTGCGCAGCGTGCGACGTTAGCGCCGGGCAGGAAGATGCCTGTCAGCTTTGGGCGGTGGCGCGCTTTCGCTTGCGGATAGAGCGTTCTTCAGATCCCATCTGCATAAAGGGCAACGGGTCGCCACTGAGTAAACAATGTGGCCGAACGCCTTGCATTCGGTATTAGCGCAAGTTCTCATGCCAAACTCCAGCCCAACGCAGAGAAGACGTCGATCGTCGGACTCCAGATCAGCGCGTTGAAGAATTAACACTAGCACCTTGCTAGTTTTGGACCGAACTCCTTTTCTGGTTGGGGCAAATCAGTTTTTCTTCTAGGCCGCGATAGAGTCCCGCAATTGGCCTCTCGCCGCGTGTTGTACAATCCCACCCCAATCACACTTGATCGATGAAGGAGTCGCCCACTTGACGGAGCCAACACCGCCGGAGTCTTCCCCAAGCGCAGATTATGGCTTGCGGCGCGGCATTCTTTCCCCCATGGAAACCTTGGCGCAGTCGGTGTCGACCATGGCGCCCACAACCACGCCGGCGGCAACCATCCCGCTGGTGTGCGCCCTGGCGGGAAACGGCACATGGCTCGCGTACGCCCTGGCTACCGTCGCAATCTTTCTGGTCGGATTGTGTATCGCCCGCTACGCCCGGCATTCTTCATCTCCGGGATCGCTCTACACCTATGCATCGATGACCTTGCCGCCGTGGCTGTCTGCAACCGTTGCATGGAGCCTGTTGCTGGCCTATGTAGCTACGGGATCGAGCGTAATCGGCGGTTTCTATTACTATGCGAACCTCCTGCTGCACGATGCGACCGGGCACGTCTTCTCCGCGGTTGTGCTGGCGCTTGCGGTCACGGGAGTCTCCATCTGGATCGCCTATCGTGACGTGAAGATTTCCGCGCGACTCATGCTGTGGATTGAAGCTGCGTCGGTCTCGGTGATCGTAATTGTTGTCGCGCTCGTTCTCTTTCGTCATGGCTGGCGCCTGGATGCAGATGAACTTCATCTCCACGGCATGACGGGAAGCGGGCTGCGTCTCGGCCTGGTCCTGGCGCTTTTCAGTTTTGTGGGCTTTGAGAGCGCGACCACGCTTGGCGCTGAGGCGCGCAATCCTCTAAAAACCATTCCCCGCGCGGTAATTCAGAGCGCCGTTCTGGCAGGCGCATTCTTCACAATTTGTGCGTATACCGAGGTGCTCGGCTTCCATATCGTGGGTCAGGATCTGGGAACCACTCCGGATCAGATGCACGTGCTCGCCCGAGTCGGCGGCGTGCCGGTGCTGGGAATCCTGATCGACGTCGGCGCCCTGGTGAGTATGTTCGCCGGTACGCTGGCCTGCATCACAGCCGCGGCTCGCGTCCTTTTGCGGATGGCGCACGACGGACTCGCTCACGAATCCTTGGGCTCGACGCACGCCCACAACCATACTCCGAGCCGCGCGGTCGTCATCACCGGCATTGCCGCGGTGCTACCTGTGGCGGCGCTGGCCTACCGCGGCGCCAGTGGACTCGACGTCTACGGCTGGCTGGGCTCTCTGGCGACTTACGGCTTCATCGTGGCGTACGCGCTGGTGTGCATCGCCCTGCCTCGCTATTTGCATCGGCACGGCACGTTCAAGGCTGGCGCACAGATCGTTCCCTGGCTGGCCGCAGCGGCCATGCTGCTGGCGTTGATCGGGAACCTCTACCCCGTTCCCGAAGGGCCTTACGGCAAGCTGCCCTATGTCTATCTCGCCTACTTGATCGCAGGGCTGGGGTGGTTCGCGGTTCGCGCTCGCAGCAAGAAAGTGGCCCTATCGGAGAGCGTCGAGCTGTCCGAGCCATAAAAATTACTGATTCCAGGCAAAAGAATTTTCATTAAGCCTGCGTCTTTCCCTTTCGCCGGAGTTCGCGTACATTTGGCGGCATAGTTTTCCAGCCGGGGCAATGCGGGCAAGTGCGGAGCGAACCAGCTCTGAGACCACGTCGTACAAAGTGACTCGTAGCGCGCGGCCGTTGGCGGCTGCTTTGGATTTGTGTTTCTACCTGACGAGGTGCACATTCATGACGAAGCATACAAAGCTGGTCATTCTCTTGTTGGCGGTCGTATCGCAATTCTGTCTGCCGTCGTGGGCGCAGCAGACGCTGGGCGGCATTACGGGAACGGTCAGCGACAGGAGCGGCAGCGTGCTGCCCGATACGACGGTCACCATTGTCGGCGATCAGACCAAACTGACGCGCACTCTGAAGACGAATGGAAGCGGCGCCTACGATTTCGTCAACCTGCCGATCGGCACCTACACCGTCACCTTCAGTCACGATGGATTTCAGGCGGAGAGGCTGCCCGCCATCCTCGTGCAGGCGAATCGAACTGCCACCTTGAATGTCTTGTTGAAAGTCGGGCAGGTGGGTACGACCATCGACGTTGAGGCTGCGCCCGCCATGAACGCGGTCGATACGACCAATGGCTATATCCTGGAGAAAGACCAGATCGACCAGATCCCGCTGCCGACGGGCAGTTTCACGGGCCTGGCCATTCTTTCGCCGGGCGTAAACGCAGAGCTACCGAACGGCACCGGCGCCAATGCCGGCTTGGGGAATCAGCCCATTTGGGCGAACGGCCAGCGCGACACCAGCAACACATTCCTTCTGAACGGCGTCGACGCCAGCAATCTATTCAATGGCAAGAGCACCAGCCAAGTGGCGTCCGCCCGCATCGTGAACAACACTGGCGTATCCGGAGCCGGCAGCACCACGGCGCAAGTCATTCAGAGCACGGCGTCGCCCTATCTGGCAATCGGCCAGGCGTTGCCGACACCTGCGCCAGAGACCGTCCAGGAGTTCCGCGTTAACACCTCGATGTATGACGCCCAGCAAGGATCCACCAGCGGCGCCCACATCGACATGAGTACCGCCTCCGGTACCAACACGCTTCACGGCCAAGCCTACTTTCACCGGGGAAGCGACTGGCTGAACGCCGCGCCATATTTCTACAATCAAGATCCGAACATTCCCAGCGACGAGAAGGTCCCGCAGTTGCACCGTTACACGGCGGGTGGAACTCTCGGCGGGGCTCTGATCAAAGATAAGCTGTTCGGTTTTGTCAGCTATCAGCACATTCACGTGTCCGACTTGGAGATTGGGACTTCGCGTACTGCCGTGCCCTCAGGGCTGAGCGACGACCGCAGTCCAGGAGCGTTAGCCGCCGTTGTCCTGAACAACTGGGGCACGGTGGTGAATCCGGTGGTCGCGGCAAACGCGCCAGGCGGAACCGGAACTCCCAACATTGATCCCGTCGCCTACGCATTATTGACTACGAAACTTCCGAACGGACAGTACCTGTTCCCCTCCGCCAATCCAAATTACACGGCGACGCTGAACTTCCCGGAGAATGTGTTTCTGACGCAACCGGCGTATTTCATCTCCGATCAGGCCGTCAGCGATCTCGATTACCTCGCTACTTCAAAGGACACTCTCTCGTTGAAGTATTACTACCAGCATGATCCGACCACTGCGCCTTTCGGATATTCCGCGGTCGAGGGATTTCCCCAGCATCTGGATGCTGGCAGCCAGGTCGCCTCGATCACGAACACGCAATCCATCACGCCGAACCTCAGTGTCGCCGAAGTCTTTGGCTTCATCCGCGAGAAGGTTTACAGCACGATCGGCCAGCCTTTCACTCCTCAGTCCATTGGGATGAACAATCTTGGATCTTCCGTTTTCCCGGGGATCACGATCGTGGACGATCTGGGAAATGAATCTCCGCTGAACACCAACTTCGTGTTCAACGCCGGAACCACGATTGGTTCGACGGCGGCATCGCAAGGCGCCTTCACCGGCGTTTTCCAGAACCGTTGGATGCCTTCCGTCAATGCGGTTTGGAACCACGGCAAGCACACCTTCACCTTCGGCGGAAGCTACTCCTACACCCAGCTCAACGCCCGCGACCAAAGAACGAATTCGGGGATGGTGGGCTTCACCAATTTCGAGAACTTCGTCACGGGATCTCCGATCACGTACACCGCCGACGGATTCATTGCCACAACGTTTCTTCAGGGCGATGCGAACCGCTACTACCGCTCGAACGAAACTGGCTGGTACTTGCAAGACAAATTCCAGCTCCGTCCGAATCTCAGCATCAGCGCCGGCGTACGCTTCGACTATCACGGCGGTCTCAAGGAGAAGAACGGCCGCATCTTCAACTTCGATCCGTCGCGATACAGCTACAACCAAGCCACCGATACGATCACTTCGAATGGCTTCATCGTGGCCGGAAACAATCCCGATTTCCCCACGAAGGGCGTAAGCGATTCGACGCTGACGGGCCGCCAGTGGGGCGTGGCACCTCGGATCGGGTTGGCGTGGAGTCCGAGAGTGTTCAGCGACAAGGTGGTCGTTCGAGCGGGCTGGGGAATGTACTACGATCGAGGCGAACTGTTCGCATATCTTTCCCCGGGCTTCGCCTCCGGCGTAATAGCCGGCGGTCCGTTCGGCGTCAATCAATCTCCACCGTGGGTCAATGCTCAGTCCTGCAGCCCTTACGCATATTCGAACTGCAGCAATTTTGAAGCTCCGTGGGGCCCGACGCTCGGTCCACCGCCTTCGGGTAATCCCGCGGACCTGGTCGTTCCGAATGCGACGGCAATCGCCACCGGTCTGCCGCTGTTTTCGTTCGCCGACTACAATCGCGCCAACAAGCTTCCCTATAGTCTGAACCAGACGCTCGACGTTCAATGGCAGCCGCGCCATGACCTCATGATCGACATTGGCTACGTCGGAAATCTGGGGCGCCACGAAGTAGTTCCGTTGCCTTTCAATCAGGCGCGGATCGCATCGCCGACCAATCCCATTATGAAGGGGAATCCGCTGGGCTTTGAGCAGGACTATACCTACGGATACTCAGTCGTAACCCAGGCCGGCACTTTCAACCCCGCGCCGCTGCCGAACGGCCAGCCCTATCTGCAAACCTTCGAAGGCGGAAACGTCGATCTGCGGGTTCCGTACATCGGTTATTCTTCCGAGTCCGAGTCGTACACCGCAGCCGGAATCTCCGCTTACAACGCCCTTCAGACTCACGTTGAAAAGCGGATGAGTCACGGCCTTCAGGTCGGCTTCTCGTACACGTATTCACATGCGACCGATGAGCAAAGTGCCATGGGCCTTTTCTACAACGGCAACAACCCGCTGGATTTGCGGTCCGGTTACGGACTCTCAGACTTCGACCGCGAGCACGTAATCAATTTCACGTACACCTACGAACTGCCAACGTTTTTCTCGGCGACTTCAATCAAGGGGAGATTTACTGATGGATGGTCAATTTCTGGCTTGACCGTCATCCAGAGCGGCCAGCCCTATAGCGTGGTCGATTACTCCGGCGCGGTCGGCAGCATCTTCTACGGAGTCAATGACGGCATCACGAATCCGGTCGTTCCCCTCTCCGGCTGCTCACCCAAGCAGGCGCTGACCGGATCTTCGGGTGCACACGCCAATCCCTCCGATCCGAATTCGTTTGCGCTGAAAGCCTCCTGTTTCGGCTTACCCTTGCTGAGTCCGGGTGATTTGAATGGTGCGATTCCGAGCAATGATCCCTATGAGACCAACTTCATCGATCACGGCCAGCGCAATATTTTCCGGCAGACGTGGCAGAAGCGCTGGGATCTTTCGCTCTCGAAGATGACCCAGATCACCGAGCGCACGTCGTTGAAGTTCACCATTGACGTCTTTAATCTGACGAACACTGCCAGCTTCGATATCCCGATTGACGACGTCAGTCAGAACATCAACTTCAACGGTTTTCCGGCGGTCGGTCAACCCGGGGCCACCACGCCGTGCAATCAGGATTACACCGCGCTCTATGTCTGTCCGTCTCTGAGCGGCTTGGGCATCACCAATAAAACGATTGGCAGCCCGCGTCAGGTGCAGATGTCGTTGCGGCTGATCTTTTAAGGAAGGGCTTTAGGAGACGCGTTCAGAGAGACCAAGATTGACGGCCGCCGTCTCAACGATGGTCTTGCCGATAGCGAGCGAGGCCGTAGCCGCAGGTGATGGTACATTGAGCACGTGCAGCACTTTGCCGGAAGGCACGAACTGGAAATCGTCGACCATGGCTCCATCGGGCTTCAGAGCCTGAGCGCGTACGCCGGAGCCGCCCGGAACCAAGTCGTTCTCGCCGATCTCCGGGAGCAAGCGCTGCAGCGCTTTGACAAAGGCTGCCTTCGAAAGGGACCGGTGCCATTCGTCCAGAGCATTGCGCCAATGTCGTCCTGCCATGCGCCAGAAGCCAGGGTACGAAAACGCGGAAGCCATGTCGCGCACGTTGATGTCGGTGTGACGATAGCCTTCGCGCGCCAGTGCGAAGACAGCGTTCGGGCCGGCATCCACTCGGCCCGTGATGCGGCGGGTGAAGTGTACGCCGAGAAACGGAAAGCGCGGATCGGGTACGGGATAAATCAACGCTTTCACCAGTGATGCCCGCTCAGGCACAAGATCGTAATATTCACCGCGGAACGGCACAATCATCACGCCGGGATCGTCGCCTGCCATCCAGCTGATGCGGTCGCTGAACAGACCCGCGCAGTTGATAAGCGAAACGGTGGAGAACGCTCCCCGTGACGTTTCCACGACGATCTCGTCTGTCATGCGGCGGATGCCCTGTGCAGCCGCAGACAGAAGAACTGTACCTCCGGCCGCAGAAATCAACTCTGCATATTTCTCGCACACCCGCGCGTAGTCGGTGATTCCGGTGGAGGGAACAACCAGAGCCCGCAGTCCCGTCGCGTGCGGCTCAATCTCACGCAATTCCTCAGGACCAATCATCCGCAGGCCAACGAGGCCGTTGGCTTCCCCGCGCTTCCGCAATTCTTCCAGGCCGGGCAGTTCGTCCGCGTGCGTCGCGACGATGACCTTGCCGCAGACGTTGTGGGCGATACCGTGCTCGCGGCAGAACTCCACCATGGCCGCGGCTCCCGTGACACACAACCGTGCTTTCAACGAGCCGGGCTTGTAGTAGACGCCGGAATGTATCACCCCGCTGTTGTGTCCGCTTTGATGGCGGGCAACGTGGTCTTCTTTTTCGAGCAGAAGCAGCCGAAGATGCGGAAAACGGCGGCTCATCTCGAGCGCGACCCCGAGTCCCACCACACCACCGCCGATGATGATTACGTCGTAGCGAGAATCGGTCATTGAAGGTGCGACCGCAACATCGCAGAAAACGGCCTCAGGTCGCAAGCCGGATGCTAACGTTCTAGTTTACGACGAGAGTCACCTGTACGCTCTGCCCCGCATCAGGAGTTGTACCGGGTGACGTACCGGTGATCGTGATCTGGTAAACCACGGGTTGGTCTCCCCCCGAGCCACCAGAGCCGCCACCGCTGCTCACCCCGCTGCACGCAACCAGAAGTGATAGGAGCAGCAGCGTAGCGATCGCACCGATCACACGACACCTTGCTCGGCCGGAGCCCCGACCCGCACCTCGCAGAAACACAATTCCCGGCAAGAGGAAAGCCAGAGCGTAGAGCATCGAGCTGTGACTCGTCCGCGACTGTAGGCGAGCTTTCGCAGAGGCGGTGGAGATATTCATCACAACATCCACCGCAGAACTACCGGGCGTGACCGCTGTGGGCGGATTGAATACGCATTGCGCGCCCGGGGGCATCCCTGCCGAGCAACGGAGTGTCACGGCTCCGCTGAACGATGCACCCACTGGCAGAACAGTCAGGTTATAGGCGCCGCTGGTCTGCCCTCCCGTCACTGTCTGACTCGGGGTCGAAGTGGTAAGCCGGAAATCCTGTGCCACGGTCAGGGCGACGGTAAAGGAATGGCTCGGCGTTCCCGTGACGTCCTGCGTCTTGATGGTGATGTTGTAAGTTCCCGGGCTTGCAGTGCTGGGAACATTGACGGTTACGGTGAGGGCAGTTGTGGCCCCGCTAGCAACGCTGATCGGGTTCGCCGGAGAGAGCACACACATCGCTCCCGAGATCGTGGTGGCATCGCAGCTGGCATTGATCTTTCCGCTGTAGGAATTGGACGAGGCTAGACTGAGACTGGCTGTGCCCGCCCCCCCGGGCGCGAGCGCTATGGTCTTCGTCCCCGAAATAGAATAATCACCAACGTTGAATGGAATCGCCAGAGTGTGCACGAGCGAACCACTGGTGCCGGTAACGGAAAGCGAATAGCTTCCGGCCGTGAAGCTGGTCCCGTTAATGGTGAGCGTCGCCGTCCCCGGAAATGAACTCACCGTGGTGGGACTGATACTGCAACTGCCGGCACCGTACGTCGTCGGACAGGTTAAAGTGACCGTATCGCTGAATCCATCCTGCGACGCAATCGAAATGGATCCTGTGGTTCCAGCGCTTCCAACGTCTATCTCGGGGAATGCGCTCGGCTCAGTCAAAACGAAATCGGTATTCGTGGTGACGTTCAGCGTGAACGATGTCGTCAGGATTGAGGGAGCTCCACTCGTCGCAGCCTGAATCGTAACGGGATATGTTCCTGGCGCCGTGGTCGCGGGCACCGATACGCTAGCCGTGATGGTTACTGGAGTCGTTGAGGTGGGATTCACACTGGTGCCGGGCATCAGAGTGCAGATCGCGCTCGCAATGCCGGAACTGCACGAAACCGCAACGCTCTCATTGAACGATCCAGCCGCGGTAATCTGGAAGCTTACCGGCGAAGACGTCGTTCCCCGGGCCACGGTCACATTCGCCGGGGATGGAGTCGTCATCCCAAAACTGACGACATGTAGCGTGACTGGAACCTGGTGCGTGACATGTTTCGAGTCTGATCCAACCCCCTGCACATTGAAGCTGTAATCACCGATGGCCCCACCCACGGTGACCGCAAACGGGGTCTTCGTTCCCGGAGTCATCGTCGCTGGAGACACCGAGCACGTGCTGGGCGGCGCCGTCGCCCCTGCAGCACAACTCAACGCCACCGAACTCACGTACCCGTTCAACGCGCTGGCCGTGCCGTTGAACGCGGAGGTCTGTCCCACGAATACAGCCTGCGGCGAATTAGAAACGGACATCTGGAAGTCCGGCGTGATCACCAGATTAAACTGCCAGATGCCGCGCCCGTAGGTGGAAGCCCGCAACAATTGCTGGCCGCTGCCAGTGAACACTCCCAGCGCCGTGACGGCAACGTTGGGCAGGAAGCCAGCCTGATCGGTGCTTGGGGTCGGCCCGAGTTCCGTCCAACTCGCGCCAGAGGTTAAACTGCCAAAAACGCCGACATCAGTCGCGACATACACCTGCGACATTCCGGGATACACCACCACCGCGTTCACCGGAGAGTCTGGCAGATTCGCCGTGAAGTCCGTCCAGCCCGCCCCGGCGGTAGTGGTCTTCCAGACGTGTCCCGCACCCCCGGTGAAACCCATAACCG
Organism: uncultured Acidobacteriaceae bacterium; assembly: GCA_963706645.1. Taxonomy (GTDB): domain Bacteria; phylum Acidobacteriota; class Terriglobia; order Terriglobales; family Acidobacteriaceae; genus Sulfotelmatobacter. Next base: position 23,626 of record CAVPNR010000043.1, read on the forward strand.
TTACGTAAGCAGTCTTGCCGGTAACATCGGATGGATCGATCGCGACGCCGGAGATGGGAAACTGATTCGGATTGATGTTCCCCTGAGGACCGTTGTTGGTGACATCCGTGAATGCCCCAGTTCCAGTCGATGCATTCGTAGTAACCCAGACGCGCCCGCCCGTCGGTGTGTACAGAGGGCCATCAATCGGACCTAAGCCGCTGGTGGTGGCGTAAATAACGACGCAACCGTTGCTGTCGGTCGTGCCTCCCGCAGCCAGCGCGCGCACTTGATTGATTTCCGCGCCCGAGCATGTGCCCGAGCCCAGAGTATCGAAGTTCGGACTGAGCGCAGTGAAAGCGCCACCGGTACGCGGCCCGCGCCAGACGCGGCAGGTGCCAATCAGCATCGGCGCCGCGGTCTTCGGATCGAAGATGTAAGGAAAATAGAAGGCGCCGTCATCGCCCCCGAGCGTGCTGCTCGTAGCCACAAAGCTGAAGCTGCTGTCGATGCAGTTCGGGCTGCTCGTGCAGAGTTGGACGCCCAGGCCGCCTGGAGGAACGTCTGGATTCGACGCGTACCAGTTCGAGGTCGCACCGGGATCGATCGCGTTGTAGCCGCCGTCGCCGCCAAGCACGTTGAACCAACTCGGATTCGTCGTTGCCTGTGTGGTTGCGGGCGAACCGTTGTCCTGCGCGCCACCGAGCAGGGTATTCATGTCGGTAGGATGCTGCGAGAAACTTACGAACTGCGTCATCGATCCTAAATTCTGATTCAGGTCGTCGAACTGATTCGTCCCCGAGCACGCGCCCGTATTGAGCCCCGAAAATCCGTTGAGCGCGCGGTATATGCCGCCGTCATTGGCAAAGTACATCAAGGCATTCCCGGAGTCGGTCCCCGAACTCGGGATCGCATAAACCAAGGCATGCTGGTCCGGATGCACGTGGGCGGGCGCACCGATTGGATCACATCCGTAGACGTGGGTAAGGTTCATGAATCCCGTCGCCGCGCATGTGGGATTCTGTGTGGTGATGCCGCACTTGTAGAGATTGACGGCGCCTGCGTACAAGTCCGTCGCCGCGCCGTTTGGCACAGCCAGCAGTTCCAGATTGTAGGAGCCCTGTTGCACGCCGCACCCGTCGAAGTCTCCGCAATTCGTGATCGCGGTGTCGGAGATTGCAGTCCAGGACGCGCCTCCATTCACGCTTTGCCAGATGCCGCCATCCACCGGGCTTCCCGTCGAAGACAGTGAAATGAGCCAGACATACATCTCGTTCCTACCCGGGACCAGCGTGATCTCCGCGCGATAGATCGGGCAGGCGTAACTGTTCGAGGTCGATTGGGCTGGGCATGCCGCTGCGCTTAACAGCGCGCCGCTGGGCTGAACTGCGAGACGCGTCCAGTGAATCCCATCGGCCGACGAATAAAGCCCGTGGTAGCGAACCGCGGCGAAGAACTGCCCAGCGCTGGCGTTGTAAACGACTGAGGTCGCCGACGTGGCATCGGTGGCGCCACCAGGATCGACCAACGCGTTGTAGGTCCATGTCTGCCCGGCATCGAGTGATGTGTAGAGACCGCGCGTCGTGCTGGTTGCTACCGCTCCGACCACAATCCCTTCTGAAGAGGTGGCCGTCGCTGCGACCACTGTATTCGTTTGTCCGCTGGCTGCGCTGAATGCCATGCGCGTCCCGCCGAGGCCGCTGAATGATAGTGTTCCGCTGTTGGCCGTGGAAACGAGCGTCCACGAACTGCCGCCGTTGGTGGAACGCAGAACGCCGAGCCCGAAGTACGAGTCGCCGGAGTTGTCGGCCTCGCCAGTGGCCGCAAGAATTACGGTCTTGGCAGGGTCTGTGTTGCCCGGCTGAATGGCGACCGCGCCGATCGAGAGCGTGGCTTGATCGTCGGTCACCGGATTCCAGATCACGCTATTCGCCGTGCTGTTGGCCGCATTCGTCGATTTCCAAATTCCGCTCTGCGCTCCGCCAATGTAGACCGTGTTTCCAGTCGGGTCCGCGGGATCGATGGCGATGGCGGTCGCTCGTCCTGCCACCTGGTGGTAATCCTGTGTGCCGTTGCCGGTCGCATCCGAAGCCAGCGGCATGGGGCCCAGGGCTATCCATGAGCCTGTCGAGAGCGACGTTTGCCCAGACACCCCGAGTGCCCCAGCACGTTGCGCGCGCAGCCGCAGCTTCGCTTGATACGCCCGGCGGCGAAGTTCGGCAGCAGGTTTCCCGCGAATCAGGCGTCCACGAAAGAACCATTCGTCGCGCTGTTTGACGTGGTCGGCATCTGCGTCTGATACAGGACTATCAGGCACTCTTTGCCTCGCGCCCTGCGCTTGCGCGGTCGAAACGTTTACCAGAAACATCAGGATGAGTACTAGTACCAGGAAGGAAGAGCGACAACGGGTTGGCATGATCAAACTCACCTGCCAGTATCGGAAGTCGACATGGTCGAAGCAACGCAAAAGCGCCGTGGGCGACGGCTTCTAGCCCACTTTGGGAAAGATCGTCTCCGCCGCCCGTGCACACGACCCAGCCTGGGCTTGTACAATCTGCTTTTCGTCGACTGGCGCCGATCGATGCCTGCGCTACGAAAGGATAATCTGGAAACATGCGACCTCACTTGTGCGCACTGCTGGCAGCGACCACTCTCTTAAGTACGATCTCGGGATGGACACAGGAGAAACCCAGTCCTCCCGAACTCGTCGTGGCTGCAGCCGCCGACCTAAGCTCGGCGCTGAAAGAGATCGGAGACGGCTACGAGAAGAAGACTGGAGTGAAGGTGAAGCTTTCGTTCGGAGCCTCCGGGGCGCTCACCCAGCAGATTCAGAATGGCGCCCCATTTGACCTGTTCTTCTCGGCGGATATGGACTATCCGCATCAACTGATCGCAGCAGGCGACGCGGACACGGCAAGTCTGTACCTGTACGCGGTTGGCAAGCTCGTTCTATGGGTGCCAGCCGATTCTTCGCTGGATCTCCATCGCCTCGGCATGAATGCTTTGCTCGATCCTTCGGTAAAGAAGATTGCTATCGCCAATCCGCAGCACGCTCCCTATGGCCGGGCCGCTATGGCTGCGTTGAAGCATGCTGGGATGTACGATCGCGTGGCTGACCGCCTGGTGTTGGGCGAGAACGTTGCGCAGGCGGCTCAGTTTGTGGAGTCGGGCAACGCGCAGGCGGGCTTTGTGGCGCTCGCTCACGCCTTGGCGCCAGGAATGAGTAGCAAGGGAAAGTATTGGGAAGTTCCCGCGGAGTTTTATCCTCCGCTGGCCCAGGGAGTGGTTGTGCTGTCACATTCTCCGCATAAGAAGGAAGCGGCGCAGTTTCTGGAATACATCAAAACGAAAGAAGCAGCAGAGTTGTTGCGGAAGTACGGCTTCACTCTGCCGCCGGAGAAAGAAACGAAGTAGCGCCGGCCCCTCCTATCGCTCTCGCAGTTCTTGCGGTCCGAAGGCGAGACCGGCGATTTCCGGGAGAACACGGAACTATGGCCATCGACTGGCAAGCATTCTGGCTCACGTTGCAACTGGCGATCACCGTATCGGCCATCCTGCTCGTGCTCGGCCTGCCCATCGCCTACTGGATCGCCTTTTCCCGCTGGCGCTGGAAGTTTCTGGTTGAAGCGGTCGTGGCCCTCCCGATCGTTCTGCCCCCAACCGTGTTGGGATTCTACGTGCTTGTCGCTCTCGGCCCCCGCAGCCCGCTAGGCCGCTGGTGGATCGCGCTCACCGGCCACACGCTGGCTTTCACTTTCAGCGGCCTGGTGATTGGCTCCATCCTCTATAGCCTGCCATTTGCCGTGCAGCCCTTCGCCGCGTCCTTCGCAGGCGTCGACCAGAAGCTGGTTGCCGCCTCCGCCACCTTGGGCGCGTCTCCGCTGCGAACGTTTTTCCGCGTGATCGCGCCGCTCTCCGTACCCGGTTTGGTTACAGGCACGGCCCTAAGCTTTGCTCACACCATGGGAGAATTCGGCGTCGTGCTCATGGTCGGAGGAAACATTCCCGGCGTCACGCGGACCGTCTCCATCGATATTTTCGACCGCGTGCAGGCCTCCGACTACGCCACTGCCAATGAGACCGCGATGGTGTTGCTCGGTATTCAGCTTCGCCGTGTTGGCCGTGGTGTACGGCCTGAACCGCAAAGCGTGGGTTATCGGACCCGTAAAATAACTGGGATCAGCGTCCCCCGCGGCACCTGTCATCCTGAGCGAAGTGGGTGCGTCGCGAAGCGAAGCACCCACGCAGTCGAAGGATCCCTACCGCGTATACGACAGCCAGACTTTGCCAACGCAGGCGAAGCTCCCTAGAATGAACTGCGATGAATGATCCGCGCGCGACTGAGTCCGTTGGAATCGTGACTCCTTCCTCACGGCCTTCGCTCGCACCAGAACGAAGTGAAGAGTCAGACGTCCCTCGCCTCCAAGTCTCCCTCCGCAAGCACCTACCATCCGAAGGACGCGAGTTCTCCCTGGAAGTTGACTTCCAAGCCGCCCCGGGGATCACCATTCTCTTCGGCCCTTCAGGAGCGGGCAAGACGACCTTATTGGATTGCGTCGCGGGATTGGCCAAACCGGACTCAGGACGCATCGCCATCGGCGACCGCGTCTGGTTCGACGCCTCGCAGCGCATCGACGTTCCAGTGGCTAACAAGCGCGTCGGATATGTATTTCAAAATCTCGCGCTGTTCCCGCATCTGACGGTCGAGCAGAACGTGCAATATGGCCTGGCACGCTTGCCACCGGTGGAACGTGCGGCACAAGCGTCCGCCATTCTGCGGGCGTTTCGAATTCCTCATCTGGCGTCACGATATCCGCGCGAAATCTCCGGTGGAGAGAGTCAGCGCGCGGCGCTGGCACGAACTCTGGTCACCAATCCCGCCGTCCTGCTTCTCGACGAACCGCTAGCCGCGCTCGACGCGGCTACGAAGTCAAAGATCATCGACGACCTACGCCAGTGGAACGAGGCTCACCGCATTCCGATCCTGTATGTCACCCACAGCCGCGAAGAAGTCTTTGCCCTGGGTGAACAAGTAATCGTTCTCGACGCCGGACGCATCGTAGCGCAAGGCACGCCGCACGAAGTCATCACGGCGCCGATGCAGGAAACCGTCGCGCAACTCGCAGGCTTCGAGAACATCTTCGACGCCATCGTGGAGTCCGTACATCCGGAGCGCGGAACGATGTCCTGCCGGATTGCCGGAGATGGCGGCCCCGTGGTGCTCGAAACTCCGCTGGTGCGCGGGGGAGTTGGAGCAACGTTGCGCGTCGGAATCCGTGCAGGCGACATTCTGCTGGCAACAGCGCCACCGGTCGGACTCAGCGCGCGCAACGTGATTCCGGGGCGCATCGCCTCACTCGAGCAGCGCGACGTAATCGTGACCGCGCGGGTGAAATGCAGAGTCGAGATGGAAGTCCACCTTACGCTGGCCGCGCGCGATTCGCTCCAACTTGCTCCGGGCCGGGAGGTGTGGCTGGTGATCAAAACGCACTCGTGCCACTTGATGCAGAGGTAGCAAAGTCACATTCTCCTAAACTAAGGAAAAAATGATGCAGAACGTGCTGGTTGCGCGCAAAGGAAAGAAAGATCCTGTTCCGGCGCGACTATTCATAATCGTGTCTAGAAAGTCTCATGCGGCTGTGATCTTTCGACGCGGCCCCTCCAAGTGGGTTCAGTTGATCAAGTGGAACACCAAAACTGACACTTTCGAGGCCGGTCAGTGGTTTCACGGCAGGATTTATGAAAGACGCTGCGACCTTAGTCCTGACGGCTCGCTTCTCATCTATTTCGCACAAAAAATCTCGGCACGTACTATGAAGGACAAAGAGTACACCTATGCATGGACGGCAATCAGCAAACCACCCTACCTGACTGCCCTTGCCCTTTGGCCGAAAGCCGATTGCTGGGACGGCGGCGGGTTATTTCACAGTGACAAAGCCGTTCAATTGAATCATATGCGGGGCGCGAAACCTCATCCGAACCACAAGCCCCCCGGCTGGTTGCACATTGCGCCCAAGACGACTGGACGGGGCGAAGACGATCCGATCTTCTCAGAGCGTCTGGATCGGGACGGATGGACCCTGAAGCAAGAGGAGAAACTTGAGAATCGCGGCTACCCAAAGTGGTACCGCACCATACAACCAGAAGTACGAGAAAAGAAGAGCCGCAACCAGAAGCAACTTCTTCGCTTAACGCGTTCCTTCGAACGCCTTACTTACACCGAGGAGTTTTCCGTCATAAGTGGAAAAAAGTCGCAATCGAAGACGATCCCGCGCGCAAGTTGGGCAGATTGGGATCAGAGCGGAAGGTTGATTTTCGCCAGAGACGGAAAGGTCTTCGCTGGCCAACTCTATGACAGCGGGACATGGAAAGAAACAGAGCTCGCAGATCTTAATTCGTCACGGCCTCAACCGATGCCGTCGCCCCCGCACGCGAAGAAGTGGTGAGAGTGCTCGGAACAGACGACCTAGTTGATCCTTGCACTTTGTATTTCTTCCCGCTCCATCTCGATCACCGCCACCCACTGCCCCTTGCGTTCTTCCGAGAACACGACGCGCCCGCCGAGAATCTGCGCCGCGGCCACCGGCGGCAAGTCGCGGTGGTAGCCGAAGAACCTCCGCTTCAGCTCAATCCAACCCGCCCATCGTTCCAGCAGTGGCCGCGCGGGCTCATATTTTGTAGAAAACACCAGCGCTACCTCGAAGTGCGACCGGAACTCAGCGGCCGATAGCACTTCGTCGAGCGAAAAATCCTCGATCCGCACGACCTGCACCGGGCGCGTCACATATCCGAGCCAGGGACGCGTCAGTTCGTCCGAAGCCGGCCATGCCGTGAGCGCGTGTGCCATGGGATAGCGAGCCTCGAGAAAGCGCTCCCCGTCCTGATGCAGAACGATGTAGTCGCGATACGCGAGATTATCTTCCGGCGAAAATCCGTAGGGCGGATTCCAGAACCACGCAACCACGAATGCGACCAAAACTACGGTGACTGCCACAGGCCAGTAACGAAATCGCCTGCGCAGCGTGGAGACTCCGACAATAACCACGAGCGGTACGGCCGGCAGCATATAGCGAGCAAGAACCGCGCCGCCGATCAATGCCATGGCCACAACATACACTTTCACGACCACCAGAAAGATCATCTGCACAGGAATCGAAATGCGCGACCGCTCGACCCCGTCATCTTTCACCGCAGGCCACAACATCGCCAGCAGCATGCCCAGCGTCAGCAGCCACAAATGCATGTACCCGAATGCCTGCCATAGCCGCAGCACCAGGGCCAGCAGAAATCGCAAAGGGTTCAGAGTCGCAGCGACGTTGTAGCGGAAAAACTCTGGATTGCCGAAAACATATCCCGTCCGGGAAAAGTGATAGGCGTACCACAACGCCAGCGGCAACACAGGAATCAAGAGCGGCAAAATCCGTTTCGACCAGCGGCTGCTTGTTTCAGCACTCGAATCCAGCCATAAGCCTTGCAGCCATCCCAACTTCGGCGTTACCAAACGCAGAACTTCCCAGCAGGCCAACCCAGCCGGAGCGAGAATCGCGGTCTCTTTCGCCAGAACCGCCAGCGAGAACCAAATCGCCGTCGCTACCGGGCGATCTTCCAGATAAGCGCACAAGCCCCAAAAGATGAGTCCTGCTGCTGCCAGGTCCACCTGCGCCAGCGAGCTTTGCGCAAAGAAGACTGGATACAACGCCGTGCACAACGTGGAAGCAATCGCCACTGGAGTATTTGCCACCCGCTCAGCCAGACGAAATACTCCGAGCAGGGAGAACGCCGCCACCACGAGCATTGCCGATCGCGTCACGACCGGCGCGAAGCCCACGCATTTCCACCATAGAGCAATCCATGCCATGACCAGCGGCGGGTGCGCGTTCGATACGGTCGTGTGTGGAATCAGGCTGCCGCTCAAAAGCAGGTCGCGCGCGGCGGGTACGTAGTATCCCGCTTCGTCCCAGAAGTAAGGAAGCTGCAGCAGCGGCAGGTGCAGCAGAAAAATTCCCACAAAGATACCCGCAAACACCAAGGCCGGGTGCAGGCGCGGAGATCGTATGGGAGAAGTCATTCGGTCCGTGGACGTGGCCCGCTCTCGGAGACCTTCTGTAGAAACGTTGATCCCAACGTCTCTCTCGCCACCGTGGATTATTCCGGCGGCAGCGACGCAGCAAGCTACGTCTCGACGAGCAGGTCGCTAGCCTTAGTGCACCGGCCCTTGAGCTCCCATGCGCGGGTCGAGCTTGATCTCGCCAAAGGCGCTCTCGTAACCGGCGATGTTCTGCTGCAGGAGTCCGAGCAGAGCCTTGGCCTGCTGCGGGCTTAAATAGATGCCCTGGAAATTCTTGATCTCCACATGGGTTTCGGTCTGTTGCTGCAGGGTGCCGAAAACCAGAAAAAAGTCCCAGATGTTTACGCGCATCTGGACGCTGTTGGCATAGTTCTCCCGGTAGTCGGGGCCGTTGATCAGCTTCACGTTGGGTTGCGTCGGATTACTCATAGCCGGAAGTGTAAATGAGTACATGGCCGGGAAGAAACGACCGTGGCTCGCATATCTCGGGACCAGATTGCTCCCAAGACGGTGCGACTGACAAAAACTGTCATGCGGTTGATGGTTTGCGGCTTGTCATCGCAGGGGTACTCTTGTGCAAGACAGCGACTTTCGTTTTCCTTTTTAATGAAAACAAAGGACTTAAATTCAAGTCCCTCATTACTTTGGGAAGTACCTGATGGCCGCCAAAGTGCGATAGAGTTTATGTTCTTCCGCTAGAAGCGGAGATTGCGGGCTTACCTATGACCCAAAATATCGATCACGGGATGATGGAAGAAGTCGTCCTCCCCGAGCATCTAATCCCCCTGGGATCTGTGCTGGGCCAGGGAGTGACGGCTATGGACCTGTGTATGGTCCTGGCTAAGATTTTTCAGGTAGGGTACAACGAAGTCGCCTTGTTGCGTCTCGAGGGTGGACTGCTTCGCTTCGTGTTCCCCGAGTACTTGCGGACCACGGGCTCGATTCCATTGTCGAGCAAAGCGGTGGCGGCGCACACGGCACTCAGCAAGAAAGCTGAGATTTTCAACAACTTCGCGCGCGTCAAACATGCGAGTATCTTCGAAACCATCAAAGCCGACGGCAGCAACTCCGACGAAGTGGCCGCGCCGGCCCCGATTCAGAAGCTCATGTCCGTGCCAATCTTGACCCAGGATTCAATGGTGGTGGGCGTGATTCAGATTTCCCGCAAGGGACTCGATCCGAAATACGCGAAAGATTTCAGCCGCGAAGATCTCCACGACCTGGAATTGGCGGCGGGACTGCTCGCAACGGCTCCGGCGCTCCTCGCAAACTAAGCTTCCAGACAAATCATTCGGGGCGATAGATTTTATCGCCCCGAATTCTATTGTTTCTTCGCATTATGTCTTCAACGGCACCCGCAGATCTGTCCCCGTCATCTCTTTCGGTTCGTCGACGCCCAGCATTCCGAGAATCGTCGGCGAAATATCGCGCAGCGATCCGTTCGGCTTCAGCGTGAATTGCTTGGCGTTTTCCGAAACCACGATGAACGGCACCGGGTTGGTCGTGTGCGCCGTGTGCGGCCCCCCCGTCACCGGATCGATCATCATCTCGGCATTGCCGTGGTCGGCGGTGATCAGCATGGCTCCGCCCTTGGCTCGAACCGCACTCTCAATGCGCGCCAGGCAGGCGTCCACGGTTTCGACCGCCTTGATCGTGGGCTCAATCTTGCCGGAGTGGCCGACCATATCGGCGTTGGCAAAGTTCACGATCATCACATCGAACGTCCCCTCTTCGGTGGCCTTTACGACGGCGTCGGCAATGCCCGCGGCGGACATCTCCGGCTTCAAATCGTAAGTCGCAACCTTGGGCGACTGCACCATCACGCGCTCTTCGCCCGGGAATGGAGTCTCCACGCCGCCGTTGAAGAAGTACGTAACATGCGCGTATTTCTCCGTCTCCGCGACGCGCAGGTTGCGCATGTTCATCCCGCCCATCACGTTGGCCAGGATGTTTGCCATTGACTCGGCCGGAATCACCACCGGCAGGCTGAAGTTCTTGTCATACCGCGTCATGCAGACGTAGCGCAGACTCTTGGGCACGTGGTCGCGCGGAATCGTGGCGTCCAGATCGTCCGCGCCCGGCAAATCGCTGCCACCCTTTTCGTTGAGTCCGCTATTGCGTGTGAGCGCGCGCGTGATCTGTCGGACGCGGTCGGCCCGGAAGTTGAAGCAGATGCAGGAGTCGTCGTCCCGAATCGTAGCCAGCGCCTGCCCCTGGCTATTGGTGCACACGAACGGAATCACGAATTCGTCGGTCACTCCCTTGTTGTAGGAATCTTTCATCCCCTGCACCGGATCGGCGCATTTGCCGCCTTCGGCGTCGGCGAAGACCATCGCGTTGTAGGCCTTGGCAATGCGCTCCCAACGGCGGTCACGGTCCATCGCGTAGTAGCGGCCATTGACCGTCGCGATCTTGCCGCAGTTGTACTCCCGCATCTTCTGCTGCAGTTGCTCGAGGTATCCCGCACCGTTGGTGGGCAAAGTGTCGCGCCCGTCCATAAAGGCATGAACGAAAACTCGGTCCAGACCATTCTGCTTCGCCATCTTTAACAGCGCGTACAGATGCGCCTGCTGCGAGTGCACGCCTCCATCGGAAACGAGCCCGAACAGATGCAATCTGCGCTCGCCCGTGCGGGCATGCTTCATCGCATCGAGCAGCACGGGATGCGAGAAAAACTCCCCATTCTGGATCATCAAATCGATGCGCGTGATGTCCATGTGCACGATGCGCCCCGCGCCAATGTTGAGGTGCCCAACCTCGCTGTTGCCCATTTGCCCCTCGGGCAATCCCACGAACGGCCCACTGGTATGAATGAGCGTGTTGGGATATTCGCGCAGCAGTCGGTCGTAGGTCGGTTTGCGCGCGAGTGCAATGGCGTTGGCTTTGGTTTCGGCTCGATAACCCCAGCCGTCGAGAATGGTAAGAATGAGCGGTCTAGGACGAGACATAAGTCAGCTTCTAGCTCCTAGCTTTTAAGCTTCTAGCTCTATCCTGCACTTAACCCTTGTCATCCTGAGCAAAGCGAAGGACCTATGAAATCCGCGGCCGATTGCAGGGATCCTTCGGCCCGCAAAAACCGGGCACTCAGGATGACAATTCCGCCGCAGCCGGAAAGGGATACGAACGAGTCAGAGACTGTTGTGAGTCACTGGGCTCAATCAGCCCTTGTTATTCAGCGCCGCTAACACTCTTAGGCTCACGCAACTCTCGTATCAGAGTGTGAAACCGAGTCCCGAAACGCGCGTTGCACGGCTTCACCATATGAGTTCAACCTCATATCTCTTAAATTGCTGATCCGCGCTCACGAGCGGCATTGATTCATTGAGGCTCTGCGCAATCAGGATACGGTCAAACGGATCACGATGATGCAGTGGCAGTTCCTCTAGCCGCCTCACATGGTCGAACGTCAGAGGCAGAACGGACACTCCATTCGCCGTTAGTTTTGCGGCCAAGTAGTCGCCTACCGGAGCGGGCAAAACAAGTCTACCCACCTGCACCTTCGCCAATATCTCCCAAAGGCTGGCTACACTGATCCACACGTCGGCGACAGGCAAGAGAGACCGCACCCGCTCAGACAATTTCGCCTCGTCTTGAAGCCCCCAGAGCAAGACATGCGTGTCGATGAGAATTTTCATTACCAGAACAAGTCTTCGATCTCTTTGGGTAGCGGATCGTTGAAGTTGTCAGGAACTTCGAACTCCCCCCTGGCTGAACCTAGCTTGAACCGCGGTCGCTCCGAAGCAATGGCCACTAACCTGGCAACTGGTCTGCCAGCCTTGGCAATCACAACTTCCTCTCCCATCGCGACGCGTTCCAGCAGGCGCGACAAATGAGTCTTGGCCTCGTGGATATTCACTTCCATAACAGTGAATTATGAGCTAAGTCCTTAGCTAAGTCAATTAACCCTTGTAGTTCAGCGCCCCCAGCCCCAAAAAACGAGACGTCCCGGCCAGTTCTTCCTCAATCCGCAGCAACTGGTTGTACTTCGCAATGCGGTCCGTACGCGACGCCGATCCAGTCTTGATCTGTCCCGCCCCGGTCGCCACGGCCAAGTCCGCGATGAACGTGTCCTCGGTCTCGCCTGAACGGTGCGAGATCACCGACGTATATCCATTCCGCCGCGCCAGATCGATCGCATCCAGCGTCTCGCTAACCGTCCCGATCTGATTGACCTTCACCAGAATCGAGTTGGCCACGCCCTTGTCGATTCCTTCCTGCAGGAACTGAATATTCGTGACGAAGATATCGTCGCCGACCAGCTGAATCTTCCGGCCAAGTTCCTTCGTCAGCTTCTGCCAGCCATCCCAGTCGCCCTCGGCCAGACCGTCTTCAAGCGAGACGATCGCCGGATAATCCTTCACCCACTTCGCCCAGAAGGCGACCATCTCGTCGGAACTCTTGGCCGACTTGTCGGACTTCTTAAAGACGTACTTGCCGTCCTGGAAAAACTCGCTGGCCGCCGGATCGAGCGCGATTGCGATCTCTTCTCCCGGCTTGTAACCGGCCTTCGAGATCGCTTCCAGCACGACTTCAATGGCTTCCACATTCGACTTCACCGACGGAGCAAATCCGCCCTCATCGCCCACGGCGGTGTTGTATCCGCGCTTCTTCAGCACGCCCTTCAGCGTATGGAAGACTTCCACACCCCAGCGCAGAGCCTCATGAAACGTGGGCGCGCCCACCGGCATCACCATGAATTCCTGAAAGTCAACGTTGTTGTCGGCATGCGCTCCGCCGTTCAGGATGTTCATCATCGGCGTGGGCAGCGTGTTGGCGCCGGCTCCGCCCAAGTAGCGATACAGTGGAATATCCAGCGTGTGCGCCGAGGCGCGCGCGGTCGCCATCGACACCGACAGCAATGCATTCGCACCCAACCGTCCCTTGTTCTCGGTGCCGTCCAATTCGATCATCCGGGCATCGAGCCCGCGCTGGTCAAACGCATCCCAATTCGCCAAAGCTTCGGCGATCTCACCATTCACATTCTCGACGGCCTTGAGCACGCCTTTGCCCAGAAACCGGTTCGTGTCTCCGTCGCGCAATTCGACTGCTTCGTGCTCGCCCGTCGACGCCCCGCTGGGGACAATCGCCCGGCCCATCGAGCCGTCGGCCAGAAATACTTCCGCTTCGACTGTGGGATTGCCACGGGAGTCCAGAACTTCTCGCGCATGAATGGCTGCAATATTTGACATAAGTAGTTTCTCTTTCCTTATAAGGATATGATTTCAGCACCGCTTCCCGGTCACACGCCCCGGTTGGGAGAGTCGCTGTTCCCGGCGATCAGGCGTTCGAAGACGTGGCCGCGCCTGTATAGGTCTCACCAGAGCTGTGTTGCGGAACCAAAGATTATATCGGATGGACAAGTCCGCAGTGTGACGCCCGACACGCGTTTCCCTGCACAATTTCCGCCTTCGGGACCGTCCCTTCGGCCACTCCCGCCGTGCCCTTATCTCCTGTGGTTCCCCTGTCCCGTCAGCGTGTTGTCGCAGCCATCCGCAGAGACTAGAGTCAGGAGATACAATATTGCTCGGGAATTTGAGGAGGCACGATGAAAAAATGGATCGCTCTACCTTGCATGCTGCTGCTAGCCGCCTTAATGGCCGCCCAGACCGGTTCCCCCGTACCCGCAGGAACCACCCTGATGGTCCGGCTCGACACGACCCTGGCTACCTTCAGCAACCGTGTTGGCGATCCCTTCCAGGCCAAGATCACCCAGGCAGTCGTCGTCAACGGCAGCACGCTGATTCCCGTTGGAGCGACCGTCGAAGGTCGCGTCACCAAGGTGAACGAGCCGCGCCGCATCTCCGGTAAACCGACCATCGGGATTCTTCCCGAGGCTGTGATTCTTCCCACTGGCGAGCGCTATTACCTCGACGCGACTCTGGTCGACACCAACATCAAAGGCACCGACGTGAGCTCTGAAGGACAATTCAAAGGGAAGGGCCACGACCGGCGCGACACTCTGGAACTCGGCGGCGGCACGGCAGGTGGCATGCTCGTGGGCGGATTGATCGGGGGAGGCCCAGGCGTTCTGATTGGCGGGGCCGTCGGCGCCGGCGCAACCACGGTGCACTGGTTGGCCAAACACCGTTCCGCAACCATGCCCGCCGGCACCGAACTCACGCTGGAACTAAATCGTCCGATGGCGATGGGCCCGGAGGCTACGCCGGCTCCTGCTCCGGCCGCAGCGCCTGCAGCCTCCAGCGGCGGCAGCAAGTAGGATTTTTCGTTCTCAGATGGAAAACCGGAGGCAATGCGCCTCCGGTTTTCTTTTTCTCCCGAAAGGACCTTACCTCACGCCCCGAAGATCAAATCTCCCTCGCTCAGCACCTGCAACTCGATCCACCCTTCCAGCGGCAAGGAATCCACCGGCAGACGATTCTGCCACAGGCTGAACCGCAGCCGAAGTTTGTTAGTGGCGCCAACGGCGACGGCTCCGGCCTTGCGCTCCGCCGCATGATCGGCCGGGGCGGCACCTGGAGTCGCTAACAGCCACACCAGTGGCAGCTTGAATTCAAAATTCCGAACCAAGGCCAACTTGACGTGCTCATCGGGCTGCGGCGCCGAGGCCTTTACTCGGTCCTCTGATCCATTCTCGATCTTCCACGCCTTCAGCTTCCGCTCGTGCACCGAGGCCTCGACTCGCAGCGTACGCCGCGCCCGCGGCTCCCCGCTCGCCCACGATTCCAGGTTCACCACCAGATCAAAATCTTCTTCTGGAACTTTGCCCGTGAAATCCAGTCGCCCGTAAACGTGCGTGGAGTCGATCCCCGCGTACACCGCATCCAACAGAAACTGTTTGCCGTGCATCGCGCCCGCGCGGTGATCGGCGGTATAAATCGCCGCGCCCATCCACTCGAAATAGCGCACCTTGTCGCCCGCCACTCGCGGATGAATGTACGCCGTCTGCGGCACAAACGACGGACGCACCTCCGCCCCTGTAATCGGCTGCGCCAGAGAGTCCGGAGGAACTGCGCCTAGCGCCTGATACACGTTCGACAGATGCTTGCGGTACAGTTCGTCGAAATCGCGATCATTGGCCGAATGATGTTCCGGCCCGTACCACCAGTTCCAGTCGCTGCCCTCGGCGATCAGGATCTCTTCGAACGCCAGCTTGCGCTGCGCCTCGGTCGCGCGCGCCGCATTCTGCGCATAAAACTCGCGCGCGTGGTGCAGGTAATCCCATGCGCGATTGTCCTCCGGCGCTCCAATCCACACATTGAAGTTCGCGCCGATCCACGAACCCGGGACCAAAGACGTCAGCTTGTTGAAATCTTTATGTCGCGCAATCGCCTCGGAGATCGTGAGGGCCTCCACACCCGGCTCGCGCTGCAACCCGTCGTAGAAGCGCCGCAGGAATTCGCGCCCCGACTTCGGGTAGTACTCCCAGGCATTCTCGCCATCGAGAATAATCGACACCACCGCGTCGCGTCCCTTGTCGAGTACGGGCTTGGCTGCTTCTCTAATGTTGCCGATCAAATGCCGCGCCGCTTCTGCAGGAGGCATGCCTGAATACACAAACCCGATCAAATCTGAAATGGTGTGGTCGCGAAATACCATATGCATCGCCGCCGAACCATTCTCGTACCGGTGGATGTTGTAGAGTTTCTCCGCGAGGTGCGAGGGCAACCGCCCGTTGCCGTCACGGGCGAAGAACAATCCTGTGCTCCGCCCCAGCACGCCTTCGTCGGTCGCCATCCACTGCACGCCCACGCCATGCGCGATCGCCAACACCTCTTCTGACACGCTGCCTTCCGACGGCCAGATTCCCCTAGGACGCAGCCCAAAAACCTTCTCGTGCAGGTCGAGACCGCGCGTCAGCTGTTCACGCGCGTCCTCCGGATGCCGAAATCGATTTTGCGGCAGCGGCAATCCCGGAGACGACACGGCCCCCGCGCTCGTATCGCACACCAGCGGCAGGATCGGGTGGTAGAACGGCGTGGCCGAAAGCTCAATCGATCCTTTTTTCGCAGCGGCGGCGTGCGCTGGCAGCACCTTGGCCAGCACTTCCCTCTCCCGCGCAATCACAAACTTCTGATCGTCGAGCGAGAAGCTGTGCCCCTTGGCCACCAGTGCAGCGATGTCTTTCTCTTCCAGAAAGAACTCGTCGAACCACGCCAACTGCGACAACACCTGCAGATCGGTGAAGTCCTGAGCCTGAAAATACCGCTCCGCGCGCTCCGGATGATCCCCGTGCTCGCGAAACCGCTCCCACAGTTCGCGGTACCGTGGATAGCGCCCAATCAGGTTCTGCGGATTGGCCTGAAAGAGATATTGCAGCGCAAAGCGCCGCTCCTCCAGTGTCAGATCCTTCGCTGGCTTGGCCGCCACCCTCAGAAAAGGATCCTGCGCCGTCCCATCAACATAGTCCTGAATCTGCACCATCAGCGATGGAACTAGATTGAAGTTTTGGTGGACGTTAGGAAACTCGTCCAGCAACTTCACCATGCCGTAGTAGTCCTTGAGCGCGTGCAGCCGCGTCCATGGCAGGCGATATTCTCCCGTGACCAGATCCTTATAGAACGGCTGGTGCTGGTGCCAGAGAAGGATGACGCGTAAAGCAGGCATGGCTGGAACAGTCAGTCTAGCATGCGGATTTGCACAGTTATCTTTACCGGCGAACCGACCAGCGGTCCGAAGCCAGATTGGTGTGCCAAAACGGGAGCGATCCGTTTGCTGCTGTCGGATGTTTCGCCCTACGAAAGCGGCTCACATCAACTGAGGATCGAAATGTGTCTAAGCCGAGCGCAAAGCGTTGATGGGGTCCGCGGACGCGGCGCGCCTTGCGGGAATCGCCGACGCGACCAGCGCCATCAACATCATAATCAGAACGGCTGCGATATAGATGAGCGGGTCGGTCGCAGTGACCTCGAAGAGGAAGGAACTGACGAGTCTCGACGCCGCCAGCGAACCGAGCACACCGAGGACGCATCCCAAGAACGCCAGTTTCGCAGCCGAAAACAGGATGAGTCGTGCGATGCCAGTCCGTTGGGAACCAAGTGCCATGCGAATCGCAATCTCGCGGGTGCGCATCGAGACAGAGAAGGCGACCACTGCATAGATTCCGGTGATGGCGAGCAGCAATGCGCCAGCGGCAAACGATGTAATGAGGTCGGTATTGAAACGACGCGGCGCTTCCACGTTCGAGATGGCCTCTTCCATGGCTTGTACTTGTTGGAGAGCCAGCATTGGATCGACCTTCGCCACCGCCGAACGCAAGGCCTGAGCCACTTGTTCGGCAGGAAGGGCTGAACGGAGCGTGATGTATGCACTGGCAGCGTCGGTGAGCGTTCCGGCGTATTCAAGGCCGTTGAGCGTAGCGGGCTGCTCCGTGGGCGTATACCACTGGTCATTGCTCGGCTCGTCGCGAGAGCCCATCTTTGTATCGGCGACGACACCGACCACCGTTACCCAAGGAAGACTATGTTTCGGAGTGCCCACATGCATGCGCTTGCCTATCGCCCGCTGGCCGGGCCATGCATGTTTCGCCATTGACTGGTTGACGATGATCACCAGAGGGGAGTCGGAGCGATCGTCTTCGGTGAAATAGCGGCCATCGACCAGCGGGATGCCCATCGCACGGAAATAGTCGCCGTAAGTGGTCCCGAACATCGCAAATTTCAATTTCCAACTCGCCGTGGGCTCGCCCTCGATCGTGAACGCGGTTTCTCCAAAACCGCCGGATGCGGGCACCGCGGTCGTGATCCCGACCGCGATAGTTCCCGGCGCTCCCGAGAGGCGATCGACGACCGCGCGTTCGAAGGCCTCGGAAGCAGCCTGTGTGGAGTACTGCTGGAGAGGCAATCGATAGCCTGCAACCACCACATGATCAGGACGGAAGCCGGGATCGACCGCTCGCATCTTCTGGAAGCTGCGCAGAAACGCGCCAGATACCGTCAGCAATACCAGAGCAATGGCGATCTCCGAGACAACCAACGCCGACCGCAGCCATGAGTGGATCGAGGTTCCTGTGCCAGTCCCTGCACCTTCCTTGAGATTCTCTGTCAGGTTGGTCCGCAAGGCCGTGAAAGCAGGTGCCAGACCACACAGGACGCCTGTTGCCAGTGTGAGCAACAGCGCAAAGGCGGCAACCGTCGCATCGATCGAGATGGAGTCGACGCGCGGCATCGACTCGGGAAGCAGGCGTAACGTGGTTCGAATCGCGATCGCGGCAAATGCCAAGCCCAGCAAGCCGCCGCCTGCACCGAGAAACAGTCCTTCGAGAACGGATTCGCGGATGATTACACCCGAACGCGCGCCCAGAGCCAATCGAAGCGCATATTCACCGCGCCGCCGGATGGCCCGGACCAGCATGAGACCGGCGACGTTGAAGCACCCAATCACCAAAATGACGGAAACGGCCAGGAACAGCATGCGCAGCAGAGGGCGGGCCTCTGCAACGTCGTACTCGAGCAGCGGAATGACGTCACCCCGGATGGGGACTGCGGACTGAGCTGTGGGAAGATTGCGCATGACCTGCTTGGAAACGCGGTCGGCATCCTGCGCGGCCTGCGCCAGCGTGACCCCGTCCTTTAGACGAGCGACCATCTGGTATCCCCAAAAGCCGGCGTGTTGGTCGGAAAGTTCGTCGGCCGTCAGGCTCATCGGTATCCAAAGTTGCGATTGGTCGAGACGTCCATCCTCCGGGGGAAACGCGAAACTGCGCGGCATCACGCCGATGATCGAATAGATCTTGCGATCAAGAACGATGGAGGTTCCGAGGACATGCGGATCGTTCTGGTAGCGGTTCACCCACAACGCGTAGCTGATGACTGCGAGCGGCTGATGCGTGTCCTCTTCCTCCTGTGTAAAAACGCGGCCAAGAATCGGACGGACGCCCAAAGTCGGGAACACGCCCGCGGTAAAACGAGCAGCATTCACTTCCTCCGGAATTGCGCCGCCGGAAACCTCATAGCTGCCGGTGATGTATCCGCCCAGAGAGGAAAAAGCATTTGTCGAGGTCGAGTACGTGGCAATCTCGCGAGCCGTGACGGGCGTTGCCGAAGAACCGCCTTCCAGATGATCTCCCAGCAAAACCAGACGGTCAGGATTGCTGAATGGGAGCGGACGCAGCAGGATGCCTTCAACGAGCGAGAAGATCGCGGTGGTGGCGCCTATGCCGAGAGCCAGAGTAAGGACGACTGTCAGGGTAAATCCGGGCGCTTTTCGCAGTTGGCGAAACGCGAAGCGCAGATCCTGTCCGAGTGAGTACATGCGTCCTCCCCTGTTCTTGGGTTTCGCGGATAATCGCACAGGTATTAAAGAACGTTACGGACTTCTTTTCAATCGACAAAAAGTGAGACGATAGCGCCTGTTATTCAGTGCCCATTACGCAGCAGTGCCTATCAATCTAGGAACCATGCTGCTTGCCGGAAGCCCTGCTGGCCAGGCTCCCCTAACCCGTTCTGATACCACCTCGAATTTAGGTGGGCAACCCGCGACTTCCATTACACTACTAACGGCCGTACGATGCCCCCAGACTCCAGTTCCGCGATTGTCGCCGCCCCGCAACTCCTGACCGACCAGGACCTCTACCTCTTCAACGAGGGCAGCAACTACCGCCTTTACGACAAGATGGGAGCCCACCTCGTCACCCACAATGGGCAGTCGGGCGCCGTCTTCAGCGTGTGGGCACCCAACGCGCGATCCATTTCGGTCGTCGGCGGCTTTAACGGGTGGGATCCCAAAACGCATCGCCTGAGTTCTCGCGGTTCCTCGGGCATCTGGGAAGGCTTCATCCCAGGAGTGGCCAAGGGCGCGCTCTACAAATTCCACATTGAATCGAATCGCCACGGATTCCGCGTTGACAAGGCCGACCCGCTCGGTCTGCTACACGAGAAGCCTCCTCGCACCGCCTCGGTCGTATGGGATCTCGACTACCAGTGGAACGACAATGAATGGATGCAGAAGCGCGCCGGCCGCAATTCCCTGCGCGCGCCTCAGTCAGTCTACGAAGTCCATCTAGGCTCCTGGATGCGAGTTCCCGAAGAGCATAACCGCCCGCTGACCTACCGCGAGACCGCGCCCCGTCTCGCAGAGTACGTTGGCCAGTTGGGCTTCACGCACGTCGAGTTCCTGCCCGTGATGGAGCATCCCTTCTACGGTTCCTGGGGCTACCAGACCACCGGATACTTCGCGCCCACCTCGCGCTATGGCACGCCGCAGGATTTCATGTACCTGGTCGACTACCTGCACCAGCACAACATCGGCGTCATCCTCGACTGGGTCCCGTCGCACTTCCCTTCTGATGCCCACGGTCTCGCCTACTTCGACGGTACACATCTCTACGAGCACGCCGACTCGCGTCAGGGATTCCACCCCGACTGGAAGACGCACATCTTCAACTATGGCCGCCCTGAAGTGCGCAGCTTCCTGATGTCGAGCGCCATGTTCTGGCTCGACAAATATCACATCGATGGCCTGCGCGTAGACGCGGTCGCGTCGATGCTCTATCTCGATTACTCGCGCAAGCAGGGAGAATGGATTCCCAACAAATTCGGCGGGCGCGAAAACCTCGACGCCATCGATTTCCTCCGCCGTTTCAATCAGGAGGCCTACAAAGAGCATCCCGAGATTCAGACCACGGCAGAAGAATCCACTTCCTGGCCCATGGTCTCAAAGCCCGTCTATGTCGGCGGCCTGGGCTTCGGCCTGAAGTGGGACATGGGATGGATGCACGACACGCTCCGCTATTTCCAGAACGATCCCATCCACCGCAAATATCACCACAACGATCTCACCTTCCGCATGCTGTATTCGTTCCACGAAAATTTCGTGCTCCCGCTGTCGCACGATGAGGTCGTTCACGGCAAGGGATCGCTAATCGGCAAAATGCCTGGCGACGAGTGGCAGAAGTTCGCCAACCTGCGACTGCTGTTCGCCTACATGTACGCGCAGTCCGGCAAGAAGCTTCTGTTCATGGGCTGCGAATTTGGACAAGTGCGCGAGTGGGCGCACGACTCAAGCCTGGAATGGCACGTGCTCCAATATCAGGTTCATCGTGGAGCGCAGGCCTGGATGGAGCAGTTGAACCGCTTCTACCGCAACGAGCCGGCGATGCATGTGCTCGATAACGATCCTGCCGGGTTCGAGTGGGTCGATGCCAACGACAACGCCACCAGCACGGTCTCCCTGCTACGCAAGAGTGAGTCCCCGCAAGACACGGTGCTCGTGGTCTGCAACTTCACGCCCGTGCCCCGCGTCGGTTACCGCGTCGGTGTCCCCCACGGCGGATACTGGCGCGAAATGCTCAACAGCGATGCCCGCGAATACGCCGGCAGCGGCCTGGGCAACCTCGGGGGAGTAAACGCAGAAGAAATTCCTACGCACGGCCGCCCATTCTCGCTGAAGCTGACTCTTCCGCCGCTGGCCGCCCTGTTCTTCAAAGCCCAATAGATTCTTGTGGAGAATGTGCTCATGTGGCGACGGCCGCCTCGGCCGTCCGCGTGGGCAAAGCTCGCGAAGTCTCGCTAAGGTTGGATCCTCATCTCTTTGTTGCCAACCTGCGCAACTGTTTCGCAATCTAACCCTCGCCTCAACCGACTCGGAGGTCGACTTTTTTGAGTTGCCACCGCGCTTTCAAACTCACAACCCTGCTCACCGCAAGTCTTCTCAATGTTGCTCCACTGACCGCTCAGTCGGGCGCAGCAAATTCAGCTTCGGCGCCAACCACTACCTACACCTTAACTGTCCAACTTGCTGGCAACGCCACCGGCACAGTCACCAGCAGCCCTGCTGGCATCAGTTGCCCATCCACCTGCAGCGCGAAGCTCAACTCCGGCACCAGCGTGAAACTTACCGCGACCGCAGGCAAGGGAGATTACTTCGCCGGATGGTCCGGAGCATGCAAAGTCATCGGTCCATGCACGGTCACGATGAATGCCAACAAGTCCGCGACCGCAACCTTCAACGTGAATCAGACGGTTAAAGTTCTGAACCACATCATCTTCATGGCGCAAGAGAATCGCGGCCTCGATCACTATTTCGGAGCCCTTCGTTCCTATTGGAAGAACAACGGCTTCGCCGACCGCTCCTTCGACGGTCTGCCCCAGTTCAATCCGACATCCGGCCTCGCCCCGCTCTACGGACCGCCGCCTGCCAACCCCGGCTGTGATCCCGCATTTCCGCCGCCGAGCGATTGCACCGAGGACAGTTCCAGTCCGCAGATCACCTCGTACAAGCTGATCACCCAGTGCATCGAAAATCCCAGCCCCTCATGGAACGAAAGCCACGTCGACTGGGATCTCACCAATCCCTACGCCGCCACGCCTACCCTCGATGGCTTCGTCTGGACCAACGCCCACGATGCCCGCAACAACGTTCCGCCGTACTACGACACGAACGGCATCCGCTCGATGGGCTACTACGACGACGCCGACCTGAATTTCTACTACTACATGGCTTCTCAGTTCAGCACGTCGGACCGCTGGTTCTCGCCCGTCATGTCGCGCACGGGCCCGAATCGCGAATATCTGATCGCGGCCACCTCACAAGGCGATGTCTACCCCATCGGCACCGACAGCTCCGACCAGTCGTACCTGACGGCCACCACAATTTTTCAGAAGTTGCAGACGGCGGGAATTACCTGGAAGATTTACGTCAACACTGACAATACTCCGTGCGCCAGCGATCCCACACCGCAATGCCTGCTGACGTTGAGCTACGTGCAGAATTTTTCGTGGGGGCAGACCATCCCGACCAGTTATCCAAACAACCTCGCGACGATGACGCAGTTCTTTGCCGATGTGCAGAACGGCACGCTGCCCCAGGTCGCTCAGATTGAACCCGCGTCAGCCGCCGGTCTCGACGAACACGGCTCCGATTCCGATCAATATCCCATCAACATTCAGCTAGGCGCGCAGTATGTTGAGTCGCTCATCAACGCCTTGATGACCAGCGTCTCCTGGAAAGACTCGGCATTCTTCCTGACCTATGACGAATTCGGCGGACTCTACGACCACGTTCAGCCGCAGTCCGCGGTCAGCCCCGACGGCCTCAAGCCTAAAGATTTGATGACCGGTGACATTTGCACCACGGCGACCGGTCCGGATTGTGATTTCACCTATACGGGATACCGCTTACCGTTGATCGTCGTCTCACCCTACGCAAAGAAACACTACGTGTCGCATACCGTCATGGACACAACCGCGATCCTCAAGCTGATCGAAGCTCGCTTCGGCCTGCCGGCCCTTACCAAACGCGACGCCGTGCAGAAGAGCATGACCGAATTCTTCAGCTTCAACTTCCCGCCGTGGATGACGCCACCAACGCCACCAACGCAAAGCACGAGCGGCGCGTGCTATCTGAATCAACTACCGTGAACTGCTCCGAGCATTCTCCAGTGGGTGTCCCATTTCTCGCGTTCTATCCGAGAAATGGGGACCTCTGAGTTAACTCAAGGACGCATCAACCGTACGCCAGGAAATCCGCCCAGAACTCCGGCCACGGCAACCGCGGCCCTCCGCATACAAAAATGTCTGGATGGTCCCGGCTTTCTTCATTCTCGACGCCTAGCGAGTTCCCATTGTGTGCCGCCAACCGGCACGACGTGTATCGTCGTTCTGCATTTTCCAGGGACGTGCCCAGCACGATCAGTGTCGTCGGCGGCGGCACGGGATACCCCCGCAACCACGCCGAGTTTGTTCCGCTGATGGGCGGAGGCAAATGGTAGGCAGGCCCTAGAATCTCGATCGCACCTGCCTCGCCGTAGTTTCGTACAACGATACCTACATTCTCTCGCTGATCGGGTGGCAGCGTGTCCCGTATTCCCGCTACCGTTCGGACCAAGTCCTCCCACCCAATCTCCTCACGCAAATCGCCGTTTCTCTTCAGCGCGAACTTCATCAACCCTCCGCCCGTCGCCCATGGGACCAGAACGGCGCTCAAGAGCAGGCCATACGCTACCACCCCGGCGAAAAATGCCGCCTTCACGGCGCGACGCGGCATCGCCGATAAGGATGCCACCCAACGTTCTCCCACCACGGCGCCCATCGCCATCAGCATCGGATACGCCGCCCCCAGATAATAGCTTCGTCCTTTCCCCACCGCGAACAGCGCCAGCGGGATCAGATACATCCACCCCAGCATCCGATAGCGCCTGTCCGACATGTACTTCACCAGCCCTGCAATCCACAGCGGCACGGCGATTAAATTCGTGCACAGCCAGAACTGCTGGCTGAGAAATCCATCGGCACGCCCCTCGCCCACATCGCGCGCATGAATGTGCTGCAGGAAGTGCAGCGAGATGAAGTCATGCTTGACTTGCCATACCAGATTCGGCGCACAGATCAGAAATCCCAGCGCCATTCCGCCCCAGAACCACCCGCTCGTCAAATACCGCCGGGCGCCGGTGAGTAACAGCCCACCCAGAACCCCACAGAGGAAGAATCCCATCGTGTACTTCGTCTGAAACCCCATGCCAATGGTCGCGCCGATCGCCAGCCACCAGCGCGGATTCTCCGTCTCGAGCAGACGAATCACGAAGTAAGCAATCAGCACCCACCACAAATAATCAAATGTCGTGTATTGAAATTCCGTTCCCTCGAAAATTGGCAGCGGAGACAGCGCAACCGCCAGCGCCGCGGTCACCTGGGCAAGTCGCCCTCCTCCGAGTTCCCGTGCCATCAATCCCGAAACGACTACGATGATCGCTTGTGAGATGACCGAAAATAATCGCAGTCCGACCAGCGACAATCCGAAAATGGAAAGCGCAATCCGCTCCACAAACGGCGTGAACGGCGGATACGGCACGAATCCCCAGTCCAAGTGCCGTGCGTCGCTCAACACCTGCAGTTCGTCGCGATGAAATCCGTACCGCCCGTTCGTGAGCAGATGGGCAACCGCGACGATCGCTGCAATGCCCACCAATGCCAGCGTGTCGCGACGCGTGCGTGCGTCAATCTCCGACTCTACTAATGCCATCGTTTAGCCCTCTGGAACCAGTACGCGCACTCACGCGTCCCGGTTCCACCTCCGTGTCCTCAGTGTCCTCTGTGGTTTTCTTTCGGTTCGAAGTCGGCCATCCCCGGCTCGCCCGTGCTATCCTCGCCTAAAGCGCGTCTCACATGCGGATTCTGACCCGCTACATCCTACGCGAAGTGACGGCGCACGCGCTCATTGGCGTGGCGATCTTCACCTTTGTCCTGTTCACTCGCGATCTGGGACGCATTCTCGAATTAGTCGTCCGCGCCAGTGCTCCCCTGCCCAGCGTCGCCGAAATTTTCTTCTTCACGGTCCCGCTCGCACTCACCTATACGCTGCCCATGAGCGTGCTGGTCGGCATCCTCATCGGCTTGAGCCGTCTCGCCGCCGACAGCGAAATCACCGCCATGCGCGCCAGTGGCATGGGCATCTGGAGTTTCCTGCGCTCGCTCTCGCTCTTCGTCATGGCCGCATGGCTCATGGCTCTAGTCAATGGCTTGTATATCGCTCCCCGGTCCCAAGCCGCACTCGGCCACCTCGAAGACCGGCTGAAAGGCTCGCAAGTCTCCTTCGAAATCCAGCCTCGAGTGTTCTACGAAGGATTCCCCAAAAAAGTTCTCTACGTGCAGGACGTGAAAACCGCCCAGGGTGCCGCTGTGTGGAAGGGCGTGTTCATGGCCGACCTGACCGATGTCACCAACCCCAAGATCACTTTGGCCAAGGAGGCCATCGTGGTCAGCGAGGGTCAAGATCGCCTGCACCTGCATCTGGTCGACGGATCCGAGCACGAGACCGATCCCAAAGACGCCAGCCGCTATACGATTTCGACCTTCCAGCAGACCGACATCCCGCTCGATCTTCCCTCCACCGAAAGCAAGCCTGACGAATCCCTGCCTGCCGAGGTACTGGATACGAGCACTCTCTGGCAGAAGGCAGCACTCGTCGATCCGATTTCGGCGCGCTGGTATCTCATCGCATTCCACAAGCGCATCGCGTTGCCGACCGCATGCCTGGTGCTCGCTCTAGTAGGCATCCCCCTGGGCCTGTCGTCGAAGAAAAGCGGCAAGTCCGGCGGATTCGTGCTCACCATCCTGCTGGTCTTTGTCTATTATGTGATTTCGCTGGTGGGAGTTTCCATGGCCCGGCAGGGCCGGGTCTCACCCTGGTTCGGAGCCTGGCTCGCCGACATCGTCTTTCTTGCCCTGGCAGTTTTTCTGTTTTCGCGCGCCGAAAAGCGCCCGTTTGAACTGGCATCGTTCCGCGCGGTCTGGAAGCGAGATCCGTCCGGCCCACAGCCAACCACGTCCCGCAGCCGCCGCGAGAACGCCTTCGAGCGCGCCTCTACGCGGCGCCGGATGTTCAGCGCCAGCTTTCCTACGTTGCTCGACGATTACGTGCTGCGCGACTTCTTCGTCTACCTGGGGATGATTCTTTCCACATTTCTCATGCTCGTCCTCGTCTTCACCCTCTTCGAGTTACTGAGCGACATTCTGCGCAACCAGGTTCCCGCCACGGTCGTCGCGGAGTACTTGCTCAACGTCGCGCCTTATCTGCTCTACAGCGTGGCCCCGCTAGTCATGCTGCTCGCCGTTCTGGTCACCTTTGGCTTGATGCAGCGGTCCAACGAGATTACAGCCATCAAGGCTACGGGAACCAGCATCTACCGCATCGTCGCTCCTGTCATCGCGGCGGCCGGCATACTCGCCGTGGGATTGTTTTTCGCCGACCAGTTCTACCTGCCCCACACCAACAAGCGTCAGGAAGCGCTCCACAACCAGATCAAAGGCAAGCCGCCACAGACGTACCTGCGCCCCGACCGCAAGTGGATCTTCGGCCAGCACAATGACATCTACTACTACCAACTCTTCGATCCTGACCGCGACCAGTTCGGCAATGTCACCGTCTTCGAACTGGACCGCGCCAGCTTCTCCATCACGCGGCGCATTCATGCCGACCGCGCCCACTGGGCCGAAAATCTGAATCGCTGGGTCTACGAACAAGGCTGGGTCCGCTCGCTGAACGGCTCCGCCATCGCAGACAACGGCTATCACACCTTCGAGGTCTCGACTTTCCCGGAGATCAGCGAAACACCGTCTTATTTTAAAAAGGAGGTAAAGCAGTACAACGAAATGAATTACGAAGAGCTGCGACGTTATATCCGGGACTTGCAGCAAAGTGGATTCGACGTGGTTCGCCTGCGCATGCAACTGCACGAGAAGCTCTCGTACCCCCTGATCACCTTCATTATGGCGATCCTTGCGATTCCTTTTTCTCTCTCTACGGGAAAACGAGGAGCGATCACCGGAGTCGCGGTCGCAGTCTTGATTGCAGTCTTCTACATCGTCGTGACCAGATTCTTCGAGGCGATGGGCAATCAGAGCCTGCTGCCCGCAGCCCTTGCGGCCTGGTCGCCAGACCTGATCTTCATGATGGCCGGAGGTTATCTGATTTTGAAGGTGCCAACGTAGAAGTCGGCGGTGAGCCCCTGCAAGGCTTATGTGGGGACAGCCGAGGTATATGTGGGGACAGTCGAGGTTTATGTGGGGACAGCCGCCCTCGGCTGTCCGGTCGAGCGAAGCTCGACGGCGTCGTGTACTCAGAGCCCCGCGGAAGAGAAGCTATGTTTCAGAAGCAAGACGCGCCGCTGCGCTTGGCGGGACAGCCGAGGCGGCTCTCCCCACCTTGAGCGAATGAGCACTGTCTCACTTTACCGCGATGCCATACGGATAGTTGTCCGTCTGAATCGCGGGCAGCACCGTGAGCGCTCCCGTGGCCGGCGTGATCAAATACTGAGAGACGGTCGTACCGCCGGGGGCCCCAGGAGCTTGGGAGCCATTGTTCGAAACGAAAAGCCAGTTGTCATCGCCGCGAATCACGATCGACGCCGGTCCGATCCCAGTGGCCACCGTCGCCGGATTCGCCAATGTCAGCGCCCCCGAAACCGGGCTGATTTTCAGGATGTTGATTGTATTGGAGCCGGTGCCTAGAACGTATACGTAGTTCCCATACGGATCCACCGCCAGCGGTCCCGCTCCGATGGTCGTTCCCGACAAGTTGAAGGGCGATCCTGCCACTTCCACCAAACTCCCATCCGGCGTCTGAGGACAGTTCGTCGAGGACTGGTTTGGACCGCCATTGCAGATCGTGTACGCGTTCACCCTGCCGTTCTGGTTTCCACTTACGTAGACGAATCGGTTGCACGGATCCACGGCTACCGCCGCCGGGAGCGCATCGGTGAGAAACGATGGTTCCTGAGTCAACGCGGTTGGATTCGTCAAAACGCCCGTCGTTGTGTTCACCGCGAATTCAAACACCTGGCTGCCTAGATTGTCGACCGCATACAGGTATTGCGTAGTCGGAGGATTCAATCCCACCGTCGAACACACCGAGTTCTGTATTCCGTTGAGACCAATTGGCGGAAACACAGTGGGTGTCGGCGCGACGCTGATGATGTCCAGACTCTGTTGCGGAACGATGATCTGAGGAGTGGGGAAGAAAGGGGAGCCCGTCACTTCCGTCAAAGTCCCTCCGCTCCCGATCGCAAACACAGAAACCGAGCCCGATACGTAGAGTACCGGCTGCTTGGTCGGAGCCGTCGTCGTCACGCGGTCCGCCACGAACAGGAACTTCCCAGCCGGATCCATCACCATCGTCCCCGGAACTACGGGCACCGCGGGACTCAGAGGCACGGCCTTAAACGGCACCTGCTGCCCGACCTGCGATGCAGTCCCGTCGGAGTTGATCTTGAAGGCTAGAATGCCTGTGGTGCTCTTGACTGTGGCGGTGTCACACGATGAATTCGCATTGATGATCGTGTACGCGTAAGCTCCCTTCGGGTCTACCACAACCGACGAAGGGACGCCCTTCAGAACGCACACCTGACCCGACGTGTCCGTCGGCGTGTTGCTGATGGCGGAACTGCCGCCATTATTCAGATTGAAACTGAATGTCTCGATCAGCCCTGAGCCCTGGCTCCCCACCAGCAACAACCCGTCGGACGAAGCGTTATAGTTGCTCCCGCACGCCACCAGCACTCCGATTGAAACCAGCACCACCGCCCCGAGCAGCCACGCAAATCGTTTCGACATTCTCTGGTTGATCTCCATATGTATGTGAGGTTTAAGGGTGCACACCACCCCCGGCGCCCCGCCGGCCGGGCCTGCACTCTGGAAAACGCGGGAAAATCTCAACCCATTTGTGTATCAGGTATGCGCGGGAAGAGCAAACCCCCACAACCGCTATTGGAACCCTGGGAACGCCACGGAGTTGCCCGCGATCCCCAGCAGTTCTAAGTATACGAAAGGTTCAGGCAACCTGCCGGACTTTGCGCGTCGGACCTCGCCAGTCGGATGACGTCCGAGGTCTGAGGTCCCAGAATCTGATGTTCTGTTTTACGCTTTCGAAACCACCTCTTCCACCCGTCCCTTCGGCCCCGCCAATCGCGAAATCAGCGGAAGCCGAATCTCCACCATCAGCCCGCCTTCAGCACGATTGAAAGCCGACACCTTCCCACCATGGAAGCGCACCGCTCTTTCCGTGATCGCCAGGCCCAGTCCAACTCCTCCCGTGAGACGTCCCCGCGCATCGTCCAGCCGGTAGAATGGCTCAAAGAGTTTTGCCAGAGAATCCTCAGGAACTCCCGGCCCCGCATCGCTCACCCTGAGGACCGCCTCCGCTCCCCCGCTCTGTTCCTCGCACGTCAGCCCAATCTCAACCGACGAACCCTCCGCCGTATACCGGATCGCATTGCGCACCACGTTCTCGACCGCGCTGTGGAGCAGCGAATCGTTCCCTCGCACTCCCCAATCCCCCTCGGGGATCGCGGTATGCACGTGGCAGTGTCGCTCTTGCGCCTCGAACTCAGCATCTTCCGCAACGTTTGTTACCAACTCGCCCAGCGGCACCGGCGTCTGCGGCACACGCTGTTCTCCGTCTTCCAGCCGCGCCAGCGTCAGAATTCTGCCGATCAGTTCATTCAACCGGCTGGCTTCGAGTTCGATGCGATCGAGCATGTCCGCGCTCTCCACTCCCGCGCGCTGCCGCGCCAGCCCCAGCGCCACGTTCAACCGCGCGAGCGGCGACCGCAACTCATGGGAAATGTCGTTGAGCAGGCGTGACTGCGCCTTGACCAGCATTTCGAGCCGCTCGGCCATGGCATCAAAATCGCGCATCAGACCGGCGACCTCGTCCTTCCTCTTGGTTACGGGAGCGCCGCTGCGCGCCGTGAGATCCCCCGCTGCCAGCTGTCTCGTCGCTGCCCGCAGACGCACGATCGGCTTGGTCAAATACCACGAGAGAAAGTAACAGACCAGTCCGGAGGAGATGATCGCAATGATCAATCCCGGGATCGGCATTCCCCGGGGTCCGAAGAAAACTCTTGGGCCCGGCGGCAATCCCAGAACCAGCGTGTAACGGTGCTTGCCATCGGAAGAAGCCCGCGAGTCCCGCGGCAGCGGGGGCGCGGGGAAAACGAACCCATCTCTCGGCATGCGTGGTCCGCCCGAGGCCACGCGGATCGCCCACTCTGGCGCAGGACGGCCCGACAGTTCGTTCCCTCGTTCATCAAACAAATAGGCCCGCACATGCTGCGCCGCTTCCACGCTCTCCATGTACTGTCGCAATTGCGCCCCATTGCCTTCTTCATAGGCGTTCACCGCATCATTGAGGACCGTCGTGCGCAGAGCTTCCCAGGTGGAACTGCGAGGCCGGAATGCGAGCGTAACCAGAACCGCCAGCACTACAAACAGTGCCAGCGCCATCCAAAACGACAAGAAAATTCGCAGAAACAGGGTTTTCATGCTGGACCCGTCAATTCGTTACTCATCTTTATCCTTGCCACCAGCGCCTTCTTAATCTGTCAGCACTGACTCGACTTTTGGAACCGGAGCACCTGCTCTTGGTCGCGCAGCGCTTTAACCGCAATGACACTTTCTTTTTTCGAAGGGCCTTTACAGAGTACTGAACTCAAGATTCGTATCAGGGCATCGCTTTAGCGATGCCGTAAATACATGAAAATCAATTCCGGCTTCAGCCGCTGTGCACAAACCCCTGAGCGCCGCCTAAGCTTTCGCCTTCTCCCGCGGCCTGGCAAAAATATACCCCACACCACGCACCGTCTTGATGTGCTCGTCGCTATCGGTATCGCCCAACTTCTTCCGCACCTTGCTGACGTGCATATCAATGCTCCGGTCGAACGGCGAAAACTTCCTGCTCAGGACCGCGTTCACCAGCCGCTCCCGCGGCACTACGCGTCCAGCCTCCCGCAACAGCACTTCCAGCAAATTGAACTCCACCGAAGTCAGATCGACGGGCTTGCCCTCCAGCCGCACCGTGCGCGTCGCTGGATCCAGTTCCACATCGCCCACGCTGACCATATCGGGAGCAGCCGCCCCTCCACTACCATCCGCCCGTGTACGCCGCAACACAGCTCGAATGCGCGCCACCAGTTCCCGCGGATTGAACGGTTTCGGCAGATAATCGTCCGCCCCAATTTCCAGCCCTACGATCCGGTCCACATCTTCGCCTCGCGCCGTGAGCAACAATACTGGCAGTCGCGAAGTCGCGCGGATCCTGCGCAGCACTTCAAATCCGTTGATCCCCGGCAGCATCACATCGAGCACCGCCAGCAGATATTCGCCGGCCATCGCCTTCTTGAGCCCGCTCTCGCCGTCGTGCACACATTCAATGGTGAAACCCTCCGCCCGCAGATACTCCCCCACCAGGTGGCAAAGTTCCACATCGTCATCAATAACTAATATGCGTTCCATCTCGATATTATTGTGCACCCGCAAACCTTGAGCGGTGGTAAAGAATTGTCAAATCCGGGCTGGGTGCTCCATTCTAACGCCGCGCTTTTTTGAGGCGTTCGAGTGGGGATTTCCCACTCAGTCCCTGTGAGCCGCTCCCCCTTGACAAAACTTTACTCTGGTTGACCGTCTTTTTACCGCCTTTTCCCCCTGGGCCGTGTTCCTATCTATGTACGCACAGTCCCGGGACATCCCGGAGAATTCCAGGAGTCACAAATGAAATCGATTCGTTTCCGTTTATTGATCGCCGCCATGGCCGTTTTGCTGGGGAGCGCGATCGCGAAGTCGCAGACAGCCGCCGACGCACCTCCACCGCCACCCATGCACGGCCACGGATACGGCATGGGAGACCACGAGATGGGATTCTTCGCCAGAGGTCTGAACTTGACCGATGAGCAGAAGGCGGAGATGAAGACCATCATGCAAAAAGAGCATCCGACCATGAAGCCCCTGATGGAACAGCAGCGCCAGATCGATCTTCAGCTTCGCCAGTACGTGGAAGGCACATTCGATCCCGTTAAAGTTCAGGCCCTGGCCGCGCAGAAGGCGCAACTCCAGGCCCAGCTCACCGTCAACGAGACCCGTGTTCACAACGAGCTCTACCAGGTGCTAACCACGGACCAGCGCGCACAGCTGAAGGAGATGGAGGCGAACCACCAAGCTCGCATGCAACGCCACATGCAGGAAGCGCCACCCCCTCCGCCCTCGGAATAAGGCGAACACGGAATTCTGTGTCTCGATTCGTTCGTGACTGCCGGCGCGGGGTGATGTGGCTGGATCCGCGCCGGCAGAAGTACGGACGCCGGAGCAATCCTCATGACCTTGGGTGAAGCATTTCTCTCGAACGCTGGATGGCTGTTCTTCACCGCTTGGAGCGTGATTGTCGGAGTCGTCACCGTGAAAGCATTCGGCCGCGACCTGCTCCCCACGAAGGCACGTCTCGATTCGCCGCCGGGATCTTGTCCGCCAGAGCCGGCCACTTCGTCGCGCGCCCGAGTACGCTAGCCTCAAGCCCACTCCCTGAAGTCGGAATGGCGTTCTCTTATCGCATTTCCATCAGCCCACGGAGCTTCCGCACCGCTGCCGGAATGCTCTTCACCGTGGTTCCCCCAAAACCCAGGATGAATCCCCGTCGCGCCGGGCCACGATAACAGCGCGACAGCGGCCATACCGAAATGTTCTGCCGCGCCGCTCGTCGGGCGATTTCCTCATCGCTAGATCCGTCTCTGAGCATCACCGTCAGGTGCATGCCCGCCTCATCACCGACCACTTCAAGTTTGTCCCCGAAAGTCTTGCCGAGGGCATCGACCAGCACGCGCCTGAGTTCGCCGTAGAGAACGCGCATCCGTCGAATGTGACGCGCAAAATGTCCTTCGCTGATAAAGTCGGCGACCACTTCCTGCGAGAAGCTGGGCAATCCGAGATCCACCACCCGCCGCATCGTGCAAAAACGGTCCACCAGGTCCGGCGGAATCACCATGTAGCCCAGTCGCAGGGACGGAAACAGAACCTTGCTGAACGTCCCCACATAAATGACGCGCGAGTTCGAGTCGAGCCCCTGCAAGGACGCGATCGGCAAACTCTCATACCGGTACTCGCTGTCATAATCGTCTTCGATGATCCAGGCTCCGGCGTTCTGGGCCCAATCCACCAGCTGCATACGGCGCGATGCGCTCATGGTCACGCCCAGCGGAAACTGGTGAGAGGGAGAAACAAATGCGGCTCGCGCCCTCCGACTCTTCTTTTTTCCCGCAGTCACGTCCAGACCTTCTCGGTCCACTGGAACCGGAACCAGTTCACAACCGTTCAGTGTGAAGACGTCTTGCGCGAGCCGGTAACTGGGCTCTTCGATCCACACCCGGCTCCCGGTATTCAGCAATACCCTGGCTGAAATCTCGATCGCCTGCTGCGAGCCATTGACGATCAGCACCTGTTCTGCCTCGCACCGCACCGATCGCGCGGTCTTCAAATAGTTGGCGATGGCTCGCCGGAGCCGCTCGGAACCCATCAGGTTGCCGTAGGTAGCCGACTTCATGTCCATGCTTCGACAATGGCGTGCGACGAGTTTGGACCAGATCCGCATTGGAAATTGATCGAACGCCACTTGCCCCACCCGGAACGCTCCGCAGCTCATCAGCCAGGGGAACGCTTCCCATCGGGGCAACTGCGAACAGCGCCTCGCCACCGGCCGCGGCCCGCGTCGGACGGGAGCGCCCTTCTCCCCTGTTGGCGCGCTCGTCGTCAATTGCTCCGGCAGTGAAGAGGTAACGACCGTCCCTGCTCCCACACGGCTCTCGAGATAGCCTTCCGCCAGAAGCTGGGCATAGGCATTCAGTACGGGAAAACGCGACACACCAATCTCCGAAGCCAGCACACGCGTAGATGGAACCCGTTGCCCGGGACGCAGCCGGCCGTTGGCGATCGCCGCGCGATAGGAGTCATAGATCTGCCGGTGCAGCGGCTTTGAGGACTTCCGGTCCACTGCAATCACCGGGAGGATTCCGGAGGCGACTCGCTTCATTTCCGCGGATCATAATGGCCATGCCTAAAACTCGTCAAGTGGGTATTGCTGCTGACCACTTTTAGTGTCACGCTGATTCTGGGAACTCTTATGCAGCGCATTCGCCATTGCGTGGAATGTCCGAAGTGCCTCACCCGCTACCTCATTCCCTGCACTCCCTACGGCAATGGATCCTATCTCATTCCCACCGTCGAGGGCTCGTTGGACGAATACACCCTGTATTGTTCCTGCAGCCGGGGAACGGCGATGAGCCGCTGGAGATCGAGTGAGGCCAAAATATGCGAAGTCTCGAAAGAAGCCTACGATCGCGGCTACGGATCGCCCGAAGAGATTACGCTCATCAAGACCGAACCGCAGGAACCCTGGTCAGTGGACGTCTCGCGCTATCTGAGAGACTGGACATCCCTGGAGAGGCGTAAGTCGTTGCGCTAAGCACGGAAATCTCGCACCGACGCAGTGACTGTTTTCTCCTCAAGCTCTTGCCCGACTCTTGCGCATCGTCAGAGCCCCCGCGCTTTTCCTTGTGGAAATCAATCCCGCAAATCCTGTCACTAGTGACAGTTCTCAAACTCTGAGTTTCCCGCGACGATTGAACAAGAGGAAGTACAGAGCGGATGACAACAGTAGTCAAGGAAAACAAAGAGTTCACGCAGTGGCTCGGGGAATGGATCGCAAGAGCCCAACAACGCCGTACCCAGACCGAGTACCTGCCTCCCCATAACGGAAAGGGCGCAATGACGCAAAATCCTTCCTCTGCGCCGTCGACCGATGCTTCGGTCGCACCGTACGGATCGCCAGAAGTGTAATTCAGATCCTGTTAGCAGCTGTTACAGCTTCGCGTATTCCGCTTTCGCTTGTTTCAGAATGGGGATGTCCGGATCAGCAGCTTTCCACAGCTTGAAGAAGTTTTCATAAGCGGCTCGCTCCTGAAAGGCCTCACCCTGCATCGCGTAAGCCTGTGCCAGACCCAGATGCGCTAGCGCGCCGATGGGTTCGTTGGCCACGACCCCGGGCCGATCGACGATCTTCTGGAATTCCGCCGCAGCCTGCTCTCCCTTGTTCTCGGCCAAATATGCCTTCCCGCGCACATAGACTGGATACAAGTTGTTCGAGAATGTGGTGCCACCGGCCGCACCGAGCTCATAAGGCGCCGCTGCATTAAGCGCCTCCACCGCCTTTTCCGGGTCGTTCCGCCCCAGAGCAAGTTGGGCATGGATCGTTGGCAGATAGTTGAATTGCACGATGGTATTTTCAGGGAAGTGCTTGGCCAGTTCATCCGCGATTTTCTGAGCGCTCGTGGAGTCGCCGGCCATTGCCAGCGCCAGCGCCGCGGCGTATTGACCATCGATCCCGATTGGCCGCGCGCCGGCAGACAGCGCGTGTTTGCGCGCCTCCGCGATATTCCCAAAGAGCGCCTCATACAATGCCTCGGTGGCTTCGTCGCTCGCAGCCCGATCCTTTTCTCCCGCACGTTCGGCGTATGCGATCGCCTGGCGCGAGAACTCTCGCGACTGGTTGAGCTGGCCCGCATACGCCGCCGTATTGGCTTGAAAATACAGCAGAAGGCTTTTCTCTCCTGGCTTGTCCTGCGCTCTGGTTACCTGCTGCGCCATCGACGCTTCATCGTGCTGCAAGAAACCGAGCAGGTACAGATAAATTCGTAAGTCGGGAGAGTCAACGTTCTTCCTCTCCGCTTCCTCCGCAATGGCTGCGGCATCCTTCAACCGGTTTAGAAAGATGGAGGAAACAACAAGGTTGCTGTACGTCAGAGCATCGTCAGGGGCGCGCCGCAAAGCTTCTCGAAAATCTTCCAACGCATTGTCATATTGCCCGAGATTCTGCTGCACCACTCCCATATTTGCCACCGGCACCATTTCCCGCGGATACGTCTGCGCCCAAAGTTCATATACCTGTCGCGCTTTCTCCAGGTTCCCGGTCACAAAATGATAGTAGTGAGACTCGATATAGTATTTTTCGAGTTCGCTGACCCGGTTCCGCAGCGCAAAACTCTTTTTCGTGTTCTCAGCCGCCAGAGTTTTTTCTCCCAAATTGTGATAGGCCGTTCCCAGTGAGGCATAAGCCATGGCGAAATTCTTGTCCGCGTCGATGGCCTTCTCGTACAGCGGCACGGCCCCCAGATAGTCCCCTTTCGCCACCATCAGTCTCCGCCCCAGGCTGTAGGCCTGCAGCGCTTCGAGGGACGGCGTGGTCGCCTGCTCAACCGGGGTATCGAACCTCTGCAGGGTGCTCAACGATTCGCCAAGCTTCCCTCGCAGCCGGCTCACTCCCTGATCCAGAGCTTTCAACACGTGCTCCTTGCTGTCGGCGGTCACTAACTCCTGCGCCAGGGAACTGCCTGTGCTACAGTTCGTCGCCTTGAGCGATAGAACGTAGTCCTTCCCCAGAGTTGCGATCGAGCCCTCCAGTACCGCGCCTCCCGCCACCCTTTGACAGACTTCTCGCGCAATCTCCGGTGTCAGTCGCGCGTCGGGCGACTCACCCATCAGTCGCAGAGTCTGGCGCAAGCGCGATTCCGGAACAAGACTCAGAACCGGGGATTGTTCGAGCTGACTCGCCACTCCTTCCTTCAAGGCGTCATCAAACACCCCTTCGCCGGTCGAATTCGTAAAATCGGCAAGAACGATCGTGCCTTTCTCCGTCACCGGTTTTGTAAGGCGCGACCGGAAATACAGGCCACCAGCGACCATGCCGGCTAACACTAGCATTCCAGCGGAAATCCAAACCTTTCCCCGCTGTTTCTGCTTTCGCTCATCCACTCGAACAGCGGGAGTTGCCTTCGATTTGCTGCTCCCGGACGAGCGATTCGGAAGTGTGATCAGGCCCGACGGATCGTCTGCCGCCACGGCCGCGCGGGCCGTCTCGGTGTCTCGCTTGAGCCGTTTCAGGTCGGCTCTCATCTCGGTCGCACTCTGGTAACGCAGATTGCGGTCTTTCTCCAGTGCCTTGTGGATGATCGCTTCCAGTGTCTCCGGCAGATCGGGATTCAATCGGATCGGAGCGAGCGGGATGCGGTTAAGAATGGCATCGAAGATGGCTGCCGTGCTGTCTCCCCGAAAGGGCACTTTGCCCGTCGTCATCTCATAGAGCACCGCGCCAAACGAAAACAGATCCGTGCGCCCGTCCAACTCTTTGGCCAGCGCCTGTTCCGGCGACATGTATGCAACCGTCCCCGAAGTCGCTCCGGGGCTCGTGATATTCGAGAGACTCTGCGTTGGCTGCGCTGCAATCTGGCTGGCCGTGCTGGGGGGAAGCGTGACCTTGGCTAAACCGAAGTCGAGAATCTTGGCATGCCCTCGCTTCGTGACAAAAATGTTGGCTGGCTTGATGTCCCGATGAATGATCCCCTCGGCGTGAGCCGCGTCCAGCGCGTCGGCAATCTGGACGGCCAGTGACAGCGTCCTGTCCGTCTCAAGCGGACTCGATCCGATCAAATCCTTCAGCGTCACTCCATCCATGTACTCCATGGCGATGAATGCCTGGCCGTCGGACTCTCCAATCTCGTAGATCGTGCAGATATTCGGATGGTTGAGCGCTGAGGCCCGCCGCGCCTCGCGGCGAAAACGTTCGAGGGCGCTCTGATCGTGGGCTACCTCATCGGGTAGAAACTTGAGGGCGACGAACCGGCCGAGTTCCGTATCGCGAGCCTTATAGACCACACCCATGCCGCCGCTCCCAAGCTTTTCCAGAACTTGATAGCGCGACACACTCCGACCGGTCGCTGAATTCGCTGCAGACACACTCAAGGCTAGGACGGGAACCGCTCGAACGCCTACTGGCATTAATGCCAGTTGGAACGTCTGCTGTGAGGATTGACCGAAGTTTCCTTTCTCCCTCAACCATGCGTCGCAATTCCACCTATCATTTCTAACAGTGGCGAAGCGAACCCGTGCTCCGTAACGTCCTTCTGAGTGCGGAGGACGATTACGATAGCAACGGCTCCGAAAATGCCGCCTGGCAGAAAACCGGTCAATACCCTTCTCTGCTGCGCAGGCAGTACCGGTCACGGCCGACAACTTCATCCGCGCCGCGTCCGATCTTTATTTCAGCAACGTCGTCAAAGTCGGAGCTATTGGCAAATTCACTCACAATCGCCTGCCGACGCCAATCGCCGTTTTCTCTTCCGTGCAGTTCACTGCAATTCAGAAAACATGGAAAAGGAGAATCTTTATGACCGTCTCAGCCGAAGAAGCTCGCATGATTGCGAAGGAAGCCTATATTTACGGTTTCCCGCTCGTCGACAGCTATCGAATCCAGTATTCCTACTTCGTCGACCGTGGCGGCCCCGAGTACAAGTCCTCCTGGAACCAGCTCTACAACAATGCGCGCGTCTACACCCCAGCTGACAAGGCCGTTCAGACTCCTAACTCGGACACGCCTTATTCCTTTATCGGCGCGGATCTGCGCGCGGAGCCTCTACTACTGACGGTGCCAGAGGTCGACCAGGACCGATACTATTCCCTGCAGTTCGTCGACATGTACACCTTCGACTTTGCCTACGTTGGCAGCCGGACGACCGGCAATGGCGCAGGCAACTTCTTGCTTGCCGGACCAGACTGGAAGGGTGAGACGCCTACCGACGTCAAGCAAGTAATCCGGTCGGAGACAGAATTCGCACTGGTCGTCTACCGGACACAACTTTTTGCACCGGACGATATCGAAAATGTGAAGAAGATCCAGGCGGGATATAAAGTTCAACCGCTATCGCAGTTTCTAGTTAAGCCCGCCCCACCTCCGGTGCCCCAGGTTAACTTTCTAAAGCCCATCAGCGCGGGTCAGGAGCGAACATCACTCGAGTTCTTCAACGTACTCAATTTCGTCCTCCAATTCTGCCCAACGCATCCTTCCGAGATCGCTCTAATGGCACGCTTTGCGAAAATCGGAGTCGGCGCGGGCAAAACGCTTGACGTCCATGCGCTCTCCCCCGACATGCGGAAAGCAACCGAGAATGGAATGAGCGATGCGTGGGCCGAATTCAACCAGTACAAGACGACGCAGATCGATACCGGAACGAAGAGCAGCGCAGACAGTTTCGGAACCCGCGAATTCCTGAACGGAAGCTACATCGATCGCATGAGCGCGGCCGTCCTCGGAATCTACGGAAACGCAAAGGAAGAGGCGATCTATCCCGCCTATTTCATCGACGCAGACAAGCAAAAGCTCAGCGGAGCCATTCCCTATACCCTTCGTTTCGCGCCCGGCCAGTTGCCGCCAGTCCATGCCTTCTGGTCGCTCACGATGTATGAACTTCCTTCAAGCCTCCTCAGCGCTAATCCACTGAATCGCTACCTGATCAACTCGCCCATGCTGCCAGGCCTGAAGCGGGATACGGATGGCGGGCTCGCCCTCTATATACAGCATGATTCGCCGGGCCAAGACAAAGAAGGCAATTGGCTGCCCGCTCCGAGTGGCCCGTTCTTCGCGGTGATGCGGTTGTACTGGCCCAAAGCAGAAGCGTTAAACGGCCAGTGGAAGCAGCCGTCTCTGCAGCGGACGGCCGCGACGAATTTACAAAAAGCCAGTTAGGCTTCGCTATCGATCTGGCGCGGGACGTTTTAGTGTCGCGCAACGACCACGATCATAAAACTCCCGGGCTTGGCAACTGGACGGCCTGTCGCCCCCGGTTTCTGCTCCTCGAATTCGGCCGTCGCCAAATATATTTTGTGCGTCTCCAGATCGACGTCCATGGTCCTGGCTCCAAGCGGAGTCGTAACAGTTTGCACGATCTCGAACTTGCCCGAAGCACTTTCACCCGCAACATTCAGCTTGCCGTCCCGGCAACTCGCGAACGCATGCTGTCCGTCGAACCTCGTAGCGTCCACGCCAGCGCCGATCGGCAGGTCCGCCAGCACCTTGCCATCGTCTGTGCTCATCACAATCAGCTTCTGCGGATTTCGACACCCCACAAACAATCGGTGCTTCTTGGTGTCGATCGATAGTCCCACCGGTGATCCACCCGGAGCCACCGGCCAGCGCGCCAACACTTTCCTTCCTTTGATGTCGACCACTGCGACCTCGTTCTTATCCACCAAATCGATATAGATCTTTCCGGCCCCGTCGGAGGCAAGAAACTCAGGCTTGCCGCCCAACTCGATCGGCGCATCGATCGATCCTGTCTTCGGATCGACGTCAGGCTTGAGCGTCATCAGCACTCCGTCATCGCCGGAAACCGCCAGCACCAGTCCGCTGGCTTTGTCGTAGATAATTCCATCCGCGTCGGGCCGCGCTGCCAGCGTTCCCAACAAGGCATTCGTCTTGAGATCGAAAATTACGATGGCGCCGCTGCCGTCGGTGATGAATCCTCGGCCTGCCTCGGGAACCAGTGCAACACCATGGTTGTGTTTTTGCCCGGGAATGTCCGCGATCGTCTTCCCCGAATCCGCGTCGATCACCATCGTGTGCGTGCTTCTCGGAATGTATAGCCGGTGATTCTTAGCGTCCACCGTGACGTAGTCCCAGCCGCCCTCACCACCAATCTGAAATGTCTTTTCGACCGCCCAGGTGCCCTGCGCTACAACTCGGCCACCCAGCGTAAACATGAGAACTAAGATCAGCAAGCCAGCAAACATACTCCGACGGTGCATGAGATCCTCCAGTGGGCTGCTCAGCGATTTTCACTCTAACGCTATGCGCTCAACATGAAAACTACCTGAAACCGAAAGCGATGGGTCCGAAGTGCATGGATTTCTGGTGCTTGATTCGTATTGCCGGGCACACGCTCGTCTGATTTTCCTCAGAAGATCACTTTGACCATCCGGGTGAACAACTCTTCACACTGGAAGGAAATGATGGGAAGCGGTTTTCTTGGCCGTACAAATTCGTGATAACCGGACTCGTCGCTCACTCGCTACGTAGAATTTCGGTGGGATCTGTGCGCAGCGCCCGAAGCACGGCAGGCAGTGTGGCAACGAGCGCACTGAGCAGCATGGCAAACGTCGGCAAAGCGATCAGATCCGCGTCAGTTGCTTTGACCTGGTAGAAGAGCGACTGAACATAGCGCGCCGCGCCAAATCCGAGCGCGACGCCCGCGCAGCCTCCAAGCGCGATCATCTGGAAGACATCCAGAGTCACAACGCGCACGATGCCAGCACGAGTCGACCCAATCGCCATGCGGATCCCGATCTCGCGGCGGCGTTGCAGGACGGAATAGTTGAGGACAGCGTAGAGTCCGATGCCGGCAAGGAGCAGCGCGACGGCGGCAAAGAAAGCGGCAAGCATCGCGATCAGACGCTCGCGAATGGTCTGGTCCCGGACAAGATCGAGCTGCGTGGTGATGTTGGAAACGCGAAGGCCGTTGTGACTCTGCGCGATGAGTTGGCGGAGCGAGTCGCCGAGGGCGAGCGGGTTCTGGGAATCGGTGTGAATGGCGAATGTGGCGAAGTCGACAACACTAGGGGCGGATTTGGTGTCGATTTCGTCGAAGGGGACGTACAAGACGGCGCGGCTGGGTTCGCGCAGATCGTCGTATGGGACGTCGGGAGTGA
Source organism: uncultured Acidobacteriaceae bacterium (assembly GCA_963706645.1). Taxonomy (GTDB): domain Bacteria; phylum Acidobacteriota; class Terriglobia; order Terriglobales; family Acidobacteriaceae; genus Sulfotelmatobacter. Next base: position 65,419 of record CAVPNR010000043.1, read on the forward strand.
CACCGACAATTTTGTTGACCGGTTGATTAGCACCGCGTTCGAAGGTGCGGCCGATGGGGTCCTGGCCGGGGAAAAAGGTCTTGACGAAGGTTTCGTTGACGATGGCGGCTCCCGGTGAGGTGTCTTCCGGGCGAAAGTCGCGGCCGGAAACGAGGGGGATCTTCATCGTCGAGAGCCAGCCCGGTGAAACGTTCAGAAACCAGGCAGGAGTCGGGCTGGGAGGCGCGCCGTTGATCGAGATGTCGCTGTTTATGCGGATGCGTCCGAGAAGTGGCCAGCGCGAGATGGCGACCGAGTTGACGCCAGGGGCGGCACGAAGCGCCTCGGCAGTTTGATTCCAGACGACCGGGAGTTGGCCTTTGCCGGCGACGGTTTCCAGCAGGAGCAGACGGTCGGTGGAGAAACCGAGGGGGCGGTTCTGCAGGCGCTGAAAGGATGCGACGAAGAGCGAAGACAAAAAGAGGACGAGGAAACAGAAGGCGATCTGTAGAGCGATGGCTCCCCGCATGAGACGGCGTGGCGAGTGCGGATCTTCACCACCCTTGAGCGCGGCGACGGGCCGGACCGCAGAGGCACGGAGAGCAGGAAGCAAACCAAGCAATAGAACGACGAGGATAATAAGCCCGAAGCCGAAGAGAAGCACACGCCAGTCGGCGGCAAGGGCGAGGCGCGCAGGGTTGTCGGGCGGATTGACTAGGCCGAGCACAAAGGGCGCCGACCACGCCGCAAAGAATGCGCCAAGCACGGAAGCCAGGAGGGCGAGCAGTGCGCTCTGCACGAGGATGAGCTGGACGAGGCGACGACGGCCGGCGCCGATCGAGATTCGGAGAGCCATCTCCCGGGCGCGGGCGGCGGCATGGGCGGTCATCATGTTAGCGACATTCGCGCAGGCGATGAGCAGGACCAGAGCGGCCAGCAGACCGAGGACGCCGAGGTATCGGCGATAGTCCTTCTGGAGCTCGGAGATGCCCGCGCCGGCGGGATAGAAGACAAGCTGCTGATTGAGAAAACGGTCGATGGACGCCTGGGTCGCGCCGCGAAAGCACTTGAAGCACTCGGCCTCGAAAGTGCGGTTGACGACGGAGAGATGCTCGCGCAGCGGCTCAACCGCGGTGGCCGGGTTGACGCCGGGTTTCAACATTAGGAACGTGCGGTGCCAGTCCACGCTGTCCTGGGTGGCGAAGCTATTCATGCTGAGGGGCAGAAAGATGTCAGTGACAGTTCCCTTTTCGGTTCCCGTGAAATCGCGAGGGCCGACGCCGATGATTTGGAAGGTCTGGTTGCCAATGTGGAGCGAGCGGCCGAGGACATGGGGATCGCCGCCGCAGCGGTGATTCCAGTAGTCCCAGGAGAGGACCGCATAGGGACTGGCACCGGGGGCGCGGTCATCGGCGGGCGCGAGCAGGCGGCCGAGCGCCGGCTCAAGGCCAAAGAGCGGGAACATGTTGCCGGAGACATAAACGACGTGGGCCTTCTCCATGTCGTCGTCCGTGAACCAGGTGATATCCGTGCGGTCGGCGTCGCCGATGGCGATGAGGTCGGCCTGGTCCTTGACGGCATCGCGCATACGATTGAAGTCCGGCGTGGCCCAGTGTTCGTCCTCGACAGGTTTGCCCTCGAAGCCGGTCATCTGACGGGAGAGGACGTAGAGGTTGCTGGAATTGGAGATGGGGAGCGGCCGCCAGAGCAGTGCGTCCATAAGACGGAAGGCGGCGACACAAGAGCCGATGCCGAGGGCGAGTGAAAGCACAGCGGCGAAGGATGTAACCTTGTTGCGACAGTGCTGCCGCCAGCCGAAACGTACATCGGCGAGAAGCGCCTCAAGCCATCCGGCAGCACGAATGCCGTGGCTGGCCTCGTAGGCACGCAGCGTGGAACCGAATGCACGCTGCGCTTCCTTGGGATCTCGGCCCGAGGCAATGGCTTCGTCAATGTGGGACTGCAACTCTTCCTCGATCTCGCGATTCAGGCGCTCACCGCGCACGGCATTCCAGATTCGCGACCACAAAGACATGTCATGCCTCCCGGAGAACCCGATTGATGGCTAAACTGACTGACGCCCAGCGCGACTCTTCCACGCCCAGTTGCTTTTTGCCTGCGGCGGTCAATTCGTAGACGCGGGCGCGGCGGCCTGAATCCTTCTTGATCCACTCCGCGCGAATCAAACCCGCCTCTTCCATCCGATACAACGCCGGGTAAAGCGAGCCTTCCTCTGCGCGCAGCACTTCGCCGGACGCACTGGCGATGGCAGCCATGATCGCGTATCCGTGAAGTCGCGGGTGCCGCGACAATATCTTGAGCACGAGCAGATCTAGCGAACCTTGGAGAGCATCTGTCTTTGCCATATTTAGATATCTATATATATAGACATCTTTGTATGCTGTCAATGAGGCACGCTTGGCACAGTCAGTTACTCCCCTGAGCGATACTTTTGGTACAGTTTGGAACCTGTTCCGGGAAGAGTTAGTCTTCATTCGAGGATACGCAGGTCATGACAGATTGGTTCGCGCGTCCCGTTCTGCACGTGACCGACGTTGACGCCTCGCTCCGCTTTTACGTGAACCAACTCGGCTTCACGAGCCCCTGGCACTACGACGAGGACGGCAAAACGTATGTCGCACAGGTCGATCGGCAGGGCTGCGCGCTGATCCTCGCCAAAACGTGGCCGGCGAAAGTTGGCAAGGGCCTGATCTTCATTTCCCTGAACGTCGAACCGGCGACGCGCGAGGCCGTGACCGCCGCAGTGGACGCTCTGCGCGCGGAGCTCGAGGCTAAGAGCGTTCCGGTCAAGGAGGGCTCATGGGGCTACCGGCTACTGGTGGTCGACGATCCCGACGGCAATCAGCTCTTCTTCAACTATCCGGCCGAGACTGCAGCCGGCATCGTTAGAGATTAAATCGAATCGATGCCTGGCGCCGGTAGGTGTGTATTTTGGGCTGCGACACCACATCACCATCTCTACTTCAAAAGTCCATCCAATTGCACAATGTCGGAATCGCCTTCGCCCACGGCCGCAAAGAGCCATTTTCCATCCGATGACCAGGAGACGCGCCGCGCGATAAAGGTTCGACTCTGACCAAAGTCGGTGATCCTCCGTAGTTTCCCATCGGCCGTCGATATCGCCCAGAGGTTCGTTCCCAGACCGTCATACAAGGGCACTACGAGCCACTTCCCATCTCTCGAAATTACTGGCTGCAGGCCCTGCCAGATCGGTATGCGCTCACCGGAAATTCTCGCCAAAAGTTTCGACGGGCCCTCTTCAGGTCGGGCCACGCGCAATTCGTAATCCAGCGAGCCGTTCAGGTTCTGCAAAGGTACGATGTAATACAAGGCAGAACCATCAGGCGCCAAGGCCGGTCCGCGTGCGTCGTCGGATCGCACCTTCACGGCCGCGCCGCCATCGACCGGAACCTTCATCAATCTCGGGCTTCCCGTGTACCGCACCGGCGATGCCTCCGCGTAGTACAACCATCTGCTATCGCCCGACCACGCTGCCCATGCACCTTCTGAAACGGCGGCATGAAGACCGCTTCCGTCCGGATGGATCAGCCAGTATCCCACTCCGTGACTTAATTCAGACGGCCGGTTGGTGGCAAACGTGATGAAATTTCCGTCCGGGGACCAGACCGGAACCCCCATGATCACGCTGGCCGCCGTTTCATAGGTGATCTGGTGGGTCTCGCCGCTGGCCAAATCCATGATCCATAAGTTGCCGTGACCACCGTTGTCCGATAGATACACCATCTCGCGGTCGTCGGGGCTGAGCGCCGGGGTCTGTACTTGCCCGGTTTGATGAGTGATTCGTACCGCCCGCCGCACGTTCTCCGCGGGATCTCCGCCCACCGGAAATTTCCAGATGTCGAACTGCATGTGCTTGCGGCTGACGACGATTCTTCCGTCTCGATCGACGTCCGGATCTTCGTCCCCGGCTTCGCCGAATGTCAATTGCTGCAGATTTTGCCCAGTCGAGGAGATGGTCCACAAATGCATTGCGGGAAGGTAAAGCACCGTACTGCCACGGGCAGAGCTGTAGAGCAGACGGGAGCCATCTGCCAACCACGCTAATCCGCTCATCAGCGTGTTGTCATTGGTAAGCCGCCTTACCGGCCCTCCCGACGAGGACACGATGTAAACGTCGTCAGCCCAGTTATCGAGGTTGTGTAGATAAGCGATCGAACGATCATCCGGCGACCAGCGCGGCTGCCGATAGCTGAACCTGACCTCCACTGGGGTGACGACTCTCTCGTCGGATCCATTGCGATCGCTGGCAACCAGTTCCATCCGCTCGCCATTGAGGCGGAAAAACGCCAGGCGCTTGCCATCGTGACTTACATCCGCGCCGCTCATGCTCGAGACCAGCCGGCGGGGCGCTCCACCCAGTGCCGGCACCTCCCAAAGAACTCCTTGCGTATTCCCTTCTGGTGGCGGCATGTAGTAGATGAGCGACGCGGAATCCTGTGACCATCTGGGTTCGAGGTGTTCCCCGGTATCGTGAGTTATCTGCAGCGGTGGTCCACCCGCTACCAGACGAATCCAAATCTGCGAGGAACCCGTCGAATCGCTGACGAACGCCAACGACCTGCCATCGGGCGAGAACGCCGGACTCTGTTCCAAGCCTGCGAAGTCCGTCAGCCGAAGAAACGATACCGGCTGATGATTCGCTTGCGACTGTCCCCGATTCCACCATGCTGCTCCCAACGCCGCCACGATCGCCAGACCTGCAATCAGCCACCCGATCGGAACCACTCTCCTTCTCTGAATCGGTATCGCTGCCGAGGACTCCGAATCCGACAATGCCGTTTCCAGGTGGAATGCCAGATCGCGCGCCGACTGAAACCGTCCTTCCGGATTCTTCTCCAGGCAGTGGCGCACGATGCGCTCCAAGCTTCCTGGAATGTTGGGTCGGCTGGCCCGCAGATCAGCGGGATCGTCCTTCAGAATGCCGCTCGCCCGGTCGGCTGTGCTGTTTCCCTCGAACGCTCGCTGCCCCGAGAGCGCCTCATATAGAACTGCCCCAAAGCTGAAAATGTCGGACCGTTCGTCGGCTTTCTCTCCGCGCACCTGCTCGGGCGACATGTAGCCTGCCGTCCCCAGAACCACGCCCTCACCGGTCTGGTCCAGTGTCTCCAGGCCCGTGACGGTGGCATCCCCTGCTTCCGGCGCCGTCAGCTTCGCCAGGCCGAAGTCCAGGATCTTGACGCGACCGTCACGGCAGATAAAGATGTTTTCCGGCTTCAGATCGCGATGAACGATCCCCTTCTCGTGCGCCGCCGCCAGCCCATGCGCAATTTGCGCCGCGTACTCGACGGCTTTGCGAGGAGACACAGCTCCGCCGCTCAAACGCTCGCGCAGAGTCGCACCCTCCAGCAACTCGGTCACCAGGTAGGGAGCCCCGTCATGCGTGCCTACGTCGTAAACGGCAACAATGTTGGGATGATTCAGCGCACCCGCGGTTCGCGCTTCCCGCTCGAAGCGTCGCATCCGGTCCGGATCGCGACAGAAGTAACTCGGTAAAACCTTAACCGCAACCTCGCGGCTTAGCCGCGGATCTTTTGCCCGGTACACTTCGCCCATGCCGCCCGATCCCAGCAACCCAACGATCTCGTAGGGCCCCAGTTTTGTACCGGCAGCGAAAGCCATATGACGCGCAATTATAACCCTCTAAGTCAGATCGCGGACGATCGCTCATCGGGGGCTTTTGGTCGTTGGCGTAACATCCCCATAGCTTTCAACAGCCCTCAATGACTGCTGTAGGCGATAGCACTCACCGAGAACTGACTTAGCTACATCCCTCGGATGTAGACTGTCCTGTCAAGATTTCCCGACACGGCATCGCCTCAGACATGACAGCAAAGAAAGTAGCACTGAACGTCATCAAGGTAATCGCGGGCTCATCTGCAACCGTTCGCGGGGCACTCGTCCTTCCGATATTCATCGACATAAATTGTCCATGGAGGTTCGTGCAGAGCGTCTCGATACAACCCAGTCTTGAAGTAGATTAGGGCGTGCCTTGGGTGACCGGGGCCGGGCTGGTAAATCGTGGGCCCCTGATAATGGACAATGGGCCGTCCTTGAAGCGTTCCATCGACGCTTCCCTTTCGCCTTGTGTCCCATCGCGTAACGAAGCGAAAGTCGAGCCACTGGCCGCGAACATCTTCATTACCCTGATAGAGGACGGTTTTCCCCTGCTCGTCATTACGAGTGATCTGCAGCCGTCCGATTTCGTATCGCAAGGCGAGAATAGGGTTATCGGGAATGCAAGGTGAACCTACACAAAGCTGCCTCCACTGCGCAATCACCAATCGTTCCCGAGTCTGCGCAAAATCGCTCGGGATGTAGAGACTGAACGAGTAAACGTAAGTTGGGCCGGTGCGCGAGAAGAGCCACCAAGACTCCATTAACTCGTCGCGTTCGGTCGCTGCCCCGGATTCACTCGCCGCTTCAGCTCGGTCGCCCGAATGAACTGTAATCGCAAGCGCCCTATGCCCCGAACGCACCACCGAGCCTTCCGATACAACAGCTCCGGGTTCGTAGCGCCGATCGGTCCACCGAAAACGACTGAGGTGAGAGGACTCGAAGCCGTCGTAAACATGTATCGGAATTATTCTCACTGCGACGATCAACAGAAACGCGCAGAGAGCAACGACACCGATCGCCCGATAGAAGTGCTTCATGGAATTGGCACCGCTATCTTAACGACAAAGTGCCACTGTGGGCATCAAGTCCGCTGAACGCTCTTGTGTTGGGTCCGAAGCGATGGCTGGACGATAAGCGACCCACCGGTTCATAACAGTCGCAAAATTCTCGATTTCACTCAAATGTATGGTCCGCCGCCGGACTGCAAGAGGTTTGAAGTTGGGCGAAGGGACAGTCTGCGTAAATGTATCCGGCCTCTTAGTGGAGAATCGCTCTCCGGGCACTTGATGATGATCCGCACGTGCCGGTCCTTTAAAATCCCTCGGTCACCAGGGACGCGTTTGAGTGTCCAGGTTTTCCGGCACGCCGTTGGACTGTTCTTTCGTCTCCTTCTCTCCTCAGCAGACCTTGGTGGAACTTTCAGCAAACTTCGTCGTCGTGGCGGTGGAAAAGTGGAAAGCGTTCTGTGCTTTCCAAGCGTAGCGTCTTTTCCACGGCCATCAAGCGGCCACCTGTTGCAGCGGCTGATGTCGATACTCTTTGCCGCTGGACAACACGGCCCAGGCCATGCGAGCCAGCTTGTTGGCGATCGCCACCACGACCTTATTACGTGGAGCACGCTGCGCCAACCGGTGCACCCACTGCCCGAATCCTCCGGTGTCGTACTTAACGCGAAGCAGTACCGCGCGGGCACCGTGGATCAGCATGCGACGTAGATAGATGTTGCCGCGCTTGCTGATGCCGAACAGCTTCTGCTTGCCCCCGGTGGAGTACTGCCGCGGCACCACGCCAACCCAGGCCGCGAAGTCACGTCCCCGGCGAAAAGCAGCTCCGTTGCCGATGGCGGCCACGGTGGCGGTGGAGACCAGCGGGCCAAAGCCGGGAATTTGGCGCAGCCGCCGGCAACGCGCATCATCGTTACTAATGCGCTCGATCTCGTCGGTGATCGCCTTAATGTCTATCTCCGTTTGCTTCCACTCCTGCCACAACCGATCCAGCAGCCAGCGCAGGCGCGGGCTCAGGTTCTGCTCGGCATCTTCAATCACGGTGGGTAGGTTCTTGCGCAGGTAGATGGGCCGCGCCGCGAAGGTGAGGCCGCGTTCCAGCAAGAATCCGCGGATCTCGTTGATCAGCGCCGTGCGACGCTGCATCAGTCGATCGCGCACACGGTGCATGGCCTGCCAATCGAGTTGCTCCTGCGTTTTGATCTGCACAAAGCGCATGTTCTGCTTGGTCACGGCTTCGGCGATCGCTTCCGCATCGATGAAATCGTTCTTGTTCGACTTGCGGTAGGCTTTACAAACTGCGCCGGGATGAGTCGCACCTGGTGCCCTTGTTCTCGTAGTGCGGCTCCCATGAAGTGTGCTCCCGCACATGCCTCTAGTCCGATTAATGAGGCCGGCAGGTTCGCGGTGTAGGCTAGCAATTGCGAGCGTGAGAATTTCCTGCGCAGCAGAATCTTGTTGCGCTCTCCCAATGCAACCAGGTGAAAGGTGGTCTTGCCCAGATCGATGCCGATGGATGCGATGTTCATGTGATGATCCTCCTGATGTAATACCGCCGAGTCAAATCCTACTCGCGGCGGACCATCTCATTAATCCCCGGAAAAGGCGAACGAAAAGCGCATGCTTGTGACATGGTCTGTTATCGACAGTTGACTTATGCGAGGCAACTTTCACGGACGAGTGATTTGCGAAAAGCACAACCGGATCAGCTTGGTTTTGTTTTGTGTTCAGGATGGATTCGACCGTGCTTGATCTCTAGCAGTTCGTTCAATTCCCTTACCAATTGATCGAAGATTTGTGGGTCTTTCTCTACCGCAATCCTCTGGCACAGGCAGTGCATCCGCTCTTGTTCATCGGGGGTCATCTCGCGCCTCCAAATCGATACACCCTGAGCGCGCCGAAGTCTAGCCTCGTTTTGGTGGCATGTCTATAGGGCAAAGTACCTAGGGCATTGGGCTAAACAGATCCCATATGCGTGATATTCTTCCCTACCCATGACCTCGGAAGATCGTGATCACATGCTCGAACTGTGCCGACGAATTAGTAGAGAGATCGAATCCAAGAGGCTCGCCCTATTGATTACTGAACTCAACGAACTGATACAGAGGAAAGTAGACGAATTGAAAGGAAAGCAGCGCTGACGCCAACTCACTTTTCCGAATATCGTAATCGACACTGCAATGAAGGCGGCGAGCATACAGTTTTCCCTCTATGGTCCACTCGCTTTCGTTGGGTATCCTACCAGTTCATTTTTCGTGAACGTGAAAAACCCACTGAGAGTCTTGGTTGTAGATGACCACGAGCCCTTCCGAAAGCAGGTCTGCGGACACCTGCAGCAAGAGGGGCTTGAAGTGATTTGTGAAGCCTCAAATGGGCTCGAAGCCGTGCAACATGCCGAGGAACGGCAGCCCGACCTCGTCATCCTCGATGTTACGATGCCCACTCTCGGAGGGATCGAGGCTGCAGTGCGCATCCGGCGGGTGGCACCTAAGGCACTAATCGTGTTTCTTAGCCAGCACGACTCAACTGCGCTATCCAACGCGGCGCTCGCTACCGGGGCACAAGGATATGTTTTGAAGTCGGAGGCGTTCAAGGACCTCGTTCCGGCAATTAATGCAGTGGTGAGGGGCGAAAAGTTTGTGAGCAAATTGGGACGGTGAAATAAGGTGCTCACCGTACGTGCTTAACCATAGACTCTGCCATCAAAACAATATGAACCCGGCAGAAGGCAAGCGGATCGTCGAACTCTGCGAACAATTACAGAGGGAGAAAGACCCGAAGAGATTTTCCGAGCTGCTTTCGGAGTTAAATAATTTGCTAGACAGTCATGGCGACAACGTCCAAGTGCAGGTCTCGCTGCCAGCCAAGCTAGATACGCAGAACGCAAAGTAAAACAGCGCTTGTTCTTCGGCGATTGTTTGTAAATCCCCATATCACTCAAAACCCCTCCATGAGTGCTATCCCCTGGGTTCACGGCACAAGGTTTCATCGCAATTCCTGTCACTATTGACAGTTGCCGCTCCCCGACGGTGGTTTTAAGCTCGCGCAACCCTCGCGCGCCAAATTTCATTTGCGCCGTTGGACCGCCGAACAGGAATGGTTTGCTACAAGTGCATTGAATAAGGACGTTCCAAGATCATATGAGATTTTTTCTCAACGAACCGTGGCTCGTGTTTATCGGCGTAAGCATCGTCCTGTTCGCATCATCGGTGCTCGGGCACCGGTTAGCCCTGTCCACGGGCATCAATGAAGACAGCCACCTTCATGAACACATTACCGGTTTGCGCGAAGGCCTGTTCGTACTGTTAGGCCTTCTGCTGGGATTCACGATTGCCATTGTATTGCCCAGGTTCGACGAAAGACGACACCTCGTCGTCGAGGAGGCAGACGCAATCGGAACGACCGTTTTGAGGGCGGAAATCCTGCCTGAACCGCAGCGTGGCAGGACTCTAGAAATGCTGCGCCAATATGCGGTCGTGCGGCACGATTTTGCAAATGCAACACTTCTTGATGTCTCTGATCTGAATCGTGAAATGAGTCGCACCAAGGACCTTCAGGAACAACTCTGGCAGCAGCTCATTGCAGTCACGCAAGTGAACCAAACGGCGGTTGTTGCGACATATTTGGGGGCTCTTAACGATACGATTGATGTTTCAGAGAAACGACTGGCTGCGTTTGAAAGCCGTGTTCCAGAGTCCGTTTGGCTGATCATCTTCGTTGTCGCAATCTTCCAGGCTTTTGTGACCGGATTCAGCCTGAAGCGAAGGTTCTGGTTCTCTCTTGTGATGACGCCGCTGGTGATTGGTGTAGTGATGGCTTTGCTCGCTGACCTCGACAGCCCTCGAACGGGCCTCATCCGGATCGAGCAGCGGAGTATGGACCGTCTCATCCGCGACTTAACCGGCTCGAAGCAATGACAGAGCGCGGGTCACCCGGCTGTCACATTAGACTGGATCGCCACGCGCGAAAAGGTGCGCAGGAACCGACATCGACGAGCGTCACGAATGACCCGCACACGGCCGGGGTTGCGACGCCTAGTTGACGTAAAATCCCCGATAGCGCTCAAAATCCCCGAAAGAGAGTGTGGGCAAAGGGTGCAGCGTGCATAATCGACTTCCACCGCCAGGCCCGGTTGGAGAAATCTCCCCCTTGCGCCTTCCGACTTTCCACGGTTTTCCACAGGAAAAATCTTCAACTTTGTGACGAACAACCTTGACCGAGAAAATAGAAAGCGGACAATCAGAACTATGGGCCCGCAGCAAGGCCAATTCGAACCCGAGGCAGAGCGGCAATTTCGCGCCGCTAACTCCTTATTCCGCAGGATTTTAGCTTTAAGTCCTTTCGATCCAAGATTTTACCAAGGAAGAACCGGATACCCCCTGGCTAACTACAACAGAATCAAGATTTTGGCCAAAGACGCGAAAAAAAATGCGATCTGGCTCAAGGCCTTCCGCCTTGCCCCTCGTCGACCTCAGACCCTGAACCCGGACTGTTAAACTTTCATCTACTAGACCTGCATGCTGCCTAAGAGTTTGCGCCCGCTGCTGCCGTACCTGAAACGCTATCGCTGGGCCTACGTCGCGGGCACGCTCTGCGTCTTCCTGACCAACGGCATCTGGATCCTCTTTCCCCTTGTCCTCGGTAAAGCGGCCGACGATCTCAACAGCGGCGTCACTCGTCACAAGCTTCTGCTCTACGCCGGAATCCTGCTGGCCATCGCCACCACCAAGGGAATCTTCCAGTTCCTCACGCGCTGGATCGTGATCGGCGTCTCGCGCGACATCGAGTTCGACCTGCGCAACGATCTCTTTAAGCGCCTCGAAAGCCTGTCGTATTCCTACTACCAGCGCCATCGCACCGGCGACATTATGGCGCGCGCCACCAACGACCTGAATGCGGTCCGCATGCTGCTCGGCCCCGCGATCATGTATTCGGCGAACACCATCGTCTATACCGCAGGCGCGCTCGCCTTCATGATCTCCATCAGCCCATGGCTCACGCTCTATACGTTCCTGCCGCTGCCTGCCGTCAGCATCGTGATCCAGACCTTCGGCCGCCGCATTCACGAACGCTTCGAAAGAATTCAGGCCATGTTCTCCGACATCTCGGCGCGCGCGCAGGAGAACTTCTCGGGAGCGCGCCTGATCCGCGCCTACGTGCAGGAAGAAGCCGAGGTTCGCGCCTTTGAAACCGAGAACCAGGAATACATCCGCCGCAGTTTGAAACTCGTTCGCCTCATGGGCATGCTCTGGCCCACGCTCGAACTCATGCTCGGTTGCGCCGTCGTTCTGGTGCTGTGGCTTGGAGGGCGCGAAGTCATCCACGGGCTCTCGCATGTCACCCTGGTCACGAACCTGGGAAACTCACATCCCGCCGTCACCACCACGCTGTCTCTCTCCGGATCGATGACCGTCGGGCAATTCGTTTCGTTCAGCACTTACATGATGCAACTCACCTGGCCGATCATCGCGCTGGGATGGGTCATCAACATTTTCCAGCGAGGCACTGCGTCGCTGGTTCGTATCAACGAGATCATGCACGAGGAGCCCGCAATCAAAGATGCTCCCGGAGCCCAAGACCGCGAGATCGAGGGCGACATCGAATTCCGCGGACTCAACTTCAGTTACGACGGCAAGCCGGTTCTGCACGACCTGAACCTGGAAGTGCCCGCAGGCAGCAGCCTCGCGATCGTTGGTCCCACAGGCTCAGGCAAGACCACGCTGGTGAGTTTGATCCCGCGCATCTACGATGCCGAGCCAGGGACCGTCCTGATCGATGGCCGTCCGATTCGCGACTACTCGATCGCGTCGCTGCGCAAGAGTATCGGCTTCGTGCCGCAAGAGACTTTCCTCTTCAGCGACCGCATCCGCGAGAACATCGCGCTAGGCGTCGAATCCGCCACCGATCAAGAGATCCACAACGCCGCCGACGCAGCCAACATCGCAACCGACATCGAAGGCTTCCCCGAAGGCTACGACACGATGGTCGGCGAACGCGGCATCACGCTCTCCGGCGGCCAGAAGCAGCGCACCGCCATCGCTCGCGCTCTCATTCGCAATCCCAAAATCCTGATCCTCGACGACGCGCTCTCCAGCGTCGACACCCACACCGAAGACAAGATCCTCAACCACCTGCGCGACGTGATGCGAGGCCGCACCACGATCTTCATCTCGCACCGCGTCTCCACGGTTCGCAATGCTGACCGCATCGCCGTGCTCCACAGCGGACGCATCGTCGAACTCGGCACTCACGACGAACTTCTGGCCTTGAACGGCTACTACAGCGACCTGTATAACAAGCAACTGCTGGAGGAAGAACTGGCCGAAGTCTGACATAGCGGGGGCCGATGTGGGGACAGCCGCCTCGGCTGTCCGTCGAGCGCAGCTCGACGGTTTGTTTCGCCGCACCGCTGGAACGAAGATGCCAGCCGTTACGTCCTGCAGACAATCCGGAGAACAAGGTCGTCTACACTGATCTTCATGCAGCGCGTGAACACACAGGAGATCCTCGACTCGGACGCTTGTCCGCCGGTCGAAGTCGAGGCCTCGCTGCGCGATCTTTGCCGCATCAACCGCTGGTTCGGCGGAGTCGCCACCACCCGCAGCCTGATCGAGCGCGTCACGTCCGCCACCGGACTCAGGCGCTTCACCGTGCTCGAAGTAGCCGCGGGATTCGGCGAGGTCTCAAAGATCGCCGGCCGCCAACTCGCGCAGAAAGGGATCACGCTGGACGTCACGGACCTCGATCGCGTTCAGACTCACCTGCTGCGTGGGAACCGGGCTGTGGTCGCCGATGCGGTCGCGCTTCCCTTCCAGGACTCGAGCTTCGACCTGGTCAGCTGCAGCCTGTTCGCGCATCACCTGGAACCCGATGAACTGGCGCGCTTCACCCGCGAGGCGTTGCGCGTGAGCCGTTGCGCTGTCCTGATCAACGATCTCGTCCGCCATCCGCTGCATGTGGCGCTGGTGTACGCCGGCTTCCCCTTGATGCGCAGCTACGTGTCGCGTCTCGACGGAGTCGCGTCGGTGCGCCGCGCCTACACTCCCGACGAGATGCGCCGGATTCTCAACTCGGGTACGCAGCACGACGCAAGAGTCGAGATCTCACGCCACTTTCTGTTTCGCATGGGAGTGATTGCGTGGAAGAAGGCAATTGTTGATTGAGAACTCCGTGCGGTGTTGAATGCAGATCCTTAATCGGCAATCAACAATCCGCAATCAACAATTCTGTCAGCGGACGACGAGGACTTCTCTGACGTTATCTCTAGCGAGGAAGAACTTGATGGAGGCGAAGTCGCGGAAGAGGGTTTCGATGTGGCGATTGTTGAAGACGCGCTGCAGGCGGAAGCCGTCATTAATCGCGGTATGGACGGCGCCGGTCGGTCCGCGGCGCGCTTCCCGCTTCAGCACGATGCGCTGCATTTCGAGCACGTCTTTTCCCGTGATGTGGAAGCGATAGCAAGGCGAATCGGGTCCGGCATCTTTCGTGTGGAAGAAGGCCAGCAGCATTCCTCCCGGCTTCAACACGGACCACAACCGCCCCATCACGGGACGCACCAGACTTTCGTCCAGGTAGTCGGGCAAATTCCAGCACAGCACAACATCGAAATGCGCGGCGGGATAGACGAGGTTGTCGGCCAGAAAGCGCCGACTGTCGAGGATCACGTTGCCCTGCTCGTCTTTGGTGACCAGACCGGGATCAGTGGAGGCGACGAGAAGATCTTCGCTGTAGATTTTGTGGCTGCGTTCGGTGAAGAACCGGATGTTCGTCGCCGAGGTCGAACCGAGATCGAGAACGCACAGCGGATTATCCGATTCCCAGGCGCGGGCGAGTTCGCCGAGGCCACTGGAACGGCGCGTGAGTTTTTGAGCAGCCTGTGGAGTCGCCGCCTCTGTCCCACCCGATGAGCCGCGAAAGAGCTTCATGAAATTCTGGGTCGTAGCCATCAGACCTGCAGTCGTTGTCCAAGAGAACTATCCCCCTCGGACTTTGAATCGACATCTAAAAGCAACACTTTAACTCAAGGCTCAAGGCCGCGGGAGTTACTTTCCTGCCGCCTTGTCGGCTTTACCCTGAATATCGACCTTGCCCTTCAGGTAGGCGCCTTCCTCGATCGAAATCCGCTGGGTCGAAATGTCGCCTGTAACTACGGCGGACTTACGCAGTTCGACGCGATCGCTGGCCTGCACGTTGCCCTCAAGCTTGCCCTGCACAACCACTCCCTTGGCATCGACGGTGGCCTTCACCGAACCGTTGGGGCCGACCGTTAAGCTATTGTTCTTGAGGGCGATGCTGCCCTCGACCTGACCATCTACATAAAGATCTTCGCTGCCCGACAATTCGCCCTTGATGACTACGGATTTGCCAATCTGCGCCAAATCTGCCGACAACGGAGCACTCATGGATGTTCTCCTTAGGGAAGCGGGATGCTGCGATACCAAGTTTACTGGGAAGGCAGGTTCCGAAACGGCCGCGTCGCTGTCTCGACTATACCCAACTACAAGAGCATGCGGCAAGCGAGTCGCGGAAAAGATGGACTGACTGCGCCCCGATCCTCCAGCCCTGTTGCTACACTGAATTCAGGATGGATCGCACGGGCCAAATGCGAGTGACTGCCGTTTTGTTGCGCAAATTGTGGGTGATGGCTGCGATCGCGTTTGCTCCGATGCTGTGGGCCCAGTCTCTGAAACCTCCTGAGATGTCGGCCGCAGAGCTGGTGCGGTCCACTGTTGCAAATGAAGTGGCGGCTGCAAACGACACCAAGACGAAACACATGTTTCGCTCTCGCCGAGAGACTCCCCGGGGATCGCAAACTCGACTTTATGTGGAAACCAACCAGGCTCTGGCCGCGATGATGATCGCCAGGAATGACCAGGAGTTAACTCCCGAAGAGGAACAGAAAGAGATTGGTCACCTGACGTGGTTGACCGATAATCCCGACCAACTTCGAAAGAAAGGTGCACGCGAAAAAGAAGACGAAGAGCGAAGCCTGCGGATCGTAAAAGCCTTGCCCGACGCGTTTCTCTACGAGTACGCCGGTGAACAAAACAGCGAACCAGGCATGGGCAAACCCGGAGATGAGCTGGTACGGCTCACCTTTAAGCCGAATCCGAGTTACGACCCACCGTCGCGTGTGGAGGAAGTATTGGCGGGCATGCAAGGTGATTTGCTCATCGACGTTGATGTGCACCGCCTGGCGCGTATCGACGGCACGCTCTTTCGGGAGGTGACGTTCGGCTGGGGGATCATCGGGCACCTCAACAAGGGTGGGCATTTCCTCGTGCGCCAAGCTGACTTAGGCTTGGGTGATGGCGCATGGGGAATCACCGAGATCAGTTTGAACATCACAGGGAAGATTCTGCTGTTCAAGAGCCTGAGCATGGTGTCGGACGAAAAGCTGAGCGACTTCCGCAGCGTTCCCAACGATCTGACATTCTCCCAGGCAGTGAATCTGCTGAGGACGGAGCAGGAAAAGCTGGCCCACAGCGGCCACACACCCGAGCCGGCTGACCCGAAGAAGGCTCCACAGTAATTCTCTTTTCCCTAACCTGGAACCGCCGCTCTTTCTGCAGCAAACACCGTAGAGGATAACCCTAAGTCGCGGCTTTCTTCGCTTTGCTGCAACCTTCCTGCGTCGATTTCGAACTAACCATACCGATGAAACGTTTCGAGCCCAGCTGCGGAATAGTGAGTTTGCCGGGAGTATGTACAATCGTGATCTGGATTGCCACATGCGCGAGCGTTTCAGCGCAGACCTCGAGCGTCCCCACTCCTAACCCCGTGGAACTGGTGCGGGCTGCCATCGCGAACGAGGTTTCGGCCGCCAACGATACGGCCATCAAGTTCATGTTCCGGTCTCGCAAGCAGACTCCAAAGGGGCTGGAAAACAGGATCTACGTCGAAGCGAACGAGACCCTCGCAACCAGGATCGTTGGCCAGAACGATCACCCTTTGGACCCGCAGGAGGAACGCGCTGAGGCCGACCAGTTGGCAGCTTTGGTAAACAATCCTGACCAACTCCGAAAGAAGCAGGACCGTGACCGGCAAGAGGTGGAACACACGCTATGCATTTTGAAGGCTCTTCCCGACGCGTTCCACTTCCAGTACGCAGGGACGGAGGATAGCGCGAGTGGTCTTGGCAAGGCGGGAGACAGGCTGGTCCGATTGAAGTTCACGCCGAATCCTTCGTATTCACCTCCAACTCGGATCGAACAGGTCCTCCAAGGCATGGAAGGATATGTACTGATCGATACGAGTACCGAGCGATTGGCAAGAGTTGATGGAACCCTGTTCAAAGACGTGACTTTCGGATGGGGGTTCTTCGGGCGTCTCGACAAGGGAGGGCATTTCCGGGTTCAGAAAGCCGACGTCGGAGACGGATTCTGGGAGATCACCGAAATGAGTTTGAATTTCAATGGGAAGATCCTGTTGATCAAAAGCCTCAGCATCGTATCCGACGAAGTGTTCAGCGATTTCCATCGATTGCCGGACAATGTGCCGTTCGCCGAAGGGGTGGAACTGTTGAAGAGCGAGCAGGTGAGCCTTGCACGCAACCATCACCCGACAGAAGCGTCCCTGGCCAGAAAAGATCTGGGCAACTAAACGAGGCGCGGGCAATCGCTGATGGCTGGCCGTTCAGGCTCGTAAGGTTTCTTTCCGCACAGTCAACTTCTCGATCAGATCTTCTTTCACCCGGTAGCCGGTGCCCGCGTTGTCGCTGATGGCGATCATTCCCTGCGGTGAGACTTCCACTTCAGGCTCGATAATGTCTTCCTTCCAATATCGCTTGGAAGCGGAAACATCGCCCGGCAGGCTGAAATTCTCCAGCGTCGAAAGTGCGATGTTCTGGGCGCGTCCAATACCGGTTTCGAGCATGCCGCCGCACCAGACGGGAATGTTGTGGGCCTGGCAGAGATCGTGAATCTTCAGCGCCTCGGAGAATCCGCCGACGCGGCCGACCTTAACATTGATGATGCGGCAGGCGTTGGTTTCCGCGGCAAAGGCGGCGCTGCGAACGCTGACAATGGATTCGTCGAGGCAGATCGAAGTGCGCAGTTCTTTCTGCAGGCGGGCGTGGTAGTAGATGTCGTCATTCCATAGCGGCTGCTCGATCATCAGCAGATTGAACTGGTCGAACTTGCGCAGGTGCTCGACCTGATCGAGCGTGTAGGCGGAATTGGCGTCGCAACTCAGAGTAATCTCGGCCCAGCGGGAGCGGATGCGTTCGAGAACATTCACGTCCCAACCGGGTTTGACTTTGACTTTGATACGGCGGTAGCCGGCCGCCAGTTCGATCTGGATTTTTTCCAGCAACTGCTCGATCGAATCCTGAATGCCGATGGAGACTCCGCAAGGAATTTCGCGGCGCGTGCCACCCAGCAGTTTCCAAAGAGGTAACTGCTTTTGCGCAGCCTCCGCGTCCCAGATTGCATTTTCCAGCGCGGCCTTGGCCATGCGGTGGGCGCGCACCTTGACGAAGAGTGCCGGGCATTCCCGTCCGGATTCGACGCGCTTTCCCAGCAACGCTGGGATCAGATACTCCTTCAACGTGGGCCAGGCGCTCTCGATCCACTCGCTGCTGTAGAAAGGGTCTTCGCCGACGACGCTCTCACCCCATCCGTCCGAACCCTCGCTGTGTACAGTAACCAGCAGAATGCGGCGGCTGTAAGTGCGCCCGAAGCTCGTCTCGAAAAAGTGGACGAGCGGCATGTGAATTTCGCGGAGTGTGATGGCTTCAATTTTCATGTTTCAAGGTTTCAGAGTCCAAAGTTTCAAGGTTTCAATGTTTCAAGGTTTCAGAACACCGGATGAGCTTCAGAAGGCTCTTACCTTGAAACGATGAAATTTTGAAACCTTATTCCGATGCGTACGACCATTTTTCGTCCCAGTGTCCCAGCAGGAACTTGCCGTTGCTTTGGGTATCGCGCTCGTAGCCCACGACGGCAAGTCCGTGCGAAAACGCCCTCAGGAATTGTTCGCGGTTGCGCTCCTGCACCTGCTGCGCTTTGCTACGAGTCTCGGGTGCGGCCTTCCAATCGTAGATCTGCGCCGGAACGTCGACGCTAGTTTGGCCGACGATCGGCGGATTTTTCCCCGTGGCCAGCAGAGTTTCAACCCGCTTCGACCTGAGCCACCACTCGGCGATCAGCCGGTCGCTGGGCAAGCCTCCCTGCAAGGGCGACGAAGTGATCCCGTACTGATTAATGTTATAACGGCGCACGATGGCGCCCAGCTTTTCGACGTTGAGGTAGGCGTTCTTGATTTCCAGCGGATCGAAAGTCCACTCGATCAGTTCGATGCCGCGGGCGAGCGCGTCCTCGCGTTGCATGAGTTTCAGGCGACGGCCCAAGCCGCCGTTGCGATGGTCTTTACGAACGGCAAGCATGTGCGAATGGAGGTAGACATGGCCGGTGCGCGTGCCGGGAACCGAGAGCGCGAAGCCGACCATGACGTCACCGTCGAACGCGCCCATGACCTGGCCACCGACCTTGTCGGCCACCACAAACATGCGCAGGGGAACCAGCTCGGCGTCGGTAAAATTCCAGACCTCTTTCTGCAGAGCGACGCAGGCGTGGAAGTCTTCGATGCTGTGGCAGCGGCGGAGGGTGACGGAAACGGAGCTCACGCGGAGCGCTCCTCGGTCGTTTTGTCCCTTTCGTGAGCTTTAGCTTGCTGCCAGAGCGATTCCAGTTCTTCCATGGGAGCCTGATCGGCGGAGCGTCCGGACTCATGGAGTCGGGCCTCCACCCACTGAAAGCGTCGCTTGAACTTTCGGTTGGATTTGCGCAGTGCGGATTCGGGATCGACCGATAGATAGCGGGCGATGTTGACCATCACGAAAAAGAGGTCGCCAACTTCATCTTCAAGTCGCGCTTGAAGAGCTTCCGGGACGGGAGTGCGACCCGATCCGGCCATGCCGCGACCTTGGGGGCGCGGACCGGGCGCCGGGAATTCCTTCAGTTCCTCGCGGAGTTCGCAGGTCTCTTCGGTCAACTTGTCGAACAGGCCTTCGACATTCGGCCAGTCGAATCCGGCTTGCGCGGCGCGAGAGCTGAGCTTGTGTGCTTCCAGCATCGACGGCATGGCGGAGGAAACTCCGGCGAGGATGGATTGCTTCTTATCGACGGAACTATCTCCTTCGAGGCCAATGGCTTGCCGCTTCTTCCTCTCTTCCAACTTGAGAGCTTCCCAGTTGCGTTTGACTTCGGCGGAAGTGTCGGCCTTGACGTCGCCAAACACGTGCGGATGGCGGTTGATGAGCTTGCCGGAGAGGCGATCGAGAACGTCGTCGATGGAGAACGACGACTGCTCCTTGGCCATCTCGGCGTAGAAGAGCACCTGCAGCAGCAAGTCACCGAGTTCTCCTGCGAGTTCGGGCCAATCGCGATTGTCGATAGCTTCGAGAACTTCGTAGGTCTCTTCGAGCGTGTAGGGCTTGATGGAATCGAAAGTCTGTTCGCGGTCCCAGGGACAGCCGCCGGGGGCGCGGAGGCGCTCCATGATGGCGACGGCACGCTCGAAACGTTCTCCTGTAAAGGACATGCGGGAACCGATGAAATGACGCCGAGGTCGGAGGCAATGCGCGGGAGCGTTGAACTGGAAGAAGCCAGCTACGTGGTCGCCTAGACGGTGCGGGCGAGCGCCCCGCCACAGCCGCCGGAGCCTGCCCTGAGCGAAGTCGAAGG
>CAVPNR010000044.1:0-15746 GCA_963706645.1 uncultured Acidobacteriaceae bacterium
CCTTACCCGCCATCGGAGCCGGGACGCGGAAACCGTTGTATCATGTTGCCAGGTTTTGGGGTCAAGCAGCTCAGAATATCGGAGGAAGTTATGGGCATCGTTTGCCATGAGTGCCCGCCAATACGCTCGGAGGCGTCCCTCTTGACCTTCTCACCGCGGCGCGCCGTCTCCAGATTCCTCAAGCTCGCGGTAGCCTGCCTGTTTCTGGTTCTCGCCGGTGGCGAGCGCTGCCTATTAGCACAGAGTTATACTGCGGCCATTCCTTACCTCAATGCCGGTCCCGATGCGATGGCCACCGTCGACTTCGCTGCATTCTACGTGGAACAGCAAAATCGCGAATTCAAGGACAAAGTGAAGCGAGAAGAGGAGAAAAAACGCCTCGTTGAATCCGGCACTCTGTCCGCTCTCGATCTGGAAGCTCCCAACAGGGCCATCCAGCAATATAACGAGGCCAACACTCTTCTCAAGCAGCAGAAGTCAAAAGAGGCCATCCCCCACCTCCAGAAAGCGATCGCCAGCTACCCCAACTTCGTAGCCGCATACATGGGTCTGGGCTTGGCCTACCTGAACGAGGACAGCACACCTCGCGCCAAGGCCGCGTTCGAGACCGCCGCCCGGCTCGACGACAAGTTCGCCGCATCCTTCGTGAACCTCGGCCGTCTTGCCCTCTCCACCAGTGATTCCGCCGCCGCCAAGTCGTATCTCGATAAGGCTGCTTCTCTCCGCCCTAATGACCCTATGGTTCTCTCCCTCCTTGCCTACGCCGAGCAGCAGAATCACGACTATCCTCAAGTCCTTGACCTCTGTAACCGAGTGCATGCCCTCGACCACAAAGGAATGGCGAATATCCACTATGTCGCCGCCGCGGCCGCTGAGTCCCTCAAGGATCCCGACCTCATGGAGACGCAGTTAACGATCTTCCTCCGCGAGGATCCCACCAACGCTTTTGCTCCCGCCGCACGCAAGAATCTTGACATCCTTGCCCACAACCGCGAGGTCAAGCGCCAGTTGGCTAGCGTCACTCAGCCATCCAGTGTCGTCTCCGATTCCCCGGTTCGCGTGACCACAATTCCAAACAGCGACCGCCTGAAGTCGCAGTTGCACGCTCTCGAATCCGAGCCCGCGAATTGCAACGATTGCGCCACGCCTTCTAGCTCTGCGTCCGCTTCAACCACTCAGGCGGGCGTTCATCTCCCCAGACTCATTCCCGACGCTTCGAACGCGTCGAGCAGCGTTTGGACCATCCATACGAGCGTCGATCAGGTGACTCTGTTCTTTGCCGTCAGCGATCACGGCCACATGGTCAACGATCTCCAGAGTTCCGATTTTCAGATCTCCGATGACAACAAGCTACCCGACAAAGTGATCGAGTTTGCCCCGCAGTCCAAGCTCCCTCTCCGCGTCGCATTGCTCGTCGATACGAGTGGTTCCGTGCACGATCGCTTCTCCTTCGAGAAGGTCTCGGCAACGCACTTCATTCAAAAGATCCTGACGAATCCTTCCGACCTCGCCTTTATCGCTGGCTTCTCCACCAGTACGACGGTCACGCAGGACTTTACGTCCGACCCGGCCCTGCTTGCCGCCGGCGTTGACCGGCTCTCCAATGCAGGCGGCACCGCTCTTTTCGATGCCGTCACTTTCGCCTGCTGGAAACTCGCCGAGTATCCCGACGCCGACCGCGTCGCCAACGTTCTCATCGTGCTCAGCGATGGCGAGGACAACTCCAGTCACACTTCGCTCAAGCAGACCATTCAGGTCGAAGAACGTACCGGCGTCACCGTCTACGCCATCAGCACCCGCGAGGACATCGGCGACAAGACCGACGCTGACAAGATTCTCGAGGTCCTCGCCGAGCGCAGCGGTGGCGAGGCCATGTTCCCTCACGATGCCCCGACTCTTTCGGGCTCCTTCAATAAACTCCGCAACGTGATTCGCAGTCGTTATTTCATCGCCTACAAGCCCGCCAATTTCGTTCCCGATGGCCACTATCGTGTCATCCATGTTGCAGCCACAAGAACCGGACAGCATTTTAAGGTTCGCACCCGCCAGGGCTACTACGCCCGCCTCGAACCCAAACCGAACTAGCTTGTTCCGCGTCGGCGACGAAGCAGCGCTTCAATTGCGGCTCTTGGGGGGCTGAAGTAGAGCGCTCGCACGGAAAGGTTCCGCTAGGGAACCAGGCTGAACACAGTGCCACAACCTGTCCCGTAGAATATGCAGCTAAGGTTGCCACCAGAGTACGTTGTCCCATACAGTGTCCCGTTGGCGGAATCCTGCACGAGGCCCGCGTAAGGAAAGGAACCGTCCGCTCCACCAAAGCTGTGCAGCGTCGTAAGCACGCCTTTTGTGGTGATTTCGAAGATTGTGCCGCGATTGAGCGTGCCGCCCGCGTTCGTCGTGCCGTAAAGATCGCCGTTCGATCCCTGGATCAGTGTCCCAAACGGTTCCTTACCGTCAGGGCAATACGCTTTGGCGCAGAAGTTGTAGATCGTTGCCAGTTTGCCTGCTTCGCCCATTTTGAATACGGTGCCTTCGCCCGCTCTCCCGCCGTCGGACGTTGTCCCGTACAGATTCCCGTCGCTCGCCTGCACTAGGCCGCCAAATGGACTGGCGCCGTCGCTGGACGCGAAGCTGTGCAGGGTGGTCAGCGTGCCCGCGGCAGTAATGGAAAACACGGTGCCCCATCCATTGGCTCCGCCGTAGGTGGTCACGCCATAGAACTTCCCGTTGCTTGCGCGGGTTAGTGCGCTACTCACGGTCCAACCGTCGGTGCAGTTTGTCTGCGCGCAAAAGCTGTAAAGAGTGGTCAACTGTCCTGTTGTGGTGATCTCGAACACCGTGCCTGCGCCGTGAGCTCCGCCGATAGTTGTTGTCCCGTATAAATTGCCGCCGGCTCCCTGCACCAGCCCCCCTTGCGGGCGTCCCCCGTCGGAGCAGTTCGTTTGCGAGCAGAAGCTGTAGAGTCTCGTCAGCGTGCCCCCTGGTGTGAATTTAAATGCCATCCCTTGGCCAGTGAAGCTGCCCGTACTGGTTGTTCCGTAAAAGTTTCCGTCACTGCCCAGAACCAGCCCCGAGTCGGGAATGGCGCCGTCGGTGCTGAAGCTGTGAAGCACGGTCAGCACGCCCGTCGTGGTAACGTCGAAAATCGTGCCAGATGCGTTGGTACCGCCAACGAGTGTTGTTCCATAGAGGCTGCCGTCAGAGCCAACGACGAGGGAACCGAAATACGGATCTTCACCGTCGGTCAAGTCGAAACTGGCAAGACTGGTGAAGGTTTGCGCAGACGCGGCTATTGCCAGTGCACCGTAGAACAGAATAATCGCGCAGATATTTCTCAGGCCCAGAGAGTTTTCCATGAATGTCCTCCTCGGACTTTGCCAGCGAAATGGATGCCCCCCGGGCCAGCGAGTCGACGAGATTGTCCTTGATGCATCGCCACGTGGTCAAGATGCAAGTCGTTGAACCTTGGAGCTTCGGCTCTTGCGCGTCAAGGAAGCTATCGTTCTTCAAGAACCGTCTGCTGGGCGGGGATTGAGGATGCTGCTGGACGAACCACACTCCGCAGAATGGACCGGAATTTTTCCGCAGTGTGCCCGTGTTTCAATGCTTCGCTCGGATTAGCCGAAGGGAACGTCCTGACATCAAAGTACTTCGACAGTTCTTTGGGCTCACATGAAGAGAGCAGTTCAGAACAGACAGGTCAACTGGCACAAAATCCGATAGAACTCATTGACGCTGGTGCGGCACGCCAAAGACATTCTGCGCGATTCCTATCGCAGGCAACCCTACTGCCAGGCGCATAGAAAAATCTCTCCGCGTCTGCCCTTCATGCCGCCGTCTGCTTACTTCTTCCCGCTCGCCGAGGCGCTATACATCGCATCCAGCAGGTCCTGCGAGTGACCATCGTAGTCCGCATCCAGCGACCACATGAACGTCCCGCCCATGCCTCGTTGCCAGTCGGAATACCACACGCGGTAGTAGGTCGAGAACGCATCATCATAAGTAATGTACCCGTCGCTGCCATCCACTTTCAGCATGTATGGCACCAGTGCGATCGGATCGTATATCGTCTTCCAGCCATTCTTGTTGATCAGCGGCTTAAGCGTCAGACCGTAGCCTCCGCTGATCACGGTCCCGTCGCATTCACCGTCGGGAGTGAAGGCCGCGTTCGGACACAACCCAAACACCTGATGGATGTTCGCGTAGTGATAGCCGTAGAACGGCGTCCCCATATTGAGCTGCACGGTCGGAACCTGCTTCACGAAATAGTCGGAGGTTTGTTCTACGCTTCCCCCAGGCTGACATTCATATCCCGCGGTGTCGTGCGGGTCCCAGAAAATCGGGGAATTGAGCTGCCCGTGCGCCGTCCACGGCCCTGCGCAGTCGTACATCATGATATTGAAATAATCGAGCGACAATTGCAGCAGGCGCAGGTCGTATCCGTAGCCACCCCACGGAGCAATATCGATCGACAGCACATAGTTCGGATTCGACGCGCGCAAGCTCGACATCAGGTTCACCAGAAGCTCACGGTCTGCGCTGCTTTCCGGATATTCCCAGTCGATGTCGGCGCCGTCATAGGCATATTGCTGCTCGAACGCCGCCACATTGTCCACCAGCGTCTGCATCGCGCCGCTGGTTTCGAGTCCGGTAAAGTCGCCGCCCAACAGTAGCAGCACCTTCACGCCCGCCGCGTGCGCGCTGTTGTTCAGTTCCGGTTCAATGAACCCGTCCGGCACCGACAACGTGCCCGTCGCGTCAAACGACACTCCGGCGTGATTGATGTGGGTCAGCTTGTGATACGGAATCTGTGTCGCGCCATACGGCGGAGTCTGATACTTGCTCCAATATCCGTAATCGCCGACCATGCGCTTTGTGAGATGGTTTGGCAGCGCGTGCTGTGCGTCCGCACACGGTGCTGAAATCACCGCCATCAGGCCGACACATGAGATCAATACCGAACGGAACAAGGGAAGGGAACGGGAGTTCATGAAGTGTGCCTCCGGGAAGAGGTTCGGAGCCGGAATCGCCCGCGCGTGGCGGCGTTCAGCGGCAAGCCCGAGGATTCTACCACGACAACTTCGCTCCCAGCTGCTATTGTTTTCAGCAGAAGACCGTCTCTGCTATTTCGTCCACGCACTCCCGAAGGAGGTTGCCCGTGCAAAAGATCACTCCCTTCTTGTGGTTCGACACCCAGGCCGAGGAGGCCATGAATTTCTACGTCTCTATTTTCAAGAACTCAAAAATCGGACGCGTGACCCGCTACGGCGATGCCGGCCCCGGCCCAAAGGGCGCCGTCATGTCCGCCACCTTCGTGCTCGACGGAGAGGAGTTCATGGCGCTCAACGGCGGTCCCCTCTTCGCCTTCACGCCGGCCATCTCGTTCCTGGTGGACTGCAAATCTCAGGAAGAAGTCGATGATCTCTGGGAGAAACTTTCCGCCGGCGGAAAGCAAGAAAGATGCGGTTGGCTCAAAGACAAATTCGGATTGTCGTGGCAGATCATCCCTTCCGCTCTCGGCGAGATGCTCAACGACAAAGATCCCGAAAAATCCCGCCGCGTCATGCAAGCCATGCTGCAAATGAATAAGATCGACATCGAAGGCCTGAGACGAGCTTACTCGGGAGCCTAGTCTGCCGTAGCTCACAAGGAACGTGAATGAACAATTCCACCATCCCCACCACCATCGCTCCCTGGCTTTCGGTTCGCAACGGCGCACGCGCCGTGGACTTCTACAAGTCGGCCTTCGGCGCCACCGAAGCATTTCGCATGCATGAAGGCAGTAGCGTGGTCGCTCGCCTTTCCGTGGAGGGCGCCGAGTTCTGGGTGGGCGACGAATCCCCCGAACACGGCAATTTCAGTCCCGAGAGCCTCAAGGGCAGCTCCGTCCGCATCATTCTAACCGTAGGCGATCCCGATACCGTCTTCGCCCGCGCAGTCGCCGCTGGCGCGACGCAAGTCTTTCCCGTTACGGAAGAACACGGTTGGCGCCTGGGCCGTGTTGTCGATCCCTTCGGCCATCACTGGGAGATCGGTCGTCCGCTCGCATAATCTTCTGTCGGCTTCGCGTTCGGCCACGCGTACAGCGGCGACTTCGCCAGATTCATCTTCCTCCTCAGCATCTTCTCGTGATGCCGCATACATGATGCGCTCAACTCCGGGTCGCAATGCGCATGAAACACATGTGTTCCAATCGCGATCCCCAGGGCCGATCCCAACCACATATCCGACGCCCAGTGATCCCGCCCCAGGAAGCGCGTTGCGGTCACCGTAAACGCAGCCGTATAGTTCAGAACCTGCACCCACGGCTTCGGATACTCCTGCGCCACTACGGTCGCCATCGCCCACGTGAACATCGCGTGCCCACCAGGAAACGAGGTATTCATGGCGTGGTGCTTCCAGAAGTCCCCCTGCCCGTTGCCTTCACCCGGACGCTGCCGCCCGGCGATGTACTGCATCGGCGCATAAATCAGAAACGTATTCACCAACGTTTCCAGTTCCAGGTTCCCGGTCTCTCTGGCATGGGGATGATCGCCTTTGATCCCATAAATCCAAACTCCCGTCAGCGTCGCCGCCAGCCCTCCAATCGCAATGTCGGAAGCATTTTGGTAAAACGTGTAGTGCCCGCCCGGCAGATTGTTCTCGATGTGCCGGTCCGTCGCCAGGAAAACCGCTGTCGGCGCCAGCACCAGCGCGTCCCACCGCAAATTTGACGGCAAGAATGGCGCTTTGTAGATCTCCTTCTGATCGTCCAGCGTTCGGCTCACGGACCTTCTCACGATTCCGTGTTTATGCTCAGTCTCCACTTCGATGCTGGGTGTAGAAGCATCTTTATTAAAAGCTCCCGCCTGAAATGACGACACATCAAACGGCGGCATCGCAATCACCGCACTCGAGGGATCCGCAGGCAGAGCAGAAGGTCCGAATGTGTCGGTCTGGCACACCGAGACGCCGGCCATCGATACGGCGACGAATCCCGCCAGCAATATGGTGCGGATCTTCCAGTAACAGTTCTCCAAGTGAAGGCTCCAAGCGCCGAGTCCTGACAAGAGCGCGCGTCGTTTGGATGCAATCCGCCCCAAAGGGTAAACGGAATTTTCGTGTGCTCGACACAGATCAGTGAGCCGCGATGTGTCTCACGCCTCGCTGAATTAGGGATTAGGAGAAGATAGTAGCTTCCTCAGGGAAACACAGTACCCGCGCGTATTCTGCCAAACCGAAAACCCGGAAGGCGCCAACCCACAGATTCACACGTCGCATCAGACCTTCCGCGATCGGGTTCTCCGCCCGCTGGCAATCGTCGCTCCAGCATTCCCAGTCGCATTGAGGCGGTGCGGTTATATGTTCATCTGGTGGCTTCCGCGTGCTTGTCCTCGCTCTACTCGCCATCTGTTTCAATTCACAGGCCGCTTGCTTTCCGTCCACCCAGCCTCTCGCCAACTCTGGCGACAGTTTCGCCGCCGGTACCTTCACACGAAGGTCTTGGGCGTTCAACAGAGTCAAGGGTGAAAGACTTCGGGGACTCGACCGCCTGACTTACCGTGTCTTCAGTGCGGACAGTGGATTGCCCGCCGCCGTCCGCAGCAGCATGCGCTGGTCGCTGCTGTGCGCATCGTGACAATCCACACACGATCCTTTTACAACTGGAACGTGTTGCTGCAACGCTGCCGACTTCTCATGGCACGCGAAACAAATCAGTTCCTTCGGCATGGCCAGGCTCAGCGTCGTCATGTCTCCTTGCGTCCGCGCCACGTGGCACACCGTGCACTGCGTCGACATCGCCGAATGCACCGATTTCCCGGTGACCTTTTTCGCGTGGCATGAAGAACATTCGACGCCGGTCGGAATAACGCCCGGATGCTCAACGCTCCAGGCCGGCAGCGCCAGCATGAGTAGGAGAAGGGAAGCGCTCGCAGTGAGCATTCTCATAGGCGTCGTCATTCTAGTGACCCGCCGTCGACGGATCATTACTAAGAATCAATTAGCCTCGGGAGAACGGAACGGAGAAAGAAAAGGTAACCCCTTGAAACGGAGCGGGAAGCAAGACCATTGTGATCACAATCACGGCTGCAAGCGACCAAACGCACACAGACCAAGGACATCAGCAATGATGCGGGGCGTCATCCGACCGGAGGCATCATCAATAAAGATACGGGGCGTCGCCCTGACAGGCGGCGTTCGTCAAGCGGAGGAAGGGATCCCGCGCGAACACCCAAAACGGCGCGGTCAGTGTACCGCCATCGCCTGACGCAATCTCTTCTCGGCATCCGCGGTCCAGTACCCGCACTCGAGCCGGATAAACACCGACGTGTACGGAATCGTCATCCGACTCTTCAGCACCAGAATATGGAACGTCTTACCCGCTTCGTCCAGCTTGGAAATAATCTCCTCGTGCGGCAGCGATTGCGCTTCGTTGTTGCCCAGCAGCGTCGCGAGCGCGTCTCGATAAGCGGTTACCCCTTTGGCGTCACTCTCCGGGACCAGTTTGAGCTCCGCGTCGGTGAAGATGATGGGCCGAACATGCTCGCTCTTACCGATCTGTCCGAGAACCATCTTCACCACCTCAAGTTGATCCTCGTTGGTTTCGATGGTCTCGACGCCCGCACTGGTTTGCAACGGATACGCCGAATCTACCACCGCAATCCAGTTCCGATGCCCCATCAACGGCAGTTGCTGATTCAGTTTTATGCGCCAGTCGGTACCCTGCGCCATTGCAGCGGTCGGCACCAGCGCGACGGCCAGTATCAGGCAAGAAGTGCAAGAAACAAGGATGAGAACTCTTCTGAGTATCGCCATCACAGATCGTCTCCCGGAAATGTCCCGATGCAGAGTACCATCCTACCTCACCGCAGGGGACCGGAGAGCCCTCGCGCCAGACTGATCAGAATGCGCTGCAGTTCTGTGATGCCGAGAAAGTGACTTGCTCCTTCCCAACTCCCCTACCGCTGCGGAGACTCAGCGCGATTCGGCGCTGGCGGCGGCGTTGCACGGTCTGGCGGCGGTGGTGAAGCCCGGTCCGAAGCAGGCGGCGTCGTGTGATTGCCCGCCGGATTCAGCATCGGATCTTCCGCCTCGGCGCCGCTCTTTACCAGATCCGTCTTTACTTCCACTTTCTGGTTGGCCACCGCATTGATCTCAGTCTCAAACGTCTGATATCCCGGCAGCGCGACCCGTATCTTATGCACGCCCGGTGCCACCAGCATCCCACGGCCAGCACCTTCGAACTCTCCCACGTGTCCCACAAATTGCCCATCGACAAAAACCGCCGCTCGATTGGGATTCACCTCAATCTTCACAGTCGCCGTAACCGCTGGCATCGGTTGCGTCGCCGCCTTCTGCATCTCCACGCGCACCACCAGTTTCTGTCCCGGCTGCACCGCCACGCGCTGCACAAAATCCTGATATCCATCCTGCCGCACACTGATCTCGTGCTCTCCCGGTAGCAGCAGAACCTTCTTCGATCCCTTGAGTTCCTTCAGATACCCAACGTACCCGCCATCGATCCACACGCCAGATGTCTTCTCAACCTTCGTCTTCCCCTCAAACTCAATCTCACCCATCACGTCATTCCCGGCGTAAACCGCGGGAATGAGCAGCAAGGCGGAAACCGCCATCACCGCCCACAATACCCAGTGTCTCCCCACAAGCAGCCTCATGGTTCCCCCTTTTCATTCAACACGAATAAGGAGCAAGAACCCCGCCAACCTCGCAAACCACTGAAATAAAAGGAGACGGAAACCACAAACCACGCGGCAGCTATGCAGATTTGTTCGCCTCAACGGCAACAATTTCTGGTAGATCGCAATCGCTCGCCTCTCACCGCACAGGAGCGATCCTGATGGAGTTCGCCCGGCAGTCGCGCACTCCTTGGCATGCCATCGGCTCGAGTTGTTTCGAGAGACAGACTGAAACGCCGGTCAGATAATTATTCCCGCAGCTGATGGCGATGTCTTCTGCTCCCAGGCGCGGGTTCGCGGCAACAAACTCTTCCTTGAGTTCCTGCGGAGTCATCGAAAACATCTGCGCGGCAGCCGCAAGACGCGCCGGAACCTTGACTGATTTGAAGGCCCGCCGCACCAGTTTGAAATAGTCCTCCGCGCCCAGCCCACTGCAGGTTCCATGCGTCGCCCATTCATGCGCGACGAGCGAAGCGTCCGGCATGATATCCGTCATGCTCGACGGATCCGTTAGGCCCGGCTGCGTCGAACAGTGTTCCGGATACCCGTCGACAAACTGCGGCCACAGCCCGTGCACCACCATGCCAAAATGCCCCGAGCACTGCGTATTCGCGGCGTGACTGTGGCAGAACTCCGGCGACCAGGAAAGAGCCAGCACATAATAATCGAACACACCCGGCTCGCTCGGACCGTGCTTGACGCGATGCTGACTCGAGAATCCAGCCATCGCGAGCCCGGCCAGCAATACAAACAGCAAGAGCAACGCCAGCCGAGTATTTGATTTCCTCATCCCTTCACCCTCTGCCTCTGGCAACGGACGTCATATCAGAACGTCGGGCTCCGCGCCGCACTCTTCCACAACTTCTCCCAACTCCACATCGCGGATGTCACTTTCCCTGGCAACGGAAATCCCATCTGATGGGCGAGCATGCACACCTGCCCGCGATGGTGCGCCTCGTGCGCAATCATGTAGCACAGCATCTCCACACCCGCCGGCCACGGACGCGCCCATCCATCCCTGTGAAACCTCTCCACGCGACCCTTACCGCCAAATGCTTCCGCCAGCATCTCCTCGCAGCGAGCCGCGCTCTCCGCCAATCCCGCGCGCGCCTGCTGCGGCGTGCACTTCGACCGGTTGAGCTGTCGCGGAACCTTCAAATGCGGAGCCGTCAGCCTCACCCACTTGCAGCGCACGTTATGCATGTGCGTGAAGATCGCCGCAATGCTGCGCACTTTCCCCGGCGGCTTCGCGCTCCATGCGGCCCGGTCCAGATGTTCAATCAGCATCTGGTTCATCCGCTCAGTGGCGGCAAACGTTCGCACCGCCGCAAGCCCGAGTTGACTAGGGACTTTTGGTTGAAGTGTGCGCAAGGCCCGCTCTCCCCGATTGATCATACTTCCGGGCCTTCAGGCACCTCTCGATATTTTTTTTGCTCATTCTCTAAAATATTCATTCTTAAGAACTTGCGGGGTGGGTATCGGATCGAGTCCGGCCAAAATCTTGAGCCGCAAGGACTTACGGGTAAAATCTTCCAGAATAAGGACTTAGCGGCGGACGAGCGGCCGCTGTGTGGGTCGATCGTCGGGATCGGGTGGATCGAGTCCGCGCGCATGTAGCGAGCTTGCTCTTTCTGGAATCCTCAGTAAAGGTCGTTCGTCACAAGAAGGAGATTTTTATTGTGGAGGCCTGTGGAAAAAGAATGGCCGAATCCTCCTTCTGCCCCAGCCGCGGAGCGGCGACATGTGTTAGCCCCGGACGTGTCCGTCCGGATTTCCCTAGGTAAGAGCCCCAAAGAGGGAACCAAGTCCCGGATGGACGACAGAAAAATCGGTTGATCCCATCGTCAGTGGTGCCCGCGATTCGAAAATCGCGAACCGTGGGGCAGCCTAGGTTGTGTTAGCGGAAAGATGGGCTAGCCCCTACAGTCCGCCAAAAAGCCAGGACTATAATTACCGCCGCGCAAATGCCACACGTCATCAAGACCATCATCCTCTCGCTTGCGGACGCTCTGCCGGACATTTCCAACATCCTGCTAGCTGTGTTGGGAGTCCTAATGTCGTTTCCGGCAAAGGCCGAGGAGATTGAAAGGAATCCGGCCTGGCGGAAGACTATCGCCTACTCTTGCATCGTAGTCGCAATTGCTGGTTTCGCTGCCAGTACGTACCAGAGACGGCACTTCAATTCCCAGATCGATACACTGGTTACGGATGACGATAAGTTGGTTAAAGATAGCGACAGGCTCATCACAACAACTGACACCCTCGTAACTGACACCCATACGATGGTGACAAGTGTCGGTATATTGATGCCGAACCTGAATGCTTTGCAGACTCGGATAGCTGACTTGGGTGTGAAGATTGCAGCAGCCAAAGAAAGGCACGACCCTCGCCTCGTTGCTGACCTTCAGGCCCAGGCGAAAGCGGCTCAGAGCGAAGCCGATAAAGCTACGAAGAAAATCCTGCTAGCGATGGTTCAAAGCCTTGTAGATCAGTTGGGAAACGGCAAGATGAAGTGGGTTGACGAGTACGACAATTCCTACCATTTCTACTATGAACACCTTGAGCATGTGCAACGGGAAGGAGGAAGCAAAGAAGAGATAAAGAAGATTGAGGACGCGTGGGACAAACTGAAAGAGCAAATCAACGGTCGTCATCGTGCTCAAATGAGGGATGTAATAGCGAACGCCAACTATCTGCGTGAACAGGCTCTCCAAGTTCTTCCCGAAACTAACGACGACAAAACTGCTGGGGGGCTTCTAGGCGGAGACTTTGAGCCGCGAGACATTGACAAAGCGACAGCCTGTTTGCGGCGACTCGCGGGCAGGCTCGCCGCCTAGCTGAGACTTTTCGTACGATGTTCGCCAGAGAAGCGCATCTACCCATCTTTCGCATTCTTTGCGAAAGGGGGAAACCACGAACGATGCAACAGACGGGGTACTTGGCTCCCTCCGTGTCTAATTTGGTGAACAACTCTGTCACCGCACCACCCTCCATCTGAGTTCTGAGTATCGAGTGCTGCTTCCCATTTCGGCCTTCGCGAGCATTTTTATTTCGATTCTCGCGCGGCACGACGGAATTTACGGTGCAATGATACTTCTCAGAGGCGATAAACATGGGCGGATCGTATCGCGATCTCATTGCTTGGCAGAAGGCGATGGTCCTGGTGAGGGAAATCTATTGCGCTACGCAATCGTTCCCGAGGGAAGAACGTTACGGCCTAATGAGCCAACTGCGCAGGGCGGCAGTTTCTGTGCCCAGCAATATCGCGGAAGGCCAGGCCCGATACTCGCGACGTGAGTTCCACCATTTCCTCAACAACGCCCGCGGTTCTCTAGCCGAGGTAGAAACCCAAATCATGCTGGCCAACGATCTAGGCCATCTAGGCTCAAAAGATGCCGATACTCTCTTGCTCAAAACCTCTGAGCTAGGCAGGATTCTGAATGGCCTGATCGCCTCAACAAAATCAGTGGCGTGAAGCCAGTACTCAGTACGCAGTACTCAGTACTCAGTTCGAGTCGAGAATGTGGCGCGATGCTCTTCCTGGGCGGAGCGACGGAGTAACGCGGCGGGAGAGTTTTTCTGAGTACTGAGTACCGAGTACCGAGTACTACGGCTTCACTCCCATCTGCCAAAACAGAAACGAGTACAGATCCGTAAACTCTTCAATCTGCTTCGTCACCGGTTTTCCCGCGCCATGCCCCGCCTTGCTCTCAATCCTCAACAGAATCGGACGCGTCTTACTCGCCCCATTCTTCGCTTCCGCCTGCATCAGCGCGGCCATCTTTTTCGCGTGCATGGGATCGACGCGGGTGTCGGTATCCGCGGTCATAAACAGGATCGCGGGATACTCCGTGCCCGCCTTCACGTGGTGATACGGCGAGTAGGCGTAGAGCCACTTGAACTGCTCCGGGTTTTCCGCCGTGCCGTATTCCGGGATCCACAGTTTCGCGATCTGGAAATCCTGGTAGTGCAGCATGTCGAGCAGCGGCACCTGGCACACCACGGCACGAAACAGGTCAGGCCGCTGCGTCATCATGGCGCCCATCAGCAAGCCCCCGTTTGAGCCGCCCTGGATCGCAAGATGATTCTTGTCGGTATATTTTTCGGAGATCAGATGCTCGGCGGCGGCGATCATGTCGTCGAAGACGTTTTGCTTCTTGTCGAGCATGCCGGCGCGATGCCAGTCTTCGCCGAACTCGGCCCCGCCGCGCAGGTTGGCCACCGCATAGATGCCGCCGTGCTCCATCCACAAATAAGCCGTGCGGCTGAAGCTCGGAGTCAGGCTCACGTTGAAGCCGCCGTATGCGGTCAGCAGCGTAGGATTCTTCCCGTTCTTCGCTACGCCTTTCTTATGCACGACGAACATGGGGACACGTGTCCCGTCCTTCGACGTGAACCATTCCTGATTGACGTCGTAGCCCGAGGGATCGATCGAGGGCGCGTCGACCTTGGTCCAGAGAACTGGTTCGATCATCGAAGAGTGCATACGATCGACGGGTTTGGGAAGGGCACGGCTTTCAGCCGTGCCGCCAGACGCCGCCACGGATGCGGGCTTTAGCCCCTGAGGGTCGCTGCTCGCGAGCGACTTCAGATCCACCCGGTAAATCGAAGGCGGCACAGTGAACGATTGAAATCCGAAAAACATTTCATCGCGGTCCCAACGGCCTCCAGATCCAAACACCGTGCCAATCGCCGGAAGCGGGATGTCGTTGAGCTTCTTGCCATCGAGATCGAAGAGCTTCAACTGCGAACTCGCATTCTGTTCGTACTGGGCAAACAGTTTGCCGCCGAAGACGGCCGCTCCTTGCAGCACCGCGTCCGTCTGCGGGATCAGTTCCTTCCACGCCTCGCGATCATAATTCCCCGCGTCGGCGACAAACACGCGGTAGCGAGGCGCATCTTCATTCGTCGTGATGTAGAGTTTGCCGTCATAAACTTCGCCACCGTACAGGAAATTCTTCCCAGTGGTGATGCGCGTAGGCGGCGTGCCCTTCTTCACGTCCATCAGATAAAGTTCGGACTTGGTCCATCCCTGCGAAACGCTGATCAGCAGCCAGTGCCCGTCGTTCGAAAGGTGAACGCTGGGCCAGTCTTCCGCATCGCGCCCTTCGCCGAAAATCAGCTTGTCGTCGTTGGCCGGATCGTCCCCCAGCGCGTGATAGTAAACGTGCCGGTTGTACATCTCCTGTCCCTCGGGCACGTCCCCCTTTTTCGGATAGCGCGTGTAATAAAAACCGGAGTTGTCGAGCGTCCATGCAATCGACGCAGCGCGCGTACGCTCAATGGTGTCGGGCAGCACTTTGCCGGTCTTGGTCTCGATGATGTGCAGCGTGCTCATCTCCGACCCGCTCGGAGAAGTTCCGTAAGCAACATACTTCCCGTTCTCGCTAGGCTGAAACCAGTCGAGCGCAATGGTCCCATCGGCCGCGAGCGTGTTGGCGTCAACCAGAACGCGGTCCTGCCCGTTCAGCCCCTCGCGGGCATTTTCGCGGACATAGAGGACGGGCTGGTTCTGCATCCCCTCGCGCTTGGTGTAAAAATAATGTCGACCCGCAATCATGGGAGGCGTCACGCTCCCAATCGACAGCAACTGAGTCAGCCGCTGATGAATCGCCGCGCGCCCCGGCAGAGGATCAAGCACAGAGCGGGTGTAAGCCATCTCCTCTTCCACCCACTTCTGGGTCGCAGGACTCTTCCCATCCTCGAGCCAGCGGTAGTTGTCGAGCACTTTGACCCCGTGAAACATGTCGATTACAGGCTTCACATCGGTTTTGGGAAGGGAAGAAGTCGAAGAAGAGTTGGAAGAAGAAGATTGAGAATTGCCGCGCGCTACCACCGCCGCCACTACAAGGAATAAAGAAGAGAAAACAATCACGAAACGCGCCCCTCCCGCCATATGCACCTCGAAAGGCCTAGGTTAACAGAAGGAAGGGAAGTGTTTTCAGACCGCAACCCGGAATGCTATGATGAAGGAGTCGGCAAAAGATCGAGCGCCAAGCCCGATCCTCCACACTCCTCAGTAGCTCAATGGCAGAGCATCCGGCTGTTAACCGGAGGGTTGTAGGTTCG
>CAVPNR010000045.1:0-299809 GCA_963706645.1 uncultured Acidobacteriaceae bacterium
GCAGCTGCGGGACCGCAAGGATGAGATTTATCCGCGGCTGGAGAGACTGAGCGGACAATTGGTCGAGGGCGTGGCGGCAGCATCGAGAGAAGCTGGAGTGCCGCTCTGCTATAACCGCGTGGGATCGATGTTCACCTGGTTCTTCACGAAGGGGCCGGTGACGGATTGGGATTCGGCGTCGAAATCGAACACCGAGGCGTTCGGGAAATTCTTCCGCAGCATGCTCGATAGCGGCGTGTACCTGCCGCCTTCGCAGTACGAAGCGGCGTTTCTGGGAGCGGCGCACACGGAGGACGACGTGCAGCGCACGATCGCGATGGCGAAGCAGGCGTTTGAGGCAGTAAAGAAGTAGCGTGCCACGGGTGCGGATTGTGCGCGCCGAGGAATCGGCGGATGCTGCGGCGAACCTAGATTTGGGCGACGGCTCGTTGTTCTGCCAGCTGGCGCGAAAGAAAATTCAAATATTCTTCCATGCCCTCGCCGGTTTTCGCCGAGAGCCGAAAGATCTGCATTCCGGGGCGCACGGACTGGATGCTTGTACGCGCGGCATCCCAATCGAACTCAACCGCGGTGGAAAGTTCGTTCTTGCTGATGACAGCCACGTCGGCACTGTTGAAGATCGTGGGATACTTCAGCGGCTTGTCTTCGCCTTCGGTCACTGACATCAGCACGAGCCGAAGATTCTCTCCCAGATCATAGGAAGACGGGCAAACTAAATTGCCGACGTTCTCGATGAACAGAAAATCAAGTTGATGGAGATCCCACTCCTGCAGGGCATTCTGTACCATCGCGGCTTCGAGGTGGCAGAGCGTCCCCGTCGTGATTTGCTTGACAGGCGCTTTGCTGCGGGCCAGACGCACGGCATCGTTCTCGGTGGCGAGATCGCCGACCAGCGCCGCCACACGATAACGAGGCTGGAGTTGCGTGAGTGTCTTCTCGAGAAAAGTGGTCTTCCCCGAGCCCGGGCTTGAGACGAGGCTCACGACGAAGACTCCAGCCGCGCGGAACTGTTCGCGCAGAGAGCGCGCGATTACGTCGTTCTGCTTCAAGACATTTCTGCGGACTTCGACCAGACGCGGCTCGCTCATTCCTCAACCTCCAATGCGAACACTTCAAGTTCCTTGCCTTGACGGACGTCCATCGTCGGCGTGCCGCACTCCGGACACCGAAATAACTGCACCGACTCGAGTTGCCGCGTGCACTTGCATCGCGCGCAGAAAACAATCACGGGCATGTCCTCGACGATCAGTTGCGAGCCCTGCAGCGGCGTGTCCTGGCAAGCAACTTCATAGGAGAACAGCAGCGCATCCTTGACCACGCCAGAAAGCGCGCCCAGCCGGAGATGCACGGCGCTCACTTTGACGGCGCGACGCTGCGCTTCTTCCATCGCAGCCTCTACTATGCCCATTGCAATCGAGAGTTCGTGCATCCGCTCGCCGTGCGTATTCTATACCCGATTGCGCAGGGCCTGTGCGCGCAGTCATAGACGATTCATCCCCCGAAGCGTATGATCCCCTGTTCTTTTCATCGCCAGAAAGGCTGCGGAAGGCCGCTTTCCGTCGAGTCGACCAGACTCCTTACGAGGATTCCATGCTTGATCTCTCCACTACTTATCTTGGACTAAAGCTGCGCACTCCGCTGGTTTCCTCGGCCTCCCCTTTGACGCAGGACATCGATAGCATTCGCCGGCTTGAAGATGCGGGCGCTTCCGCCATCGTTTTTCATTCTCTCTTCGAAGAGCTGGCCCAAGACACGCAAGCGGCGACTCGCCCCGCGCTCGATCGCTATCTGGGCCTTCTTCGCAAGGCGAAAGAGGCTGTTCGCGTCCCGGTGATCGCCAGCCTGTGCGGTGCGACTCCGCAAGGATGGACCGAATACGCCCGATTGATCGAGCAGGCTGGAGCGAGCGCGCTAGAGCTCAATCTGTATCAAGTGCCGAGCCAGGCCGACATCGCAGGGTGTGTACTGGAGGATGGATATGTGCAGGTAGTGACGCTGTCGAAATCGGCGGTGAAAATCCCCGTCGCGGCGAAGCTGACACCTTTTTTCACCAGCATGGCCAACATGACAAGGCGCTTCGACGCAGCCGGGGCGGATGGCCTCGTGCTATTCAATCGCTTCTACCAGCCCGACATGAACATGGACGCACTCGACATCCAGCCCAATGTTCTGCTCAGCACGTCGGAGGCGCTCCGCCTGCCATTCACGTGGATTGGAATGCTCTACGGCCGCATCAAAGCGGACCTTGCAGGATCGAGCGGCGTCCACAGTCCTGATGATGTTGTGAAATTGCTTCTGGTTGGCGCCGATGTCACCATGGTGTGCTCGGCGCTGTTGCGCAATGGGATTGGCCACCTGAGCGACCTGGAAACCGGCTTGCGCCGCTGGATGGAGAAGCATCACTACAAATCGGTCGCGGACTTCAAAGGAAATCTCAGCCAGCTACGGTGCAAGGATCCGGCTGCGTTCGAGCGTGCTCAGTATGTGAACGCAGTCAAGGGAATCCAGAACGTCGTCCTCACGGGCAAAGAAGCCTGGAGAATTCTCAGCGGCGAGTGAGCGCGACTCTTCACTTCATCAACTGGCCGATGAAAACTCCGTAGGGCTCGAGCGTGACCACGTCTCCATTCACCGAAGATTTTCCGGTAGACACCAGGCTCTTCGCCGACGTGAAGCCGTGCTTGCTGATCTCAAAGCTCACTTTCCGCTCCGCGCCTGACATGTTCAACGCCACCAGAACCATTTGATCCTTGTACGCGCGCAGATACGACAGCACGTTCTGATCGTTTTCATTCAGCGGAACATAGCTGCCGTCGAGCAGAGCCCGATTCGTTCGACGCAACTTGAGCACGCTCTTGTAGAATGAGAGTACCGACTGCGGATTTTTCTCTTCGTCGGCAACGTTGTGGGTGGTGGCCGTGGAAGGAACGGGTAGCCATGGCGTGGCCGTCGAGAACCCGGCGTTCGCGCTGTCATTCCACTGCATCGGGGTGCGCTCGCCGTCGCGTCCTTTTTCTTTGGGCCAGCCGCTGCGGCCGATCGGATCTTTGACGTCTTCTTTGCGCGTGGGCGGCGTGGTCTTCATTCCAATCTCTTCGCCGTAATACATGATCGGTGTTCCGCGCAATGTGAGGTACAGCCCGGCCATCAACTTCGCGATCTGATCGTTGTGCTGGCCGTCGCCATAACGATCATACGAGCGGGCGATGTCGTGGTTGCTGATGACAAATGTGGGCCAGCCCGAGGCGGAATCGACCGCAGCAATCTGCTTGCGGAAATCAGCGGGTGAAAGCTTATTGACCGTGGTAAAGAGAAAGTCCATCGGTAACTGCAATTCGTTGTTGCCTTTGCCGTAATAAAGATTCAGCTCTGCGATGTCAGACGTCCAGGTCTCTCCAATCAGCACCGCATTGTTTTCGTCGGCTACTTTGCGCAGCTCACGCAGCGTGTCGTGCACCTCGGGCAGCTTATCGTTGTACTTGTTCTCCTCGTTGGAGTCGCCAAAATCATTCTTGCCAGGCAGAACAGGGTTGTCATGCAGGCTTGGGTCTTCGAACAAAGTGTCCACCGCATCTAGCCGGAAGCCCGATACGCCGCGCTTGTACCACCAGCGCGTCACATCGAACATCGCATCCTTCACCGCCGGATTGCGCCAGTTCAGGTCGGGCTGCTGGGCGGCGAAGTAATGGTAGTAATACTGATTGGTCGTAGGGTCGAATTTCCACGTCGAACCGCCGAAGTCGGATATCCAGTTGTTCGGAGGCTGTCCCGGCGTCTTGCCGTCGCGCCAGATGTACCAGTCACGATGTTCCGACGTGCGAGACGACTTGGAATCGAGGAACCATTTGTGCTGGTCGGAGGTGTGATTCACCACGAAGTCGAGAATGATGTGAATACCGCGCTTCTTGGCTTCACTGGCCAAGGTGTCGAAGTCGGCCAGAGTCCCGTACATGGGATCGATGTTTTCGTAGTCGGAAACGTCGTAACCGAAGTCCACTTGCGGCGACGGGAAGCAGGGCGAGATCCAGATTGCATCCACGCCCAGGTCCTTCAGGTAATCGAGCCTCGACGTAATGCCGTTGAGATCGCCTACGCCATCGTTGTTACTGTCGGCAAAGCTGCGCGGATAAATTTCGTAAAAGACCGCATGCTGCCACCACTGATGGCCTTCCGCATCCACTGGCTTGTTCGCATTCTGCGCGCACGCAGTGAGCAATGGTATCAACACGAACATACACAGCAAAATCGAAGAGAGCTTGCGTTGCATAGAGAGGCTCCTTGAAAGTTTGGTCGAAGTTCAACAAGCGTCGGCCCGCCTGCCGCAGTTGCCAGGAAGGAGCGAGTTACGATTTGCCTGAGTGTAAACCTTTTTCCGCTGGCATGCGCCGCGGCGCGACTCAGGTCCGTCCGAAATGGATTACGACTCTCTGCTGCACGTAGCCGTCCGCCTCTTGCGGAATCTGAATTTCCAGTTTGCCGAGTTTGGCGAGGACGCCGCCCTCGACGGAAGAGATCTGGCCGGGATTCCAAACGTCCATCTGATAGCTCATTCCCGCACGGCCAGACACTTCGAGCGTCAACTGCGTCTTCGAGGCATTCCACGATTCGGACAGTACGCGCAGACCGCGGCTCGCGCTGCCCAGCGCCGGGAGTTCATTCGAAAGTGCCAGACCAAAATCGTTCTTAATGCGGACAACCAGATGGTTCGTTCCGTCGCTGACGGCAAATCTGGCCGATAAGTGCTGGTCGTTGCCATTCGGCTCCATCTTAAAAGGCAAAGGTCGGCCGTTCATCTGGACGCTAACCACCTGCGTACGCAGGCTAAACGCGGGAGAGAATTCGACCCAGCAATCACCCGTGCCCGCGCGCCTGGCTTCGAGCGTTATCCCGTCTTCCGTTTTTTGATATCGGAAATCGACGGAGACGCCAGCGACGTGAACATTCCGAATGGCAAACGTGGTCCAGTCGGCGGGGGCGTGGGGAGCTAGCGTGATCTCATGTTTCCTCCCGTCGGTCTGCAGGCCGAACATGCCGCGCAAGATCGGACTGACAACCATGGCGGAAGACCAGATCTGATGCGGGGAGCTGGTGGCGAACGACTGGTAGTAGTCTCCCGATAAAACTTCCGTGAAGTGGCCGAGCGCACCATCAACGCCGAGCAGTGCATTTGACCGCAGATTGGAATACGCCGCAAAGGCGCGATGGTAGCGGTATTCGCCCACCGAAGCCCATCCGGTAAACAGCGGCCAGACCGAGCCGTAGTGATAGCCGGATCCATCATAGACTTTTGAGTTCTGCGAAATGATGCGCATGCCCCAGTCCGTTTGGTGATCCGCGGCGGCGAGTCGCGTGATCGTCTGGTCGGCATGATCCCGGGTGGGCAGACCAAACCACATGGGGACCGTGGCCAGCACAGTCGCTTCGTTCACGCGCTGGTTGTCTTGCTTCAGACCAAATGCATAACTATTCATCTCCTGCGACCAGAAAGCTTGATCGAGCACTGTGTTGCTGTGCTCAAACTCAGCTGCAAGTTGCTTGCTGACGTCGTCTTTCCCCACAAGTCGCGCGAGATTGGAGAGAGCCTGCAGCGCCTCGACGCCGAGCCCGGCCTGGTAATACTCGTTCTTCACGGGAAGGAGTGGCCCACCTTCGACCCAGCCATGGCCAATGCCAGCGTTTTGAGCGAAGCCTTGCGCATCATAGGTGGACTTCAGAAACTGGTAGGCGCGCCAGACGTTATCCCACTTGTCGCGCGCGAAAGCGAGGTCGCCACTCTCGACTGCATAATCATTCACCGCGATGATGAACAGTGGCGTCGCATCCGCCGAAACATAGGGGTAGGGATAATCCTTGAACCACGGCACCAGGCTCGCACTTTGCGAAATCTCGTGCGGCACTTTGCCATCGTCCCGCTGATACTTGCTGATGAAATCGAGCGCGGTGCGACTGGTGGAGTAGTCTCCGTCGGCATTGAGAGCAAATGAGGTCCACAAAGAATCCCGGCCAAAGAACCACGCGAAGCCGGGACGCTGGCCAGTTCCGGAAGTTCGATATCCCGCGACTAACCCGGAGCCCAAGAACGGATTGTTCACCAGACCTTGAATCGTGCTGATGCGCGCCCAGTCGTAGGCCTGCTGCAAAGGGGCGTCAGGTAATTCCAGGCTCACCGTCTTGTCGAGATACGCGCGGTAGTAGGCCGCAGACTCGCGCATGGAATCGGCATACGAGGTGAGCAGATGCTGGTACGTCTTCTCGGCGTCGGCAAAGCCCGTGACGGATGCGGCGATCACGATCGCCTTTGTCTCTTTACCCTTTTGCGTCACGCCTAGACGAAAAGAGTTCTGGTCGGATGAAGAATAGTTGGTCTCATACGAGAGCCGGGCGTCGCCCCCGGTGGGCGATCCTACCAGCGCGGCATACTTACGCGCCTCTTCGCCAAAGACGAAAGCGCGCAGCTTCTCCTCCCACTCGATATACGTTCCACCCAGCGCCGCCGGCCACTCCAGTTGGAAGTCTCCTGTGAATCCGGCCTCGATCTCCAGCGGTTGCTCGGTCTCAACGTCCAGGAGAATGATGGCGCCTGCTTCGTTCACCGGAACGCAGAGCGTTTCACGAACGCGAAAGGAATCGCCGACGTACAGGATCGACGCGGATTCCGGATGAACGGTCAGCGTCCGCGCGAGACTTTCCGCGGGCAAGGCGCGGTCACCAACGTAGAAAGTCAGGTGGAAGTCGCGGAAGATTTTCAGGGGATAGACCCAGGCTTCAAACCGCCCCGTTTCGTAGCCGAAGAGTCCCGCTCGTGTGCCCACGACGGGAAGGAACTCCCAGGTACGAATCGTCCTCGACAGTTCGAGAGTTGGGGCCGATTGCTGAGCCGCGGAAGAAAACGTGCACAGCAGGGAAATCGCCAACCAGGAAACGCAGCGCAAGATGCAGGACAGGCAGTCAAAATGTCGAACGCGAACCAGATAAAGATTCATTGCGGCCTTCTCAGGAAACGGGGATTTGGGCGCCCGGCTTGCAAAGTCGCGGTTCCCTGAATATAAGGAGTAGGGGCGAATTCTAGCACGAGCCGAGTGGGCCAGGTAGCGACCCTTGTTCCCTTCACGCCGCGTTTTTCTGAAATCTCTCAGCCGATCGGCACTGGTGCTCTCGCTGGAAAGCGTGCTGGCGATGGCGCGTCCGCTTTGGTCGCGAGCGAGCGCGCAGCAGAAAGCCACGCCGCCGAAGGATACGCCGGCAGCCGAAAGCAGTGATCTCGGTGTCAGCTTCCTCAACGTCGCTCGCGAATCCGGACTGAACGCGAAAACGATCTTTGGCGGCGAACACAAGAACAAATACTTGCTCGAAACCACAGGCTGCGGCGCTGCCTTCTACGACTACGACAACGACGGATGGCTCGACATCTTTCTGGTCAACGGAATGCGGCTCGAGGGCTTCCCTGCCGGGAGCGAACCGACGTCGCATCTGTTCCGCAATAATCGCGATGGCACGTTTACTGACGTGACGGCGAAGGCCGGGGTCGCGCACTCGGGCTGGGGACAAGGCGTTTGCGTCGGGGACTACGACAA
This sequence comes from uncultured Acidobacteriaceae bacterium, assembly GCA_963706645.1. Lineage (GTDB taxonomy): Bacteria > Acidobacteriota > Terriglobia > Terriglobales > Acidobacteriaceae > Sulfotelmatobacter. The sequence goes on from CAVPNR010000045.1 coordinate 7,575, forward strand.
CGACGGCTGGGACGATCTATTCGTCACCTACTTCGGCAAGAACGTTCTCTATCACAACAACGGTGATGGCACATTCACCGATGTTAGCCAGAAGTCGGGCGTGGCAGGCAAAGTGGCGCGATGGAATACGGGCTGCGCGTTCGTCGATTACGATCGCGATGGACGGCTCGATCTATTCGTGGCCAATTACATTGATCTCGATCTGGCCACGGCGCCGGTGCCAGAATCTGGTCCGTGTCTGTACAAAAGTGTCATGGTGGCCTGCGGGCCGCCAGGACTGCAAGGCGGTAAGAATATCCTGTACCACAACAACGGAGATGGGACGTTCACGGACGTGTCCGAGGTATCGGGAATTCTCAGCGCCAACGGCACGTATGGCTTGGGCGTGCTGACTGCCGATCTGGACAACGATGGCTGGCCCGATATTTATGTGGCTAACGATTCCACCGCCAGCATTCTTTACCAGAACAAGAAGAGCGGGAAGTTTCAGGACATCGCGATCGAAGCGGGATGCGCATTGAGCCCGGACGGGAAACCGCAGGCCGGCATGGGCATCTCAGCCGCGGATTACGACCTGGACGGCAACCTCGACCTGATCAAGACCAACTTTGCCGGCGACACGCCCTCTCTCTATCACAACCAGGGTGGCGCGAATTTCGAGGATGCCACTTTCACCGCCGGACTGGGCGCGCACACGCAATATCTGGGATGGGGCTGCGGGTTCTTCGACATGGACAACGATGGCTGGGCCGACATTCTGATCTGCAACGGGCACGTCTATCCGGAAATCGAGCAACTCAAAACCGAAGCCGGATACGCGCAGCGGAAGTTGCTGTATCAGAATCTCCACAACGGACACTTCGCGGATGTGTCGTACCAGGCCGGGCCGGGAATTTCGGAGCCGAGTCCGTCGCGGGGCGCGGCGTTTGGCGATTTCGACAACGATGGCGACATCGACGTTGTCGTGAATACCGTCAACGACTATCCGCAGTTGTTGCGCTGCGATTCGAAACTCGAGCACCACTGGATCAAGATTCGTACCGTCGGTACGAAATCAAATCGAAGCGGGATTGGCGCTCGGCTGGTGTGCGTGACGCATGTGCCCGGAGAAACGAAGCCTCACCGGCAGATCGACGAGGTGCGCAGCGGCGGCGGTTACTTCTCGCAGAATGATCTGCGGGTTCACTTCGGGCTGGGGAAGGCCGAGAAGGTTGACTTGCTGGAAGTGCATTGGCCGAGCGGCCAGGTCGACACGCTGAAGGATCTGACGCCGAACCAGGTGATCTTCGTGAAGGAAGGCGAGGGGATTACGCGCACGCAGCAATTTTCAAGAAACGCTAAGGCTGGAAAGTAATTATTGCTTCTTGTCCGGCTCGACTGCTGCACCCGTGCCTTCTCTGAGCGTATGAATCTGATCCACCGGCAGCGTCGCAAAACGTTCGGTCAGGCCGCTCGGCCAGCGGATTTCCACCCACTCTATTTTCACAGCTGAACCCAAGCCGAAGTGAACCCGCATGTCGCTGTTGGAAATATAACTCGACCCGCTGCGAACTTCGTCGACCCGAGTTCGTGCCGCGGTCTTTACGCGAATGCGCGCGCCGATGCCGTCGCGATTCGACTTCGTTCCCACGGCACGAATGGCGATCCAGTGGTTCGCGTTGTGAATCTGATTCACGAGCAGGCTGGGCTCCGCATTCATATTACTGATGACAATCGACATCCTGCCGTCATTCCAAAGATCGCCGACCGCAAGTCCGCGTGATGACGCCGCGGTGGTGATGCCAGCTCCGGCCGACGCGGAGATATCGGCAAACGTTCCATCGCCGTTGTTGCGGAAAAGAATCCGTGGCTCTTTATAGCTGCTGCCTAAATGCTGGCTGTCGACTTCGGGATAGACGTGGCCGTTCACCAGAATCAAATCAGGCCAGCTGTCGTTATCCATATCGAAGAACATGGTTCCCCAACCGAGATACTGCGTGTACAGGCCGAGGCCCGCAGCGGAGGTCGCGTCGGTGAATGTGCCGTCGCCATTGTTCTTGTAGAGAGTGGAAGTGTCGTCGGAAAAATTGGTCTTGAAAATGTCGAGGTGGCCGTCGCCGTTGTAATCGGCGACGGTTGAGCCCATGCCGGCTTGCTCGCGGCCATCTTCGTTGAAGGCAGCGCCAGCCGTGACCGCTACGTCGGTGAACGTTCCGTCGTGGTTGTTGCGATAAAGAATGCTGGGCGTGCTGTCGCAGGCGATGAAAATATCGGGCCATCCGTCTTCGTCGAAATCGAGGGTCGAGACGCTGAAGGCGTAGTGGCCGTCGGTGCGGTCGATGTGCGCTTTCGTGGTGACATCTTCAAAGGTGCCGTCGCCGCGGTTGTGGTAGAGAATATTCTTTGCCCCGGGCAGGCCGCGCGGGCCACACATCACCGGAACGCCCTTCCAGATGCAGGTCGGACGATCTCCGGGTGCGGGCGCGGTGGCGAGATCAAAATCCACATAATTCGCCACGACGAGATCGAGGCGGCCGTCGCGATCGTAGTCGACGAAGGCGCAACCGGTGCCCCACGCCTTGCCCGATCCCGCGACCCCAGACTTTTCGGCGACTTCCGTGAACACTCCGTTCTGATTGTGGTAGAGGCGATTCTTGCCGTAGTAAGTGATGTAGAGGTCTTCCCACCCGTCGTTGTCGTAGTCGCCGACGCAGACGCCCTGGCCCCATCCGGTCGCGGTCAAGCCGGCTTTGGCCGTCACGTCGGTAAAAGTGCCGTCGTGATTGTTGCGATAGAGACGGTTGCTGGGGCCTTGCCCGGCGGGAAATCCTTCGATCTTGGTGCCGTTCACCAGAAAGATGTCGGGCCAGCCATCGTTGTCGTAGTCGAAGATGGCGACGCCCGTTCCAGTGGTTTCAATGATGTATTTCTTCGTGTCGAGCCCGCCAAAAACATTCTGCGCGGTCAGGCCCGCTTTTTCGGCAATGTCAGTGAAGGTGGCGACGGGTGGCGGCGGAGGGGCTGGCGACTTCGCTTGCTGCGCGTGCAGCGGCATCGCAAGAAGCAGGAAAGCTCCGCAGGCGAGCAAGCGTTGGATGCGGCTGCTCGCAGAGTAAGAAGGAATCTGAAATTGCATGGGCCCCAGTCGATGGTAGGGGTGGCGTCGGTCAAGGTCAAGCTTGCCGATGGCAAGAGCCCGAGGCGCTGACCTACGGAGGGGTAGAGACAACTGGGCCAGGAATCCTTTACTCTGGCAGCTTATGAATTCGGGCAAAACGCCCGCTACATTTGCCTCCGCTGAGTCCGTTGCCGCGGTCTCGGTCGAACTTAGCGGCGTCCGCAAATGTTACGACGAATTTGTTGCTGTCTCTGACCTCTCACTCAGCATCTCGCCGGGCGGGATCTACGGGCTGCTCGGCCCCAACGGCGCCGGCAAGACCAGCACGATCCGAATGATTATGGGCATTATCGTGCCCGACTCCGGCCGGATCTCTGTCTTTGGAGAGCCACTCGTCCGCGCCCATATGGACCAGTTCGGCTACCTTCCCGAGGAGCGCGGACTCTACCGGAAAATGAAGGTGCAGGACCACTTGTTATTCCTCGGACAACTGAAGGGCCTCAGCGCGGCGGAGGCGGCAACGCGGGTTCGCAACTGGTGCGAGCGTTTCGAGTTGACCGCCTGGCTAGGAAAGAAGGTCGAAGAACTTTCCAAAGGAATGCAACAGAAGGTGCAGTTCATCGGCGCGGTGCTTCACGATCCGAAGCTGATCATCATGGACGAGCCGTTCGCCGGTCTCGATCCTGCCAATGCCGTGGTGCTGAAAGATGTCCTCATCGAAATGGCGAAGAGCGGCAAGACGATCCTGCTGTCAACTCACCGCATGGATCAAGTCGAACGGCTGTGCCATTCGATCTGCCTTATCAACCACGGGCACGCGATCCTCGACGGCGACCTGAGCCAGATCAAAGCGAGATACGGACGTCGCAATGTCCAGATCAAGTACGACGGCGATGCCCGATTCTTGCAGGAGCGGAAGCTGGTGCAGTCGTTCAACGATTACGGCAACTATGTGGAAGTGCATTTGGCGCCCGGCGCTGACTCGCAAGAGTTGCTGAAACTGGCCTCGTCAAGCGCCCGGTTAAGTAAATTCGAACTGATGGAACCTTCTCTGGAAGAGATCTTCATCGACGTGGTGGGCAAATCGAATGCGTAATATGTGGATAATCATGAAGCGGGAATATGTGGAGCGCGTACGCACGCGCGCGTTCCTTGTCCTCACGCTGTTGCTGCCTGGCATCCTGACGGTGTTGATGGCGCTGCCGGCGAAACTTGCGACCATGGGACAAAAGGCATCGCATCTCGTAATCGTCGCGTCGACGCAACAGTTTGGCGAAACCGTACGCCAGCAACTTCTCGCCGCCTCGGTCGGCGACGACGATGACGAGACCGTCGCTGCGAAAAGCAATGCCAAGCAAAAGCCTGAAGACCGGTACGTCATCGACATCGACGCCAATCCCACCGAGGCAGAACGCGCGGCTCTACTAGAGAAAGTAAGCACACGTGCGATCGACGGCTATCTTTGGCTCACCGATGATGCAATCGCAGCCCGTAAGATCACGTGGTACAGCCGTGAAATGATGCCTTTTCGGTCGCGATGGTGGTTGAGCGAGACCGTCAGCCGCGTCGTCGCGCAGCAGGAACTTTCCAGGAAGGGCATGACCGCGGCCCAGGCGGATCAAATGCTGCAACCGGTTAAGGTGCAAGCCGTGCGCATTGAACGTGGGCGTGAGGCCAAGGGTAGCGGGACCGCTCGCTTCCTCGAAATCTTCGTGATGGTCATGCTGCTGTACATGGCTGTGTTGTTCTACGGCATTTCAGTAATGCGATCGGTGCTCGAAGAAAAGACTTCGCGCATCATCGAAGTACTGCTTTCTTCGGCGAGTTCGACCGAACTGATGGCCGGGAAACTTCTTGGGGTGGGCGCGGTCGGACTAACGCAGATTGCGGTGTGGGCTGTGATGGCAGGAGTGGTAGCTCTGCCCGCGCTCGCCACACAGCCCAACCTGAGCGAGCTAGAAATTTCTCCATGGGTTATGGCTGCGTTTGCGCTGTACTTCCTTCTCGGCTACCTGCTCTACAGCACGATGTACGCAACGATTGGGGCCATCACGACAACAGAGCAAGAGGGCCAGCAGCTGCAGTTCTTGATCGTGATTCCGCTTGTCCTCTCGGTGTTCATGCTAATGCCGGTCATCCGCACACCCGACTCTGCCGCGGTTGTCTGGATGTCATTGATCCCATTCTTCGCGCCCATCCTGATGTACGCGAGAATCGTTGTGCAGACGCCGCCGCTATGGCAAATCCTGCTTTCGTTGGTTCTCCTGATCGGGACCGTGGCGGGCCTGTTGGTGCTCTGCGCACGCATCTACCGTGTCGGAGTACTCATCTACGGGAAGCGCGCCACTCTGCCAGAAATCCTGAAGTGGCTGAAATATGCGAAGACTTAGAGAATCCGGCTGAGTTACTAGTCCTCCGCCACACCAACATACTTGTCAGCGCCCCCATAGTAGAAGAGCCAGCGATTGCCCCTGCGAATCATGCCTTCCACGAAGACTACGTTGGGCACTTGCCCGACTTTCTCCCAATCCTTCTCCGGAGAGAAAACGGGCTCGTCGCTTCGCCAGAGAAGCTTGCGTGGATCGTTGCGGTCGAAGATCGCGATTCCGGTGCGATAGACGAGCTTGTCGTCCGCACCGTTGTAGACCAGGACAATGCCGTCTGGCGTGACGATCGGCGATGGACCCGGCTCCGCGACTCGCGAATCGAAATGGCCCGGTCTAACGGGCAGTGCGGGCGTCTGAGTAGCCTCTGTCCAGTGAAGTAAGTCGGTGGAGGATGCCAAGCCGGCTTGATCTTTGTTGTCGGCAGTTGTGCCCAGGAAGTACATCCAGTATTTTCCGTCGATCTTCTCCGGGACGATGGCGCCCGACTTTGTCCACTTCACATTCCAGTTCCCTTTATAGGCCGGAATGATGACGCCTTTGCGGTCCCAATGAATCAGGTCGGTGGAAGTCGCCAGGCAGAGCTGCGCGTCTTTTTTGTTGTAGCCGGTGTATGTCAGGTAATACGTCTCGCCGAATTGAACCAGTCGTGGATCCTCGACGCCGCCATCTTTCTCGTATGCTTCTGCAGGGCTTAGAACTGGCTCGTCTCTGCGCGTGAAATGAACGCCGTCTTTGCTCTCGGCGTATCCGAGACGTGACGTCCCTTGCTTGTCCTGGGCGCGGTAGAGCATCACGATCTTATCGCCGCGTCAGGATGACTGCCGGATTGAAGGTCCCGGCCGCTTCCCACCCGTTGCCGCGCGGAGCAATCACGGGAGAGCTGGACAAACGATGCCACGGGCCGAACGGCAACGGCCTGCTGCCCTGTGCGGCCATGACGACGAGCAGCGCGAGCAGCGTCAATATTTTTTTGGGCATGAAGCAGAGCATCGAGATCATCCCGTCGAAATCGGCTTCTCTTCCGAGCAAGAAAAACGGCAGGGCCGACCCCCTGCCGTTCTGGTGATCTTGCATTCCTGTTTCGGACTACTTCTTGTTGACGGATTTCTTGAGTTCGGCCCCAGGGCTAAACTTCGCGACTTTGCGGGCAGCGATCTTAATGGTCGCGCCGGTTTGTGGATTGCGGCCGTTGCGCGCTTTTCTCTGCGACACCGAGAAGGTTCCAAAGCCAATCAACGCTACCCGATCTCCTTTGCGGAGGGCAGACGTGATGCTTTCGACGGCGGTATCAATGGCAGTCGTGGCCTGCGCTTTGCTGATTTCGCAAGCGCCTGAAATTTTGTCAACCAGATCAGCCTTATTCATTCGATTCTCCTCGCAGGTCTCTTTGCATACCCCGCCTATAACGGCAGAAAACTGGCTATGGCTGAGTTGGGAAACCTGACGGCTCGTATTCTCCTCCGTCTGTGGAGAAAGTCAACTGTGAAAATCCGCGCCGGAAGCCTGTTTCGCACTCCTTAGTGCCGAATCGGGGCGACCCGAGCGGCTTTCAGCCTCCCGGGGGAGGGTTTTCCTCCGCCCTCCACAGGGCACCGCCTTCGTTCACAGGATGTACACAGGGAGGCAGGGTTTCCGGCTTGCGCGAAAGCCGCCCGCGGGTGCAAAGTCAAAGAGGAGAATTTGTTTGAAGATGATCGATTCGAAGGCGGAAGGATCCCAGGTGGTGAAGGCTCCGGTGGCGGTTTGCCCCCTTTGCGAGGGTACAGGATGGAAGACAGCAGCCGCCGGCGGCAGCCCGAACGACCGCCGCGTCACGCGCTGCGACTGCCGCATGCGCGCCCGCGGCGAATCGTTGCTGACGGCCGCCCGCATTCCGCGCCGCTACGAGCACTGTGAGTTAGCCAATTATGCAACAGATTTTCCGGGCGCAAATCCTTCGTTGGCCGAGGCGCATTTCATCGCCTCAAGGTTTGTCAAAGAATGTGATCCGCGCGGCGACAAGGGGTTGTTGATCATCGGCAAGATCGGTACGGGTAAGACCCATTGGCCGTGGGCATGCTCAAGGAACTGATCGTGAACAGAGGCATTCCCTGCATTTTTTATGACTACCGCGAACTGCTAAAGGAGATTCAGAACTCCTACAACCCGACAGTACAGACCACCGAACTGGACGTGCTGCGGCCTGTGTTCGAAACCGACGTGCTGGTGCTCGACGAACTGGGCGCAGTGAAGCCGAGCGAGTGGGTATGGGATACGGTTAGCCTGATCCTGAACACGCGGTACAACGACAACCGCACGACCATCATCACGACGAACTTTCCCGATCTCAGATCAGCCGAGCGGCCGCGCAATGGCGGGCGGTCGCAGCCCGCACGGGCAGGTACGCGGCTGAAGAGAGACACTGGGAGATCGCATCACCGATCGCATGCGTTCGCGGCTGCACGAGATGTGCCGGATAGTAACACTGTAAGGAGCGGATTTCCGGCAGAAGATCCGCAACGCCAACTTTCGGTAATTGCTAACAACTGAGCCACGGAGACGACGTGGTCGCGAAATCCATGCGCACCTTTCGTTTTATCCGTGTGATCTGCGTGCATCCGTGGCAAAGAAGTTCTCCTAGTGTCTCCGTGGTAACGACTTGCACTACAATGATTCTGTGCTGACTGAGCATCTGGAATTCGCGCCGGAGCGGGATGCGGAGGTGTTTGCCGCGGTCCCGGCAGCTTCGGCCGTGTTTCTTTTGCGGGCCGCGGACGCTCAGGCCGAGCCCTACATCAGCAAGACTGCGAATCTGCGACGGCGGCTGCAGCGCTTGCTCGGGCCCGTCGAGGAGCGCACCAAGAAGCTCAACCTGCGCGATCGCGTTCGCGTGGTCGAGTACGCGCCGACTGGATCTGATTTTGAGTCCGGATTCCTGCTCTACAGCGTTCTGCGGAGTGCGTTTCCCAAGACTTACTCCGACCGGATGCGCTTCCGCTTCGCGCCCCTGGTGAAGTTGCATCTGGAAAACGAGTACCCGCGGGCGTCCATCACCACGCGACTGGGGCGGCTCGGCGGGCGTTCGCTCTACTACGGGCCCTTCGTTTCACGCGTTGCCGCTGAGAAGTTCATGAACGATTCGCTCGACTTCTTCAAGATGCGGCGATGCGTCGACGATCTGCATCCCGACCCGAAGTTTCCCGGCTGCATTTATTCCGAGATGAAGATGTGCCTGGCTCCGTGTTTCAAGGGATGCAGCGATGAGGAATACGCTGCGGAAGTGACCCGAGTGCAGGCCTACTTTGATTCGGGAGGAGATTCTTTGACCCGCGAACTCTCGGCCGAGCGCGAAGCAGCGTCAGCCAAACTCGCGTTTGAAGACGCGGCGGCGATTCATGTGCGCGTGGAGAAACTCAAGCCCATCGTGAGCCAGCTGCCTGAGATCGTGCGGCGCCTCGATCAGCTCTCGGCGTTAATGATTCAGCCGAGTTCGGTGGCGGGCTGCGTTGCATTCTTTCGCGTAGACTGCGGGCGAATTGCTGGGCCCGTTACATTCAGCATTCAGCCGACCGAGCACGCAAAGTCACAGTCGATGGAAGCGCGGGTGAATGACGTGCTGCAATCGTTGCCGCCGGCAAAAGCAAAATCTGCGCTGGAAAATATGGAGCACCTCGCCGTGCTCAAGCGCTGGTATTACCGCGGCAGCCGCACCGGCGAAATCTTCTTCGCCGATGCCAAGGGCGAACTGCCCATGCGCCGCATCGTTCGCGGCATCTCGCGGGTGATTCGCGGCGAGAAGCCGGAGACGGAAGCGAAGCCTCCAGAAAGCACCTAGACTGGCCAGACGTGCCTTGCATGCGACTTGAGCGGACTGTTCAGTAATCACGCGGCGTGTTACTCGCCGACGCGGTACAGAACACTGGCGTGCGCGGGCAATTGGACCTGCATCCCATCGGCTGTTCCAAGGTCCTTGTGCGCCCACAGGTCGCGGACTGCGATGGCTTTCGCGGCGAGCCCGACATCTCGCCAGCGCAGATCCACTTTTTCAGCCGCATCTCCAAGATTGAAGACGGCAACGTAATGCTCTCCGGGTTTTGCGCCGTCGGCCACCCACGCGCGGATATTTCCTCGATCCAGCGCCTGATGTCCGCCGTGACTGTGCTGGTTGACCTCAAGCACTTCGTCGTTCGTGATGAGCGCGGTGGTCGCGGCGTCGTTGCTCGGCAGGTCTCCGCCGAAGATCAGTGGGGAGCGGAAGATACTCCACAACGTCATGACGGTCTGTTGCTCATAGGGTGTGAAGTTGGTGGGCGTGCCTCCGCCTTCCTTGTCGGTCACTTTCAGCTTGCCAAGGGGAAGCATGTCGGCGTCGGGCCAGGTTCCGTTCTTGCCCACGAATTGGGCCCAGTCGCGCGTGAAATCGAATTGCTGACGCAGGAGCTTCCAGTCGTCCCAGAAATCGTCGGAGATGCGCCACATCTGCGCGTACTTTTCGAAGAACTCGGCTTCCGAGACGGGCGCAGGGCCCGGAGAAATGCTTAGCACCATGGGCCGACCGGTCTTGCGGATCGCCAGACTCAGCGCCTTCATCTCGGCGGGCTGATAGAGATGGCTGCCCATGTCGTCGGCCTTGATGAAATCGACGCCCCACGAGGCATAGAGCTCTGCGACGGAATCGTAATAGGCTTGCGCGCCGGGCCTGGTCGTGTCCACGCCCCACATATCAGGATTCCAGCGGCAGGCGTTGTCTTTGTCGGCGATGTCGGCAGCGTGATACGACGTGCCTTTGATCGGAAGATTTTTCTCAACCGCCTGCCGCGGAATGCCGCGCATGATGTGAATGCCGAACTTCAATCCCTTGCTGTGGACGTAATCGGCTAGCGGCTTGAATCCCGCGTCGTTCGCGGATGACGGGAAGCGATTGACCGCGGGCATCAGGCGGCCGAACTCGTCCATAGTCAGCGGAGCGCCCGGCTTGTAGTCGTGCCCCTGCGCGTTGGGCTCGTACCACTGAATGTCGACGACGATGTACTTCCATCCATACTTCGCAAGATGCTCGGCCATCCAATCGGCGTTGGCCTTGACCTGAGCCTCGCGCACCGTCGTGCCGTAGGAATCCCAACTGTTCCAGCCCATGGGCGGCGTCGGAGCGGTAGGAGCTTCGCCAGCCTGCGCAAAGGAAATAAGGATCGCGACTGAAAGAAGGTAGAGAAGCGCGCGGAGTCGAATCATCACGGCACATTGTAAGCCGTCAGAGCCTGATTGCTACGGCAAACAAAACGGGCGACCCAAAGGCCGCCCGAAATATTTTGATCGATCCGTGAAGATCCGTGCCGAAGGATTCTAGATATCCAGATTCTTCACATCCAGCGCGTTCTCTTCGATGAACTTGCGCCGCGCCTCGACGTCTTCGCCCATCAGCGTGGTGAAGATGGTCTCGCATTCGGCAATGTCTTCCAGTTTCACCGACAACAGTGTGCGCCGCTCGGGATCCATGGTCGTCTCCCACAGTTGCGGTGCCGTCATCTCGCCAAGACCTTTGTAGCGTTGGATAGTGAAGTCCTTGCGCCCTTCGTTAATGACGTAATCGCGCAGGTCACGGACGTTCGTCTTCTCCACGACTTCGATTTCAGTCTTGCGCTTCGCCGGTTTCGCTGTCTTCTTGTCGGCCGCCTTCTCGTTCTTTTCTTCGTCAGCAGCCTCACCGTCGGCACCGTCGCCATTGCTGGCGGGCGCGGCCTTGACCAGCGTTTCGACCACGAACGGCGGCTCCATGTAGGGCTCGATCTGCTTATATTTCGCAATCAGCTGGCGGCACTCCGCACTCGATGCCAATACCCAGTTGATGACGTGCTCGGCGCCGTGCTTGTTGACGAAGTTCACTTCCCACAGGTTATGCTCCTCGTCGAAGCGCGTCCCCACACTCTTGAAGCCCTCTTCCTTCTGCAGCTTCTTCAGTTCTTTCTCGAGGCGCTCGATCTTCTTGGGCGGCGTGTTCTTGTCGCCTTCAAAGTCCGCACGCTTGGCAAGATCGAATTTCGGAATCAGCTCGGTCACACGTTCGTTACGCACACGCTTGTCGAGTTTCTCGAAGAAGCCGAGATATTCATCGAGCACGGTCATGAACCGCGCCAGATCTTTGCCTTCGATCTTGGCCGCGCCTTCTCCGTAGCGCACGCTCAATCCATCAGCGGCGCGCTTCACCATGACTTTCACGAACTCGCGCTCGTCCTTGATGTACTGCTGCGACTTGCCCTTCTTCAGCGAGAAGAGCGGCGGCTGCGCGATAAACACATTGCCGCGCTTGATCAGTTCCTGCATGTGGCGGAAGAAGAACGTCAGCAGCAGCGTGCGGATGTGGCTGCCGTCGACGTCAGCGTCGGTCATCAGGATGATCTTGCCGTAGCGCACCTTCGTCGGATCGAAGTCTTCTTTCGAAATGCCCGTGCCCAGCGCCGTGATCATGCAGCGAATTTCTTCGTGCGCCAGCATCTTGTCGTAGCGGGCTTTCTCTACGTTCAGGATTTTGCCTTTCAGGGGAAGAATCGCCTGGAAGCGGCGGTCGCGGCCCTGCTTGGCAGTTCCACCTGCGGACTCGCCTTCGACCAGAAACAACTCGCAGCGGTTCGGATCGCGCTCGGAGCAGTCTGCGAGTTTCCCCGGCAGACCTCCGGAATCGAGTGCGCCTTTACGACGTGTGAGATCGCGTGCTTTTCGCGCGGCCTCACGGGCACGCGCGGCGTCAACCGCTTTGTTGATGATCTTGCGTCCCACGGTTGCGTTCTGCTCGAAGAACGCGCCCAGACGCTCGTTGACGAACTGTGTGACCGTGCCCGCGATATCGGAGTTCAGCTTGCCTTTGGTCTGGCCTTCGAACTGAGGCTGCGGTAGCTTCACGCTGATGACAGCAACCAGTCCTTCGCGGACGTCGTCGCCCGTCAGATTCTCTTTGACGTCCTTGAACAGCCCCATCTGCTGACCGGCATAGTTGATGGTGCGGGTCAGCGCCGTGCGGAATCCCGAAAGATGCGTGCCGCCATCAATCGTGTTGATGTTGTTGGCGAAGCTGAAAATCGTTTCGGAGTACGCGTCGTTGTACTGCAACCCAATCTCCATGTGGACGCCGTTGCGGTCGTCTTCCATGTAGATCGGCTTGTCGTGCAGCGTCTGCTTGCCGCGATTGAGATGCTTGATGAACTCCGCGATGCCGCCGTTGTACTTGAAGTCGGTTTGCTTGGGTTCGCCGGTCTTCGAATCGGTGGCGCGCTCGTCGGTCAGCGTGATCAGCAATCCCTTGTTGAGGAATGCGAGTTCGCGCAGTCGCTGCGCCAGCGTGTCGTAGTTGTATTCGGTCGCGGTGAAGATGGAGCGGTCCGGCAGAAAGTGAACTTTCGTGCCGCGCTTCTTGGTCGCGCCCGTTTTCTTCAGCTTGTTGGTGGGCTCGCCCTTGGAATAGTTCTGCTGCCAGGTCGCGCCGTCGCGCCAGATTTCCAGATCGAGATCTTCGCTCAGCGCGTTGACGCACGAAACACCGACACCGTGCAGTCCACCCGAAACTTTGTAGGTGGACGAATCAAACTTTCCGCCGGCATGCAGTGTGGTCATGACAACCTGCGCCGCGGAAACTTTCTCGCCGTCGATCACCATGTCGTCGACCGGAATGCCGCGCCCGTCGTCGATGACCGTGATCGAATTGTCGAGGTGAATCGTGACTTCGATCTTGGTGGCGAATCCGGCGAGAGCCTCGTCGACAGAGTTGTCGACGACTTCGTACACCAGGTGATGCAGGCCCAAGTCGCCCGTCGATCCGATGTACATGGCGGGACGCTTGCGCACCGCCTCCATGCCACCCAACACTTTGATGGAATCGGCGTTGTAGCTGCCGTCGCCGTTGCCACTCGTGACCGCGCCGTTCGGCGCGTCGATGGGAGTCACTTTTCCGTTTTTTGTTTTGGTGTCTGCGATGGGAGTTTGAATCTCTTTTGTGGCCATTCCGCTCCGCGAAAATGTCCCGATTTTTTGTGTGAATCTGGTGTTACGAGCCCCTGGAATTCGGCTGGAATTTTCGCCCCGACCCGACCGCCTTGAAGCCCTCCGCAAAAGACCTCAAGTTATTGAAATTCTTAATACTTAGGGTCGTTTTGCAACTGTTCAAATTATACCACAAAACGGCGGTTTTTGGACCCCTCGAAAAGCGCTGAATCGAGGGAGTAACAGGCTGTTTTCAGCAGGAAAATGTGGCTGCACAACTCGAGCACACAAATCACGAGGGGCTCATTGACTGAACAATGGCCGATGAGGGCGAAGGCTGTTCTTAACGATCGACACACGAAGTGTACAATTTGGAAGCAGATGGAACTAGCTGCTGGGAGGATGACCGAAATGAGTCGGAAGATTGCGCAGATTTCGCTATTGCTAGTATTGGGCTTCTCCATCCCCTCTCTTGCCCAATTGAATGTGGCTAAAGAGGCCCAAACAACTGGGCCTGTTGACACTACTTTCAGAATTGCCACCATCAACATGCAACAAACTATACTCGCGTCGAATGAAGGACGCCGAGATTTTGAGGCGCTCAACTTGAAATTTGAGCCGAAGGATGCCGAACTGAAGAGGCTCTCCGAAGAGATCGACGGCCTCAAGAAGCAGCTCGACACCCAACAGAGCATGCTGAATGACGAAGCACGCAGCAAGCTAGTCACGTCGATCGAATCCAAGAAAAAAAATCTGGATCGGGCTACGCAGGATGCTCAAGAAGATTTCGAGAGCCAGCGCCGCGAACTAGTTAATAAGCTCCTGACGAAGTTGGCTCCTATAGTCCAGAAGTATTTCAACGACAACCATTACAGTCTGTTGCTTGACACCTCACAAACTTGGCCGCAGGGACTGGTGGTTATGGCGAGTCCAGCAACCGACATCACGCCGCAGGTCCTAGAAGCATACAACACGGTTTCTGGTGTGCCTGCGCTTGCACCGAGTAATGGTGGTGCCGCGAAGCCGCCTACCACAAAACCCGCTGCACCGCAGAAGCAATAGGCGAATTGTGCAGCCTTCTTCGGCCAACGCGTCTCTGGCGAAACATCGCCATAGCACTCATCGACTGCCGTTTGGCTGTAGGTTCATTTTCCCCGCCATGTGCGCCACAACTTCTTGACAAAGCCCGAGAGTGCGATCAAAGGAAGCGCTCCGAGAAGCCAAAGAAGCCAGACGAGTGATGCCGTTGTTTCGGATCGGGTCACGATAGTCAGAATAGAACTCGCCAGCTGTCGTAATTCGCGATTTCACTCTTTGGCTTGCGCCCCCTGAGCCGGGGGGGGCAGAAGTGCCGCTACAAAAGCTAAGGGCGGCCCGTTGAGGCCGCCCTGAAAGCGAATCTAGCTACCATTCTTACGCCGTGGCTGGCCGTTCCCCGCCCTTGGCGCGTCCTGGCTGCAGTTCCGGCTTGATGACGTGCTGCACACCGTCGTCCTTCGATGTTGGCGGCGGCTGGATCGGCGGCAGCTCCTGACCCTCGACCAGCATCTTGATCTCGTTCGCGTCGAGAACTTCGCGTTCGATCAAGGCCCGGGCAATGCGCTCGAGCACGTCGCGATTGTCGGAGATAACTTGCTTGGCCGTGGTGTAACCGGCGTTCACAAGTTTGCGGACTTCCTGGTCGATCTTGATAGCAGTATCTTCGCTGTAATCGCGATGCTGCGCAATCTCGCGGCCCAGGAAAATCTGCTCTTCCTTCTTGCCGAACGTCATGGGACCAAGATCGCTCATGCCCCATTCGCAAACCATTTTGCGCGCCATTTCCGTGGCCCGCTCAATGTCGTTGCCCGCTCCGGTGCTCAACACGTTCAGGAACAGCTCTTCCGCGATGCGCCCGCCCATCAGGATGGCGATCTCGGTCTCGAGGTAGTTCTTGTAGTAGTTGTGGCGATCGTCTGTCGGCAGCTGCATGGTCACGCCGAGCGCCATTCCGCGCGGAATAATCGTCACCTTGTGCAGCGGATCAGAGTTCGGCATCTTCGCCGCTACGAGCGCGTGTCCCGCCTCATGATAGGCCGTATTCTTCTTCTCGGCATCGGTGAGCAGCAGCGACTTGCGCTCCACGCCCATCAGGACTTTGTCCTTGGCGAGTTCGAAGTCGTACTGCAGCACGGCTTTACGATTCTGCCGCGCCGCCGCCAGAGCCGCTTCGTTGACCATGTTGGCCAGGTCGGCACCGGAGAATCCCGGCGTTCCACGGGCCAGCACGGAGAGATCAACATCTTCCGCCAAAGGAATTTTGCGGGTGTGTACGCGGAGAATTTCTTCGCGCCCGCGCACGTCCGGACGGCTGACTACAACACGCCGGTCAAAACGGCCGGGCCGCAACAACGCGGGATCCAGCACATCAGGACGGTTCGTTGCCGCCATCAGGATGACGCCTTCGTTTGATTCGAAGCCATCCATCTCGACCAGCAGCTGGTTCAAAGTCTGCTCGCGCTCATCGTGTCCACCACCGAGGCCAGCGCCGCGATGACGTCCAACGGCATCGATTTCGTCGATAAAGATGATGCAGGGAGCGTTCTTCTTGCCCTGCTCAAACAGATCGCGCACGCGGCTCGCACCCACGCCAACGAACATTTCTACGAAATCGGAGCCCGAAATCGAGAAGAAGGGAACGTTGGCCTCGCCCGCAACAGCCCGGGCCAGCAGCGTCTTGCCGGTTCCCGGAGGTCCGACGAGCAGAACGCCCTTGGGAATGCGTCCACCGAGCTTCTGGAACTTCTGCGCCTCGCGCAGGAATTCGATAATCTCGCGCAGCTCTTCCTTGGCCTCTTCCACGCCGGCCACGTCTTTGAACGTGACTTTCTTCTGCTGCATCGAGAGCAGCCGCGCCCGGCTCTTGCCGAACGACAAAGCCTTATTCCCGCCGGTCTGCATCTGCCGGATCATGAAGAACCACAGTGCGCCCAGCAAGATGAGTGGCGCCCAAGTGCCCAGCAACTGCAGCGGCAAGCTTCCGCTGTTGATGTCGCGGAAGTTGACCGTTACCTTCTTGTCATTCAGGTTCTTCAGCATCTCAGGGCTGAAGTAGTTGGCGGGCACGGTGGCATGGAACACGGAATTATTGCGGAGCTTGCCCCGCACTTCCATCCCATTGACCGTCATTTCCTGGATATTGTTCTGGTCCACGTCAGTCATGAACTGGCTGACGTTTAACTCAGCATCCTTCTGGCCGTCACGCGCGCTCTTGACCACCTGCCAGAGCAAGAACGCCGAAACGATAATCAGCAACCAGAACAGCGCGGTCTTTACAGTTGAGTTCACCTAGAAGACTCCTAAATTCCGGACACGGGCAGCTGCCTACACCAACCCCCGAGGCTCCTACAGCGATTAGATGCCCATCGACGACTTTCGATTGGTAAAAACTGTTAAGGACTTTATTCTACCTTTTCCATGAGAAAAAGGCGCGTTCAAGACACCATGACCTAAGTCACTGAAGACTTTGGATTTGCCGCCGCCAGGTAGGGCAGGTTACGGTTGGTCTGCTCGACTGCGCCTAAGCCGTATCCCACCAGAAAAGTCTCATCGACGAGGAATCCGAAATAATCCGGCTGCAGGGGCACGCGCCGCGCCGACTGGCGGTCGAGCAGCGTCACCAGTTTCACCGAGGCTGCCCCGCGGGAGCGCAGGTCACTCATCAGAAAGTCGCTGGTGACGCCTGAGTGCACCAGTCCTTCCACCAGCAAAATGTGCTGGCCACGAATTTCAGGCTCGTGACTGAAGAAGATTTCCATGACCTCGTGAGTGGCACTACTCGGCGGCCGGGTGTACCTGGGCTTGATGAATTGGCAGACGACCGGGACTTCGACGGCCCGCACCAGGTCAGCCAGAAACATGAACGCGTTTTCCAGCACTGCGAGCATTTGTATCGTCTGGCCTTTGTAGTCGTCGGAGATCTGCCGGGCGAGTTCCTTCACCCGTTTCTGGATCTGATCCGTCGTAATCACCGGGCGCAGTGGCTCGACTCGCGGACTGTTCATGAAGTTAGCGTGCCTCCCGGCACATCGCTGCTTAGCTTTCCGTCGCTGGCCTGTGCGCCACCGGTTGGTCCACAATCAGGATCGCCGCTCGGCCGGGCCGTGCTCGATTTTTTGCGGGAACCGGAAACCCTCGCAGCCAAACAATCTCGTCGCCGCTCACGACGACTGGCCAGGACTTGCGCTCCGGCTGGGCTACGTGACGCTCCTGGAGCAGTTCCTTAATCTTCTTGGGGGACTTCGTATGGGTCGGCCAGAATCGGTCGCCCGGACGCCAGTTCCGCACCCTTAAATGTCCGGGCAGAGATTCCGCATCCAGAAGGTGCTCAGGATTATACCCCGCATCCGCGCCCGCTGGAATGGTCCGCACCTCGATCGAGAAGTCCGCCTCGTAAACGATGACTCGCCCGGGAATTGGGAGTTCATAGTCGTAGTCCCGCGGCAGCGCGGGATCGCGCAAGTCGGGGGTTACAAAGATCAACTCTTCGGGCTCGCGCACGACCTTCCAGCCCAGAGGCAGCGACAGCTCTTTGCCCGACGGACCGTCTTCCGCCGCCATGCGCAAAGTCTCCTCTACGTGTTTGAACTCCAGCGGGATCCCGGCATTCTCGCCAATCGCCTTGAGCAGACGGCGCTGGACCGCAACCGGCTCGCCGAGAAACCACATGCGGCTCACCGACGCGTTCATCACCAGCCACGGAGCGCTATCGATTTTCGATTGCAGACTGTCGTCTTCCGGGTGCTTGACGGGACTCGACTTCTCGGACGCGCCTCCGAACCCGGAGATTTGAACCAGACTCTTCTGTGCAGACACCGCGCGGGCCCACTCCGGCTGTGACCACTGCACGGTCGTTCCCAGCCAGCCTGAGACTTCGTTCTCCCAGTAATCTTCCTCGCCGCGCGCAATCTCGGCCAGGTCGGCAAGATTCTCTGCGACGGCGGGATTGAACTCTTGTTCGAGTAGCGGCACCAGCAGTTTTCGCACCCGGTTGCGCGTGAAGCGCTCGTCGGTGTTGGTCGAGTCTTCGCGCCAGGATTGGCCGATGTCCTTGAGGTACTGCTCGAGTTCGCGACGCCGAACGCCGAGCAGGGGACGCACAATTTCGCCAGAAATCTCTCCGTCGTCATCTTCGACTAGAATCCGGGGATGAATCGCGCCTAAGCCCCTCAGCCCCGCCCCGCGAATCATCCGCATGAGCACAGTCTCCGCCTGATCGTCGAGCGTGTGGCCGGTCACGATCTTGGCCAGAGCAGCGTGGAAGAGCGGCCCTTTGGGGCCGCGAAAAGGCGCTTTCTCGTGATCGGGCTTTGGCCCATGAACGTCCGCTCCGTCTTCCCCGAGCAGGTACCGGAAAAATCCATAGCGCAATTCCCGCGCGGCGGCCTCCACGCTGACGCGTTCCTCGGCCGCATGCCGACCCACATCCTCGCCGTCGATATGGAATTCCAAGTCAAACTCGCGCGCCAGACCAGCCACGAATCCCTGATCCGCGTCGGACTCCGCTCCGCGCAGCTTGTGATTGAAATGAACTACAGAAAGGACAATCCCCAACTCGCCCCGCAACTCCAGCAGCGCGCGCAAGAGCGCCACGGAATCAATCCCGCCAGAAACGGCCACGCCGACGCGATCGCCAGCCGTCAGCAAGTCCTGCCGCCGAATGTGGGAAAGCAAGCGCTCCGCAAGTAAATGCACGGGAACATGGTACCGCACGACACCTATGGGGGCAGCCGCCTTCGGCTGTCGGCGGAGCGAAGCTCCGCGAATGGTTCGTTCCAGGTCTCGCTGTTTCGGACCCGCAAGGCGAGCTGGCGCTCGCCGGACGGCCGATGGCGGCCGTCCCCACATAGATCACTTACACGCTTGGGCTCTTCTCCGCGATCAGCTTCTTGATCTTCTCCACGAAGTCCGTCGCCGGCATGTCTTCCGTCTTCTCTTTCCCGCGCGAGCGCACGTTCACCTTGCCCGCTTCGGCCTCTTTGTCTCCGACCACGAGCAGGAACGGCACTTTTTGCATGGCATGCTCCCGGATCTTCGAGTTCATCTTCTCGTTGCGCGCATCCACCTCGACCCGCACTCCGACGGATTTCAGCTGGTCTGCCACTTTGTTGGCATACACCGCATGCCGCTCGCTGATGGGAATCATCACGGCCTGCACCGGCGACAGCCATACTGGGAACGCGCCCGCGTAGTGCTCGAGCAGCACGCCAAAGAAACGCTCTACCGATCCAAACAGAGCACGATGCACCATCACTGGCTGCTTGCGCGAACCATCCTCCGCAACGTACTCGAGGCCAAAGCGTTGCGGCAGGTTGAAGTCGACCTGCACCGTCGAGAGCTGCCACAACCGCCCAATCGCATCGACCAGCTTGATATCGATCTTCGGTCCATAAAACGCCGCTTCGCCCGGGATGGTCTTGTATTCGACCTGCTTGCGCTTCAGCACGTTTTCCAGCGATTGAATCGCATGGAGCCATTGTTCTTCACTGCCCACAAAATTCTTGCGGTCGTCAGGATTCCAGGTGGAGAGCTCGACCTGGAATTTCTCGAAGCCGAAATCTTTCAGCACGTCCAGGGCGAAATCCAGGCAGTTGCCGATCTCATCTTCAACCTGCTCCGGCATACAAAAGATGTGCGAATCATCCTGCGTAAAGCCGCGCACGCGCAGCAAGCCATGCATTACCCCCGAGCGCTCGTAACGATATACCGTGCCCAGTTCACCCAGGCGCACCGGCAGATCGCGATACGACTTCAAGGAGTCCTTGTAAATCAGAATGTGGCCTGGGCAATTCATCGGCTTCAGCCGATATTCGGCGTCGTCGAGCTCCATGGCGTCGAACATGTTCTGCGAGTAATAGCCCTCGTGCCCCGAGGTAAAGAAAAGTTGCCGCCGCGCCACGTGCGGCGTGTACACCAGGGAGTAGCCGCGCTTCAGGTACTCCGAGCGCATCCAGTCTTCCATCTCTTTGCGGATGATGCCGCCCTTGGGATGCCAGAAAATCAGCCCCGGCCCTGCCAGTTCCTGAATCGAAAACAAATCCAGTTGCTGCCCGAGCACGCGGTGGTCGCGCTTCTTGGTCTCCTCGATCTGCTTGAGATAGTCGTCGAGATCTTTCTTCGAGAAGAATGCCGTCCCGTAAATGCGCTGCAGTTGCGGATTCTTTTCGTCCCCCAGCCAGTAGGCGCCCGCGATGTTGAACAGCTTGAATGCCTTGATCTTCCCCGTCGACGGAATGTGCGGCCCGCGGCAGAAATCCGTGAACTTGCCGGTGCGGTAGATGGAAATCTTTTCATCGGGCTTGGTGAATTGCTCGATGAAATGGCACTTCATGAAATCGCCTTCTTTCTTGAACTCGGCCAGTCCCTGGTCGCGGGGCAGAAACTCGCGCGCGTACGGCAGGTTCTGCTGCACCAGTTCCTGCATTTTCTTTTCGATCTTCTGCAAGTCTTCCGGCGTGAAGGGCGTTGGCCGGTAGAAGTCGTAGAAGAATCCGGTCTCGGTCGCGGGACCGTGACCCAGCTTGGTCTCAGGGAAAAGCTCCAGCACCGCCGCCGCCAGCAGGTGCGCGGACGAATGCCGGTACACCTCCAGCGCCTCGGCATCTCGATCGGTTAACAGGCGCAAGTCGGTGTCTTTTTCCAGCGGCCGCGTCAGGTCGATGAGATCGCCGTTCGTTTTCGCCGCCAGCGCCGCATCCGCCAGCCGTGGACTAATCGACTTCGCAATGTCGAGCGCAGTCGTACCTTTGGGAACTTCCTTCACGCTCCCATCCGGGAGCTTTACATGAATGCTGTCAGCCATAATGTGGGACCTGCAGGTCTTCTGAATCTTTCAGTCTATTGAACGGATTCGGGAGGGTCAAACGGCAAGCGTCAAATGGGAAGCCGTCGCTCTTTCATTCTGAGCGTAGTCATGGCCTTGTCATCCTGAGCGAAGCGAAGGATCTCCGCAATTCGCCTGTGGCGCGGCGCTGCAGGCAATTTGCATAGATCCTTCAGCCCGCCAAGAGCGCGGGCCTCAGGATGACATGAGGGTAAGTTTAATGCGCCACATCCTTCACGCGCGTCGCGATCCACCACTGATTGCCAAAGATATCTGTCACCGCTCCGACTCGGTCGCCGTAAGGCTGGTCCGCGGGCTCCTGCATCGCCTTGGCGCCCGCCGCCAGAGCTGTCCGGTAAACGTCATCCACATTCGGCACGTAGAGGTAGAACATCGACTTCATCGGCTGATACGGCCCTTGCGCCTCGCCCATCTCCAGGTGCGAGTCGCCAATCGCGATCGTCACGTGGTGGACGACCCCGTCCGGCGTCGTGTACCGCCCCAAGTCCTCCGCCGCGAAAGCGCGCTTCAGAAAGTTCATCACCGGATCCACTCGCAGCGGGTGCATATACGGCTGAATCGCCGGAGCGCCTTCCGACTTGTAGCCGCTCGCCTTGGCAGTCGCGATGTACCAGTGGTTGCCCGCTGCATCGATCACGCTTGCCGAGCGCTCCCCATAAAACTGGTCAGCCGGCTCAGTCAGCGATTTCGCACCTGCTTCCAGAGCTCGCTTGTAAGCCGCGTCGCAATCGCGCACGTACACGTGGAACGCGCCCAGCATCGGCTGACCCTTCCACGCCACTCCCGCACCACCGCCCCCAATCATCAACATGGAGTCTTCTACGCGAACCTCACAGTGGTAGCCTCCCGCGCCTCCCACGGCGCGGAAGATTTCTTCACCGCCGAATGTCTTCTTCACCAGGTTGATCACCGCGTCGACATCCGGCACAACAAGATACGGCGTAACCATGCGGTACCCCTTCGGGACCGGACTCACGCCCTTCTTTTGCTTTGGCATGTCGCCGCCTTCGGGGCCCTTCGTCATCCCACCCATGCGCCGGTGCATCTCCTCGACCGACATTTCCTCCTTCACGGTGAACACGGCCCAGGTGTAGCCGAAGGGATCTTCCACGGTCGCGTCGCGATGTCCGTAGAACTGGTCCTTGGGCTCACGCACCAGCTTCATCCCGGCAGCCACGGCATGTTCCGCAAACGCATCTACGTCAGGGACCTGGATGGAAATCGAAATCGGCGAACCACCCAGCGTTTCTGCGCTAAAGCGGCCTCCTTCGGGCCATTCTCCGGTCACATCGATGGCCGAATCGCCGATCATGAGTTCGGCGTGTGGGATGGAATCCCCCACTTGAAAGCGGAACGTCTCTTTCGCACCCAAAGCGCGCTGGTAGAACTCAATCGCTTTGGCGGGATCCCGGAACGCCAATCTTGGGGTAGCAGTCACGCGAACGGATGCGACGGGTTCAGCAACGGTAGACATACGCTTTCTCCCTTCCAATTCGGACTTCAATCGGTCCTTAAAACTCTCTCGAGGTAGATCACGCAAGCCCGTGGCAATCCGCAGCAGCGGCTCAATGCCCGCCGCCACCTTGGGAGCCTTGCCGTCCACACGCGACAGCATGGCATCTACAGCTTTGTTGAGCTGGTCAATCTGCTTCGTATCAGGATTCCCCGGATTCAGAGAGCGCTTAGGCATCGGCACCCTCCATGCGCGCCCGCAGGCTGCTGAGCGCGCGAAACTGTAGTTGCTTCACCGCGCCCTCAGTCTTGCGGACCTCCCGCGCCACTTCTTTGATACTTTTCTCTTCGACAAACCGCAGCACGACTACACGGCGTTGCTCGGCCGGCAAGGTGTCGACCAGGCGAAACAAGGTGGCGCGGCGCTCAACGTCTTCAATCTCTGCCGGACCAATCCCTGATTTGGCTTGCACGGAATCGATCAGCCCCGAGTCGTCGGCCACTTCCCGCCCGGAGCGCTGCCAGCGGTCTGAAATCAGGTTGGCCGCGATGCGGAATAACCACGCTGCAAACGGGATCCCACGCCATTCAAACCGCTTTAGGTTGGCCAGCGCCTGGTGAAAGACTTCCGCCGTCAGGTCTTCCGTTTCAGCCCGGTCTCGCACGCGCTTCACCACGTACGCATATACGCGCTCAAAGTTGATTTCGTAGAGGTCGGCAAAGCAGGCGGGATCCTTCTGCGCAGCCTCGATCAGAAGCCGCTCGTCCGCTTCTTTCTTTAGAACCTTCAACGAAATCTCCGCGGTCTTGGTCTTGCACTAGGGTAAACGCTTCAGCCGGCAAAAAGGTTACGGCTAGCGAAAATTGCGTGCAAATTTCGTGTAACTCCCCCTGCGGTTTCCAGCATCCAAACCTTTAAGTTCGAGCTGGGAAGCACAGAGGTGGCTTATGGAAGCGGTTAGCGGAGTGTTCAAAACGCGCTCGCGCGCGGAAAATGCAGTGAAAGAAGTACTTGCGGCGGGTATTCCAGCCGACCGGGTCACCCTCCTGACCCCTGGCTCTGTCGACCAGGTGAACAAAGAGATTGTGGCAGTTCCCACCGACACCGCCGAACAGCCGGGCATGGGGAAGGCGATCGGCGCGCTCGCAGGCGGAGGCGTTGGGTTCGCCGGCGGCTCTCTGCTGATGGCCCTGGTCCCTGGACTCGGCCCCATCACCGCTGTCGGGCTTCTCGGAGCCGCAATTCTGGGGGCCGCTGGGGCCACGATTGGCGCAACCGTCGGGAATGAGTTGGAGACCTCCACTACCGAGGGCCTGCCGGAAGACGAGATTTTTGTCTATGAGGATGCAATGCGTCAGGGCCGCAGCGTGGTCGTCGTACTTGCCGAGGATAAGCAGCAGGCATCCCTTCTGCGCGAGCTCCTGAAGATGCAGGGCGCCGAGTCGATTGACGCAGCCCGCGAGCAGTGGTGGATCGGCCTGCGCAGCGCCGAAGAGAGTCACTACTCGCAATCCGGCAAGAACTTCGCCGAGGATGAGGAGTATTTCCGCCGCGGCTTCGAGGCCGCTCTGCACGCGCGCACCCGCTGCATGGAATTTGACCAGGTCTCGGCCGCCATGGACGCCGCTCTCGAAGATGTTCAGCGGGAACACCCGGGCAAAGAAGTCGAAGCCGCGTTCACCCGCGGCTATCAGCGCGGGCGCGAATATTATCAGCAGCGGTGTGATGAAACATCGAAGGCAGCGTAGCAGTAGTCTGCGACGGACTATGTGAATCCCAGATTTCGCTCAACCGGAATGTTCGCAGCGGGAACCGGGCGTACGATAGAATCCTCGCTGCCATGTCTCCGTTGCATAAGCTTGTCATAACGATTTTGCTCGGTTGCGCTCCCTTGTACGCGCAAAACGGCTCCTCCGCTTCCCAACCGGGCGATTCGTCTGTCCAGCCCAACCAATCTTCGCTACCTGCTTCTGAGACCAACAAGAAAGCTCCCGCAGATCAGGCGACCCCGTCAAGTTCTGAGAACTCTACCAAGCTGGAAGCGATCAAAACTGTAAAAGCATCCTATCCCTACGAAGCGAGAGAGAAGCAACTACAAGGGCAGGTCTGGGTAAAGATTTTGATCTCAGAGACCGGCGACGTAGAGAGCGCCGAAATCGTCAGCGGCGATCCAGTTTTCGCGGATGCCGCTGTGAAGGCGGTGAAACAATGGAAGTTCAAACCATTCCTGAAAAACGGGCAGCCGGTCAAGGTATCCACGAAGTTGCCCTTTAATTTCGCATTCTCGGAGAATGTTCGGGTTGAGAAACTCCCTGCCGACGCCGAGAATGCTGCCGCCATTGCGAATCCTCCTGCGTCAGGCGATGCCCCGAAGCGAGTTCGGATTTCACAAGGAGTTACGCAGGGCCTTTTGTTGTACAAAGTTGCGCCCGTCTACCCGGTCGGAGCCAGGCATGAACACATTCAGGGAACGGTCTTGTTGGAGGCGATTATTACCACAGAAGGTAGGATTCGAGACCTAACGTTGATTTCTGGTCCAAAGGAACTCGCTCCCGCCGCTATCGGGGCGGTACAACAGTGGACCTACCGGCCTTACCTGCTGATGGGCAATCCGGTCGAGGTCGAGACGCAAATCCAAGTGAATTTCAAGCTCAGTTATTGAAGTCCGAAGTTCCGCAAGACTAAACGTCATTGGCGGTAATAAAGCTCTTCAACCGCCTTCTGCACTCGCGCCGAAAGCGGTTCCAGATCCTTCATCGTCAGCCCGATCGTCGAGATCGGCTCTCCTACCCGCATCTCCAGCGGACGGCACTTGATGTGGTAGGTATTCATCGGCAGCAGTTCATAGGTACCGATCAGCGCCACCGGCACAATATCCACTTGCGCCTTGATCGCCAGAAAGAACGCTCCCGACAGAAATGGCTTAATCTCTCCGTCCGGCGTGCGTCCGCCCTCCGGATAAATCACCAGCGGCAGCCCCGCTTTCAGCCCCTTCAACGCCGCGCGGATGCTGCTGATCGAGTGCGACGGGTTCTGCTGGTCGATGCAGACCTGGCCCGAGCGCTTCAACTGCCATCCCACCACGGGATATGACAGCAACTCTTTTTTGAAGGCGATGCGGAACTGGAAGGGTAGATACGTGTACAGAACCGGGATGTCGAGCGCCGACGCATGATTCACCGCATACACGTGCGGCTTGGAGGTGTCGATCTTTTCGAGCCCAATTACTTTCACCGGCGAAGCAATGGTCTTCATGATCAGCCAAGACCATGCGTGGGAGAACCAGTGGAGCCGCCGACCGGTGCGGTCAAACAAGCCGCCGGGGATCGCGGCCAGCCCCATCACCAGCGTGTAGAGCCAAATCAGCGGATCAAGAATGAAGTAGGAGCGCAGACGGCTCAACCAGCCGTGCTCCAGCCCTGGAATGGCATGGGGACTGAGCTGCGGCGAGGCGGGCGAAGCAATCGCCACAGCCTGAGGGCCGCTATCGAGCTGGCGCGCTTCTACCGCGCCGTTCTCCATGCGATCGACCGATGACTTCACTTGCTGCACACTTTCATTCTAGAGGGAAACTGCTGGCTGGATAGGGCTCAAACCCTCACTCCCAGAACTCGCATCGCCTCTCCCACCAGGTAAATCGAACCCGTCACAACCATGACCGCCTCAGGCCCCGCAACTCCGCGGGCTCGCTCCAAAGCGGCTCCCACGTCGGCAACTGCCTCAATCTCCGCCCCAGTCCGGCTTCCGTCGTGCTGAATCTCCTCGGGCGACGCCGCCCTCGGATTGTCAGGCCGCGTGGCAATCACCCGTTGGGCCAGCGGGAACAGAATCTCCGTCATCTCTGAGATTGCCTTGTCGCGCATCGCTCCGAAAACAAAAATCAGCGGACGGTCGTCATAGCACTCCGAAAGGGCAGAGCGGAGGGCCCACGCACCTGCCGGATTATGCGCTACATCGAGCACAATCTCAGGCCAGCCCAGCCGAGCCGGAAACACTTGGAATCGTCCCGGCCAGCGCGTCTCGCGGATTCCGTGTTCAATCGATTGTGGCGTGATGCCTGCAATTCCCCGCTTCGACAACTCCTCCGCCGCCGCGATGGCCAGCGCCACATTGCGCAACTGATGCCGCCCCATCAGCGGCGTCTCGACCAGAATCTCCGTCCCCATCACCTGGAGCGGATATTTGTAACCGGAGTGAGAAGCATCGTTCTCAGCACCCTCCAGCCGCTCCGATATAGACGACGTTTTCTGAGTACCGAGTACCGAGTACTGAGTACTGCCGGGCGACACTGGAGGCACATACTGCACCGCGCTCACTCCCTGTGCACCCAACTCAAGAATGGTGTTGCCGATCACGTCGTTGGCCTCAGGCTGCTGCGGCAGAGTCACGACCACACCGCCGGGCCGGATGATCCCGACCTTCTCGCGAGCGATCTCTCCCACGGTATTGCCGAGAAACTTTTGATGATCGAGCGAAATATCGGCAATCACGCTGACCAGCGGCTCCACGACATTGGTCGCATCGAGCCGCCCGCCCATGCCGACTTCGAGCACAGCAATCGCAACCCGCTCCCGCGCAAAATGCGAGAACGCAATCGCCGTCATCATCTCGAAGAAGCTGGGATGCCACGGCAGCTGCCCCTCTCCCACGAGGCGCTCGGCGACGCGATCGACTTCGCTATGCAGGCGGGCGAAATCGTTATCGCCGATCTCGTCGCCATTGATCCGAATACGTTCGTTGATCCGCAACAAGTGCGGCGACGTGTAGAGCCCAGTCTTCAACCCTGACGCCCGCAGGATCGACGCCAACGTCGCGGCTGTCGAACCTTTCCCGTTCGTCCCCGCAATCAGAACGCCGGGGAACGCGCGCTCCGGATGATTCATAGCCGCGAGCAAGACGCGCATGTGCGCCAGGTCGAACTTGTTCGATGGCGTCTGGGCCAGTTCGTGCCCGAGAGCAAACATGCTCGCCACTGCGGTTTCGTAGGACATAGGAAAGCTTCTAGCGGCTAGCTCCTGGCTTCCGGCTTTGCGCCCGAGTCTGAAAGGATCGCCTGATTTCAGACTATCAAAACTGGTTTGGAGCTTCAGGTCCGAGGGATTCGCGCCGCAACAAACGAAATGGCCGACCTATTGGGTGGCTATAAGCTAGTAGCTAGGAGCTAGCAGCTGGCGACATGAAATCCAGCGCCCGCGCGATGTACGGCTTCAGCTCTTTGCGGGGGACCACTGCGTCCAGCATGCCGTGTTGCAGCAGGAATTCGCTGCGCTGGAAGCCCGGCGGCAGTTTCTGGCGGATCGTCTGCTCGATCACTCGCGGCCCGGCGAAACCGATCAGAGCGCCCGGCTCCGCAATATTCAAATCGCCGAGCATGGCAAACGATGCGGTCACGCCGCCTGTCGTAGGATCGGTAAGCAAAGAGATGTAGGGAACTTTGGCCTTGTCCAGCCGCGCCAGCGCCGCCGAGATCTTCGCCAGCTGCATCAGGCTGATGACGCCCTCCATCATGCGCGCTCCGCCTGACGCGGACACAATGATCAGAGGCGTACGCGTTTCGGCCGCGCGTTCCACGGCCCGGGTAATCGCCTCGCCCACCACCGCGCCCATGCTCCCGCCGATAAACGAATACTCCATCACACTGGCCACTACCGGCCGCCCCATCAGCTTGCCATGAGCGTTAATGACAGCGTCGTTCAGGCCCGTGTCTGCCTGCGCCTGCTTTAGCCGAGAGGAATAGGGCTTCAAGTCCACAAACTTCAGAGGGTCCGTCGAGGCTATGTCCCCGTCAAAAGTCTCGTACTTGTTGTCGTCGAGTAGCTGGGCGAGCCGCGTACGCGCGTCGATCCGGAAGTGCTTGTCGCACTTCGGACAGACGTTCATATTCTCTTCCAGATCCTTCTTCCAGATGATCTGCCTGCAGCTCTCACACTTCACCCACAAGCCTTCGGTCTTGACGCGCTTCTCCCCCGAAGTGTCCAGCTCGCCGGATTCGCGCTTAAACCAAGCCATAAAAACAGTTGTCAGTACCCTGTACTCAGTACTCAGTTCGAACCTTACGCCGCGGCTCCTGGGTACCGAGTACTGAGTACCGAGTACTCGAAGTTAGTATTCGATCCCTCTCTGCGCCATCACGCCCTTTTCATACGCGTGCTTCACCTGGCGCATTTCGGTCACCGTATCGGCGACCTCGACAATTGTCGGGTGCGCGTTCCGGCCCGTCAAGATGACGTGTACCATCTCCGGCTTCTTCTTCAGGCTCTCGACTACCTTCGCCGGATCCAGCATGCCATAGCTGATGGCATAGTTAATCTCGTCGAGAACCACCAGATCCCAGGCGCCCGATTGGATCGCCTTTTCGGCCTCGGCCCAAGCCTCTTCAACCATGCGAACGTCTTCTGGATCGGGCTTCTCGGCCCCCACCTTCACGAAGCCGCGCCCCATCTGCTTCATCACAAACTTGTCGCCGAAGGCTTGCACCGCGTCTAGCTCGCCATAATGCCACGAACCCTTCAGGAACTGCAGCATCAACACCCGCATTCCTTGACCGACGGCTCGAAGAGCGGTTCCCATCGCTGCAGTGGTCTTGCCTTTGCCCGGACCAGTATTCACGATAATCAGACCACGCCGGATGTCAGCCATGCACGAGTCGGAGATTTGATTCTAGACGCTTGATTCTAGAGGTTTGATTCTACTAGATGCTGCCCCTTACCGGTCATCGTCCCACTCCCGATTCCGGTCGAGGCGCACTCGCCAGCCCGGGAAAGCTCCCTGTCCGATAGTGGACACTACAGTCCCCAAGTGGACAATCGGAGCAGCTCCCGACTGCGATCGGTTCAATGTTTCAAGCATTTGGCGCGTGCTCCGCATGGAATCGGAGTTGCTCTCATTTCTGAACAACGAAGTGGGATGGCGCTGCTCGGGGCGGAATCTTGGACGATATGGGGCCCACGAAATTTCCAGGAAACAATACAGCCTCTGGCACCGTCTTTAATTCTAAAGGGAAGACTCTCCGCCATGACTTGCGATATTCACTCACCCGTTGTTGATGTTGGCACAAATGTCGCAGCGGATAACTTTTCCACGGAACTCCAGCATCCAAGGTTGCGTAGCACGGTCAGGCGGATCTCTGTCCCCTCGCAAACCGCGGAGGTCTCATCGTGATCAACAAGTCTGCAGTGTTGTGGTTGCTGTCCTTGCTCCTGGCTCTACCCGCCTTCGCGGGCCAGCATGTCGCCGTGCATCCGCGGCCGTCGATGGACTCCGGGGATCAGTCCACGATTAAAGAGATCGTCGAAATGGAGCGGCAAGCCAAGGAAGCCAGCCTGCACCGCGATCCGGAATTCTCGCAGCGAACTCTCGCCGAAGATTACGTCGCCATCACTCCCCTGGGTCAAATCACGACCAAACAGGACACGGTGTCTGCACGCAAGAGTGGCCAACTGCGCTATGAAGCCATCGATGTGAGCGACATGGTGGTGCGCGTCTACGGCGACACCGCCGTCGTCACCGCCCGCGCCGACGTGAAGGGACACCAGCTCGGCGAAGACTTCAGCGGTCCTTACCGCTACACTCGCGTCTGGGTCCGCCGCACCGGCCACTGGCAGGCTGTAAGCTACCAGGCCACTGTCACCCAATGATTTCCCTCTGCTGGTTTGCTTCGCCTGTTCGATGGAATGGCTTGCTACTGCCGACTGCCACTGCTGGGTTGGGCTACCTTTTGAGTGGCGCAGCGCTCTTAGCGCTGCGATCAAGCCTCCGTTTTTGACATCCTTTACCCGTTCTCAAGTATTGCCAAACCGCTCCAGCGCTTGTTCATCAGTTCGAGCACTCCCCTGTTCCGGGGCCACGAGCAGGTCAAAACGTGGAACGGTCTGTCTTCGTCAGTTGGCCGCATTGGTTCACGTTCCGCTCTGAATCGCCCTTAGGGATTTCCCTAGTAGCGCAAAACATCGAGTCAACCCTAGGGTGGTCTGGTGGAGTGAATTGGAGTCGCACACACGGGATCAAGAACCGGAATTGGAGACTGACATGGCCACAGTAGCGCCCGCAACACCCTCAACATCCACGAAGCAGGATTGGACGAAACCACAGGCGATGGCGATTCCCAAGGGGGGATTTTTCAAGGACAAAGTTGAGCAAGGCAGATACGGTCCGATCTTTCCCCAGACTCCAGCGTGCTACGGCTTCAGCGTCATTGCGAAGGTCATCCCTGGAAGGGAAGAACACATATACAACCATGCCAAGGTCATCGAGAAAGCAATCGCAGATGATCCGGCCACGCTCGCGATACTCAAGGCACACTACTTGAGGTGGCTGATCTTCACCATTAACGGGGAGAACTACCTGATGTACCAGGCCATCTTCGATACCGATTTCGATAAATACTGCGAGGATGCCTCTTACCTCTTCGGGAAGACGGGCATCAAGTCGGCCTTTGAGGCCCTCGAAGGGTGGCCTGCGGACTACGCGACCAATCCTGCGTCCATCGTCAAGTTTTTCCGCGAACACCAATGTCCGAGCTTCCTCGAATACAGCGAGCATCCCTATGTGACTTGTGAAGAAATCAAGAAGGCCCTTAAGCTCAAGGCAGCCTTCAGCGACGCGCTCGACCTAATGCAATAGCGCACGCTGGCGTAATATCTCAATTACGCTCAAAATGACCGGAACAAGACTTCTGACTGGGTTCACCACCGACGCAAGGTCTGCGACTTAGCCTACAATGTGGGCCTCATCTCCATGGAAGGCACACTCATGCTCTCGCTCGCAAAACGTCGACCCGGTCTCCTGCTGCTCATTCTGTCCTTCGTCCTCTGGGCATCCCCCTCCCTAGCCCAGCAACCCGAAATCTCCCCCGCCAAGCGCACCCAAATCGAAGCCGCGGTCACCAAGTACATGGCGGAGACCCACGTCCCCGGCCTCTCCGTCGCCGTCGTCGAGAACGGAGAGTACGAATGGGCTGCCGGCTTCGGACTCGCCGATGTCGAAAACAACGCCCCCGCCAGCGAATACACTCTGTTCCGTCTCGCCTCTATCTCCAAGTCGCTCACCGCTACCGCCGCGATGCAACTCGTCGAGCGCGGACAACTCGATCTCGACGCTCCTGTCCAGAAATACTGCCCCGCGTTTCCGCCGAAGCAGTCGCCCATCACCACGCGTCAGGTCATGGGACATCTCGCCGGCATCCGCCACTACAAATCCGGATCGCAGGACGATCCCGAAGTCGGCAACACCAAACATTTCGACGACCCGATTCAGGCCGGACTCGATTTCTTCAAGAACGATCCGCTCGTCTCCGATCCCGGCAAGCAGTTTCACTATTCGACTCAGGGCTACACCCTGGTCGGCTGCATCATCGAGGGAGCCTCGGGAACGAAGTATGTGGACTTCGTGCGCAAAAACATTTTCGTACCCGCTGGCATGGACAGCACGCAAGTCGACAATCGCTTTGCTATCATCCCCTACCGCACGCGCTTCTATCGCAAGACCGACTCCGGCACCGTTCAGAACACCGACTTCCTCGACTCCAGCTACAAAATTCCTGGCGGCGGATGGCTCTCTTCCGCGGAAGACATGGCAAAGTTTGAAGTGGCCATTCTGAACGACAAGCTGATCAAGCGCAGCACGCGCGATCTCATGTGGACGCCGCTTAAGCCGTCCGACGGCTCGAAGGACAACTACGGTCTCGGCTGGGGTTCCTCGACCGAGAGCGGCATCGCAGTCGTCGGTCACTCCGGAGGCCAGCAGGGCACCAGCACGCGATTCCTCATCGCTCCCGCGTTGCGCGCCGGTGTCGTTGTGCTCACCAACATGGAAGATGCCGATCCCAATAAACTGGCCCAGGAAATTCTGAAAGTGCTGGCAGGAACCGCGGAGAAGCCGCAGAAATGAGCGTCGCTATGCCGCCTGCGGGCTCGTAGCTTCGCCGCCCTTCGCGTCGAGTCCCGATGCCTTCGGGACAAGCGAATCCTTCAATCGCAGGAATCTCTCCTCGTAGTATTTTCTCGAAAGGTACGCGACCGCAATCGCTCCGCCCCCGGCCAGCACGAACTTCAGCAACACCAGCGCAAAGTGTCCACTGGAGGGGACTAGACGCGGGAAGTATCGTCGGCACATCAAATCGTAGACACGGAACGCGAGAAAGTGATTGAGATAGAGTCCGTAACTGATGTATCCGAGAAAGCGAAGGGGTGCGACGTTTACCAAGCGTTTCGCACCATTCGTGCCTGCCAGTAAAAACAGCAACAGAACGCCCGCGCACAACAGGGTGATGAGGGTGTACTGCAACCCTGCACCCAGCATGCGATTGCGCGTGGTTATGCCGAACGGACGCCCCGCCACAACCAGCACTGCTGCGAATGCCACCAGCGTCCAGCACAGTGTCCAAACTTGTTTCCTCGAAATTCTCGTGCGAAGTACAAGGGCGATCAAGCTGCCCGCCGCCAGACCATCGGCCACGAACCATGTGTACCAGTCCAATCCTGAACGATGGCCAAGGGCGAACGATGTCGCGCGCAGAACGGGAGTGAGGACCACAATCGCGGCCGAAGTGACGGCAAGCCCGCGGGCACTCACCTTGTGGACCACCGTCGGCCAGAGGATGTAGAAATGCTCTTCCACGGCCAGCGACCACAGCGGCCCGTAATCGCAGACCACGCCAAAGAAATTCGTCATGTTCGCGAGGTAGACGAAACTCAGGCCGACAAACGCCACCGATGAAGAGCGCATCAATAGCAGAACAATCAGTAGTAGGTAGTACGCCGGCAAAATGCGCAGCGCTCGCCGCGTGTAAAAACGGCGATAGAAATATGGTTTGTCCTTTGAGTCGAGAAGGATGCCCGTAATCAAAAAGCCGGACAGCACAAAGAAGAGATTCACGCCCATCCAGCCCGGCTGGGTGGCCGAGACGAACCTGCGGGCCCACGGCCCAAACGACATTCCGGCATACTGCCAGTAGAAGGCGTGAAGCAGCATCACTCCGAGCACTGCAATGCCCCGCAGCGTGTCGAGTTCAGGCATGAAGGGGCGTATCAGCGGCTCCGGGAGTGGCGCGGACCGGGCGGTCATTGCGGGATCCGAGGGCATTGCGATCGCTTCATTGGATATCAAATAAGTGGCAGCGTCAAACATCTCTGTGGTAGGAGTGCCCGTCCGAAACCTCCGACGGGCGCCGGCAAGGTCGTAGTAGCCAGCCCGGTCGTGCCGAAACACTCTGCAGTTTGTAATCTCCCTGGCGCCTATCATTTTTGCCAGTTTCGCCCTCATCGGGGATTGTGCACGATAGTCGACAAAGGCAGTACCTGCCAAAAGCGCCACTGCGCACTACGCATTCTCCAAGGAGACGATCATGAAGATTACGCAGCTCGTCCTATTCTGCGTCGTGTTATTCGCGGGAGTCGCCGCGTGGTCCCAGGACTTCTATCGAGGAGAGGTGACTGCCGATTACTCCTACGCCCGATTCTATCCGGTAGCTCACGGCACTCAGAGCTTGAGTCTGAACGGCGGCGGTGGCGCGGCGGTTGTGTACTTCAACGATTACATTGGAATCAAGATGGATCTCCAGGGCTATGGCAGCAACACGGTTACCTGGACGAATCCGAGCGGTGGGTTTGTTAAAGCGCAAGGCAACCTCTTCACGTACATGTTCGGTCCTCAGCTGAAGGTCCGCGCGCCAAAATTCGAGCCGTTCGGGCATATCCTCTTCGGCGGCGCGCACAGCAATGTCTACGCCAATCTGACCAAAGCCTGCGCCGGACCATGCATCACTTCCGGATCACCCACAGGAGACGCTTTTGCCATGGCGATCGGCGGCGGCTTCGACATTCCAGTCAGCAAATCGTTCGAGATCCGTCCGGTGGAGGTCGATTACCTGATGACTCGCTTCACCAACCAGTTCAACAACTCGTCGCAGAACAACTTCCGCTATTCGGGCGGTGTCAGTTTCAGGTTCGGACCCGGCAGCAAGTGATTCATTCGTCGGTTTGCACAACAAGATGCAGCGAGGAGCCGACTAGCCCCAACCTCCCGCCCATCAGGGCGTTATCTTGTACACCGTCCCGTAGCCGGTAGCGCCGGCGCTGGTTTTCTTCCCCCATCACCGAACCCCTTCCTAACCTTTCCCTATTAAGTCTGACAGTACGCAGTTCTCCCACTCTGAGATAGCGTGATCGACCGTGTTACTTCCTTGAGGGCAAGCAGACAAGGAGTACGTCTGATTCACAATCCTAAAAGGAGACGAAATGAGAATCACAAAGCTGTTGCTGATTTGCGTTTGCTGCGTCGTAGTTGTGCCGGCGCTTTGGGGCCAAACGGCGAATAGCCAGTCTCGGCCCGGCATTCTGGGATACCTGGATCCTCACACCGGTGCCTTTCGCCCTATCCCTCTAGCGGCCGACGAAGATTCTGACCTTCCCGCCACAACAACGTTTACAGGGACTGTCACTGTGACGATCACTATCACTCTCAAGACCACTGCCCTGACCAACATCACCTGCTCAGAGACGGTCACCGTGGCCGATGGTACAACCAGCCCGCGTTTCATCGAGGAGTCGAACACCGTAGCCGCCACCGGAACGGGGACCACGCGGACCTGCAAGCTCTCGATACCCTACTCCTGGGGCCTGACAACTCAATCCACCGATAATATGTCCACCGGTTACTCGGTTTTCGGAACCACCGGTACAAGTGGGCTGCCCCAGCGCACCAGCACCCTCTCTCCTCTGGACACCAGAAAAGTTCCGGCAAGCGGCGCGACCACTGCGCTGACTGCTGCCGTCACTCTTTGACCATTGGGTCTGAAATCACTTCGATGGCGTAAATCGGAGCGGGTCTGAAATTGGGGCCCGCTCTGGTTTTTCGGAAGAGCGACTTGTCTAATGCCCGGAGTGATACGGATGTCCCTTGAGAATCGTGAACGCCCGATACACTTGCTCCAGCAGCACCACGCGCGCCAGTTCATGTGCGAGCGTCATCTTCCCGAGTGAGATTGTGTGGTGTGCCGCAGCCCGTGCTGCCTCGCTGAATCCGTCCGCACCGCCAATAGCGATGATGAGCGGCAAAGGATTCCGGTCCTGACAATCTCCGAGAAATTTCGCAAACTGTTCGGACGAAAATTCCTTGCCCCGCGAATCCATCAGCACCAGGGTCGATTTCGCTCCTGCCTTCGCGCCCCGCGCTCTGCCAGAGAGTTCAAGCAAGGCCGCTTCATCCTTTAGCGCGAGCCCTTCCACTGGCACGTAACGCGAAATCCGCTTCAAATACTCTTCCGTCAACGACGCGATCGCCGCCTCTTTCGTCTTTCCGATCCATGCAATCTTGATCTTCACAGGCGGGATGAACCTCTCTCACTTCTTCCCAGACGCGAGCACCACCGACACTCCGAACGCGACCTTCTCCCCATCCCAATACTGTCGCACTGCCGCATGCACGTCAGCGTGAATCTGCGGCCACTTCTCCGTGGGCACGCGCTCCAGCATCGGACGGAATGGAACGGAGACCGACTGCGAATACTCCCACAATTCTTCGACGGAGCCCGGCCATGCCCAAGGCAGCGTTTTGGTTTCTTCCTCAACCGCGTTGAATCCCGCGCTACGAAAAATTGCCGACAGGCTGCCAGGCTGGGAGAACTTGAACGGATCCGGCCCATCCGGCTGCACCTGGGGACCACCCACATATCGATGCACCACGCCCATCATGCTCTGCCAATAGGGCTGCTCGATCGACCCCCACACCAGAAAACTCGCCCGCGCTCCCGGCCGCAACACACGGCGCAATTCCTGCAATGCACCGATGGGGTCGTCAAAGAACATCACGCCAAACCGCGAGGTCGCAAGATCGAAACTGTTATCGGAAAAAGGCAGGCTGTGAGCGTCCGCCACTTGGGTGGTGAAATTCTTGAGCCCCCGCTTTTGTCCGCGCTTCGCGGCGATCTCCAGCAGTCCGGCGCTCACATCTGTCGCCGTGACGTGGCCCTGCTCGCCCACGCGCGATGCCAGGCTGATCGCAGGCTCGCCCGTCCCGCTCGCCAAATCGAGTACCTGCATGCCCGGCGCGGGCTGCGCGTATTCGACGAGCGCGTCGGTCACGGGTTGCCCCATGGCGGCCGACTTGGCCTTCCACTTTTCAGACGCAACCAGCCGGTACTGGTTTCCCCAGTCCGGCCCGGAGTCTGCTTTCGCTGTCATGGGATCCTTCAGAATCGCGAAGGAGATCTACGCGGTCTTTCTCTTCTTCTTCGTCGCCACAGGCTTCGAGACCGCCAGCTTGGGCGCAGCCGCTTTCTTCTTCTTGGGAGCAGCCTGCAGGTCGCCGACCTCCAGCCGCTTGGCCGTCTTCCACAGCCGTTCCAGATCGTAAAACTTCCGCGCCTTCTCGGAAAAAACGTGGACGACAAAGTCCACGTAATCGATCAGCACCCACTCCGCCTGCTTGTAGCCCTCCACGTGCGCCGGACGCAGGTTCGCCGCCTTCAGCCGCAGTTCCACCTCGTCGGCAATGGCCTGCACCTGCCGCGGGTTGGTCCCGCTGCACAGCACAAAGTAATCGGTAAATGCTCCCGACCCCTTTTCCATTTCCAGGATGCTGAGTTCTTCGGCCTTCTTCTCGAGGCAGGCTTGGATGGCTGCAGAAATTTGCTGTTTGAGTTCGCTCTTCTTCATTCAGTCGTCGGAGGTTCTTTCGTCATCTTAAAGATCGCTCTCATTGTAACCGACCTCCGACGCCGCACTCTCCGGGCAGTAGGTAGCTCAGCATAAAAATGATGAGGATGTCATCCTGAGCGGAGGCGTTCTTCAGCCGAAGCGAAGGATCTCGGACGAAAACGCGCTCGCCCACGAACTACTTGCCAGCCCGCTTCGCCTCGGCCGCCGCCAGCTCCCGCAGCTTCGCCATCGTAGCCTGTGCCGGATCCTTACGCTTCTTGCTCTTATTGCGCCGCTTGGTCTTCGTTACATAGTGATTCTGAGCCATGGGTCTCCTGATTGAAGCGGTTCGGGACGCCACCCCTGATTGGATCGAAGTGTTTCCTTCTTGAACCTTCGTGTCCTTGGTGGTTCAAAATCTCAAAAACGAGCCACCACGCACGATTATGGTTCTTCCAATCCATCATAACCGCCGACCGAAAGATTCACGAAATCCTCACTGCATCCACCTACCGATACAGCCCCATCTTCCGGATATACTCCGCCACGGGCGCATCCACGAACCGCCCCAGAGCCTTGCCGGTCGCTGCAGCCTGCCGGATCGCCGTCGCTGAAGCCGGTTGATGCAGATCGGCCAGCAGATGAATGGTCGCTCCCTTCAAAACCAGATCTCCAGTAGCAGCCTGCTTCTGAAACGGCCGCGTCACCTCCGCGCGGGGACGCAAACTCTCCGGCAGGGCATTCGCCACATCGGCCAGCGAGTATCCCGGACGGCTCGCCACCACAAACTCACACTCCCGGAACAGATCCTCCGCCTTGTGCCACTTCGCGATATCGGCAAAGGCGTCCATGCCCAGCAACAGAAACAGCTTGTCAGCCGCCTTGAAGGACTGCTTCAGCCGCCGGATCGTGTCGATCGTGTAATTCGGCTTCTCGACACGGTCCTTCTTAATCGGCACCACGCCCTCCTCGGGCGCCTCGAGCAACGACGGCACAAACGCCTTCTCCTCCGCCGTCGCCAGCACCAGCATGGCATAGCGGTGCACGAACGGCGTCAGCGGCTGCCGCTGCTTGTGCGGAGGTATGTTCGCCGCCACGAAGTAAACCCGATGCAGTTTGTACTGCTCCAGCGCTGCCCGCGCCAGCGCCAGGTGCCCGCGATGTACCGGATCGAATGTCCCGCCAAAGAGTCCAATATTCATGCAGTCAGGTCAGCCCCGCCTAGTGTCCAGATTCCTGGCCCCATATGCAAGCCGAATCCAGCACTCACTGTCCGACCGGCCCTCATCTGCCCGATTAACGGACAGTGCACAATTCGCCTTCCTCGTACAAAAAATGAACTCCTGTAATGTTCCTCATTTCCCAATTTGGCACTACCATGGTTGACATGCGAGTAACCCTCCCCCTACTCCGCATTCCGCCCGCACGCGCTCCCATCCTTCGGTATGGTGTGGCCGTACTGAGTACAGCCCTTGCGCTGATCCCTACGGTTCTGCTGGCGGATGTCTCCGAAAGCCGCCTGGCGCTGTTCGGCGTCGCCGTTATGGTCAGTGCGTGGTACGGCGGCTGGAAGCCGGGAGTGGTTGCCACCGCCTTCGCCCTCACCGTGAGCGCCTACTTCTCGCTCGCCGGCGAGCATAGCCCAGAGCAATTGCGCACAGCGATCGTCCGCCTCTCGCTCTTTTTCTTTGTGGCGATGCTCATCTGCTGGCTCAACGCCGCCTTGCGCGCCGCGCAGGAGAGCCTGCTTCGCTCCGAACTGAACTTCCGCTCGCTGGTCACCAACGCCCCCTACGGCATTTGCCGCTGCGATTCGACTGGCAAGATTCTCGATGCCAACCCCGCCTTCCTCGAGCTGCTCGGCCACACGTCCCCTGACGAGCTGATCGGCCAGCACATCTTTGGACTCTACGCCGACAACGACAAGTGGTTCGATCTCGCCGACTACCTTCGCTCCTCCGAGCCCTTCAAAGGCCTGACCGCCGAATGGAAGCGCAAGAACAACACCACCACCGTGGTCCGCGTCTCCGGACGCTCGGTGTTGAACGGCGGCGAAGGCATCATCTTCGAACTCTTCGCCGAAGACGTCACCGAACGCCGCGCCCTTGAGCAACAGCTCCGCCAGTCTCAGAAGATGGAAGCCGTTGGCCGTCTCGCGGGAGGCATCGCCCACGACTTCAACAACCTGCTCATGGTCATCCTCGGCTACTCCGAGTTCCTGCTCGAGCGCCTTGGCGCAGAGCCTCACCTGCGCGGACCTGCTCAGGAGATCTCCAGCGCAGCCGAACGCGCCTCTTCATTGACCCGCCAGCTGCTCGCCTTTAGCCGCAAGCAGATGCTCGCTCCCCGCATCGTCAACCTCAACGACGTCGCGACCGAAAACATCAAGATGCTGACGCGCATGATTGGCGAGGACGTCGACCTGGTCATGGTGCCTGCCCCGAATCTGTGGCCCATCCGCGCCGATGCCGGGCAGATCGACCAGGTCATCATGAACCTCGCCGTCAACGCCCGCGATGCCATGCCCTCCGGCGGCAAGCTGACCATTGAGACCTGCAACGTCACGCTCGACGACGAGTACGCCCGCTTCCACGCCCCGTTGCGCCCCGGCGACTACGTGATGCTCGCGCTCAGCGACACCGGAAACGGCATGGACAGCGACACTCAGTCGCACATCTTCGAGCCCTTCTTCACCACCAAGGGGACGAAAGGAACTGGACTCGGCCTCTCGACCGTCTACGGCATCGTCAAGCAGAGCGGCGGATACATCTGGGTCTTCAGCGAAGTCGGCCGCGGAACGACCTTCAAGATCTACCTGCCGCGCGTGGCCTCTATCGGCGAACAGGCCGCAGCGCAAGTACCCGCACCGGTCGAATACCGCAAGGTCGAGCCCGGCACCGAAACCATCCTGCTGGTCGAAGACGAGGCCAACCTGCGCTACCTGGCGCGCCAGTACCTCGAGAAGCAAGGGTACAAAGTGATCGAGGCCGCCGACGGCGCTGTCGCCATGCAGATCGCCGTCGCGCACGAGGCCATGATCCACTTGCTGCTCACCGACGTAATCATGCCCGGCATGAACGGACGCGAGTTGGCGCAACGCATCGCCGAGATTCGTCCCAACGTGAAGATTCTCTACATGTCCGGTTACACCGAAAATGTGATCGGACACGACGGCATGCTGGACGCGGGCATCCGCCTGCTCCAGAAGCCCTTTAACCTTCGCGACCTGAAGAGCAAGGTCCGCGAAGTGCTCGACGCAACACCAACTCCCCCGGAGGTCGCTATGTCCATGCAATCCGCCGAACCCCAACACGCCACGCGGGCCAAAGAAGCTCCACCCGC
Organism: uncultured Acidobacteriaceae bacterium; assembly: GCA_963706645.1. Lineage (GTDB taxonomy): Bacteria > Acidobacteriota > Terriglobia > Terriglobales > Acidobacteriaceae > Sulfotelmatobacter. Next base: position 48,322 of record CAVPNR010000045.1, read on the forward strand.
GCGCGCGCAACGATTCCATCTGCACTTGCCTCTGCGTTATCGCCGCCTCGGCGAGAAGGATTGGCATGTGGGCACAACCGAGAACATCAGCCGGTCGGGAATGCTCTTCCAGGCCGACGAAGTCCTCCAGCCGAACTCGCAGCTGGAAATCAATCTGGTGCTCCCGCAAGAAATTGCCGGACTCTCCTCCACGGAAGTCGTCTGCCGTGGTGAAGTCGTCCGCACGGTCGAGCACAACGGATCAACCTTGACCCCCGCGCTGGCCGCACGGATTCTCCAATATCACTTCCAACACGGCCCGCTCCCAAGGGCGTGAAGGATTCTCGGTTTTGTGGCCGGTAAAAGCGGATCAGAAAGGCGGCTTCTCTCGGGCCGCCTTTTTTATTGGTGCCAACTGGTCCACGCTTGATTGACTGTGTGCATCTCCTCCTCCGAGGGTGCCCCATCCTAGCCGCGCCTTTTGCGGCTAGGGTGGGCAGCGATGTAGCCGGTAGCGCCGGTGTCCCCTTTGACAGTGCGGAGTCACTCGCATCGCCCATTCATCCTTGCTTACAAGCTCACCTTCACCAGTTTGCAAAACTCAGGCGCGGACGCGTTGAGACTCGCCACAACGTAATTGCGGTCTTTGGAGATTCCGGCTCCCTGGTCGTCCAGTTTGTCCAGCACCAGTTGCGGGACAAGATTGAATTGGTGAACCAGAAACTCGTCTGCCGTTTGACAAAGGATTCCGAATGATTCGAGACAACGTTTCGGAAAGTGCTTCGTATTCTGGGTGATGATGACATTCGCGCGCGCCATAATCGCGGCCGCGAGCACATGCCGGTCGTCTTCGTCCGGAATGCATTCGGCCGCCTTCAGCAGTTCTTGCGGGATCGGAACCATGGCTTCCGGGAATGCATCCATCATCTGCTCTCGTCTCCACGCCGCCTCGGCTGAGGTTCGTTGGAGCTTGTTCTTCATCGCCCTTACCATCTCCGCCAGAATCTGCTCGCTCCATAGCGGGCGATACATTGCTGGTTCTTCGGCCAGTCGGAGCAGGAGATCACAGAGAGAAACCGGCACTAGAACGCATGCATCCAGCACAGCGGAATATTCATTCTCCTGTGTGAAAATCATCTGGGACTTTGTCGTAATCCCCTTTTGCAAACTCACGCCTCGCCATGTTGTCTAGCGTCTTTCGTCGTGCGGTATCGCGCTTCACCTTGTAAGCCAGGACGTCGCGCACATACAGGCGGCGATGGGTCCCTACCAGGTGGAAGGGGATTTCTCCCTTCTCCAGCAACTGGATCAGAAATTGCCGGGAAAAACCCAGCACCTTGCTGGCTTCCACTGTGGTGAGTTCGTGTCGGCTCTGCAAGATCGTGACCGACTGACCAGCTCGCAGATCCGCGAGCAGCCGCAGCAAGAACGAGTAAAGGTTATTGGGCAGAATCTCGGCCCTGCCGTCTGGCCCAATGAGCTTCGCTTCCGCCTCGCGAAGCTTGGCGTAAGTGTCGACAATTTCCCTTTGCTCTTTCGGAGAAATGTCAACGGCGGGTGCTTCGCCGCTTTGCATAATCGTTTACTCCCCTCTGAGCCGCTGAAAGCACGCCCGTCTAGACGGTATCAACTAAGTGCTATAAATGCAACTGCTATGGTTGCCAATTGAGGCGTACGGGGTGCCTTGACTCCCCTGACCTCCCTGACGGGCCACTGGTACCCACCCCCATTTTTTTCTTCGCGGTTTTGTAAAATATTCATTCGATTGATGTTACGGATGATCGAGTGGTGACACTCCCGGCAAAATCTTGAGCCGGAAGGACTTACACGTAAAATCCCATGGAATAAGGAGTTAGCGGTGGATTCTTGGCCGGTGCTCTCCGTTGATTGCAGTAAGATGCTTGTTTTCTTATAGTTACTCTTCGACGTCCGGGAACTTTGGAGGCAAAATATTGCGAAATAAGGACTTAGGAGGAAAGTGTTCCGAGCCGAGACGCGGTTGAGCTTTGTGATCGGCTGGCCGGCCGAGTTGAGGAATTTCTCGCGCACGGAACCATTGTTCGCGTTTGGATTTTCTCAGTAAAGGTCGTTCGTCACAGGAAATGCGATTTTGGCTGTGGAAATCTGTGGAAAAGAGTGGGGCGGGATTTCGGGAAAGAAAATGTGCTCGCGGGGTAGCCGCGCATTGGAAGCAGAATATTGCCTCCGGAGGGGGAAGGGTCCCGTAATGGAACGCAGCTAGGGGGTTCGTCATCCGTTGAGCTTTTCCCCGCTTGACAACGTCTTTTGAATGGCTTACGATTAGTGACGAGATCGGAGCTAGCTCAGGCCGTGAGCGTTTGACGCTCCTTTTGCATCGGGACAGTTGCAGTGCGAATGAATGGCACTGTGATACGGCCTTAACCGGACCATGCTTACGAAGGTGCTGGCCAAAACTGAGTCGCTGTCAGCCCAGTGAAACAACCCGTTTCTACCTTCAGCATGTACCTCGCGGCCGAAGAAACAGATCTTTTTAAAGTTGAATGCGATGGGGAATAAATATTTGCTAGGGGTAAGCAGCTTACCCCTAGCCAACCTCCCACGCAAACTTTAAGAGACTGGTCTGAGCGGGGTTAGAAGTGACTGAGAACGAAGTAGTCACCCTTCTTGTTCGTCTACTTTCCGGAAACGGAAGCCCGCGTTTGATCAAGGGCAGTGAACTTTCAGTTCTGATCAGAGCCTCTTTCCCAGAGTTTGACGTTCAACAATTCCGATCCCGAAATCTCCGTGACTTCATCAGGAGGTACGCCTCGGAAGAGGTAATGGAAATCGGCAAGGCCGGAATGGATGTCATTTACGGTCTTCGTTCCGTCGGACAGCAACAGCCGCTCTTCGAATCATCCGCAACAACATCTGCACTACTAGGAATTCCTCCGACTGGTCAAGGAAAGACCGACGTGCGCGGTCCTCTCGGACAGATTCTTTCAAACCCAAGAATTTGGAAAACATTTGCCAGCCCCGACACTCCATTTCGGCTCTTTCTAGCTCCGAGCACACGTCAGATCACTGTCCTTCGCCCTGGCTTCATTCCTGATCCTTCGTGGCTAGAAGTTCCTCACATTTCTGCCGAGAAGCTTCTCCAAATCGCCAAAGATTTCATTGCGGAACTTCCAGACATTCAAAAAACCATCTTGGAGCGAGCGCTAGAGCAGCCCAAATGGTGGATCGGGTTCTATGATCTGGTAGGCACGCTAGGAATCAAGGTGCGCTGGGTTTATTTCCGGCGTCGGCGCATTGTAGAGGAGTTCGAACGCTCCCTTCCGGCACTGCCAGAAATGCCCGCGCAGGCGCCCACGATCGCCGAAGTTCCGGTCACAGCTCAGTTGGACGAGCCTTTAACGTTACGCACTGCGGCGAGTGCGCTTCCGGAGTCCGCATTGAAACGGATAGTCGGGCAGGTAGTCCAGCGGATGACGGACTCGGAACTACGTGCGCTCAATCTACCTTTGGGATATGTCATGGATGCACTGACGACGCGATGACGAGAAAATATAATGAAAATCGCGTTCGTCGTGGGATTCTACGATCCCGTTAAGGAAACGCTCGACAATTCGTATTCCGAGCACCAAGCGAGAGGTTCGCTTGGCTGGATTCGGCAAAGGGAGCCGCACAAAGAGGCAGACCTGACCGAGGTGTCTTCTCGGTTCTTTGATGCCATTCAGCGTGCGGAATCCATTCGCATCATTTTGTTTGTACCTCGTGGGCGGGAATGGGTCATTGATCGAGTCAACGGCATCATTGCCAGCGGAAAACAAAGGAAGGCCGGCCTCGAATGCGATCTAGTCACTTTCGATAATGCTGGTGACCGAGACGGCGTGCTTGCATCGATCGCAGCGTTCGGCTTGCCTGCTCTGACAGAAGTTGACCGTGCCATGATTCGAGCTAAGATCCCGGCAGGGAAGGTTCTTTGTGTTTCTCTAGCGGGTAAAACGTCAATCACTGACGCCCTCCAGCGTGCTGGTTTCACGACGGATGCGATTGCAGAATGTGTCGAGGAGGAGCGCATTGTGGGAGGACGAAACTCTAACCTTCTGCAAACGCTCTCTTCACGCTCAGCGCAAAATCCTCACCTGCTGTACGCATACGAGGGGCTAAGGACACTGAGTCCTGGGACTAAGAAAAAGTTCGCGAAGTGCTGGGAGAGATCGAACGCAGCGCAAGTAGTGGATCAATTCAAGAAGTGGATATTGGAATAGGTTGGGGGCGCCCCCGCCCCTACGAACTCTCTCCCACCGCTTCCTTCAGCTCCCGCTCCCTGAACTTCTGGACTTCGTCCGCCATGGCGTACTTCAGCTCCTCGATCCCTTTGCCGGTGACCGCGGAGATCTCGTAGAGCTTCAGCTTGTGTTTTTTGCAGTAGCTTCTTGAGGGCGGCCAGTTTGTCTTTGTTGACGGCATCGATCTTCGACGCGGCCATGATCATCGGCTTGTCCTGGAGATGGGCTCCGAAGCTCCACAGCTCGGCCAGGATCACTTCGACGTCCTTGGCCACATCGGGCCGGCCGCTGGAATCGGACACATCGACCAGATGCACCAGCAGGCGCGTGCGCTCAATGTGCCGCAGGAACTGCGTGCCCAGTCCGGCGCCGGTGTGCGCGCCTTCGATCAATCCAGGAATGTCGGCAACCACAAAACTGACTTCACTCTTGGCATCGCCCACAGCAACCACGCCCAGGTTGGGCTCGAGCGTGGTGAACGGATAGTCGGCAATCTTGGGCCGCGCTGCCGAGATGCGCGAGATCAGCGTCGACTTGCCCACATTCGGATATCCCACCAGCCCCACGTCGGCCAGCAGCTTCAGTTCGAGGCGGTAGACATGCTCTTCGCCCGGACGGCCCTCTTCATGCTCGCGCGGGGCTTGATGGACCGAGGTTGCAAAGCGCGCGTTGCCGCGTCCGCCGCGTCCGCCGCGGGCAATTACGAAGCTCTGGTCTGGCTGCGTGAACTCGAAAAGCTTGTCGCCGGTTTCGTCGTCGAAGACGATGGTGCCAACCGGTACTTTCAGAACGATGCCATCGCCGTCGCGTCCAGTCTTGTTCGAACCTTCGCCGTGGCGTCCGCGCTGCGCGGTGTGCTCGGGATTGAAGCGGAAGTGCACCAGCGTGTTGTGGCGCTCGCTCGACTCCATGACGATGTCGCCGCCCTTGCCTCCGTCGCCGCCCGAAGGTCCGCCGCGCGGGACGAACTTCTCCCGCCGGAAGGCCATGCAGCCATTTCCGCCGTCGCCGGCCTTGACCCGAATTTTTGCCTCATCGATGAACATGCGGTCGTTAGTCGTTGGTCTTTCGTCGTTAGCCGTTCGCCGTTTGTCATTGGATTCTCCAACAACCAACGACTAGCGACCAACAACCAAAATGAAAAGCCTCGTCCCGAAGGCGAGGCTGGGTGACGCGGACCTGTCGTGAGCGAAGCCAGAAGAGTTGCCGCGCCGCTACTCTTGTAACAGCGAGAGGCTACTCGACTGCGTTCTACTCGACTTCGACGGGCTCGACCATCACGAACTTGCCCATCGAGCCCTTGTTCAGGAACTTGATGCGTCCGGTGATCTTGGCGAAGAGGGTGTCGTCTTTGCCGCGGCCTACGTTGAGGCCCGGCTTCACGCGCGTGCCGCGCTGCCGCACGATGATGGTGCCGCCGGGGACGAGCTGTCCGCCGAATGCCTTGAATCCAAGCCGCTGCGCGTTGGAATCGCGGCCGTTTCGTGATGTTCCTTGCCCTTTTTTATGTGCCATAAGACTGTTCTCAGTTCTCGGTTGTCAGTTCTCAGTTAAAACCTGGACGGACGAATGCGCCCGTCCCTACGTGGTCTTATTTCTTCTTCGCGGGCGACTTCTTTGCCGCCTTCTTCGGGGCAGCCTTCTTCTTCGCCGAACTCTTCTTCGCGGTCGCGTGTGCTTCGTGTGCTTCCGGCGCTTCTTCTGCCGGCTTCACCTTCTTCGGCTTCGCTTCTTTCTTGGGAAGCTCGGGAGCCTTGAAGCTCTGTCCGCCGAAAGCGATTTCAGAGATGCGCACTGCGGTGTACGCCTGCCGATGTCCGCGGAGCTTCTTGTACTGCTTCTTGCGTTTGTAATGGAAGACCAGGATCTTCGCGCCGCGGCCTTCTTCCACGACCTCGCCGACTACGCGCGCATCCGACTGCTGGCCGATCTGGCCCTCTTCCCCGGATACCGCGACCACGGGAAACTCCACCACACCGTCAGTACCGGTGCCGACTTTCTCCACTCGAATCACGTCTCCGGGCGCCACCCGGTACTGCTTTCCACCGGCGCGGATAACCGCGTACATACGCCTGCCTCCAAGAATGTCGTTGCCAATTCAGCCCGTAAATGGATGTCTTAAATCGGAAACCCAACGGAAACCCCAGGGCGCACACGGGCGCAACCAAGGGGCCTGCTGATTTTCCTGTGCTTGCTGTTTTTCCGTCGCGGCGCTTCAGCAGCCGAGACAAGCGTCCCCAGAACGGGTCGGCCAGTACAGGCAAACTTCACTATTCTAACGTGCGCTGTGGAAATCGGTCAAACTGAATCGATCTCTAAGCGATCATTCCGCGAACGAACGCCGTGTTGTAGCATCGGCTGGAAATGTCTCTGACTCCGTCGACTCCGCAAGACCCTCCGGTCGGCCCAGCAGAGCCGGGACCACTGCCTGCCAGATCCGTCGAAGGCCGCGGTCGTCGACTGCTGGCGCTCGCGATTGTCCTGTTTGTCAGCTTTGGACACTTCATCGCCGCGTCCGCCTACTACTTCATCGGAGGTGGTGCGACCTCAGCGATCGATTTGTCCCAACTCAAGATGCGGGTGGTGGGAGGCATGATTGCCGAAGCCGGTTCGCTAGCGGTTCTTTGGTACGTGCTGTCAGGACAAGGAAGAGGTTGGAAGAACATTGGCTGGGACCTTCACTGGACGGATATTTTCCGGGCCCTGACCCTGACTTTCGGCGCGACTGTGGCCACGTATGCGCTCTTCCTCCCGGTACAGGTCATCGTTCACGCTTACTCCGGCCATTACCTGACGCCGAAATCCATGCATGGGCTATTGGGCGTTGGAATCTCCGGGCTCTCGATTGCATTCATTTGCCTGAATGCGTTCTTCGAAGAGATGATCGTTCGCGGCTACCTGATGACCGAGATCTTGGAACTGGGCGGCAGTGGCGTGTTTGCGATCGCGATCAGCGTCGCCATGCAGATGAGTTACCACCTCTACCAGGGATTCACGAATGGGATCGTGCTCGCGACTATCTTTGCCGTGTTCTCTATTTATTTCTGGAAGACGCGGCGGCTTGCGCCGGTGGTGCTGGCGCACCTTTGCGTCGACGCGTATGCCCTGTTTCGAGGAAGCATCTAGACTTTTTCTTTTCTCGAGGTTATGCGAGAATCTCGGCGAATCTTCGGAGGAATCCAAATCCATGAAGCGTTTACTAGCCGTTTCGCTGTGCTTGCTCGCCATCACCCTGTCCGGTTTCGCTCAGACGAAGAAGTCCACCATGAAGAAGACGGCCGCCGGACCGGTTCCGGATAAAGCCTACCTGCAGAAGGTTTGGGACGGCTGGTCTACTCTCGATCCCGCAAACGTTGCCAAATACTATGCGACTGGGCCGCACGTTTTCTTCGACATCGCTCCCTTGAAATATGGGAGCTTCGAGGAATACTCGACGGGCGTAAAAGGAGTTGTCGCTGGCTACAAGAGCGCAAAGTTCACGCTCAATGATGACGTTGCGATCCATCCGCAGGGAGATCTGGTCTGGGCAACGGCGACGGTAGCGGAACAGATGACGACCAAGGCTGGAAAAGTCGAGATGGGAAATTTCCGGTGGACCGTGATTCTTGAGAACGAAGACGGCAAGTGGCTCATCGTCCACGAGCACGTGTCTGCGCCGCTGCAGTAGAACTTCCGGCCACGGATTCTCACGGATCAATGCAAAGATCTTGGGCGTTAGGTCTTTGGTTTGAACTGTGAAGATCCGTGTGATCCGTGGCCGAATTGCTTTTCAATACGACTTCCAGAAGAAGTACACCGTCATGGCGGCGCCGACCAGCACGACGAACATGCGGATCCACTTCTGCGGCATCTTGAGCGCGTAGTGTGCGCCGAGGTATCCACCTACAATTCCGCCAACGATCATGATGATGCCGTGCTTCCAGTACACGGCGCGGGCGACGATGAACGTCACCACGGCGACACCATTGATCACAAATCCGAGCACGCTCTTCAGCGCGTTCATGGCGTGGATGTCGGTCATGCCCAGTGCGGCCAGCATGGCAAGCATCACGATTCCCATGCCGCCACCGAAGTAGCCGCCGTAGACGGCGACGCAGAGTTGGAACAGGGTGGTCGCGGCGAGCGCCATGGTCGAAGCCTCATGCTCGATGACGGATCTTCGGCCGGCGGCGAGTTTCTTGCCGAAGGCAAAAAGCAGAGTGGCTCCGAGCGTAAGCCAGGGCAACACGCGCATGAAGGTGTGGGCTGGAGTCTTCAGCAGCAGAAACGCTCCCGCCAGTCCGCCGATCAAGCTTGCGGCGAGCAAGGGAATCATCACGCGTCGCGGGACGTCGAGGCGATTGCGGTAGGCACCTCCGCTGGCTGCAGCTCCGGTCCATAGCGCGATGGTGTTCGTAGCATTGGCAGGGATTGGGGGCACGCCGGTGAACAGCAGCGCCGGGAAGGCAATGAAACTGCCGCCGCCCGCGACGGAATTCAGGGCCCCGCCGAGCACTCCTGCGAAAAAGAGGAAGACGATGATTTCCAGGGTCAAGCAGTTAGGTGTACCAGAAACCGCGCCGTGCCGCCAACGGAGATAACCTTTCGCGCTCTGCGCCGTCTGATGTGTGAGCGAAAACATGATCCGACTTCTGAGCGTGTCTCTCTTCACACTGCTGTGCGGGGTGATGCTGGCGCAGTCCACCCAACAGGCGCCGCCGAATCCATGCACGGCCGTGCAACAGAAACAACTGGATTTCTGGGTAGGCGAGTGGGATGCGACCTGGCCGGGGCAAAACGGCGGCCCCGCGGGGCACGGCACGAACAGCATCACTCGCATCCTCGATGGGTGCGTTGTGCAGGAGAGTTTTGTTGGGCAAGGCACTCCACCTTTCCGCGGCACGAGTCTTTCGATCTTCGACGTGAAAGCCGGCAAATGGAAGCAGACATGGGTCGACAATCAAGGCTCGTATCTCGACTTCATCGGCGAATTCAAGGACGGCCAGATGATCTTGCAGCGCGAAGCCACGGGCCCGGATGGCGCGAACTTCCTGCAACGCATGGTCTGGAAGAATATCGCCGCGAACGATTTTGACTGGAGTTGGGAAGCGTCGCATGACGGCGGGAAAACCTGGAAGGTGCAGTGGGCAATCCATTACAAACGCAGAAGCTGACAGACCCCCCGAGGCTCGAATTACCTTTGTAATCGTGCGTAACCGCCCATTTCTTGCCGAAACATCCGTTCTGCGGCAGGGTTAAGATCAAGCAGAGATTATTGTGGGGGAGTTTCCGATGCAGAAGCGTCTTGTGATTTTCCTTGCTCTCTTAATTTGCAGCACGGGGTGCCGCCTCGCCTGGGGACAGGCGTCGAGCACTCCGTCCACTGGCGCGCAGGCTGGCGGGCAGCAGGCGATGCCCGGCATGGATATGTCCGGTCACGACAAGTCGAACATGAAGATGAAAGACATGCCCACGGGCGGCGAGAAGGAAGCCGAGAGCGACGCCAGCACTCATGTCATGAATTCCATGGAAGGGCACATGGACATGGGCCCGCACATGAAGATGACAGCCTTGCGTCCGGCGAAAGAGGGTGATGCAAAGCGCGCGCAGCAAGTCGCGGACCAGGCGCGGAAGGCTTCAGAGAAATATATCGACTATCACGCAGCCCTGGCCGACGGTTTCAAGATTTTTCATCCCGAAATCCCGCAGAAGATGTATCACTTCACGAACTATGGATATGCATTGGAGGCGCGATTCCGTTTCAACCCGGAGCATCCCACTTCACTGCTCTACGAAAAGCACGGAGACGACTATAAGTTGATAGGTGTGATGTATACCGCGCCCAAGGTTTTCACAGAAGAGCAACTCGACGAGCGCATCCCGCTGAGCGTCGCGCAGTGGCACGAGCATGTGAACTTCTGTGCTCCACCGGCAGACAAGAGAGCAGAGATGCTCACGCCGCATCCGCAATTTGGTTTGCGGGGATCGATTACCACGCAGGAAGCCTGCGATGCGGCCGGCGGAACGTTTCGTCCCGTGATCTTTAATTGGATGGTGCATGTGTACCCGTTCGAGAAAGATCAGGCAAACGTCTGGTCGGTCGAGCGCCAGCACGGCGACGCTGACTAATTTTTATTTTCACGTGGGAGACCGTAACTTGCTACGTCTCTAGACGCCCGCAGTGTATTTTCCTATTGCATCGCGCCTGCTCTACAAAACTACACAAAACACACGCAGGCTGTTCCCACTTCCGGTTGTGAATTCGCGATGAATTCGCGGAGACTCTCTGCTATCGGAATGAAGTGGCAATCGTCCAAGAAAGTGTGACGAGATCACAATCGCAGGGAACTTCGAGAGCATCGAATACGTAATCGCTCAGAGTGGGTAAAAGATTGGCGCAGAGGTGATGCCGGTCGATTGATTCGACATTTTGCGGGGTCTGGGGATTCTCTCACACTCGGTTTGGCGGCCCAGGTGAGAAAACCCCCATCGCGGCAGAGAAAGCTTGTGGCTTGTCTGCACAGCTTGTTTGCACAACCCCGGCGGCAGCATTTTATGCGATTCGTGAGGAAACACAAGCGTTTTCTCGCGTGGTCGCGAACCGGGCCGCCCCAACCGCTTCCCGACGTGTTTTCGGGAAAGAAAAAAGGAGCAGCTATGAAGTTCGCGACAGTTTCAAAGAGCTTGGTCATGGGGTTGGCTCTGCTGCTGACCTCCAGTGCATTTGCAGCCAACAAAGCCAGCATCACCTTGCAGAATCCCGCGACGATTAACGGAACGAAACTCAAGGCCGGCGAGTACCGGCTGGAATGGGATGGCAGCGGTCCGAACGTGGAAGTCAGCATTACGCAAGGCAAGAAAGTGCTCGCCAAAGTACCCGCGAAACTTGTGGATCTGAGCTCACCGGCGCAAAACAACGCGGCCGTAGTGAAGCATAACGACGACGGGACGACCACGCTGGCGGGCGCGCGATTCGAAGGCAAGAAGTACGCGCTCGAACTCGGCGACACCGGCGAAGGCATGCAACCTGGGTCGAGCAAGTAACACGGCCGTCCGCAGAAGAAAAGGGAGCACTCATGTGCTTCCTTTTTCTTTTTTGGAATTGATTTCTAGTTTGGCGACGCGAGCACATCGTCGTAGTAATTGATCAGGGCTCGCTTGGGTTTGTCCTTCAATCCTTTCAGGGGGATCTTCTGATCGAAGGTACTGTTCCCGATGAGCCGGGCTCTCCCCAGGAACATCATGCCATTCGGTAGTTCCAGGTAGATAGGCACGAGCATGCGAAAGCTGTCATTCACGTTCGACTGGGTCAGCTTGATGCTCATCACCACATCGCCATCGGCTCCGGTGTCGAAAGTCGCATTCATCTGGTATGAGGGCAACTGGGTGCCATAGACGTATTCGTTGAAGAACCAATCCATCTTGCGCTTGCCCTCCAAGTCCATCTCCCGGCTCATGTGTTTTTCCACGATCGCCTTGAAGTCTTCGGTGGTAGCGGCTTTGCCACGGTAGGTGTTGACGAAGTCCTGCATTGTTTCCTTGAAGCGCTGATCGTGGGTGTGGTTATCCTGCATCATCATGCGGATCATGTGCAGGACGTACGCGCCCTTGGGATAGATGAGCCGGCGTGTGGTGTCGAATCCCGTTCGGGAGTTGCTGGTGCGGTAGCCCATGGTCAGCGGTCCGGCGTCAATGGCGCGAAAACCCTGCGCGTCGCGCTCCAGCAGGAGTTCACGCTCGTCGTTCCAGAAGGTGATGAACTTTTTCGGATTCTTCTCGATCAAGGTCAGATATAGCGAAGCGGACATGTCGGCGAAGCCCTCGCTCATCCACTGATCGCGGTAGGAACTGAAGCCCACCGTGTGTCCCCACCACTGGTGCGCGACTTCGTGGGGAGTTACAACTTTCCAGTAACCCCGATCGCCCCAGTCCATTCCAAGTTGATGACGAACGGTTGTATCGAAGTAGTAGCAGATGGGAATCCAGACGAGTTCGGGCCATGACTGACCGAAGTTGCACGCGGTCTGTTGCGTAAGTTGCAGGTGCTTAAATAAGGAGGGGCCGAAGTAGTCGCTGTAGAGCTGCACTGCGAGTTCGCCTTCGGCGAGGGATCTCTTGTTGAGCCCAGTGGTGCTCATCGTGCCGAGAGCGTAGTCATGGCCAGTGTTGGGGTCGTCAAAACTCCGCACCTGCCCGGTTCCAGGGGCGTCGTTTTCGGTTGCATGTTTGAGCGCCTGCACCCAGCTGGGAGATTCCTGATTGGCGTACGATTGCACGACATACTCCGGCTTGTCGAGCTTCGCTTCCTCGACCTTGAAACGACCGAAGCTGAAACCGGCCACGGTCTGCGGCGCCTCACTCTTCCAAACGGTCACGTTCTGTCCGCCGTCGTTGTTGTCGCTCACGCGCGCGCCGGTCGCTGCGATCTGCATTCCTTTGGGGATCCGGAAGGTCATGTCGTAGGTCGTGTACTCGCCGAGACTTCCGCCGGGATTATTGGGGTACCAGTTCATGCGGGCGACGGGAAAGTAGTTGCCCCCACCCTCGTTGGTGACGGCTTCTTTACCTTCGTACTCCGTGACAATCGTCGACTGCTCCCCCGCAGCCAAGGCCTTGGGAAGAATCACGGCGAATTGGGGATCGTCATTCTTGTCTTCCTGAATGAACGACAAGGGCTGGCCATCGGAGGTAGTCACGCTGCGCACTCTGAGACTTCGGAACAGGTTGAGCGGCACGACCCGCACACCGTTCAACTGCGCGGTGAATGTGGTTGTGGACTTGCCAATCAGGTCGGCATTCTTCTCGAGGGTGGTCTCGAGTTGCTGATGGTCGATGCGGATCGGCTGTCCGATCGCGCTTCTCTTGTGCTCGCCGGACATAGGGAAGGAAGCCCAGTCGCCGTATTTGCTCTCGTCGTAGGTCATGAAATCGACCTGATCGCGGCTTTCGTGCGGATCGATCTCGTAGAGTTCCTGACCGTTGTAGTGCTTGCCGTGGATGAAGGCAACGAACAAGCGTCCGGGCTCAGGACTGAGCACGTCTTCGAGTATGCGCGATTCAAGATTGTTCTTGAGCTTGTGGCGGGTCGTGTGCTGAGTGTCTTTCAGTAACCCGGCATCGCAACCGGATGTCACAACGCTGCCGCCTCTCTTGATGTCGTCGTAGGTGGAATCGGTGAAGCGCAGGACTAACTGGCTGAAGTTTTCACTGAACTCGCTTTCCTTGGTCAGCAGCTTCAGCATGCCTTTTTCCGAGTCTGGTGGGTCGAGAATGAAATTCCCGTCCCCTGTGAACACCGCTCCTGTTACCTTGCCCGCCACAGGAGCCACGAAGCACACGGTGCCGGAGCGCAGATGAAAAGTTCCGGCTTCGCGCTTGAGTTCCAGATTGCTGACACTGACTGCTTCGGTGCCCAAGGTCAAGTTGCGCAAGGCCTGATAGGTGGGATCGGAGTTGGGCCCGGGCGCAGCGGCGTTTTGCGCGGAGGCAGAGTGGTTGGCGTGGATCACCGCCAGCAGTGTGAATAGGGCAAACGTCCCGGCCAGAGACACTCGTGCGGCCGCGCGCAGGGTGCAGACAAGAAATAGCATGAAGCCTCCCGGGGGGAAGGAAAGCGTAATTATCAGCACTTACGGCGAAAATGCAAGAGCGGGGATCAGGAGCGGCAAGGACCGCGCAGGAAGGGACTGGTGAGCTGAGGTAGTAAGGCCGCCGTTCACCCCCGATGCAGTTCCTTGGACATCAAATGGGAGCGCATTCGCGCTCCCGTGCCAAAGCACAAGCTCTCGGCTTTATTTCGAGCTTAAGACGGGATAGAGCTTCAGTTTTTCACCGTCATGGCATCGGAGTCCACGGCCTTTTTGCCGGTAACACCTTCGAGTCCAGCCAGCACGCCGCGGTAATCGTTCTTGTCGCACTGCATGGCGAAGCCGCCCTTTTTGTCACCATCGGCCCAGGTCAATCCAACGTAATGTTTCTTTGACTTGGTCAGAGCCATGAGTGCTCCGATCCCGAAGGAAACCACGGCTAGTCCGATCGCTGCTCCCACTCTCCGATGTACATCCTGGCCGTAACTGATCTCTGTGACAGACTCTGCGGGAATCGTAACAACATCTTTGTTGTCCTTTACGAGCCGAATCTGCTTCGCCTCGATGTACAACTTCATGCCAGTACCCGCTTTTGTATCGGGAATTGAGCCGCCGTCATAGTTGACTTTGTAGCTGTTGTCACCCGCAAGAACTGTCAGTGGGATCGCGAAGCACAGGAAAACTGCAATCAATACTTTCATAAGCCTCCGTATCGAAAGAGCATTTGTGCGAATAGCCTGAGGGGCCAGGCCAAAGAACGGGTAAGTATGCACGTACGATTGTGGTACGGCAATGATCAGGCGCACAACAAAAAGGGAGCGCCTTGGCGCTCCCTCGTAACCACGAACTGAGTATTACTTCAGTACTTTGGGACCTTTGGATCTACGCGGTCGGACCAAGCGGTGATCCCTCCCGCCAGGTTGTGAACCTTGGTGAATCCCGCCTGCTGCAGGAAGGCGACGGCCTTGGCGCTGCGGCCGCCCATCTTGCAGTGAACGACAATTTCACGGCTGGAATCGAGTTCGCTGACGCGCTTGGGAAGATCGTTCAGAGGGATTAGATATCCGCCGATATTGCAGATCTGGTATTCGTGGGGCTCGCGCACGTCGAGCACAAAGAGGTCATCTTTTGCGTCGAGACGACGCTTGAGGTCTTCGACTTGAATCTCGGGAACTCCGCTGCTCACAGGTTTTTCCTCCCCGCGTATGCCACAAAACTCGTTGTAGTCTATCAGCTTCGTGACCGTGGGATGAGTGCCGCAGACGGGGCAATCCGGATTCTTGCGGAGCTTGAGTTCGCGGAACTTCATGCCGAGCGCGTCAATCAGCAGCAGGCGGCCGATCAGGGGGTCGCCGATGCCGAGAATCAGCTTGATGACTTCAGTGGCCTGCATCACGCCAACGAGGCCGGGAAGAATGCCGAGCACGCCGCCTTCGGCGCAGGAAGGGACCAGCCCCGGCGGTGGCGGTTCGGGATACAGGCAGCGGTAGCAGGGGCCGTCTTCAGTCGCAAAGACGCTGGCCTGGCCTTCGAAACGGAAGATCGAGCCGTAGACGTTAGGTTTGCCGGTGAGCACGCAGGCATCGTTTACGAGATAGCGTGTGGGGAAGTTGTCGGTGCCATCGGCGATGATGTCGAAGTCGCGGAACAGTTCGAGGGCGTTGGCGCTGCTCAGGCGCGTGTCGAACGTGCGCAGGTTCAGGAAGGGATTGATGCCTTTCAGTTTGTCGGCGGCGGAGTCGAGCTTCTTGCGGCCGACGTCGGCGGTCGAGTGGATGATCTGGCGCTGCAGGTTGGTGTAGTCCACCACATCGAAGTCGACGAGACCCAGCGTGCCGATGCCCGCGGCCGCCAGATAGAGAGCCAGGGGCGAACCCAGGCCGCCGGTGCCGATGCAGAGCACGCGCGCCGCCTTCAGCTTTTGCTGCCCTTCCATGCCGACCTCGGGCATGATCAGATGGCGCGAGTAGCGGAGGATTTCGTCCTTGTTGAGTGTTACGGGAAGTTCGGTGGTGGTGGCCATAATGTCCTCGGTTGATTTTCCTTCGTGTACGTTCGCGCCGTTAGTGGATTAAAGATGTGCGACCGCCACGCGAATGCGGGCTAACGACAGGAAGGGCAACAGCAACAACAGCGCATTGTAGGAACAGGACTCAATCAGAAATCCCCAGTCAGGCAGCGCCTCCGGCGATGGAAGGCACGATGGAAATGTTATCACCTTCCTTCAGCGCGGTCGCTTCTTTCTGCATATAGCGGATGTCTTCGTCGTTGACGTAGAGATTGACGAAAGCCCGCAGTTTGCCGTCCTCGGTATAGAGGTGCTTCTTGAGATCGGGGTGCTGCGCCACCAGCGCGTTCATGGCTTCGCCGACGGTAGATCCCTGGACATCCACGGACGATTGCTTGCCCACATACTGGCGCAAAGGCGTAGGAATGTGAATCTTGCTCATAGATGTACTGTAAGAGATGCGGCAGGGTTGCGGCAAGATTCAGCAAGCTGCCTGCGAATCAGGCAGCTGAAGTCGTGGGAAAACGGGATGTTAACGTCCACAACTGATCGTGCCTCAGAGAGAGCCCCGAAGCCGGCCGTCCTGGTTACCGTTCCTGCGCAGCTCCGGTTCTTTGTCTGGGCGAGGAAAGGCGCCGCAGGCAGCGCGTCGCCAGGGCATCGAATGCGACGGCGGCAACAATCATTACCAAACTCATGGAGGGAACCAGGTAACGAAGGTCGGGCAAGGCGGTGAAAGTCGTCATCCCCCAGAAGTACAGGACTATGGCAGCAACGATCCACAGGAAATTCCGTTGCTTGGAATCACCCCTCGACATCTTTCGTGCTCCGAAGATGACGAACGGCAGATAGAGTAATTGGATCAATCCCACCCACCCCTCGAAGCTGTGAGACTCGTTGCCGTACCAACTCCGAGCTGCCCTAATCAGAAACAGCTGTGCGACGACCGTTGGTTCTTCTCGGGTTTTTGCGATCAAGAATCTTGCTATGCTGCTTGTCGTCTTCAGGTCTGGGTAGTGCGCGACAGCGTCTTGCATGAGTGCGCGCACACCCAGCGGCATCCACACCGGTTTTACCCCTCGAACAGTGGCCAGAGTGAGTCCGTCGATTAGGGCGTTTGGACCATTGGTGCAAAGGGGGATCCACTCTCCGCCTGCCTCGCGTGCCCACACCTCCCAGGGAGCGATTGCGACGAGAAAGGCAAACACTACCCAAAGAGAAAACAAGGCGCGCTGACGAGGCCGGCACGGAACGACGCAGATGCATGCGAGAGCTGCGAATATAGCCGCCAGCCCGATTGCGATGGGTTTGAGGAGGGCGGCGATTCCGAGGATCAAACCCACGAAACAACCGTACCGTACAGAGCGCTGCCCATGGCTTAACCACATGACAAACAGAAGTACGCCGCATAACAAGAGCAGGGTAAACGCACTGGTAGAGTCAGGCTGTTGCGTCAGCCAAAGCTGAAACGGGTATGCGGACCACGCAAGGGAAGCCACCAGAGCAACTCTCCAACTGAAAATCAGCATCGCCACCATGCAAACCAGGACGCTTGTGAGCGTCAGGAGCAGCGCCTCCATGATCCGCAACCCGGTTCCCCTGGAAATGTGCAGCATGTCAGCCAGGACGTACGTGGTTGCATACATGATCGGAATGCCGCAAGGGTATAGAAGTGCCGGCTTGGACTCGAGGTAGAAACCACCCCCGGAAGCCAATGCCTGGGCGACAGGTTCGTAGAACTTGACGTAGTCGGGGCTTGGGGGGCGGCGCAGAGAGGCAGGCAAGAGCAACAACATCAGAATGTGACACATGAGCGCAAGAGCAGCAGAAATCGAGAGCAATCGAGCTTTGTTCTGCAAGATCATTGTTTGACGGAACAGCCGAGCATGCGGCCAGGATTGCGCCGGGTATTGTCAGCTGCAGAAGGACTTCCGGCCTCGTCGGCGAGCGCCACTGGTTGAGCTAACTCTCTACCGTTGTAATCCGGCTAAATGATCAAGCGCACGACCGAGCTTCCCTGATCGGAGATTCTGTTCCGGCCGTCAACCCTGTCTCTCGATGGGTATCAATCGATAAGGGTGGCGCCTTGGCATGAAAGTCGTACCAAGAGCCAGGACTAAGGCTGCCGCGATCTTTGTAGCCGAAGTAAAGGTGCAGCCAGTTGTAGGCGGTCTCTTCGAAGGTGCACCACTCACCAGTCGTGCCTTCGCCAAACGGACCTGAGCTCCCTCGAGGAAAAGTAACCTTGAACGCTCTGTTCTTGAACCGGTCGGCATAGCCGGACCATCGCTTCGCCAGCCTCGAAAACAAAGTGTCGTTCGTGAAGGCAGAAAATCGGGAATTGTGGCGCATCTGGTCAACAATCTTGAACCGCCGGTATCCCAGCTGCCACAGTAGAAGCAGATAGTCCAACTTTTCGGCTTCGACCGAGATGTAATCTGGGAGGCCAATCGATCGCAGGGATGTGAGGCAGTGTGACTCCGCGCCTTCGACATCAAGCTTCAGGTAGTAGGGCAAGCCGTATTTCCTCACCAGCATATCGAGGGTTACGCACTCAACCTCGACTGGTCGGCAGCGGGCGCCATCCCGGCTAGCCTTGGAACGATCAAACGAGCTGAATACGCTTCTTTCATCGTTGATCCAGAACGTGCCTTTTCCAGCATGTTCACAAACTCCCAGCGACTCGATGACTAACTGACCCGAAGCAATTTCTGCCTGGAAGCGCTGGCAAGCACGGCGAACAAGAATGGGATTCGCTTCGACCGCGATCACCTTATATCCCTTTGAAAGATAGTAGGAGGAGTCGTCGCCATTGTTCATGCCGACGTCAAAAACAATGCGCTGACAGGGCTCTGGCGTGTACAACAAGGAGACAGCGGCGTCTGGCGATTGATGAAGGCGAAGAGGAGACACTGATCGCTCCAGACGGGTGGACGCAGCCATGGATTATGGTTTTGTAAAGGTCGATTGTCAACACAAACCGGCGGGCGGCGTCGAAGTGTCGGTCAGGGAGAAGTGGTCGTTGAGCTAGTTCCGTAAGGGAGACCTGGTGTCGGAAGGTGCCTGTTTCAGGGTCGGCGCGGCCGGCTTGGAGCCAGCCGCATCGATCGAGATTGGAAAGCCCCGTGAATAGATCTGCCTGATTCTGGGTTCTTAATATGAGTTACCGATCCGACCTTCGCTCTGTGGGAGCACGGCGTTTCCCAATGCTGCCGGTGGCGATGATACCCTGCGCTCCGCCGGCGCTGGTTACGACAGTGTCGATTTCAGCTCCACCGTCAACTACAACGAAGTTCGCGGTGATCGGCGGCCGGCCGTCGGTGAAGTTGATACTGAAGGTGCCCGTGCAATCAGAATTGACGGTGTAAGTTCCCGTGGCGGGGGTGTGCGTGAAATCTGAGACCACTTCTCCAGCAATGGTGACCGTGTCGATCTGAGACAACGCACCGACCCCGTCAAATTGGGTCATGGCCACACCAACCTGCTGGCCGGTGTAACCTGCGCCACCGAGCTTTGTGCCCTGGATGTTGAACCCATAGTTCCCAGCAATGAGTTTGTTGTTGCAGGCGGGGGAATTATTCTGAGCGAATCCGAAAACGGAAGCCCCCAAAATCACGGCTGCGCAAGCGACGAAACGTGCAGCAAATTTACAGTCCATATGCACCTCGGTTTGGAATTCATTTGGCTGCGTTTTTCAGCAGCAAGTTGACCGTATAGTGCTCCGATCGGATGGCGCGCTCAATGGAGAGCCGCTGTAGAATTTGTTGATTCGAGATGAGCCCGCAACCTGAAGGCAGAACAGGCTTTCCTGGCGATGCACCGGACACGACGGGGTAAAATGGGTCGCATCCGAAGACATCTAGAGGTTTCGACGGGCCGGCGATTCGTAGACCGAACATGCTCAAGTTTGGCAATTACGAACTGGATCAACGGGCTTACGAATTGCGGCGCGGTGGCCGCGTCCTCAAACTCGAGCGCATTCCCATGGATCTACTTTGCCTTCTCGCCGGGAACGCCGGCCAACTGGTCAGCCGTGAAGCAATCATCGAGAAGCTTTGGGGCAAAGGCGTTTTCCTGGACACCGACAACGGCATCAACACGGCGATCCGTAAGATTCGGCAGACACTGCGTGATAATCCGCGGCATCCCCGATTTGTGCAGACGGTGCCGGGGAAGGGCTACCGATTTGCGGCCTCGGTGACTGAGGGTGACGCTCCACGCAAAGGCACGGCGGCTGGCGGCGAGGCCGGACGACCAGTGATGCTCGTCGTTCTTCCCTTTGAGGACCTGAGCCATGAGGTCGAGCAGGGCTACTTCAGCGACGGACTAACCGAGGAAACTATCGCGCATCTGGGACAACTCGATCCGCAGAGTATGGGAGTAATCGCTCGTACCTCGTCCATGGCCTACAAACGAACCACCAAAACGATCGCCAAGATCGGGGAAGAACTGGGGGTGAACTACGTTCTCGAGGGCAGCGTGCGAAGGGAGAAGAGCTGCGTCCGGATTACGGCGCAGTTGATTCGAGTGGCCGACCAGACACATGTGTGGGCGGAGAGCTACAACCGCGAGATCGAGAGCGTGTTAGCGGTGCAGACGGAGCTAGGTAACTCCATCGCGCAAGAAGTGAGGCTCCAGATCAGCGAGAAGGTGAAGTCTGCATCGTCCGCCAAAGCGGAGCAGAATCCCGAAGCTCATGACGCCTACCTTCGCGGGCGCTATCACTGGGCAAAGAGGACGCTGGCCGAGGCGCGCAGAGCGATCGAATACTTCGGCAAAGCGACCGACCTGGACCCCACGTACGCGCTCGCTTACGCCGGATTAGCCGATTGCTACGCCACCCTACCGATCACCAGTGATCTGCGTCCCAAGGAATGTTTCCCGAGAGCGAGAGCGGCGGCGGAGCGAGCGCTTGAGTTCGATGAAAACCTGGCAGAGGCTTACACGTCCATGGGAACCATCCGATTCTGGTTTGACTGGGACTGGGCGGGCGCGGAGGAATGCTACCAGCAGGCGCTGAACATCAATTCCAACTATGTGCTGGCGCGGCTCTACCGGGCGCACTGTCTTTCAAACGCAGGCCGACATGAGGAGGCCCTGGCTGAAATCAAGCGTGCGATTAAGCTCGATCCACTGTCTCCGATTCTCAGTACCCTGCTCGCAGAGTTTCTTTACCACGCCCGGCGTTATGACGAAGCGGTGGCTGAATTTCAGAATGCCGTCGAACTCGCGCCGAATTTCTGGGTAGCGCGCGTGAACTTCGCCAAGGTCTACGAGCAAACTGGCGAACGCGGCCGGGCGATCAAGGAGTTAGAAATCGCCCACAGGTTCTCCGAGGGGAATACAGAGCCGATGGCCCTGCTCGCGTATATATTGGCGGCCACCGGACGAAGCGACGAAGCTGGGAAGTCGCTGGAGGACTTGCTGGCTCTAGCCAGCCGAAAGTATGTACCTCCGTCTAACATCGCGCTCATATATGCCGGCCTCGGCAAAGACGATCTGATGTTGGAATGGTTGGAGCGCGGCATTCAGGACCGGGATGTGCGCATGACGTTCCTGCGGGATCCCAAGTGGGACCGGGTCCGGAACAATACGCGATTTAGAGAGATACTTCGACAGGTTGGCCTGGAAGAGCATTGATGGAGCGCACCAAATTTCCCTGAGCCTGCCGAGGCACTTATCCGTGCGGTGACGCCGCCCTAGAATCTCTGAGGGAGAATTTCCGATGACGATTTTCGATCCAGCTCGCGGCAGAATTATTGACGGTGGTGGTGGCAGCAGTGGAACCTTTCTTCGTCTGATCGGCTTGGGAATCGCCGCATTCCTCCTGGTGATTTTGCTCTTCAGTTCGATCACTCGTGTCGGTACCGGACATGTTGGGGTCCTCACCTTGTTCGGCAAGGTGCAATCCGGCGAGACCCTGGGCGAAGGGATTCACCTCATCAATCCGCTGAAAACGAATAACGAGCTTTCGGTGCAAACGCAGACACTCAAGGAATCGGCCAGCGTGCCGTCGAGCGAAGGGCTGATGATGAGCCTCGACACTTCGCTGATCTATCATCTCAACCCTGACCGCGCCGCTGAGGTGTTCCAGAAGATCGGATCTGATTATGAGAATGTGGTCGTCGAGCCGACACTGCGCTCCGCCATCCGCGAGGCCACTGCTTCGCACACAGCGAATGCCCTGTACACCGGCGAACGCGAAATGGTCGCCAAACAGATCCTCGACCAGATCACCACGGAACTCAACAAGCGTGGCATCACCGTGGAGAACGTTTTGCTACGCGACATTCAGTTGCCCACCACGCTCAAGGCCGCCATCGAAGCCAAGCAGCAGGCCGAGCAGGAGTCGCTGGCCATGAACTTCCGCCTGCAAAAAGAGACGCAGGAAGCGCAGCGCAAACGCATTGAGGCCGCCGGCGTCCGCGACTTCCAGCAGATCGTTGCGCAGGGCATCACACCGTCGTTGCTCGAGTGGAAGGGAATCGAGGCCACGGAGAATCTGGCCAAGAGCCCGAACTCGAAGGTGGTCGTGATCGGGAATAATAAGAATGGCCTGCCGCTGATACTGGGGCAATAGCCGCAGTCGGAATTCGGATTTGCGGGGCATGGCTTACAATGCCTCCTCATCAGGAGGTTCTGTATGAACTGGACACGACTCGCCCTGATCGCGATCGGTACCGGTGTTATCACCTCGCTGACAGACTGGTTTTTCGCTGGCGATTGGATCCATCGCCGCTTCACATATCCTGAAATCTGGCGGCAAGACGCAGAGTCGAGAGCGATCGCTCTGACCAGCCCGCTGCCTTTTCTGACCTGCGGGATCTTCGCCTATGTCTCAGCACGGCTGGGTCTTCACTCTGTGGGCAGTGCGCTTAAACTGGCGCTTGCGATCTGGCTGATGGGCCCCTTGCCGTTGATTCTCACCAACGCCGCGTTCATGAAGCTGCACCGCGTGTTCGTGACATCGTACGCCACCGGCTGGCTCGCAAAACTCGCGATCGTCGCGATTGCCGTCGGATGGTTCCTTCACTAGATACTGGCGTGGCACAGTGTGACTGCGCCCTTACAGATTAACTTGCTACCATAAGGTTGTGCTGCCTCTGCTCGACGTCCGCAAATTAAACATCGAATTTCCCATACAGCAAGGAAACCTCGCTGCCCTTCGGGCAGCGGGACAGCCCCTTCGACTGCGCTCAGGGCAGGCTACGGCGGCTGTCCCCACACAAGCCCTTTCCGCTGTACGAGATCTCAGTTTCGCTGTCGCCGCGGGCGAGGTCCTGGGCTTAGTCGGAGAGTCTGGCTCGGGCAAGTCGATCACTTCGCTGGCGATCATGCGGCTGCTTCCGCCTCAAGCCCGCGTCTCCGGCGAAATTCTGTTTACGCAAACTGGAACGGGCCCCCAGGATCTTTCCGCGCTAGAAGACGATGCCATGCGCGAACTGCGGGGCTCGCGCATTGCCATGATCTTTCAGGAACCGATGACCGCACTCAATCCGGTCATGCGCGTGGGAGATCAGATCGCGGAAGCGGTCGTCGCCCACAACGCCATCTCGAAACGCGGGGCGTGGCAGCGCGCCGTCGACGCCATGAACGATGTCGCCATTCCCGACGCCGCGCGCCGGGCCCGCGACTATCCTCATCAACTTTCCGGCGGGATGCGGCAGCGCATCATGATCGCCATGGCCATCGTCAATCGCCCGCAGTTGCTGATTGCTGACGAGCCGACTACGGCGCTCGATGTCACCATTCAAGCGCAGATTCTTGATCTGCTTGCCGAACTGCGCGCCAAGTTCGGTCTGGCCTTGCTATTCATTTCCCACGACCTGGCAGTGGTGTCGAGGGTCGCCGATCGCGTCGCCGTGATGTACTCGGGCAGCCTGGTGGAACTTGGCGCCAAGCGAGATATTTTCCAGGCTCCGGCACATCCTTACACGCGGGGTTTGCTGCACGCCGTGCCTGATCTAAGGACCGATCGCGCGCGCCCGCTGCGGACGATCGAAGGCACGGTCCCGGCGCTGCACGCGCTGCCACCGGGTTGCAGTTTTGAGCCGCGGTGTGAATACCGCATTCCAGCATGCGCCCGTGAATTGCCGCCGCTGGTCGAGGTATCGGCTGGCCACTGGGCTCGTTGCCCCGTTGTGAATTCTGCGATTCAGTAGGTGTTCCACGCCGTTGGAACATATTTCTTCCATCCAGTCTATAATCGGCAGTTTGTCCGGTGAATCGTGCGCATACTGCTGCTAAGCGACATCCACGCCAATCTCGAAGCCCTCGACGCGGTGCTCGCCGGCGCGCCACCCTTTGACTCGGTGGTGAATCTGGGGGATATCGTCGGCTACGGCGCCAGCCCGAACGATGTGGCTGAGCGCTCGCGTAAGTTGGGAACCGTCTTCGTTCGCGGCAATCATGACAAGGCCGCGACAGGCGTGATGGACCTCGACGATTTCAATCCCATGGCCGCAGCCGCTGCCATGTGGACGCGCAACGAATTGACGCCGGAGAATCTCGACTGGCTGCGCAACCTGCCGCACGGGCCCGTTCCTCTGCCGGATTTTCCGGACGTGCAATTAGTCCACGGCTCTCCCAACGATGAAGACGAGTACGTGGTTTCATTGGGAGATGCGCTGGCACCGTTGATCACACTGACCATTCCGTTGACGTTTTTCGGGCATACCCACTTGCAGGGGGGATTTTTTGCCAACGGTGCTTCGGCCGATGGATTCCGTCCCGAATACCGGACAGTGGGCCAAGCGGAGTCGGTACCTCTGCAACTGAAGGCCAACGCGCGATATCTGATCAATCCGGGATCGGTCGGGCAGCCGCGCGATGGCGACTGGCGCGCTGCGTTTGCCCTGTTCGATACGGACGCGCAGATCGTCCACTTCCATCGAACCCCCTACAATCTGAAAGCGGCGCAGGATCGCATCTTCGCCGCGAAGCTTCCTCCGCGGTTAGCCACGCGGCTGGCGGCGGGGCGCTGATCGTTTCTGATTCTAAAATCTAACGAGCCGTGGGTGAGATTCAGTGAAGAGCGGCCCTTCAGGGCCGCGTCCACGCCTCAAACGGACTAGGCTCCAGCTCCAGTGAAATCTCTCCCGTTGTAAACTCGGCTTATGTACTCCTCCCGCAGCGCCGGCAGCAAGCCGCTCTTTGAATCCCGCGAGAATCCTCCCGAGCATTATTTGATCGCGCATAGCGACGGAGGAGCGCGGGGAAATCCTGGGCCCGCCGGTTATGGTGTCGTGATCAAAGATGAAACGGGACGCAAGGTCGCGGCGCTGAGCGAATATCTCGGACACCAGACCAACAACTTCGCCGAGTATCAGGGACTGATCGCTGCGCTCGAATATGCGATCCAGCACGGGCCGAAGGCGCTCAAGCTGATCAGCGATTCGGAGTTGCTGGTGCGCCAGATCAAAGGCATTTACAAGGTGAAGAACGAGGTGTTGAAAGATTTGCACGGGCGCGCCAAAGAATTAATTGCGCAGATGGATTGGTTTTCGATCGGACACGCCTTCCGCGAGCAGAATCAGGAAGCCGACCGCCTCGCCAACGACGCCATGGACAAGGGCATGGGGAGGAGCGTTGCTCATGTGGCGCATGCCGCTTCCTCGGTGTCGCCCAGGACAGACCCGGCCGCCCAGCCTGCGAACCAGTCGCCAGTTCAGCAAGAGTTCGAAGGCGTGGTTCGGAATGGATCAGTGGAAATCCTGAGTGGGAAACTGCCGGAAGGAACCCGCGTCCAAGTGCGGGTGAAGAAGTAGTCGGTCGGAGGGTCTCGCACATATTTCGCGTGAGCCTTCGGCACAATCAATCTGTCGTTGCTGCTAGATCCAGCGCCGCACGCGGGAGCAGTACTGCTGGTAGGCGCCGGGGAAGACCTCTTTCAACTTTGCTTCTTCCACAGGAATCACGGTCCAGTTGACATAGGCAAGTGTGAGAGGCAGAAGAATGGCAGGCCAGATCTGTCTCAGCAATCCCGCTTCTCCGAGGTAGGCAAGAGTCAGGCCTACATACATAGGGTTGCGCGTGAAGCGGTAAGGACCAGACGTCACCAGTTGCGCCGACGACTTACCCGGAACGGTCGTGGTCTTCGCCTTGCGGAAGAGCACGAGGCCCCAGCCTGCGATCACGGCACCCGCCGCAAAGAGAATCGCTCCGGCAATCGTGCTCACTTGGGCGGCTTGAGCAGAGACCACATGAGGGAACATACGTTCCACGGCTGCGCCAAGCAGGTAGTTCAGAACGAATACCCAGGGGACAGGTACGTGCAGCAGGAAACGGACGGGATTTTTCATGCTCACTCCGCCGCCGAGGTATGGTCGTGGATGATCTTCCATCCATCGGGAAATTTGCGGAAGACCAGGGTGAAAATTCCGTGAGGAGTCTTGCCGTCGGACATGGTCAAGTGAAACTCTCCGCGCACGAAAGCGGAAGCTGGCCCGAGCATCTCGATACTCAAATGAGAAAATTCTAGTTTCCCCATCTCGTGACCTGGACCGGAATAAGTCGCGCGATAGTGGTCGAGGGCCTCCTGCCATCCGTGACTCTCTTTGCCACCCGAGAAGAAGGTGAGACCCGGGGAATTCCAATACCCGGCCATGAAAGCGTCGAGGTCGTGCCGGTTCCAGGCTTGCTGCTGGATGTACAAGACTTCGTCGACATCTTTGGTCTGGTCCACAAACGCATTTCCTGCGACCGTTTGTGCATGGCCTGCGAAGATAGCGATTAAAACAAAAGCGATTGCCAAGGTTTGGTGAACGTGCTCTCGCATGATGTCCTCCGAAATTTGTGCAACCATCATGAAAAACAAACGCACAAGCACTAGCTGTGACGGCCCGGGGCGTGGGCAAGACGTCCGCGCTGCTGTCAATGCGCCTCCTCCGTTGCCGGAGCGGCGTCCGGTGTGTCTACCTTTTGCGCCACAGTGTGCGGCAACACGGGCGGCGGTTGAAACTCTCCAGGATCTTTTCCGGCCATCGCGACGGTCATGAAGTTCATCCAGATCGGCAGCGCCGCGTGTGCGCCGGTCTCTTTCGCGCCTAACGATTTTTTCTCGTCGTAGCCGACCCAGACTCCGCAGGTCATGGTCGGCGAGAATCCCATAAACCAGGCGTCGGTGAAATCGTTGGTGGTTCCAGTTTTGCCGGCGACCGGAAAGGGCAGCTTCGAGGCCGCGACGCCGGTACCGTGCAGGACAACTTCCCGCAGCATCGAGGTCATGATACGGGCGGTGCGTTCGCTGATCACGTCTTTCACGTCGGGAAAATCTTCTTCGAGCACGCGGCCTTCAGGGTCGGTTACGCGTGTGATGTAACGCGGAATCACGCGCACACCGTCGTTGGGAAAGACGCTGTAGGCGGATGTCTGCTCCATCAACGTTATTTCCGCCGCTCCCAGCGCCACCGGCAAATAGGGAGGCAGCTTCGCGGTGATTCCGAAGCGTCCAGCGTAGTCGATCACGCTTTTGATTCCGACTTTGTTCGCGAGTTTTAGCGCTGGAATGTTGCGGGATTGGGCCAGCGCACGCCGCAGAGTAATGATCCCTTCGAACTTCTCATCGTAGTTGTGCGGAGAGTAGGTCCCGGACGAAGTCTCGAAACTGATGGGCTCATCGAGAACCGTATCGTCGGGACTCGCGCCCTGGTCGATCACCGTCGTGTAGACATAGGGTTTAAAGGAGGAGCCGACCTGTCGCAAAGCCTGGGTGGCGCGGTCGAACTTCGATTCGTTGAAATCGCGGCCGCCGACCATGGCTTTAATGCCTCCGGTGGCGTTGTCGATAGCCAGCAGAGATCCTTGAGCGCCGGAGTCCTGCTCCAGGCTCACGTGCGCGGCGCCGTTCGCGCCCAGCGACTGAATCTTGACATAGCAGATGTCTCCGGTTTTGAGGATGTCCGCCAGTTTCTGCTGTGTCCAGGCGACCTCAGGCTGGCCGATCGCTGCGTTGTATTTTCCAAACTTCAGAGTGGCGATGCCGGTACCCGCAAAAGTGACCAAGGCGTGGACGTACCCGTTGACCTCGGGTTCATCGTCCCAATCAGGATGAACGTACTTGTCGATCACCAACCCTTCGGCAACTACGTTTTCGAGATGCCCCTTCCATCCGTGACGGCGCTCATAAGCAGCCAAGCCATCGAGCACCGCCTGGTTCGCCGCCTTCTGCAAATCGACATCGAGTGTGGTGTAGACCTTCAGGCCGCCCTCGTGTACCTGATCCGTGCCATATTTATTTTCCAGGTAGCGGCGAATTTCTTCGACGAAATAAGGCGCCAGCGAATTCGGGTCGTGCGCCAGATGTAGCACCAACGGCGCCGAGCGTGCGTCCGCAGCCTGCGCGGTGGTGATCTTGCCGTCTTCCAGCATGGCGTTGATGACCAGATTGCGGCGCTTCTGCGCGCGGTCGGGATGATTGATCGGCGAATACAAGCTCGGGCCCTTGGGGAGTCCCGCGAGCAAGGCCGCTTCTTCCAGAGTCAATTGTTTTGCCGGCTTGCTGAAGTAGAATTCCGACGCGGCTTCGAAGCCGAACACGCCATGTCCGAGGGCGATCTGGTTCGCGTACAGCGTGAAGATCTGCGGCTTGGTGAAGCGGCGCTCGATCTGGATGGCCAGCATCGTTTCTTGCACCTTGCGATGAAAGGCCCGGTCGGGCGAAAGGAAGAGATTGCGCGCGAGTTGCATGGTGAGGGTCGACGCACCCTGCACTCGGCCGCCGGACTCGACGTCGCGATACGCTGCGCCCACGATCCGCCAGAAGTTAATTCCTGAGTGTTTGTAGAAGTCTTTGTCTTCGATGGAGATCAGCGCATCCCGCAAGACCGGGGGGAAGTCGTCGTACCCTACAACTACGCGCCGTTGCAGTGCGAACGATCCGATCACGCGCCCGTGATCGTCGTAGAGTTCGGTGATCGAGCTGGGACGGTAAGCTTCCAGAGCATCGACTTGCGGCAGGTCGGTGGTGTAGACGAGTAGAAGGCCGGCGGTTGCTCCCACCAGCACGGCAACGAGTACGAGCAAGGCGAATAAGACGCGCCCAACCAGCCTGCGTCCGCCAATTTCCAAGGGGGGAAGATGTTCGTAGAGAGACTTCATCCGTCAAAGTCAGGATAGCACTTCAAGCGGGATAGATTGGTGGAGCCGCGGGGACGCTTTCGGCAGTGGTTCCCACTCGACGAAGAAAGATCGCCGATAAGAGATAGAGAGCAGCCGCGATAATCGCCAGCGACCTCAGGCCAAACCACAACGAGAACGATTCCAGCAGGCCGCCCAGCAGCGCGCCGAACAGGTTCGATCCGAGAGCGCTTCCGCGAAAACCGGCGCGGGCAAAGCTGGAGACGAAAATGATGCCCGCGAAAAATACAGGAAGGCACAGAGCTAGCGTAGCGACGATCGCGCGCACGAGCCACGATGCGAAGAACAGTTTTTCCACCGGGACGGCAAACATCACGGCCAAAGTAAGGAACAGGCCGGCATAGGGGATCCACAACGGAATCCGCGGCAATGCCCCATAGACAAGATTGGCGGCCACGATCAGGCACAACAGGCCGGAGACGACGATGGCGTTCACCAGCCACGTCGTACCGAATAACAGCGCCATTTTGCTGACGATCTGTGCCTCGATCAGCATGAACCCGGCTCCGAGGAACAGGAAATGCAACTCGCCGCCACCACGCGCTTCGCTGGTTTGGCGAAGGAACCAGCCGCAGATGATCAGGATCGCGACTGAAACCAGAATCACAGAAATCGGCAGTCCCGGCTCATGCTGGTAGAAGTAGGGCCAGTCATCGGTGGTTAATCTGGCTTCCTGCATCGGCATCTTGGAATGGCCGGCTAGGTAGGCAGCGAGCGCGGGATCGGAGGTGGCCTGCGCTAAGCGCTCGCGCGAGCCTCCTACGAAGAATCGTCCAGCAGTATCGTAGTCACCAAGATCCGTCTGGAACTGGATTGGGTCTTGGCCGAAAGCGTCTTGCATCAGACCGAAGAGGCGGCCGGCGATCCATGGATTGTCCACCTGGAATTTCACGATGAACAGTCCATCGGGCTTAAGGAGACGCTTGGCCCGCTCCATCGCTTCGCGCGTATAGACGTAGTTGTCGATGCGGATATTGGTGAAATGCGACGTGGTCGTGTGCGAATCGAGGAGAGAAAAAACGATGAGATCGAACTGGTCGTGACTGTTCTGAAGGTAGCTGCGGGCATCGTCAAGGACAACCTGCGTGCGCGGATCTTGATACGGATGCTCGAAGTGCAGTTCACGGCCAAGCTTCAGAATCAGGGGATCGATTTCGACCGCGACAACGCGGCGGGCGCCATTGCGAAGCGCGGCCGCGACGTCGTTGCCCATGCCCGAGCCCAAGGCCAGTACCGAGGGAGGCGAAGGATAGAAGCGGTACGGCATGTTGTAGGAGTTCGATTCCACGGGGTGGCGGTGGAACTCCTCCGGATGCGATTGAACGAAGGCGGGTGAGAGGTTCACGACTCTCTGATACCAGGCGTCGTTTGTGGTCAGGGCATAAGTGTCAATCTGGCCGCCGCGATAGAGCGGCTGCAAAACCAGCTTCTGATACGGCGACCAGTACGTCGTCGCATTGCGGTAGTCGGGAATCGCAAGCAGAAGCATGCCCGCGAGGAAAGTGAAGGCAAGAGCTTTGCGGCTAGCAGGATCTCGCCAGAACACCAACAGCGAGAAGATGCCCGCCACTAGAAACCACACCCAGGGCGGCTGATACAGGAAGCAGAACAGAGTGAAGGCGCCAATTCCGGCAAGACTCGCCAGGACATTGACGCTGTACGCGGCAACTCCGTTCGGCGCATGTTCCAAATACCATGCCACCAGTTGGCCGAAGGGGATGAATGTGGTCGCGATGACAGCGAACAGAGGAATCACCACCGCCATCGCGAGAAACATTCCGCTCCAGCTTGTGGGCGCGGCAGGCACTCCCCAAATCTGGACTTCCGCGCCGCTACCCAGCAATTGCGGCAAGGCGGACATCGTACGGCGCAAAGGAGGGCTCTTCAGAATTACCGTGAGGAGCAGGAGAGGAGCGATCATCGCGCTCAGCTGGATCCGCCGCCGACAGAGATAACAACCGAGCCCGAAGCCGAGAAAGCAAGCCACCAGAACGAAGTTCTTGAAGTAGGCAAAGATTCTGACTTCCGAAGATACCCAACGGATCATCAGCATTTCCACGAACAGGCCGAGAAAGCTGACGAGCACGAGTTGGCGATAGCTGAAACCGCCGAGAGCTTCGACGGAAACTTCCCGCCAACGCATCGCCGGCGTCACGCCCTGCAAGCTCTTGAAGACGCGATGAACAATCAGTATGGCGACGGCGGAGATCAGGAAGAGAAGCGCGAGCGAGAGTGGCGAATGGCTGATCGTCTCCACTGGAAAGGACTCGCCTCATCGCAAACGCGGAAGACTTGGTTGAAACGGACCACTATACCAGACCGAGTAGAGCTCAAAAGACGATCGCGCGCCGGGAGCGCGCGATCTCTTGCACTTGGTATTCAAAGAAAGACTAGCTGGCCCGGCTCTTCAGCACTTCCACGGCCTTCTTCAACTGATCATCGACCGTGTTCTTGGGCTTCGCTTCCTGATCGGGAGCAGCCGCCGTACCGTCTTCGTCGTCCGGACCAACGGAATCGTCGGCAACATCGGCCACCAGAACGTTTGGTGTAATCGCCACGTCCTGAATGGCTTTGCCGCTGGGCGAGTAGTATTTCGCGACCGAAAGGATTAACGCGCCACCATCGGGCAGGTCAATCGTCTTCTGGACGGAGCCGTCGCCGAACGTCTTGTCGCCGACAACGTCGCCGCGCGCGTTCTCCAGAAGCGCAGCGGCCACAATCTCAGCCGCGCCTGAGGTTCCACGATTTACGAGAACCGCAACTGGCAGTGTAGTAATCGCCTTCGCGGGATCGGCATTGAAGGCCTCGCGAGGAAATTTCTGGCCCTGCAGGTAAGTGATGGTGCCGTGGTTCAGGAACAGGTTCGCGGTGGCGACGCCTTCACTCTCATCACCCTCGGCGCAGTTGCGGAGATCGAGCAGCACCTTCTTCGCTCCCGATTTCTCCAGCGACTTGATCTTCGCGGCAATCTCTTGCGTCTTGCCCTTGGTGAGTGCTTCTACTTTCACGTAGCCGATGCCGTCGTCCATCATCTTTTCGGCTACAGGAGGGATGTTGACCACGTCTCGCGTGATGACGACCTTCTGCGGCTCGGCCTTGCGGGCGCGCACTACGGCCACGTTCAGCGTTGAGCCGGGCGCGCCAGCCAGCAAGTTGCGAATTTCGGGCAGCGACATATCCCGCGTGCTCTGGCCTTCAATCGATTCGAAGATATCGGTCTGCTCGATTCCCGCCTTCTCGGCCGGAGATCCCGGCAACACGGCTACCACTGCAGCGTAGCCGAAGCGCTTCGAAACCACCGCGCCGATGCCGCCCTTCGATTCGGCCTTGTGACTCTTGAATGCCTTGTAAGCGTCGGCCGACATGTAGCTGGAGTTGGAGTCGAGTGATTCCAGCAGTCCGTGCAGCGCACCGTCCGTCACCTTGGGAATGTTTGGCTCTTCAACATACTCACTCCGCACGCGCGAGAGCACTTCACTGTAGACCTGTAGTTGACGGTAAGAGCCGTCGCTCGAGGAGGCGTGTACGCCACCCATCGAACCCACAACGACGAAAAGTAGTACGGCGAAGGAGGTGACGAGAATCGCTGCTTTGGTTTTCATGGACATCTGTTTTTGATCTTCTTCTGGAAGGAACTGCTTCCTGTGAAACCCTGCCTATTATATCTCTGTAGATGCCGATTTCGGCCCTCCGGCTGCATCGTTTTGTGCCCCATCGGTAACGGCGGGACCGCGTTGGGATGATTCTTTAGACGAGTGAAGGCCGGTTCTGTCATTCGGAGAGATTGCGCGCCGCGTAAAATCTGCCGGTCTTCAACAAAACAAACAACTTACTTCATGACGCTGCTTTGAAGCTGATGGTCAGCAGCGTCTGCACCGACACGGGGCGCCCGTTCATGACATAGGGCTTGAATTTCCAGAGCTTGACGCCGTCGATTGCCGATCGCGCAAAGGCGAGCGATCCCTGCATGAACTTGGCGTCTTGCACCGACCCGTCACGCCCGATCAGGACCTGCAGAATCACCGTTCCGGGCTGGGCCTTGGGGTTGGCGGGATAAGGGATCTGCGGCTGTTCCACGAGAAGGGCACGCTCGGTGAATTCCGGAACGCTGACCGGCTCAAACGTGGCCATCGCGGACTCTGGTGACTTGTTGCCGCCGGCGTCGGGAACCATGGAGGCCATGTGGGACTTCAGACTCGACGGAACGTTCGCGGGAACCGACCCAGTCTGCTGGTCCGGGTTCCTCTGAGGCGCGGGCCGCACCGGCACCGAAGCGGCCGGCTGAGGCGTCGCCGTAAACGGACCGGAATGCTGAGGCGCGTTTGTCACAGGAATCGCGGGCGTCGTTACCGGGAGAGTCGTTACGGGCGATGTAGATGGAGAAGTCTCAGCGGGTCCAGTGGAAGGCTGCGTCGCTCCAGGACCGGGTTGAGGAGCCTGATTTTCCGGGGGCTGTGCACCGGCAGGGGGCGTCTGATCGCCAGGAGTCGCCTGGGTTCCGTCCGCTGGCGGAAGCTGGATTGCGTTTCCACCCAAGCTGTTCAGTTTCTTGATAGTCGGATCGACCACGGGCAGCACCTGGATCTGCGAAGGGTCGGTTGTCGCGTCCGGAATGGTCTCCGCGACCGGGAGCTTGTACTCATCCCCGGCGCGGCCAAAGTTTTCGTGGGTTGTAGGCACCTGCGGCGTAGTGACCGGCTGCGGATTCAGCCAGCTGCGGAGTGCCTGCCGCTCATGAACCCAGAACGCACGCAGGTTCGGATGCCAGGGGGCCTGCGGCGCAATGACGACTGCGCAACTGGCGAGCAACAACGCTCCAATGATTGCTCCCTTGTGTCGAAAACGCGGCCCGGACGGTTCCTCTTTTTCGGCGTTCCCACCTTCGATATAGGCGAAGAGCTCCGCTTCTCTCTTCTGCTCGTGCTTCTGATCGTGCTTCTGCTCGTGCTTCAGTTCGTGCCTTTGCTCCTTGATCTGAGGCTGGTTCTCCTTCAGTTCAGGAACTGTCCGCTGCGTCTGATCATTGGAACTCGGAGATGGCGTCGGGGAGTAAGGCTGGTCGAAGCCGACCAATTCGGGTTTCCCGGGCGCTGGGGGTGGTGATGCATGCTCCGGACTCGGGGACAGTGGGCTCCCCGCACGCGTTTTTAGATACCACTCCAAGCCGCGAGGTTCGTTCGACGGAGATGGAGGCGGGGGCGGTGGAGTGGAAACCGGGCTCGTCTCGGCCACGCTCGCAGATACAGACGCCGCCATTGGCTCCAAATCCCTCAGGGGATCGACGGGCTCGACCGAGGTCGGCGCCAGCGACTCATGTACATCGGAATCGGTCTCGAATTGGCCGCCCGGAACCGTACCGGCGGAATGCAAGAACTCGCCGGCCCGCAGCGCTTTTTCGTTGGACGGTTCAATGCTGTGCGGGATCGTCGAAGCCGAACCGGAAGACGCACCTGCCGCAGCGGCCTGAGCCGCCGTGGCCGCAGATTCCTGCTTCGAACGCAACAGATCGCGGGCCGTGGTCAAAGTATCTTTGACCTGATTGAGCATCATCGGCTTGCGCAAAATCGAATTCGCGCCCGCTTGTAGAGCCTGCGGAACACTGGCGTCATCGCTTACGATGGCGAGGGTCAATGGACGCTCGGCGGCCCTCCGCTCGCGCGCTGCTGTAAGAAGCAGTCCAGCTTCCGGCTGCTGGTCCCAATCGATGACGACAATCTGAAAATTCTCGTGAGTAACTTTCTCGACCGTGGCGACTGCTTCGGAGCAGTGCTCTCCCTCTACGTCGAGACCGGCCAGCACCTGCAGAATAGGGCCTGCCGTCCCCGCATCCGAAGTGAACAAGAGGCAGCGAAGGGCCATGCTCCTTCAGATTAGGGGCAGCCAGTAATGGGGGCAAGATTACCGAGGGGGCCACTTGGCCACCGCTAAGCTGCCCGCAGGTACATGTACTGATGGCATGCGCTTGGTAGAATGCTCGGTCGCACCCACCAATTATTTTGCGGCTCGGACCCGTAATTCTATGCCCCTGCAAGAACATAACTACTGGCTTACCACCGCTGAATTCCCTGCTATTGACGCCTCCCGCCCCATCCCAGAGGTTGCGGATGTGGCCGTGATTGGAGCAGGGTTTACAGGACTGTCCGCCGCGCGCACCCTCGCGCAGCGTGGGGCAAACGTGGCAGTACTCGAATCCGGGACCGTCGGCTGGGGCGCGAGTTCGCGCAACGGAGGCATGGTTCTGACCGGGATGAAGCTGGGAGTCAACAAGCTCATCTCGATGTACGGAAGGGAACGGACCCAGCAAATGTATGCGGCGTCGCTGGCTTCGCTCGACTGCGTGGAACAGATCGTTCGCGAGGAAAAGATTGACTGCGACTTCGCCCGGTGCGGGCATCTGGAAGTTGCCTGCAAGCAGAAGCACTTCGACGACTATGCACGTCAGGCTGAAGTGATCGCCCGCGAGTTCAACCACCCGCTGAGGGTAGTTCCAAAGAACGAGTTGAGCACCGAAATCGGCTCAACGATTTACTACGGCGGCATGGTCGATGAAGTCAGCGCGGGCTGCAATCCCGCTCGCTATGTGGCCGGGCTGGCCCGGGCCGCCATGAAGGCGGGGGCGCAGATCTACGAGCGCGCGCGTGTGAAAAGCATCGCGCGCGAATCGCGACAGGGAGAGCTGGGATGGAAGCTGGAAACTTCCCGCGGCCCGCTGTGGGCGCACGAAGTATTCGTCGGCACCAGCGGATATACGGGTCGCGCCACACCTGCTCTGCAGAAGAAGCTGATCCCGATCGGCTCATTCATTATCACGACCGAAGTCCTTCCCGAAGCGCTGGCTCGCGAACTCAGCCCTCGCAATCGCATGATTTACGACTCGAAGAATTTTCTGTACTACTACCGTCTTACTCCGGATCGCCGCATGCTGTTCGGCGGACGGGCGGCGTTCTTCCCAGAAACGGATCAGACCGTACGCCAGAGCGCCGGGATCCTGCGGCGCGGCATGATCGACATCTATCCGCAATTGAGCGACGCCAAGATCGATTACGTTTGGGGCGGCACGCTTGATTTCGCTTTTGACATAATGCCGCACGCGGGGCAGATGGACGGCATGTACTACGCGGTGGGTTATGCGGGACACGGCGTGGCCATGGCGACGTATCAAGGCCAGAAGATTGCCGAACTCATGGCGGGAGACAAACCGGAGAATCCGTTCGTGGGCATTCCGTTTCCCGGCGCGCCGCTTGGAATGTACAACGGGAATCCGTGGTTTCTGCCGCTGGTGGGGGCGTGGTACAGATTTCTGGATTGGGTGAGCTGAGGAAAGAGCGACAGCTCTCCCTAGAAGCGAACCCTGTCATCCTGAGCGAAGCGAAGGACCTGTGCAATTCTCCTGCAGTACAGACGCTGGCGGCGAGTTCATAGGTCCTTCGGCCCGCTGAGAACGCGGACTTCAGGATGACAGACCATCTTGAGTGACCTTCCGCCGAAGGAAGAGATAGACCAACGGCCCCACCACAATCGCGATCGCACCGCCAATCAATCCAAATCGGTCGCTGCCGAGCAAGGCGACCAACGCCATCACCACCGGCGCGGCAACAACGTAGAGCAATCCCAGACGGCCGCCGGGAATCTTGAACGAGCGGTTCAGTTGCGGCTGCGTGCGCCGTAATTTCCACGCGGACAGCACCGTCAGCACTGTCGTCGCCGAACGCAGCCAGATATATACCGAGATCAGTTCGGCCAGGCTCTGCCATGCAAGCAGTCCATAGATCACCGCCGACACAACGATCGCCAGCCAAGGTGTCCCGTAGCGTGGATGTTTGCGGGTAAGGACCTGCGGCAAATATCCGTCCTCCGCCATTGCGAAAGGCATACGCGTCGTGGTCAGAACCGTGCTGTTCAGCAGTGCAACGTTTCCGACCATCGCCGCCAGGGTCATCCACGTGCCCAGCCAAGGGCCTCCGATCATGCTGGCTGCGTCGGAGAAGAATCCGGTATGCCATCTTTGCCAACTGCCGGCCGACGCGAGCCCGGCAAGTGTCGGCAGAAAGTACGCCGCGATCGACAGCGGCACCACCAGCGCGAGTGCCCGCGGGTAGGACCGTTGCGGGTTCTCTACCTCTTCGGCCACAGTCGAGAGTTGCTCGTATCCGGAGTAGAGCCACAGACCCAGCGCCAGTCCCACGCCGAAGACTTTGAAGGTCGCTTGATGTGGAGGCACCCATGGCAGGAAAGGATTGTGGCGCCAGTGGGCGAGCGCAATGACGATCATCGTCATCACGGGGATGAAAATGAAAATCTCCAACCCGGTCGCGACCTGCCCGACCATTTCGATGCCGCGCACATTGATCCACGTCAACACGATGATCAGCGCGATCGAAATGAGGTAATGTTCCCACCACGTCATCTTGGGAAAGTAGTAGACGAGATAATCCGTAAACAGGACGGCATAGGCGCCGCCTAGCAGGAAAGATGCGGACCAGTTCCACCAGCCGGCGAGGAATCCCCAGAAGTCACCAAAGGCGGCACGCGTCCAGCGGTAGAAACCGCCTTCGACAGGCATGGCGGTCGTTAACTCCGCCGAAACCAGCGACACGGGAATGCACCAGAAGAAAGGCAGCACCAGCAGGTAGATCAGCGTCATCCCCGGACCAGACATCGTGACCATGTCCTCGAGTCCGAAGGGGCCGCCCGTCGTATAGGAAAACATGACGAAGACGAGGTAGAAGAGGCCGGCCTTGCGCAGCGTGGATTGAGTTGGAGAGGATTGCCTCTGATTACTCACGGGATTCTAGACGCTCCCGACCACTTTCGACGGAATGAGTTAACCTGATCTTGGATCCGCCCGTAGGACTGCTCAAGAAAATTGGTTTCTCGCCGTTCCCAACGCTTCGCCACAAAATTTGCCGGGTACACAAGAACATCCCCGGTCTCGGGAAGGCCGTAAACCGCCAGGTCGGAACCGCACTCGTCTGTAGCGATTACCCATTTGAGTTCGAGACCCTCGACAAGGAGTCGCCCAAACGCAACACCAACGCAGTTGATAATTCTGTTGGTCTCCGACGCGTTGTCTACGGCGCCGGAAGCCATCCATGCGGAAAACGCTCGGTCCAGTGCGCCAAGAGTCAGCGGAAGGTCGGCATCCCGAGGAGAGAAAGCGCCGACAAACTCGATTGCATTCTCAAGCTGTTCTGCAATCCAAGCTCGCTCCTTTTCGCTGAGTGTGTCGATCTTTTGTTCCATTATGGAGGTCAGGGTTCTGAAATTCTCCGCACATCATGCAACCAGCGTCGCGCTTAATGCCCCTTCCAGTTCCAGCAGCCTCCGCTTTACGTCGAGGCCGCCGCCGTATCCGCAGAGCGTGCCATCGGAAGCGATCACGCGATGGCATGGCACGACGATCGCAACCGGGTTGCGATTGTTCGCCATACCCACTGCGCGAAATCCCTGAGGCCGGCCGACCGCGCGGGCGATGTCGCCGTAGGAGCGGGTCTCGCCATAGGGAATCGCCAGCAAGGCGTGCCAGCAGGCGAGTTGAAAATCCGTGCCCCGGAGATCAAGGGCGAATTTGAAGCCGCGCCTCTCGCCCGCAAAATACTCCTCTAACTCATGCAAATACGGACGCAATGCCTTCGCGGACTCCTCGAAGCGAACGGCTTTCGATTCAGCCCGCAGGTCGCGGGGGTTGGGACGGATCGTCTGCTGACCCGGCAGGCGGGGGTTGGGACGGATCGTCTGCTGACCCGGCAGGCGGGCGTCGAACTCCAGCGCTACCAGTCCTCGATCCGACGCCGCCAGGAACAATGGCCCCACCGGTGATGTAAACATTGTGGAATGAAGGGTTTCCATAAGCACCAACGATTGCAGCCAACCTTTACTCTGCCAGTAGCGCCCATAACCATAGCACGAGCGTCCGGCCGGCGCCGCCCACTAAGTTGGGGAGGCGGGTGGACGAAGGTTGACAGAACCGCCGTTTTCGACGACAGTGTCTCGTGCAATTGATGCTTTGGAAAACTCAGCGTTGAAAAAAGCCCTCATCGCTTCCGCCGTCATCGCGCTCGTGCTGGTGGTCAGCCTGGCAGTTCGGGCAGCTGGCGACTGGCGAGCCGTCGGACAGACCGAATCCGGCGATAAAATCTCCATCAGTTCCGTGCGCGTTCTCAAAAATAATCAGCGGCTGGCGCTCGTCCGCGTGGAATACAAGGAACCGGCAGAACTTCCGCAGGGCGGTCCCTTCGTGGAAATGCGCGCGCGAGTGCACTTCAACTGCAGCAGCGGGACAGCTGCTCCCACTTCAGAATGGTTCTACTCCCGCGATCATAGCGGACGCTTTGTCGTCAGCAAGAAGGCCACGCACGACGACCAGTTCGGCAAGCTTCCGGAAGGTGGGTTCGTCGACCTGGTCAGCAAGGAAGTCTGCAGCCAGAGCAAATAGCTACGAGAGAGCTTATTCACTGCGGACACTAAGGTTCACAAAAAAACCGCGCGATCACGGTCCTAGTTGCTTCAGCACAAACGCCACGTATACTCCCCCTGACTTCGACTTCGGGTCCTTCCCACCACCCGCTGCGATTGCGACGAACTCCCTGCCATCTACTTCGTAAACTGCAGGAGTCGTGTTCGCAGAGAACGGCAGCGTGGTTTCCCAAAGCAGTGCGCCCGTTGTCTTATCGAACGCCCGGAATTTTTGGTCGAAGTTCGTCGCGCCGATGAATAGCAGGCCGCCTGCGGTGACCACCGGACCTCCGTAGTTCTCTGTGCCGGTGTTCTTCTGGCCTTTCGCAGCGAGATCCGGATAATCGCCCAGCGGGATTTTCCAGACATATTCGCCGGTGTTGAGATTGATGGCGTTCAGCGTGCCCCACGGGGGCGCCACCGCGGGATATCCCTCAGGGTCGAGGAACTTGTGATATCCGGTGAAATGATACTTCATGGCTGGCGGCAGGGCCTCGGAATCCGTCAGTTCTTTGCTGCCGTTCTCTCGGCTGCTCGTTGTGGCTTTCGCGCCCCCGCTCATCAAATAGGAGAGCAAGCCGTACCACTGCTCGCTGTCACTCTCCAGGTTGGCGAAACCGGG
Organism: uncultured Acidobacteriaceae bacterium; assembly: GCA_963706645.1. Taxonomy (GTDB): domain Bacteria; phylum Acidobacteriota; class Terriglobia; order Terriglobales; family Acidobacteriaceae; genus Sulfotelmatobacter. The sequence goes on from CAVPNR010000045.1 coordinate 88,345, forward strand.
CATGCGGCCCTTGCCGTTCCTGATCGTGGCGGCGATATCCGCCGCTGACATCCGATCGCTAACACCCACCAGAGACGGAATCGCCGGGGGCGATCCAGCCATCTTCTCGCCATGGCACACCGCGCACTGAGTCAGGTAGAGGGCCTTGGGACTGTTCTCGGCGGAATTCTCGGCGAGCGCGCCGGTCCAAGCTACATCGTTCGCATTGACGTAGAGAATTCCGGTCTCAGGATCAGCGGCGGCCCCGCCCCACTCCGCGCCGCCATCGAATCCGGGAAATATGACGGTATCTTTTCCGACGCTGAAGGGAACGAACTGGCCCTCGCTGCGGAAGCTGCGGAACTTCTCCAGCGCCCACTGGTGCACCTCCGGCGTGCGCGCGCTCAGCAGATTCTCGGTCAGCAACTGGCGGGCAAACGGCGCGGGCTTTGTCGGCAGGCATTGTTGCTGCGCGGCCACTTCGCCGGGGACATTGCTGGCAGGATAACTGTGGCACTCAATGGGAAACAGCGGCTTGCCGTTCGTTCGGTCGAACAGAAAAACGAAACCCTGCTTCGTAGTCTGCGCCACCGCATCGACCTTCTTGCCATCGCGCGTCACCGTCAAAAGCACGGGGGGCGCGGGGAAATCGCGGTCCCAGAGATCGTGCTTCACGCCCTGAAAATGCCAGATGCGCTCGCCGGTCTCGGCGTTTAAGGCGATCAGGGAGTTTGCGAATAGATCATCGCCAATGCGGTCCGCTCCGTAGAAGTCGAACGCCGCCGAACCCGTGGGAACGTAGACGATGCCGCGCTGCGCGTCGACGGTCATCCCCGCCCAGTTGTTGGCAGCGCCGCTGGCTTTGCATGCATTCTTCGGCCACGTCTCATAGCCGAACTCGCCGGGATGCGGAATGGTGTGGAACGACCAGCGCAGCTTTCCGCTGCGCACGTCATAGGCGCGCACATCTCCCGGGGATGCAGGTAAAGTCTCGGATTCCCGGCCGCCCACGATCATCAGGTCTTTGTAGATCACCGCCGGGCTGGTCATGTAGATCGACTGCGCTACAGGATCCCGCCCCAGGTCCTCGCGCAGATCGATGCGGCCGTCCTTGCCGAAACTTGAAATCGGTTTGCCGGTCGCGGCATCGAGCGCGTAGACGAAGTTCATTACGCCGACCAGAATCCGGCGGTCTTCCTTATTTTCGTTCCCATTCTTCTCGGCGCCGTCAGACCAATAAGCGAGCCCCCGGTCCGGCTGCGTCCCCTTAATGCCCGAGTCGAACTTCCAGAGCAGCTTCCCCGTCGCCGCGTTCAGGGCAAATACTTTCTGAGACGGCGTCAGCCCGTAGAGCACTCCGTTGACGACGATCGGGCTTGTCTGTAGCCCGCCCTCCTCTTCGGTATCGAAGGTCCACGCGACTTCGAGTTGCTTCACGTTGCCGCGATTGATCTGCTTTAGCGGGGAGAAGTGATTATTCTCAGGAGTCCCGCCATACACCGCCCAGTCGTGGCTCGAACTCTTTTCAGCGGACTTGGCGTGGGCAGACTCCGGCACTTGCCCCGCGATTGCCATCACGCTGAGAGCAAGAACACAAGCACAGATCGTCGCTGAGTTCATCGGCCTCCTCGCGGAATAAACCCGCGGCTGATTCTAGATCAAGATGGGAGTTTTCCGTGGTCCGTAAGTTTTTCACAGGCAGGTGGCACCTCCGTAACCCCACAACTACTTCCACGCATCTCGCTTTCCGCTTATGCTGATAGAGAAGTCGGCAGAACACGAACGGATTTCAACCCACCTTACGTATGGATTCACTTCGACTTTATGGACTGGTAGCAGCGGGCAGCGTGGCAGTGCTGGGCGCGTACGCAGCGCTGCGGCGTAAACCGAAGACCGCCGACGAACTGGAGCGCGAGCGCAGGGCGTGGCTTGAGGGAACCGGCCGCATCACCGACGGCACCGTGATTGACGTGCAGGAGCTGGCGGTCACGAGCAAATACCATGCCGCGATCATGCTCATCTATAAGTACGACGTGGCGGGCGTCTCCTACGAATGCTCGCAGGACGTGACTTACCTGCGGCACTGGATCAACCTGCATTCGTGCCGCCTCGGGCTGCATACTTCGGTCAAATACGATCCGCAAAATCCCGGAAACTCCCTGGTCGTTTCGGAAAACTGGATGGGGTTGCGCCAGTAAGCATCGCGGGGAGATCATACCCACGAGGCAAACATGCACGGACTCTGGCAGGACTTCCGGTACGCGGCGCGCGGCTTCGGCAGGAACCCCGGCATCACTGTCATCATGGTGTTCACGCTGGCTCTGGCGATCGGGGCAGCCACCGCGATCTTCAGTGTGGTGTACGGAGTTTTGCTGCGCCCGCTGCCCTATGCTGGCGCGGATCGCATCATGGCCATCTCGGAAGTGAACTCCCACGGCCGCCGTTCGCGCCTCGCCGACCCGAACTTCGACGACTTCCGCGACCAGAGCCACAGTTTTCAATCGATCGCGAAGTACTCAGCCTATCCCATTTCTATCTCCGGAGCGTCGCAGCCGACGCGCACCACAGTGGCCGCTGTAACCCCCCAGTTTCTGACCGTATTCGGCGTGGAGCCGATGATGGGCCGGGATTTTGCCGCGAGCGATAACAAGAAGGGAGCGGAACCGGTCGCGCTCGTGAGCTACGGTTACTGGAGGCAATACCTCGGGTCGGCGCAGGACCTTTCCCAGTCTCACCTGAAGATGAACAACGCGGTCTACCCGGTAATTGGCGTGCTGCCGCCGGGATTTCGATTTCCCGAGGATGTGGACGTGTGGTTTGCCGCGGACACTGAAGGCGAGAACCAGAGCCGCACTTCGCACAACTACTCCGGCGTCGGCCGGTTGAAGGATGGCGTCAGCGTCGAGCAGGCTCGCGAAGATATCCGCACAATCGCGCGCAGGATCTACCGGACGAATGAGAAGAACGATTATCTGCTGCGCGACGGAAGCGTTGTTCCGCTCCAGGACTCGATCACCGGTGCAGTGCGGTCGCCTCTGCTGATTCTGCTGGGAGCAGTTGGGTTCCTGCTACTGGTGGCGTGCGCCAACGTTGCGAACCTGCTGCTGGCGCAAGCGTCGGTGCGTGAGCGCGAACTCTCGATTCGCATCGCGCTCGGAGCAGCGCGCGGCCGGCTGATCCGCCAATTCTTGAGCGAGGCATTCCTGCTGTCGCTGATCGGCGGGGGACTTGGCGTACTCGCCGCGTTGTGGGGCGTCGCCGGATTGCTAGCTCTGGCGCCGGAACAGTTGCCGCGGCTCGGCAGCGTTTCCGTAAGCTGGCCGGTACTGTTGTTTGCGTTCCTGCTCTCCGCCGCGGTAGCTGTCGGACTGGGCGCGTTTACGGTTGCGCGAACGACGCGAGGCGATCTGAGAAAGGGCCTTATGGAAGGCGGACGCGGCCAGTCCGGTTCGCAAGGCAGCCTGCGCATAGGGCGTGCGCTGGTTGCAGCGCAGATCGCTATCACGTTGGTGCTCGTGATCGGCGCAGGGTTGCTGGGACGCAGCTTGTTGAAGGTGCTCGAAGTGAATCCCGGCTTCCGGGTGGAGAAGATTGTGGCGATGGATATCTCGTTGCCATGGGTGGAGGATCCCAAAATAAAGGCAGCGCAGGGGATTTTCTTTTCGAACTTGATTGACCGGCTGAAGCAAATCCCCGGCGTGCGAGGAGTCGGAGCGGCCAGCGTGCTGCCCATGACCGGCGGTCTGCCCGACGGAACGTTTTTGCTCATGACGCAGGCTGAGGCCCCAAAATCGCTGGACGGCTTCGAGGCTTTGTTCCAGCAAAAAGAACGGCTCGGGACCGCGGATTTTGGTGTCGCAACGGACGGATACTTCCGGGTGCTGGGAATTCCCCTGATCCGCGGACGAATGTTTGATGAACGTGACAGCGCGAACGCGCCGCACGTCGCGGTCATCAGCGAATCTCTCGCGCACGATCGCTGGCCGCACGAAGACCCGATCGGACACACGATTGAATTTGGAAATATGGATGGCGATATCCGCCTGTTGACGATCGTGGGAGTCGTGGGCGACACGCACGAATACGGTCTCGACGAGCCACCCCGCCCAACGCTCTACGTGAATCTGTTCCAGCGGCCGCGCTCGGAGATGACAGTGACGATGCTGAGTGATGCCGACACCCGCCTCGTCAGCTCGTCCGCGCGGGAGATTCTGCGGGATCTCAATCCAGAGATTCCGGCGAAGTTCCAGACCTTTCAGCAGGTGTATTCCGCGTCGCTGGGCTCACGAAAGTTCAACGTGATCCTGATCGGATTCTTCGGAGTTACGGCACTGTTGCTGGCGGCCGCCGGGGTCTTTGGTGTGATGGCGTATTCGGTGAGCCGGCGCACGCGCGAGTTCGGCGTGCGTGTCGCGCTGGGCGCCACATCCAGCAACGTGCTGCGCATGGTTCTGGGGCAAGGCATGCGTACAATCTTGATTGGCGTGGCGATCGGAGTCGTAGGATCGTTTGCGCTGACTCGGGCGGTGTCGTCGCTGCTGTTCGGCGTGACCGCGACCGATCCTGTTACCTTCGCAGCAGTAACGCTCTTGCTGATCGCCGTCGCGCTGCTGGCGTGTTACATTCCGGCGAGGCGCGCTACGAAAGTGGATCCGATGGTGGCCCTGCGGGACGAGTAGCGGGTCAGGCCCTTCGGGGGCTGAAGCCCTTGACCGAACAGAACCCCTTATCCCGGCGCTCAAAGCGCCGCGCCACCCGAAAGCGAGTTTCTCAGCAAACTGGGAGCACGTGGCAGCAGCTTACTCAGCGACTTAATGCCCCCAGCTCAGCCGCATCTCAGTGTTGTGCTTGTCGATGGTGACTTGGAGAGCTTTGTCGACGCCCCCGATAAACTCGCCGGAAACCGTCCGGGAAAGGTCGATCGTCTCATCGGCGGATAACGCCCTAACGCGGATCACATGTTTTCCCGCAGGAATTTTCAGCGTCTCTGACTCTGCGCCGTGCAGTCCGTTGAATACCACCAGACGCTTTTGCGCGGCCCCGTGCAGCGGCTTGGTCAGCGTCAGTTTGCCATCCACCCAAACGAAGAGGGTGGCATCCTTGAATTGGTGTTGCACCATCAGATCGAGATTGGAGAGAGGTACAACGACTTGACTGGCTGAGTGCCCCGCTGAACGGCCTTTCCCCCGCGCGGACTTGGCGGGAGCCGGCGTGGCCGGAACCGCGCTTGTCGCTGCGCTGGACGCACTCGTTGCAGAATTCGGATCGGAGCTGGTGGCAGGAGGAGCCCCGTACGCACTCGCCTCTTTGGAGGACGTAACCTGCAGTCTGGTTTGAGCGGCGACAAACACCAGGACGACCAGCGTGGTCAAACCTAGAATCAGGTCCCGAATAGGCGCCTTCTGAATCACGTTGCGGACCGCCTTGTCAGCCTTCGCCACCTGTGCCACATGATTCGCTCCGGTCACGGGCCGCCCCGCCGTTCGGTTGCGCGTTCCCGTGGACACATTGCCCATTGGCGCAACTGCTCGCAGGGACGTGGTTGTCGAGCTCGGCTGGAGCAGCATCTGCAACTGGCGCACATCTTCGGCCAACTCCGCGCCGCGCTGGTAGCGTTCTTCCGGATTCTTCGCCATCGCGCGCGCAATCACTGCATCCAGTTCCGGAGGCAACGTCAGATCCAGCGCGCTCGCGGCCACAGGCTCACGGTTCGCCACTTTGAAGCAGACCGTGGTCGCACTGTCCCCCTGAAACGGAGAATGCCCGGCGACCATCGTATACAGAATGACACCCAGCGAGAATAGATCAGATCGCCCGTCCAGGCCTTCGCCGCTCAGCTGCTCCGGTGACATGTAGGCAGGAGTTCCCAGCACTTTTCCGGGCAGGGTGAAGTGGGCGAGGTTCAACTTGGCGATGCCGAAGTCGGCAATCTTGGCGTGGCCATCCTCGGTAATAAGAATGTTACCCGGCTTGATGTCGCGATGAATCACGCCCTGAGCGTGAGCATAATCGAGCGCGCCGGCAACCTCTTCCACCAGTTGCAGCGCCGTAGCCAGCGGGAGTTTCTTTTCGCGCGCCAGAATCCGGTTCAGGGACTCGCCCGCGACGTACTCCAGGACGATGTAGGGATCGCCGTTTTCGGGATTCTCTCCGACATCAAAAATGCCAACAATTCCAGGATGGTGCAGACGACCTGCCGCCTGCGCTTCGTGCATGAACCGCAAGCGGAATTCCTTTTCCTCGTCCGGTTCCTGACCAGACAGCGCAACGGTTTTCACGGCGACCAAACGGTTAATCTGCGGGTCGCGGGCCTTATAGACGACACCCATGGCCCCGCGGCCCAATTCAGCCACGATCTCGTACCGGCCGAACTGTTTGACCTCGGGATTTTCCATGGAGTCGTCCTTGCGCCGAGAGATAGCTCCGCCACATCACGAGGGATGGGAGTTCCCCTATGGTAGTGCCATGAGCACTGTTATCGGGCACCCTGTTTGAATGGCTCCGTTACCCCAGTAATGCCAGTTCGGGCGCTGGTCGGAGGCGAAAATGCGCCGAGCGAGTACTTGGCAAGCTGAAAGCAGGATGGCTGAGAGAGGTCTATTTGCCCGCCGCGAAGCCGCCACTGTGGGCGACCGTCATGCGGAGGTACTTGTAGGGATTGACCGGAGTGTCGTTGATGCGGACTTCGTAGTGAAGGTGCGGCCCGGTGGAGCGTCCGCTCTCTCCCACGTAGCCGATCACGTCGCCGCGATGCACCGATTGTCCGGCTGTCACCGCGAAGCCGGAAAGGTGGCCGTAGCGGGTGCTGATGCCGTTGCCATGATCGATCATGATGGCTTTGCCGTAGCCGCCCATCAAGTCGCTGAAGACAACCTTGCCATCGGCCGGAGCAATAATTGGCGCGCCATAGCTGCTGCCGATATCCACGCCGCTGTGGAATGCGCCTTCCCCGTTGAATGGATCGATTCGTTCGCCGAAGCTGCCCGTCACCTGGCCTTCGACCGGCCATAGGTTGGGAGCCGAGTTCGCTTTAAACCAGTCTGCCGTGGTGGCGTTACGGGTCAAGCCCATGGTCAGGCCGACCATGGTTGCCCCGGTCAGCGCCGAAGTTCTCAGGGCATGCAACTGGTCCAGCGAAGAACTTACGTCCGCATCCTGAATCTGCTCGGAGGTTGCCGTCACCAGGGTGGGTTGCGCCTTGAGACCGTACAGGGCCGAAACTTCGCCGGCGATCGAGCCCAGCGACGCTACCTGCACGTCGCGCTCTTTGGCAACCTGCTCCAAACGCGAATAGTTATTTTTCAGCTGATCTTTTTCCGTCCGCAACTCGTTGTAACGGGAAACCTTCAAGAGCATGCGGGTGTAGGAGCTGGCAATGCCGGTCAGGCTCAGGAATCCGATTGCGGCGCCTACGACAAACACGTACAGGTAATGCACGGGGATGGAGATCTTGCGCAGCTGGCCATCGTCCCCGCGGGCCACAAAAAGGATGTAAAAGCGTTTCTGCAAATCGCTCCTCTAATTGTTGAAGCATCAGGTCCGGAACTCCAGGCCCAGTTTCTTAGTTGCCGAAACGCCTGTTCGGAGCACCTGACTTTTTTCGGGCTACGCTCCCATCTTGGGAATGGAAACTTTCTCGCGCCCTACTCCTACCGAGAACTACAAGCCAAGCCTGAAATTAGTACTCGTCTGCAATTACTACCGCCTGCAGAACTTAGCTCGGCCAAAGGTTATTGTGAATGACTGGTTAACGGTAACAAACTGGGTTCCCCCTGTCAACGACGCACTCGGGCATTTCCGGTTACCGAAGGCGGGGTAACCAGGGCGACCCTCGGGACAGGTTACTGGCGTACGCTTTCCGCAGCCGCTGTTTTATGAATCCCCTAGTAGAGTCCCCATCTCATGCTCGGCGGTATAGTAGTTGTCGCCATGCCGCTTCCCGAAAAAGCGCTGATTGCTCAGATTCGCCGCATGGCGACATCCTCTACCCGTGGGCGCGCTCTCGGCTCGAACCGTACGATTTCCACCGCGATTGGAGATGACTGCGCCGTGTTGCGCCTCCTGCCGGGACGCGAATCCCTGATCACGACCGACTTTACGCTGGAAGGCATTCACTTCCGGCGCAACTGGCATCCGCCGGAGTCGGTCGCCCATCGCTGCCTGGCCCGTGGTCTGAGCGATATTGCCGCCATGGGCGGCGAGCCGGTTGCGGCCTTCCTCTCGCTGGCATTACCGCGGGACTTACCTCAAGCTTGGGTCGGACGCTTTGCCCGCAGGCTCATCAGTCTCGGGGAGCGATTCGGCGTCACACTCGCAGGGGGAGACACCGCCGAATCGCCCAACGGGATCCTGGCTGACATCATCGTGGTCGGGACCGCACCCAAGGGCAAGTCAGTGCTGCGCTCTGGAGCCCAACCCGGCGACCGCATCTTCGTCAGCGGTGAACTTGGCGGATCAGCGGCCGCAGTCGTGCAAATGAGGACCAAGCCTAAGAAGAAGGGGAAGCCCCGCGACTATCCCCGGCATTTTTATCCCGAGCCCCGCGTCGAACTCGGACGCATTCTCCGCGAAAAGCGACTGGCCTCCGCCATGATTGACACCAGCGACGGTCTCTCCACGGACTTGGCGCATCTCTGTGAGGAGAGCGGCGTCGGAGCGGAACTGGAGTCCGTACTGATCCCGCGCGCCAGCGTGGGCAAGCCCGCGCGCGAAGTGGATCTCGACCTCGCCATCCACGGCGGCGAGGATTACGAACTGTTGTTCACGGCTCGGCCCGGAAAGCGGGTCCCAACCCACATTGCTGGAGTTGCCTTGACCCAGATCGGCGAGATCACCCGTTCGCGACGCGTTCTCATTCGGAATCTCAAAGGCGTCGCCTACGAACTCCAGCCGCGAGGCTGGGAACACTTTCGCAACCCATAAGCCTTGTCATCCTGAGGCCCGCGTTCTGTGCGGGCCGGAGGATCTCTGCACTTTCCGGCAGCTGACGTGTGGCGACGGCAAGATGCGCAGATCCTTCGCTGCGCTCAGGATGACAACTCGGACGGATCGCTGGTCGCAACAACGCTGACCCTCGTTACCTCCGTCACTACTCTGTATCTTCCCGACCCTGCAAAACGGGGCTAAAGTAAATCCATGTCGTCCAGTAAATGGCTTCTCCTCCCAGCTTTCGCTCTCTTGTTAACGGTCGCCGCTGTTGCCCAGAAGAAACAGCCGCCTCCGCCTCCGGCGCACGCAACTCATCCATCGCCCGCAGTCACCGACGAACTCATCCACAAACAGTTTGGGGACAATTGCTCGCTGCTGCCCGGGCCGCCGCAGTTTGTAGCCGATATGGATGACGACGGCATCGACGACCTCGTGGTCGCCGCCAAGTGCAAGAACCCGATGGCCGACAAGGACGAGTACAGTTTCGTTGTTGCAGATCCATATCATGCTTTCCTCGGCTATGGCGACGTGAAGGTCACTTCCACGTTCGCGAGCGACGAGCCCGACCGCCGTGGCATTACTTTGCTCATCATTCACGGAGCCGACAAGGACGCGTGGCGCGCCGAGAAGCCCAAGGCAAAATTCCTGCTGATCAACCTGCCCTTCAAGAACCTGACCGTGAAACGGCTCGCGCAGAAGAAGAAAACGATCCTGGGGATTTACATGGAGGAACAGGGCGAAGGCGAGGACACGTCTTCGGTTCTCTACTGGGACGGGAAGAAATACAAGTACCAGCAGCTGGGATCGACCCTGGAATAAAACTATTTCAGATTTCAGATTCTAGATTTCAGATTGATCGCGTTCCCGAGCTTGGCTTGGATCCTCACTCTGAAATCATCGATCTGCAATCTTCAATGTCTCCTTGCTCCGCCTGTAGTACGGGAACTCGCTCGTCCCCACCCGGCTCACGTTCGCCTCGGCAAATTCGCATACTCGATCCATTGACGCCTGCAGTTCCCCTGCGTAGCGCTCTAGGTCTTCGTCGGTCGCATCTTTTGGCACGGGGATTAGCTTGCCGAAGCACACCAGCACCCGCGAAAAAGGTTTCGGGATCATCAAGCGGTCCCAGCTGTTGAGGACCCAGGCCTTGTCGACGGCCGCGTGGAACATGGTCATCGCCAATCCAGACGACCGCGCGAGCGCGACCGGTCCGGGCTTTACTTTACGCCGCGGACCCCTTGGACCATCGAGAGTAAACGCTACAGTCCAGCCCTCTTCCAGCGCGCGGCGCAGGCCGAGCAGGGCGCGCACGGCGTTGCGGCTGCTCGATCCTTTCACGGCAACGAAGCCAAACTTGTGGATAATCCGGCCCATGTACTGGCCATCGTAACTATCGCTGCTCATGACCCGGATGCCCATGTCGCGGAAGATGTAGGTTGCGGGAATCATGCAGGAATGCCAAAAGGAGGCGATCAGGGGGCGCTCGTCCAGCGTGTGCTGCGCGCCTTCTTCATAGGACACGGAGATACGCAAGGTCGGCCCGATCAGGCGAATGATGGAGTGTCCTAGAAAGATGATGACACGCAGCACGATGCGCTGGCGCAGGCTAAAACGCTGGGGGTCGATGGGAGGCAGTGCGGGCGGCGCGGCAATGCGAGTGCGGGCTTCAGGCACGTGGATATTGTAACGGCACGATAGGAGGGGAAAGATTTAAGGCACGGTCTTTGGGCTGGCGCGACAATCTACGAACCCCGCTTCCATTTGTCGCAGACTAACGCTCCAAGACGAGTCATCACATTCGGATCGTCTCCTGCATAGCGATAGGCGCCACTGCAGCAGTAATCAACCGCTCGAATCGCCTGCTCAAGTTCTTCTGGTGTTTCTGGTTGCTTCTTGAAATAGCAATGGTGTTCATTTCCGCCAACTAGATTCGGGGAAATGGCTTCCGGCGCTCTGCACAAAATGCACAGCTCCGCCTCGACGTAGAAAGGACCTGGCGCATTTTCGGGATAGCGTTTGGGCTGCCGCACAAAGAAAATCGTATCAGAGAGCGTTCAGCCCGGTCGCCCTTAGTTTTCCAGGTACGAATCGATCCAGGTCTTGATCCGCTGGCGGTGCTCGTCGGCAGAGGCGAAGCGAACGCCAATCGACTTGGGCTTGCACCAGCTCACGACCCCTTTGAGATTGACGCGGGGTAAGGTCATCAGCGCGAAGGAAACCTCGACGTTCGCCCCGATGGAAAAATCTTCCGCACTCTTGACCGACATGCCTCCGCTGCTGATTTCGATGCTGCTGGTGGCGATGCGACGACCGTCACCCACCAGCGAGACCTCGGTCATCACCGGGATGCGCACGTAGCGACGGAATTCGTGCAGCACCAGCAGGCGCGTGGCGCGGATCAGCTTGAGCGCCGCGGGCCGCTCCAGAGGTTCGTTGAACATGGCGTTAATGCCGTACTTGGAATAGCTCATGGCTTGCTGCGCATTGCCACCCACTCCGTAAATCACGCAGCGGCTGTTCGACGGGGACGAGCGCGCCGCTTCCATCACGGCGTCCGCGCCCTCTCCCAGGGTCAGCACGCAAGCCTCAAATTTTTCCTTCTTCAATCGCTCAGCGGCATTTGTGGTGACGACCACGGTTTCAATGCCGAACTGGCGGAATCCTTCCGCCAGCAGCGCGCGAGCCGGCTCGTCCAGGCCTACCAGTGCGGTGCGGGCAGCTGCTTTTCGGGTGAACGGTGCGGGTGTGAAGTGTGTGGCGAAAACTTTATCCATAAAGTTTGGGGGAGACTCCACTTTCGAAACCCATTGTGGATGCCGCCACCTTCGTTGGAAAGACCCAAAGGGTCAACGGGCGAAGTACCAAAGTCGCGTTACTTTTTCAGCGAATGCCTGAGAGAGGACATTACGAGCCAAAAGCCGCCTCAAATCAGGGGTTTGGAGGAGATGGCAAAGCGGATAAAGAAACGCCAACAATAAGATTTATTCAGTCCAGCGCCGGAACAGCAACGCGCCATTCGTCCCGCCGAAGCCGAATGAGTTCGACATCGCGTATTCGATTTCGGCTTTGCGCGCGTGATTTGGAACCAGATCCATCCCTGCAGTATCAGGATCGGGATTCTCCAGATTGATGGTCGGAGGCAGGATCTGATCACGCAACGCCAGCACCGTAACGCCGGCCTCGAGTCCTCCCGCGCCACCGAGCAGGTGCCCAGTCATAGACTTAGTGGAACTCACCGCGATCTTGCGGTCGCCAAAGAAATTCCGGATGGCATGCGCTTCGAGTGTATCGCCGATTGGCGTTGAAGTGCCGTGGGCATTCACATATCCCACAACGTCGGGAGTCACACCGGCATCGCGCACCGCGTTGCGCATCACGCGGAATCCGCCTTCATGCTCGGGCGCCGGCTGGGTCATGTGGTAGGCGTCGCCGCTCATACCGTATCCCGCGATCTCCGCCAGGATGCGGGCACCGCGCTTGCGTGCAAACTCCAGTTCTTCCAGGATCAAAATGCCCGCGCCTTCGCCGATCACGAAGCCGTCGCGGTCGCGATCCCAGGGACGACTGGCCTTCTCAGGCGCATCGTTGCGTGTCGACAGCGCGCGCATGGCGGCAAATCCGCCCACGCCCATGGGAGTGATCGCAGCTTCCGCGCCACCCGCAATCATGACGTCAGCATCGTTGTGCTGGATGATGCGGAAGGAATCTCCGATGGAATGCGCACTGGTGGTGCAAGCCGTCGCCGTGGCCTCATTCGGACCCTTGGCCCCGCATCGCATGGAGACTTGTCCGGCCGCAAGATTGATGATGGCCGCCGGAATGAAAAAAGGAGAGATCTTGCGCGGGCCGCCTTCCATCAGCGCGAGATGCTCGCGTTCGATGATGTCGAACCCTCCGATCCCAGACCCGATGTGAACGCCCACGCGCTCGTCGTTCTCTGGCGTGATCTTCAGTTCCGACATCTTCAGCGCCTCATCCGCGGCCGCAATGCCCAGGTGAATGAAGCGCCCCATCTTCTTGACTTCTTTCTTCTCGATGAAATTCAGAGGGTCGAAGCTCTTAACCTCGGCGGCAATCTGGCAGGCAAAGGCAGTCGAGTCGAACCCGGTGATGCGTGCGACACCGCTCTTGCCTGCAAGCAGGGCCTTCCACACCACGTCGGTGGAATTGCCCACGCCACAGATCAATCCAAGACCTGTAACTACGACCCTGCGTCCCAACTATTTCCCCGCTTTCGCGTGTTTGCCGATGTAGTCGACCGCGTCTTGCACGGTGCGAATCTTCTCCGCGTCCTCATCGGGGATTTCGATGTCGAAGGCCTCTTCGAAAGCCATGACCAATTCGACGGTGTCCAGCGAATCCGCGCCCAGATCGTCCACGAACGACGCGCTCGAGGTGACTTCGCCCTCATCCACTCCCAACTGCTCCACGATAATCTGTTTTACCTTCTCTTCTACGGCTGCCATGTGTCTCCTCGCTTGCCTCGATTAGATTTGAATTCGGTTGTTCGGTTGCGCAATTGCCGCGCTTATTTCTGCTCGGGCCTAGGCCCTCCACAACTCTACGCCTGCGCACTGCGATACGAAAAAAGGCGAGTGTGTAGTGTAATTGTCCCGGTGAATTAGTGTAAAGGAAGGGCCCTGGCTCTTTCGGCAAAGGCTCCGCTGACTTGGAATTGCACACTTGAATCCTAAAGGCAGGGCGTTGCCGGGGTCAAACGTCCGCCGGGGTATGATGGGTCGATTAGGCGCTTATCCCAAGGAGTCTGGCGTGAAATTCGCCCTGTGGATGTTGCTGCTTTGTCCCCTGGCTGTTGCGGCCCCGTGTCCCACGGGCCAGGCCAAGGACAACGGCGTCTTGATTCACATTGAGCAAACCTGGGCCCGCGCCCTGGAGCAGCGCGACACGGCCGGTCTGAGCTGCATTCTGGCCGACGAGTTCGAAGACGCTGGACCCGATGGAACGCTGACCGACCGCGCCACCACTCTGGCGAAAGCCGCAGAGCATCCCGCCGTGCATCATGAACTCTCCGATTTGCGAGCCCATCTCCACGGCGACTCCGGCTATATCCGTGGACTGGCTACAGCCATCAACCCGCAGGGCAAAATCGTGGCCAGAGTACGTTTCACCGACGTCTACGTGTACCGCGAAGGCCGCTGGCAGTGTGTTGCCGGACATGAATCCATGCTGACCGAAGCAAGTCATTAAGAGGCGAGGACGATCGAATGCGTGCCGTTGTGCAGCGCGTGAGCCGCGCCAAAGTCACGATCCATGGACGCATCAGCGGGGAGATCGGCGCGGGACTGCTGGTTCTGCTTGGCGTGGGCCATGAAGACACCGAGGCCGACGCAGCCTACCTCGCCGAAAAAATCGCCGGCCTGCGCATCTTTGAAGACATCGACGGAAAGATGAACCGCAGCGTGCAAGACTCTGGAGGCAGCGTGCTCGCGGTCTCGCAGTTCACGCTGTACGGGGATGTTCGCCGCGGCAAGCGTCCATCCTTCGATGCCGCCGCCCCGCCGGATCCTGCCCGCCCGCTCTATGAGTCTTTCGTCGAGCACATCCGGGCCCTTGGCCTGCGCTGCGAAACCGGCCGCTTCCAGGAGATGATGCAGGTGGAACTAGTCAATGAAGGACCAGTCACCATCCTGCTGGATTCCCGCAAAGCGTTCTAGCACATCTGCTCCTCCAACGGTCCAATTATCTGGACACTCAAAGGTACGCAGCCTCTAGCGCCCTTTCGGTCATTGCTGCAGCCGCCGGGAACGTTGACAATTCAACTATCGGGTCTTGGCTGTAGGGGCACCCTGTTCTCCAAATGCATCTTAGGTCAGGGTCTACGTCCGAGGCTCGCGCGAATCCGTGCGTCCGGGACTTGGGCCACCAACATTCGCAGCTACGGCGAGCGGGGTCGAAGCTCCGCTCCCCAAAGGACGGCATCCATTTATGAACCTGTTCACGAACAGCCTGCGTCGGACAATCTCCATGCTGGCCATCGCGGTTTTCAGCACTGTTCTCGCGCAGCATATGCGTGCGCAAGACCAGCCCGATCAAGATGATCCCCCAAGCCGCGTGGCGCGCCTCGGCTATATGCAAGGCTCCATCTCGTTCCAGCCAGCGGGCGAATCGGAGTGGGTGGAGGCCGCGCACAATCGGCCCCTGACCACCGGCGACCAGCTCTGGGCCGACCGCGACTCGCGCGCCGAACTCAACCTGGGCTCGGCAGTCATCGACCTGAACAGCAATACCGGCATTTCCTTTCTTAATCTCGACGACCGTACCGCACAGATCCAACTAAGTTCTGGATCGATTAGCGTGCGCGTTCGGGATCTCGACCGCGACGAAGTATTTGAAATCGATACGCCCAACCAGGCGTTCTCCATTTTCCGGCCTGGCCGCTACCGCGTCGAAGCCAGTGAGGACGGACAGTACACGGTCGTTAGCATTCGCGAAGGCGAAGGCGAGTCGACCGGCAACGGACAAACCTACACGGTGCATGCCGGACAGAGAGCTACGTTCGAAGGCACAGACCGGCTTAATGCGAATGTGGAACAGCTCGGGGATCCCGACGACTTCGACAATTGGACGTATGCCCGCGATCATCGCTACGAGAGTTCGCCGTCGGCGAGATACGTTTCTCACCAGGTCGTCGGATACGAAGACTTGGATGACAACGGCGATTGGAGCCCCGATCCCAGCTATGGCAACGTCTGGTACCCGCGAGTGAACGCCGGCTGGGCTCCATATCGCGATGGCCATTGGGCTTGGATCGATCCCTGGGGATGGACGTGGGTCGATGACGAGCCGTGGGGTTACGCTCCCTTTCACTATGGCCGTTGGGTCTCGATCCGCGGCCGCTGGGGATGGGTTCCGGGACCAGTCGAAGTGCGACCGGTTTACGCACCGGCTCTCGTCGTATTCGTGGGCGGAGGTGGTCACTTCGGCGGCAACATGGGATGGTTCCCGTTAGGTCCCCGCGAAGTCTACGTGCCGTCTTATCCAGTAAGCCGCGGGTACGTCAATCGCGTCAACGTCAGCAACACGACCGTGAACGTCACGCAGGTGACGAATGTCTACAACACCACCGTCGTCAACAAAACAACCGTCATCAACAACGTCACGTATGTAAACAAGAACGTCTCTGGTGCCGTCACTGCAGTTCCGCAGCAGGCTTTCAGCAGCGGACAGCCGGTTAACCGCGTGGCTGTGCCAGTCAACACTCGAGAACTTGCCTCGGCTCCGGTGAATGCCCGGGCTGTTGTCGCACCTACTTCCAACAGTGTGCTGGGAGTGCATTCGAATACGGCGAACCGCGTGGCAGCGCCTCCGGCCGCAGTGGCTAATCGCGCGGTGGTTGCGAAGGTGACTCCGCCACCCGCGCCGGTATCGTTCGCAGCAAGGCAACAGGTGATGGCAGCCCATCCGGGACAGCCTATCGCCCGGCAGGACGTGGCCCGCTTACGTCCCGCGAACACTCCAGCTGCGCAATCCCAAGTAAAGCAGGCTCCTCCGGGAAAGCCTGCGACGGCAACGATGGGCCGGCCGGCGCCTCAGCCGGTAAGTACACCCGCAACCCAGCCAGCGAACCATCCAGCAGTTCAGCCAACGGGCTATGAGCGGCCGGGAGCAACTCCGGCGCAACCCAATCACCCGATTCCAAACAGTCCGCCTGCGCCGAGCAATCGTCCGTTCGAACCGCCCGCGAAAAATGATCGTCCGGCTGCCGCAGAACCGAATCACCCGGAACCGCCTAAGCCTCAGGCAAATCAGCCTCAGGCAAATCAGCCTCAGCCCAACAACCGGCCGGAGCCGAATCGTCCGCAGCCCAACCAGCCGCCCGCAACCAGTCGTCCGGCTGAGCCACCGGCACGAAATGATCGTCCGGCCGCGGCGCAACCGAACAATCGCCCGGAGCCACAGCAGCAGCACACTCCGCCACCGCCGCAAGCGCATCCGGCACAGCCTCAGCCGCACGCGCAAGCGCCGCAAGACAAGAAAAAGCAGGACGAGAAACCTCACTAACAACAGGCTGGAATTTCAACCAATCAGAAGGCATCCAAAACAGCGGACGCTTTTTTTTCGGGTTGGGATTCCAGAAATACCGAGCGCGGTGGGCTCTCCCTCTAGGCTTCAAACGACAGAGCTGGGCGACAAGTGCTGCCAAATATATTTCTTGCTGTCGAATTTCCTGCCCGTGCTCGCACCCGACATATGACGGATTTGCCCGAAGATGGGCCTTTCAAACCACGGACGGTCGAACTTCCCCACGATCGCCCAGGCGATTCCGGCATAGCCGTTGGGATCGCGCCCGTCGAGTTCGTACTTGTCATTGAGCCGCACCGCAACATGATGAGCTTCAGCCGGCGAGCGGCTCCACTCGAGAATCTTCTTAGCCCAATACATCCGCATGTAGTTGTGCATCCACCCGGTTGAAACCATCTGCGTCTGCGCTGCGTTCCACAGCGGATCGTGCGTCTCAGCTTGCTCTAACAGTCTCTCGGAATAGATCACTGGGCGGGGATCGGCAGCGTGTTTCGCCAGCGTGCGGTGCGCCCAGGGCTCCGCACATTCAAAACTGTCGTAGTCGGGATTAAAGCGCACCAGGTTCACCGCGAGTTCCCGCCAAGTGATGATCTGGCTCAGGAACGCTTCCTTGTCGGCGTTCGTTGCGTTGGCTCTCTGCGCAGCCAGAGCTACCGTAATCGGACTGATGTGGCCGAAATGCAAGTACGGCGACAGCCGACTGGTGTGATCGTTTTCGGGCTTGTTCCGCTGTGTGCCGTACTGCTGCAGGTTGTGCTGAGCGAACTCGCCCAATAAACGAAGCGCCTCTGCGGATCCGCCCCGCCAGCCTGAAACAGGAGAGACCGTGCGATCCAACTGCCAGTTCTGCGTGATGTCGAAGTCGGGTTCGAGCGATTGCAGTCCTTGAGGCTTCGTCCAGCCGACTTGCGCCCGCGGATTTGTTGACGGCACGAGAAACGTCTTCAGTTGCGCCTGCAGCCGTGGACGAATGATGTGCGCCGCATATTGCGCCTTTTCCAGCAGTCTGGAAGGCACGATCACATCGGCGTCCACGGTCCACAGGGGAACCTTTAATTTCTTAGCCGCAGTGCGCCGCCAGGATTCGGGCTCTCGCATCGGGTTCTCATCCCCGATTACTAGCGCAGCCTTCACTTCCTCGCAGAACCGCAGCAGGCTGTGCTCGGGAAAGCGGCGCAGCACGAATCCGATATTTCTCTTGCCTAGCGCGGCGGCAATATCGGGAATGCCCTCAGCAAGAAACCTGTAGTGGCGAACATTCGCATTAGGGTAAAACGGCACCGGAGCGAGAAATACCACCACCGGCGTGCGCAGCGCATTGGCTGCGGCGACCGCTACATCCAGGGCAGGATTGTCGACGCCCCGCTGCGCCCGCTGCATCCAGTAAACGATACAGGCGCCGTTGGGATCGGGCGGTCCACCACGTCGCACCGTAACGCTCGGATCTTGCGACACTTTGGTGAGATCATCCATCGAGCGATGCGATGATTAGTGTAGAGCGTTGGCGAAGTCTAGCGCGCCCTCGCGCCACATTGAGTTGCACCGGAAGAAAAATCGAAACCCGACATTTTCTCTGGCAGAAAAATGTGCCGCCGACATCCCGCCGGCTGGCTCGCGAGCCTGCCAAGGGGTCTCTCGTGGCCGAGATGCCAGCCGCAATCTAGCGCGCCAGCAAAATCGCATCCGCCACGCGAGCCGCTTCCACCGCGGCCTTCACATCGTGCGTACGCAAAATGTGCGCGCCCTTCAGAATCAGCGCCGTCTGCGTCGCGAGCGTCCCGTAGAGACGGCCCTCCGGTGGCGCATCCTTGCCGCCCTTACCCAGAGTTCGTCCAATAAACGACTTCCGCGAAGTGCCCGCCAGCAGCGGAAATCCCGCCGCCTGCAACTCGCTGAACCGGCCCAGCAGCGGATAGTTTTCATCGAAGCTTTTCCCGAATCCAAAGCCGGGATCGAGCACAATCCTCTCGCGCCTCACGCCCGCCAGCACCGCCTTCTCCGCCCACTCCTTAAGCTCGCGCTTGACCAGGAGCACGATGTCCCCCGGTGGCGGCAGTGTGCGCCACTCTTCGGGGCGTCCGCGCATGTGCATGAGAACCACGCCGCATTTCAGCTCAGCGGCTGTCTTCGCCATGCGCGGATCCCAGCGAAATCCGCTGACATCGTTGACAATCTCCGCGCCCGCAGTAATGGCTGCGCGGGCCACGTCTGCTTTGTAGGTATCGATGGAGAGCACCGCAGTGGGACGCTTTTTCTTCAGCTCGGCAATCACCGGAAGAACGCGCTTCAGCTCTTCTTCCGCGCTCACGGCCGCCGGGCTCGACTTGGCATTCGCAGCCGCGACGCCCTTCATCTCGCTCTTCTTCGAAGGCTCAATCCCCACTCGCGCCCCCGGCCGCGTCGACTCCCCGCCGATGTCGAGAATGTCCGCCCCTTCCTCCAGCAATCGTTCCGCGTGTGCCACGGCCTGATCGCGATCGAGAAACTGCCCCCCATCGGAGAACGAATCCGGCGTCACGTTGACGATCCCCATGATCAGCGTGCGCTTCCCGAGTTCGAGCGAGCGCCCGCCCAGATTCCATTGGAAGACAGATCTCATGCGGCACCGATTTTAAATGAAGATTGATGAGGGATTCTGCGCCTGATCGCGCTACCGGCGCCGCACGGCGGCATCGCGCCGCCCCATCGCCCGAACCGCTCCCGGGCCTGTTCCAGTCGGAGGCTTGCGCGTTCCATCGAGCAGTTCCTTCAGCACAACCGCGTTATTGTTCGTCTCGTTCTTCGATCCGAATAGCAGGGTCACGCGCTTTCTCTTCTGGGCGAGCTTGTAGAGGAGAAGCAGCGGCTCCTGGGCCTCCGGCTGCGACAACTCCTTCAGATATTTCTTGCGAAAGTCCGGCCAGCGATCGGGACGCGCATGATACCAGCGGCGCAGTTCGTCAGACGGCGCCAGGTCGCGCAGCCACTCGTCGAGCGCAGCCTTGGCCTTCGTCAGCCCGCGCGGCCACAGACGATCCACCAGCACGCGCGCGCCGTCCGTACGCGATGCTGGTTCGTAGACACGCTTGATGGCAACCGTCATGGGATGGGCTCGACCGGGCTCTGTCTTATTATTGTAAAGCGGCTGGCAGAGCCGCGCATGGCTCGATTGAGGGATAGTTCATGAGATTGCAAGACTTCGGACGGATGAATCAATTCGTGGAGACAGGCGCCAAAAGATTCCTTTTCGGAGCGATGGTTGTTCTGCTGGGACTGATTGCGTTCTTCGCATGCGACGTTGAGCCCCGCAGGTCCGACGCTGAACTCGGCCTCAACGCCCAACAGTCCGCCGGACGCAGAATTTACGACGATCGTTGCGACCGCTGCCACGAGCCCTATTCCACCCGCGGCAAGAAAGGCCCCGGGCTGAAGGGAATCTTCCAGCACAAATATCTTTCCCTGAGCGGACTGCCCGCCAACGACGAGCGCGTCACCGATATCATCCGACTCGGTCGCAACGAAATGCCTGGCTACAGCCAAACCCTGAACGCACAGGATATTCAAGATCTGCTTGCGTATCTGCACACGCTCTAGCGCTCCGTTCGATGACCTGCATCGTTTTCATGGGATAATTCGGAAATGAAAACCACGGCGAAATCGGAGCTTTTTCGCGAATTGCCGTCGGTGGACGAAATTCTGAAGATCCCTGGCGTCGAAACTCTCTCGGGCCGCCACGGACTTGCGCCCGTGACCGATGCAGCGCGCGCCGTGGTGGCTCGACTGCGCAACGAAATTGCTTCTGGCCTGCTGGACAAGCACGCTCTGGAACTGGCTCTGACTGGTATCGCAGAGGCAATCGAAGGCCAGTTGCGCCGGGCGCTCACCCACTCCCTGCGTCCGGTGATCAACGCAACCGGCGTCATCCTGCATACGAATCTTGGCCGGGCTCCTCTGGCCGAAGCCGCTCTTGCGCTTATCCGCGAAACGGCGGGATGCTTTTCCAATCTCGAATTCGACATCGACGCGGGTGAGCGCGGCAAACGCGACGTCCACGTAGACCGCCTATTCCGTAGCCTGCTCAGCGAAGTCACCTCTGCTTATGTGGGGACGGCCGCCTCGGCCGTCCAGCCAGAGCGAACTCCGGCGGAACCTCCCAATACCGTCTCAACCATCGTCGTCAACAACAACGCCGCCGCTGTCCTCCTCGCCCTGAACACGCTGGCCGACGGGGGGGAAGTCATCGTCTCGCGCGGAGAATTGGTCGAGATCGGCGGCTCGTTCCGCATCCCCGACGTAATGGCGAAGTCGGGCGCGACCCTTCGCGAGGTCGGCACCACCAATCGCACACGCGTCACGGACTACGAAAAAGCGATTACCGATCGCACGCGACTCCTGCTGCGCGTGCACCGATCCAATTTCGAAATCACCGGCTTCACCGAGCAGGCTTCGACCGCCGATCTCGTGAGGCTCGCTCGCGATCGCGGCCTGCCTTTGATGGAAGACCTCGGCAGTGGCGCCCTCGTCGACTTACAGAACTTCGGCATCAGCGGCGAACCCAGCGTGCTTGACAGCCTGCGCGCCGGTGTCGACATCGTCACCTACAGCGGCGACAAGTTACTGGGCGGCCCGCAAGCCGGATTGATCAGCGGCCGCGCTGACCTCGTCGCCCGCATGCGCTCCAACTCGCTGTTCCGCGCCCTCCGCGTCGACAAACTCACCTACGCCGCTCTCGAGGCCACGCTGCTGGTTTACGTCAAGCGAGATCACGACGCCATCCCGACGCTGAAGATGATACGCCGCACGAAAAACGAAATCGGCAAGCGCGCCGAAGCGTTAGCAGCTAACGCCAGGTCACCCCAGCTGAGCATCGAAATCATCGACGGCGAATCAGTCATCGGCGGTGGCGCTGCGCCCTCATCGGTCCTGCCTACCCGCCTGCTGGCGTTGAGTTGCGAAGGACTCAGCGCCGACGAATTGTCCAACCGCTTGCGCGAATCGGATCCGCCAATCATCGCCCGCGTGGAACAAGGGCGAGTCCTGCTCGATTTGCGCACCGTTTTTGAGGATCAGGACGAAGCCATCGCGGCTACGCTCGATCGAATCGTGCCTTAGACCTTCAGCATCCAAAATCCATTGGCCCTTCTCTACACTATCGGGCATTCCACCCGCACGATCGAAGAACTGGTTGGCGCACTGCGGGCGCATCAAGTTCAGACGCTCGTGGACATCCGCGCGTTCCCCATGTCGCGGCGACTGCCTCAGTTCAATCGCGATTCACTGGAACAGTCATTGCCGGCAGCAGGAATTCGTTATGCATGGTTCAAGGGGCTGGGCGGCTACCGTAAGAAAACTCTCGAAGAGTCTCCGAACGTCGCTCTGCGCAACCAAAGTTTCCGCAATTATGCGGACTACATGCTCACGCCGGAATTTGACCGCGCCATGTCGGATTTACTGGCGCTCGCCGAAGACTCTCGCACCGCATACATGTGCGCCGAGCGCCCATATTTTCGCTGCCACCGCATGCTGGTTTCCGACTGGCTGGTCGCACACGGACATGAAGTCCTGCACATCGATGCCACTAGCCCGGTGAAACCGCACGCGCTCACCGCAGACGCCCGCATCGTTGACGGGCGTTTGGTCTATCGCGGGGATCGCTTGCTGTAAGATTTAGTGCGAAGAGGCATCCGCAACATGATCGTAGGCACCGGCATCGACATCGCAGAAGTTCCCCGTATCCGCCAGTCCATCGAGCGCTTCGGCACGCGCTTCCTGCAGCGCATCTACACGCCCGGAGAGATGCGCTATTGCGATTCGAAGGCGAACCGCGCGGAGCGCTATGCCGCACGCTTCGCGGCCAAGGAAGCCGCCATGAAGGCGCTGGGAACTGGCTGGAACCATGGCGTACGGTGGCGCGATTGCGAAGTCGTCCGTATGCCCGGCGGCCGTCCCACCATTACCTTCCACGGCAAAGCTGGAGAATTCGCCGCCAAGCTCGGCGTGAAAAATGCCGCTCTGTCGATTTCGCACACTCAGGATCAAGCGATCGCGCAAGTCATTCTCGAGAGCTAACATCCTCCGCTTGCCACAGCGCACAAATTCGCCAGCCACCATCTGCTAGACTGTCGCCTTCCAATTCATTATGCCCGTTATCACTGCGACTGCTACCCCAACTGCGAGCAGCACTGAAGTTCCAGAAAAAACTCTGCTGGCGGGACTCGCGCTCACCAGCTTCTCCGCCCTGCTGCTGGAGTTGGCACTGACCCGACTTTTCTCCGTCGTGCTTTTCTATCACTTCGCATTCCTGGCAATTTCGATCGCTCTGCTGGGACTCGGCGCAGGAGGCGTCTTCGCCTACCTGCTGAAGACCCGTCTGTCGGCCACCAGCACACGAACGCTCGCCGCACGCCTCTGCATGACGAACTCCGTAGTTGTGCTCGTCGTGCTCGAGATCGTGCTGCACGTGCCGGTCGCTCTCCGCGTCTCCTGGGGAAATTTCGCGCGGCTGACCGTGCTGTATCTGGCCGCGGCCGTCCCGTTCTTCTTGACTGGACTTCTTTTCGCCGTCGTCTTCGCGCGCGAAACCCGCCGCATCCCCCGGCTCTACGGCGCCGATCTTTCCGGCGGCGCGCTGGCCTGCCTGGCAGTCGTCCCTTTGCTGAACTGGGTGGGCGGCCCAAACGTGATTCTCGTCGCCGGCGCGACCATGGCCGCAGCTGGCACCATCTGGGCCGAATTTCGTTCGCAGCGCAGAAATGCCGCCATTCTCGCCCTCGCGCTGGTGGCGCTGATCGGCGCGAACTACTCCGGACGCCTCATCGACGTCGTCTACGCCAAGGGCATGTTCCGCGACCCCGCATGGGTCGAGTTCGCCCGCTGGAATGCTCTCTCGCGTGTGGAAGTCGACCGCCAGGGCCAGGCCAAGGCGATCGTCATCGACGCCGACGCTTCCACCTACATCATGAACGCCGACCTCTCCCACTGGCAGGGCACCGTTTGGGAGCACAACCTCATGTCTGCTCCTCCCGCTCTGGCCAACGTTCTTCGCCCCCACGGAGACTTCGCCATCATCGGCCCCGGCGGTGGCGTCGACGTTCTGCGCGCCGTGGCCAACGGCAGCTCGAGCGTCACTGGAATCGAGATCAATCCCATCATCGCGACGACCATCATGCGCGGGCGATACGCCGACTACGCGCAGCATCTCTACGATCGGCCCGACGTGCACATCCACGTCACCGATGGGCGCTCATTTCTCCGTTCTACTCCGCAGCATTTTGATGTGGTGCAGATGACGCTGGTCGACACCTGGGCCTCGACCGCCGCCGGCGCGTTCGCCCTCAGCGAAAATAACCTCTACACCGTCGATGCCTTCCGCGAATATTTCGATCACCTCAAGCCCGACGGAATGATCGCCATCACGCGATGGGAATTCCGCCATCCGCGCGAGGCCCTGCGAGTGGTTGCCGTCGCCATGGAAGCCCTGCACCGGCTTGGTATCGCCAATCCTGCCCGCAATTTCATTGTCGCCTCTCAGGGCGAGCTCGACGCAGATGGCATCCCGGTGGTCGTGCTGGCCAAAAAGACTCCGTTCACGCCGGCGGAAGAGACGGCGGTGATTACCCATTTCGATCACTACTCGGAACTCGACCCGCTGTACCTGCCGTCGCAGCCTGGACAGAATCCGTTTTCCGATCTCATCGCCAGCAATGACCCATACTCCTTCGCGCGCACCTACGCCTACAACGTCGCGCCCGTCACCGACAACGCTCCCTTCTTTTTCTTCACTCTGAAGGCCGGGCAGATCTTGGGCGAAAAAGGTCTGCGTGAGGGCATCGACTGGAAAGTAAACCTGGGTGTGCTCGTTCTCCTTCTTGTACTGGTGATTTCCCTCATCGCGGTGCTGGCATTTCTGGTTTTGCCACTGGCCTTGCGAAGCCGCAACGCCCGCCAGTCCCCGCTTCCGCTCCTTTATTTCATTGCCGTCGGCCTCGGCTACATTCTCGTGGAGATTGCTTTCATCCAGCGCTTTGTACTTTTTCTCGGTCATCCCACGTACGCACTCACCGTGGTGATTTTTCTGTTGATGCTTTCCAGCGGCGCAGGCAGTCTCTTCTCGCGTCGTTGGCTTCCGCGCACCAATTTGGCGTGGATCCCGCTTGTGCTCGTCATCGTGACCCTTCTCGCCGACGTCTTCTTCCTGCCCGGCCGTTTGGCGGCCCTTGTCGGCTTGGACTTCGACTATCGCCTGCTCGTGAGCGCGGTTCTGCTGGTTCCGTTGGGATTTGTCATGGGGATGCCCTTTCCCACGGGCCTGCGCGCACTCGCTGCCCTGCCTGCTCCCGAGTTTCCTTCCGGGGAAGGGGCCTCAGACAATTCCGTCGAGTGGGCATGGGCGATGAATGCGGCAGCCAGCGTTCTCGGATCCGTGCTGGCCATGGTCATCGCCATCCAGTTCGGATTGAACGTCACTCTGGCCTGCGGCGCGACTGCGTACCTTCTCGCCCTGCTGCTGACGCCCGCCCTTCGCGCGAAAGCGGCCTAGGCCCGGCTCCGGTTTTTGTTATCATGCTGCGAGGGCGCCGGGGTCGGTTGCGATGGTGAGCTGTTATCGCAGTCGACGCAAGTTCCTTTCAGACTGGCATCATGAGGAAACGATTTGCCTAGCCAGAAGCAGCTCAAGTGGTCGCAACTGCGCGTTGGGCTCACGGTGATCATTGCCAGTCTGACGCTGGGCTTTCTGCTGTTCTTAATGTCCGGAACCTCCGGGTTCTTCACCCCTCGCATCACTTTGAAATCCTATTTCGACAACGCCCAGGGCCTCCGCAAGGGCGCCCCGGTGCGTCTCAGCGGCGTCGACATCGGCAACGTAACCAACATCCGCATCGTGCCCGACAAAGACAAGCAGCTCACTCCCGTCGAAATCACGATGAAGCTCACCACGAAATACGGTTATGCCTTGCACCGTGATTCGGTAACCTCTCTCGACACTGCCGGCGTGCTCGGCGAAACCTATCTCGATATCGAGAGCGCCCAGGCCGTCGGTCCTCCGGCGCAAGATGGAGACACACTGCCCACGCAGGTCCATCCCGACTTTAACCAGGTCGTACGCGCCAGCCAAAGCACGCTGGAAAACATGGACGCACTGTTGAAGCGCGCCGACCGCATTCTGGCCTTCGCCGAGAGCGGCAAGGGATCGCTCGGAAAACTCATTTACGATCCGACGCTTTACAACCGCTTCTCCTCGACGGTCGCGGAATTCCAGGGGATTGTCCACGAAGTCGGCAGCGGCGAAGGCAGCCTGGGAAGGCTCATCAGCCGCAACGATGCCTATGACAAATTCATCGCCACGCTCGACAAGATGAATGGTGTCGTCGACGATCTGCAGCAGGGCAAAGGCACCGCTGGCAAGTTCCTGAAAGATCCTTCCCTCTACAACAACGCCAATGACACCATCACTAACGTGAAGAAACTGACCGAGGACATCAATGCCGGCAAGGGCTCAATCGGCAAGTTGGCGAAGGACGAGGAACTGGCCAAGAAGTTGGATACGACGATCACCAAGCTCTCGGAATTGACCACCGAACTCGAAGCCGGCCAGGGCACCGCCGGCAAGCTCTTCAAAGACGAATCCCTCTACAACAACGCCAACCAGATGCTGGTCGAGACGCGGAGCCTGGTGAAAGCAGTCCGCGAAAACCCAAAGAAGTACCTGAGCATCAAGCTCCACATCTTCTGAGCAACGCAGGTTTTCCCATCAAAACGAGTTCCTTCCGCATGCTCGTCAGACTTCAGCATCGAGTCGTGCCACCAGACTTGAGAATCGTTCGCCGAGTCAGAATCCATAAGCAATCGGTGCCACGACGATGACCACCAATCCGACCACCAGCGTAAGCGGCAGACCTACCTTGGCGAAGTCGGCAAAAGTGTATCCGCCGGGCTCCTGCACCATCAGGTTCGTCTGAAATCCCGCTGGATTGATGAAGGCGCACGAGGCTCCCACCATCAGAATCATCGCGAACGGCAGAAAGCTTACGTGCAGCCGTTGAGCCATCGACAGAGCTACTGGAAACATGAAGGCTGCCGCCGCCGCGTTGGTGAGAATGTTGGTCATGATCAGAGTGCCCGCCAAGATTACCGCCAGAGACATCCTGGGATTGCCGCCCCCAATGCTGGAACACAGCTCAGCAATTTTCTGCGAGAGGCCACTGGCAGTCACAGCGGCCTCCAGGCCCACTGCCGACCCCAGCACCACCAACGTTTTCCATTCCAGGCTGCGCCACGCGCGCTCAATCGGCAGACAGCCCGAGAGCAGCATCGCCATGGTCGCCAGAAGAGCCGCATTCAGCATGCTGGTTATGCTTAGCGCGGCAGAGGCCACCATCACGACCGTGATCACGGCGGCTATCCATGCCCGGTCTACGCGCTGCACCCGGAAACCCTCAATCACTTTCGTCAGAGCGAAGTCCGTCTCGCGCCGGTTTTCATAGAAGAAGGAATCATCTACCTCCAGAATTCCGCCGTCCCCGGCTTGTACTCGATAGTCACCGAGGGGCGTGTCGATCGCCCGGTTATCGTGCGAGGCCCCTACGAGTAACACGTTGTACGGGCTGCCCGGCAAAGGAAGTTCCGAGACTAAACGCCCAACCGCTGGCGCCAGGGGCGAAACCACAACCTCGACCAGCTGATGTCTGTAACGCACCGTGGAAGGCTTTCCTGCGTGCAACGGAATCAGGCCGATCGTGGCCCACAAGCCTGGCAAAACTGTTGCTGGCGCGGCGAACGCGAGGACGTCTACCCCACTGAGCTTGAGATTCGGGGTGATCTCGATATTCTTTCCGCCTCGGGTGACCGACAGGAGCCTGTAGCCCACAGGCTTGGCAAACCCCGCCACGTCCAGCGTTTTGCCATCCAGATTGGAGCGTGGTCGCACACCGAGCTCGACTCGGAAGACCCGTTCCACCAAGTTCCCGCTCTCTTGCTCCCTGTCGCCGGGCAATAATCTCGTCCCGATGAACATCATGAACAGCAGCCCCGCTACTGTGGCCGGCAGCCCCACCCATATCGGCGCGAAGATGGTTAGAGGCTTCATGCCGGTAAGACGGCCCGAGCTCATTGCGTCAACAACCAGCCCTCCAATGATCAGGTTTACCGATGTGCCGATCAGCGTCATAGTGCCGCCCAAAATGGATGCGAAGCTCAGCCCCATAAAAAGCTTCGATCGCGGCAGACCGGTGACGCGGGTGAGGTCCCGGACCACGGGAATCATCATGGCCACCAGCGGCGTATTGTTCAGGAAGGCGCTGCCCAGCGCGATCGGCGGAAGAATTCTGAGCTGCGCGGCCGATACCGTCCGCGGCAACCCGATCATGTACTGCGAAAGAAGCGAGATCGCCCCCGTCGCGTACATTCCGGCTGCTACCGGAAATAACGCTGCCACGGTCAGAACACCGGTGTTACTGAAGCCTTTCAGAAGAGCTTCGGCGGGTGCCAGCTTCAGCGTCATGGCCCCCGTCAAGGTGCCCACGAATACCAGCCAGGCTGGCAGCCGATTCCATATCAACAGCGCAAACATGACCGCGAGCATCCCCAGCGTCACCCAGGCTTGCGACGACATCGGCCTGCCTCCCGCACGACATTCTTTCGGTCACCTCTGTTTTTTGGGCAGGCGGCGACCGGCCGCAGCACAGCCAGAGGGACTCGCAAATCGGGCCAGACATGTTTAGATTTTCGTCGAAGGGCGCCGCGTTGAGTGGCAGGACTTCCGACCTTAACCCGTACTCCTCATCAGCCCGGCAAGGTTACTTGGCGAATGGAGTGGCCGGTACTGTCAAGATTGCCAGTCGGAAGGCAAGAACCGCAGCACTTGATCTTCTCGATGTCGTCATCTTCCCCCTGCAGAGGGAGCACAGCGGACGAACTTCTCTCCTGTTTTCAATGCTGCAGGACCCTAGTGTTCCCCGATTCCGAACACCGACCCCAGCATCAGAATCACCAACACTCCCAGCGAGATCCAGCCATATTTCGTGTCCTTTTCCCGAAAGAACAGGAAGCAGGCCACGATCACGCGTACCACCGGCGTGGCCAGCATCAGCAGGACGCCTGCGCGCTCAATGCCGAGCGGAACGCGGCCGCTGACGAACCAGCCAACGATCAATCCGGTCAGCATAACAAAGAAACAACTGAAGGCGCCCACGCGCAGCACCAGCGCTACGACACGGTCGAAGGCGGGTTCCCGAATCTCGCTCATAGCCACCCTCGCAGCAGATGCAGGATCAGGTGCCCCGCCAGGTAGAACATCACGCCGACCAACAGATACACCACGATCTTGGTATGAATGCGTGGAGCGAGGCGCGCGCCCAGAAGAGATCCCACAAACACTCCCACCGCCAGCGGTGCCGCATATTGCACAAGAATGTCGCCGCGCCGGTAATAGACAATCGCGCTGGCCGCCGCTGTCACGCCGATCATGAAATTGGAAGTGGCCGTGGCCACCATCAGCGGCACGTTCATGAAGATGTACATGACCGGAACTTTGATCGGACCGCCGCCGATCCCCAGCAGTCCCGAAAGCGCACCCGCTACCAGCGATGCCGAGAGCCCCAGCGGATAGCGCTTCGGCTCGTAGGGTGGAATCACCGTCTCGTCGACAATCATCGCCGATTCATCTTCCAGCGGCTTTACTTTACCGCCCTTGGTCAGGATCGTGATCGCGCTGTACAGCAAGAACGCCGCAAACAATCCTTCGAGAAAATTGCGATTGAAGTAGCCGACCAGATAGGCGGTGACGGCTGCGCCGAATGCCGTCGCCAGTTCCAGCGTCATTCCCAGTCGAATGTCGGTAGTGTGACGCTGCAAGTGCACCGAAGAACTTGCCGCAGAAGTCGTAATCACCGCGACCAGGCTCGTTCCAATGGCCTGCCGAATCGTGATATCGAAGTGCAACGCGAGGATTGGCGTTAGCAGCACGCCACCGCCGATCCCCGTCAGCGCGCCGAGCAATCCCGCACAAAATCCTAGGATGACAAGAAGGGCGGTCACCACGGGAGCGCAGTCCCCCGGATGCCGATTTGTTCGATGGGGATACTAGAACTGGAAACGTTGGTCTTTAGACAAGCAAGGTTGGCGGGGGAGCCCGTCAGCCGCAAGCTATGTCACCGCCCGCGGCGTCGAAGCGGCATCGGCATGCTCGTGCGCATGATAGCTGGACCGCACCATCGGTCCCGATTCAACGTGGCGGAAACCGAAGCGCAGAGCCTGGTCCCGCAGGTAAACAAACTCTTGCGGTTCGTAGAAACGTGCGATGGGCAGGTGATCCTTCGACGGCCGCAGATACTGACCGACCGTAAGAATGTCGACGCCGCGCGTGCCCAGATCGCGGAAAACTTCGATCAGTTCTTCCGACGACTCGCCCAGGCCCACCATCACACCGCTCTTCGTAACCATGCCGGGAGAGAATTTCTTGGCATTCTCCAGCAACGTCAGTGTGCGTTCGTAGCGCGCGCCCGAACGAACTGCACGATAGAGCCGCGGCACAGTCTCCGTATTGTGGTTGAGCACGTCAGGCTTGGCATCGAGCACAATGCGTAGCGACTCCTCCAGCCCTTGAAAATCGGGGATGAGCACTTCCACGCGGCAATCGGGCGTCAGTTCGCGAATCTCGCGAATGGTCTCAGCGAAAATTCGGGCGCCGCCAATATTGTCATCGTCGCGGTTCACGCTGGTCACGACCGCATGTTTCAGTCCCAGGGTCGCGACTGCCTCGGCCACACGCCGCGGTTCGTCGAGATCGATCGGCTCCGGCCGTCCCTTGGGCACGGCGCAGAACCCGCAGCGCCGCGTGCAGATATCGCCCAGCAGCATGAACGTCGCGGTCTTGTGGTTCCAGCACTCGCCGATATTGGGACACTGCGCCGATTCGCATACCGTGTGCAGCCCCATGCCTCGGGCCAATTTCTTCAGATTGTGGAAGTTGTCGCCCACGGGCGCTTTCGCCCGCAGCCACGACGGCTTCGGCACCCGTTGCGGAGCGCCCACCTCAATCTGGATTAGTTGGGAAGACCCGGCCATTGTTTCGATTCTATCAGTTCGAGCTGTGGCCACTACGGGCAGAGATCTGATCTGGGAGGCAGCGCTTACAAGTTGTCATTTCGACTTGCGGCGACGGCTACGTTTTCGGTCTCCATAGAGAGTCGCCGAATAAGACATGACTGTTTCAATCAGGAACACTTCTCTAAAGGGCAGATGTACTTGGGCCTTGGTCACTCGCTCGATGGCGTCATTCCATTCAGCCTCATAGATGAGGCTATCTGGGACGCAATTGACAACCAACACTGTCCCCGGCGGATAGACCTTCTCGCTCTTGCTTCTTAGCCTTTCGACTATCTGGCCAGCGAGGTCAGTTGCGAGTTCCTCGGGCGTGTGAACGTGAGGCTTCGAAATGATGCCTCGTGTTTTCTTATCCCGCGAAATCCCCTTTACGCCGAACGATCCTCCCCGTTCGTGGAGCTCCTCACGCACCAAATACTGGTTTTGGTGAACCGAAGTTGTGACCTCGATCAAGAGCTTTCTCGGAGCCACGCGATGCTCGACCAGCCCGCCAGAGGACTAGAGAACGGCATCGTACGGCTGCGACCCGCTAAACCAGCGCACTTTGATGCGCCGGCCTTCCCGGTAGCGGGCCTGCACGTAACGAGCAATTGGGATGAGCTCTTCGATTAGCCGCTTCTCGGTTTTTGTCAGGCGCAGTCGAAGTTTTGCAATGCCGTCGGCTCCAGCCTGCACTTGATCGAAGAGATCATAAACCTTGCCGCAGAAATCGAGGCCGTCCAATAGCTGGCCGTCGAACGTCGAGAGGTCCAATTGTCGCCTAGAGGCCATGGCTTAATTGTCGCGCATTCGTCCTCCCGTTGCAGAATCTGAACATTCTGCCGTCTACCCCACCTCAACCAATCCATAGGTGTGCTGCCATTTCGCCCGCATGTGTACCAGGGCCCGGCTGATTTCTTCCGCGGAGATCTCCGCATTCGGCCCGGCCACCACGAAGGCCGCTTCATGCTTGGCAGCTTCCAGAAGCTGCGCGTCGCGGATGATGTTCGCCACCCGGAAACTCGGCGTCCCCGCCTGGCGCGTGCCAAAGAATTCGCCCGGCCCCCGCAGCTCGAGATCGAGTTCAGCGATCTTAAAGCCGTCATTGGTCTGCACCATCGCGTCGAGACGGCGTTGCCCTTCTTCGCTGACCTTCCCTCCCGTCATCAGAATGCAATAGGACTTCGCCGCGCCGCGGCCGATGCGCCCGCGTAACTGGTGCAACTGCGCCAGACCAAAGCGCTCGGCGTGCTCAATCACCATCACGGTCGCGTTGGGCACATCCACGCCGACCTCAATAACCGTGGTTGCCACCAGAATCTGTAACTCGCCGCGCTGGAACATGCGCATGACCTGCTCTTTCAGCTCAGCATCGAGCCTGCCATGCAACAGACCAACTTTCAGATCGGCGAAGATCGTACCGCTCAACTCCCGGTACATCTTGATTGCCGCTTTCAGCTCGCTCTCTTCATTCTCGGCAATCACCGGATACACCACATAAACCTGATGTCCCGCCATCACCTGCTTGCGAACAAACTCCCAAACCTTCGGAGACTCGTCGTCAGACCCGCAACGAGTAACGATCGGCGTGCGCCCAGGCGGCATCTCGTCCAGCACACTCAAATCGAGATCGCCGTAAAGCGTGAGCGCCAGCGTGCGCGGAATCGGCGTCGCCGTCATCACCAGAACGTCAGGCTCGGCAGGTGCAGGGCTAGTGCGGGAAGGGTTTGTTTGGGGCCGGGTCTCTGACCCGGCCGAGCCGAGCGAAGCTCGGCTGCTGTCCTCTCCCTCTCCTGACTTCCTCATCAACTTCAGCCGCTGCATTACTCCAAACCGATGCTGCTCATCCACAATTACCAGCCCCAACTTGGCGAACTCAACCTTCTCCTCCAGCAGAGCATGCGTCCCAATCACAAGCTGCGCATTCCCCTGCGCGATATGCCGCCGTACCTCCCGCTTGCGATCCGCTTCCAAAGATCCAGTCAGCAGCACAATGCGGCAGCCCGCATTCTCCAAAATGCGCCGTGCCGAAAAGTAATGCTGCTGCGCCAGAATCTCGGTCGGCGCCATCAGCGCCACCTGGCATCCGTTTTCTATTGCAATAATGGCGGCCTCGAAGCCCACAATCGTCTTACCCGATCCCACGTCTCCCTGCAGCAAACGCCGCATGGGATAAGGCTTCTCCATGTCCGCCGCAATCTCTTTGAGCACGCGCTTCTGCGCCGCCGTGGGATGAAATGGCAGAATCTTCTTGATCGCCGCCCGCACCCGGTCGTCCAGCCGAAAGGCGATACCCGTCTGCGCCTTCTGTTCGCGGCGCTTTAACTCCAGCCCTAGTTCCACGAAGAACAGGTCGTCGAAAATCATCCGGATATGCGCCGGCGTGCGCGAAGACTGCAAGGCTTCGAAACTCTCCCCCGGCTCCGGCCAGTGCACATTCCACAATGCGGCTCGCGGTGAGATCAGCCCCAAGTGCGCCCGTACGGCCGCCGGAATCGGGTCCTGCAGGTCCGGCGTCAGATTGTCGAGCGCGGTTCGAATCGTCTTCCGGAACCAGCGCGGCGTCAGTCGCCCAATCGCCTCATAGATGGGAACAATGCGCCCGATCTCCAGCGACTCCGCAGCCTTCTTTTCCGCGCCGCCCTCGCCAGAGTCGGTCGGGTCTCCCAGGATCTCGAACTGCGGCTGAATAATCTGCAACTCGCGGCTGCGCTCATCTTCTTCCACCTTGCCGTAGAGCGCAATCATCTGCCCGGCGGTGAACTTGTCCTGCAGGTATGTCGCATTGAAAAAGAGGCAGCGCAGCCGCGCCCGCCCTTGCCCGACAGTCAGCTGAAAAATCGGCATCTTCCGCGTGCGGAACAGCCCCGAGTTGCGCACTTCGCCGACGACGGTGGCCATCTCGCCGGGACGCAGTTCGGAAATCCCCCGCGGGTTCAGCCGGTCTTCATAGCGAAACGGCAGATAGTGGAGCAGGTCGCCGACGGTGTAAATCCCTTTCGTGGCGAGCACTTCCCCAATGCGCGGACCAACGCCCTTCACATATTGGACGGGCGTGGAGAGTTCGAGCATGCGCTAGGAGTCCGTGGCGTGTGAAAAAGGTGAAAGGGAATGTTAGCAGGAGGAGCAGACGAATGCCCGCAGTCGAGCGGGGCGAGTTCTCGGCCACGGGGGCATCGACGTTCCCCATCATGTTGCTTTCCTGCGAATGGTAGCCTAGATCCATGGCCAAGAAGGAAGCCAGCGAGGTACTCACGGTTGGAGGCCGGGAGGTTCAAATTACGCACCCGGACAAGCTGTACTTCTCGGAGAAGGTGCAGATCACCAAGCTCGACCTTGTGAAGTATTACCTCTCGGTCGCTCCAGGCGCACTGACCGGAATTCAGGATAGACCCATCGTTTTGAAGCGGTTTGTGAATGGCGCGGAGAAGCCGGCCTTTTACCAGAAACGTGCGCCGGAGCAACGTCCGCCCTGGTTGCGAACCGTCGCGTTGTCGTTTCCGTCCGGCCGAACCGCGGAAGAACTAGTGATTGATGATGCGGCTGGCTTGGCATGGATCGTCAACCTCGGTTGTATCGAACTCCATCCCCATCCGGTTCGTGCCAGCAATCTGGGGCATCCGGACGAATTGCGGGTTGATCTTGACCCAGTTCCAGGAGTTCCCTGGTCTGATGTATGTCGAGTCGCGATTCAGGTCCAGGCATTCTTGCAAGAGGCAGGTCTGCAGAGCTGGCCCAAGACCAGCGGCTCACGCGGCATGCATATTTATGTTCGAATCGAACCGCGCT
The DNA here is from genome assembly GCA_963706645.1 of uncultured Acidobacteriaceae bacterium. Lineage (GTDB taxonomy): Bacteria > Acidobacteriota > Terriglobia > Terriglobales > Acidobacteriaceae > Sulfotelmatobacter. The sequence continues at coordinate 123,145 of CAVPNR010000045.1, forward strand.
GGACCTTCACCGAAGTACGGCGCGCGGCGGTGGCATTGTCTCGGGCGATCGAGCGGAGAGCTCCAGAAATTGCAAGTTCGAAATGGTGGAAAGAAGAGCGTCATGGTGTATTTCTCGATTACAACCAGAACGCGAAAGACCGGACTACGTGTTCGGCGTACTCGGTGCGCCCGGTGCCGGATGCCCGGGTCTCAGCGCCGCTTCTCTGGAGCGAAGTGCCGGACTGCGATCCGACCGAGTTCACGATTTTCACCATGCCCAAGCGGTTTGGGGAAATCGGCGATCCCCACGCCGGGATGAACGACTCACCTGGATCGCTCGAACCATTGCTGGAACTCGCCGCCCGCGATGAAGCGGAAGGTCTGGGCGATGCTCCATGGCCGCCGCATTTTCGCAAGATGGAATCGGAAGGACCGAGGGTTGCGCCTTCCCGAGCGAAATCTAAACCGAAGCCGCCGCGAATCAAAATGCCCTTGATCGTGGTCGCCAATTCGCCAGACAAGAGCGCAGCTCTTGCCGGCCTGGAACGTTGGAAAGCAACACATGCCGCGGTAATCGAATTCCTCTCGCCGGAGGACGTTCTCGTCGACTCCATGCGAGGCAGATCCTCCACATGGACCCGCATCCGAGTCAATCTGCAACATGTGCCAGCAAATCTTCACCCACCACAAGAGACGCCAGATCCAGATGATGATCCCACGCGCGAGTGGCGAGAGCGCAGCAAAGAACAGACGCGCATGAAGAGGAAGACGAAGAAGACTGAGAGCTAGCGTCCAGAAGGAAAGATTGCGGTCAGTTCCTGCGGTGGGACCACCTCAAGCTGAGCGTAGGTGCAGTCTGATGGCTTCTTATCCGATCTCCAGCGGCGAAACTGTGCCGTGTGACGGAAGCGATCTCCTTGCATGTGATCATAGGCGACTTCGACCACCAGTTCGGGGCGTAACGGTTCCCAAGACAAGTCCTTCCCCTGACTCCACCGGCTTTGTCCGCCGGGCATGCGCTTGGGGCCAGCGGCCTGAGCATCATCGGCCTCGGCCCAAGCCTTCCACGGATGGTTTACAAGTGCATCTTTCCGGTAAGGTTTAAGAAATTCGGCCAGCTCGAGTCGTTTTGCATTGCTGAAACTGGCACAGACTCCCACATGTTGCAGCGCGCCGGAAGCATCGAACAAGCCAAGCAGCAAGGAGCCAACCAGAGTGCGATCGCCCTTTTTATGCCATCGAAATCCAGCCACCACACAGTCGCAATCCCGCTCATGTTTGATCTTGAGCATCACGCGTTTATCCGGCTCGTAAGTTCCATCGGCGCCTTTCGCGATTACACCGTCAAGCCCAGCTCCCTCGAAGCGCCGAAACCAATCCTCTGCCGTGTTCCTGTCCCGCGTGGCCGGCGTGAGGTGAATCGGCGCCGGGGTATTCTTGAGCAACGATTCCAGTTCGCGCCTGCGCACTTCGAACGGTTCACTGCACAAGTTATGATCGCCGCGGCAAAGCAGATCGAAAAACACAACTGATGCGGGTGTCTGTTTTGAAAGAAGGGTTACTCGTGAGGCGGCGGGGTGTAGCCGGAGCTGCAGAGCGTCAAAATCGAGTTCATTGTCCTGCACGATGACCAGTTCGCCATCCAGCACGCAACGTTCTGGCAAACTCCGCCTCAAAGGATCGAGTAATTCAGGGAAATACCGATTGAGAGGCTTTTCATCGCGGCTCTGAATCAATATTTCCTCGCCATCGCGAAACACCAAGGCGCGAAACCCATCCCACTTGGGTTCGAATATCCAATCTCCGCCAGTCGGCAAATCGTCTACTCGCTTGGCGAGCATCGGCAGCAATGGTGGATTGACGGGCAGATTCACTCTTTAATCTTATAACGGGTTCGGTTCTGGTTCTTTAAGCCGGGCCTCATTTCCCTAACCACTTGCAAACAACCACCTACCCGCGTGAATAGAGGGCATCCTCGGATGCCCTTCGTGGTGTCTAAATCATCGGTGCTCCTCAATTTCCTCCAGGCCCTGCTCGCGATCATTCTGGGCAATGTGGTCTACTTCGCCCTGATTCCCTCGTTACCGCCGGTCGCCCGCCACCATCCATTCCACCTTGACCTCGGTCTGGTTCTCGACTTCTCGTTCTGTCTGGTCGCCTACGGATTGATCCGCACCGCGAGAAAGTGGCGATAAAAGGGCGCCCCAGCCGCAATCCTCGTTACTTTCGGCACATCGGTAACCTCTTGTCTCCGTCGTACAATTCGTTCGACTATGCCGAAACTCGCCGTCCTATACGATGCCGGCCAGGCCGTCCTCTCCACCTTTGATTTGGACGAGGTGTTGCAGAGAATTCTGGCGATCGCGCGGGACTATTTCCATCTGCCGAACGTGGCCATCCTGCTGCTGAATAAGGACGTTCAGCAGCTCTCGGTCCGTTCGCAGATTGGCTGGGACGCCGGCAAAGACAAGATTCTTCTGGGTCAACACGACGGGATCACCGGAGCTGCCGTCCTGAAGAAGCAACCGGTCTATGCCCCCGACGTGACCAAAGACCCACGCTACATCTGCGCCGCCCAGTCTACGCGTTCGGAGTTGGCCATTCCGCTCATGGTTTGCGATGAAGTCGTGGGCGTGCTCGATTGCCAGAGCGACGCCGTCGACCGCTTCGACCACGAAACCATCGAATTGCTCGCTTTATTCTCCACGCAAGCTTCCATCGCTCTTCAGAATGCCCACTTGTACTCGCTGGAACGCCAGCGGGCGCGGCAGTTGGAAGCCATCAACATCATCGCGCAGCAAAGCACCGCTGTCATGGAACTGGAGGATCTTCTGATCCGTGTGTGCTCCGTGATTCAGAGGGCCTTTCAGGTTTCGCATGTGTCACTTTTTCTGCGGGAGGAAAGTGACTTGGTCCTGCGGGCTCATCAGGGAGACTTGACCCCCTGCACTCCACCTGGAGGACGCTTTCCGGTAAGCCAAGAGCCGTGGTGTCGCATAATCGCAACCAGTGGCACCATCATCGAAAAAGATCTGAGCGGTACGCCGGAGTCCTACCGGCTTTTCAAAGAGTCCGCCTCTCGAATGAGCATTCCGCTGATCTCATTTGGCCAGACCCTGGGCGTGCTCACGCTGCACAGCGCCCAAACCAGCGCCTTCCGCGAGAGCGAACTGCAGTCCCTCGAATCGGTCGCCGACATCTGTGCAAATTCCATCCAGAATGCCCACTACGTGGAGCGGGTCAAGCAGCTCGCCTACCTCGACGGGCTCACCGGAATCTTCAACCGCCGTTTCTTCGAGCTGCGGATCATGGAGGAAATTGAGCGCGCCCGCCGCTACGGTAGCGGCATGGCGGTGATCATGGCCGACATCGATGAGTTCAAGAAATTAAATGACGAGTTCGGGCACCTGCTGGGAGATGAAGTCCTGCGGCAAGTCTCTTCGCTCTTTCACCAGCAGTTACGCAAGATTGATGTGGTGTGCCGCTACGGCGGAGAGGAATTCGCCATCCTGCTGACTCAGATCAACCCGGAGAAGGCCGTAGCCATTGCGGAGAAGTTACGTCGAATCGTGGAAGCACATCCGTTCCCAGGAGTGCCCCGGGCCGTGACGATTAGCGCCGGAGTCGCCGCATTCCCCGGACACGGTAAGAACCGCGACGAGTTGATTCGGGGGGCAGATAACGGCCTCTATGCCGCAAAGCAGGCGGGACGCAACCGTGTATGCCTCGCTAGCCTTGTCCGCGCCGCCGCAAGCGGCCGGTAAGCCGTTGGATCCTTCTTAGATGTCCGCCCAGTTCCGGAAGAGGATGCCGTTACGGCGCATCCGGTCCAGTTTCAGTCTCAGCTCTCGCTCCTGCTTCCTGAACTCCTCGCGCTGCTTCGAGCTTTCCTCTGTCAATATCTTCTGCTGATCGCGTAGCGACTTGCGAAGCTCCTCTGCGGATCTGCGGTAGTCTTCGGCCGCCAGAAGCGCCTGCGGCCGCAACCTCGCGATTTCGTTTCGCAACTCGCCCAGTTCCACTCGCGAGTCCGCGTTGATCCATATATCGTCCGAGCTTTCTTCTTGCAAGTCGCCCGAGTCTTTGGGCTCTGGAACCGCCAGGGTCAGGGTCTGCTCTTTCTTGTCTCGCACCACAACCACGTTGACGCTATTGCCGCTGCGCGACTTCATGCCGTGGGAAAAGTCGCTGGTGTCGTGCACCGCCTGATCATTCACTTTGATAATCACATCGCCGGCGCGGAACCCGGCCTTCTCCGCGCGGCTGCCTTTCTCCACGGAACGAATCAGCACCCCATTGCCGTTTTTTACCCCGAAGAACTCACCCAGCTGAGTCGAAAGGTTCTCCATCGTCAGCCCACTGCGCGCCGACGACGTGACCATGACCGTGATCGGCGGGATGTCGATGTCCGGCACGTGGATCTCGGGAATCTGAAAATGGAAATCGCCCGGCTTCGGAGTGTGGACCATGTACTCAGTGTGCTTGTCAGCTAGTTGCACTTTCACCGTCATCGGCTGGCCGTCCCGGCTCAACCCGAAGGTCACCACCCGCCCCGGCGGCATCTCGTGGATCATCCGCCGCAACTGCGCACCGCTCTCGATCGACGTCCCATTCATCGTGAGGATGACGTCATGCTCCTTGATACCCGCCTTCCCGGCTGGGGCGTCCTGGTCGACCATCGTGACCTCGACGCCTTTCTCCTCTTTGAGTTTGAGCACGCTCAGCCGCTCCGTGGTCACATCCGAAATATCGACCCCCAGGTAAGAACTGGTTCCGCTGTCCTCGCTGGAGAACACCCAGGGCTGCGCCGGCGGATCCACCGACCAGTTCTGCGCCGCGTGCGAAAGAGTGATGAGCAATGGCAACAACACGATACTGGTCATAACGTATTTGCGCATGATCATTCCCTCAACGTGAATTGCTGGATCGCGGGTTCGGTGACAACCGCCTTCCCTCTCCGCGTTCGTTCCACATTCAAGTGCTGATTGTTAATTGTCTGATTGTTGATAAGAACCACGCTCTCAGTACCATGTGGTCTTCAATCAACAATCAGAAATCAGCAATCAAGAATCCATCTCAGTGGCTTGCCCGCTTAAAAGTGATATCGCCACTCGAAGTGCGCACCTTCAGCGTCGGACCGCCTCCGTTCAGTTTGCCCTCCGCAGTCAACGTCTTGGCTTCCCACTGGCTGCCTTCGCTGCTGACGTGGATGTCGGGAAACTCTGAGATGATGTGGTGTCCGTTGCCCATATCCACGCTGGCGCGCACGTTCACCGCTACATCTGCCGCCAGGTACACCGTGATGTCGCCCGCGCCCGTCTCCAGATCAGAATTGCGACGCTCGCCGCCAGTATTCACCAGCTTCACGGTAATTCCACCCGCGCCCGTTTCGGCCGACGCCGAAGGCACGCCGAACAACTCAATGCCTCCTCCACCGGTCTCCGCGTGAACATGCCCCTTCGCCGAGTTCAGGCGAATACTGCCGCCCCCGGTTTCGATCTCCGCCGGGCCGCCAATATCGCTGAGGTCGACACTGCCACCACCAGTCGATGCCTTAACCATCCCGTTGCAGTGCCGCACGGTGATGCTGCTGCCGCCCGTTTCAATCACGGCACCCTGCGAGCAGGATTGAATGTCAACGCTCCCGCCACCCGTTTCCGCTACAACCTTGCCGTTAGCCTGGCGAACTTCAATGGATCCCCCGCCAGTATGCAGTCCGAGTTCTCCGCTGACCGTACCAACGCTAATCGATCCGCCCCCGGTCTCGGCGTTCGCACCTCCGCCAATATCATCGAGCCTCAGGCTGCCACCGCCGCTCTCCGCTTCCACTCGCCCGGTCACGCCCGTAGTCTCTACGTTGCCGCCCTCGGTTTCCAGCTTCACCAGCGCCATCTCGCGCGGAACCATCACCGAGAATTCCGAAGAGCAATGCCGGGGACGCCGTCCCCCCTGCCAATCGCCCACGATCCAGGCCGTATCGCCCTTCACGTACGCGGTGACTTTGTACTGCTCGAACTGGCGGCGCGCCTCTTGCTCGGAGGAAGAACCAAAACGAGTATGAATAACGTAATTGATGCCTTGCTGCGTTCCGCCCTTTACCACTACGGAGCCCATGTCAACCTTGATTCTCAAATTCTTCACCGCTGCCAGCGAGCCTGTGATCTCCTGACCCCAGTCTCCGCCTTCGCGGATTACCTTTGTTTCCTGCGCCCTGCTCTCCGAAATCAAGACCAGCGGCGCAAGTAGAGCCAGCATTCCGGCCAGCCCGACGATTTGTAGCGCTCGTTTCAAATGAATCACCTCTCTCCTAATCTCAATTGCAGCGAAGAACTCAGAAGCGTTTCGTGTCTCAATTCGGCATTCTGATTTCTTATTTCTGCCTTCCCTAATCAATCTCGGGCAACTGTGCCAGCATCGTCCGCGCCTGCGACTTGATGTACGTACTCTGATCCTTCGCCGCCAGCGCCATCAGCACTCCGCGCACGCTGCCGTCGGCCTTCACCGGCTCGATCAACCGCAGTGCTTCAATGCGCACACCCGAATTCCCATCGTTCACCAGCGCCCGCAGCACCGCATCGCGCACGTTGGTATCGTTCTTGACGTAATTGCCAAGCGCGTCCAGCGACTTCAGCCGCACTCCTGGATTCGTGTCGTTCTGCAGCGTGTACATCAGCGCCTCGCGCACCTGCATGTCTCCCGTCTTCTGCGCCAGCAGATCGACCGAATCCACGCGCACGCCCGAGTTGTAGTTATTGCGCGCTGCGTACAGCAGCAACTGCTGGATCTTCTGATCGTTCAGCGACCCCTGCGCTTCCTGCGTCGACACGGTGTTGTACTTGATGCTGACCTGATTGGTGCCCGGATCCTGGACGATGGAACTGATGCTGGCGATGGACGCCTCGGTGGGAACGGCGGGTTGGTTCGGCACGCTAGAAACCGCGGCTGTGGCCGTGTTGCGGGAAATCTCACGCATGGTCCCAATCCCGCCCACAAACCCAACAACCAGAATTACCGCCGCCAGAGCCGGCGAGAACTTCATCTGCAGCAACCAGGTCGCCGGATCGAACGCCAGCCGGCTCCAGAAGCTGCCTTGCTTCGCCGTCTCCAGCGCCTCCTGCAGCCGCATGCGCGAAGCCGCCAGCAGATTGGGCGACGGATCGCGAAGTAAGGGATCGGACGCGCGATCCTGCGCGAGCAGCGCATGAAAGTCCTGCTCCGCCTTCAGTTCGGCTGCGCAGTCCGCGCAGCGGGCCACGTGCTGCTCCAGTTCATGGCGGGCGTCATCCGCGAGCTCACCATAAACCTGAAGCACGATATTCTCTCGAACCCATTCACATTTCATAGCAATCCTGTTTCAAGGTTTCTAAGGTTTCAAAGTTTCAAGGTCATTGAAACCTTGAAACTCTGCAACTTTGAAACTTGTCTTCATCTCATATCCGCCAGCGCCCCGCGCAACTTCTGCGTGGCGCGGAAGAGGGTGTTCTTGGCGGTCTCTTCCGTCGTCTTCAAAATCTCACCCACGGTCCGCAGCTTCAATCCGTGGTAGTGCTTCAACTCAAACACCATGCGTTCGCGGGGTGTCAGCTTCTCCAGCGCTCCGGCAATGCGCGCTCCCAACTGCCGGCGCAGCAAATCGCGCTCCGGATTCGCTCCCGCCCGCACATCCGGCACCTGGTCGAGCAAGTCGTACTCCCCGCCCGACGGATCCTTCGCCACCGGCGCGTCTTCCTTGCGCACGTTCTTCTTGCGCAAGTGATCGAGACACAGGTTGGTCACGATCCGGTAAATCCACGTGTAGAAGGAACACTCGAACCGAAAATTTCCGATGTTCTTGTAGGCTTTGAGGAAAGCGTCCTGATAGACGTCCTGCGCGTCCTGCTCGGTCCCGGTGAGATGGAGAGCCAGGCGCAACACCGCCTGGTCGTAATGACGCACGAGTTCCTCGAAAGCAGCGCGGTTTCCGCGCTGAGCCTCTCGGATCAACATCGTGTCATCTATGCGGCGTTCTTGCCCAGCCATGCGGCCCCGCGCGGGGTCCTGGTTCTCGCTGAATCTCTCCACCCTCTCGCTTTTCTCTTTCGAGCGGGCCCTGTCGCCAACCGCAAGTGGTAGTGCCCATACACCGGCCGGCATTGGTCGTCGTTCCTCTGTAGCCCGTATTTACCGTCCCCGGGCTTGCATTGGAATAGACGAGTTATCAGCAAAACCGTGAGCAGAAATTATAGGCTGTTGGGGCATTTTTTGGGGTCCTAGGTGGTTCAGGGCCAAAGATTTAGGGGGAAACAGAACAACCGGATACAGGCTCAGCCATGACTCTGGCACGGAAATTGCCCTGATTGTGAGGCAAACTCCGGAAACGTCAATCCTTGCGGATCGCTAAGACTTTATTTCAACGGGACTTATTTTGAAAGATGTCGCTCGACCTAGTGAAGCTAATCAGGTAAACAGACCAAACCGTGGACAAGATTAACGCGCAGATCGATGCTAACGTGTCAGTACGGTGTAGAGCGAACCAGATTACGTTGTGCCGCGGAAACATCGTTGGCGGAAAGAGGAAAAGAGGCCACACAACCGCGGCGGCCACGAGCCCGCACAACGTCGCAAACCGTAACGCGAACAGAGCGCACACGCACCCTGCTAGGAAGAGAATTGCTCCCCCAATCGCGGCATGCACTAGCCGCAAATGAAAGACGGCCTCCATACCGTAGAGGCCGTCGAGAAAGCCACCAAGGGCTATCGCCGTGATCTCGTAAAGGACTGAGGAGATGATTCTTCGATTCAGATCTTAATTCCAGACGGACGAATCCGATCGACTTTACTCCGCGACCGCTTCCTTCTCGATGACCACCTTCAAGTGCGCGGTCACGTCCTTGTGCAGCTTTACCGGCACCGAGAACTCGCCCACGGTCTTCAGCGGTTCGTGCAGCTGGATCTTGCGGCGATCGATGTTGAATCCCTTCTTGGTCAACGCCTCGCCGATGTCGCTCGACGTGACCGACCCAAAGAGCTGATCGTGCTCGCCGGTACGTCGGGAGAACGACACCGAAGCGCCCTCGAACTGCTTGGCCAGTTCCTCGGCCTGCGTCTTCTCCTTGGCGGAACGCCGCACCGATGCGGCCTTCATCTGCGCGATGACGGCCTTGTTGCCCTCGTTGGCCTGAATGGCCAGCTTGCGCGGCAGCAAATAATTCCGTCCATATCCTTCCGCGACCTTCACCACGTCGCCGCGGGATCCCAGCTTCGCTACATCTTCTTTCAGAATGACTTCCATGGGAATGACTCCAATTTTTCAGCTGTTAGCTATTAGCTGTTAGCTCTTAGCCTTTAGCCAAATCCTTCGCCCCGGCTCGATTGAGCTAAGAGCTAATGGCTAATGGCTAAAAGCTGCCCTACGATGCCCGTCCCGCAAACGGCAGCAGCGCGATGTTCCGCGCCTTCTTGATGGCCGCCGACAGTCGGTGCTGGTGCGGTGCGCATACGCCGGTCAGGCGCCGCGGCACGATCTTGCCGCTCTCGGCCACGAACTGCCCGAGCATGCGGTAGTCCTTGTAGTTGATGTCTTCAATTTTCTCGACGCAGAACTTGCACACTTTCTTGCGCCGGAAAAACTTGCGTCCGCCTCCGCCTTCACGCGGAGGTCCGCCCGGCCCGCGTCCGCCACCACCGCCGCCAAATCGCGGACGATCTCCTCCCGGGCGGGGACCATCACTCCGTGGCCTTTCGCTCGGTGCCGATTGCTCTGGTGCTTTCGTTTCCTCAGCCATAATTCTCCTCGAATCTCTTCTGTCTTCCAGATGTTTCTGACTTCCCTCAAGCTCTTCTTCGCGATCTCTGCGATTCCTCAGCGCCCTCTGCGGTTAAGAGCTTTTGACCGCAAAGTTCGCTAAGACAACGCGAAGAACGCAGAACAATGCGGGGTTACGCCGTCGCCGGAGCTTCTGCCGCCGGAGCCGCCGGCGCTTCCGCCGCCGCTGGTGCTGGAGCCGCAGCCGCAGGCTGCGCACTTACCTTCTTCTTCGCATCGCGCAACGCCTTCACCTTGTCCAGTCGCTTCTGCTCCTCGTCCGTGCGCACGGTCAGGAACTTGATCACCGGCTCGGTCACGCGCAACCGGCGTTCCAGTTCGTGGATCACTGCGCCTCCGCCTTCCACGATCATCAGCACGTAGATGCCTTCGTGAAACCGGCGCACGGTATACGCCAGGCGGCGCTTGCCCATCTTGTCGACGCGCTGCACCGTTCCCCCGGTGGGAGGCACCACGCCACTCAAAGTAGCAATCAGCTTGTCCAGATCCTCTTCCGTCATATCCGGACGAACAATGAACATCAATTCATAGGTGCGATTCATTCGTTATCTCCAAGTCCAAACTTGTCATCCTGAGGCGGGCGCTTTTTGCCCGCCTCAGGATCTGAGCGCGCCGCGATCAATCTCGCGTCTTTTGCGAGATTGCGAAGTCGCGTTTGGCGCGCTTCCTTATTCTTCCGGCTTCCGGTTGAAGCGGTTCATCGCCGCCGCCGGACCTTCTTTCAAAATCACCTTCACCGCGTCTTCGGCAGTGTCCAGCATGCCGTCCACAACCGCTAACTCCGGCTTACGCATCGGAGACAGCAAGTAGTCGGCACCGTCGCCAACTCTGCGCTCGGGCGCCACGCCGATCCGTATCCGCAGAAAGTCCTGCGTCCCCAGCGCCCCAATGATCGACTCGATGCCGTTGTGCCCCGCCGAACTCCGCCGCGTATGTATCCGCAGCGTGCCCAGCGGAAAATCCAGCTCGTCCTGAATCACAATCAGGTCCGACTCCGGCTTCGCCTCGTACTCCTCGACCAACTCCCGGACCGAGACGCCGCTCAAATTCATAAACGTCTCTGGCTTGGCCAGCAGCACCGTCTGATCGGCCATCACCGTCCGGGCCGTCAGCGCCCGGCACTGCCGGTTCCTCACTTCCAGCCCCAAGCTACTCGCGATGCGATCAATCGCCAGAAAGCCCAGGTTATGCGGCGTGAACTGATATTCGATCCCGGGATTGCCCAGCCCAACGATCAGTTTCACGCTTTGATAGCTTCCTCAATCCAAACCACCTGTCATCCTGAGAGAGACGCTTTCTGTCTCGCGAAGGATCTGGGCGAGCCGCGCGATGCGTCGCGTCCTTTGCGACGCAACAATCGCGCGTTCGGCTCGCTTCCTTACTTCTTCTCCTTCTTCTCGCCCTTCTCCGCCTTCGCTGCCGGAGCTTCGGCGCCTTCTTCGTCCGTCTCCTGCTTGCCCTTCTTGATGACTTCAGGCTCAGCCGGAGCCGCCGCTTCCGCCGCGGTCGCGTCAGGAGTGGCCACCACTTCTTCCTTCACCGCGGTGACGTGCGCCACGGGCTGGTTTTCATCCGTCAGGAACTTGATCTTGTCCGAGTGTGGCAGCTCCGAAACGCGCAGCACCTTGCCAAACGTCAGGTGGCTGACATCAGCATCGATGTGGCTCGGAATGTCCGCCGGCAAGCACTCGATCTCTACTTCGCGCAGCATCTGTTCCATGATGCCGCCCTCCTGCTTTACGCCCGCAGCTTCGCCGACCAGGTAGACGGGAACGCTGACGCGCAACACCTTGTCGAGCGCAATGCGCTTCAGGTCGATGTGCATCAGATGCCCCTTGATGGGCTCGTACTGCCAGTCGACGATCATCGCCTTGGTCTTCTCGCCGCCGCTCAGCGCAAGATCGAAAATCGTGTTGTGCCCGGTTTCGGAGTTCAGGATCCGAGCCACGTGCCGCGGATCCACGGTGATGGGCAAAGAATCCTTGCCCGCTCCATAAACCACCGCCGGAATCTTTCCGTCTTTCCGCACGCGGCGGGCATGATTCTTCGTTCCCGCTTCCCGCGGTTGCGCTTCCAGTGTGTTCTGTTCCAATGTAGTCGCCATAAATTTCAATTCCTCACTTGAATGTCATCCTGAGGCGACAGTTTTTTGTCGCCGAAGGATCTGAGCGCGCCGCACGAAGCGTCGCGTTCTTTGCGACGCACTAATCGTGCGTTTGGCGCGCTTCCTTATCAAACTCCGCAGCTTACGTAAATAACTTGCTGACCGAAGTCTCCTCGTGATTGGCCTGAATCGCCCGGCCAATCAATCCTGCAATCGAGAGGACGCTGATCTTGCCTCCCTTTTCGGTTCTTGCCGCATCCGCCTCGGCCGTCAGCGGGATCGTGTTCGTGACCACCACTTCCTTAATCACCGAGTTCTTGATGTTCTCCACCGCCGGCCCCGACAGCACTGCATGCGACGCGCAGGCGAACACCGAGGTCGCCCCGTTCTCCACCAGCGCCGCCGCCGTCTTCACCAGCGTTCCCGCCGTGTCAATCAAGTCGTCGATGATCAGGCACGTGCGGCCGTTGACGTCGCCGATCACGTGCATCACCTCGGCCACGTTCATCTCGACGCGCCGTTTGTCCACGATGGCCAGGGCCGCATCGACTTTCTTCGCGAAAAACCGCGCCCGCTCCACGCCGCCCGCATCCGGCGAAACCACCGTCAGATTCGGCAGCGCCAGCTTCCGAAAGTGATCCACCAGCACCGGCGAAGCGAACAAATGATCCACCGGGATGTTAAAAAATCCCTGCAACTGCGGCGTGTGCAAATCCACAATCAAGGCCCGGTGCGCGCCCGCGGTCGTCAGCAGATCCGCTACCAGCTTCGACGAAATTGGGCTGCGCGGCTTGTCCTTACGGTCCTGCCGGGCATACCCGAAGTACGGAATCACCGCCGTGATGCGCCGCGCCGATGCGCGCTTCAGCGCATCGATCATCAGCAGCAATTCCATCAAATGCTCGTCCACCGGACGGCACGTTGGCTGCATCACGAAAACGTCGGCGCCGCGTACGTTTTCCTGTATCTGGACGTAACACTCGCCGTCCCTGAACCGGATCACTTGCGCCTGCCCGCGCGTCATCCCAAGAAATTGGCAGACTTCATCGGCCAGGTGTTCGTTTGCCGTGCCGCTGAAAATCTTGAACTTCTCGTCAGAGCGCGGACGCTGCTTCCGCTCGGTCTTCTCGTCAGTCACTGGCGGAGTCTTCTTTTCAACTTTCTCTGTCTTGTCGGGCGGCGTCACTAAAGTAGCCATGGTTGTCTCTGGGCTCCTGGCCTTCAGTTTGTACCGTTCAACTGCAGCTGATCTTTGGCTGGGCCGCTAGGATTCGAACCTAGACAAAGTGCTCCAAAGGCACTTGACCTACCATTAGTCGACGGCCCAGTGAACCAATCGTTGATTGTCGACTTTCGATTGATGATGGAACCCCAGCGGGGCAACTTCAATTGTCAATCAACAATCCGAAATCAACAATCAAAAATTCTCGGCCGACCGCGGACCATGTGCCAAGCCCATGTGCAGGGCCCCATGTGGCGACGGCCGCCTCGGCCGTCCAAGCGATGCCGAAGGCGAGCGCCCGGCAGCACAAGCCCTGCCCCCAAGCCCTAGCCTGCAACCATCCGCTTCCAGTAAGCCCGCCGCGTCAGCGTCGTCGTGGCCTGCGCCGCCCAACCCTGCTTCCGCAGCCTGGCCGTAGCCTGCACAGCCGCCTCGCGCGAAGCAAACAGCCCATACAGCGTCGAGCCAGAGCCCGACAACGACGCATACTTCGCACCCGCGCGCAAAAGTGCACTCTTTCCACTACTCAGCTCGGGATATTCAGGAAAGACAACTTCTTCGAAGTCGTTCTTGATCCCAGCCCGGTCAAGCCAGAGAAGCGGATTCTCGGCCTGGCCCCCTCTTGCCAACAAATCAGAAGGAGCACTGGAGTACTGCCTGCTCAGCCACGCCGATAACCCGCGACCAAGCTCATTCATTCTATCGGAGCCCACAGCCACCGTCAATTTTGCCCTGATTTTTGTGGGGACAGCCGCCCCCGGCTGTCCGGTCGAGCGAAGCTCGGCTGAGATCGCTTCTGAATATGTGAGACCGGGTCTCTGACCCGGTCGGGCCGAGCGAAGCTCGGCTGCCTCTTCACCCTCAGGCACCGAACCGGAGGACACCGATCCTGCCCGTATCGCCGTGGACGAGCGGCCCTTCAGAGCTTGCCCTGAGCCTGTCGAAGGGGCCGCGTCAGATTGCTCGAACGAGCCGGGCTTTAGCCCCTGCCCCACGCCGCATAACCGATCCCAATCCGCAAACGCCTTCGGCGTCGACACCCCCACCGCCGGCGTCACCACCACACAAGCCATCGCCGGCAAATCCGGCAGCGGATAAACCTGCTCCCCCCGCCCCACTCCCAGCACCGTTCCCCCCACCAAAAACAGCGGCAGATCCGACCCAACTTCCGCCGCAATCCGCAGCCTCTCAGCCGCCGCCAGCCTCTTCCTCAGCGCCCGCTCCAGCCCGAGCAAAGTCGCGACCGCATTCGCCGAAGCTCCGCCTAGCCCTCCCTGCACCGGCAACCGCTTCTCAATCTCAATCACCACGCGCCCCTTCGCGCGCAGCGCCCGCAGGGCTTTCTCCACAATGCGATAACATGTGTTCGATTCGTCTCTCGGCACCCGCTCATCGTCACATTGAATCTCGATCCCACTACCCCGCTCGACGTTCACCCGAATCACATCATGCAGCCCGATCGTCTGGTACACGGTCAGCAGCTCATGAAACCCGTCCTCCCGCGCCGCGCCAATCCCCAGCCCGAGATTAATCTTCGCGAACGATCGCACCGTCACAGTCATGGACGAATGATTGTAAAGTTTCGATTGCAAATTTACGATCCCAGCACCCGGTTTCGGCGTTAAGCTGAACTCGCCATGCGACACTGGGACCCTTTCAGCCTCCTGCCCATCGCGAAAGATGCAGCACTTCTGCTGATTTCTGCCGGAGGCGGAACATGGGCCTGGTACAGAACCCGTCATGCCCATTCCTGGCCCTCTGCTCAAGGAACCATTATGGGAGCCACCGTGAAGTCGAACACCGACTCCTACATTCGCCCATGGGTCGGCGACCTCACCTACAGCTATGTGGTCAACGGCGAATACTACTCCGGATGTCATCGAATCCGAGCCCGCAGCGAACACCGGGCCGAGGAGAAGATCGCAGGCTGGAAGAACCGAATGGTCGTCGTGCGCTACTCACCCTCGAAACACGACCTTTCCGCCTTGCTCAAGAGCGACCAGCCGGGCGGGCAGCTGGGAAATTACTAAGCCAAACTGCAGAGGGCATCCCAACCAGTGGTACCCATCCGTGACTTCAGTAATCTCGACTGCTTACCTTCCGTGAAGCATGATGGCTGTGATTTCAATCACAATCCGTCCGAAGGACGGCCTCCCCGTTCGGTTGAAACCGTAAGTTAAGACCAAACCCATTTGCTGTCCCGGATGCGGACCGGGCCCTGTGCAGCATTCTCCCTGGGTTGGAATAGAGATCGGTGGGAACGGGAGCAAGTTGTACGGCCAAATCTCATGCCCGGCTGAACTACCGGTTGCGGAACCGGCGGCCGAGCATTCACAAGGGACGGGTATGCGCCGAATCGTCACGCAGCACCTCTTATTTACCATCTTCTTGATGGCCGCCTCTGTTGCGGCCTTCTCACAGAGCGACTACAGAGTCATCACAGTCACCGGCGGTGGCACGATTTCCGGCACGGTAAAATGGTCGGGATCTGTTCCTCATGCCCTGGATTTCCCTATCACCAAAGACCCGCAGATCTGCGATCCCGACTCCAAAAAGACCACGGATCTCGAGCGCCTGATCATCGGACCGCAGGGCGGCGTTGCCAACACCGTCGTCTATCTCAAGAACATCACCAGCGGCAAAGCGATGGACCTTCCCGAGCAGCGACGCCACCTCGACCAGAAGCACTGCCGCTACATTCCGCACATTCTTCTTGTGCCGGAGAAGGCCTCCCTCGAAATGATGAGCTCCGACGCCACGCTGCACACCATTCACATGGATGGCGCGGCCTCGTTCAACCTGCCCTTTCCCTTTCCCAATCAAGTCACCTCGCGCGCCATGTCGACGCCCGGGCTGGTTCATCTTCGCTGTAACGGCGGCCACGTCTGGATGAATGCCGAGATGATGGTGGTCTCGCATCCTTACTACGCCGTCACCGACGAGAGCGGACGCTACGAGTTCACCAGCGTCCCGCCAGGAACCTATCAGATCGTCGCCTGGCATGAAGGCTGGGGCCTCGCGGGAAAAGAGCAGGCCTACGATGTCCTGACGGAACACAGCGTCCAGCGCCCCGTCTTCACCGAAGCCAAGACCTGGGAGAAGCCGGTCACGGTAAACAGCAACCAACTCAGCACCGTGAACTTCATAATCTCAAACAGCAAATAGTTACTGTGAAGCGGGTGTCCCATCCTAACGTCGCGCTTTTTGCGACGTTAGGGCGGGGATTTTGACTGTACAATCCTCGTTCAAGTTCTCGCCTGACTCTGTGATCTCCCGCTCCAAAGCGCCCGTGCTCCTCCTCGCCGTCGCCATCCTGATCGCGATCATCGCGCTGCTCCTCCCCAATCAATGAGTAGTTGTTAGAACTTGATCCGTGAAAATCCGCATGAATCCGTGGAAGAGAATTTAGGCGTACCGTTAGAGTTTGAAGAAAGGATTGCATGACTGAATCAGGGTTACGACGAAATACGGGCATCTTCGGATTGGTCGCCACGCTCATCTCACTGACGCAGTTGCCGCTGTACTTCATCTATCCCGGCGCGCCCCCACAGTGGGATATCCTCACTCGCGTGATGGTGAGTATCCTCGGGAGCGCGATCCTGATCGTCTTTCTGGCGGGCTTTCGGCTGGTTCTTCGCCGGGACGGTCTGGAAATGGAGTGGGCCTCCACGACTGCTTTCGTCTCCGGGCTGATGTGGCTGATATTCAGCTCCGTGGCCCAGTCGATGGAAGCCGGGACCGCGATTGTCTCGAAGATTCCGATCGATCCCACCGTGGATGGCGTCCTCGCGCCCGGCCAATTTCTCCTGGTCGGATCCATTGGACGGTTGATGACGACCCTATTTCTGTCCGCCTCCGGGTACGCCATATTGCGCGGACGCATCCTGCCCGCCTGGCTTGGCCGGCTAGCCTGGATCATCGCAGTGGTCAACTTCGCGTTTGTTCCAGCCATGTTCTTCGGTCCGGACGCCGCTCAGTTTTACAGCGCAGTCGGATGGGGCACGACGGCGACGGCTCCATGCCTCGTCGTATGTTGGATCCTCATTGCAAGCATCCTCTTGATCAGAACTCCGGCGGAGGTTTGAGCCCGTATCTCCATCCCCATTCGTCGATGCGGATTGCTGGTGTGCCACTTGGAAGAAAAAAGAAGAAAGAGGTTGTTAGTCCTTGATCCGCGAAATCCGCGTGCATCCGCGGCATAGAAGTTTGGGTGAAGGGTGGAAGAGCATCTATCGAAAAAGGTCGGATGCACCGTGGAAAGGCACGGCTTCAGCCGTGCCATTAGGTTCGAAAAATGATTCTGGCCTTCAGCCCCTGACGGACGCCTGCTGGAATGAGAAGTTGTTATTTCTTGATCCGCGAAATCCGCGTGCATCCGCGGCAAAGAAGTTTGGGTGAAGGGCGGCGGAAGAGCATCTATCGAAAAAAGTCGGATGCACCGTGGAAGGGCATGGCTTCAGCCGTGCCGTTAGGTTCGAAAAATGATTCCGGGCTTCAGCCCCTGAGGGACGCCTGCTGGAATGAGAAGTTGTTATTTCTTGATCCGCGAAATCCGCCTGCATCCGCGGCTAAGAAGTGGCCTAGCCACGCCGCTTATAGAGCACGGCAAATTCAAATCCCGTATTTGGCGGAAACAACTCCGCCACTTTCCGCAGCCGCTCGGCCAGCGCCGACGGCGCCAGCAGCGGATAATCCCGCTCCCGCAGATCGTAATAATCCACGTCGAGATACAACGACAACAGATAAATCGAAATCGTGTCGGAGAACGTCGCGTCGAGATACTCGTTCTTGAAGCGCTCCGCGTCCGGCCCGCCGGCGGTAGCCAGCTTGCGCGCTTCCCACGCATCGAGAGAAGTCTCGCCGCGTACGCCCGCTTCCGCCTGGCTCCATGCCAACTCGCTGAAATCGTGCGAGACTCCGGCGCGCTCGACCAGCGCGTGACCCACGTTGATATAAAACTCGAAGGCCACCGAAAACTTGTCGTCCATCAATCGCGTGGAGATGAACACGCACTGCGAGTCGCCCAGGTTCAGATTGCGATGGCAGACGGCGTTGTCGCTGAGCGCCACATCATAGCGGTCGGCGATGACCGTTTCGTCTCCCTGGCTCACGGCCAGCGGGACAAAATAGTAGGCCTTGCGATCAAGCGCGGCCGCGACCTTGGTGGGAACCGCGGCGATCATCCGCTCCAGGTCAAACGAGTTGACCGCGACCTCACCGGAAACCGCGTAACAAATCCCGTTCGGCGCCTGGGAAACCGGCGTTTGCCGCACAACTTCGGCGGGACTGCGCGTAATTGCTGGGGCTGCCTGTGACATCTGCCCTATTCTACACACAGCGACCCGGACGCTCTGCCCCTTCATCAGCCAACGATGTCTCAAGAGAGTTGCTCTTGTAACATCCCATTTCACTCAGAATCCCCCTTCAAACATCGTGAAAGGGGCGAAGAAACGGCGCAAGCTTGTGATAAGGCCTGGTAACAACAGTTTCGGTGGATAATAGAGCGTTCCACCACGGAAGTGCTCGCCGGGGGTGCTCCAAACACCAGAGAACTGATGGCAGGAAGAGGGAGCGGGGAATACTCCACGCGTGTTGCACGAGCGGCAACCTGAATAATCCGCCATCAGACCCCGGTTCTGAGTGCTATGGCCTGTTTTCAACAAGTATCCTAGACATGATGGCGTAGAGTGAATCAATCTCGAATAGCCGCTGTCGACTCTACTCAAGCTCCTTCCTGCCGTCGCCGTGGTGGCAGCTTGCTCTTTGAACCGGGTTGTCTCCATCCTCTCCGTGTTTCGCGCACGTTCCTCATAGCGCGCTCTTGCCGCCAGATGGTGGTTTTCAGTACGTCGGGCCCCGATGCTCCAAAATGAGTCGACGAAGGCTCACATCCACCTCTTCCAGTTCTGGTTGATCCGCACCTGTCACCCCTCCGGCAGACGAATTGACACAAGTCTGGAACCTAATCGAGGCGACAATCGAAACGGGGTATCTGTTTCGATTTTCGCCAGCATATCGGGGACAGAAACTTTGGCGGGTACTGCACCGTTGTAGCGTGCAGACGGAACAGAATTCCGCTTCGGAATGGATTGAACCTGCATCCAGATGCAGCGTACGATGCAGTCTGAGACGGATGGACAGTCGTTCAGTGGAGTTGGTTCCTTCACTTTTCGTGGGTAATGGACGTGCGGCATCTACCGCTACGTCAAAACGTTGCAGGTTGGTTCTGGCCTGCGAGAGATAGCTGGCAAAATCTCGGTTACACTCATCAACCTCTCGCTCCTTGGGGGCCGTCCCTGCGGCCTTAGGGACTGAAACTGGCTAGCGGGAACCACACGAGCCCAGCAATTTTTTCCACAGTTTTCCACAGCAAGAATCGCACTTCCTGTGACGAACGACCTTTACTGAGGATTTTGAAAAGAGCAAGCTCGTTCCATGCGCGCTGCCTCTCCCAACCGGCTCTCCACCCCCAACCTCCGGACCAACTCTGCCGATGCGCCTAAGTCCTTATCCCGGAATATTTTACGTGTAAGCCCTTTCCCCTCAAGATTTTGCGGGCAGGCACCCGAGCCCCGATCTCATAACTTCAACGAAATCAATACTTTGGCTCAGGGCCGAGAAAAAAGTCGCGAGGGATATCCAGCTCGATTCATGTCTAAGTCCTTATTCCGTAATATTTTACCTGTAAGTCCTTGCAGCTCAAGATTTTGCAGACACGCCGCGGCACCTCGATTCCATAACCTCAACGAAATCAACATTTTAGCTGTGAGCGCAAAAAAAATATGGGGGGGGACATGAAGGACTTTCCCGAGTTCATGAAGCAGCCAGCCAACCGCATCGCCACCCGCAGCCAGGCGACTCCCGGCGTCGAAGGCTTCGTCTTTGATGGACTGGACGGCAGCCAGATGGCTTTCTGGACATGCTCCGAGACGGCGTCATCGGCGCCTCACCTTCACCAGTTCGACGAATACATGATCGTGGTCGAGGGCTGCTACACCCTGATCACTTATGAGGAGAGCGGCGGCGAAGAAAGGACACCGATCCGCGCGGGACAAGAGTGCTTCCTTCCCCGCGGCGTGCGTCATGGCGGCGAAGTCGTCGCCGGGACCAGAACGATCCACGCCTTTGGCGGCCACCGCGCGAACCGGGTCAACGCAAGCCAAATCAACGAAAGCATAAACCATTAGAATGGATGCTGCGTCCATGACATCCGCACCTCCATCCCACGCGCCCCGCTGGTACACCATCCCTGTGCGCGTGGGTTTGGTCACGTTTATCGGGACGCTCCTCACCTTCGCCGTGAGTTTGCTCTTCGCCATCCTTGGCACCGTGATTCTGGCCGCGCTGCGCGGCGTCCATCCTGACATGCGGGTCGCCTACCGGCACATCGCTCTGCCCATGGCGCTCGTCGCAGGCAGCATCATTCTGGTGCTCGCGCTGGTGATGGAGATCCGTCACTACCGCCAGGCCAAAACTCTCTCCGCGATCGAGAAGCTGAGCCAGAGCGCGGCGCCCCGCATTGCCATTCCGATGCCGCACTCCACCGACCGCAAGTATGGGGAGCGCGCCATTACCCAGTACGAGCATGCGGTCGTGCTGACCGGCGGCGAACCGGTTCGCGTCCCGCTCGACCGTTCGCAGGACGATATCCTGAAGCTGATGAAGACCTGCGACGGAGTGCTGTTGCCCGGCAGCAATGCCGACGTGGATCCGGCCAGATTCCATGCGGAGAAGTCTCCGCATACCGCAGCCGCCGATCCGCGCCGCGATGCGGTCGACGATCTGCTCCTGGACGACGCCTACCAGCAACGGAAACCTGTTCTGGGCATTTGCTACGGCTTGCAAAGCCTGAATGTCTACCGGTCGGGATCTCTGGTGCAGCACATCCCCGGGTTTCTGCCGGAAGCGGCGCGCGCGAAGGTCGATCACGAAGCGGGAAGCAAAGTCCCGGTCGCACACTCAGTGGAGATCGCTCCCGACTCGAGGCTGGCGCAGATCGTCGCCGGCGAGCGCATGACCGGCAAGAATGGGAACGGGCCCATCGTCGTCCCCGTGAACTCGTCGCACCATCAATCCGCGGAAGCCGTCGGCAAAGACCTGCGCGTTGTAGCCCGCTGCCCAGACGACGGCATTATCGAAGCACTCGAGGGTACCGCGCCCGATCACTTTGTGCTGGCAGTGCAATGGCACCCGGAGCGCTCGGTGGCTGACGACGCTGCTTCCCGCGCCATTTTCAACGCTTTCATCCACGCGGCAACAGAGCGCCGCTAGACGATGCGACTGGGAATGTTTGCGTTAGCGTTTCTTCTTCCGAGCTTTCGGCGTCGGCCTCGCGGCTTTTTCCAGCAACACAACGACGTGCGCGATGGCGGCGTTGTCCAGGTTGAGTCCCTCAGGCGTCTTTGCCTTCAGCCCGACACAGTTCGAGTGCAGGCCAAGCAACTCGGCGACGCGGGTGCGGATGACGGCGGAGTGTGGCCCGATCTTCGGCGCAGCCAGAATCAGGCTGGCGTCGATGTTGGCAACGCCGTATCCCGCGTCGTGCACGCGTTTCAACGCTTCGCGCAGGAAGATGACGGAATCCGCGCCCTTCCATTTGGGATCGGATGGCGGAAAGAGCGCGCCGATATCGGGCGCAGCAATGGCTCCCAGCAGCGCATCGGTAATGGCATGGAGCAGGACGTCGCCATCCGAGTGCCCGCCCAAGCCTTTGTCATGCGGCAGCGTGATGCCACCGATCTTCAAAGGAATGCCCGGCCGGAATTCGTGCGAGTCGAAGCCGTAGCCGATGCGGTTGGCAGGTTTCGAGTTTCGAGTCTTAGGTTTCAAGTTGTCTAGTGTACGAGGAGTCGCGGGAATGTGCGCCTACTTCTTCAAGTAGAACTCGGCGAGCTCCATGTCTCCGGGGTTGGTGATCTTGATGTTTCGCGGGGAGCCCATGACGACGGCGACCTCGTGGCCCGAACGCTCGGCCAGCGAGGCCTCGTCGGTGCCCATGAATCCGTCGGCGGAAGCCTCGTCGAAAGCCTTCTTGATGACGCCGTAGTGAAACCCCTGCGGCGTCTGCGCCAGCACAACTCCTGCGCGCGGGATCGTCGACTTGACGATGGCGCCCTCCGACGTGCGTTCGACTTGCTTCACGGTATCGACGGCGGGCAGGCCAGCGATGGCTGCGCCGTACTTCTTCGCCGCTTTGATTACGTCGCGGATGATTTCGGGAGTGACCAGGGGGCGCACCGCGTCGTGCACGAGCACCACGTCATCGGCCGCGGCGGAGACTGCATTGAGTGCATGCTCGACAGACTGCTGGCGATGCTCGCCGCCAACGACCACTTCGATTTTCTTCTTCCCGGCTTTCACTTCCCTGGCGAGGCGCTCGCGGAAGCCTTCGATTTCATTTTCCCGCAGGGCGATCCAGATCTCACTGACTTCTTCGACCGCCGCAAACGCGCGGAGCGTGTGAACCAGGATCGGCGTGCCCGCCAACTCGGTGAACTGCTTCGAGGGATGAGGCTTCTTGGTCTTGGCGTCCATGGCGCTGGGCATGGGAGCCATGCGCGTGCCGAGACCCGCAGCCGGGATAATGACGATCACCTTCATCGCGGGCTGTAAGTATACGAGCGCGAGAGGCGCGAGTTCAAATCCAGAGTCTTCTGAGGAGGGCCTTCTGAGGATTCCCGTGTCGTCCGTCTCGACATACAATGTCGAAAGTTTCGGGGAGACGTCCATGCAGGTCGCGAGACAGATCGGTCACTGGTTCACGGTAAATGCCCAAACGATCTACTACCTGATGGCCACAGCTGGGGCGTTCGTAGCCGTTCTCACCTACTATCGGAATTCCGTGATCGAGCGCGCCCGTTGGCTCTCGAGTCTCTATTCGAAGTTTTACGAAGCACCTGATCTGAAGAGGATTCGCAAGTGTCTGGATGAGAACGCGCCGAACGCTCCACAGGTTCAGGATCTGGTGCGGGACGAAGATTCGGATTTTACCGATTACCTGAATTTCTTTGAGTTCATGGCCTATCTTGAGAACCGCGGCCAGCTGAGCAAGAGGGACGTGGCGGCACTGTTCGATTATTACCTGCGAGTTCTGTCCAAGCACAAAGACGTGCGAGAATATGTACTGGAAGACAGGAATGGATACGGATATCTGAAGAAACTTCTGCCGCGTTTCCCTCCTGTTGATTAACGGATCGTCGATTTACGGTTAACGGATCAAAGATGACGCATCATCTTTTTGTGTACGGGACGCTCTCTCCGCAACACGCTCCGCCGGAGATCGCGGCGACCGTGCGCCGGCTGCGGCCGGTGGGTCAGGCGACGGTGCGTGGGCGCTTGTACGATCTTGGGGAATATCCCGGGGCGGTGTTAAGCGAGAAGTCGCGTTCGGTAATTCGGGGAGAAGTTTTTGAACTGCCGGGCGACCGGAGCACGTTGACTTCGCTCGATGACTACGAGGGCTTTGAACCGAACAAGCGGGGCTCCAGCCTGTTTCTCCGCAGGACTACGCCGGTCACGATGGATGACGGCAAGCGCTTGCGCTGCTGGGTGTACGTCTACAACGGGACCATGAAAGATGCCCGGCCAGTGAGGAGCGGGCGCTATTCACGCCGCGCAACTTCCCGCCGTGCCACGAGCGCGCAATCGTCTGACGCGAAGTAAACCAGCGTATCAAATTCCCTACGATGTTCCCTGCTTGGTCTCCAACGGACTGGGTGCCGGGACCGCTGTGGGGCCAGGTCCAGGCACTGCAACCGGTGGCGCTGGAACGGGGACCGATTGGCGCGAGTAGGAGGCCCGCTCGTCCCACTTGCCGAAGATCATCTTGCCGGCGGTCGTCTGTAAGACCGAGGTAACCGACACGTCAATCGTCTTGCCGATCATCTTACGGGCGTTATCGACAACCACCATGGTCCCATCATCCAGATAGGCGACGCCCTGGTTGTATTCCTTCCCTTCCTTCAGGATGAACACGCGCATAGTTTCGCCGGGGAGCACGATCGGCTTCAGCGAGTTGGCCAGTTCATTGATGTTCAGGACTTCCACGCCTTGCAGCTGCGCCACCTTATTCAGGTTGAAGTCGTTGGTAATGATCTTGCCTTCGTAGAGCTTGGCCAGCTCGATCAGCTTGAGGTCCACTTCGCGGACGGCAGGGAAATCATCTTCCACGATCTGAATGGTAAGGGTGGCGACTTTCTGCAGGCGCTGCAGGATGTCGAGGCCACGGCGCCCACGGTTGCGCTTGAGTGAGTCCGCGGAGTCGGCGACGAGTTGCAGTTCACGCAGGACGAACTGCGGGGTGACGATGATGCCGTCGAGGAATCCGGTCTCTGCAATGTCGGCGATCCGGCCGTCGATGATGACGCTGGTATCGAGGATCTTGTAGCTTTTCTTACCCTGCTTCTCGCCGCCGAAGATGCCCCCTAAAGCAGCCAGGTTCAAGAGGTCGCCCTTGTTCGCGCCTACGATCAAGCCGACGTACGCCATCAAAAGCATGACCAGGATCTGCAGGAAGCTCTGGGTATGGCCTTCAGGAATGCTATTACGGATGACCAGGGCGAAGAGATAGGCGCCACAAATGCCGAGGAAACTTCCAATGGCAGCTCCGATGAGCCGCTTGAGGCTCACGGCACGGAGCTTCCATTCGAAGACGACGATTGCCAGTCCGATCACAGCGCCCACGCCCGCGTCGTAATTGCGGGTCAATCCGAAGGGCTCGATGACGAAGCAAGTAACCGCTACAACGATGACAAAAAGAAGACGTACAAGAATAAGATCCACGGTAAACCTCCCCGCGGATGCAACCACCTATTCGCGCAAGCGAGCAGGCAATGCACCCGTGCCAGTCCGCGCCGCCCCGGGCGGGAATCGGCCTTTCCTATGCGGGGCGCGCAAAGAATTAGGGGAATGAATGTACGCCCCGTTTCCGGCCTTGCAGGGGCTGGGCCGGAGGACCAGTAAGCCAACGCCAAGAGTATATACCTCCCGGTTAACCTCGGCGGCAGAAACTGGTCCGAGGGGAAAGTGCCGCTGGTTTCCGGAACCAGCGGCCGGCCTACAGGCGATTGCGACTCGGCCTACAGCAAACAACCCGGGGTCGCGGAGGATGGCCCATGGCATCTGAATTGAGGTATTCGCGAGCTGTGCAGGCAGATCGCCGGCCCTTGTAGTCCATCAGGAAGACCTTGGAGGATGTTATGAGAGCTTTCAGACTTTTGAATCTAGCGCTGCTCTCGACCTTAGTCGCGACCTCAGCGGCACTGTACGCCCAGGACGAAAAGCAGCAGGAAGATAAACCCCGGCAGGAAGAGCCGAAGCGCCAGGAGGAACCGAAACAGCCGGAACCCAAACAGCAGGACGAAGCCAAGCCAGCGGCGCGGCAGGATGAGATGAAGACTCCGCATCAGGACGAAGCCAAGCCTTCGAAGCAGGAGCAGAAACAAGAAGAAAAGCAGTCTCGGGACGAAACGAAGCAGGGACGCCAAGAACCGCAGGAAGGTCACGCGCGGCCTGAGGGCAAGGGCGGCCACATTCCCGACGATCGCTTCCACGCGCAGTTTGGCCGAAGCCATACCTTCAGAGCGCAGCGTCCAGTGGTCGTGGAGGGTCAACCGCGCTTTGAATATGGTGGTTATACATTTGTTCTGGTCGATGCGTGGCCGGGGGACTGGGCCTACACGGATGATTGCTACATCGATTACATCGATGGCGAGTATTTCCTGTTTGATCTGCGTCATCCCGGAATGCGGATTGCTTTGTTTGTGGTGATGTAACAGCGGATAGAGTTGATCGACTCGGTGGCCCCTCTGAGGCGGTTTGGCTTGGAGCGGGCCACCGCCATTTTCCGGCACTCAAGATCGGAGTCCGGCGCACGATGCAATAGCGCCGTCCTGCTAAACTTTCCGCATGAAGGCTTTAGTGCTCACCAGCTTGTCCGGGCCTGACGCGCTCGTTGTCCAGAGTGTTCCTGAACCTACGTTGAAAGCCGGCCAAACGCTGGTTCAGGTGCGTGCCGGAGGAATGAATTTTGCTGACTTGATGACCACGCATGGAGGCTATCCCGGCACTCCGGTGCCGCCGCTGGTCGTGGGGCGTGAATTTGCCGGGGTTGAGGAAAGCAGCGGGCGGCGGGTGATGGGCTATGCCCAGTGGGCTGCGTTTGCGGAGAAGACAGCCGCGTACTCCAACATGCTGTGGACGGTTCCGGATCCATGGACCGACGAACAGGCTGCGGCGTTCCCGGTGAACTACTTCACGGCGTATCTCGGATACTGGCAAGCGGGCATGACTCAACCTGCCACTGCTGGAAAGACGCATCGGGTATTGATTCACGCTGTCGCCGGAGGAGTGGGGACAGCAGCCGTGCAGATCGGGAAGTTGCTGGGCGTCGACATGTATGGGACGTCGTCGTCCGACGAAAAACTCGCGCGGGTGAAAGAGCTTGGCCTGCAGCACGGCATCAACTACAAGCAGCATGATTATGAAGAAGTCGTGAAGAACCTCACGCACGGCGAAGGCGTCGACGCCGTTTTCGAAATGCTGGGCGGGGAGCACACCGCCAAGAGCCTTCGCTGTCTGCGGGACTTCGGACGCGTCATCCAGTACGGTACGGCGACGGGAAAGCAGCCAAAACTGGATGTGCGCGCGCTGTATGCGAAATCGGCTAGCGTGCAAGGGCTGTGGCTGACTTATCTGTCGCAGAAGGCCGAGATCATGGAGCCCGCATGGAAACGGATTTCCGCCTGGATCGCGGAGGGCAAGCTGACTCCGCAGATCGGGGACGTGTTTCCGCTGGAGCGGGCGGTGGAAGGCTACAAGCTGCTGCAGGACGGAAAGAATTATGGGAAGGTTGTGCTGAAGATTTGACGTGAAGCCGGCCTCCACCCGCTGTCATCCTGAGCGAGTATGGCCCGCGCGAAGCGTGGGCCACACGCAGTCGAAGAATCTCTGTACTTTCCCGACGCGAGCGCTGCCTTGAACAGGCTTTCTCGAGGTACTCAAAACGGGTCTTCAAACCTTCAGCGCCTGACTTGTTATTTAGTTGAAATAATAGAATTCCTCGAGGATCCACGCGTTCTGCGAATGAGGAAGGGATCCTTCGACTCCGCAGAATGATTCACTTCGCGAATCACCCTGCTCCGCTCAGGATGACAGATTCGTTTTGCTACGACTGTTTTGCAAACACCCACGTCTCACTCACCAGGAAATTCGCCACCGAGCAGAGCGTGATGGCGATTCCGTTTGCGAGCAGGTAATTCATGTGTCCTTGGCCGACCATCACTTTCATCAGGGCCAGATTGCCGAGGATGGAGACGGCCCCGTTGGTCAGGTTAAAGCGCACGAAGCGCCGGAAACTCAAGCCGTAGCGACTTCCAAGTACCGCAGTGGCTGAAGCCGTCCACGAGGAGAGTGGCTTGATCGCAGCGCTGAAGGCGCTGCGACACCCAAAACCGCGTTTCTCAGCGGACTGTTCAGCCCGCAAGGAATGCGGGGCCACCGTGCGCAACGACGGTTGCGGTCCGTCCGACCTTGTTCTGTCGACCCAGGTGAACTGTTCGTGCCAGACGAAGTTGTGGACCACGGCGGCTTCGACGGCGATGGCGGTCGCTGCGAGGTAGTTGAAGTGCATCACGCCTCTAACCAGGAACAGAGCGGCGAACTGCACTCCAATTCCCATTCCACCGACGAGGTTGAACTTGCACCAGCGCAGCAAGGTGGACGGGGGAGCAGCGTCTTCGCGAGAATCCGTTGGCGTCGTCACCGTCATTGCGAGATCCTTTCTTCGCGATAGAGGCGGATGGTGTTCTGCAGAGTGAAGACGACGACCATCAATCCCATGCCGGCGAGGCCGATGGCGCCACCCACGTCGAACAGTCGATAGATCCCGCCGAACAGGTGCACGACCGGTTTCCAGAACAGGGCCAGGTTTCCTACCGCGAGCAAGATGCGCAATTCGGTCGGTCCGAAACGCCAGAACGAGATGCGGAATTCGCCTAACGCATGCGTCGCCAGATAGGACTGGATCGAGAGCATCAGGAAGGCGATCAGCAGGCCAATGGCGATCACGGGATGCATGGTTCCCGAGAGGGCGAGACCACCCATCAGGGCGAGGGCGCCAAAGCTATCGACCATGTGGTCGACGTAGAAGCCGTAGCGCGGACGCAGGCGCTGGCGGACGCGCGCGAGCGTGCCATCGAGCGAGTCGCCGAACCAATTCAGCGCGAGGCAGGCGATCACGCCGAGGAGCGCGTAGCGGTTGAACGCCGCCAACGCGTAGAACACTCCCGCAGCGATCTGGGCGGCGAGGCCCAAGATGGTAAGGTGGTCGGGGCCGATACGGTCCGGAATGCGCGCCGCCAGCCAGAGCAGGGCGCGTTTTTCGGCGGCGGCGACCCAACTTTCCTGCACACGCAGCATGTCGGGGAAGGGACGGGTGCGGCGCATCTCCAGCAGGACGCGCGGGTTTACCTGCTCGCAAAATTCGGTCATGGTCTGGGAATTGGGAGTTGCCATCGTTGCCTCCGGGTTGCGCTTGGTGGCGCTCACGGGTCTACCCTCGCGCAGGTTGCGGCGGTGGACAATGCAGCGGGCGTCAATCCGGTATTAAACGAAGATCAGGAGCCAAACGACAGAAAGCGCGGGGGATACGTGACAAGATTAATTTTCGAGATTGGGCGCGAAGGCACTATTCTGCTTCGCGGATTGACGCTGCTAGCTGATCGACAGACCAAGCAATCTGGTCTGGCGAGATGACGGCCGGGGGCGCAAGAAGAAGGTGGTCGCCCGAGACGCCGTCGACGCTGCCCTGCATGGGGTAGACGAGCAGGCCACGTTTGAGGGCAGCGGCGGCAACGCTTCCAGCAAAGTTCTGAGCGGGTGGGAACGGGCGCTTGCTGGCTTTGTCGGCAACGAATTCCACAGCCCAGAGTAGGCCGATTCCCCGGACGTCGCCCACAGCTTCCTCCGTTCGCAAAGTTTCGAGGGCCTGCTTGAATTGGGCAGCTGTTGTGCCGGAGCGGTTGGAGTCGGCGGCATCGACTAATTTCTTGGCTTGCAGATGTTTTAGGACAGCGCGTCCGGCAGCCAGTGAAATGGGATGCGCGTTGTAGGTGAAGCCATGCAGGAACGTTCCGGAGCCAGCGGCAATCGCGTCGACGACTCTCTTGCTCGCAATGACGGCGCCGAGGGGGGCGTATCCGCTGGAGAGTCCTTTGGCGGTAACGAGAATATCCGGAGCGACATCATTATGTTCTACGGCGAAGTTGCGGCCGGTGCGGCCCATGCCGGTCATGACTTCATCGGCGATCAGAAGCACGCCGTGGCGGCGGCAGATTTCGGCGATGGACTGCAGATATCCGGGCGGAGGGACAACCGCGCCGAGCGTGGCTCCGCTGACGGGTTCGAAGATGAACGCGGCTGCTTCGCCGCCGCTCGCCTCGATGGCGCGTTCGAGTTCGGCGGCGTATTGCTGGCCACAGTTGCGGCATCCGTCGGTGCAATCGAAATCGCAGCGGTAGCAATAGGGCATGCCGACATGGGCAAACTCGCGCACCATGGGTAGGTACATTTCGCGGCGGCGCTTGTTGCCTGAGATCGAAAGAGCGCCGAGCGTCGATCCGTGATAGCTCTGCTGGCGGCTCAGAATCTGATGGCGGGACGTTTGTCCGATTTCGAATTGATACTGGCGCGCCAGTTTCAGCGCGGTCTCAATCGATTCGGAGCCGCCGCAGGTGAAGTAGATGGCGCCCGCACGGAATCTCTCTCCGGCGAAGGCGAGCAATTCCTCGGCATATTCTTCGGCGACCGGAGTGGTGAACTGGCTGGTGTGAACAAACTCGAGCTTCGCAGCCTGCTCGGCCATGGCAGCGGAAATTTCAGGCACACCGTGTCCAATGAAATTGACGGCGGCGGAGCCAGCGAGGTCGAGATAACGGTTGCCGTCGGCGTCCCATACATAGACGCCTTCGCCGCGAACGGCGGCGGGGAAACCTTTGCGGAAAGACCGGCGGAGGACGGCGGAGCGGGCTGGGATGGTCGCGGAGTCGGCCACAGTTGAATTATCGCATTTCAAACGATCTCCGCAGGAGGTATCGAATGTCCCACCTTTCGCTTCGTCCGAACATCTAAGGATGTAGAACGGGCTCTCAAAGGTCTCAGTAAAACGTTTGTGATCCAGGGCCGTTCTGTAAGGAGCAGCGATGAACCCATATCGTTTCATGGTGAACTCAGTAATCGGGATGGCTGTTTGGCTATGCGGAACGGCCTACGTTTCGGCGCAGCAGGCTTCCACGAACGGCGTTCCGGCGCACATGGTGGTCACGGTCGAACCGCATCACGGTTCGGCGGTGCCGGCCGTCAACCGGGAAGATGTGATGGTGTATGAGGGCAAAGATCGCGACAAGGTGACGGAATGGATTCCGGCCCAAGGCGATCGTGCAGGACTCGAACTCTTTCTTCTGCTCGATGATGGATCGAACAGCAGTCTGGGCACACAACTCAACGATCTCCGCAAATTTATTAATGCGCAACCGGCCTCGACGAAGATCGGCATTGCGTACATGCAGAATGGTATGGCCAAGATCGTGCAGGAACTGACGAGCGATCATGCAGCGGCGGCCAACGCTCTGCGCCTGCCCATGGGAGTGCGCGGGGCCAACGGCAGTCCGTATTTTTCTTTGAGCGACCTGATCAAACACTGGCCTGAAAGCAGCGCTCGCCGCGAAGTGCTCATGGCCTCGGATGGAATCGACCTCTATTACGGCACCGGTGATCTGGACGATCCCTACGTGAACGAGGCAGTCGACAATGCGCAGCGCGCCGGCATTCTGGTTTCTGTGATCTATACGCCGGGGGTCGGACACCTGGGACATGACTACTGGCAGACATACTGGGGACAACTCTATCTTGCGCAGGTGGCGGACCGGACCGGAGGAGAGTCTTATTACATCGGCTTCAACGGCCCGCCGGTCGCTTTTGCACCTTACCTGGATGACCTGACGGAAAGGTTCAGTCATCAATACTTTCTGACATTTCTTGCCAAGCCCCCGAAGAAGTCTGGGTTTCAACCAGTGAAACTGAGGACCGAAGTGCCGAATGTAGATTTGGTATCGGCCGAGAGAGTATGGGTGCAAGCTGAACCAAAGTGACGGCGGGCAGTTGAACGGGAGTGTCCGCCGCGCAACTGCCTGAGCGATTGAGATTCCGATAAGATTGAAATTCTGATCGGGTCTCGATGACGAAACTTCTGCGTTTCTTCCGGCCGTCGCACCAGCACACGGCATTTTCAGCGACGTTGCTGCTGATGACGACGGTGATGCTGTCGCGCGTCGTAGGCTACCTGCGCGAGGCCTACATCGCCTTCGCTTTCGGCGCCGGTTCGCAGACCGACGCGTATGTTGCAGCCTTCACCCTGCCCGATTTCCTCAACTACATTGTGGCCGGAGGCGCCGCCTCCATCACGTTCATTTCGATCTACACCCGGTTTCTGGCCGAGAAGCGCGACGCGGACGCCCAGAAGACGTTCTCCATCATCATCACAGTGATGACCGCGGTCATGCTGGTGGGAACCATCCTGACGGAGATTTTCGCGCCGCAGTTCGTGCGCTGGTTCGTAAAGGATTTCAAACCCGATCAGATCGAACTCTGCGTGCATCTCACCCGAATCCTGCTTCCGGCGCAGATCTTCTTTTATGTCGGCGGGGTGGTTTCGGCCGTATTGCTTTCGCACCGGCTGTTTCTGCTTCCGGCATTCGGTCCTCTCATTTACAACGTGTTCATTATTTTGGGCGGCGTGGTGGGCGGCAAGCATTTTGGGATTGCGTCGCTGGCCTACGGAGCTGTGGTGGGCAGTGTTGCCGGACCCTTTCTGGCAAGCGTGATTGGCGCCGCTCGCATCGGCACGGGATACAAGCCATCATTCGATGTGACGAATCCGGCATTTCGCGAGTGGGTGAAGCTGTCGGTGCCCTTGATGCTGGGCGTCTCATTGGTGACGGCCGACGACTGGATCCTGCGGCACTATGCGTCGAGCGTGGTGGGCGGCATCTCGCGGCTGAACTATGCGAAGCGGTTGCTGGCAGTGCCGATTGCAGTGCTGGGGCAGGCGACGGGGCAGGCCTCGCTGCCATTTTTTGCGCGCCTCTTTAACGAGAAGAAGCTGAAGGAATTCGCGGCGACGGTCAACGATTCGGTCTACCGGGTTTCGGCAGCGTCGTTGCTGGCGACGGCATGGATGACGGCGGCCTCCCTGCCGTTGATCGATCTGGTGTATCGACGCGGGAAGTTTCTTTTCGACGACACGCAGCCGACGGCGGTCTATTTTTTCTGGTTTTCTCTCTCGCTGGTGCTTTGGTCGGCGCAGGGGCTATACGCGCGCGCGTTTTATGCCGCGGGAGATACGCTCACTCCCATGGTGGCGGTCAGCGTTATCACGGCGGCGTCGTTGCCGATCTATTCATCCTTGTTTCATGCCTTCGGAGTCATCGGACTGGCATGGGCATCCGATGTTGGAATTGGGATCAACTTGCTGGCGCTGGCCTGGCTGCTGCATCTCAAGGGACTGGTTCGCCTCGGCGATTTGCGCTGGCGCGAGTTGGGGAAAGCCGCGGTGACTGCGGTCGTTGCAGGTGCGATCAGCTTTGAGGTGGCGAAAATTGTGCCGCTGGCGACGTCCGGTCGTGGCAGCCGCACGGCGGATTTGATCAAACTGGTGTTGGTTTCGGTTACGTGGGCGGCGGCGGTGGCAGCGGGATTGTGGCTGCTGCGCTCGGAGTTGCCGGGGGATTTGCGGCGGCGGAAAGGTGCGGTGTATCCGGTTGTGGCTCAGGGACAAACGAAAGAAATTTCGGACGCGGGAACGCAGCCCTAACACGCGCTCTTTGGGCCTCTGGTCTTGGCTCTTAGGTTCCGGACTGGGCTATACTCTTTCCCGGAGTATCCGAAATGACCACCGCAGTAAAACCTGTCTCCATTCAGACTTTCGTCGAAGGATTGCGGCAACTGCCCGAGTCTGCCTTCGGGCCGACCGAACCCGTGCGGCGATTCTTGCAAGACACCCCGGTCAGCGCTGATTCTCTGGCGCCCTATCTGAACTGGGACCGGCAGCACTACACGCGGAATCTCATCGACCGGACAGCGCTCTACGAGTTGATGGCCATTTGCTGGGAGGTCGGGCAGGCCAGTTCGGTACACAATCATCGCGATCAGAATTGCTGGATGGCGGTTCCCATCGGGCGCCTGCAAGTGGAGAATTATCATCTGGTTCAACAGGATCTGCACGGAGGAACCTGCTGCCTCGAACCCACCGACATCGTCGAGATGAACCTGGCGCAGCCTTGCACCGTGAATCCCGCCGATCCGGTGCATCGCGTGGTGAATCCGCGGGAGTTCAACCAGCGCGCGGTCAGCCTGCACGTCTACTCGCGGCCCTTCGACACTTGCGTGGTGTACTCGCCCGAACAAGGGACGTGCGGCGAGATTAAGCTCCACTTCAACACGGAATACGGCAAACCGAAGTAACCGCTCCTCCCTTTCGATAGCTACCGCAGCCGCCTGCTCCTCGCTAACATTTTAGGGGGGCGGTTATGAATCGTTTGCTCGGATGGATGGTGTCCGCTTTTGTTCTCATATTAATCAGCTCTTACATGTGGACGCACCGTGAGCGTGTCGCAGATGCGGTAGCTGTGCCAGAAGCACCGGTCGTAACGCAGGGCACTCCAACGGATCAGAGTTACGACGAAGTGCGCGAGGCTCAGAAGGCTGTGACTCTTTCCGGTCCGCTGGCGAACTACATGGCTCGCCAGAAACCTTCCGACATCGAGATGCTCGATCCGGTCAAGGCGGCGCAACCTGCTCATCCGGTTCAAACGGCCGCGCCAGCCCTCCATAGAACAGGCGCTCCTCCTCGCGTGGTAGATTCGCCGGTGGGCACTAGTCGCGACCTGCTACACCAGATGTTTGGGGTTGCGAAGGTCGTTCAATTGTCCTTCGAGGTGCCGGCCAACGCATCGAACCCGCGGCTTAAGGGGACATACCGGTCCTTCGTAAGGCAGGGGGGAGCACTCGCCAGTGGCACGGACGCGGACGTGGAGTTTCTGGTGTTGAACCAGAAGCAGTACGACGACTTCATGAATGGACGGGCCGGCGAAGCCGTATTCTCCGCCGATGATTCTCACGAGCAGGAAGTAAACACCGCGCTGCCCCCGACGCTCGATAATCCGGCCAATTACTACTTGATCTTTCGCAACAACTCGCACACAGCCGGGAAGAAAATGGTGCAGGCGGACTTCCACATCGACTTCTAGCGGCTCGGCTGCGGCCACTTTTCTGCTGCTACACTAAGCGAGTTGCCTCCGCGTAAGAAATCATCGGACCAAGCCTCGCCTGCGGCGGAATCGCCCCGCAAAATGGCTACCAGCAAGCCCTCTCAGGCTGGCCGCGCTCACGGGCGCATATACCTGATCGACACCATGTCGTTCATCTTCCGCGCCTATCACGCCATGGCGCGCCAGAGGCCCATGTCGACCAAGACTGGGCTTCCGACGGCAGCGACGTACGTCTTCGTGAATATGCTGCGCAAACTCCGCGAGGATTTTTCTCCGGAGTATCTGGCCGCCGTGTTCGACGTCGCCGGGCCCACGTTCCGCGACGAGCAGGCGGAGGCCGTGACCACCATCCGCAAGTTCGACATCAAAACGCAAACTTTCACCGAGGTGGAATACAAGGGCTACAAGGCCAACCGCGCGGCCATGCCCGAAGATCTTGTGCAGCAAGTTCCCTACATTCGGCGAGCACTTGAAGCCTACCGGATTCCGATTCTGGAGGTGGTTCGCTTCGAGGCCGACGACGTGATTGGCACGCTGGCGCGCAAGGCGGCCGAGGCTTCGCACCCGGTGTACGTCGTCTCCAGCGACAAGGACATGATGCAACTGGTGAACGACAAAGTGCAGATTCTGAATCCGCCGAAGGACAACCTGATCTGCGACGCGGCGAAGGTGGAGGAAATTCTCGGTGTGCCTCCCGAGCGCGTTATCGACGTGATGGCGCTGCGCGG
Source organism: uncultured Acidobacteriaceae bacterium (assembly GCA_963706645.1). GTDB lineage: Bacteria > Acidobacteriota > Terriglobia > Terriglobales > Acidobacteriaceae > Sulfotelmatobacter. The sequence continues at coordinate 158,308 of CAVPNR010000045.1, forward strand.
AGACTCCATCGACAACATTCCGGGAGCGCCGGGCATCGGGGACAAGGGGTCGGTCGAGATCATCAAGCGCTTCGGCACGGTCGAACAGGCTCTCGAGCGCGCCGCCGAAGTCGAGAAGAAAACCTACCGCGAGTCCCTGCAGAACAATCGCGAGGCGATTCTGTTCAGCAAGAGCATGGCGACTATCGATACGCATGTTCCCATCGAACTGGATGTGGAATCCATGCGCGCAGGTGAGCCGAACTCGGACGACCTGCGGGCGTTGTTCACCGAGCTGGAATTTACTTCGTTACTGAAAGAACTGCTGCCTGTAGTCGAAGTAAGTGAGACGAATTACACCGAGGCGAAATCAGCTGCAGATGTCGAACGCGTCGTGAACGCAGTCACGGCCGGGGGTGCGCTGGCGATAGCGGTCGAGCGGGAAGAGGCGGCCGGCGAGCCGGAGGAAGAAGAGAAAGAAGTAGAGCCGCAGGACGCGCAAATGTCGTTCATGGGGAGCATGGGGACGCCGATCAAAGCTGCTCCCGAGCCCGCTGCGCGGCGTGCAGCGATCTCGGCTGCGGCCGGTTCGGCCACGATCGTCAGACTCGATTCTGGAGGCGCTGCCGAGCAACTGCGTTCCGTGCTGACAAACGATGCCGTACCCAAAGCGCTGCACGATTACAAGGCGGCGATTCACGCGCTCGATCCGCTGGGAATTTCGCTTGCGAGAGTTCGCCACGACTCTATGCTGTATTCGTATTTGCTCGATCCGACATGGTCATCACACCGGCTGGCCGATGTAGCCTTGCGGCGTTTCAATCTGAAGTTGGGCGGTGATCTGGCCGAAGCTGCCGACATCGCTGGACGGATCGCCACAACATTGCGCAGCGAGGTCGAGCAGGCGGGGCTGGCCAAGCTTTACGAAGAGATGGATCTTCCGCTAGTGCCGGTGCTGGCGCGCATGGAGCAGGCCGGAGTGAAGATCGACACGGCTGCGCTCGCCCAGATGTCGAGCGAACTGGAGCGCGAGATCGCGGCCAAGGCCAAAGAAATTTACGAAGTTGCGGGAATGGAGTTCAATGTCGGTTCGCCGAAGCAGTTGGGCGACGTCCTGTTCAACCGCATGAACCTGCCCAAGCCGGTGAAATACGGCAAGGGGCGCACCATCTCGACCGCAGTCGACGTGCTGGAGGAACTGGCCGAGGATCATCCCATAGCCCGCATGGTGCTCGACTACCGGCAACTCACCAAGCTCAAGTCAACCTATGTGGATGCACTGCCCGCGCTCATCAACCCCGCGAGCGGCCGGTTGCATACGACCTTCGGGCAGACCGGAACGGCGACCGGACGGCTGTCATCCGCCAATCCGAACTTGCAGAACATTCCGATCCGCACCGAACTCGGACGCGGAATCCGCGCGGCTTTTATTGCGGAGCCCGGCCATGTTCTGCTGACTGCGGACTATTCGCAAATCGAATTACGGCTCTTGGCGCACTTCTCGCACGATCGGCTGCTGGTAGAGGCGTACCGGCGCGGCGATGACATTCACACGCTGACGGCTTCGCAAGTGTTCGGCGTGCCTCCGCTGATGGTCACGCCCGATCACCGCCGCCAGGCCAAGGTCGTGAACTTCGGCATCGTCTACGGACTGTCCGCGTTTGGGCTGTCGCAGCAACTTGGCATTGAGCCCAGCGAGGCCAAGCAGTTCATTGCTGCCTACTTTGAAAAATACAGCGGCGTGCGGACGTTCATCGACAAGACTCTGGAAGAAGCCCGCCGCGACATGAAAGTAAAAACGCTGTTCGGGCGCGTCCGCCCGATCCCCGACATCAACAGCAAGAACGCCAACCAGCGCGGATTCGCCGAGCGCACGGCGGTGAACACGCCCTTGCAGGGAACGGCAGCTGACCTCATAAAGATCGCGATGATCCGCATTGACGCCGCGCTCCGCGAGCGCGGCATGAAGTCACGGATGACGCTGCAGGTTCACGACGAACTGGTGTTCGAAGTTCCCGAGAACGAAGTGGAGATGATGCAACCTCTGGTGCGAGAGCACATGGAGAAGGTCCACGAGCTGGCGGTGCCGCTGCAGGTGGATATGGGCGTGGGCGCGAACTGGAGAGACCTGGAGTAGCGCGGGATTAATTATCATCCTGAGGCACGCGATTTTTGCGGGCCGTAGGATCTGTGCACTCCGCCGAGGACTGCACAGATCCTTCTCTTCGCTCAGGATGACAGGACGTGAATTGTGGCAGCCGTAGTGTAGAATTGTCGAGTGAACCCCTCCGCTGGAGGCTGACGGTTGCTTCCCGACCGTCGCGCCGGTGGATTCCTTCCTCGTCGGGACGTGGCTCAGCCTGGTAGAGCACTCGCTTGGGGTGCGAGGGGTCGGCAGTTCAAATCTGCCCGTCCCGACCAAATTCCCTAATCGCTTTCATCGCGCTTGCTGTGCCTCTTCCAACTCCTCCGCCATTGCCAGCATCTTGGTCGCGCTGTTCCAATTGCGGGCGGTGCCCGTGGTCTTCAACAGTTTTTCGACCTGCGACCACGGAAGCTTCGACTTGCCGGCGCCATCTGGGAAATAGATGTAGAGTTCGCGGCCTGTCAGGTGAATCTCCTCGGGATAATCCTTCAAGCTGCGAAGAGTGGCATCGGCATCCGGACCGGGCTGGTCGCTCAGGAACGTCACCAGGATTTTGCCCGGCTCGAGGTTGCGGCTGGCAGCGAACGGGGTCGCAGCGATGGAGCGTCTCAATTCGTCCGCTGTACGCACGATGACTGCTGGCCGAAAGCCACACTTCCGCTCGATCGCGTCCTGAATCTTCTTTGCCAGGGCGGGCGAGTTCTTCTCTTTGGACTTGAAGATGACGTTGCCGCTCTGCACGTAGGTGCGCGGATCTTCGAACTTGAGCGCTTCGCACAGGCCCCGCAGGTCGTCCATCTTGATTTTGTTGTGGCCCCCGACGTTGACGCCACGGAGCATCGCGATCAGCACAGGCATAGCAAGGGCAGTATAGCTTCATCGCGGCGACGAATGCCCTAGTGAGTAGGTGGAACCAAGAGAATCACTTTGACTTGATGTCGGTTCGCTCGGAGAATCAGGAAAGCTCTGGCCGAGTCGATTTCCAGGTCGCACCGCTCGCGACCGAGGGGCTTCCGGGCCCGGGGAGAAGTACTATGTCGGGACAAGTGGTTTTGTATTTTGAGGATCAGGCAGACGCGTTGCGCTTCGCTCTGGCTGCGGGTTCGGTGATGGCCGGGGAAGGGGCCAAGTTCACCAGCGATCTGGTGTCGGAAACGGCTCGGGTTACGCGCATCCGGCTGGATGCGGTGAATGCGGGTGGATCGAAGAAACCAAACCCCGCGCGCGTCGCGTGAAGGTTGCCGGCTGAGTTATCTCTTGGAGCCGCCTAACGCCGGGCTGCGCCCGGCGGACAGCCGGGGGCGGCTGTCCCCACATATCGTTCGCTTAGGCGGTGCCGGCGTTCGTGAAGGCCTCTAGAGCGTCGGAGAGTGTGGGGAACATCAGGAAGATCTGCTCGACCTTGGTGATCTCAAAAACTTTTCGCACACGTTTGTTTACGCCTGTGAGCGCCATGCGGCGTCCTGACTTTGTGCATGACGTACAGGCGCTGACCAGGGATCCCAACCCGGAAGAATCCAGATAAGGAACATTCGTTAAATCCAAGATCATGGTGGGAGCGTCTTCGCGCCGGACCGCATTCATGAAGGGAGACACGTTCTCCATGGTCAACGGGCCGCGAAAGCTCAGCACTCCACGGTCGAGACGCTCGATCTCCAGCGGTTCCGAAGCCATCGCGCAGCGATTCTAGGCTATATGGCAAGACGGGTTCAAGTGGCCTGCACTTCTAAGATTTCTCCAGTTACGTTTGGGCACTGTCCTCGCTTTGTAATCTTTTTGTGTTATCTGAGGGCGCGCCGCTGCAATGCGTCGGCGTACGACTACGATTGCAGTAACGGCATGTGGGGGGAAATGGATGATGAAAAGAATTGGAACTTCTTACGAGCGATGTTGCAGCCAGCCCTCATAGCAGTCAGTCCGGCACTTTTGAGAGACATCCCAAGGGATCGCAAGCCCGCATTCTGCTGAGTTCAGTTTTTGGACCGTACGCACGGGACGACGAATTCGGCAGCCGCTCCATCAACCCGATGGAGCTTTATCACAATCAAGTCACGCGCGCGCAGGGCAGCTTCTCGCTGCGCATGTTTCATCGTTCGTGGGGCATCATGATGATCCAGGCGAATATTTCCGCACCCTGCGCGGTGCTCGACTTCCCCACGCGCGACGACTTCGCGCAGCAGTTGAAAAACAATCAATATGACGTGGTGGGGATCACGGGAATCATCGTGAACGTCGCGAAGGTGCGTGAGATGTGCCGCATGACGCGCGAACTCTCGCCGCAGTCGGTGATTATCGTGGGCGGGCACGTGGCCGCCATCCCCGGCATCGAAAAGATGATTGATGCGGACCACATCGTGAAGGGCGAAGGCGTCTCCTGGATGCGGCGCTACTTGGGCGAGGACGAGAGCGCGCCGATCCGCCATCCGTCGATCGTTTCGGGAATGCGTACGCGCATCATGGGCATTCGTCTGCCCGAGCGCAAGGGCGCGACGGCGGCAACCATTATTCCTTCCGTCGGCTGTCCCATGGGGTGCAACTTCTGCACGACCTCGGCGTTTTTTGGCGGGAAAGGAAAGTTCGTCAACTTCTTCGAGACGGGCGACGAATTGTTTGCCGTCATGAGCCGCATGGAGGACGAGCTGAAAGTGCAGTCGTTCTTCGTGATGGACGAGAATTTTCTGCTGCATCGCGAGCGTGCCATGCGCCTGCTCGAACTCATGAAAGAGAATCACAAGAGCTGGGCACTGTCGGTGTTTGCCTCGGCCAACGCGATCCGCAAGTACACCATGCAGGAGTTGGTGGAGCTGGGCGTGTCGTGGCTGTGGATGGGTCTGGAGTCCCCCAAAGCGGGCTACAGCAAGTTGCAGGGCTCGGACACGCGGGAACTCACGCGCGAATTGCGAGAGCATGGGATCCGCGTGCAGGGCTCGACCATCATCGGCTTGGAGCACCATACGCCGGATAACATCGTCTCCGAAATCGAGCACGCCGTGTCGCACGACACCGACTTCCACCAGTTCATGCTCTACACTCCGGTACCGGGAACTCCGCTCTACCAGCAGATGTCCGAAGAAGGCCGTTTGCTGAAAGACGTGGACTATGCCGACGTGCACGGCCAGTTCAAATTCAATTTCAAGCACGCTGCAATTTCGCGGGAGGATTCCAAGCGCTTTCTCGATTGGGCCTTCTGGCGCGACTTCCAACTGAATGGGCCAAGCCTCTACCGCATCTCGCGAACTCTGCTGGCGGGATTCAAGCGCTACAAAGATTATCCCGATGCGCGCGTGCGGGAACGCTTCACGCGTGAGATGGGGAAACTGAGCGGCGTGTACAGCTCGGCCTTGTGGGCCATGGAGCGGCAGTTCCGCAAAGTGGACATCCATGTGAGCGAACAGATCCGGGCACTGCGTCACGAATTCAAAGAGGAATCCGGATTCCTGTCGCGGATGCTTCCGGCATTGCTGGGTCCGGTGCTGTTGTGGACGACGCGACGCGAAGAAAAACGCCTGGCGCGGGGAAAGACTTACGAGCCGCCGACGATTCTGGAACGCAGCAACTGGGCTGAAGCCTAGCCCTCGCACAGCCGTTGAGCGGCTATTCCTATCCCGTGCGGCGTGCGGAGAGCAAGTTCAGTATCTCGCGCAGCCCCTGCCGGATGTGCTGAATCTCGGGCGTGGAATGGGATGGGAACGGGATGGCGGTCTGCGTTTTGTCAGTCTTGCTTTCGGTACGCAGTTGCTGGCGCGCACCGGAGATCGTGAATCCCTGCTCGTAAAGCAGCTGCTTGATGCGCAATACGCTCTCGACATCGCGCTTGCGGTACATACGCTGTCCCGTGCTGCTCTTGACCGGCTTCAGCTGCGGAAACTCGGACTCCCAGAAACGCAGTACGTAGGCGGGCAAATGGCACAGCGTAGCCACTTCGCCAATCCGGAAATAAAGTTTGTCGGGGATGAGGGTTTCATCCGCCTTGTGCTTCGCCGTACTCTTCTTGCGGGGCGCCATTTTCTGGTCACGGCGGTAAAAGCCGCGTGGTCTGCCTATTGTGACACAGGTCGGGTGCGGAACATGCGGAATTTGTGGGGAGCCACCTGCTATGAGCGACGAGCAATCACTGGTGTCTTCCACAAGGTGAGGAGCGGCGAATTGGATTCAGGTTGGTCATAGCGCAAAGCTCGTGGCTCCGCAAAGGAAAAGCCCCTCAAGAGGTGCTTCTCTTAAGAGGCCAGTGAGAAATCGGTAAAAGCGAGGAATATCCTCGCTGACGGTTAGTGTTTCTTCTTTTTTGCCTTCTTCTTCGTTGCCATTGAAGGATCCTCCGTGAACGATTTTCCCTTGGTAAAGGTTGTTGACTGCGGGCCCTTGTACTTGAAAAACCAACCCTACTCGTAGTATGGGAAGGTCTTATATCACAAGATATTGCGGCACTATTAATAAAGTGTCAATAGAATTTTGCAGTTTTGCGCGGAATTCTTCAGTGCGGTCGTTCGTCGCTCGCCGTTGGTCGGTCGCCAAACCGCCACGAACACCGTCCCCGTAAAGCTGAGATTCGCTAACGACCAACGACAAACGGCCAACGACTGGTAGTACACTGCGCCTCATGCGACGCGATCCCGTCGAACTGGAAATCTTCAAAAACCTGTACTACTCCATCGCCGAGGAAATGGGAGCAGCTCTGCGCCGAACGGCATTTTCCCCAAACATCAAGGAGCGTCGCGATTACTCGTGCGCCATCTTCGACACTGCGGGAGAGGTGATCGCGATGGGCGACCACATGCCGGTGCATCTGGGGTCAATGCCAATGTCGGTGCGCGCAGCTATCGATGCCGGCACGATGGAGCCGGGCGATATGGTGATGCTGAATGACCCGTTCCGCGGCGGGACGCATTTACCAGACATCACGCTGGTCGCTCCTGTGTATGTGGAGAGTCGCCGCCTGCGCGGGCGAGTCGTCAGAACCCACACAAGTCCCGATTTCTATGTGGCGTCGCGGGCACACCATGCCGACGTCGGCGGCGCCTATCCCGGTTCCATGGGCCTTTGCCGTGAAATCTATCAGGAGGGCGTCCGAATTCCCCCGGTGAAGCTCATGCGGGGCGGCGTCATGAATGTGGATGTGCTCTCCCTGCTTCTGAACAATGTGCGCACTCCCGAGGAGCGCGAAGGCGACCTGGGAGCGCAAATCGCGGCGTGCCACACTGGCGCCGAGCGCCTGCGTGAAGTGTGTTCGCGTTACGGCGTGGACAGAGCGAAGCGTGCGGCGAGCGATCTGCTCGACTATTCCGAGGAGCTGATGCGCGCCTTCCTAGAGCGTGTGCCGGCAGGAGAATATCAAGCCGAGGACTTTCTGGACAGCGACGGAATCAGCGAGGGGCCCGTGAAGATCGCGGTCACCCTCCGCCGGGCCGTGTGGGACCGGGTCTCAGACCCGGTCGCGCGGCGAAGACGCGCTATGCTTCCGATGATCACAGTCGATTTCAGCGGAAGCGACCCGCAGGTTGAGGGCAGCGTGAATGCGGTTGCAGCCATCACTTACTCGGCATGCTTCTACGTATTTCGATGTCTGCTGGCGGAGGACGTTCCCGCCGCGGCAGGGCTAATGCGGCCGATCCAGGTCATCGCTCCCGAAGGAACGATTGTGAATGCGCGACCTCCGGCAGCTGTGGCGGGCGGAAATGTCGAGACGTCACAGCGAATCGTCGACACATTGCTGCGAGCGCTGGCGAAGGCGATTCCAGATCGAATCCCTGCCGCGGCTTCAGGGACGATGAACAACCTGACCATCGGTGGGATTGACCCGCGCACGGGGGCACCTTTCGCCTACTATGAGACGATCGCCGGCGGGATGGGCGCCCGCCCCGGCAAGGCAGGGGTTTCCGGCGTGCACACACACATGACGAATTCCCTGAACACGCCAGCAGAGGCGCTCGAATATGCATATCCGCTGCGCGTGCGGCAGTATTCGTTGCGGCCACAAAGCGGCGGAGAAGGAATGTTTCGCGGCGGCGACGGCATCGTTCGTGAAATTGAAGTGCTCGCCGACTGCGAAGTGACTCTGCTCGCTGACAGGCGCTCGCGCGGCCCCTGGGGATTGGCTGGAGGATCGGACGGAGCCCCCGGGAAAGTCTTCATCACTCGGCACGATCGCTCGGTTGAGACGATGCCGGCAAAATTCAGTACGCGCCTGCGCAAAGGCGAACGAATCACGATTGAGACTCCCGGCGGCGGCGGCTGCGGACCGGCTTAAAAACTGCGGAGACACAATGATGGCAACGGATCTCGCGACCCACTATCTCGAGGAAGCGCGCCGCCAGATGCGCGGGCACAAGCACATGGGCGAAGGCGCGATGGCTCAACTTGGCGATGCGGATTTTTTCGCTATGCTCGATCCCGAGTCGAATTCTGTTGCGATTCTGGTGAAGCACTTAGCGGGTAACATGCGTTCGCGGTTTACCAACTTCCTCACGACGGACGGCGAGAAGCCGGATCGCTTTCGCGACCGCGAATTTGAGCTGACTCCCGCGACCACGCGCTCCGACGTCATGCAGTGGTGGGAAGAAGGCTGGGCTTGCGTGCTGGGCGCGATCGAAGCTCTCAGGCCGGAAGATGTGATGCGCACCGTGGCCATACGCGGAGAACCCCATACAGTGCTACAGGCCATCAACCGCCAGATCGCGCACTATGCCGCGCACATCGGGCAGATTGTGTTTTTGGCGAAACACCTGCGATCGAACGAGTGGAAGACGTTGACCATTCCGCGGGGGAAGTCTGAAGAATTCAAGCGGGCGGCACCGAAACCGTTCAGTCCATGATGATGTTGAGTCGAAAATCACGCGGCACGATAACTATCTCCGCGGGAAAGATCATGGCTTCGCTTCCTTCCGGTTGTTCGACTCCGAATTCTCAGCCCGGGGCCACACCGGAGCCACCAATTCCGTGCGCCACATCGGTCCACCCAGATACGAGAGGGTTTCCGATTTCACAAACGTCGGCGACTCTCCGCCCAGCATCCAAACATGCGAATCGGGCGGCTGCTTCCCCAGCCAAGGCGCTACGAGCCCCGCGATTCCCCCGATCTCAACCTTGATTGCGTAATGCAAGGCCTCGCGGCCGGCACCGGCGAGGGTAAAAGGCTCTTTCGGTTGACTGCTGATTGCGAGCTTCACCAGTCGAGGCTTCGGCGTGGCTACCAGCATCGATACTTCGATCGGCGCGGCGTCGGGCGCCAGATTCTTCAGGAGCGTAAGCACCAGACCGTTGGCAAGATCCGAAGGCAGCTTCATGCGCTCATTGAATGTTTTCACTTTACCGTCGTCATCGGTGGACTGCACCGTGACCTGCCCGGTAGAGGCCACAATCGTAACTTCGGTCGCGTGCTGGAACGCCGGTCCTTTCTGCATCAGGTGATAGGTGATGAGGCGAAAGCTGGTGCGTTGGGAGAAGATGGCAGTTTCCTCTTGCCGCGATCCGTCCTTGAAATGGTAGGTCAGGCGGCTCGTGATCCGGTTCCCATGAGGGGCTTGAGTGAGATCGCCTTCCGCGATCGGCTTTCCGTCGAGTGTGCTGAGTACAAGAAAGCCATGGAGCAGTCCCTCTTTGTAGCGCACCGCTACTGGCGACGCCGCTGCCCACGCTTCGCAAAGAAAGCAGACGCAGATCAGGAGAATCGCGATCGACCGGGCACGCACAGATTCAACCTCCACAAAAAGGGACGAGACTTTGATGCCGTTGCCAAGCTTACGGTTTGCGCCAATGCCGGCCTATGATGGAGATGAGCCGCGAGCCGATCGTTGGGGCGGTGCTAGAATCATGTGTTTTGCGCTTGATTCAGTTTTCAAGTTCATAGGTGGCAATTATGGCGACAACAATGCAGGCGGTGGTGAAGCCGGCGGCAGCAGCGGGCACAGAGATTCGCGAGGTCAAGATTCCGGCTTTCGGGCGTACCGATGTGCTGGTGAAGGTGAAAGTCGCGTCAATTTGCGGCACCGACCTGCACATCTACAACTGGGACCGCTGGGCGCAGAACCGCATTCACCCGCCGCTGATTCCCGGCCACGAGTTCTGCGGCGAAGTGGCGGCGTTTGGAGATGAGGTCACAAGTGTTAAGGAAGGAGACTTCGTTTCCGCTGAAATGCACGTGGCCTGCGGCAAGTGCCTGCAGTGCCGTACCGGGGAAGCGCACATTTGCCAGAATGTGAAAATCATTGGCGTGGACGCCGACGGCGCCTTCGCAGAATACGTGGTGATTCCCGAGTCGAACATCTGGAAGCTCGATCCCGCGATTCCGCTGGACTACGCATCGATTCTCGACCCGCTGGGCAATGCGGTGCACACCGTGCTCGCTGGCGAGATCGCGGCCAAGAGCGTAGCCGTCACCGGCTGCGGACCGATTGGGCTGTTTTCGATTGCCGTCGCGAAAGCCGTGGGTGCGACTTCGGTGTTCGCGATTGAAGTCAACGAGCACCGCGCCCGCGTTGCGCGCGAAATGAACGCCGATTATGTGCTCAATCCCTCGAAGGAAGATGTAAGAGCAATCGTAATGGAGAAGACTGGCGGTCTAGGCGTAGACGTCGTGCTGGAAATGGCCGGCCATCCGGATTCGATCCGCACCGCGTTCGATATTGTGCGGCGCGGGGGAAGAATTTCTTTGCTCGGCCTGACATCGAAACCGATTTCGCTGAATTTCTCCGAGGACATTATTTTCAAAGGCATCACGGTGCAGGGCATCAACGGCCGCCGGATGTACCAGACCTGGTATCAGATGACGGCTCTGCTCAAGAGCGGCAAGCTGAATTTGCATCCCGTGATCACCGACCGCATCCCGATGAAGGATTTCTCCAAGGCGATGGAGCGCTTGAAGACGGGAGAAGCCAGCAAGATTCTGGTGTATCCCAACGGCGTGAGATGACCGGCTTTCGGCTGCGGCCTTCGGCTCGGCAGTACGATTGCCGTTCCGGAAGCCGGAAGCCTCACGAAGAAAGTTAGAAGCGCGAGGAATAGGAATGAGTCTCGACGCATTCGTACGTTGCACCTGCATCCGCGATGGAAAGGCCAAGCCCCATCCGTTTCCGGAGCGATTCATGTGGGACGAGTCCGGATCGCCTTCGCTCTCGGGCGATCCTTCCGAAGAGGAGTGGGAGACGCACGACCAGTGGATGCAGGGGTCGTGCGAGCACGAGGGCTACCTGATATCCGAGCCCTTGGGCAACATCACGCGGATCCAGCACGTGCGCGAGTTTCTGCGTGGGTTGCAGGGCGATCCCCGACCGAAATTTCCGATTCTCCTTAAGAAAGTTGTCTACGACGGCACACACACAGGCGACTGGCTGCCCGCCAAAGAATCGCGCGCACTGTTGCGGGAAGTGGATCTGGTGCTCGGATCGAGCGACATTCTGACCGAGGGAGAAAAAGAGTTCTTCCGGAATATGAAACGCCTCTGCGAGGCCAGCATCGCAACGGGCAACCCGGTCATGTTTTGAGTGTGCAACTTCTTGGCCACGGATTCGCGCGAGGGCTGCGGAATTCTTATGGTTGTCATTCTGAGCGAAGCGAAGAACCTATGCATCGTTGTCGGCGCCAAGCGAATGCATAGGTCCTTCGCGCAAGAACGCGCTCAGGATGACAACTTTACGAATTAGACTGATCCTTAGAATCCGCGTTCATCCGCATGAATCAGCGGCAGAGAAGTACTCGAGGTATCTATGACTACCGCAACCCGCACCAACCCGCTCTCCTACCTCACCGACCAGCTCAACGAACTCAAAGCCAAGGGCACACACTTCAAGCTGCGGGTGCTCGACGACGAGCAGGCGGCCGTCTGCACGTTCGACGGAAAGAAAGTCATCAACTTGGCGTCGAACAATTACCTGGGACTGACGACGCATCCGAAACTGCGAGAGGCCGCGCTGGAAGCGACCCGCAAGTTCGGCGTCGGGTCTGGTGCAGTGCGCACCATTGCGGGGACCATGAAGATCCACATGGAACTCGAGGAGAAAATCGCGCGCTTTAAGAATGTGGAAGCCTGCGTGGTCTTCCAGTCGGGCTTCGCGGCGAACGCGGGGACTGTGTCGGCCGTGCTGGGCAAGGACGATTTCATCATCTCCGACGCGCTGAACCACGCCTCCATCATCGACGGCGCGCGCCTATCGAAAGCAAAGATTCTGGTCTTCCGTCACAAAGACATCGCGCACGCAGAGGAGCAGCTCGCGACCATTAAGAACGAGCCCGGTAAGAAGCTGCTGATCACGGACGGCGTCTTCTCCATGGACGGCGATATCGGCCCGCTACCCGCCTTGTGCGATCTGGCAGAAAAGTACAGCGCCATTATGATGGTCGACGACGCGCACGCTTCCGGCGTGCTGGGCCGCAATGGCCGCGGCACGATCGATCATTTCAGCATGCACGGCCGCGTGGATATCCAGGTCGGAACGCTCTCGAAGGCTATCGGCGCTCTGGGCGGATACGTCTGCGGCACACGCGACCTGATTGACTTCCTCTACCATCGCGCGCGGCCGTTCCTGTTCTCGACTTCGCATCCGCCGTCGGTGGCAGCTAGCTGCATCGCGGCCTTCGATGTTCTGGAAAATGAGCCGGAACGCATGGAGAAACTCTGGGAAAACACTCGCTTCTGGAAGAAGGAACTCGGCCTGCTCGGCTTCGACATCGGCGGCCGCGCCACTCCGGCCAGCGAGACTCCGATCACTCCGATCATCATCGGCGATGGCAAGCTCACCATGGACTTCTCACGTGAGCTGTTCAAAGAAGGAGTTCTGGGCACCGGCATCGCATTTCCCACCGTGCCCGAGGGCAAGGCCCGGATCCGGACGATCATGACTGCGACGCATACGAGAGAGGAGTTGGAGCAGGCGCTGGCGGTGCTGAAGAGCGTTGGCAAGCGGATGGGAATTCTAGGATAGCCGGCACTGGTACCGAGTGAATTACGCTCGCGACTCGAATTTCAATCTGCGCGGTGCACAACCTTCCCACCCACAATCGTCGCCACTACTTTGCCCGTAAACTGCCAGCCGTCGAATGGAGTGTTGCGCGAGAGCGAATGCGTCTTGGCGGCTTCGAACGTCCAGCGCTTCTTCGGATCGAAGATGGTTACATCTGCATGACTGCCGCGCGCCAGAGTTCCGCGGCCTGTGAGGTCGAAGACTCGGGCGGGGCCGGCGGTGAAGAGCTCGACGACACGCGTCAATGGGATCTTGTGATCGCGGTAGAGTTTCGTGATCGCCACGGCCAGCGCCGTTTCCAGTCCAGTGATGCCGAACGAGGCCCGCTCGAATTCGACCTGTTTTTCGTGGGCGGCGTGCGGCGCGTGGTCCGTGGCAATGGCATCCACGGTACCGTCGGAGAGCGCGACCACAATGGCTTCGAGATCCGTCATCGAACGCAACGGCGGATTCATCTTGAAGTTGGTATCGTACTCGCCGACGTTCTCGTCGATGAGTGTGAAGTGATGCGGCGTGACCTCGCAAGTCACGCGGGCCTTGGCGCGCTTGCCACGGCGGACAGCCTTGAGAGCGTCCGCGGTCGAGAGGTGTGCTACGTGCAGACGTGATTCGCGAATCTGCTGCGCCAGCGTGACGTCGCGGTCGACGATGGCAGCTTCGGCGGAGGCCGGCATCGCGCGCAGTCCCAGCCGGAAACTGGTTGGACCAGCGTGCATCGAGCAATTCTCTGTGAGGCGCGTATCCTCCGCGTGCTGCACGACCGGAAAATTCAATTCTGCGCCGAGGCGCAGCGCCATCCGCATGACGTCGTCGTCGAGGATGGGCTTGCCATCGTCGGTGACGGCAACCGCTCCCGCGCGCTGCAGGGCGCTGAAATCGGTGAGAGTTCCGCCTTTACTACCGCGGGTTGCGGCTGCGATGGGAAAAACATTAACGACGGCCCCTCGCTCGGGATTCCGCACCCACGAAACCCACTCAGCCGTATCAACTACGGGCGCGGTATTGGGCATCGTACAGACTGAGGTGAATCCTCCCGCAGCGGCGGCAGCGGTTCCACTGGCTATTGTCTCTTTGTAGCTCTGCCCCGGTTCGCGTAAGTGAACGTGCAAGTCGATGAAACCGGGTGCAACGATCAGGCCGCGCGCATCAAATTTTTCGTCGGCGCTGCCTCTCGTCTTGTTGGGCGGCGCGACTTCGGCAACGCGGCCATCGCGTAGCAAGACATCCATAGGCGCGTTGATCTTCGCCGCGGGATCGATGAGTTGGCCGCCTTTGATCAGCAGGCTTCTGTTTTCCGGGCGTGTCATGGGCATGCCCCCTCGGGATTCCGCTTGCTATCGCGAGCGTGCCGTTGGCGCGAAGGCTCTATGGAGTTGGGTTGGCCTCCCAGAAAGTGCATAGGTCCTTCGCTTTGCTCAGGATGACAACACTTCGGCAGATGATGAAAAGCGTGGCTCATTTGGCCTTCCCCAATGCCCGTGCCAAGATTGCCATGCGCGTCGGGACTCCGTTGTGCACCTCATCCACAATGACAGACTGTGGACCATCTGCGACTTCCGCCGTCAATTCAAGCCCGCGGATGATCGGCCCGGGATGCATTACGATTGCATCGCGTTTGGCTAGCTTCAGCCGCGCGGAGGTCATCTGGTAGCGCGCAATGTAGTCCTGCAGGCGGATCTTTTGTCCCGCAAGCCGCTCTGTTTGCACGCGCAGCAGCATTACCACATCGGTGCCGCGCAGAGCGTCTTCGATGTGGCGCGTGATCCGCAGTCCGGGAGCAAGGGTTGTGGCCACGTCGGGCACGAACTCTGGCGGCCCGCAGAGCGTCAACTTCACCCCAAACTTGGTCAGCAGATGGCACGCGCTGCGTGCCACGCGACTGTGAAAAATGTCGCCGATGATGGTGGCCTGCAGACCTTTCAACGACTTCTTGTGCTTCAGGATCGTAAAAGCGTCGAGCAGCGCCTGGGACGGATGCTCGTGCATGCCGTCCCCCGCATTGATTACCGGGATGTCGAGATGCTGGGCCATCAGGTGCGGCGCGCCCGCCGATGGGTGGCGCATCACGATGCAATCGGCGCCCACTGCGCGCAGAGTGTATCCCGTATCGAGCACCGACTCACCTTTTTCAATACTCGATCCCGAGGACTGCACCAGCGTGGTCATCGCTCCGAGAGACTTTGCTGCAAACTCGAACGACGAGCGGGTGCGGGTTGACGCTTCATAAAACAGCAGCACCACTCGCTTCCCGCGCAGCAATGGGCGCGCCTTCTGCGGGTTCATGCGTCGGGCCAGCTTGAGCAGGCCCACGATGTCCTTCGCGTCGAGGTGTTCGATTCCGAGCAGCGAACCGCGTGCAGGCTTATTCATTTGAAAAAGTGCAAACGGTGCATCATACGCGGCAGGGGCAGGCGCTGCAAGGGCAGTCAGAGCTTCGTGCAGTCAGAGCTTCGCCAATACAAGGGAGAAAAAGCGCGCCACCGTCTAGGATCGGTTGCGGCGGCCCAGGATGGCGCCGGCCAAAGCACCGCCCACCCCCCCAAGCACGATCGAGGCGAAGAACGCGAAAATCAGCCCCGCGATCATCAGGAACTCAAAACCTTCGGGAGTCTTGATTCGGTCGAAGAGGGCGAGCACCTGCGGGTCGGTGGTCTGAGAAGCCGTTTCCTGGATTTTTGCCAGAATCGCGGAGTGCAGTTCGGGCCCTTTGTGAAACAAGGTCACGGTCAGCGCTTCGAAAACGGACGACATAGCGAACCAGAGCAGTCCCGCCAGACTGCCGATGCCGGCCCCAGACCCGGCCCTGAGCACAATTTCCGGACGGCGCTGGCGATAAAAAATCACGGCCAGGAATCCAACACTGAGCATGGCCACAAACGGATGCAGCCCTAAAAACATCAGCCCCGAGGCGACCACGCTCGCGAGCAGGCAAGGCCTCAGCGCCTGAGACCATTGCATGGGAAGCGCGAGAACCGGGACGGTCTGGGCCGCCGGGAGAGCAGCCTGCCCCGCTTCGGCAGCCGCCAACACCGGGAGCGGCACCACAGGTTCTGCCACTACGACGCGAATCTGTGGGGCTGAGCAGTGCGGACAAAAGGGGATGCCTTCTTCCAAGGTTTGTCCGCATTTATAACAAGGTTTTTCCATCAGAGGCTAGAAGGAGCCGGCTTTGGAAGTATCGCAGAAAATAAGGCATGGCGACACGCAGAGGTGCACGAAGGGGGCTACAACGCCCGCATCGCCGATTACAGACTTCAAGCCGTGGCGGAAAAAATCAGCGGGTTTAAATGTCTCCGCGCTTTCCTCTGGTATAGACGTAGACGATTGCAAAGGTCGAGCCTTTGCCAGCGTCTGGAGGCTCAACGGCCACGACGTGTTGGTTATCTTCGGTGCCCACTTTCAGTTCGGTGACCGGGCCCGAATTCTGCTCGCACTTCAATTCCTTGCTGCCGTTGGAGTCCTTGTCGTCATCATGCACGTCGACATCGCCGCCGTGTTTCTGCGAGTGGCACTCCAGCACCTTGCCGTATTTCTTCATCTTGTCGCGATAGTAAGCTACGACTTTATCCGGAGAATCGTTCGACTCATATTTCGCAACCACTACTTTGAGCCCAAAGTTCTCCATCAAGATACCGAAATTGAGCGGGTCATTGTCCTTGTCGACTTTCGGCCGCGCGCCCGGATATAAGGGAAGGCCGGCCTTCCTGGCATCGGCATCTTTGCCGACGTGCATGTCGCCGACCGAGCTTTGAACATCGAAGGATTTGTCTTGTGTGTCGGATTGCTGTGCCAGAGCTGGCATGCTCAGCACGGCAACAGCTAAGCCAGTTATCAGATAGCGAAACATTGGGACCTCCATACAGAGTTTGGCGACGCGCCTAGATATCCGCTTCCTTGCCGTGAGTGCGCACATACACCAGAGAAAAGCTCGATCCCTTACCATCGGGCTCAATTGCAACGATGTGCTGATCTTCCCTGGTGCCGACTTTCAGCTCGATATTGCTTCCGCTGGATTCCTCGCACGTCAGTTCATGCGATCCGTGATCCGAACCTTTGACATCCGGGTTCACGCTCATATGACTGGTGTGGCACTCGATCACTTTGCCGTACTTTTTCAGCTGGTCTCGGTAATAGGCGACAACCTTGTCCGGGGCGTCGTCCGACCGGTATTCGAGCGCAACCACCTTCAGCCCGAATCCAAAGCTCGAAATATTTACATTCGCGCTCTTATCGTTGCCATCAGAGCCTTCCTGCTTCAAGCGCGCGCCCGGATAGACGGCCAGTCCGGCGTCGGCTGCATCGGCGCCTTTACTCACGTGAATCCCGCCGACCAGCGTGTTGATGTCGACTTGCTTGTCCTGCCCGTTCTGCTCTTTCTTCACATTGATGCTGCACGCCGATAGGAGCAGTGCTGCAAGAGCCGCAAATCCTAGAGAGAACACTTGAACTTTAATTCTGCACATGTGGAGACCCTCCCTGAGCCGCCTGCGCCGGGCGTTCCAGTCCCGTGCCGCGCGGCGCGACATTCGGAATACTCACAGGCAAATGACCCCGAATCGGAATTTCTCCGAACAGCGCCTTGATCGCCGCTACTTCAGAAACGCTCGCATTCGAAAATGTACACATGTAGTTCTCGATTTTCGGAAAATCGCTGGCCAGATACGGATTTCCCATAGCGACGACCGCTGTTTTTCCCGCGGCATGATCAAGCACTTGCTGCAGCAATGTGCCGGTTGCGTCCGCCATGGCCACCGAGTTTCCGACTTTACCCGCCGTCGGGATCACGTAGACCGCAGCGACTACCGTTTGAGCCTCATCGACTGCCTTCAACACATCATCGCTCATGCCGGCAGCGACGCGGGGGTCGACATAAATCACGCGCGCATCCGGAATGCGGCTGCGCAACTCGCGGCCAAACGCGCGACCCGACTCCGTTCGCATATCATCCGAAAAAAGGACGGCCACGACCTGATTGTGCGTCTCCTCTCTGGTCATATACGGAAGGCCTGCCTGGGGAGTTCCCTTGGATTTTAGGGGCAGCACTTTGCCGTTGTCGCGCACCAGGGTGATGGCGGAGTTCGCCACCTGCTGGCCGAAGGCGATATTTTCCGGCTTGCCGACCACCGTTGCGATGGTGGTGGTATCCACGATGCGGGTTTTGTTGAGGCCGAGTGCGCCCTTTATTTTCAGGATCTTGAGGACGGAGTGGTCGAGCCGTTCCCGGGAAATCTCACCCGAGCGCACGGCCTTCAGCATGGATTCGTACGAAGCGGGGAAATCGGCTGGAATGATCAGCAGATCGTTGCCTGCCTTGAAGGCCTCGACGGCGGCCCGGCCAATATCGTTAGCGAAAAGATGCGTCAGGCCAGCCATATCGAGGGCGTCGGTCACGATCAGACCCTTAAATCCGAGCTGCTTTTCGAGCAGGTCGGAGACTACTGCCGTGGAGATAGTAGCGACGTGATTGGGATCCGGATCGAGCGCGGGAACGGTCACGTGCGCCACCATGACAGAGTCCACGCCCGCCGCGATCGCCTGGCGGAACGGAGGAAGTTCGATCGAATCCAGATGCGCACGGTCGACATTCACGCTCGCAACACCAAGATGCGAATCGGTCGCGGTATCGCCGTGGCCGGGGAAATGCTTCACCGTGGTCAGCATCCCACCCGAGTGCGCGCCTTTGATATAGGCCGTGACGAGATCTCCGACTTGCTTGGGGTCTTCCCCGAACGAGCGTGTGTTGATGATGGGATTCGCCGGATTCGAATTCACATCGGCATCCGGAAAGAAATTCCAGTGCACGCCCACAGAGCGGGCCTCTTGAGCAGTGATTCGGCCGAAAGCCTCTGCGTCGGCCAGGCTGCCATCGGCGCCGAACGCCATTGCATGCGGAAAGTTCGTTGTGCCCATCAGGCGGGTGCTAACGCCGCGCTCAAAGTCGGCGGCAAACAGCAGCGGCAGCTTCGACTGTTTCTGCAGCCGATTGAGAATCTCCGCGGCTTCGTAGGGCTCAGTTCTCAATAGAAACGGACCATCGACATGCACCGACATGGCGAACGAGCCGACATGATATTTCTGCATGGCCTCGACCCATTGCAGATATTCGGGGCTCTCCACGTTGAGGAAGCTGGCGCGGCACCAGATCATGAAGACCTGGCCGATTTTCTCCTCAACGCTTAACGAGCGAAGTGTCTTCGCGGCCCACTTGTCGCCCTGTGTGGCGCTGGCCGGAGCGGGGTGCGAATGTTTAGTCTTGGCAAGTGCAGGCAGGGTAAGAGTCAGGCTTAAAAATATGGCGAACAAGATTCGCGGCATGGAGAAACGATAGCAGAAGGAAAGGTTAAGGTTTGGGGCATTTCCAATGCTCCTGTGGGGGCAGCCGCCTTCGGCTGTCCTCGGGCTGAAGGCGGTCCCCTACATGTCGATCGCCTAAGAGTTGTCGGTGACTCGCTGCACGGCTTGCAGCTGGATCTGTGGATCGTCGCCGAAGCCTTTCAGCCACGTGACTTTCGGCTCGCGGCGAAACCAAGTCATCTGGCGCTTGGCATAGTTGCGATGCGCCTGCTGCGCGGCTTGGATTGCCTGCTCTCGGTTAAGTTCGCCACCTAGCACTTGGGCCGCCTGCTTGTATCCAAGAGAAATCAGCGGCCGCACGGCCGCGCCGTATTTTTCGATCAGAACCCGCGTTTCTTCGGTCAAGCCGGTTTCGAACATCTCACGCGCGCGCTCGTTGATGCGGCTGTAGAGGGCGGCTCGATCAGGATCGAGTCCTATGCGAAGCAGGCGGAAGCCTTGTAGCGGATCGCGCCCCTGCTGCCACAGTTCCGACATCTTTTGCCTCGACGCCAGACACACCTCGATTGCTCGAATCAGCTTGGGGACATCGTTAGCATGGACTTTTTCAGAGGCAGCAGGGTCGAGACGTCGCAGAACTCGGTGCAGCTGCTCGGGACCGCGTTTCGCTGCGCTCTTGCGCAAGCGTTCACGCAATTCTTCGGAGCGCTGCGGGCCCGGAGAGAGACCTTCGAGCAGCGCTTGCAGATACAAGCCCGTGCCGCCGACCACGATGGGCAAGTGCCTGCGCCCGCTGATTTCCCCCAGAAGCCGCCGCGCCCGGCGGGCATATTCCCCCGCTGTCATGTATTCGGTGGGATCGACGCAGTCGAAGAGATGATGAGGCGCGCGGGCGCGCTCCTCGGTGGTGGGCTTCGCGGTCCCGATGTCGAACTCGCGGACCATCGCCACCGAATCGCAGTTGACAATCTCGCCGTCGAACTTCTCCGCCAGCACCAGTGACAGCGCCGTCTTCCCGCTCGCAGTGGGGCCAAGAATCACGACCAGCAGGTGTTGCGGAGGGCCGCTCTCGCGATGATCTGTGCCCACGTTCAGCGTAGGCTCCAGCGGATCTCGTGCCAGTAGCGCACCAGCGTGAGAATCAGCAGCATAAACGCGATCAACAGCAGCCCGGTGGTCTCTGACGCATAGACTGCGTGGCGGTGATGCTTGTGATCGTCCTGGAGAGGATTATCAGGCACGCGGATATTGTAGCGCGCGGGATTGCGACGGACGTCGCACTTATCTCGCTGGAACTTCATCTCCCGCGGATACACGCGGAGCAACACGGATTGAAGAAAAGCAAAGAATCACTGTGAAATCTGCGTGAATCCGCGGTGGTGAAGTTGCCTTCGGCCCCCCCCGACACCTGCTACACTACGGCGTCGTGCCGCAAAAGAGCAGCCGAGTCGCGCGGTTTGGACTGTTCGAACTCGATCTCAGCGCAGGGGAACTGCGCCGGAGCGGCGTGAAGCTGCGTCTGCAGGGACAACCCTTCCTGGTGCTGGCGCTGCTGCTCGAACGTGCAGGGGAAGTCGTCACGCGCGAAGAGTTGCAGCAGAAGCTGTGGCCCTCAGACACTTTCGTCGACTTCGACCACAGTCTGAACACCGCCATCAACAAAGTCCGCGAGGCTCTGGGAGATTCTGCCTCCAGCCCGCGCTACGTCGAAACGCTGGCTCGCCGCGGATACCGTTTCATCGCCCCCTTGCAAGCTCAAGCTGCTGCCGCGGAGCCATCCGATGGAGAAAGAGGAAGCGCTCCTGCTCCAACACAAGTTTTCCAATCAGACTCCAGCGCATCGCCAGCTCCTTTGCATCCTGAACTCGAGGTACCCATCCCGCGCCGAGCCACTACGCGCAGCCTGTTCGCGCTGATTCAGGTCATGTACCTGGCTTTCTACCTTTCAGCCCTTTTCCTGCTGCGCTACGTTCAGGAGATCGGAGAGTCGTTCCGCATCCCTTGGGGAGGAACGGTGCTCGCCGGCTCTGTGCTGATTACAGCCGGAGTTGGCATTCCTCTGCGCCTCTATTTGCTCTCGGCAGTGAGCTTCGACTACCAGCGTCTGGGAGAAAAGTTCCGCCAAATGTTCCCCTTCATCCTCGCGCTCGACCAACTCTGGGCGATCGCACCATTTCTGCTCATCGAACAGATCGGCCTGGGCGCGGCATTTGCCGTCAGCGCGGCCCTGCTCTATCTACCGTTCTCTGAACGGACCCTGATTCGTATGGCGTACCTCGGGACCAGGCGCTAACGATTTTCCGTGGAACTTAACTCACCGATTGCCCGTAACTACGTCTAACAGGCGGGGCAAGGGTGTGCTCGCCCGCCGGAGGATCTTATGAAACTTGCCGCGCTGAAGCGCCTGTCGCTCGCCGTCCTGGCTGTTGCCGTTATCTCCGTAGTGCCCGCGCACGCTGACGAATGGTCCAAGACGTACACCATCACCGGCAAGCCAGACCTGCGGATCGAGACGTCGGACGCCAACATCCGAGTTACCACCTGGGAGCAGAACACACTTGAAGCGAAGGTCGAAACCTCTCGCTACAAGATCGGCGAAGGCGGCATCCGCATCGAGGAGCATCAGAACGGCGACACGGTCGAGATCGAAGTGCGCTACCCGCACCACAACTTCAACGTCGAGTGGGGATCC
Source organism: uncultured Acidobacteriaceae bacterium (assembly GCA_963706645.1). GTDB lineage: Bacteria > Acidobacteriota > Terriglobia > Terriglobales > Acidobacteriaceae > Sulfotelmatobacter. The sequence goes on from CAVPNR010000045.1 coordinate 180,374, forward strand.
CATAGGGTCGACGTCATCATCCAGATGCCGCGCGAAGGCCGCGTCAACCTGCACACCGGCGATGGCAAGATCGATCTCGCGGGTTTCAAGGGTGACATGGATCTGCACAGCGGCGACGGATCTGAAAATCTCGAAGGGGTCGACGGCAAACTGCACGCCTCCACCGGCGACGGGCACATCACCGCCCAAGGCCGCTTCGACGAACTGGAACTGAAAACGGGCGATGGACACGTCGAGGTCCGCGCAACCCAGGGCTCCACACTCGCCGCAGGCTGGCGCCTCGAAACCGGGGACGGCAACGTTTCGCTCGAAATTCCCAGCGAACTCTCGGCCGACGTGAGCCTGCATACCAGCGACGGACACATCGATCTCGATATGCCCATCGTCACCGAAGGCAAGATCCGCGAGAACGAAATCCACGGCAAACTCAACGGCGGAGGCAGCCCCCTGACCATCCGCACCGGAGATGGCTCGATTCACTTGCGGAAGGGTTAAACCTCTCGGGTTTCAGGCGTCAGTCCACATCCGAGCATATGGATTGACGCCTTGGCTTATACTTTGGAGTCTCGTGGTTTTCATTTCCTACCGCATGAGGTTTCTTTCATGGCAATTCTGCGCATGAGTGTGGTTTTGTTCGCGTTCTTTTGCGTGCTGTCCCTAGCCACTGCCCAGCAACCGGCCGTAACGACCTACACCCCCGCGCTCGACGTCACCGCGATGGATCGCACCATCGATCCCTGCGTGGATTTTTTTGCCTATTCCTGCGGGGGATGGCTCAAGAAGAATCCAATCCCGCCCGACCAGTCTTCATGGGACACGTACTCCAAAATGCAAGACGAGAATCTGGCCCAGCTGCGCGGCATTCTGGAGGCCGCGGCTGTCCCAGATCCCAAGCGCAATGCCGTCGATCAGAAGATTGGCGACTACTACGCTTCCTGTACCGACGAGAAGACGATCGACTCTAAGGGAGCAGACCCGCTCAAACCGTCGCTGGAACAGATTGCCAGGATCAGCTCGAAAGCAGAAATCGCGGACCTAGTGGCGGCGATGATTAGTGACAACGTCCTCTTCCGTTTTGAATCCACGCAGGACCCCCACGCCGCCGACCAGGTCATCGCCAACGCCGACCAAGGCGGACTCGGCCTCCCCGATCGCGACTATTACCTGAAGGATGATCCCAAGTCGGTCGAACTGCGCAAACAGTACCTCGCGCACGTACAGAAAATGTTTGAGCTCCTGGGCGACAAGCCTGAAACTGCTGCGGCTAACGCGCAAACTGTAATGCACATCGAAACTGAACTGGCCAAGGGTTCCATGACGCGCGTCGAACGGCGCGACCCGAAAGCGCTCGACCATAAAATGACCAGCGCGGAGTTCGAGAAAATAGCTCCAGCATTTCAATGGCAGGTTTATTTCGCCAAGGTCGGAATGCCGTCGCTCGCATCGCTAAACGTCAGTGCGCCGGGATTCTTCAAGACGATGAGCGAGACGCTCGAAAAGGAAAGCCTGGCGGACTGGAAGACCTACCTGCGCTGGCATCTGGTGCATTCCGATGCGACTCACCTATCCGCACCGTTTCTGAATGAGAACTTTGCTTTCTACGGAAAAACGCTCCGCGGCCAGGAAGTCCTGCAGGCGCGGTGGAAGCGCTGCACCGAAGCGGTCGACGGCTATCTGGGCGAGGCTCTCGGCCAGGCATATGTTGAAAAGTATTTCAGCCCCGAAGCCAAGCAGCGGGCGCAGAAGATCGTCAAAGAGATTGAAGTGGCCATGGAGCAGGACATCAACGGCCTGCCCTGGATGTCTGCCGCCACCAAGCAGCAAGCGCTCGCCAAGCTGCATGGCATGGCCAATAAAATTGGCTACCCCGACAAATGGCGCGACTACAGCAAGCTTGAGATCATTCGCGGAGATGAACTGGGCAATGTGGAACGCGCCCGGAAATTTGAGTTCGACCGCCAACTCGCAAAAATCGGCAAACCCGTGGACCGCGGGGAATGGGGCATGACTCCACCCACCGTTAACGCGTACTACGATCCGCAAATGAACGACATCAACTTCCCGGCAGGCGTTCTGCAGCCTCCGGCGTTCGATCCGAAGTCGGACGCCGCTCCCAACTACGGCGACACCGGCGGCACGGTCGGACACGAACTCACTCACGGCTTCGACGATGAAGGCCGTCAGTTCGATGCTCAGGGAAACCTGCGCGACTGGTGGACTCCGGAGGACGGCAAGGAATTCGAGAAGCGCGCTAGCTGCATTTCCGATCAATATTCCAGCTACACGATCATCGATGACATCAAGATCAACGGCAAGCTGACCCTTGGTGAAGATGTCGCCGACCTCGGTGGATTACTGCTGGCGTACATGGCGTGGAAGGCAGACACGGCCGGCCAAACGCTCACCCCCATCGATGAACTGACACCCGAGCAACGATTCTTCGTGGGCTACGGCCAGAGTTGGTGCGGGCAATCGCGCGACGAGACCAAGCGCCTGCGCGCCACTGTCGATCCGCATTCTCCGGAAAAATATCGCACCAATGGCGTGGTCTCGAACATGCCGCAATTCCAAGAAGCCTTTCACTGCAAAGCTGGATCACGGATGGTGAATCAGAACCAGTGCCGCGTCTGGTGAGCCCGCGACGTTTGAGACTGGGTTATGACTCATGTGGGGACAGCCGCCTTCGGCTGTCCCGCGACGCAAAGCGAGCCACGTGGCACTACACTTCAAGCCCAATCGACCGCATCAATTCGAGCCCGTTGCTCTTTGTAACGACGCCCTCGCGCAACTTGTAGTCGAACGTCATTCGTCCGTTCGCCAACTCGTCCTGGAAGTGGACGTTGCGCAAGCGGCCTGCGACGGACTCGCCGATATCGGTCAGCGCCAGGTCATGCGTGCTCACCAGTCCGATCGCGCCCTTATTCACCAGCGCGCGTACGATGCCTTCCGCGCCAATGCGGCGATCGTTAGAGTTCGTACCTTGCAATAATTCATCGAGCAAAAATAACAGTGGCGGATCGCCGCCCGCCAGGTCAAAGATCTGCCGCAGACGTGTGATCTCCGCATAGAACCGCGAACTACCTTCCTGCAGCGAATCATTCACGCGAATGCTGGCGCCCACATGCAGCGGACTAAGCCGGAAGCGCCGCGCTCGCACCGGCGCGCCCGCCATGGCGAGCACGACATTCATCCCGATCGCCCGCAGCAAAGTGCTCTTGCCTGACATATTGGAGCCGCTGACCAACAGCACCCGCGTCCCCCCGCGGATGCTCACGTCGTTGCGAACACAAAGGGCCGCCGGCACGAGGGGATGCCCGAGATCTTCGCCATCAAACGACGCCGCACCGACCGCAAATTCAGGAAACGGGTCGGCAGGATGCTCGAAACCGTACGTCGCCAGCGAAAGCAGCGCCTCCATCTGCGCGATGGCGTCGATCCACAACCGCAGCGCGCCACCGTGGTTCTGCCGCCAGTGTTCTGCCGCGAATGCGACCTGCACGGAATACATGAGCGGAGCATCGAGAATTCGCACAGCGATGTTGTGCCGCGAATTGATCAAGTCCACCAGGGTCCGGAGCTGCGCGATCGCTTGCGAGCCTGGCACGCCGCTCGACACCAGCTCCTGCTGCAACGCCTGCAGTCGCGGCGCCTGGAACGTGTGCATCTCCACCCGCGCGAGCACGCCGGAAAGAAGATCGAGGTCTCGAAATGCGTGCTCGGTTCCGTGCAGCAACTCTTCCAGAGGCTTTTTAAGGCGGTACGTAAAGACTGCCTCGATCACGACGATCAGTACCAGCAGCGCTGCACTTCCCCACACCGCCCACGCAACAGCGCCGGCAACGGCCATTGCTGCGAGGACAGGCGACAGCCATCGAAGCCACAGCGGCCGCATCTGGTTCGGCGACTCCGCCCACTGCAGCAGCGCATCGGGATGCACGCCCACGCCAACATCTTCCCCCAACACTGCCAGATCTTCCCTTAGATCGAGTTGATCGCGCAGTTCGTCCACCGCTGCATGCCGCTCGCGGATCTTTTCCACGGTTGAAGGAGCAAGCAACCAGTGCGCCAGCGTGTCTTCGCCCATGCGCGTGCGCGCCGTCGACAGCAACTGGAACAAGCTGCCTTTACCGAACAGGTCGAGATCGCCGGCATACACGTGATGCGGGTCGTCGAACCGCTTCCCAGTTTCGCCAGACCCGGCCCAGCGATCTTGGATACGGGCTAAACCCTTTTCATAAAACGCGACCGCGCGTTCGGCCAATTCGCGAGCCCGCAAGATTCTTGAGTGGTACGACGCGATCCCCACGAACGCCACCACCGGCGCAGCCAGCCACCAGGCGGAGAGAGCATGCGCCCGGAGCGAAGCCCAAGCCAGAATCACCGCGAGCACGGCCAAAAGAAGCCGCACATTCCCCAGCCGGATGTGAATTTTCTCGTAGTGCACAACCCGCGTCACACGGTCGTCTCGACGCCGCACGTATTCTTCGGAGGGAACCACGAGTCAAAATGTAGCAGGTACTCCGGGCATGAGGAAGGGAGATGGTAGTCCTATGAAGGCGTCATCCCGAGCGGAGCCGCTCTTCAGGCGGAGCGAGGGATCTCGCGTGAAGCGTCGCGGGACTGCGCGCAAGATCCTTCCCTCCGCCTGAAGAACGGCTCCGGTCAGGATGACGCCCAAGCCAATTCGCTGCGCGTCTATTCCGCAGCCTTCTCATCCCCGAACAAAATCATCCGCATCGAGATGCTCCCAAAGTCAAAGCCCTCATATGGATAGGACACCGCATCGCGCTCATCCGTGCTGCCCATGCAATAAAGCAGAGGCAAATAGTGTTCCACCGTGGGATGTGCCGTCGCGAGCAACGCCTCGCTCCACTTCTGCGGCTCGGCCAGCGCAGTCGCATCATGCGCTTCGACCGCTTGTTTGACCCGGGAGTCAAACTCAACTGCCCAGTCGTATGCGCCCGAAGGATTGTTCCAATCGATACGCCCCAAGTTGTGCACAATATTGCCGCTGCCCAGGACCAGAACACCGCGTTCACGTAAAGACTGGATCTCGCGACCAAGTTCCAAATGCTCTTTGAAACCACGGCGCTCGTCCAGACTCAATTGAAATGCCGGCACATCCGCGTTCGGATACATGTGTCGCAGAACGCTCCACGCCCCGTGATCCAGTCCCCATTTTTCGTCGGGAAGGATCTCAGGATTCTTCGCCAGTGTCTTCGCCTCGGAAACGGCGCCCGGCGCCGGATACTGGACTTCATAGAGCGGCCGCGGAAAACCATAGAAGTCATGAATCGTTTTCGGATGAACGGATGTGAGCACGTGCGCGCCCTCGGTCACCCAGTGCGCCGACACCACGCACACCGCCTTGGGTTTTGGCAGCCGAGCACTCAACCCATGCAACGCTTCGGTAAACGCATTGTGCTCAATGGCGTTCATCGGCGATCCGTGCCCGACGAACAAAACCGGCATCTTCTCCGACATGATTCTCCCCGCCAGAGACGCAACTCATCGACTCCGGCTCACACTCGTTCACATTAACTGTTTAATTATCAACGGAAGAAAACGATTCGCTGCCCGATGCGAGTCCCAGGTGGGACTACTGCAAATCAGACTTGTCGGGGTTGTAGAAAAAGCGGAACCGCAGCGCGAGATAAGGTCCCGTGAATTCCGAGGGTAGCGGCGGAAAGGGATTCGAAGCGCTGATCCCGGCCCAAGCCGCGCGATCCAACGCAACATCGCCAGAGGGATAGGTCAACCTCATGTCCGCGACCTTACCGTCTTTGGTGATGGCGAACTCAATCTGCAGCTTGCCCTTCTTCATCTCGGCGGATTCCGGAATCGCGCGATACCAATTTTCCCGCACGTCCTGCAAGATGCGCTGAAGATAGGGCCCAAAATCCACGCCCTGCGTGTCGCTCAGAATCTCCAGATTTCCCAGCGCTCGGCCGTGCGCTCCGGTGCCCAGGCCAAAGTCGCCCTCCTGACCACCGCCTCCACCGCGGCGCGCCGCCGCCGCTGCCGCTGCCTCCTGAACTGCCGAACCCGCACTCATCCCCGTTCCATATTTCGCGAATGAGTTATTTGGACGAGCGGGCGTCTGCAACTGTGCCGTCTGCTCGCTCTGGAACTGCGGACGCGGCGTCTGTTGTTGTCCTTGCTGTGGCGCCGCTGGCTCGTTCTGCGCCATCGCCTGCGGCGCCTGTTGTGGCGCGCGCGGCCCTGTCATCCCCGGCGCTCCCGGAGGTGGCGTCGCCAGAATCTTCCGCAACTCTTTCGGATCCAGCTCGGGATGCTTCGACATCGCGATGCGGTCTTTATCCGAAGCAATGTTCGTGTTCGGACGGCGCGTAGGTTTCTGTAAATCAGGCGGCAGCGCCAGAAACGTCAGATTCTTGTTCTGCGTTGAATCCACAGGAACGGCCACCACGTGGTGCCACACGTTCTTCTGGATCCAAGGCAGATAGACCAAAATCATGAAGACGATCAGGTGAACAATGATCGAGATCCACGCTGCCTCACGCTTGCGCGATCTCTGCAGATCGTCCTGCAACTGGATGAGCAGGTGCGGTACGCGTGAATCCAGATCCCGATAAGCGGTTTCCCAGTCCTGTGTGTCGTATAGGCCAAGCTGCTCCGGTTGAGGCTTTTCGGGAGCGACTGGATCCTGGAATGGAATCTGAGTGATCGGCATGCGCTGGGCTTACTTGTAAGAGCTAGCTGTATCCGCCTGTCGTTAGACACCGAATACACTCGCGGCGTTGCATCCGGCCTTCAAGGAAGAAATGCAATGAGCGCGCGCTGCTCTACAACCAAGTTATCTCTATTTTCGCATCTTTCGGCCCACTCTGCTCACGCATAAATGGCCCGCGACTTAGGTGTGTAAACATATGTAAATAAAGTGGAAGTGAGAATGGGTGTTATGTGGGGGAACGCCGCCTTCGGCTGTCCGCCGGGCACAGCCCGGCCATGCGGCATGGGCCTCAACGCCTCGCTTGCGCGATGCCGCTAAGTCCCACTTTCTTCCCGTGTTCACGAATGGCCGCCACAATCTCCAGTGCCAGCGCCAGCGCGCAGCGCCCATCCTCGAGCGGCACCACGGGCGTGGACCGCTCCCGCACCGCGCGTAGAAACGATTTCAGCTCCGCATGGAGCGGCTCTTCGGAGGCAACCGGCACTTTGGTGACGCCGATCTGCGGATTTACCGTTGGCGTGCCCGCAGTATCCTGACCCACCGTAAAGACCAGAACTTCCTGCCGTCCGTAATCGAGCGAAACATACTGCCGCGGCTGGAAGAATCGCAGCTTACGCACTCGCTCTGTCGAAACCCGGCTCGCGGTAAAGTTCGCAATGCAGCCAGACTCGAATTCCAGCCGCACATTCGCAATATCCACCTTCCCCGACAGAATCGGCAGCCCAACCGCGCGCACTTCCTTGATCGGAGACCTGGCAAACGCCAGCACAATATCGAGATCGTGGATCATCAGATCGAGCACGACGTCCACATCGAGCGATCGCGGAGTAAACACACTGAGCCGGTGCACTTCAAAAAACATGGGCTGAGTCAGCAACGGAACTGTGGCTCGCACCGCCGGATTGAAACGCTCCAGATGCCCCACCTGCGCGATGCGCTTGTGCGTGGCGGCGAGCGCAACTAATTCGTCGGCCTCCGCCAGCGTGCCCGCCAGAGGCTTCTCGATCAGCACATCCACGCCGTCTTTCATCAACTCGCTGGCGACACTCAGGTGATGTAGCGTGGGGCACGCCACCGACGCGGCCTGCAGCTCGCTATGCGTGGTCAACATCTGATGCACCGAGCCGAAGGCCTTGCACCCAAACTCACGCGCTACTTCGTCCGCGCGTCCCGTGTCAGGATCGACCACTCCCAGCAACCGTACGGGCTCCCCTTGCTGCTCCAGTTCCTTGTAGACTCGGGCATGGTTGCGCCCGAAAACGCCCACGCCCACGACGGCGACGGTGATCGGACTTTGCGTTGGCAGGAAAAATTCTCGATGGCCGGTTGCCGGAAACAAATTGTAAACGGTATCCCGGGAAAGAGCATCTGGATTAGCGGGATATCGCAGAGCCGTGAGGTTCGGGAGCGTCTACGAGCAGGCAGCGTATTCAAGAGAAATCTTGTGCAAGGCATACTCTTTCCGCCGTTGCGGAGCGACAACGAACCGGCGCAACCGTGGAAGAGCGGCCCTTCGAGGGCCGCGCAATGCACGTAGAGTCAGTGCGGGCTTCAGCCCCTAGGTGCGCTGCCCGCGATAAAAAATCGATGAGAGTCTGCAAACCAGCGCCTGAAAGGACTGAACTCGCCCCATGAGGACGATCGCTCTGCTGACCATCTCCAATATCTTCATGACCTTCGCCTGGTACGGACACCTGAAATACCGCGAAGTCCCGCTCTACAAAGTGATCGTGGTGAGCTGGCTGATCGCTTTCTTCGAATACTGCTTCCAGGTCCCCGCCAACCGCATTGGCTCCTACGAATTCACTGCGGCCCAACTCAAAACCATCCAAGAAGTCATCACCCTAACCGTCTTCGCCGCGTTCTCAGTGATCTATCTGAAGCAGCCCCTGCGCTGGAATTACCTGGCCGGCTTCGCCCTGATCGTCGCAGCGGTAGCCGTGATCTTCAAGAAATGGTGAGGCAAAAATCTGTGGCGCGGACCTGTCCTGAGCGAGGTCGAAGGGGCCCCCCGCCCGCGCGTGGCGCCTGAACTCTTCAGAGGAGGAACACGGTCTTAAGAGGATGCCGAAAGGACACAAACGCTTGCACAGCCGTGGAAGAGCGGCACTTCCAGGGCCGCGTAAACGCATGGAAAGAAAAACGCGGGCTTTAGCCCCTGAGGGCCGCTTTCATCTTCTGGCTCGCTCTTGAGTCTTCTTCAAAATCGCAATCTGCCCCGCATGATACAGCTCATGCTGCGCAATCCCATGCAACATGTGATAAAAATCGTATCGCTTCCCCGGAACCTGATCCCGCAGTCGTTTATCGGACAAGGCGGCGACAGTCTCGACAAGCACGTCATGTTGGCGCTTGGCGGCGGTCACAGCCTCGCGCCATGCGGATTCCGTCGGTGCTGGCACGCGCGGAAAATTCGCAGAGGCGCTAAGCTGGCACTTCTCGCCGCCCAGGCGCCGCAAACCGGCTCTATCCCACGCGGCAATATGCAACACAAGCTCCCAAATGCTGTGGACATCAGCCACCGGCTTGGCTGCGGCCGTAGCCGCATCCACGTCTTTCAGCAGTTCGAGCACCGCCGGACCGTGCCACGCGCTCCCATAAAAAGCGCGCCGCAGCTGATCCGCGATCCGTGCGCCTTCGGATTCGCTCTTCGCTCTCATGACTCCGTTAACCCCCCGCGACCATCGCAACGCCCGCAGCATTCGCCGCGTCGATCACCTTCTGCCCATCCAGCAGCAGACATTTCCCCGTATCCAGTGCCAAACAACTCGCCCCGGCGGCCTGCATCACCTCGATGGTCTTTACGCCAATCACCGGGACGTCAAACCGCATATCCTGATTCGGTTTGGCAATCTTCACCACCGTTAACGCTCGGCTAAGCGTGGACGCATTCCCATGCAGCGATCGCATGATCTGCCCGGCCCGCTCGATCGTCGCGTCGGTGCCCTCCATCGCCTCGACCGCTACGCACGCCGATTCCGCGATCACCACCGTTTGCCCAATATCATGCTCGGCCAGCCGCCTCGCCACCGCGCGTCCGTACTCAATATTCTTGCTCTCCTGCTCGCTAGGCTCCCGCACGGTCAGTATCCCGGACTTCACCAGCAACGGCTCCAGCAGCCAGGTGGACTTCTCCAGCGTGATGCCTTCATCCGCCAGCACTTTCGCCACCGCCCCCAGCAGCGAGTCGGTATTCCGCGTGGTGAGCGACAGCAACATCTTCGCCAGCCGCCAGTCCGGACGGATGCTCGAAAATATCTGCTTGTGCCGCACCTGCCCGGCCATGACGGCGCGCCGCACGCCCTCCCGCTGAAAAGTCTCAATCAGTTTCGATAACTCCCCCAGCGAAAGCCAGTGAACCGATGCCGCCCCGCGCGATGCAATCTCCGGAAACGCTTCCTCCTGAATCGCTGCCACCACCACGTCATATCCCTGCGCCCGCGCCGCGTCGAGCACAAGAAAGGGAAACTTCCCGTTCCCCGCGATGAGCCCGAGTTTTTCCTGCGAAGCCATGACGTTGGCGCCCGAAAGACCGACGCGGAGTCAGTCTAGCATTTGCTGTCGTACAGGGAATGTTGTTTCCGGCCCGAGGAACACAACAGTTATCATGAGCGGCTAAGCATTGAGGTGCTTGGAGGACAGATGACGATCACCATTAAGGACTGGATTGCACTCGTGCTTTCGAGTCTGTTTGCTTACGTTGTCTTCGGGAACATTCCTTCGAAGGCAGGCTATCCGCGATGGCACGGTTTACTGATGGCAGTTCCACTCGTAAATCTCATTGCGTTAATCACATTCGCATATTCCACTTGGCCGCTGGAAACGAGATTGCTGGTGTCCGAACTGCGAGATCCCAAGGCCTAGAACGGGCTATGTAGGTAGGCTTGAGCGCAAACCCTCGGTTTCGCCAACAATCGACGAAAGCTGTTGAGCCGACAAGCGCTTCAAGTTAGCATTGCGCGACGAAAGGTTGGTTCAGCTCGTTTCTATGACTAACGCAAACACCCTTGAGCGCTGGCGCCCTCATCCCCTTATCGTCGTGTACTGCGCACTCGCAATCGTGTTGCTCGGGAGTGTCTGCTCTTGGGGAATTGCGCTACTTGTTGCGCGGTGGTACCGACCCGAGAGTGCGGGGAAGACCACACTCGCGGGAATTGTGCTATTTACCGCTGTGCTCTTGTTGTCGCTGCGGCGATGCTCCTCGCCTGCTCTGCCGGCTTTCCGCGGGCTGCTATTGATCACCGGCTACATGACGATTGGGGTAGGGAGCTTCTCACTTATCTTCGTGATCCCGACCGTGGTGTCTGCCATTGTTTCTATCATCGCGATTGCTCTCGTGAGTCTCTTTCAGAAGGATACCGCTTACGCCCGAAATCGGTTCCGGCACGTTGTGGAGTTCTATCGAAAGCATCGGATGTATCAGTAATAGCTGGTGGAGCGTTCTCGGATCGCGGGGTTATTTTGACGCGTTGTCTGATGTTTCTGATTCCCGGGTTCTAATCCGCTTCTGTTTTCTCTGGAAGGCCGTCTAATTGCGAAGGAGCATCTTCCATGCACGTTGATCTCGCCGTCATCCTCCGTCACCTGCCAGGCGCGCTTGTCCTGTTCGCCGCGTCTACTCTGGTTTCGCACGCGCAGGAGCGCGATCGAAGCAAAGTCCCAGACGAGTATAAATGGGATCTGACCGCCATCTATCCATCCGACCAGGCTTGGCGTGTGGCGAAGGAAAAGCTGGCCTCCGAGTTGCCCAACCTGCGGCAGTTTCAAGGCACGCTCCCTTCTTCCGCTGCCCGGCTGGCGGACGCTCTGGAGACGCAAAGCTCCTTCGACAAAGAATTCACGCGCCTGTACGTATTTGCGGCCATGCGCTCCGATGAGGACACGCGAGTCAGTACATATCAGGGCATGCAGCAGGAAATGATTCAGCTCGGGTCAGTTCTAGGCACCGAATCCGCCTTCATCGAACCCGAGATCCTCAAAATGGATAACGCGACCATCGAGCGATTTCTGGCTCAAGAGCCTCGGCTGCACGTCTTCCGCCATGAACTCGAGGACATCACGCGGCGCCGGGCCCACACACTCAGCAACGCCGAAGAGAAGCTCCTCGCGGGATCCGCCGTGATGGCGAGCGGACCATCCAGCGTCTATGGCATTTTTGCTGATGCCGATTTTCCGTATCCTTCCGTCACCCTCAACGACGGCAAAACGGTCAAGCTCGACAAGGCGGCTTTTTCGCTCTACCGCGCTTCACCCTCCCGCGAAGATCGCCAGAAAGTCATGGAAGCCTTTTTCACCGCGCTCGGAAAATATCGCGGGACCTTTGGTTCCATGATGAATTCCAATGTCCAGACTTCCGTCTTCTACGCCCATGCGCGCAATTATGAGACCTCTCTGCAAGCTACCCTGGACCAGCCCAACATTCCTGTGTCGGTATATTCCAGGTTAGTGGACGGAGTCGATCGCAATCTGCCGACCTTTCAACGCTATCTGAAACTGCGCAAAAGAATGATGGGCCTTACCGAACTCCATTATTACGATCTATATGCTCCGCTCGTCTCTTCGGTCGACACCAAATATTCGGTCGATGTGGCCGAAAAAAACATCCTGGTAGCGCTCGCCCCGCTTGGACCCGAATATGCCGCAGGAGCGAAGCGCGCCTTCACCGAACGCTGGATTGACATGTATCCCTCCGAAGGCAAGACCTCCGGCGCTTATTCCAACGGCGGGGCATACGACGTTCACCCCTATATGCTGCTGAACTACAACGGAAAGTACGACGACATGAGCACGCTGGCCCACGAACTTGGGCACACCATGCACAGCTACTTCTCCAACAAAACCCAGCCCTATCCTTTGTCGTCGTATCCGATTTTTGTTGCCGAAGTCGCTTCGACTTTCAACGAGGCTCTTCTGATCGACTACGTGCTCAAACAGACCAGGGATGACGCCACTCGGCTTTCCTTACTGGGGAACTATCTGGAGAGCATCAAGGGGACGGTTTTCCGGCAAACTCAGTTTGCGGAATTTGAACTTCGCATGCATGAAATGGTTGAAAAAGGCCAGCCACTCACCGGTGACTCTTTGTCGAAACTCTACAGTGAGATCGTCAAGAAATACTACGGGCACGACCAAGGCGTGTGCATCGTGGACGACTACGTCGCAAACGAGTGGGCGTACATCCCCCATTTCTACAATTCGTTTTATGTCTTCCAGTACGCCACCTCATTCACCGCTTCGTCTGCCTTGTCGGAAAAGGTGCTGTCGGGTGAACCCGGGGCCACTGAGCGCTACCTGAAGTTTATTTCGGCCGGTAAGTCGAAATATCCAATCGAACTGCTGAAGGACGCCGGCGTTGACATGACAACGGACGAACCCCTGGAGCTCACAGTCAAAAAGATGAACCGCGTGATGGATGAGATGGAGAAATTGCTGGACAAAGACAAGAAAGGCACGGCGCCAGCCGGAAGTTAGCGCCGCGGGTGACGCTTACTTAATAATCCCACGCTCCGATCCCCCAGGTCGGCCTCACTTCTTGCCCGCAGGAGCCGCATACCCCTGCCACACATACTCCAGGGCCTCAGCAAGCGTCGTGAGTGGATGGCTATCGCTTGCCGGCGGCCTCAAACGCAAGGAAGATAACCACGGCAATCTGAACACACATAAGCCCAATCAGGACGCCTGACGCTCTTAGCAATCCGCGCTCTCTGTCCACGCTATCCCGTGATACGAGGTAGTATGCGCCCGCGTAAACTATTGCCAGACCTGCCCAAAGCTCCCTCCACAATAGTGATTCCATCTGGAAAAGGCCCAATATCCAGATGGCCAGCCACAGCCACAGTCCCCATCTAATTTGGGCTTTAGGTTTCATAGTCATTCGGCACCGACCCTCGGCGATGAGACAGCTTACATCACATGTCGGGGAGGCCCACGGTCCGCTGCTAGAGTCTTACTTCTGGCCTGCTGCCGTCCCGTACCCCTGCCACACATACTCCAGGGCCGCGCCCAGCGTCTGCTGTTTCACCGCGCGGTCTACGTGCCCGGCGTTGCGCGCAAACACGAACTGGTAGTGATATCCCTTGGCCGCCAGCACCTTCGCCATCAACTCGTTCGCCAGAACCCAGTCGTGCATGTTGTCGCGCATCACATTCGAAATGAGCAGGTCCCGGTCCCCTACCTCCATCCAAATCCGTATCGGCTTCGCCGGGTTATCAGGAATGAGATGCTCGTGAAACTCCCACGCCCCATGCGGGGTCTGCGGATTCGAAGGCCACTGCTGATTGACAAACGTTCCCGAGTAGGTCAGCACGCGGTGATAGAGCTCAGGGTGATACCACGCCATGATTAACGCGCACGAGCCTCCTGAGCTACCGCCCATCGTCGCGCGACCGTCGGGATCTTTCGTCAGCTTCACATGCGCCTGCGCTTCCACCAGGGGCAAAACTTCCTTCTCCACAAACTCGGCATACACGCCCGACATCGTGTCGTACTCCAACCCGCGCTCGCTCCCCTGCGCGTCCCCGCTCCCGTTGCCGATCGAAATCGCAATCATCACCGGAACTTTGTGTTGTGCGATCAGAGTGTCCAGAGTCGAGAAGAGCAAGCCGTCAGGCCCGTCCGCTCCCACAATGAACGGCACAACGGTCCCTGCGACGTACTGCCTGGGCACATAGACGGCGACCTTCCGCGTATACGGAGCCGGATGGCTAGTCGTCACAATGAGTTTCGCGGGGTCCGCCGGATCGGGCGTCCCGAAGGTGCCCGCATCCCGCGCGATCCCGGGATAGATCTTGCTGTCGGCCGAGTTCATCGTGAACTCAATCACCGTGCCCTTCGGCACGCCTTGGGCGGCCGGGTCGGGAGGCGCCACATAGGTCGGCCCGATAATGAAATTCCCATCCACATTCGACGGAGGATTCCCCTCATCAGGCAATTCCTTCGCAGCAACATAGCCCGGAGTATGAGGGTCCCGAGTCGGCGGCGCCGGACGCACCGCAGCTTGCGTCGGCAGCGCAGTCTGGCCGGAACCTGGATGAACAACTGCAACCAGACCCAAAAAAAGGCAAATGCTCAGAGAGAGCGGGGAAAGAGTCATACCGCCATTCTGCCCTATTTCGAAATTCACGGAAAGGAACGCGCCCCGCTCGCTAAGCGGCATGCCCTTTACTCTGAACGCTGGTTAGTTCGTTGGAAAACCGGGTTTGCCCTGAGCCTTCCGGGGTGCCAGGTAGGTGTGCGTGATCCGGTCGTGCCAGCAGAGGACGTCCTCATCGAGAAAGACCCAGCCGAACCCCATGCCCGCGGACACCGCCGACAGGTAAGCCGCCAACACGCGCCACCGGCGGAGGGACCGACTGGTGGAAGTACCATCGAAGCGAGCCAGTTCAAGGCCGGCCAGGCGCAATCCTGGAGTACTGGCAGCGTAAACGATCATCAGGTATTGATAGGCCGCCCAAAACAAGCAGGGGATTCCAACGACGAGTCCCACAAGTTGCGGGAGCGGCGGACGGAATGCAGCCACCTTCCAGAAGATGTAAGCGAACAAGGCCGAAGCTGCGCCAATAATCAAGGCGTCGACCAGGGCAGCCACGAAACGCAATCCCAGCGGAGCGCTTTGCAGCGGGATGTCGATGCCCGGCCTTTTTTCCGCGTCCGGTTGCTCGGCTGGCTCAATCGTGATTCCACCCAACGCGGGCGGGGGAGGCGCCACATCAGGCACTTCCAGAATTCGCGGGCGATCGCCTCCGACGGGCTCGGCCAGTTGGTCCGGCGGAGGAGGCGGCGGTCCCCAGGCGAACCGCGGGAATTCGATGATTTTCGCGCCGGCATGTGTGGCCGGTTGATGCACCTGCTCAACGGCGCTCTCTGCGTGTGCCGGCCGGGAGTTCAACTCCGGCTCGACCGCGGCGGCAGGTTCGTGCCTCATTCCATCGAGTGCGAGAGCATGGCTTGAAATGGGCTCGAACGCCGTCAACGACGATCCGGATGGAACATTACCACTAGCGGGTGAGTCCGGCACCTCGAATTTCAGGCTGAGAGATGGATAACGCGGCGGACGCACTTTGCGCCTCGCGCGATAGCGATTGAGCCGGTCAGATAGTTCGTCGCGCCAGGCAGCAGCCTCCCCACCTTGCGGCAGGGTTTCGGTCGACAACTCTGAACCGCAGAAGGATTCCGGCGTCGACTTGACCGGCTGAACTTCAGAGGCAGGCATGGCCGCAGCCTCCGAACCCATCCCGCTACACTCCACAGCGATAACTGACGACATTCCAGACACGACCTCGGCTCGCTCCTGCAACGAGGGACAGGGAAAGGGCTCCAATAGGCAATGGCAAACTTCTCCACACAGCGGACAATTCATGAAAACCAGTCTTTTGAAATCGTACCAGTTACTCCCAAACGTACAACCGGAAGGGATGAGACGGGAATCCTAGCCTTTTTCGTCACTTTGCCTCGTGACCAGCGCCGTGCTAAGTTCACGATGCCGCGGCAAAACAGCTGAAAGGGAAGGTTCGTCTTCAAAGGACGATCTTCTTCCATTGATTTTCTTCCGATGACTCTTCGCACTAGATTCCTTATCACGGCGCTGTTTCTTTGTCATCAGGTTCTCGCCGCGGCACTAGTAACCAGACAGTTGCATTCGGAAAATTCCGATCAGGAGGCCACTTCCGCTCAGAAGAACACGCGGACCACTCCGGCGTCAGTTGCCAGCGCGCCCTGCGCCCGTCAGGCCGCCAGCCAAGATTCTGATTCGGCCACCATCTGCGCCGACCAGCAGGAGAAAGACGGCGACGTCTACGAACTGCACGGCCACGCCGAAATTCACTATCGCAATTACGTCTTGAAGGCCGATGAGGTCACGTACGACTCCAACAGCGGCGAGGCTACGGCTTCCGGCCATTTCCGTCTCGACGGCGGACCGAACGATGACCACATCAAAGCCAGCCACGGAACCTACAATCTGACCGCTGAGACGGGACGCTTCTACGACGTTACCGCCACCACCGGACTCCGCTTTCACGGCACGCGCGCAGTGTTGACTTCGACCGCTCCGTTTGCCTTCACCGGAAAACGCGTGGAGAAGGACAGCCCCGAGCACTATCTCGTCTTTGACGGGACCATCACCACCTGCGAGCTGCCGCGTCCCAATTGGCAGTTCAATGCCCGCAAAATCGTGGTCGATGTGGGCGGCAATGCCCAGATTTATCACAGCACGTTCTGGCTCCACGGATTCCCAGCGTTTTACTTTCCTTATGCGACGCATCCGGTCGCAAGAGAAGCGCGCCAGACCGGATTCCTGATACCGAGCATTGGCCGCTCGTCCACCAACGGCAATGAGCTCGGCGAGTCCTTCTATTGGGCCATCAACCGCAGCATGGACGGCACGGTGGGTGCGGAGTATATGTCCAAGCGAGGGTGGGCTCAGCGCGGAGAATTTCGGGCGCGCCCCAGCGGCACCTCCTACGTCGATCTGAATTTCTTTGGCGTGATCGACCGCGGCATCGGCTATCCCCCATTGAAAGAAGGTGGACAGGAGGCTCGACTGGTGGCCGAAGGCAACTTCTATGGGTTTCGCGCTATCTCCAACATCGACTACCTGAGTTCGTTTCTGTTCCGATTGGCGTTCAATGAAGTCTACAGCCAGGCCATCAACTCCGAAGTAAAATCCCAGCTCTTTCTCTCGAAAACGATCAATGGCTTTTCCGTTAGTGGCATGGCAGAGCGTTATCAGAACTTCTTTCAAACCACGAATCCCGACGGGACGCTGTCATATCCACCGACCTTTGATTCCATCCGGATCCTGCATACTCCCAGTGCCGACGCATCCAGCGTCGACAGGCCGTTCCTGCATTCGCCTTTCCTATGGTCATTCGATGCCTCGCTCGCAGGCCTTTCCCGCAGCGAGCCCGGATTTCATACCGAAGGACTGCTGGGACGCTTCGATTTGCGCCCGGAAATCTCTCTCCCTCTACAATACGGCGGATGGTCTCTGCGCCCAGCCTTAGCGCTGCATGAAACGTACTACAGCGAGCGGTTTGTGAATGGAGTCGCGGTCGACGATCCCACAAATCGGCAGGCTCTGGAAACTTCCGTAGAACTTCGGTCTCCGACCCTGGAAAAGATCTTCGCCAAGGAATTCCTTGGAAGAAGGTGGAAACACGTCATCGAGCCCCGAGCCACCTACCGCTATGTGACCGGCGTGAACGATTTTGCAAACGTGCTGCACTTCGACGAGCGCGACATCCTGAGCAATACCAATGAGGTGGAATACGGATTCATCACACGCCTCTATGCGAAGAAATCGTCACCCAATCTGGAGTGCGACACACCCATGACCGGTCTCGCTGTGGGTGCCGCGGCGCCGGAACAAACCGTTCCTTGGCAACGCGTCAGCAACCTGGAAAATCAGCCGTGCAATCCCGGACCACAGGCACGCGAAGTCGCCACTTGGGAAGTCTGGCAAAAGTATTTTCTCGATCCGACCTTCGGGGGAGCTCTGGTGGCCGGACAGCGCAACGTTTTCACCACGACCGAAGAACTCACGGGGATTGCATTTGCCACCGAACCGCGGCATCTCTCTCCCTTGGTGTCGCGCTTTCGAGCGGCCACGGGCGGCCATACCGATACCGAGTGGGATCTCGATTATGACTTCCAGTTGGGCCGCATTAACGCCAGCACGCTCATGCTGAACTACAATCTCGGGGCTTTCACGGTAGGGGGCGGGGATGCCTATTTGCAGATTCCGCAGACCACGACAACATCGGCTCCCCCCGAAGGAACGTGTTCGACTTCCAATGGCGCGGAGCAACCCACCTGCAAGTTTCACCAGTTTCGCGTGGCCCTGGGCTATGGAGGTTTGGCGCGCCGTGGGCTGAGTGCTGCCGCCAGCGTTGGCTTCGATGCGGAAGCACGGCAATTGCAGTTTGCCACGGCGCAAACCACTTATAACTGGGATTGCTGCGGCGTGACAGTCGAATACCGCCGGTATGCCATTGCCAATGTGCGCAATGAGAATCTATTTCGCTTCACGTTCAGCCTCGCGAACATCGGTTCGTTCGGAAACCTGAGGCGCCAGGAGCGCCTCTATTAGCGGTGAGAGCAGAAGAGGCACGATGGCTTTGCATGGAGATGGGTCTTGGTTTTGGGCGATGAGCACGTCAGGCTGATACCATAGAAGCGATGCAGGCTCCGGAAACCGCCATTGCCGCAAAGAGTTCCCAGCTGCAGTCCGACTTGCAGCAACTCGGTCGCGTGCTCGTCGCCTACTCAGGCGGCGTCGATTCCGCGTATCTGGCTTGGGCCGCTCACCGCGCTCTGGGCAGCAACATGCTGGCGGTGATCGCCGACTCCCCCAGCCTGGCCCGCACGCACCTGAACGATGCGATCGCTTTCGCCAACGAGCAGGTAATTCCCGTCGAAGTGATCTCCACCTCGGAACTCGATCGTCCGGAGTATGCGCGCAACGACGGACAGCGCTGCTTTCAGTGTAAGGACGAACTCTTCGTGGTCATGGAAAAACTGCGCGCCGCACGCGGATTCGACGCGATTGCCTACGGCGTAAACCTGGACGATCAGGGTGACTTCCGCCCCGGGCAGCAGGCCGCCAAACAGCATCACGTCGCCGCTCCTCTGCTAAAGGCTGGGCTGACCAAGCAGGACATTCGTGAGCTCGCTCGCCAGGAAGGCCTGCGCATCTGGGACAAACCGGCGTCGGCCTGCCTCTCGTCGCGCATCGAGTACGGCCGTCCAGTGACGCGCGAGGCGCTCGAGGTTGTCGAACGCGGCGAAGATGCGATTCGAGACCTCGGCTTTCGCCAGTTTCGGGTACGCCATCATGGCGACATCGTTCGCATCGAGATTGCCCGGGAGGAACTGGAACGCGCCCTGAATCCGGTCATCGCGGCCCAATTCACCGCGATCTTCAAGGCTCTGGGCTTCAAGTTCGTCACTCTCGATCTGGAAGGATTCCGCTCCGGATCGATGAACTCGCTGCTGCCGGCGGAACAACTGCGCCGTGCAGGCTAGGAAGCTCCGCAGGCCCCTGCTGCCGCGGCCGGCGCGCATATGCTGTGAGATAATCAAGTCGATAAAACGTGATGCTGAGGCGGTTTCTGGTGACCCTAATTCGACGTTCGCTGCTCCTTCTGCTTCTGGTTTGTCTGGGATGTGTTGCTCAGTCCACGCCGCCCGATGTGGCTCGCAAAATCGAGCATCAGGTCCGCGCTTTTTATACCATTCCGCCTGAGGTGAAAGTAACCGTCGGCGCGATCACTCCCAGCACCGACTGGCCGGGCTACGATTCAGTGGCAGTGAACATCGATGGCGGCGACGGCAAGCAGAAAGATTACAAGTTCCTGCTGTCGAAAGACCGGGCCACGATGCTGCGCGTGACCAAGTTCGACCTGACCAAAGATCCGTTTGTCGAACTGATGAGCAAGATCGACGTCAAAGACCGGCCTACCCGCGGGGCCAAGTCGGCGAAGGTTGTTGTGGTGAGTTTTGACGACTTTGAATGCCCGTTCTGCTCGCGGATGCACCAAACGCTGTTCCCCGAAATCCTTAAGGAGTACGGCGATCGGGTCACTTTCATCTATAAGGACGACCCTCTCACCGAGATTCATCCTTGGGCGCTTCATGCCGCAGTGGACGCGAACTGCCTGGCAGCACAAAACGGTGATGCCTATTGGGACTTCGCCGATTACATCCACGCCAACAAGCACGATATAGACGTGGAGAAGCCCGCAGCACGCTTGGACGCCATCGACAAGATGACAATGCTCCAAGGGCAGAAACACAATGTGGATGCATCGAAGCTACAAGCCTGCGTGAAGGCGCAGAACGAAGATGCGGTGAGAGCGTCCATGAAAGAAGCCGACGGATTGGGCGTGAACGGAACGCCGGCCTTGTTCATCAATGGCCGAAAGATTGACGGCGCGGTTCCTATCGCGGACGTTCGCGCAGCACTGGACGCCGCTTTGAAGGATGCAGGGGAGCCTGTGCCGCCGCATTCGCCTTCAGCCCCGGCAGCAATATCCAGGTAGTTGTGCTCGTTTGTCGTGGCAATCAGGATCGGAGAAACTCTTGAGAACAAACTCATTCTTTGTCCAGTTGGCCGCAACGCTCTCTGCCGCGGTACTGCTGGCAGCGCTGGGCGCGTGCAATTCGCCAACGGGCGGCGATGTCATGGCCACGGTGGACGGCCGGAAGATCTTTCGCACAGATGTCGACAAGTATTACGACAACAACGTCGCCTCCGCGCAGCAGGCCCCAACGGGCGAGCAAGCGACTGCGCTGCGCCTGAATATCCTTCACCAGATGATCGACGACGAGATCCTGATGCGCCGCGCCGAAAAACTCGGCCTGCTGGCGACGGACGAAGAAGTGGACCGGAAATATAACGAAATCAAGTCCCCTTTTTCGCAGGAAGAATTCGACAAGCGGCTGAAAGAGAAGAAGATCACGCTGGCCGATTTCAAGCGCGATATCCGTCGTTCCATCACCGTCGACAAGGTGATGAACAAGGAAGTGTCATCCAAGATCAACGTTACCGATCAGGACATTACCGACTACTACAACGCGCACAAAGGTGAGTTCAACCTCATCGAACCGACGTACCACCTGGCCCAGATCATGGTGACTCCAGCGCCCAACCCGCAGGCCCACAACCAGAATGACAAGGCGCAAAACGAGGCCGAGGCGCGGAAGAAGGTCCAGATGATCGCCAATCGTCTCGACAGCGGTGACGACTTCGCCACGCTAGCCATGAAGTACTCCGAAGATCCGGAAACGTCGGGAAATGGAGGCGATCTCGGCACGGTGCAGGAGTCAGGACTGAAAGGTACCGATCCGGCTACGCGGGATGCAGTCATGAAGCTCAAGCCGGGCCAGTACAGCCCCGTGATTGCAGTGGTGAACCCGACGAACCACCAGGCTGTGGGTTACCGCATCGTAAAACTCGTGTCGAAGGAACCGGCCGGACAGCGCGAACTGTCAGACCCGCGGGTGCAGCAAGCCATCCGTTCGCAGCTACATGACCGACGCGAGCAGTTGTTGAAGGCTGCGTACTACGAGGTTTTACGGGATACCGCCAAGGTCGAGAATTTCTACGCGAAGAAAGTGCTCGACAGCAATGGGATGGAGAAATAGCGGTTGGAAGTGCTGATTACCCGACGGACTGATTACTCGACGATTGCTAGCACGTCTCCGGCATTAACGGCGGCCCCTTCGCTGACCAGAATCTTCTGAATCGTACCCTTCTTCGGCGATTTGATTTCGTTCTGCATTTTCATCGCCTCGACGACGAGCACTCCTGTTCCCGCTTCGACCTCAGCGCCTTTCGTCACCAGCACGCGAACAATCTTGCCCGGCATGGGCGCGGTGAGTTTCCTGGGGCCATGATCATCGACGACCCGTACCCGCCCACGCAACGAGCGGGGATCGCGAACTTCCGCGGCAAAACGAACACTGCCCACCCAAAGATGCATCTCGCCGGCGACGCGTTCGCACTTTACCTCGAAGGCCTGATTCGCGATGCGGAGTGAGAGCACATCGAGCCGGGCCAGTACGGCGTCGACTTCCACTTCGCGTCCATCGACACGGCAGGTCCAGCGGCCGTCCTCGCGATTAAGATCGAGCCGGTAACTCTTGCCGTCGATGGCGATGTCGTAGGTCATGAAAGACAGTTGCGTGTAATTCGATCGAGTTTCACTCGGTCGCCTCTTTGCGAGCCGCAATCTTCCAGTTCGAGGCCGCGTGCGGTCTACTATTCGCGGAAACCGTTGCGACGGGGCGCTCGCCCGCTCCCGCAGCGGCAGAGCCGAGCGCGGCAAATATTCCGGCCGCAATCACTGCGACTTCAATCGCCTCAGGATCCGCCGGGACTTCCGGCTTCTTCTGCTTCAGGAGTCGGTCGAGAAAACCAGTATCTATTTTCGCGGCGCGGAAATCCGGATCGCTCAGAATGCGCCGGAAGAGCGAAATATTCGTCTTGATTCCGCCCACGAAGTACTCGTTCAGCGCGCGGGTCAGCCGGCTGATTGCCTGCTCGCGATCCGTACCGTAGCCGATCAGCTTCGCCAGCAGTGGATCGTAGTCCATGGGCACCGTCCAGCCCTCGTACATGCCGCTGTCGCGCCGGATTCCCGGGCCCGAGGGCAGCAGCAGCAGGGTGATCTTGCCTGGACTAGGGAAGTAATTGTTGTCGGGATCCTCGGCGTAAATGCGGCACTCGATCGCGTGTCCGCGGATCATCACTTCTTCCTGCGTGAAAGGCAATCTCTCACCAGCCGCAATGCGAATCTGCAGGTGCACCAGATCGAGGCCGGTGATGAGTTCGGTCACTGGATGCTCCACCTGCAGGCGCGTGTTCATCTCCAGAAAATAGAAATTCTTCTCCTGGTCGACGAGGAATTCGACCGTGCCGGCATTCGTGTACCCGGCGGCTTGGGCCACGCGAACCGCGACCTCGCCCATTCGTTTTCGCATGTCAGGATCAACAATCGGAGACGGCGCCTCCTCGACGACCTTCTGATGGCGGCGCTGCAATGAACATTCGCGCTCGCCGAGATAAACCGTGTTGCCGTGCTCGTCGGCCAGCACCTGCATCTCGATGTGTCGCGGGTTGAGGATGGCCTTCTCGATATACACTTCACTGTCGGCGAACGAGCGTTCCGCCTCGCTACGCGCGCCATCCAGGGCCGACTTGAGTTCTTCGGGCGCGGAGACCAGGCGCATGCCCTTGCCACCACCGCCTGCCGCGGCCTTGAGCATCACCGGATAGCCGATACGCGCCGCCACCTGCTCGGCCTGCTCAAACGATTCGAGGCCGCGAGATGTGCCAGGAACAAAGGGAACCCCCGCACGCTCCATCGCCTGTCGCGCGCGCGTCTTCGAGCCCATGGCGTCCATGGCGGCGGCAGTGGGGCCGATGAACTTCACGCCCGCGTCGGCGCAGGCTCGGGCGAACTTCGCATTCTCCGAAAGGAAACCATAACCGGGATGGATCGCGTCTGCGCCGGAGCGCGCGGCGACATCGAGAATCTTCTGGATGTTCAGGTAAGACTCGGTAGCCGCGGGCGCGCCGATGGGATACGCTTCATCGGCTTTGCGGACGTGCAGCGCGGCACGATCCACGTCGGAGTAGACAGCAACCGCGGCAATTCCCATCTCGTGGCAGGCGCGGATGACTCGCACGGCAATTTCTCCGCGATTTGCGATGAGAATCTTCTTGAACATGAAAGCTACCGGAGCGACGACGCGGCTCCAGTCCCTGATCAGACCGGATATTGTACTGGACGTTTGGCGTTCGCGCAGTATTCTGGCCCGGGCGGGCCGGGAGTCTCTATTCGGCGGGCAGGCGCGAAAAATTCACGGGAAACGGGGCCCGGGGCTTGTCTTCGCCCTGCCGCAGCCAGCTGCGGCGCCGTGCAAAGCGATACCGGATGAGAGTCCAGATCGCCTGCAACCCATCAGAATGCCGGATCTTTTTGCCTTCCACGGCCGAACGCGGGTTGTAACGGATAGGGACCTCTTCAATTCTCTCGCCCATCCGGCAGAGCTTCGCCGTCACTTCCGGACAGAACTCGAAGCGATGACACGACAATTGAACCCGAGACAGCAGCGAGCGGCGAATGACTTTGTAGCACGTGGCTTCGTCATGAATGCCCGCGCCGTATAGAAGATTGGTGAGGTGGGTGAGCAGCTTGGCTCCGAGAAAGAACCGCAGGCCGCGCTCAGGACGATCAGGTCGTACTCCATAGACTACGTTCGCCATGCCAGCTTCGAGCGGACGCAGCAATGCTTGATAATCCTGGGGGTCGTACTCCAGATCGGAGTCCTGAATCAGCACGTACTCGCCGCGCGCGTAGGAAAGCGCGGTGCGAATCGCCGCGCCTTTGCCGCAGTTCTTCTCGTGGAAGACGATGGTGACATCGTCCATCGGCGGCAGCGCCTCCAATTTCTCCCGGGTGCCGTCGGTCGAGCCATCGTCGACGATGATGATTTCTTTTTTCACCGGCGAGGCGTGGATCGCCTGCAACAGTTCATCCACGTGCGCCTCCTCGTTGTAAACCGGCACGATCACCGAGACGAAACCCTGCCAGCGGTCAGTCATGGATCGACCATTCTTTGGTCGGTCCATCACCGGATCGTCCGTCGTTGCCCGGGTTGTCCACGATGCGGTTGCCAACGAAGTCGTGCTCCAACACGTCGAGAGTGCGCGCCATCCGCTGCTGATCGCCTGAAAAACGGCTACAGTCAGTGTGAAGGCAATAAGCTACACTACTACCCACAAATCGAAAATACGCGCAGATCAAAGGAATTTCTAGCATAGTATCATTTTGCAACCGAGTCCGACGCCTAGCATGCATCCACCCGACGCCGCGGTGAACCAGAGCGCAGGCAGTTCACCTTCCCCACAGAAGTCTGCCAGCCAGCCTCTCTGGCTCGGTCTTCTTTTCCTGATGGCGGCGGGGACGATCATTCGTTTCCTGTTTCTGACGCGCAAGCCTTTCTGGTTTGATGAGTCGTTCAGCGCGGAAGTCGCGCAGATCAGTTGGGGCAATTTCCTGCACCTGCTGTGGTGGCGTGAAGCCAACATGTCGTTGTACTACCTGCTTTTGCGGATCTGGCAGCTGTTCGGGCACAACGAGTTTTATATTCGCAGCCTCTCGGTGGTGATTGCGGCAGCGACGATTCCTGCGATTTATTGGCTGGCCCGTCTGCTGTACGACCGTAGGGTGGCGCTGACCGCGGCTGCGTTGTTCACGTTCAACGCCTACAGCGTTCGTTACGCTCAGGAGGCTCGCAGCTACGCCCTCTTTCTGTTCCTGGCGACACTTTCGTCTGCGTTTCTGATCGCCTTGATCCGCCAGCCTTGCCGCCGCAACCGTGTTGGCTACGTCCTGGTTAGCGTCCTGGCGGTGTATGCCCATTTTTATGCGCTGCTGTTGTTGGCGGCGCATTGGCTGGCCTTGCACTGGCGCACGGGCAGCAATTGGCGCGCGGACGAAGCAAAGCTACTGGCGCAACTGCGGCGCATCTGGATTACGATTGGCGTCGCCGTGCTCCCTCTGCTGGTCTTCGTGGCTAAGACCGGAGCCGGACCGATCCGCTGGATTCAGAGGCCCGGTCTTTACGACCTAGCCCAGTTCTTCCGGCACTTGGCAGGAAGCAGCGGCTGGCCTCTGCTGGCCCTGTTCGGCATCGCTTGCATTTTGGCGGTGGCCCCTTTCGGAAAGTCTCTTTGGGCGAGGGACAGCACTTGGGAGGTCTGGCGATGCCAGTTTTTGCTGTGGTGGCTGTTCTTCCCCGTGATCGCGACTGTGCTGCTGTCGTTCGCTCGTCCGGTCTTTCTAGCCCGTTATATGATCTTCTGCCTGCCCGCGCTTTTGATTCTGGTCGCGGCCGGCCTGGCGCGGCTGCGGCAATCCTGGTTGCTGGCGCTGGCGCTGACTGGGATCCTGCTTCTGAGCATGCAGGGAATATTTTTCGTCTATGCAAACGACTTCGACAGTGAGCGGGATGCTTCTGTGGCCGCAGCCAGCTTCATTCTCGACCACACGCAGCCGGGCGATGCTGTCGTCTTGCATATCGCCGAAACTCGCATCCCCTACGAGTTTGTTCGCACGCAGCGCAGTGGGGAAAATACTGCCAGCCCGGGATTCACTGCTCAACTCGGACCTGAGATTCTATTCCCGCATCACGGAGCCGGGCTCGACTACCGCGACTTCACCGGCAAGCCCACTGCGGATTTTCTAGGGTTGGTTGCGCCCAGCCATCCGCGGGTGTGGGTCATGCTGATGAATAACGGACCCGCGGGAAATCCCGATCCCGCGACCGTCATGCTCACGAAGATTCTTCCCGAGTCGTTCCCGACGATGCAGCGCTGGGAATTCGCGAAGGTTGAAGTCCGTCTCTACGCCAAGGAATAGTAAGGAATAGTGCAGAGCAACATGTGATCTGCCGAAAAGGCGATCAGATAAGAAAGCCTCCTTCGCTCGCGCGAAGGAGGCTCGATTCTCGAAAACGACGACGGCTCGATCTACTTATCCATCGTGATGCCGCCACCCTGGCTCTGCGCAGCCTTCTCGGCCTTCGCTTTCTTCACGCGCAAGGTTTCATCCACCCAATGATCCGCAGTCTTCAGATCTTCCGCGCGGGCAGCCAGATCATCGCACTCTACATCGCCTTTTTCGCGGTACATCAGGTTCAAGTACGCCATGGCATCGTCATAATCCGGACGGATCTGAATCGCCTTGTTGAGGCTCTCGATGCCTTCCTGGATGGCAGGAGCGTTCTTCACCTTCAACTCGGCGCAGACCTTGGCTTGGTCCTTGTTCTTGGGGTTCAGGTTCTCTTCCGGCTTCATGCCCAGTTTAGCCCGTTCTTCCATGCGGGGCTGGTAGCACGCCGTCCAGTCGATGACACCGACGGAATAGTAAGGCTCAGGATCGTTCGGGTCGAGATCCGAAGCCATGCGGTAGTACTTTTTCGCGTCGTCCCATTTCTTCTCGTTCAGATACAGATAGGCGATGCCCTTGGCGGCGTTTACTTTCTGATCGCGAGACGGATTGGCGTCGATCACCGTTTGATATTCCTTAATAGCCTGGTCCGCCGTGCGCAGGTTATCAGGCGAGTCCACGCCGGGAATGTATTGCGACACGAACGCTGTCGCCAGATACATACGGGCATTGATCAGGGTGGGATCCAGCTGGACGGCCTTCTGAAAGTGTTCGATAGCCTGCTCGTAGTGGTTGTTCTTGTAAGATTCCACGCCCTTGTTGAGCTGGTCGCGCGCCCTCAGCTTGTCACATCCTACAGAGGAAAAAAGCGCCAGCGCGATTGCTGCTAGCGTGATGAGTTTTAAGTTCTTATTCATTGCGGTATAAGTCTCCCTCGACAGAGCATCCTAGGCCCAGAGACATCGATTTGACAAGCGTGGTTCGACAAAGCGCGACAAGCGCGGGCCGCGGAAGCACGGAAGCGGCACGCTTCCGTGCAGTGGGCCAATCACGAAATACGCGACTCCGGGCTTGCTGGACGGGCGGTTTAGTTGCCCGCTTCAATCTTCGCGGTGATGAGGCCGACCTTGTCCACACCTGCGGCGTGGGCAATGTCAATCACGTTGGCGACATTGGCGAAGGGAATGGAATCGTCCCCCTTCACGAACATAACCTTTTCCGCGCGTTGCTTGTAAATGTCGGTCAGACGCCCCTGCAGATTGTCCCAAGTCGCGTCTTCGTTGTTGATCTTGACGCCCGGTTCCGAGCCAGCACCACGGTCGATCAACTGCACGACGATGGTACGGTCGGGAGTGTTGTTCTTGGGGGCGTTAGGCGGAGGCGGCTGAGGAACCAGCGCATCCAGACCTTTGGGGGTGACTGGCGAGATCACCATGAAGATGATCAGCAGCACCAGCAACACGTCAATGAGCGGTGTGACGTTGATGTTTGCACTTTGGCCTCCGCTCGGGCCAACTGCCATTCCCATGGTCGTTCTCCTCTATTGGCCAGGCGCAGCCGGAGCTGGCGGGGCGTTTGGAGCCGTTTTCCTCTGATCGGTGAGCAAGCCAAGGTCATCCACCCCGGCCGCACGGACGCTATCCACTACCTTCACGACACCGCCAAAACGGGTTCGCATGTCCGCCTTCACGTACACGCGCTTGTCCTGCTTGTTGGCGAGACGATCTTTCACTTTTGTAGTCAGATTATCGACGTCCTGGATCTGGTCGCTGCCGAAGTACACCTTGCCGTCCCGGGTAATCGAGACCAGCAGCGCGTCTTCCTTGTCGGCGTCCGGCATCTGTTCCGGGTTATTGACGGGGGCCATGTCCACGCTGATGCCTTTCTGCAACATGGGCGTGACCACCATGAAGATGATCAGCAGAACCAGCATCACATCCACCATGGGTGTGACGTTGATGTCTGAGCTGACCTTCGCTCCTTCGTTTCGTTTCGCTAATGCCATAGCTTGATATCTCCCGTGCTTCCGTCCCGCCCGCAGTCGCGCTCTTCGCGCTTAAGTCGGGAAGGCCGGCGCTGGATCGCTCCAGCGCCGGACCAAGCAACTCACTGCGAACCAGACCGGGTGGTTCTTACGGCCGGGCTCTTATCGCCTGACGTCGCCGCGCTTCTTCAGGAAGTAGTCGATCAATTCGCTGGACGAGTTGTCCATTTCGACGTCGAATGCTTCCACGCGACCGGTCAGATAGTTGAACATCATGACGGCCGGGATGGCGACGAGCAGCCCGATGGCCGTCGTAACCAGCGCTTCCGCGATACCGCCAGCGACTGCAGCCAGACCGGTTGCCTTCGAGTTGTTGATGCCGATGAAGGCGTTCAGAATGCCCATCACCGTTCCGAACAGTCCCACGAAGGGGGCGGTCGAACCGATGGTGGCGAGGCCGCCCAATCCGCGCTTCAACTCGGCATGGACGATGGCTTCGGTGCGCTCCAGAGCGCGCTTGGAGGCTTCAATGGTTTCGCCAGGGATTGCGCCCGGGGAATCCTGGTGAGCCTTGAATTCCATCAGGCCAGCGGTGACAACCTTGGCCAGGTGGCTCTTCTTGTTGCGCTCGGCAACCTTAATGGCTTCATCAATACGGCCGTCGCGCAGAGCACCCGCCACTGCGGGGGCGAAGGCGCGAGACTGTTTGCGGGCGGCGCTATAGGCCATCCAGCGGTCGATCATCACGCCGATCGACCAACCTGACATGATGAAGAGAATGATAACGACGGTACGCGCAACCCATCCCATTGCCTTCCACAAGCCCAAGGGATCGGTCGCCATGGCGCCGCCGCCCTCCTGGACCATCCAGGTGGCTGCGACGTGAACGTGACTGAGAAGTGCTGCTGCTACGTGAGTTGCGAACATGAGTTGCTTTTCCCTCCTCGGAACTCTCTACTTTACTTGGACACTTTGATGCGCTCTGCGGTGCCAACCGCCGGATAAGAATTTCGATTACCGGCGAGTATGTGGCTTTTCGCCACACAAACACAAACCCGGCGGGCCATCCCTGGAGTCGACGAGGGGTACAGCGACCGTGCTCGGGCTCTTGAAAAGCCCCTCCCGGCCACCAAAGAGACAAGGTGGGAAGGGGAGGGCTGTCCACACACTGCTACCAATCGATACGAACCGCGCTACGCTAGCGAGTTTAGCCCCCAGCGAGCGTGAAGTTTACCTGCACCTGCGTGTCAACCTCGACCGGTTCCCCGTTGAGCAAATACGGCTTGTACTTCCACTGCTTCACGGCTTCGATCGCGGCCGGCGCCAGCATCGGGTGCCCGCTGATCAACTGCAGGTTCTGAATATTACCCTCTTTGCTGATCTGGGCCTGAAGAATAACCACGCCCTGAATGCGCGCCTGGCGCGCCAGCGGAGGATAGCTCGGTGGAACCTTGCGAATCAGAAGACCCTGGGAAACGCCCAGCGAAACGCGTACGCGCTGCGGGGTAGCGATCTTAGGCACGGCCACCGGCGTAGAACTGAGCACGCTACCGATGACGCCGCCCATCGATCCACCCGGTACGCCGCCTGGCACGCCGCCTACTACGCCAGTAACAGCCATCTGCGGCGGGGCTTCGTCTTCTTTCAGATTCTCGAGGACCTTCTTGGGAATCTTGGTAGGCGTGCGCAACTCACCGTTGATAATGTCGCTCTGGATCTGTTTCACCACATGAACGGGCGCGGCTGCGGGCGGTGGAGGTGGCGGAGGTGGCGGGGGGGCCACCAGCAGGAACATCATTTGTCCCTTGGGCAAGGCTTCGGTGAAAATCAGCGGAATCAACACCATCACGCCGATGATCATGATCTGGATGGCAAACGAGACGATCGACGTCCATCCCCGCTTCGTCTTGAGCCTGCCGCCGGATTCGATAAGGCTGTCTTCAAACATTGGAATTCTCCCCTAACTTCTTTCAGACCCCTACGAGCACTTAGACACCGACTGCTTCCTGTTTGCTCCCACTTTCTTTGGCCCACCCTCCGGCCGGTTTGGGGCCGAAAAGCGAACCGAGCAAACCCCTCTAACCTCTACGCAAGAAGGCGTAACGCAACCGCTGCCACTGCCGCCATAGGGTAACTTACCTAGCTTTCCCAGCCGGCATAGCGATGGGACGCTTGCCTTTTTCAATGCGCCAATCCTGATAGGCCACCAGGATCGGAGCGGCAATCGCGATCGATGAATACGTCCCGATTAAAATGCCAATTACCAGCGCGAGGCTGAATCCGCGAAGCACCTCGCCGCCGAATAAAAAGAGTGCGAGTACGGTAAGGAAGGTAAGGCCTGCTGTCAAGATGGTTCTGCTTAGGGTCTGATTAATGCTGCGGTTGACGATATCCGACAGTTTCTCCCGCCGCATAAGTTTAATGTTTTCCCGGATCCGGTCAAATACCACGATCGTGTCGTTATTAGAGTAACCAATCAGGGTGAGGATGGCCGCGATCACCGTCAGGGTGATGTCGGTATTGGTCAGAGAAAATGCTCCTACGGTGATCAGCGTATCGTGAAACACCGTGACCACCGCGGCGACGCCGTAAATCCACTCAAAACGGAAGCCCAGGTACACCAGCATCCCCAACAGGGAATACAGGGTAGCCAAGCCAGCTTGCGCGCGCAATTGACCTCCGACCTGAGGACCGATGATCTCGACGTTGCGCACGCCAAAGTCGGACAGATAGAAGCCATCGGTAAGAACCGATGCCACCTTAGGATCCACGCCTGGCGCGCTGTTCACTTGGTCCAGCGAATTCAGGACCCCCCCGAGCACTTTTTCGCGGTAATCGATAACGGCTTGCGCCTGGGCTGCATATTTCTGATCGGCATCGGTGCCCAGGTGGAGTGGGTCTTTTTCGACAAGATAGCCTTTGACGGTCAGGAAACTTGCGTTATTGAGGTCGATCTTGCCCGCCGGAGCGGGAGAACCGGCCTGTAGCGCATTAATAATCTTCAGCTTGCCCTGATCGAGGGCCTGCTCGCTGGTCTCGCGCACATCGAGGTCAATCAACTCCTCGTTATTCGCAGCCACGCCATACCGCTGCAGCTTGAAATTCCTTAGACCAGCACGATCGATCTGGGAGCGGATCGCATTTTCGTCAGGCGTATGAGAGAACTTCACGTATACGAGCGTTCCGCCGCGGAAGTCGACGCCCCACGGAATGTGGTGCCAGAACAACATCGAAAACAGCCCCGCAACGCTAAAGATCAGTGAAAAGGCGAGAAAATACCACTTCTTGCCCAGAAAATCTATGTTGGTATTGCGAAAGAACTCCACGGGTTTGTCTTAGCCCCTTATCTATCTATGACTTAGCACCAATCTGGCACATTAATTTCATTGTTCAATCCGGCCGATCAGTTCGGTCGATTTGGCTAGTGCTTGCTCGAACTCGCTAACTTGCGTACTCCAACTTCTACTGTTCCACTTAGAATGCCCACTCCAATTGCCATGAGTAGGGCTGTCCCGAAATGCGATCTGAAATCCACTCTAATTGCCAGGTACGCGACGACTCCGCCCGTAACCATAGCCGCCAATGACTTTTTCAGAATGTCAATCACATTCGTTGACGCTTTCCGTTGCCTAAATGCTGAGCGCCTCTCCGCGTTGCTTCTTGCTGAGCACCCAATCAAAAATGAACCGTGACACGAACACGGCGGTGAACAGGTTTGCCAGCAAACCGAATGTCAGCGTGGTAGCGAAACCCTTCACCGGACCGGTGCCAAAGATGAACAGAATCGCGGCCGAAACGATCGTTGTCACGTGAGTATCCACGATGGTGATCCAGGCATGACTGAAGCCCTGATCGACAGCCGAGGGCGGAGTCTTACCGTTGCGCAATTCTTCACGAATGCGCTCAAAGATCAGCACGTTGGAATCCACGCCCATGCCGACGGTTAGAATCACACCGGCAATTCCAGGCAGGGTCAGCGCAATGTTGACCCCAGCGATGCTCGACCACCCCAGGAAACCCAGCAGGATGATGAGGTTCATGATCAGCGCCAGGTCGGCGTTAATGCCTGCTCCGCGATAGTAGACCAGCATGAAAATCAGCACGGCCACCATGCCGATGATGGTCGCCCGCACACCGGATCGAATCGACTCCGCACCTAAGGACGGTCCGACGGTCGTCTCCTGCAAATACTTGATGCTGGCCGGGAGAGCGCCGGAACGGAGGATCATGGAAAGATCCTTCGCCTGCTGCTCGCTCATGCGGCCGCCGCTGATGGAGCCCTGGTCGCGGATCGGCTCCTTGATGTTGGCCACTTCCTGAACTTTGTTGTCGAGCACGACCGCCAGGCTGTCACCAACGTGAGCGGACGTGAAGCTGAAGAAGCGCTGGCCGCCATCGCCCGTCAACGAAAAGGTCACGCTAGGCTGGCCGTTGGGATCGCGACTGGGCTGTGCGTCCCGCAAATCCTTGCCGCTCACAGCAGAAATACGCGAGACCAGATACCACGCCTGTCCTTCTGATTCGGCTCCAGGCATGTTGTGTCCGGGAAGAGCAATTGCGTCCGCAGGAATAATTCCGACCGGCGTTTGCGCTTGCAACAACGCTTGCTCGCTGGGATACGGTCCGCCGAGAGACTGCTTGATCTCAAGCATGGCGGTGGACTGAATAATGTCCTTGACGCGCCCGAAGTCGTCCACACCCGGCAGTTGCACCAGAATCTGATATTGTCCGCCGGCTCCATGCTGTTCAATCGTGGGTTCGCTGACGCCGAGGGCGTCAACACGGTTCCGGATGGTCTCGATGGCCTGCGACACCGCCTTGGTCTTCAGGTCCGACAACGCGGAGGGCTTCATCGACAGATTCCACGAATTGTCCGGGCCGCCGGTCACGTCGTACTCGGGCAACTTCTCCTGCACGATGGTCAGCAAATCAGAACGCGCCGCCGGCTGCATGCCTTTCAGCACCAGATGGTCAGGATTGTTCTGCTGGTCGGGCTGCGTTATGTCGGAATAGTCAATCTTGCGGCTGCGCAGTTGCTCTTTGAGCACTTCCATCGCATTCTGCGCCACGACGTTCACGGCATCGTTGACCTGAACCTGCAGAATCAGGTGCGTTCCGCCGCTCAAATCGAGGCCCAGATGGATGTGATCGCTCACCGCCCCGAGCAGCCCCTCGCGGGAAAAGCTCTTCGGAACCCCAAAGATCCCGAACAGGAAGAAGAGCGTGATGCCGACGATGATCCCAAGCTTCCAGAGAAAATTCTTGTTCATATAAAGACTGGCTTTGAGTTTGGAGTTTCGAGCGTCCAAGCTTCGCGGAATCCACGAAACTGGAGACTTGGAACCCGAAACTTACTTTGCTTTCACTTCTTCCTCGGTGGTCGTAACCTGCAGCACCGAGGCCTTGGTCACTTCCACCACAATATTGTTCGGCGGAACGCGCAAATGAACGCAATCATCCTTTAGAGCCATGATCGTGCCCCGCAGGCCCCCGCTGGTGGTGACTTTGTCACCGGTCTTGAGCTGATCCAGCATGGCCTGCCATTTTTTCTGGCGGCGCTGCTGGGGCAAAATCAATAGAAAGTAAAAAATGGCGAAAATGAAGATGAGGGGGGCCATACCCAGCCACCCCATACCACCGCTACCACCGAGCTGTACTGCCAGCAATAATTGCATATATGAGGTCTGCGCGTGCGCGTCCGCGAAAAACCGCCCGCGCCCATTAGCGCCGCGGGAGCTGTTATTTCACCACGGGGTTTGGATCGACTTCGGCCGGGTTCCTTCAGCTTTCAGGCTTGAATCCGGGGAGAGCGTCCGTGGAGGTCATGGTTTCGGTCGTGACCATACACTGGAAAGAAAACGGGACTCTTCCCCAAGTGAAATAGAATGCCGCACCCGCCGCATAGTGTCAAGGTAGAAACTAAGGTTGTGGATCGTATTCAAGACCTGCGCCAGCACTTCATTGGATGCATAAAGATGACGTAAATAGGCCCGCGAGTAGCGAAAACAGACCCGGCAGGAACAATTCGGATCGAGAGGGCCTGGATCCTGGGCATAGCGCGCCTGCTTGATCGAGACCTTTCCCTCCGAGGTAAACAGCAGCCCGTGCCGCGCGGCGCGCGTGGGCAGGACGCAATCCATCATGTCCACGCCCAGGTTGGCGTACTCGACAATTTCATCGGGCGTGCCCACTCCCATCAAGTACCGCGGCTGGTCTTTGGGAAGATGCTCCAGCGTCGATTCGACGATCTCGCGGGTGAGTTCGCGCGGTTCGCCCACGCTGAGCCCGCCAATGGCATAGCCGGGGAAGCCGATTTCGATGGTCCGTTCAGCGGACTCTTTTCTGAGGGCTCGGTCCATCCCCCCCTGGACGATGCCGAAGAGGGTTTGTGTAGGGCAGTACTCAGTACTCGGTACTCGGTTGCCAGACTTCGTGCTACCGATGTTTTCTGAAGGGAGGCTCGCGGCGCCACCCCTCTCAGGCGCTGAGTACTGAGTACTGGGTACTGAGTACTGGTTCCAAGGCACTGCGTGTTTGTGCTCCTCAAAATATTTCTGACTCCGCGCTGCCCAGCGTGCCGTCATCTCCATCGAAGCCCGCGCCCGGGCTGCGTCCGCCGGATACTCCGTGCACTCATCGAACGCCATCATGATGTCCGCGCCCAGCCCGATCTGCGCTTCCATGGCGCTCTCCGGGCTAAAAAAGTGCGCGGAACCATCGAGGTGCGAGCGGAACGTTACACCATCCTCAGTAACTTTGCGTAGTTCGTTCAGGCTGAACACCTGGAACCCGCCGGAGTCAGTCAGGATCGCCCGCCGCCATGACATGAATCCGTGCAGCCCGCCCATCTTTCTCACGCTGCTTACGCCCGGACGCAAGTAAAGGTGGTACGTATTGCCGAGAATAATCTGCGCGCCCAGATCCTCAAGAATGTCCTGGGGAACCCCTTTGACCGAGGCCACCGTTCCCACCGGCATAAAGACGGGCGTCTCAATCTCAGCGTGCGGCGTCAGGAGGCGCCCGGTGCGAGCTTTGCCGTTATGGGCGTCGATCTGGAAGGAAATGGACACTCTTTGGGATTGTAGCAACGGAGGAATGCTGAGACCGGGGTCCCGCCTTCCTGATCACGGGCGTCATCCCGAAACCCGGCCCAGTTCAGCCGGGTGAGGGATCTCGCGTGGCGCTTCTGGATGCGCGCGAGATCCTTCACTCCGCCTGAAAAGCGGCTCCGCTCAGGATGACTCCACGTAGAAATCTCAGCTCAAGATCGAAACGATTTCTCCCCGAACGCCTCCACGCTCCACGATTAGCTTGCCGACGCTCACCGGCAATTTGAACCGCCGTGGCCCAGCGCTGCCGGGATTGAGATACAGGACCCCATTCTTCGTCTCCAGCTTTGGAACGTGACTGTGGCCGGAGATCACGACTTTGAACCCAGCCGCCTCCGGCTTGAGATCCAGCTGAGACAAGTCGTGCAACACAAAAATGGAAACACCGGAGAGTTCGACCACTTCTGTCTCTGCCAGTTTGCGGGCCCACGCTGCTGTGTCGACGTTCCCACGAATCGCAGTCACGGGTGCGATGCTTGCGAGTTCCTCAAGAATTTCGGGCCCGCCCACGTCCCCGGCATGAATGATATGTTCTGAACCACGCAGCGCTGTCAGGGCCTCGGGACGAAGCAGGCCATGCGTGTCGGAGATGACGCCGATGAGGATGGGAATTCTCAGACTACTTCAGACTTCATTCTTTGCCTTAAGTTTCGTGACGAACTTTCCTACGCTGACGACCGCACGGCCCACCGTGCCACGTCCGATTTCCTGGGCATCGTCGCGAGCGGTCACACGCAGCGTATAGAAACGGCCGTCGAATGATTCCAGCGTAGCCTCAGTCTTGATGCGCGATCCGATGCCGCTAGCGGCTCGGTGCTCAACGTTGATGGAAGTTCCCACAGTGATCTCGTCGCCTTCGCAGTAAGGCTGCAGCGCGCGAAACGACGCGGTTTCCATGAGCCGGATCATATCGGGTGTCGAATACACCGGAGGCAACTCGGGATGGTGCGAGGTGAGCGTGTGCTCGAACTCAACCGTCTCTTCCGCCTCGCCGCGCGTGCCGATAGGGATTGCTTTCGCCAAACCGCTCCCTCCAGAAAAGAAATGAGCCAACGATTCTATCGAAATCATTGGCCCAAGCCGTCTTCTCTAATCCGATCTATGCCACCGCCATCGCCGTCCGCCGGGAGTCGATTCCGTCCATTGCCTTCCACAACGTGCGCGCCGCATTCTCCGCAGCGTTGAGCGCCGAGTCCGCCGTCTCCGGATGTGCGGCGATGCGTTTCTCGAGTTGCTTACGCCACACATTGGAGTGATGCACATCCGCTGTGGCATGGAGCGAGAAGTATCCGCAGGTCTTGTCGTCAGCCCCGTACATCTCGCGCAGGCCGCGTTCTTTTTCCTTGGCGATCCGCGGCACCTGCGATTCGTAGGTATAGAAAGCCGCCAGCGCATCCTCAGGAGTGCCTTCGCTGGCTACCTGTTGAAAGTGACGAATGAGCTGCCGGATCTCGGGCACCGGCGTGTGCCACTCCAGATTGCGGCTCGATCCCATGCCCTCGGCGAAGTCGAGCCAAAGATCCGAGTGGGGAACAGAATCCCGTCCGGGACGCCCGTCTACTCCCTTTTCATCGCACATGTTGGCAAGCACCGCACGACGCAGTTCGCCTTCGTCCAAGCGCATGCCAAGCGCCGCCAGGTAGGACGGAAACGATTCCACGTGGTGGTAGTAATCCTGCGCATATTCCCGCAAATCGTTGCGGGTCAACTGCCCCGCCGACCATGCCTTGTAGAACGGATGGCAGAGCAGGTCGTACTTTCCGATTCGCGCGTCCAGTTGCTTGAAGAATTCCGCAGTATTCATGAAGCCCCCTGTGGCGTATGGCTAGGATAGCCCAATATACGGGCGGAAAGCAGCAGCGGCAAGTGATGGAAATCACAGGAGGCGCCAAGTTGCTAGAATGAAAGCAGTAAGCTGCGCAACGATTTTCCAGGGCTCGCGCCAACCGACTTCATGCAGTTCACCGAACAATTCGACGTAGTTGTGGTCGGCGCCGGCCATGCCGGATGCGAGGCCGCCATGGCCTCTGCACGTATGGGCCTGAAGACCGCCCTCTACACCCTGAACGTTGACCTGATCGCGCAGATGTCGTGTAATCCGGCGATCGGCGGCATCGCCAAGGGACACCTTGTCCGCGAAGTCGACGCGCTCGGTGGCATCATGGGCGAGATCACCGACGCAGTCGGCATCCAGTTCCGCTTGCTGAATACTTCGCGTGGCCCGGCGGTGTGGTCTCCGCGTGCGCAGTGCGACAAGCAAGCCTACCGCCTCAAAATGCGCGAAGTGCTGGAGTCACAACCGAATCTGAAGATCAAGCAGGCCGAGGTTGCGGATCTGATTATGGAGGAATCGTCGTTGGCCGTTAGTCGCTTGTCATTGGCGCTCCCTCAAGATGGCAACGGTCTTGCCAACGACCAACGACTAACGACTAACGACCGGTGTCGGGTTCTTGGCATTCGCTTGCGCGACGGCCGCACGGTCGGCGCAGCAGCGGTCATCATTACCACCGGAACCTTTCTCAACGGCCTGATTCACTGCGGCGAGCAGCAATATCCTGCGGGGCGTTCCGGCGAGCCCAACGCGGTTCTTCTGGGCGAGGCACTGAAGAAGCTTGGCCTGCGTGGATGCCGGCTGAAGACCGGAACTCCGCCGCGACTCGATGGACGCAGCATCGACTGGTCACGATTCCCCGAGCAGCCGGGCGACGTCGATCCTACACCTTTCAGCTTCCGGACCAAGCAGGTCGCTCACCACGATTCGCAGGTGCCCTGCTACATTGCCTGGACCACAGCTGAGACGCACCGCATCATCCGCGAAAACGTGCACCGCTCGCCCATGTACAGCGGACAGATCCAGTCGATCGGGCCGCGCTACTGTCCGTCGATTGAAGACAAAATCGTGAAGTTTCCCGACAAGGAGATGCACCAGCTTTTCCTGGAGCCGGAGGGACTGAACACGCACGAGATCTATGTCAACGGCATGAGCACGTCCCTGCCGGTGGAAGTCCAGCTTGAAATTTTGAAGTCGATTCCCGGCCTCGAGAACGCAGAAATGTTGCGGCCCGGATACGCCATCGAGTACGACTCGATCGATCCCACGGAACTGGAGCGCACGCTCGAGACCCGCAAGATTGCCGGCCTGTTCCTCGGCGGGCAGATCAACGGCACATCGGGCTACGAAGAGGCAGCGTGCCAGGGACTGATGGCCGGAATCAACGCCGCGTTGCAGGTGAAGCGGCAGCCTCAGTTGATCCTCGATCGTACCGAAGCGTACACCGCGATTCTGATCGACGATCTCATCTCCAAGGGCACGAACGAGCCCTACCGCATGTTCACCTCGCGCGCCGAGTTCCGCCTGCACCTGCGCATCGACAACGCCGACCGCCGCCTCACGCCCCACGGCCGCCGCGTAGGCCTGATCTCAGACGAAGCTTGGGCAGATTATCAAGCGAAGCAGCATCGCCTGGCAGCAATGAAGAGGCTGTTGGAGAGTTCGCGGCTCACACCTGACATGTCAAAGCGAATTAGAGTCTCTGCTCAATCAAAGCCCTGTCATCCCGAGCGAAGTGAGGCGGAGCCGAACATACTCGAGGGACCTTGCGTTTCAACGGATGTCGACTTGTCTGCCTCCGTCGGGCAAAATCTCTCGCAACTGATAAAGCGTCCGGAAGTAACGGTCGAGCATCTCGTGCCGATCCTCAGGGAAGTCGTGCCGGAGTTTTTCTCAAGAAATCCCTCTGTGTCCTCCGTGTCCTCAGTGGTTAAGTTGTCGTCCGAAGTAAGAAACGAACTCAAGTCCGTCGAGACCGAGATCAAGTACGAAGGCTACCTGCTGCAGCAGCAGCGCGCCATGGAGCGCCTGAAGAAGTCCGAGCAGCACTCCATCCCGGAGTGGTTCGATTACCGGTCGGTCAGCGGCCTTTCCCGCGAGATTCAGGAAAAGCTCACGCACGTGCGTCCGCGGACCATCGGCCAGGCCTCGCGCATTCCGGGCGTAACGCCAGCGGCTGTGTCACTAGTAAATGTGTTTATTGAGATCCAGGCGCGCCGCCGCGACCAGGCCGCCGCTCTATAGTCAAAGCACTACGGATTCTGTTTGGTTTGTAGTTGCTCCGCGAGTTTTAGTTCGCCTTCCGCTTCTTCCTTTTTCCCCATCTCGCGATAGGCCTGGCCCAGCAACTGATGGGTCATGGGATTGTTAGGGTCCATCGTTGCCGCCCGCTTCAAAGCAATCACTGCCAGATCCAGTTCTCCCTTCTTCTCAAGAACCTTTCCCATCAGGATGAACGGCCCCGTTGCCGTCTGGTCGAGCCAGATCGACCGCTGCAGAGAATGTTGAGCGTCTTCGTACTTCTGAATTCGCGAATACGCGTCGGCCAGTTTGTAGTAAGTCGCCGCGTGCGCCGGATTGATCGCTAATTCCTTCTGAAACTCGGCGATCGCTTCGGGAATTCGCGATTTGTAGATATAAAGCTCGCCGAGCAGATAGTGCGCCAGCGGCAGCTTCGGATCGAGAGCCACTGCCTTCTGCGCATACTCTTCCGCGACCGGATCGAATTCCTGGCGCAGCAGCATCTGCGCCGTAAATAAATAGCTCGCAGCAGAGTTCGGCGGCACGTCGAACATCTTCCCAAACGCCTTGCGCGCCTGCGGATAGTCTTTGGTCTGGATGTAGCAGACACCCAGAACGTACGACGCATCCGCATTGGCCCGCGGATACCATCCCTGCACCTTTTCGAGCAGCGGAATCGCATCCGCCGGATGCCCGCCCCGGTAATAGGCGAGTCCTAGCAGTTGGGTTGGCTCGCCATTCGCGGGGTCTTCAGCGACCGCCTTTTTCAAATACGCGATCGCTTGCGGGAAATCATTTTTCTTGTAGTACGCAGTGCCCAGTTCCTGGTTGAGCCCTTTTGTGGCCGGAGCGCGCGCTTCAACAACTTGCAATTCTGTTATGGCCTTGTCCGCATCCCCTTGTTGCATCAGCTTTCGCGCTTCGACGAATTCCGGGCGAACCGCAGCCGGCATCGGCGACTCAACCGGCGTCGCCTGCTGCGCGACTCCGCCCACAGAAAATGGCAACACGACCGCGCCAAAGAGACAGTATCGAAAAAGAAGGCGTCGACGAATTCCCTGCATATCGAGGATTAAAGCACAACCGGTTGGCCCACCCTTTCCTCGGGCGGGTGCCCCATTTCTCGCGTTTTTTGCGAGAAGTGGGGATTTATCTTCTAATGCGCGCCCATTACTTTCTTCACCGCCTCCAGATTTTCCTTCGCAATCGCTTGGTTGGGATCAATTTCCAACGCCCGCTCGAAGTGCGACTTCGCTTCCGGAAAACGCCCCATCTCCGCCAGCGCGGCTCCCAGGTTCGCCTCCACATTGGCGTCGTCCGGCTGCAACTTCTGCGCCAGAACAAATTGCCGCGACGCACCTTCAAAGTCATTCTGTGCCGCCAGCGCCAATCCCAGGTTGTAATGCGCCTCGAAGTAATCCGGACGCGCTTTCAATGCCGTCTGAAAATATCCCGCCCCTTGCTCGAGATGTCCCGCCGTCACGAATGCCGTGCCCAGCGCGTTGTTTCCAGCCGGGTCCTCAGGGCGTAGGCGTAGCGCCAGTTGATATTCGCCGATCGCCGCATCGATCTGATTTTTGGCCTGCAGCATTGCGGCCAGATTGTAGTGCGCTTCGAAGTCGCTAGGATTCTTCTCGGCGTTATGCCGCGCCAATGCCTCCTGCAACACCATCCGTGGATCGCCTTGCGCCGGATCAAAGTTCACCGGCAACACCTGCAGCCACAGATGACACATCTCATCGCTCGACCGGTTGCCCCCCATCACGCGCGTCGGCGGATGATTCGGATTC
Source organism: uncultured Acidobacteriaceae bacterium (assembly GCA_963706645.1). GTDB lineage: Bacteria > Acidobacteriota > Terriglobia > Terriglobales > Acidobacteriaceae > Sulfotelmatobacter. The sequence continues at coordinate 221,981 of CAVPNR010000045.1, forward strand.
AGCGGATTCTCCTCCGAGTTGTCGTACACGTAACGCAGGCTCACCTTCGTGCCCTTCGGCAACCGCACCGGCTCCGCATAGCGATACACCGCCTGCCAGTTCAGGTTCCAGTGCGGAATGTGGATCAGGGTCTCCGCCGTGCCATCCGGCAACGTGGCCGACGCCTGCATATCTTTCCCCAGATAGTGCGCATGCGGATAAATCGCCATCAACTCGACATCGATCGGCACCGTGAATTCATCGGTCACCAGAAAATCTTTCTGCCCGGCCGGAATGTCGAGCTTCGCATCGTTCTCGAGTTGCAGCAACATCGGCACCCTGGTCGCGGCTTGCGGCGTGAAATACAGTCCGATGCTCGGCTGGATCACCTCTGGCTTCCCCGAAGGCTGCAGGTGCGTATTGAGGACAAGGTCAGTGCCCTTGTCGAGACGCAGCGCCATACCCTCCGGCTCAACGTATGGGATGGTTCCCGGCTTCCAGAACAACAGATGGCTATCGGGATCGAACACCTGCGATTCAATGCGAATCTCCATGCCGCCAAAACCCGCGCCCGGCGTGCTCTCGCGCTGTCGCAGCGAACCGGCCCGATCCACCAGAATGTTTGCGTGGTGGACGTAGCGCTTGTCACCCGGACGAATCTCGACGGCCTTCACCCATCGTGTCTGTTGAATCGGCACTGGGAAGATGAAATTCCAGTAAGTATCGGTACCGGACGGCGGCAAGGTGAGCGGTTTGGTCGCGGTGAGAATCAAATCCGGCTGTCCGAGCCGCCAGCCTTCGACGAACTTCGGCGCCGGAGGCAGATCGGCTGGATTGCCCTCGACTGCCCCTTGTTCAACCCAGCACTGTATGAGATTGATTTCTGCGTTTGTCAGGCGAAGTTCATCAGCAAACTTCAACTTCTGTGGCTCTGGCAGCCATGGCGGCATCGCCCGCGACTGCGTGACATCCACAATCTGCCGCGCATGTTTCTTTACATCGGCATAGCTCAGCAGAGAAAACGGCGCCGCCTCTCCCGGCCGGTGACACGTCGCGCAGGAATGAAAGATGATCGGCGCGATGTCGCGGTTGTAGGAAACTTGCTCCGCCGATGTCGATGTCGTGGGCAATGAAAATGACTGACGCCCGGCCGGTCTGCCAAAGAGCGTACTCGCCACAGTCAGTCCCACCAGCGTTATCAGCGTCCATCGCGCGGCGCGCAGCCCGAGGCTCATTCGAGGTCTGAGATGTAGCATCCCACTCCCCTGACTTCGCTCTTGTCCACGGGCCTTCCCGCCAACGCCGCGCGGATCGCGTCCTCCAACTCGCGCGTGGTCGGCGCAGGCCGCGCCCGGCTGAGATCGACATACCAGTCGTCGATGCGCCCGTCGTAGACCAGTTGGCGGTTGAGGTTAAAAACGGCGACTTCGGGCGTGATCTGCGCGTGCCCCCGTTTCACCAGCACGTGATCAGGATCCCGCAGCGCGGACAAATGATATCCGTACTCCTGCAGATATTTTCGGATAGCCTGCGGGGTATCCGTCTTGTCGGGAAAAACCAACCAGAAACTGGTGCGATCGGCGTACTGCTTGCTCATCCCTTGAATCGTAGGTGCATAGCGGCTGGACACGGGACAATCGCGGCGGACGAACACGAGTACCAGAATTTTGCTGGAGTCCGCAGCCAGCGGATTTACGCTGTGCCCCTCCAAGTCGAGAGCACTCTGTTGCGCCCGCGCCAGTGCCGGACAGAACACCAGCCCAACCGCAATCCAGACCGGGAATCGGAGTTTCAGTCGAAACACAGAAAACGCCCACAGAACTATCTGGATTCTAAGAGTCTCGAGGATGACTGTCCATCCCGCGCCACTACGGCTGCTCACGCCCCCACCCGCTACAATGGCCTGAGCATATTTGCCCAAAAATATGATTGCTCATTTGCGTGGAAAGCTGCTGGCCAAGCATCCCAACCAGGCCATCGTGGAAACGGCCGGCGTAGGCTATGACGTCGTAATCAGCGTGCCGACGTTCTCCGATCTCCCAGCAGTCGGAGCCGAGGTCGCGCTACACATTCACACGCACGTTCGTGAAGACTTGATCGCCCTCTACGGATTCCTGCGCCCGTCGGAGAAACTGCTGTTCGAGAAGTTGATCACCGTGAGCGGCATCGGCCCCAAGCTGGCAATCACGATCCTGAGCGGCATGGCCGCCGAAGAAATGGTGGGAGCCATTCGCGGTGACGACGTGGCGCGGCTGACACGCATCCCGGGAATTGGGAAAAAGACTGCGGAGCGCATGGTGCTGGAGCTGCGCGATAAGCTGCCGGAAGTAGGACCGGCCACAGCGCCCGTGGTTCCTACGATGAACGCAACCGAAGAAGATGTACTCTCAGCGTTGCTGAACCTGGGATACCAGCGAGCCGCCGCCGAAAAAGCTCTCTCTGTGGTTGCGAAGAACGGTAAGGGTGGATCGTTCGACGCCATGTTCCGGGACGCGCTGGCCGCGCTGTCGAAGTGATCCGCTGCTTTGCGGCCACGACTATTGCGACTTGTCTGCAGCTTTTACAGATAAGCGGAGGTTTCTGACAACCAGCTGCACGATGGGATGGGGCCACGATTCATAATCGCTGAGACCCGCGTCAATTGGGACGATGCTGGTTTTGTAAATCCCCTTCTTGTCCGGCACAGTCATCAACGCATCCATGTATAGCCGCCACTTCAGCTTGTTCTGGATGATCAGTATCATACCGATGCCTCGCAGCTCTTTCGCCTGCTTGAAGCTGAACCAAACGTCCGCTTTCTTCGCGTCAGGTTGATAGATTACTTCAGAGATGTCGTCACCTTTGATGCTCAGATTCACTCCGAAGTCCTCGCCGGAAAAGAGATAGACATCGCTCTCCGCCACGTAGGGAATCCGCTTGTCGTAGTGCTCCTCGTAATAATGTTCCTTGTCGACGCGGAGCTTGAGCGTGAAGGGGTCTCGAAACACAAGAGTGTCTGATTTAGTGTTTGCGGACGGCTGTTCTTGGCTGGGTGCTGATGTCGACAAACAAATAGTCGCCATGATTACGACCCAAGCAAGTTTTCTCATATGAGTACCCCTCTTACTTTCCAATACAAAACGTGCTGAAAATTAGATTCAGAATGTCGTCGGTTGTAGTTGCGCCCGTGATTGCATCCAGAGGGCGCAGCGCATTGTAGAGATCGAGCAGCAGCATCTCGTGCGGAACCTTCGCAGCCACGGCATTCTCCGCCGCGCCCAGCGCAGCCAGCGAATCTTTGATCAATCCCTGATGGCGGACGTTGGTCAGGAAGCCGGACTCCGCCTGCATTCCAGCTTCTCCGCCAATGTGCCGCAGAATCTCCGCGCGCAGTTCGCCGATGCCATGGGCGGTCAAAGCCGATGTGGAAACCGAAATTCGGGTGCCCCATTTCTCGCGTTCTTTGCGAGAAGTGGGGGTTTCCCCCGTGGTCAAGTCGCTCTTGTTCTCGACCACAATCACAGGCCGATTCGCGGCTTGCCGAAGAAGCTCCGCGTCTTCCGCGGTTTCTCCCTGAGATGCGTCGAGCACAACCAGCACCAGGTCCGCGTCGGCCAGAGCTTCCATCGATTTGCGAATGCCGATCGACTCAGCTTCGTCGAGCGCGTGGCGAATGCCGGCAGTATCGACCAGCTTCACCGGGATCCCCCCGATCGCCACCGTCTCGCTGACCAGGTCGCGTGTGGTACCCGGAGTCGCCGTGACGATGGCGCGCTCCCGCTCCACCAGCTGATTAAACAAGCTCGACTTGCCCACATTGGGCCGGCCCACGATCGCCAGCGTCAACCCCTCGTGCACGATTTTGCCGTATGCAAAAGTCGCACTGAGCTGTTCCAGCGGCGTCCGCACGGCAGCGATGTGAGCGAGAATCGCAGCATCGGGCATGACCGACACATCGTCTTCCGCGAAGTCAATGCCGGCTTCGAGCACTGCAATCAGCTCCACAAGTTTTTGCTTGATCGGCTGCAGCCGCCGCGACAACGCCCCTTCCAGTTGCTGCGCCGCGACTTTCGCCTGATACAACGTCTGCGAATCGATCAGATCGCGCACTGCCTCGGCCTGCGTCAGGTCGATGCGCCCGTTGAGGAAAGCGCGCATGGTGAATTCCCCGGGCTCCGCAAGGCGCGCCCCGGCCCCAACGCAAAGCTCCACAACATGCCGCAGCACCACAGGCGACCCGTGCGCGGAGATCTCAATCACATCGTCGGTCGTATAAGAATGCGGCTTGGCAAAGTAAGTGACGACGACTTCGTCGATGCGAGTGGAGAGAGTTCCTGTGGGGACAGCCGCCCCCGGCTGTCCAGCCGAGCGAAGCTCGGCTGCCTCACCACCCGGCTCGATCAATTCTCCAAATACGGCGCCCCCCGGCTCCAGCGTATGTTTCAGCCGCAGCATCGGCCCCGCGATCTCGAGCGCGCGCGCCCCGGCCAAGCGAACGACACCAATCCCCCCGCGCCCCGGCGGCGTGGCAATCGCCACAATCGTGTCGTCCAGATTCATGCCGACGTTCACGCGCCGATTGTAACGGGTAAACTATTCACAACCAACGACGAGCACCCAGGATCCGGGTGCCCCATTTCTCGCGTTCTTAGCGAGAAAGCTTGCCCTGAGCCTGTCGAAGGGTGGGGATTTTGACAAACGTGAAGGAGCACTCAACCTTGTCTGTCGCTGACGAACTCTTAAAATCTAACGAAGAATTCGCGCGCAATTTCACGCTGGGCGATCTCGCCGTCCGCCCCAAGCGCCACGTCGCGGTACTGGCCTGCATGGATTCCCGCATCCTGTTTGAGCATTGCCTCGGCCTGCATCCTGGAGACGCGCACATGATCCGCAACGCCGGCGGCATCGCCACCGACGACGCCCTGCGCTCGCTGATCGTGTCGCATCATCTGCTCGACACGCAGGAGTTCATCATCATCAACCACACCGATTGCGGCCTGTTGAAGGTGCGCGAAGATGAACTCAAAGCGCGGCTAACCGAGAAAATGGGAACCGCCGCAGACGAACCCGCACACTTTCACGCCTTTGATGACCTCGAGGCAAACGTCCGACAACAGATGCAACGCGTGAAATCGCATCCGTGGATTCCGAGGCATATTCCAGTGCGAGGATTTGTTTACGATGTAAAGACGGGCAAGTTGAAAGAAGTGGAAGGGAAAGGCATTTGACGATGTGGCGCGGGCGCCCTCGCCCGCGTCTAGCCAGGAAATAGACGGTCGGTAGAATTTCTGAACCTGGACCCGCGGTAGGCACTCAGAAGACGCTCAATGCCTCCCCCAGCTTTTCGCGGGCGAGGGCGCCCGCGCGACACGAATCAACCACTACCGGGCTACGACCTTCTCAATCTCCGCCCGCAGATCGTTGTAGCGCACGGCCCCTGGATGGTACCAAGCGACTTTCCCTTCACGATCCAGTAACACCAGCGTGGGCGTGGTCGAAGCTCCGTAGACGTCGAAGTTGTACTTGCTGATGGGCACCGGCATGTCGAGCAGCCCTGAATAAAAACGGTGCCGCACTGCGTCGATGTATTGCAGTTCATCGCTCGCCGGAGCGTGCTCCAACTGCGCCGTATAGCCGTAAAGGCGCGTCGGCCCGATCACCTGCAATCCTTTGCCTGCAAACTCCGAACGCAATTGCGTGATGATGGGCGCCTCGGCCTTGCAGTCCGCGCACCAATGCGCCCAGAAAAACAGAAGCACCGGCGAACCCTTCAGATGCGCCGGCAACGGTAGTTTAGCTCCTAGAAACTGGTCCGACTTTAGCGTCGGCGCCACCTTCCCCTGGAATGACAGCAGGTTCAGATTCTTCTGCAGCCGGTCGTGAATGGAGGTGTTCCCGTAAGTCCGCAGCGCGGACTGCAGCAGCGCGACCGCCTGCGTCCGCTGACCGCGGGCAACCAAGACCTGCGACTCAACTTCCAGCGCTGCGCCCAAGGCGATGGGCAGGTGTGGCTCGGCGTCGAGCGGACGCTTCTTCAGCAACTCCTGCGCGAGCGTCTGAGTCTGCTTGGCATAGGCGGCCGCCTGGTCGTACTGTCCCTGGTCGAGCGCGGCCCGGCCCATCCACGAATACGCCTCAACGTACTCAGCGGTTACCCCCTGCTGGTTGCGATACGCATTCAGAGCCGACTCCGCGGACGAAAAACTGTTCTGCATCAGGGCGATGCGCACGTCGTCGACGATCCCCGCCCACGCCGAAGCGGTGAGCAAAACCGAAACCAGCAGTATCCGCAAACACATGTCTAGATGATGAATGCTTTACGAAAAGGTCGCAAGTGGCAGCCATTTTTCGGTTCAGATGAGCTCACCATAACATCTTCCACATCAGCTGTTTAGCCATAGCCTACAGCAAATTATGTGGCTTTTATGGGGCGCTTTCTTTACAATCGAGCTGCGTTTGACTTAAGAGTTTCTTCGCAGTACAAGCATCTCCGCTTAACCCAGCGCGTGACCTGCCTGCAGAAGATCCTGAAAGTTTCAGCGCTACATCAACAAAAAAGGAACAAGCACCATCATGGAAACAGGAACAGTGAAGTGGTTTAACGACGCCAAGGGCTACGGTTTCATCAGCCGCCAGAACGGCGAGGATGTCTTCGTGCATTTCTCCGCCATTCAAGCCAGCGGCTTCCGCAGTCTGCAGGAAGGTCAGCAAGTGCAATTTGACGTGGTCAAAGGCCCTAAAGGCTGGCAAGCTGAGAACGTCAAGGGCGTCTAACACCGCTTTGCGAGCCACAATTCGACAATGAGGGCGGCCAGCAATGGCCGCCCTTAGTTTTTTGGGCTACAAGAAATGTGGGGACAGCCGCCCTCGGCTGTCCTTCGAGCAAAGCTTTACCTCTTCGCCAGTCGAGAGGCTTGACTTTAATGGTACGCAGCGTTATAGTACGTTACGGACCATGAGGGGGCTTTTCATGAATCGCCTCGCGCGGATGTTGGGATTCACCCTCCTGTGCGGATTGTTCGCACTGACCTTCTCTTCCGCGCAAACTTCCGCCGCCCCCAACGCAACTCCGGCGGACACAACCCAGAGCCCGCTGGCCCGGCATTACACCGAAGGCGAAACGCTGATCTACCACATGAAGGGCGACAACGATGGCTGGACTTACGAAGTCCAGGCCAACGGGATCGTAAAGAAAGACGCGAGCGGCCACTGCGTCGAAGAATATGGCTGGTCCGATTTCAAGTCGAGCGCCGGCATGACGCTGTCTGCACAGAGCCTCAGCTTTCGCCAAACGCTTTCGCTTGATCCCCCGAATCCTCCGTCGATACCGAACCTCAGCCTGGTTCAGCCCTTTCTGATTGGACCGATCACTGACACGTTGACCTTCTACAGCGATCTGTGGCTGGCCATCCAGCAGAGTGACCTGAAACGGCCGGGGGACCATGCCTACGTCAAGGTCGGCATCCCGGCCTCCTGGGCTGACGGAAACCGCGTGATCCTCGGGGAAAGCTCGATCGACTTTGATCTCACGCTCAAGCAGTTCGACTCCTCGAACCGTGTTGCCACCCTCTTGGTCAAGCACGTTCCTCCACTGCAGCCGAAAGTGAAGTTGCCGGCCGAGTGGATGCGTATGCCCGTCGCGGACACCTCGAACAACTGGGTCCAAGTGGCCAAGAACCAGTCCGGCAAATATGACGTCGGGGTGGGCAAGGAAGCCTTCGACGTTGAACTCAAAATCAGTTTGAAGGACGGGAGAATCCTGTCTGCCACCATGAACAATCTGGTTCAAACGCGCCAACGCGAGTGCTCCGATGCCGCTCTGCTCGACTGTGGCCAGCCTTCCGACCACCAGATTCACCGCCAGATCGAGTTGCACCTGGTGCCCTAAATGAGTTCAAACAAGATTCCACCGCTCGGCTACGCGCTCCTCGGACTGCTGCAGAAGCCGTCATCAGGATACGACCTGCGCAAAGTATTCTCGTCGACCTCGATGAAGACTTATAGCGACAGTCCGGGCGCGATCTATCCGGCGTTGGCGCGCCTTGAAAAAGCGGGGCTGATTCGAGGCACGATCGAAGAGGGCTCCGGCCTGCGCCGCCGGCAAGTCTTCCGCCTGACTCCGAAAGGTCTTTCCGAACTCAAGCAATGGATCACACGCCCCATAACTCGCGAGGACCTTGTCCGGGGCCAGCAGGAAATCATGCTGCGCTTCGCTTTCAGTGAAACGGTTCTTGGCCCAGCGGCCTCCATCAATTTGCTTCAATCGCTGGAGACCGCGCTCTCGTCCTACATCGACGCCTTGCGCGAGGAATTCGAAATCATCAAGCTCGTGGTACCGGTCTCGGGAAGATTGGCCTTCGAGTGCGGTATCCGTGGAACGGAATGTTTTCTCGAGTGGACTCACTACGCTCTCGCTAGTTACGAAAAAGAAGGAAAAAGAAAAGGAGGCACATCATGAAATTAACCAATGCAATTTGGCGCGCCCTCGTGGTTTTCTTCGCTTTCTGCGTCATACAGGCCGTTGCCGGTATGCTGATGTTGTCCCAGATTAAGCCCCCCGCGGCTCCCCACGCGATGCAGTGGATGCTTCTGTCCAATTCTCTGGTGGTAGCGTCGCTCGCTTTCGTTGCTTTCCGCGCCGATTTGCGGGGCTGGCAACTGGGAACCGCGATGGCCGGCGTTCCTCTGGCCATCGGTTGCGTGAACGCGATTGAAGGCGTTTTCTTCCTGGCGAATTCTCCGATCCCATGGTCCAGACTCTTCGCCTTCCTGATCCTGTCCGCAGCTCTCATTCTGCCAGTGTGGGCGTTGCTGTTTGGCAGGCGGACGGACACCCCGACTGCCCATTACCCTCCTATCTCGTCCAAAACTCTTGGCGAAAAGATTTGGAAGTTTGCACTGTCTGACCTTGCTTACTCTTTCCTCTACCTGACGGCGGGTTTCATCGTCTTCCCTTACGTGAGGGATTTCTACGCCAGCCAGCACATTCCTCCGATGCCGGCGATCCTAGCCATGCAATTGCTGGTGCGCGGGCCGATCTTCGTCCTGCTGTGTCTCGCGCTGGTACGTATGATGGGCCTGCCGCGCTTCGCCGGAGCGCTCGCTGTGGGAGCGGTATTCACCATCATCAGTGGCGTGGCACCATTGTTGATGCCGAATCCCATTTTTCCAGATGCGGTTCGTTGGGCACACTTCTGCGAGGTAACCAGCTCTAACTTTGTATTCGGTGCGATCGTGGGATGGCTGTGGGGACAACCGACGGTAACGGCCCGGCAGGTTTTGCGTCAAACGGCGTAGTCCAAGGACGACCAGAAAGGGAGGAGCGCAGCAGACGGGATTTCTGGTGCTGCTACTGTTGCATGTCGCGTATCAGTACAACGTCCGAATCAGTGTGTCCGCGTACCATTCCCAGCTTGCTTCCATCGGGCGACCAATGAAAATCCCAGATGTGCTCGGCCTTGAAGGAAGTCAGATATTTTCCGGACGATCCGTCCAACGGCTGCTGCCACAGATTGTCGGCGCCATTTTCGCGGACCGTATAGATCATCGACTTGCCGTCGCGAGAGAAGTGGATGAGAGTGGTCGAACGCGGATGTTGCAACCCGAGCATCTTCATTGTAACTCCCGTATCGGTGGCAACTAGAGCAAGTTTCTCCTCGTGTCCTGCCACGTGGTCGATGGTGGCAAATGCCACGGTATGGCCGTCCGGAGAAATGTCGAAGAATCCCGCGGCCGGAGTCTCCGAAACCTTTCGCGACGCGCCCCCATCGATCGGAACCTGCATCACGATGCCGTTCCCATCGACGTAATAGACGGATCGAGAATCAGGAGCGCAGATGGGAAGATTATCCAGCTTTCCCTGAGTAAGCTGTTTCAGATTTCCGCCCGAGACATCCTCGCGCCAAACGTTCTGACTGCCCTTGCCACCGTGTAACCCAGAAAGAAAGACTACTGTGCGCCCATCCGCACATTCCCACGGGTCGCCGTCAGCGGAATCCGGCACGGTCGCGAATGCGCCTTTGGCGCCCGAATCCAGACTAATCCAAAACAGCCGGTTCTCCTTGTCGAAGATCAATCGTCCATCGTGCGTAAAGGTGAAGTTGGTGTAGGCCGCTGCGGAGGCGACCGCGTGCGCGTCGACTCCTGAAGACGCGGTAGACATTACTTCCAGATTCCAGCGGTCCTCGCTCAGGACGGTCGATAAGACCTCGCCATCGGCCGAGAGGCTCAAGCCAGAATAATTGTTCGTATCGCGAGTAACAGGTTCCAACCGCGCGTCCGGGTAAGGTACGAAGGAAATCTGAAGCTGGGTGTAGTTCGAAGATCGCCCACGATCTACCACAAGCACTCCGCGTCCGCCGGGCAGCCAGGTTGGGTTCGCGAGAGCCGAATCCGCGCCGAGAATCAGATGTTGCTGTCCGTTGCTGACATCAACTGCCATCAATCCAGTCAGGGCATCGCCGGGCTGATTCGCGACGCACAGGATCGTCTTGCCATCCGGCGACCACGAAGGGTTGTAGAGTCCTTGAACGTTCGCGCCCCCCGTCAGCACCGTTTCTTCCCCGCTATCGAGCGAGCGCACAATCAGCCGATACTTTCCTTGCTCCGGATTGTCGAAGCGCATGAAGGCGACCTTGCGCCCGTCAGGGGAGAACGTGACGTTGGAATCCACGTCCTCGGCGAGTTTTTCTGCGGTGCCGCCGAGAAGGGGCGCGCGAAACAAGAATTTCAACTCGGGGTTTCCGGGATCGCTGCGTACAAAATACAGATAGTTGCCATCGGGCGAAAATCGCAGCCCGTTGTAATAAACATCGGCCGGCGGCTGCACCTGCGTGTTGCTATTCGTGGGGACGTTCCGCAGCCACAGACTGGCGAGGCCGTTGCTGTCGCGCATCAGGCTAAGAATGTATTTCCCGTCGGGGGAAATCGCCGCCAGTGCCGCATTCCCTTCTTCCGTCACCTTGGTGACGGTGAAGTTGCGGAAAGGACGCATGCGGTGCCGGGTCAGCAGCGCGTAGACTCCATAGCTCGCAGCCAGCAGGACGACAATCCCTAACAAGGCCGTGACTCCAGTGCCTACCTTGTGCCTGCCTACGGCCGCGACTACGGTTGAGCTCGAGGCTGGCCGCACAGCTTCGGCAGTCGACGAAAGCGCGTTGGATGCCGCGGAAGGACTGGCTGCAACGGGAATCGATGTAGAGCCCGATGCCACAGGCTTCCGTCCCGATTCCACATCGCGCTTCAGCCGCTTCAGATCACCGCGCAGATCCGCAGCCGACTGGTAGCGCAGGTCGCGGTCTTTCTCCAGCAATTTCTCAATGATCTCGTGCAGCTTGGGCGGCAGCGCCGCATTCAACTGCAGCGGAGAAACCGGATCCAGCTCCAGAATCGCGTGAAACACCACCGCCGATGTCGCTCCCGGAAAAGGAAGCTTCCCCGTCGCCATCTGGTAGATCACGGTCCCCAGCGAGAACAAATCCGTGCGCGTGTCGAGTTCTTCTCCGCGCGCCTGCTCGGGCGACATATACGAGATCGTTCCCACGGTCGCACCCGGACTCGTCAAATGTGGGCTGGGAGAATCTTGTGTGGCGCCGATCGTACTCATCTCCAGGTCGGGACGAGTGAGCTTGGCTAGGCCGAAATCCAGCACCTTCACTTGGCCACGCGGCGTCAGAAAAATGTTGGCGGGCTTAATGTCGCGATGGATGATACCTTTGGCATGCGCGGCGTCGAGCGCGTCGGCCAGTTGAATCGCGATGTCGAGCAGAGGTCCGACCGCCATCGGACCCGACATCACTTTGTAGTCGAGGTTCTGCCCCTCGAGCAGTTCCATCGCAATGAAAGACTGCGCCTCTGTGCCTTCGCCTGCTTTTTCGACCGCGTAGATCGTGCAAATGTTGGGATGATTCAGCGCCGACGCAGTACGTGCCTCCAGCAGAAACCGGTCAAGTGCATTCTGGTCGCGCGACAGTTGCGGCGGCAGAAACTTCAGGGCAACTTTTCGCCCCAGGTTGAGATCTTCCGCCTCATAGACCACTCCCATCCCGCCGCTGCCCACTTGGCCGGTGATGCGATAGTGCGAGATGGTCTGGTTGATCATCGTCTGGTTTCTGCAAAAAACGGAATTCCATCTTAGGTGGGGTGCATGGGTCCGTCAACGCGGCAGCGGCTGATTCTGTTCTCTCTCCAACCGCTCCGCCATGCCTTTCGGCAACCCGTGCAGTAGTTCGAGGAACGCGGCATTGGTCCAGCCAAAGCCCACAACATTCATTTCGTACCCAAGATCCACATGGGCTTCCGAAGACCGCGTGACCACGTTGTATTTTTCCTTGATCGTGCCATCGCGCCGAAAATTCTCCGCGACCGTCGAGAGGAATTCGTACGACACGCGATCCGCATCGGCGTTATACCCATACCGCCGCAAACCGTCAATCGCCAGCATCTCGATGTTTCCCCAGCCGTAGGGCAAGTCCCACTGCGCGCCCGTCTCCTGCGTGCTCATGGGAAGGCCGCCGGGGCGTTCAAACACTTTCAAATTGCCGACCACCGCCTTCGCCTGCTCCGGCGTCGCCAGCCCGGCCCACAGCGGATAAAACGTGGAGGCATACTGATACCTCGACATGCGCTTCGTCACGAAATTGAAATCGAAAAATTGGCCTTGCTCGTCGTTCCATAGATACTGCGTGATCAGTTTCTTGCGCTCTTCCGCCCGTTGGTTCCATTTCTTCGCATCCTCCGAGTGGCCGAGCCAAAGACTGATCTGCTCCATGTCTTTTTCTGTTTTGTAGAGAAGGCTATTCAGGCAGACCGGCGCATAGTGATGTGTAGCCGCGCCGAAGGGACCGAAGCGGAAGCTCACGTCGAAACCGGACTCACGCATAGACCGGTCGCCCTTGTAATAATCAGCGCTCAGCTTGAACTGCTTTCCCTTTTCGCATTCCGCATGCGCCATGGTCAGCGGTACGTCGCACACCTGCAAAGAATATGCCGAGCCGGCAACGGCCTGCGGCGCCCCCGCTCCAGTTTCGACCACATAATCATCGGCCTGGGCTGGATGCAAAAAGAAATACTGCGCCACCTTGCGATAGAAGCCGCTCTCGTCTTGCACAGCCTCGGCCGGTGGGCCTTCACCAAAATCGTAATATCGCGATAATCCGGTCTGCCCTGCCAGATGCGGATCGCGTGTCCACATCTCATAGTCCTTATTCAGATCCGCATACGCCCGCTCCAGCCAAGCCTTGTCGGAATGCCCATCTTTCTCAGTAGCGTGGTAGACATCGACGAACATCGAACTCAAAAACGGCGGCTGCGACCGTGTCAAATAGTAAGTACGATTGGCGTTGAGCATCGCTCCGTAATGCTCAATCTCGAAAAAGAAGTTATCGACCATCCCGCGCGCCAGCTCGACGCCTCCGGCACGCAACAGACCGCGGATAATGAAATAGCTGTCCCAGCCGTACATTTCGTTGAAGCGCCCGCCGGGCACAACATACTTATCCGGCAGATAGAGCAGCCCATGCGGCTGAATCTTTGCCGTATCGATCTCGCCCAGGCGTTGGATCTCTAGGGGAAGATGCTCGACACGCACATTGCAATCCGCCGCGAGTTTCTGCACGGCCGCCGGCTCGGCAAAGTCCTTGGGCAAATACAACACCGGCACCACCTTGATCTTAGGATCGATGACGCTCGCGCAGTCCGTCATGGAACGGGTCAGCGTATCCCAAGCCGTAGAGATGTAATTCAGAATTGGCTTGAGTCCCTGATCGACGGGCGTGGCGGCTGGAGTTGCGGCCGGCTGAGCAACGACCACCGCGGACATCAAAGTGGGTAAAAGAAACGAGCAAAACACGAAGGCAAGAGCGCCCCGACGTTTCCGACTGCGATGAATGCTCATGATATGAAAACTCCGCCATCATAAATGCGGAGCTTGGCAGCTACCAGCGTTATTTGGGCTGGGCAGCAATCGCTTGCGTGTATGGTTTACTCTATGTACTTTGCCGTTTGGTCATTGAGGGGGCTCAAGTGAACCGACTGCACGTTGCCTTTCGTCTTTGCGCTTTTCTCGCCGCTGTTCTATTCACGATTCCGGCTTGGACCCAGGTCCCGGAGAACACTTACCAGGAATTGCACTGGCGGATGGTAGGTCCATTTCGTGGCGGGCGCACGCGTGCCGCCGCCGGCGTACCCAACCAGCCGAACGTGTTCTACGTCGGACAGGTCAACGGCGGCGTTTGGAAATCGGACGACTACGGCCGCACCTGGAACCCCATCTTCGATCGCGAGCCGACGCAGTCAATCGGCGCCATCGCCGTCGCCCCTTCCGATCCCAGCATCATTTATGTAAGCAGCGGCGAGGGACTGCATCGCCCCGATCTTTCCGTCGGCAACGGCATCTACAAATCCACCGACGCCGGTAAGACCTGGACTCATCTCGGCCTAGTCAATGGACAACAGATTCCCGCGCTTGCCATCGATCCCCGCGATCCTAATAAAGTATTCGCCGCCGTCCTCGGTCATCCTTATGGACCCAGCGAAGAACGCGGGCTCTATCGCTCGACCGACGGTGGTCAGAACTGGCAGAGAGTCATCGCCAAAGACGAAAACACCGGCGCATCCGACGTTGTGATCGATCCGTCGAATCCTGACGTCATGTACGCCTCGATGTGGGAAGTTCGCGAAGGCCCGTGGGAGGACAACAACGAAGTGAACGGCACCGGCGGCGGACTCTTCAAATCAACTGACGGCGGAAGCACGTGGCACCCACTGACCAACGGCCTGCCGAAAGATCTTTCCCAAATTTACGTCGCCATCGCCCCCAGCGATTCACGCCGTCTCTACGCCACTCTCGCTGCAGCCTCGGGAAAGCTTAACGTCTACCGCTCCGACGATGCTGGCGATACTTGGGCAAAGATCACCGACGATCCGCGTCCCGCGGGACGCATCGGCGGCGGTGATCTCTGCATCCCCAAGGTAGACCCGAAAAATCCCGATCTGCTCTACGTGGTGAGCACCGTTACCATGAAGTCGAGCGACGGCGGCAAAACCTGGTCCGGATTCCGCGGCGCGCCGGGTGGCGATGACTATCAAAATCTCTGGATTAATCCCAACAACGGCAACATTATTCTCATCGTCAGCGACCAGGGCGCGATCATCACCGTGAACGGCGGCGCCAGCTGGAGTTCCTGGTACAACCAGCCAACCGCGCAGCTCTACCACGTCATTGCCGACAATCAGTTCCCCTATCACATTTGCGCGGGACAGCAAGAGAGCGGTTCAGTCTGCACTTCCACTCGCGGCAACGACGGCGCCATCACTTTCCGCGACTGGCATCCTGTCGGCGTGATTGAGTATGGATATGTCGCGCCCGATCCTCTCGATCCAGATTTGGTCTACGGCGGCGGCAGAACCGAGGTCTCCAAATTCCATTGGTCGACCGGCCAGGTTCAAAACGTCACACCGATCCCGCTGCGCGACCCCAAGTACCGGACTAACCGTACTGAGCCGCTGATGTTCTCTCCGGCCGATCCTCACATCCTCTATTTCGCCGCCAACGTTCTGTTCAAGACAACCGACGGCGGAAACACCTGGCGGACGATCAGCCCTGACTTAACGCGCGAGAATCCAGGCGTGCCAGAGAGCGTGGGCGCACTCGTTCCCAAGGGCGCCGAGAAACAACGTGGAGTGATCTACGCACTCGCGCCTTCGTTCAAAACCGTCAACACTCTGTGGGCAGGCACCGATGACGGTCAGCTTTGGATCACACGCGACGCCGGAAAGAATTGGTCCAACATCACGCCCCCGGAACTGACGGCGTGGAGCAAGGTCACGCAGATTTCAGCCTCACACTTCGACGAACAGACCGCTTATGCATCCGTGAGCCGCTTCCGCATCAACGACGTTCATCCTTACATCTATCGCACGCACGATGGCGGCAAGAGTTGGAAGCAGATCACCGCGGGCATGCCTGACTTCGGCCCCGTCGACACGGTGCGCGAAGATCCCGTCCGCAAAGGCTTGCTATTCGCAGGTACGGAAAACGCCGTCTGGGTCTCCTTCGATGATGGCGACCACTGGCAGTCGCTGCAACTGAATCTGCCGCGCACCTCCATGCGCGATTTGTGGATTCACGAAGACGATCTGATCGTCGCGACGCATGGCCGCTCCTTCTGGATCCTCGACGACATCGCACCGCTGCGCGAGGCCTCGGCCTCGATTGCGAACTCGGCGCACCTCTTCGCTCCCGCGCCTGCTTATCGCGTGCAACGCGATACCTACACCGACACTCCACTGCCGCCCGACGAGCCGGTGGCCCAGAATCCGGCCGACGGAGCCCCTCTCGATTACTACCTGCCCGCCGCGGCAACCAACGTCACGCTCGAAATCCTCGATGCCCAGGGACATCTCGTCCGCCGCTTCACCAACACCGATAAGCCCGACATTACCGAGGAAGAATTACAAAAGCAGTTGATCCCGCTGTACTGGGTCCGCATGCCTCGCCAACTTTCCACTACCGCCGGAATGCACCGCTGGGTCTGGGATCTGCATTATCCGGCACCCGCAGCGTCGCGCCACGACTATCCGATCGCCGCGATTCCACACGACACTCCTCGTCTGCCCCTGGGGCCAACCGCTCTGCCTGGCACCTACACTGTGCGACTCACTGTCGACGGAAAATCCTCCAGCGCGCCACTCATCATCAAAATGGACCCGCGCGTCAAGACTCCGATGCCCGGACTTGAGAAAAAATTCCAGACGGAGATGCGTTTGGCGTCCATCATGACCGAATCCACGCAAGCCCTCCTGCAAGGTGGCTCGATTCGCGCCCAACTCGAAAAGCTCAACTCGCAGGCGAATAGCCCGGCGAAAGATGCGATCGCCGCATTCGAAAAGAAACTCACCGGACTCCTCGGCGCCGCTGGCGGATTCTTCGCACCTCTTTCGCCCGAAGTCACTCTCAGCCGCGTCAACGGACAGGCCGCGACGCTCTACCAGCAAGTTTGGCAGCCCGATGCCGAACCAACTTCCCCTCAAATGGAAGCGCTGTCGGCTACGGAACGTGACAGCACCGACGTGTTGAAACGCTGGAGTGATTTCAAAACCGCAGACTTGCCCGCCCTCAATCGTCTGCTGCGCGAATCTAAAGTTCCCGAAGTCCAGTTAGAGGCGGATATTCATCAGGAAGAGCCTCAGGTGGACGAAGAGTAATCTTGCTCGCGGTCTCACGGTCAGCATGAGTCTTTCGGCCCTGAGCATTCCGTCCGCTTCGTGACGCTGGTCAGAACGGGAGTTCGCAAGATCTTGCAGACTTCAGGGCCAGCTGTCTGCAACTTCTTGCGCAGTTGCCTCTCCGGTAAAGAAACTTTGTAATTTTCTTGTTACAAGTCTTCTGCACCGGAGCAGAGCGGGGTATAATCCACCGACTTTGGGAATTCAGAGTTGGCCTGCCTTGGGGACTCTTTTCTGTGGTGGCTGGTCAACACAATCCCGCGTCCGAAGCCACGTTTCAATAACAAAAAAATGCGAGGTCACTATTCTATGAAGGTCTTCCGAACATTCGGAATTGCTCTGCTTGCGCTGATGGCCTGGTCCAGCATCGCGAGCGCCCAGGAACCATTTACCGCAGGCACATGGACGAAGACAAAGAACGCTCCATCATCGGCAGTCGCGCACGCTTTGCTGCTCAACGACGGATCGGTGCTGGTCAACAGCATGTTTTTCGAAAACCACGCTGACCCGTGGTACCGCCTGGTCCCGGATAAGACCGGCAGCTACGTCAACGGAACCTGGTCGAATGCCGGAACTCTGCCGACCGGGTATAACCCTCTGTACTTCGGTTCGTCTGTGCTTCCCAGCGGCCAGGTTGTAATCATGGGCGGCGAGTACAACAACGGCAGCGCAGTCTGGACGACCTTGGGCGCTCTCTACAACCCGAACTCCAAAACCTGGACGAGCCTCACGGCGCCCAGCGGCTGGACCACCGTGGGCGATGCTCAAAGCATCATCCTGCCGAACGGACACTTGATGCAGGCCAACTGCTGCACCACGCAGGAAGCGATTCTCACCTTGACCGGCACCACGGCCACCTGGGCCGCTACCGGCACGGGCAAGTTCGATGACAACGACGAAGAAGGCTGGACCATGTTGCCCGGCGGAAATATTCTTACCGTCGATGCCTACGTCCCCAGCGGCTGCTGCAAGATGGGCTATCAGATCTATAACCCCACTACGGGCGCATGGACGACTCCCACGAACAACACCGTTGTGAACCTGGTCGATCCGGGCTCGCTTGAGTTGGGACCGATGCCTCTGCTTCCCAACGGAACCGTGTTCGCCGCGGGCGCCACCACCAACAACGCTATCTACACCCCGTCGACCGGGACCTGGGCCTCCGCTCCCAAGTTCGGAGGTACCCTGGATATCGCTGACGGACCCGCTGCAGTTTTGCCCAACGGTAATGCCCTGTTCGATGCCAGCCCCGGCGTGTTCAACACCGGCAGCAAGTTCTTCGAATGGGACGGCACCACGATGAATGCAACCAGCGCTCCGCCGAATGCCGGGATCGACTCCTCGTATGTGGGCGGCATGGTTGTTCTTCCCTCGGGCCAGATCCTCTTCACGGACTTCTCGTCCGACGTCGAGATCTACACGCCCGCCTCAACCACTCCATGCGCCGGTTGCGCTCCCACCATCAAGACCGTAGCCACGACTCTGACTCACGCCAGCAAGAACAACAAGATAACCGGGACTCAGTTCAACGGCTTGACGCAAGGTGCGTACTACGGCGATGACAACCAGGCCTCGACCAACTTCCCCATCGTTCGCATAAAAGACTCGAAGGGCGTCGTGGTCTATTGCAAGACGCACAGCTGGCTGGGCGGCGTGGCCACAGGCACGAAGCTGGTGGGCGCGCAGTTCGATATTCCTGCCACGATTAACCTCGGAGCTGCCAGTCTGGTTGTGGTTACGAATGGCATTCCGTCCAAGGCCGTATCCGTAACCATTAATTAACCGCCACCTCGCAGTGGCTTCGACGACCCTGCAGTCGTTTTCTCACAGGCGCTGGATTCGTTCCCCTAAGAACGAACCCAGCGCCTGGAGCGTTTTTGAGAGGGAACTCAAATGCCGGGAGGCTAATGTGAAGGACGAACCGGACCGCGGAGCCCTAGAGTCGCTCCACCGCTCTCTGCAACTCCTCCGCGATCTCCTGCGGATCCGATCCTCGCGCAAACGTCATCGGCTCGCCAATCCGCACCCGGATCTTCCAAGGCGCCGCAAATCTTCTGCCCGCATTCTTCACTTCAAACAGTCCATCGATCCGCATCGGCAAAACTGGAATGCCCAGATTTCTCGCCAGCAGCCCGACGCCTGCGCGAAATGGACACAGCTTCCCATCCGTCGTATGCCGTCCCTCGGGAAACACCAATACGCTGTAGCCGCGATCCACGGCCTCACCCGCATACGCGAAGCTCCGGCGGAATCCCGCCTGGCGCGGTAGAGGAAATAGATTCAGCAACGAGACTCCCAGTATCCACTGCATCCGATCGTAAATCCGCCCGAAGAATCCGCGTTCCGCCCCAGGCGTTCGCAGTGCTTCCAACGCTTCTCCGCCCGTCGCGGTCGCCAGCCGGTGCCGAAAGCGCGCGGGCAATGCTGTCAGAATAAATCCGCCATCCACATCTCCCACATGATTTGAAACCACCAGGAGTGGACCCTTCACACCGCGCAAATGTTCGCGTCCTTCAATCCGCGGCCACCCCAACAACACAATCGCCGGACGCATCAGCAGATAGTGCACCGCAACCCGCAGCCAGTTCATGGGCCAGCTCAAGGTCCAGCTGGGATAGTGATACACCGCTCCCGGCGCCGCTTCTCCGCGCAACATGCGCTCCACATCTCCCACGGTGCGCACCGCGCTGAACCGGGTCTCGCTGAGATCCACCTGATAGCGATCCTCCAGCGTGCTCAGCAATTCCACCCGATCCAGCGAACTCAGCCCTAGATCGGAATCCAGATTCGCTTCCTCACGCAACACTCCAGAAGAGCGCCCCGTCACTCGCGCGATCAACTCCGCCAGCGGACTACTCGCACCACCGCTCGCCCGCTTGTCAACCACTTCCGCCTGTGCCACCTCCCGGATCAAATTCCGCCGCGGCTTCTGCGTGTTCGTGCGCGGAAAATCCTCTTCCGGCCACTCAACCCATATGCGCATGCGCTGATACTCCGCCAGCGATTGATTCGCCCGCTGCACCACATCCTCGAGCTTCGTCTCGCCACGCAGAATCACCACCGCGCACGGCTCCGCGTTCCCACCACGCTCCATTCCGACAACCACACAATCTTTCACCTCCGGCTGCCTGCGCAGCGCCGCTTCCAGATCGTCCGGATACACATTCGTTCCACCCGGCGTCACAATCACTTCTTTCTTGCGGCCTTTGAAATAAAGGTTGCCGGCCCCATCGAGCGCGCCAATGTCGCCCGTGCGATACCACCCCTCCTTGTCCGAGACCGCCTGAGCTCCACCATTACCCCAGTATCCGGAAGATACGCCTCCGCCCCGAACGAGAATCTCTCCGTCTTTTGCCAGCTTCACCTCGCGTCCCGGCAGCACTTTGCCAATTGATCCCTTGCCTAGCCGGAACGGATGATTCACGCTAATCAGCGACGTCGTCTCCGTCAGCCCGTATCCCTGAATCGCCGCATAGCCGAGCCTTCCCCAGAACTCCTCCGTCTCACTGTCGAGCGCAGCACCGCCGGAAATAAATGCCCAGAACTTCCAGCCGAACTGCCGCCGGATCGCGCGAAACGTCCACCACCGCCGCAGGTAGTGTTGCTTCTCTGACGACCGAAACCTTCGCCGGAACGCCTCTCCTTCGCCGCGGTCTTCCAGATCGCGTTCAATCTTCTGCTTCAGCGATTGCAGGACTCGTGGCACGCTCACTAGCACCGACACCCGCTCGCGCCGAATCGTATGGATCACTTCCGAGGGCTTCAACTCTTCCTGAAAAATCACCGTCGCGCCCAGCAGCGGCGGCACGAACATGCCCAGAAACTGTCCAAACACGTGGCTCAGCGGCAGCAAGTTCAAAAACCGCAGGGGATGCACGAGTCGCTCATACTTCATGTACCCGCGCATCTCCCGCTCTAGGGGCGCAATATTCGCGAGCACATTCCCGTGCGTGATGACCACACCCCGGGGCTCCGCGGTCGTGCCAGAGGTGAAGACTACTTGCAGGGTGTCGTCGCGCCCCACAGAGATCTTGGGCGGCATCGCCGACTCGCGATTCGTCATCTGCGGCAGATCCTCAAGATTTATCACCGCCATCGCATGTCCCGCCACCGCGCTCTCGTGCACATGCCGCCGCGAACTCACCAGCAGTTTCCCATCGACCTGCTGAAAAACTCGCATGGCAAAATCTGCCGCGGCTCCGTCATCCATCGGCACCACAATCACGCCTCGCAGTGCACACCCGAAGAACGCCGCAACCCACTCGGCGGAGTTTTCTCCCCACACCATGACCCGCTCGCCCTTCGCAATTCCAAGCGCTTCCAGCTTTCGGGCAAAGCTGAGGGCCATCTCTAGAACCTCCCCATAGGTGAACGATTCCGTCCGGTAGCCGCGCCTCTGCCGGTAGGCACGCTCGTGCCGGCGTGCCCGGAAATGTTCCAAGAAGAATTCTGCGATCGATTCGGCCATGGCTGGCAAACGAGTGAAGTTCGAGTCTTTACTCTTTCCCATCTCAAGTCTAGAGCAACCTTCGGGCGCGGAACGGGCCATAGTACAGTCTTCAAGCTGCCCCATTCCGAATCCGCCGGTACCGCAGGGTCCACACAAAGAACTTGCCGTATCCATCCGATTGTGCGAAATAGAAGGATGCGCTCCCACCGAATCATTATTCTGCTGTGTTGCCTGCTGGCGGCGGCCGTCAGTTTGTCGGCCCAGGACAAATCGGATGCCGCGGCCATTCGCGCTCTGGAACTGAAGTGGACCGAATCCTACAAGCAGCACAACATCGACATTCTCTCGTCCCTGCTGGCAGAGGATTTCGTCATCACCATCGAAGATGGCAGCATCTACAGCAAGGCAGGCTACATCAGTCACAGCGCCGACCCCTCCACCAAGGTGCAGGTAGCCGAATTATCGGACCTTAAAGTGCGCATGCACGGCGACACCGCCGTGGTCACCGGCGCCTATCACGAGAAAGGTGAGTCCAACGGTAAGCCCTACGAGTATCACGACCGCCTGACCGATATCTGGATGAAAGTCGGCGGCAAATGGCAGGTGGTCGCGTCGCAGTACAGCGTTCCTTCCAAATAGTGAATTCGCCTCTTGACCGCCACCCGGCCCTCAATTTTTGACAAATTTCTGACACCTTTTCTGCTCGAAACGAGTAGCCTTGTCAGGCTTCCGAATGAGGAGAATCCGCATGCAAGACGTGAATCCGAACTCATCCCGGCGCCTGGTCATCATCGCCGCCTTCGTCAGCCTGTTCTGCGTCGCATCGACCTTGACCTTCGGCCAAGACGATGCCTTTCAACCGAACCCTGCCGCCGGTGCCGGCTCCATCATCGTGCACAGCAAATTCGGCGGCCAGATCTTCGGATTCGATATCGATCAGAATGGCACTGAAGGCGTGCTCAGCGAGTCCAAGGTTCTCACGAACGGCAACTTCCTCGCTGCCGTCGAAACCTTCGATCAGACCACTGGCAAGATTCTCAGTGTCGTGACTAGAACGCAGACGCAGGACGACTTCATCACCCTGGGAGTCGTCGGCAACTCCGTCGGTCTCGTCGAGCATGAACACGTCGTCAGCTTCCTGAACGTCCAGCGCGCCTTTAACGTGATCAATCCGCTGAGCGCGAATAAGTTCACCGGTAAGTGGACCCCGCCCATCGGCACCAAGCACTTGATTAACCAGGTCAGCCGCACGCAGGGAACTTCCAACGCCGCCGTCTTCGCTCAGGACAACAGTGGAAACTTCATTCCCTACGTCTTCAGTTCCAACGTCGCCGCCAACACCTTCGGCCCGGTGATCAAGATTCATGACTCCCTCAACTTCGGCAGCGCGCCGCCGCCCATGGCTTACAACAGCGCGACCAACCAGGCGATTCTCGGAGGCGGCGATGGCTGCTTCGGCTGTCTCCCGATCATCGGCGTCGCCGACCTCGGCAAGGGAACGTTCACGGAATTTACCGGGATCGGATTCGGATTCGTGAACGGCATCGCCATCGACTCCGCCGACAACATCGCCTGCACCACCACCGAAGACGACGCCAGCGTCGAATTCTACGATCTCACCACGCAGACCGGATTCACCGTAGTCCTGCCCAACTCCAGCGAACAGCAGATCTTCAGCGGCGCCGACGTCGAGTTCGACGCCACCCATAAACTGTTTTTCGTGGCCCAGCCCGTTTCCAGCTCCAGCTCCACAGGCAGCACGATCTATGTCTACGACACCGCCGGCAACCTGCAGGAAACACTGAATGGATTCAATTTCTCCAACGCGTCAAACGTCATCGCCATGCACATCGCACTGAAGCCCAGCACCCGCAGCGGCTTCGTAGACGGCCCTAACGCCGGCGTGTCAGAGATCCAATCGTTCACCTACTAGCTGGGTCTGGCAGGCCGCTGAAAAACTCCGCTTCCGGCAGGTTTTGGGAAGGGCACGACTTCAGTCGTGCCGTTAGGTCCAACAAAGTCAACCGCGCTTTAGCGCCTGCGGATTGCCTTCGACTGCCAAAGGGAGTTTCCCGCGGCCTGCTAGAGAGTTTTCAGGAAGGCCTTGCCACCAGAGGACTCGCCCCCAACCTCCCGCCTACAGCCGACACCAGAGCGGCAACGCCAATGGCCTGATGATACGCACGCGGAAATAGTTGTGGACGAGTTGCCAGCGTAGCGTCCAAACTCGTCGAATCCGCTCAACCGCGGAATTCCACGGAGGACGCGCATCATGACCGATCATACGGATCGACCTCAAACCTCGGCTTCTCCTATCGATCTCGGTCGGTTCTGGTCCTCTCACCTCGGCCTTACCCTGGTCACCATCTCATTAGCCGTTATCGTCTTCGTCGTTACACCTCTCCGGGAAGCGGGCCTGCCCAGTCGGCTCTTCTTCGACATTGTCGTGCTCGCGCTGATGATCTCCGGCACTCTGGTGATCGACCAGAGCCGCATGGCCAGAGCATTCGCGTTGGCCGTTCTCCTGGTCTCCGCAGCGGTGCTCGCGACAGGTCGCCTGCATCCCACGCCGTTTCTTCACCTATTGGGCAGCGCTCTCGTCATCGTCACTCTGCTTCTTTATGTCCGCATTGTCTTGCTCGTGATGTTCAACAAAGGGCCCTTGACCTGGAGCCGCATCCAGGGAGGCGTCTGCGTCTATCTGCTGATTGGGATGGTTTGGGCTTCGGCTTTTCAGTTTCTTGAGCAGTTGCATCCGGGATCCTTCTACTTTGCTGCTGCGCCGGCGGATCTTGACCAGCTCACGTCGAAGCTTACTTATTTCAGTTTCGCCACACTGACCACAGTCGGCAGCACAATCGCCCCGGTCAATCCCTTCGCTCGCTCTCTCACCATTGCTGAGGCCATCGTCGGCCAGCTTTTTCCCGCGACGCTCATCGCCGCGCTCGTGGCGATGGCAATGCGGCCGAGCACGAAATCCTGACGCCTTAGCCTGTGAAGCCAGTCGGAATCTACTCGCGGCCCACTCCCAACGCATCCGCGACCCGATTGATGTAGTTAAACCACGACGCGATCAGAGTAATCTGCAGAATCCCGCGATCATCAAACCCCGCCGCTCGCAGTCCGTCAATGTCATCCTTCCAAATCTTCGTCGCATCCTTGGTGAGCTTAACCACGTAATCGAGCATCACGCGCTCCTGCGCCGAGATCGGCGCGGTGGTGTAGTCCCTCGCCAGCGCCTCCACCAATTCCTTATCCAACGTCACCCTACGCAGAAACTCTGCGTGTGACTCGATTCAATACACGCACCGGTTGGTGACCGAGACCATGGTGGCGATCATCTCGTGCTGCCGACGCTCGAGCGGCAACTCCGGCGACATCAGCGCCCCAAACGTGCTGAAGGCGTGATACAGCGCCTCGGGAATCAGCGTATGCGATCCCACAATCGACGACGCCCCCGATGGATCCGGATGCACCGGCTCGGCATACTCCTTGGGATAAAACAGCTTCTCACCCTCAATCGCCTGGCGCAGTTTTTCATCGGCCTCGACTAAAGACACCGTTCGGATCCATGTCATGTTTGCGTTGTCCCCCAGTTCAACGTTAGCCGAATTTCGTATCCACCAAAATACACGGTCAAGGCACTCCCCACCGATAACACCTTCATATTAGGAGCTCGCAAGCAAGGTGAGCCCCCGGCGACGGATCACAGGCCGAGCGCCCTCCGAAACAAGATCGATTGCCGCCGTGACATTTCCACCTTTGAGCCATTTCTGAGCTTGACCAGCAGACTGCCTCCGAGGCCGGATTCGACTCCTTCCACCCATTTGAGGTTCACGATGTGTTTGCGTCCAGCGCGAAAGAAGACTGCGGGGTCGAGCCTTTCTTGCAGAGCTGACAGCGAGCGCGAAATGAGCGGGTGTTCTTTTCCGAAATATAGCCTCGTATAGTTCCCCTCAGACTCCAGAAGATAGATGTCAGAAACCTGCACCAGCCAACAACGCTCGTTTTCTTTGACAAACACCTGGTTGAGGCAAGGAGGAGTGACGGGCGGCCTCAGTTTTGCCAGCGCCGCGGCAAGCCGATTTGGCGCGACCGGTTTGACGAGATAATCGAGCGCTCCTACATCGAATGCCCGGAGCGCGTAGGTGTCATAGGCGGTGGTGAAGATGACTTGAGGAACGTCGTCGAGTTTCTGAAGAAGGTCGAATGCGCTCATTCCCGGCATTTGTATGTCGAGGAAGAGCACATCAGGCAAATGGCGGTGGATGAGGGCAAGCGCTTCTTCTCCGTTGCGGGCCTCGCCGATAATTCCAATCTCGGGATGCGCCGCGAGCAGCCGCCGAAGCTCCTGGCGGGCCATTCGTTCGTCGTCGACAATAAGCGCTTTCACGGGAAGGCAGGAATCAGGATGGTCGCTGTAACGCGATCTTGTCCAGAGGCGAGCAGGTTTAAGCTGGCCTTTTCGCCATAGAGAATGCGCAGCCGTTCGCGGGCGTTTGCCAGTCCGATTTGCGTCGGGTTCGGCGGCGGACTATCCAGTCGGCCAGAGTTTTCGACTTCGATGCGCAACAGGTCCTCCTGCAAGGCGGCTCTTATGGAGAGCAGTCCTTCGTCGGCAACTTGCTCCACCCCGTGCTTGATGGCGTTTTCGACGAGATTCTGCAGCAGCATCGCTGGAATCTCGACTCGTTTTGCTTCATCGGACAGTTCAAAACGGACCCGCAGGCGGTCTTCAAAGCGGATCGACTCCAGCGCGAGATAGTCCGATACCGCTTCGACTTCAGTTTCCAGCGGAACGGTATGGTTCCGGTCGCGCTGAAGACTGTAGCGCAGAATGTTCGCCAACTTCGTAACCATATCTTGGGCCTGAACGGCGTCTTCCACAATCATCCCGCGGATCGAATTCAGGCAGTTGAAGAGAAAATGAGGATTGATCTGCGCTTCCAGGGCACGTAGCTCGGCGTCGCTCAGAGCCAGCTTCATCTGCGTTTGATTGCGGCGTATTTCGCGAGAATGCCGCATCGTGGTAATGGTCAGATAAAGAATCGACCAGATGGTTGTGATCACCGAGACGCCCATAAACAGGAAAGCAACTGAGCTCCTGTCTCCCCATATTCCAAGCGAGCCTTCGAAGGCCGTATAGACGCCAACCACCAGTGTTGCCTGAATCGCCCCGATCAGAATGCTGGCCAAGGCTAGCCTTGCCAGCACGCTGGGCAGGGGAAGGCTCGTCCAATTTCGCCGATGGACGATGCGGCGGAGGAGGTGCGTCAGAGCAATGCTATAAAGGAAAAAGAGAATGTAGCCGCCGAGGACGCTACGCCTCCAACCGTGGTCCAGCACGGCCGTCCATAGCCCAACTACGCTATAGGCGCCCCACCCGCAGACTTGGCAAAGCCAGTAAAACTCACCGGGTCGTTTCATGCAGCCTAGTATCGGAGCCTATGCCACCCGTCCGCCAGCAATTTCTGATGAGCGGTCTAGTTTCGTGATAAATGGGCACCCGCAGTTACTGCCCATCGCCCCCAAGGCCGCGCGGAGCGACCAATTCTCGCAACTGATTCCCTTCGTAACCCGTTCGTACACTCCCTTTTGGTAACCCTTGGTAACCATGCGGTTCATGACTCCCCGACGTACAATTGGCCTTGTCGGGTCGGTCCATCTGCCGATATGTGACATGGCCCTCAGAGCGGTACCCGGGAACAGTTTCCCCGAACGTTCGACGGGCTCTGCATCAAGACTTTGTCTTGAACAACAGGTTCTGGAGTTCGTACTCTTATGGCATTGTTTGGCTTCAACAAGCAAAAGGTTCTGGCCAGTGCGGAGAAGTACGTCCAGCAGGGCAAACTGCAGAATGCCATTGCCGAGTACGAAAAAGTCCTCAAGAATGATGCCAAGGACCTGACCGTCACCAACACCGTTGGCGATCTCTACTCCCGCCTCGGCGAAACCGATAAAGCCACTGGATGTTTCAAGACTGTCGGCGATGCCTATGCCAGCCAGGGGTTCACGGTCAAGGCCATCGCGATGTACAAGAAGATCTGCAAGCTTCAGCCCTCGCTCGAGAGCCTGCTGAAACTCGCGGAACTCTACAGCCAGCAGGGCTTGTTCAACGACGCCCGCGCCCAGTATCTGCAAGTCGCAGAAGAATTCCTGAAGGCCGGTCAGCTCGACAACGCCGTCCGCATCTTCCAGAAGATTGTGGAGATGGATCCGGAAAACAGCGGTATGCGGGTCCGTCTGGCCGAAGTCTACATTCGCCTGGGCAAGAAAGCGGAAGCCTGGCAGATTTTCTCCGCCGCCGCCGAAAGCCTGCGTTCCAAAGGCTCTCTGAGCGGCGCCGAAGAAATTCTGCAGCGCATGCTCACCCTCGATCCGGGCAATGCCTATGCCTTGCTGATGCAAGGCAAGAACATGCTCGAATCCGGCGACGCTGCCGGTGCGGTAGCCACGCTGCAAAAAGTCCCCGACATCGATTCCAATCTCGATGGTCTCAAGGATCTGCTCAAGGCCTACCTGCAAGCCGGACAACTCTCTGAAGCTGGAACCGTCGCCAACAAGCTGTTGACCGTACACAACGATCTGGCAGCCATCTCCAGCTTTGCCGATGCTCTCATGCAAGCCGGCCAGTATGAGACCGCACTCCAGGTCTTTGACCAGCACGCCGAGCGTTTGCTGGCCGAGAATTCCGACAAGGTTCTCGAAAGCCTGCACACCATCATCGGTCACGTCCGCGACAATCCCGACTCTCTGCAGAAACTCCTCGACCTGTTCAACAAAGCTGGGGAGAACACGCACGTCAGCGAAGTCATCGAATTGCTGGCTCACGCCAGCGTGCAAGCGGGCGACCTGCCCCGCGCTCGCGATCTTTATCAGAAACTTGCTACCGTCGAGCCGCAGAATCCCCTGCACATGCAGAATTACCAGCAGGTGGTTGGGCAAATTGGCGGCACCTCCGGCGGCAAACTGATCACGCCAGAAGAAGCCGTCGTCCTCATCGACGATCTGGAAGCCACAGCGCCCTCGGTTCATCAGCACTATACGGACGAGATTTCACTGGCAGTCCGTTCCGCCCTCACCGACGCGGAACTCTTCATCTCGTATAACATGCCGGCCAAGGCCCTCGGGCCTCTGGTCGGAGTCTTACCGCTGGCGCCCAACGATCTTCGCCTCAATCAGCGTCTCGCCGCCCTGCACACTCGCGCGGGCCGTTTCGCCGAGGCCGCCATCTGCTGCCGCACTCTTCAAACTCTCTACTCCGACGCAGAGCATCCCGACGAGGCAACCCGCTACGGCGAGCTCGCCGAACGTTATGAGGAGCGCTCTTCGCTTCCCGTGCCCGGCGCAAACTCCGAAGAGGCTCACATTTTTCTGGACGCTCCAGCGGCTGCCGCTCCTGCCTTTCAACAGCCGGAGAGTGATGTACCCGAATTCTCTGTCGACGGAGCGCCCGCGGAAGAGGCGGCCACCGAAGAAGCAGCGGCGCCCGAAGCAGAAGCCGCCCCGGTCGCTCAAGCCTGGCCCACCTCCGCGCAACCCGAATTTGCTGTGGTGGATGAATCCGCCTCCGCCGAACCCGCTGCTGCCACGGAGGAAATCGATCTCTCCTCGGAGTGGGATGACTCTCTGACCGTCGAGACCGATGCTCCCGCCGAAGCGCCCGAAGTCGAGGTCGAGGCCGCTGGTGCTAGCGCCGATCCCGGAGAGTCCAGCAAAACCACCGAAACCATCGAGGAGATTCGTTTCTATCTCGCCCATAGCATGCCCGAGCAAGCTATGGCGGCCCTGGCCAAGCTCCAGACTCTGACCGGCGATCAGGCCAAGATTGCCGAGCTCCGTGCCGAAGTCGAAGCGGCCACCCAGCATGCGGAAGAAGAGGCTGCGGCCAATGCCCAGCCTGTGGTCGAAGAGCTTACCGCCGACGATATTCCGACTGCCGAAGTCGAAATCGATGAGACTCAGGTTGACGAAGCTCCCGTCTCTGTCGAACCCGCTGAGGTCCAGCCGACCGTTGAACCTGCCGTCGTCGAGGCAATGGTCGAGCCCGAAGTTGTCGAACCCGAAGTCGTCGAGCCCGAGCCTCCCGCGGTCGAAGAGATTCCCGTGGTTGCTGAAGCGCCCGCGCCGGCCAAGCCTGAGCCGCCGGTTCACATTCGAGCGGCAAAGCCCGCACCGAAGCCTGCGCCAGCGCCTCCGCCAGCTCCGGTGCCCGAACCCGCGCCGCAACCCAGCGTTCTGAACGATTTCGTTTCCGATCTCGAAACCTCGTTGGGCGACGGATTCCTGCCCGGCACGGTGCCACAGCCAGTCGCGCCACCGTCCGCCAGGCCCGTTGTAGCCCCGGCCGCGCACGCCGAACCCGTTGTCGCCGCCACACCAACCGCCCCGATTCTGGGCGAGTTCGTTGCCGATATCGAAGCGTCTCTCGGCGAAGACTTCCTGAAAGCCGCACCGGTCGCCACGCCTCCGGCGCCAGCCCCAGTTTCAGCCGCGACGCCTGCGCCTCCGGTTGTCCGGCCAGTTGTGGCTCCGCCCATGGCGGCCAGCGCTGCGGCATCCGCTTCAGCCTCGAATCAAATCGCTGCAGCCGCGCCGCCTGCTATGGCATCTGTAGCTTGGCACGCACCCGTCGAGGCGCCGCGGCCACCAGCCATCCCGATTCCTCATGCCCCGGCTGCTCCTGCCGCGAAAGCTTCTCCGTTTGCCGAAGAGGCTGGCATCGATCTCGCGGAAATGTTTGGCGAGCTCAAGCAGGATCTCGAAGCCGACGTCGCCTCCGCTGACGAAGATCCCGAAACCCATTACAACCTCGGCATCGCCTTCCGCGAAATGGGCCTGCTAGACGAGGCTATCGGGGAGCTGCAAAAGGCCTGCCAGTCATTCGATCACGGGCGTCCCTTCCCGCAGATCATGCAGACTTATACCTGGCTGGCCCAGTGCTTCCTCGAAAAAGGCGTTCCTGAAGCCGCGGTCCGCTGGTATGAAAAAGCTCTCGCGGTTCCGACCATCGACGGCGAAACCCGCGTCGCGCTCCATTACGAGCTCGCTGCGGCCTTCGAGACCGCTGGCGACAAGGCCTCTGCCCTCAAGCACTTCATGGACGTCTACGGCAGCAACATCGATTATCGCGATGTGGCCGAGCGCATTAAGGCCCTGAAGTCGTAGAATAGCCCGATGGCTTTTGTCCCCAACTTTCTTTCCCCGGGGTGCAGTGCAGGCCGCCGTGATCTGCGTGTCGTTTCTTCGCGGCGCCGGAGCTGCCCTGCATGAGCGATCCCACTCCGTTTTCCGGCGCTCCCGGCAACGATCCAAAATCTGGCCCTCCTCAGGCGGAGTCCAGCACCGCTCTTCTCAATCCGCCGGTCGAAGCCGAGGCTCACCAGCCTCACGGCCCGATTCAGGTCTGGATGCACCGAATTTCCGTCTTTCTCTTCGTCTTAATCAGCGCCGTCGCGGGCGTGTTGCTCATCATTCTGCCCTGGACCCCGGAGTGGACCGACAACTACCTGCTGCTTTCCTTCCCCTCCCTGCGCTCGTTGGTTTCCAACGGATTCTTCCGCGGCATCTGCAGCGGCCTGGGCCTGCTCGATATTTGGATCGGCTTCTGGGAGGCGCTCCACTACCACGAACAGCCATAGTCGGTGATTGACGACTTGAAAGGGCACCGCTTCGGCCGCTTCCTAAGCCGCATCGAACCTGGTCTGGCTTCCGACCCTAAGGCGCACTGCTGATATCCTGATAATCTGCGATTCGGGCCCTGAATTCTGAACACGACACTAACCTATGACTGACCACCTCAAGTCCGCGCCGGTTGCCTACCAGAATGAACCTTTCCTCAACAGCCCGGACGGCCGCATCCTCCGCATCCTCGCCGAATATCAGGAACCCCTCGCCCGCTTCCGCCGCGAGCAGATTCAGGACACCGTCGTCTTCTTCGGCTCCGCCCGCTTTCAAGGACACAAGGACGCCGCCGAAGCCCTCGCCACCCTCGAGCGCAATCACGCCGCGACGCCCGACGCCCAGCTGGAGAAGGATCTGAAACGCGCTCAGGCCGGACTCGACATGGCCCGCTACTACGAAGACGCCCGCCGTCTTGCGCACATGCTGACCAAATGGTCGATCCAGATCCCAGCCCGCCGCCGCCGTTTCGTCGTCACCACCGGCGGAGGTCCCGGCATTATGGAGGCCGCCAACCTCGGCGCTCACGAAGCCGGAGGCAAGACCATCGGCCTCAACATCCAGTTGCCGTTCGAGCAGAGCCCCAACCAGTACATCACTCCGACTCTGAACTTCCAGTTCCACTACTTCTTCATGCGTAAATTCTGGTTCGCCTATCTCGCTAAAGCCCTCGTCATTTTCCCCGGCGGCTTTGGCACCATGGACGAGCTTTTCGAAATCCTCACCCTCGCACAAACTGACAAGCTGGCCAAAAAAATTCTGGTCGTCATCTACGGCAGCGAATACTGGAACCGCATCCTCAACTTCCAGGCTTTCGCCGACGCGGGCACGATCGCTCCCGAAGATGTCAACCAGTTCAAAATCGTCGACACCCCCGAAGACGCCTTCGAATATCTGCGCGACGGCCTCACGAAATATCACCTGGGCGGCGCTCCCAAAAAAACCGGCGAAGTACTCCCGGAGATAGCAAAAACGAGGCCTTAGGTGCAGAGCTAAGAATTATGTGGCGACAGCCGCCTTCGGCTGTCCGCCGGGCGCAGCTCGGCATCTTTGCTCTTGTAGGATTGGTTGCCAGGTATTCGCGAGCTAAGAACTGATGCACAGTAGCTGCCTTCTCTACTACATCACCGACCGCACCGCCTTCCCGGGCGACGAACTCACCTGCCGTCGCCGCCTCTTGGAAAAAATCGCTGAAGCTACGCGCGCCAACGTCGACTACATCCAACTCCGCGAAAAAGGTCTCCCCACTCGAGACTTGGAATCTTTGGCGCGAGACGCCATCAGGATCGTGACCGAACTGAGAACTGAGAACCGAGAGCTGAGAACTGCTCTTCTAATCAACTCCCGCACCGATGTCGCGTTAGCGGTCGATGCCGACGGCGTCCACCTCCGCTCCGACGACGTGTCCCCACAAGAAGTGAGAGCAGTGTGGCAGCGCCACCAAGAATGCGGCGCGGGCGCCCCCGCCCGCGCAAACTCACGACGAGATCCGCTGATCGCCGTCTCCTGTCACTCCCCAGCAGAAGTAGCGCAAGCCGCAGCTAGCAGCGCCAACTTCACAGTCTTCGCCCCAGTCTTCGAAAAGAAAGACGCCCCGGGCACTCGTCCAGCAGGACTCGATCAACTCCACGAAGCCTGCGCCACAAACCTCCCAGTCCTGGCCCTGGGAGGAATCACGCTAGCGAACGCCCGCTCCTGTCTCGAAGCCGGCGCAGCAGGCATCGCCGCCGTCCGCCTCTTCCAAGACCACAACATTGCCAAAGTCGTGCAGCATCTTCGCCTCTGCACGTAATTCCGAGGGTGCCCCGTTCTAAACGTCGTGGTTTTGGCGACGTTTAGAGCGGGGATTTTGACGTTCGATTACTGCAAATCAGTTGGAGTGTCTCTTACCCCGTCCACTTCGCTCCCGTCTTCAAAACGTTCATCACCTTCGCCAGCCGCCGCTTCTTCGTCTCCTCCTGTTTCGCGCCAGAGATCGAATTCGCCATCTCCTTCTTATGCGTGAACGCCAGCCCGTCCCACTGTTCCCGCGCAACCTTACTTTTCGCCAGCTCCTTCTTGAGTTCCGGCGGAGCCTCCACCATTCGCTCCTCCACGTCGCGCTCCATCACCACATCGACCAGATCTCCCGGTTTCACGCCCGCCCCCTGACACAGAGTTTTGTTCACGGGCATCATGCGGCCGCTGCCGCAGGGCATCAGCGACGAGCGAAATGGAAAACCGTTCAGCGTTCCGCGAATTGGCACCCGTGCGCGCGTTCCAAACCACTCGATCACATCCACCGGCGGAGTGATCGCCGCCACCACACCCGCCTCTTTCCCTTCAATCTTCGCTCGAAACCGCAGCTTCTTCTCCGCCATCTCAATGCTCCAGCGCTGGTAAACTTTACCCCTGTAGGGAACCGGCGGCAACCATATGCCCGTTACTCCAACTCGATCAGAGACTCCGGCGCAAGCGCTCGAACCATCGCTGATCCAAATTCCCGCCGCCTGGTTTCTGATGGGCTCCGACGCCGGACAGGACTGTGAGCGTCCCATCCACCGCGTCTGGGTCGACGCCTTTCTCCTCGCCGCGACGCAAGTCACCAACGCCGAATACGCGCGCTTCCTGATCGACACCGGCGCCGCGCCGCTGCCATCGTGGCAAGATTCAAACTTCAACCACCCCGAGCAGCCCGTGACGGCGGTCTCGTGGCATGAAGCGACTCGCTACTGCGAATGGCTGACCGCGCAAACGGCCCGTCCCTACCGCCTGCCCACCGAAGCTGAATGGGAGCACGCCGCCCGCGGCGGCCTCGAACAAAAGAGTTTTCCCTGGGGCGACGCCCTGCCGCAATCTTTCCCTGACTACGCCACCCGCTGGCAAACCGGTCCCGAGCCGGTAGCACGTTACGCCCCCAACGCCTTCGGTCTCTACGACATTGGCGACAACGTCCACGAATGGTGCAGCGACTGGTACGATCCCAACTACTACGCCGTCTCGCCGGAACGTAATCCCCGCGGCCCCGAACAAAGCTCGATGAAACCGCCACGCAAATCCTCCCGCGGAGGCTCCTGGCGCCACCACATCAAAGTAGCCCGCTGCAGTGCCCGCTCCAGCATCCCCCCAGAATTCCAATACGCCGACTACGGTTTCCGAATAGCGAGTAATACGTAGCGCCGGCGTCCCGCCGGCTGTCGCGAGGGGACTCGCCCTCGCACCTGCGGCAGTACCTGCGCTCAAGCTCATATAATCTGTCATTCCGAAGAAGTGGCACGATCAAGGATATCGTCAATGAAAAAGGGCACGGTACTAAAGGCAATCCTGGTAGTGGCCGCACTAGCGCTATCGCTTTTCCTCGCCATAGGCGGTTCGTCCATCGAAGATAACCTCGGGATCAAGACGCCCGGCACGATTGCATCCGAGGTTCTGGTTCCCTCTAGGCCTTTCCCGCACGCATTCGGGGCAGTGGGTGAAGGGCTAAAAATGCAGATGCTTGTCGATTAGGTCTTTTGGTTCCTATTGATGTGGCTGATTTATTTCGCAATGACACGGGTTGGCCAATTACTGACAAAGCGGCACAGATAAGAGGCTAAGAGAGAATCCCATGTTCCGCACCGACCTTCTAAAAAACAAGCGCATCCTCATCACCGGCGGAGGCACCGGCCTCGGCAAAGGCATGGCCGCCCGCTTCCTCGAACTCGGAGCCACGGTCCACATCTGCGGCCGCCGCGAAGAGGTTCTCGAACAAACCGCAGCTGAACTCTCCGCGAAGGGCACAATCCACGCTATCCCCTGCGATGTTCGCAGCCTCGACGCCGTC
Organism: uncultured Acidobacteriaceae bacterium; assembly: GCA_963706645.1. Lineage (GTDB taxonomy): Bacteria > Acidobacteriota > Terriglobia > Terriglobales > Acidobacteriaceae > Sulfotelmatobacter. The sequence goes on from CAVPNR010000045.1 coordinate 257,098, forward strand.
GAAGCCATGATCGATTCCATCTGGAGCGAAGCTCCCCTCGACATCCTCGTCAACAACGCCGCCGGAAACTTCATCGCGCGCACCGAAGAACTTTCTCCCGGCGCCTGGAACTCCGTCATCGGAATCGTTCTGATGGGCACGCTCAACTGCACCATGGCCTGCGGACGCCGCTGGCTCAAGTCCTCCCACCCCGGTACCGTCCTCAGCATCTCCGCCACATACGCTCCCGTGGGTTCTGCCTACGTCGTCCCGTCCGCCATATCGAAAGCCGGAGTCGAAGCCCTCACCCGCAGCCTCGCCGTCGAATGGGGCAACCGCGGCATTCGCATGAACGCCATTGCTCCCGGCCCCATCCCCACGCAAGGCGCCTTCTCCCGCGTACTTCCCCATCCCGGCCTCGAAAAGATTGCGCTCGATCGCAATCCGCAACACCGCTTCGGAACAATCGAAGAACTCGCCAACCTCGCTGCTTTTCTGGTCAGCGACGGCTCCGCCTACATCAACGGCGAAGTCATCCGCATGGACGGCGGCGAATTCCTGCAAGGCGCAGGCGAATTCAGCAGTTTGGGGCGGGTCCTGAAAGAAGAAGACTGGCAGGCAATCAAGCCAAAAAAGTCAGCCCCGAGAAATGAGTAGCGCGGCCATAGAAAATCACTCTGTGTACTCCGTGTCCTCTGTGGTTACGTCTTGCGCGCGGCGCCTAGCGATTCTCTTGCGACGGCATCACGATCGCCTTCAGCAGCAGGTTCACGATACTCAACACAATCGCCCCGATAAACGCAGCGAAAAATCCTCGCACCTGAAATCCCGGCACCAACGCCGACGCCAGTTCCAGCATTAACGCATTGATCACAAACCAGAACAGACCCAACGTCACCAGGGTCAGAGGAAAAGTAATAATCTTTAGCAGCAGACCGATCGTTGCATTGATAAACCCAATCGCCAGCGCGGCAATCAGCGCCGCCACGGCTCCGTTCACGTGAATGCCCGGCACAAGCTGCGCCATGATCCACACCGCCAGTGCGCTCAGCACCCAATTCAGCAGCATTCGCATCGCGATCTCTCCTTGTCAAACACACTATAGGCCCCTATTCCCCTCCTTGTCATTCCGAACGCCGCCGAAGCGAACGCGACGGCAAGTGAGGAATCAGCTGTCGATCTGTCCCCCGGTCACACCGTAAGAAAATTAGCTCGTCATTCTCAATCTCGCTCGCCCGATACGGTACACTCATCAATTCGACTTCAAGGAGGATTTCCATGCCCGACCCCGCACTCAGCGGATCCGAATTCAAAAAGCAACTCCGCGCCGGACAGCCCAAGATGGGCCTGTTCCTCAACGCCCACAGCCCCACCGTCGCCGAGCAACTCGCACACTCAGGCTACGACTGGCTCCTGGTCGATACCCAGCACGGCCCCATGGGCTACGAGAAACTTTCCGCCATGCTCAGCGGCATCTCGAACGGCGGCGCGAAATCGATGGTCCGCGTCGGCGGATACGCCGATCGCCCCGGCATTCAGCAGGCTCTCGACCTGGGCGCCGACGGCGTCCTCATCCCCTACATCAACACCGCCGCCGAAGCCAGAGAAGCCATCAGTTGTGCGAAGTATCCTACAGTCGGCACGCGCTCCGTCTACTTCCCGCAGCGCAGCATGAACAAAGCCGGACTTCTCGGCTACGCTGGCAACTGGAACAACGAGGGCATCGTCGCCCTGCAGGTCGAAACCGCCTCCTGCATTGAGAACATCGCCGAGATCGCCGCCGTCCCCGGCGTCGACATTCTCTTCCTCGGCCAGAACGACCTCTGTATGTCGATGGGCCTCTATAACAAATACGAGTTCCCCCACATGTACACCTCGCCCGAACTCGACGCCGCCACAAAAAGCCTGATCGAACACGCCCGCAAGAACAACGTCATCCTCGGCCTGTTCCTGTTCGGCACCGCCCGCGTCGGCGAGTTCCTCGAAAAAGGATTTACCTTCATCAGCATCGGCAACGACCTGCACCACGTCCTCACCCAAGCCGGAGCCTACGTGAACGACATGGAGAACATCGCAAAAGAAAAAGGCAAGTCCTGGAAACGCCGCTCCACCGCCCTGTTCTAAACCCCGAGGGTGCCCCGTTCTAAACGTCGCGGTTTTGGCGACGTTTAGAGCGGGGATTTTGATGTGGCTCATCCGTGTCCTGATAGCTAATTTCTTTCGATCAATCCCCACTCCCTCGAAGTGCCATGAATTAAAATCACAGCTCGGACATCTCTCAGTGATCCTCACCGAAGTCGAAACCCGTGTCCTCGGCTCCCTGATCGAAAAAGACATCACCACACCCGACTACTACCCGCTCTCGCTCAACGCCCTGGTCAACGCCTGCAACCAGAAAAACAATCGCGACCCGGTGATGACCCTGGACGAATCAGCGGTCCGCGATGCCCTCGCCACTGTCCAAGAGAAGCGCCTCGCCGGTCCAGCCAGCGGCGCCGATAGCCGCGTCACCAAGTTCGAACACCGCCTGCAGGAAGTTTTCAATTTCGATCGCCGCGAAATCGCCGTAGTCTGCGTCCTCCTTCTCCGCGGCCCGCAAACTCCTGGCGAACTCCGCAGCCGCACCGACCGCATGTACCACTTCGAAGCCCTCGAGGACGTAGTTTCCACGCTCGATCGTCTGGCCCAGCGCGAACCGCCGCTAGCCCAAATCCTCCCCCGCCAGCCCGGCACCAAAGAATCCCGCTACACGCACCTCTTCTCGGGCCAACCGCCAATGTCCGCTGCCGCAGAAGATGCAGATGTCAATGTGGCGCGGGCGCCCTCGCCCGCGCAGGCCGCGGCAAACTCCACCGCCGACCGTCTAGCATCACTCGAAGAAGAAGTCTCCCGCCTGCGCCACGAACTCTCCGAAGTCCAGCAGCAACTCTCAACGTTCCGGAGACAATTCGAATGACCGCCTCCATCATCATCGAAGACTACGACCCGCAGTGGCCCCAGCGCTTCGACGCGATTCGCTCGCGCATCGTCCCCGTCCTGGCTTCATTCGCAGCCGCGATCGAACACATCGGAAGCACCGCCGTTCCCGGCCTCGCCGCAAAGCCCATCATCGACATCGACGTTCTCTTGAAGTCGGCCAAAGACCTCCCACGGGTCATCGCTAAATTAAAGGCAGTCGGCTATGAGCATCGGGGAACCCTCGGCGTTCCCGGCCGTGACGCCTTCAAGGCCCCGGAGCATGACGTTCATCACCATCTCTACATCTGCTCAACCCCTGATACCGAGTTTTTCCGCCACATCGCCTTTCGCGACTACCTGCGCACGCATCCCAAAGATGCCGAAGATTACGCTCGCCTGAAACGCAGCCTCGCCGGGAGATTTTCTGTCGATCGCGAGACCTACACCCACGCCAAAACCGACTTCATCCAGGAAATTCTGCGCCGCGCGGATCTCGAAAACACGGAACATTCTTCCGGCTCCACACGTACCATAAGTTAGAAGGAGGTCCTCGCCATGTTCGCATTCCTGCTCTGGTGCATCCTCTTTGTCCTCTGCTGGCCGCTCGCCCTTTTGGCTCTGATCGCGTATCCGTTTATCTGGCTTCTTCTACTCCCGTTCCGCATCGTAGGCGTAGCCGTCCACGGAGTCCTCGAGGTGATCTACCTGGCCATCACTCTGCCTTTCCGACTCCTAGCTGCTCCCTTCCGGGTTTAAACATCTGTCATCCTGAGCGAAGATGTTCTTCGCGAGAGCGAAGCAACATCACAGTCGAAGGATCCCTACCTGCGTCCGCGCTCTTTCCCACTAGAACTCCGAATTAGCTCGGTCGCGATGCCAAACTGACCCGCCAGACCTTTCCCGCGCCCCCGCCCTTGGTATAGCCTCGTAACAGTGCCATCACCGAGAACCCGCTGACGTCCAGACTTCCTCTGCGTCCTCAGTGTCCTCTGTGGTTGAATTCATAGGAGGACGTCATGCGTCGACGCGAATTCCTCATTCGCTCCGCCACCTCCGCAGGTGCTGCCTGGCTCTCATCGAAAGCAATCTTCCAAGCCATCGCCGAACAAAAGCTCTCCGCAAAGTTCTCCGCCTTTGACACCGTCACTCTCGGCAGCACCGGCATCAAGACCAGCCGCCTCGCCATGGGCACTGGCACCGTCGGCTCCGGACATCACTCCAACCAAACCGCCCTCGGCGTGAAAGGCCTCTCCGATCTCCTGCTCAACGGATACCATCAGGGCCTCCGCTTCTTCGACGCCGCCGACTCCTACGGAAGCCATCCTCACGTCGCCGAAGCCCTCAAGCACGTGCCTCGCGACAAAGTAACAGTCCTCACCAAAACGTTCTCTCGCGATCCCGGCAGTGCACGCGCCGATCTCGACCGCTTCCGCCGCGAACTCGGCACCGACTATCTCGACATCTGCCTCATGCACTGCGTCACCGAAGCCGACTGGACCGACCGTTACCGCGGCGTTATGGACGTGCTCTCCGAAGCGAAAGAGAAGGGAATCATCCGCACTCACGGTTGCTCCTGCCACACCATTGAAGCTCTGCGTGCCGCCGCGAAATCACCATGGGTCGAACTCGATCTCGCCCGCATCAATCCGGTCGGCGCGTTCATGGACGCCGATCCCGCCACTGTTGTCGGTGTGTTGAAAGAAATGAAGACCTCCGGGAAAGCGATCGTAGGAATGAAAATTCTGGGCGAGGGCAAGCTGCGCAACCGTCAGGACGAAGCCATCAAATACGCCCTGTCGCTCGGCCTCCTCGACGCCTTCACCATCGGCGCCGAAAGCAAGCAAGAACAGGACGACCTGATCCCGCCGCATCGCCGCGGCCTAACGATAGAGACTAAAAGGTGCCCCACCCTTGTCGCGTCCTGTGCGACAGGGTGGGGATTTTGACGTACTTGGATTTCTGGGAATGAGACGAACAGCCGAAGAAACAGCCTCACCCGAAAGAAAGGCCGTTCATGAAGTCCTTCGTGATCCTTCGTGTCCTTCGTGGTCCACGACCTTGCTCTTGCAGGCCACCTAACTCTCCATCACCTTCAACTCCGAACTCACAATCAACCTCGCTTCAGTCGCCCGCTGCACATCCTCCGCCGTCAACCCCGGCGCCACTTCCTCCAGTACCAATCCATCCTTCGTCACGCGAATGTAAGCCATGTCCGTCGCAATCGTATCGACGACATTCACTCCAGTCAGCGGCAGCGTGCACTTCTTCAAAATCTTCGGAGCCCCTTCGCGCGTAGTATGCTCCATCGCGACCACTACGCGCCGCGCTCCCGCCACCAAATCCATCGCCCCGCCCATCCCCTTCACCATCTTCCCCGGAATCATCCAATTCGCAATGCTTCCAGTCTCATCCACTTCCATCGCACCCAGCACGCTCAAATCAATATGCCCACCGCGAATCATCGCAAACGAATCGGCACTGGAAAAATAAGAGGTCCCCGGCATCTCGCTCACCGTCTCTTTGCCGGCGTTAATCAGATCCGGATCCTCCGTCCCCTCCACCGGATAAGGCCCAATCCCCAGCATCCCATTCTCGGATTGCAGAGTAACCTCCACGCCTGCGGGCACGTGATTGGCAATCAAAGTAGGCATCCCGATCCCCAAGTTCACATAAAATCCATCGCGCAACTCGCGCGCAATCCGCTTCACAATCCGTTCCCGCTTATCGACGTCCTTGCCAGGCTTATTCATAATTGCGCCAATCAAATAAACTTTGTCCTCCTGAGCATTGTCATCCTGAGCGAAGATTTTGGTTCGCAACAGCGAAGCAAAATCGCAGTCGAAGGATCCCTCCCCAACAAATACCGAACCGGGTGCCCCATTTCTCGCGCGCTCGTTGCGCGAGAAGTGGGGATTTTCGAACCCCCGTCTACGCGCTCGCCTTCCTCACCGTCTTCCGCTCAATCCGCCGCTCGTACAACTCCCCCTGAAAAATCCTCTTCACATAAATCGAAGGCGTATGAATCGCATCCCCGTCCAGTTCCCCCACATCCACCAGATGCTCGACCTCGGCAATCGTGATCTTCGCCGCCGTCGCCATCATGGGATTAAAATTCCGCGCTGTCTTCCGGTAAATCAAATTCCCCTCGCGATCGCCCTTCCACGCCTTCACAAACGCAAAATCGGCTGTCAGCCCGCGCTCCATCACGTACGTGCGCCCGTCGAACTCGCGCGTCTCCTTGCCTTCCGCAACAATCGTCCCAACACCAGTAGGCGTATAAAACGCCGGAATCCCCGCACCCCCCGCTCGAATCCGCTCCGAAAATGTCCCCTGCGGCACCAGGTCGAGCCGGATCGTCCTCTTCAACACCATCTCTTCCAGCAACCGGTTCTCTCCCACATAAGTCCCAATGTGATGCACGATCTGCCCCGCCGCCAGCAGCAAGCCATTCCCCACGCCGTCGACGCCCACGTTGTTGCTGATGGTCCGCAGATTCTTCGTGCCCTTGCGCGCCAGCGCCCGAATCAGATTCTCCGGCATCCCGCACAAGCCGAATCCCCCGATCATGATGGTCGCTCCATCAAAAACGTCGCGGATGGCTTCATCCGCATTGGCCACAACTTTATTCATAGCGTGAGAATTCTAAACGATTATTCACCAGCAAGAGACGCAGAGGCACAGAGAACCACAAAGCCAACGGAGAATTTCTGATCCAGGGTTGTCGAGTAGAGTCGACGTAGCAAACTCCATCTGTTGGTCAATCGTCAAGAAAAAACAATTTCTGTTCTCTGTGACTCTGTGGGGAAAAGGCTATTTCTTCTTCCCCGGAACTTTTCTGAGGGCATGTGCCTGCTCAAACTCCTCCGCCAGTTGCCGCGTCGCCAGATTTTCCCGGATATGCGCCAGCCGCTGCTCCACCTTCCACAGCGCCTTCTCCAGATTCACCTTGTTCGTGATCGCAATATCCCGCCACATCGAATACGGACTCGCCGAAATCCGCGTCATCTCCTGCAGTGCGCGTCCGCCCGCCGGCAGCAGCGGAGCCTCATCGCCAAACTCCTCCACCAGCGCCGCCGCCAGCGCGGTCGAAATCATCTGCGGCAGATGGCTGATCCACGCGCACAGCCGGTCATGCTCCTCCGCCGGCAGCATCGCAATCCGCGCCCCGATCGCATCAATCCACCCCGCAAACTCCGCGAATACTCCTTCATTCAAATTCTGCCCCGGCAGCGGCGTCAGAAACCACACCGCCTTGTGAAACAAATCCGCGTCCGCATAATCCACACCACTCATCTCTTTCCCCGCCATCGGATGCCCCGCCAGAAAGCGCTTCCCCACATTTTTCCCAAACACCCTCACCGCGCGGTCGACCACCACAGTCTTCGTGCTCCCCACATCGGTCAGCAGAGCCTTCGTGGGAAGGGAAGGCCCGATGCGCTCAATCAGATCGACAATCGCCAGCACCGGAGTCGCCAGCACCACCACCTGGCTTCCGTGCACCGCATCCCCCGGATTCACCGTCCCATCATCGATCGCGCCACGCATCCGTGCGCGTTCCAGCGTCCCCTCGCGATCGCACCCCACAATCCGCCCGGCAAATTTCTTCTTCCTCAGCGCAAGCCCCAGCGACCCGCCAATCAAGCCGGTACCGACAATCGTGATTTGCCGAATTGCCATAAGAGAATGAAAAACCACGGAGGACACAGAGGTAGGAAGGAAATCAGAAACTCAAGACCAGGCCGGCTGTTTCTCCGCGTCCTCTGTGTCCTCTGTGGTTGTAATTAGGGTTACCTCACCCAATCTTCCGTCCCACCGCCGGCGCAATCATCCGCAACTCATCCATCAGCTTCGCGAACTGCTCGGGAAACAGCGACTGCGCTCCGTCCGACCACGCCTTGTTCGGATCGCAATGCACCTCAATCAGCAGCGCATCCGCGCCTGCCGCCACCGACGCACGCGCCATCGGCGCCACCTTGTCCCGCCGCCCCGTTCCGTGCGAAGGATCCGCCGTCATCGGCAGATGCGAAAGCTTGTGAATGATCGGAATCGCCGAAATATCCATCGTGTTCCGCGTATAAGTCTCAAACGTCCGGATCCCGCGCTCGCACAGAATCACGTCGTAATTTCCGCCCGCCATAATGTATTCCGCCGACAGCAGCAGCTCTTCCAGCGTCGCCGCGATCCCGCGCTTCAGCAGCACCGGCTTGCGCACCTTTCCCAGTTCGCGCAGCAGATTAAAGTTCTGCATGTTGCGCGCTCCCACCTGCAGGACGTCCACATACGGCAGCATCATCGGAATCTGCGAAATCTCCATCACCTCGCTGATCACCAGCAGGTTGAACCTTTCACCCGCCTCCCGCAGCAACTTCAGAGCATCTTCGCCATGCCCCTGAAACGAATACGGAGAACTCCGCGGCTTAAACGCCCCGCCCCGCAACACTTTCGCTCCTGCCTTCGCAACCGCCTCCGCCGTGGAAAAAATCTGCTCCCGCGTCTCAACCGAACACGGCCCCGCCATCACCACAACTTCGTTCCCACCAACATCAATCCCGTTCGCCAGCTTGACGATCGTCCCCTCCGGACGAAAGCTCCGCCCCGCCAGCTTGTACGGCGAGCTTATTCGATGGACTTCCTGCACCCCCGGCAGCAACTCCAGGATGCGGATATCAAAATCAATCCCCGACCCAACCGCTCCCAGCACGGTCATCCGCGCCCCCGTCGAGCGGTGCACTTCAAACCCCATCTTCACCAGGTGTTCAATCACCTGCTGAATCAGCCCCTCATCCGCGCCTTCCTGCATCGCCACAATCATAAAAACCAGCTCCTGGCTCTTAGCTCTGGGTGCCCTATTTCTCGCGCGTCCTGTGCGCGTGAAGTGGGGATGTTGATTTCCCTTAAACCTTCGTCATTCCGAACGCAGCGAGGAACCCGCTGTTCCCAACACGAGTGTCATTCCACGGCAAGCCCGGCTTAGCTAAAGGCTAAGAGCTAATAGCTAAAAGCTGCCTCAATCATTCACTTCCGAATCCAACTCTGTCTCACTCTTGGCCGGCTCGCCCTGCGGGACAATCTCTTCCTTCTGCACGTTCCGCATCACGTCGATGATGCGCTCGTAAATCCGCACCAGATCCCGCCCCGCCAGCGGCCCCCGATTCGCCGCCTGCACATTCTCAAAAACAATCCGTTCCCGGTCAGGCTCATAGATCGGCATCGAGGTATCGCGCTTGAGCTTCCCAATCTCCACCGCAGCCCGAGCCCGCTCGCTGATCAGCTCCACCAGCTTCTGATCGAGCTTATCGATTTTCTTACGCCAATCCTCGATATCCATGAAATGCCCTAGACCCATCCCTGCACTGGGTGCCCCATCCTAACGTCGCGCTCTTTGCGACGTTAGGATGGGGATTTTGACTTCGTATCGATCTCAGCGTGACGACGCAAGCTGAGGGCTGACAACCGATAGCTCTCTCACAAACTCCCCCACGGCCGCCGCCTCCCGCCCCCGATTCCGCTCAATCGTCTCCACAATCGCACTTCCGACAACGACCGCGTCCGCAAACGAACCAACTTCAGCAAACTGTTCCGCCGTAGAAATCCCAAATCCCAACGCGACGGGAAGCCTCGTCACGCGCCGCAACCGCTTCACCAATTTCTGCGCATCCGCCGCCAACTCCTGCCGCGCTCCCGTCACTCCGGTCCGCGACACGGCATACACAAATCCCCGCGAAGCCTCCGCAATCCGCTTCAACCGCTCATCCGGACTCGTCGGCGCCGCCAGAAACACCGGAGACAAATCATGCCTCCGCATCGCTCGCAAATATTCTCCCGCCTCTTCCACCGGTAGATCAGTCACCAACGCACCATCCACGCCGGCAGCCCGTGCCACCTTGCAAAATTTCCCCATCCCCATCCGCAAAATCGGATTCAGATAAGAAAAAATAATGATCCCGGTCGATTGCGCATGCTCCCGCACCTCCGCCGCCAGCGTCAGCACCTGCGCCAGCGACGTCCCATGCTTCAGCGCGCGCTCGCTCGCCCGCTGGATGACCGGCCCATCCGCCACCGGATCGGAGAACGGCACCCCCAACTCAATCACATCTGCCCCCGCCTCAATCGCCGCGAGAACAATCTCCCGCGTAGTCGCGAGATCCGGATCCCCGCAAGTCACGTAAGCCACCAGCGCCGGCTTCTTATGAAAAGTTAGAGGCATGAAGACCGCGTTTTCCTTCGTGTACCTTAGTGTCCTTAGTCGTAAATAATTTTTCGAACTCTCAATCGAGCGACAGGTTCTCCCGCATAATCCCGATATCCTTATCCCCGCGCCCCGAAACATTCACAATCACGATCTCCGATTTCTTCATCTTAGGTGCGCGTTTCACCACCTCAGCAACAGCATGCGCCGACTCCAGCGCCGGAATAATCCCCTCCGTCCGCGCCAAAAGCGTTGTAGCCGCCAAAGCCTCCGCATCTGAAGCCGGCACATACTCCGCGCGTCCCGCATCGCGCAACGCCGCGTGCTCCGGCCCAATCGACGGATAATCCAGCCCCGCTGACACCGAATGCGTCAGCGCAATCTGCCCGCCCGAATCCTGCAGCACATAAGAATAAGTTCCCTGCAGCACTCCCGGCGATCCTCCCCGAAACCGCGCCGCGTGGTCGCCCAACTTCTCGCCGCGCCCCCCAGCCTCCACTCCAATCAGTAGGACTTTCTTGTCATTCAGGAAATCGTAAAAAATCCCAATCGAATTCGATCCCCCACCCACGCACGCAATAATCGCCGCCGGCAATTTTCCCTCAGCCTTCAGAATCTGCGCACGCGCCTCTCTCCCAATCACTCGATGAAAATCCCGCACCATCGTCGGATACGGATGCGCCCCCAGCACACTCCCCAACAAATAATGAGTAGTCCGCACATTCGTGACCCAATCGCGCATCGCCTCATTGATCGCGTCCTTAAGTGTGCGCGATCCCGACGACACCCCGCGCACCTCCGCGCCCAGCAACCGCATGCGGAACACATTCAACTCCTGCCGCCGCATGTCCTCAGTCCCCATATATACGACACACTCGAATCCGAGCAGCGCGCAGACAGTCGCCGTCGCCACGCCATGCTGCCCCGCGCCAGTCTCCGCGATCACGCGATGCTTTCCCATCCGCTCCACAAGCAGCCCCTGCCCCAGGCAGTTGTTAATCTTATGCGCCCCGGTGTGCAGCAAATCCTCGCGCTTCAAATAGATCTTCGCCCCGCCCAATTTCGCGGTGAGCCGCCGCGCGAAAAACAGAGGGGTAGGCCGCCCCGCATAAGTCCGCAGCAACTCAGTGAGCCGCGCCTGAAATTTCTTGTCCCGCTTCGCCCTCGCATATTCGCGCTCCAGTTCCTCAAGCGCAGCGACGAGCGTCTCCGGCACATACCGCCCCCCATAGACCCCAAACCTCCCCGGCTCGCTGGTAGAAACAGAAACCCGAGGGTGCCCCATCCTAGCCGCGCCTTTTGCGGCTAGGGTGGGGATTTTGACTTTCGTAGCCGGGTGCCCCATTTCTCGCGCGGTCTGTGCGCGAGAAGTGGGGATTTTGACTTTCGAACTCCGCGGAACCGTGGCCATCCCTAACCAACCTTCCGATCAATGTCACGCACTGCTTTCACAAACGCCCGCACCTTCTCCGCATCCTTCTTCCCGGGCGAAGCCTCCACCCCAGAAACCACATCCACTCCCCAAGGCTGAAGGGTCTCGATCGCCTCGACAACATTCTCTGAAGTCAGCCCACCTGCGACCACAAGCTTCAACCGATCGCGCTTCATCTGCTCGGCGAGGCGGCCGGCTCTGGCCCAGTCAAAAGTCTTCCCGCTCCCGCCCGGACCATTTCCCCCCCCGGAATCAAGGAAAAATGTATCGAAGACATCTTCTGGAAGGGGTCGGGGGCCCGGAGCGTCATCCCGGAAGTGCTTGAGGTCAGCCCCGAGTTGATCGAGCGGAGCACCAGCTTCAATAAAAAGGCTCATTGGGAAACTTACGAAGAACTTTGGAATCCTCGCAAATCGACTCGTCGTAACTACTTTCTGATGCGATTCAACATCAGGCTTCAGCGGCAGATAGTGCTGTACCGCCGTCAATCTTGCGGTTGTCATCGCGTCGGCCCAAGTCGAGCAATCCGCATCCACAAACACGCCCACCTTCTCCACGCCTTCCGGCAACTTCCCCACAATCTCCCGCGCCGTCTCCACCGTCACGCACCGCGGACTCCTCTCATAAAACACAAATCCCACCGCATCCGCCCCCGCCTCGACGGCAACGAGCGCATCCTCCAAATTCGTCATCCCGCAAATCTTCACCCAAGTCATTGTTTACTTTGTCATCCTGAGCGAGGATTTTGCTTCGCGATCAGCGAAGCGAAACCGCAGTCGAAGGACCTCGTGCTCGCGTACACACCCGAGGCCTAAACAGGAGTTCTCTCCACGAACCTATCTGTCGCCTACTGAGCACCGAGTACTGGGTCCCAACAGCCCTCGCAGCACTTCTCCCGGCGATGCCGCCCGCATCAGCGACTCGCCCACCAGAAACGCGTCATACCCCGCCCCACGCAACCGCGCAACGTCCTCCGCCGAATGAATCCCGCTCTCCGCCACTTTCACCACCCCGGCAGGGAAGCGCACCGCCAAAGTAAACGCAGTCTCCAGATCCACCTTAAACGTCCGCAGATCGCGCGTATTCACTCCAATCAAATCAAATCCCGCATCCAGCGCCCGCTGCAGTTCGCCGTCATCATGTACTTCACACAATACATCGAGCTCGTGCCGCCGCGCTCCCGCCGCAAGCGAACTCAACTCCTGCCGAGACAGCGCCGCCACAATCAGCAGCACCGCATCCGCGCAATTCGCCCGCGCCTCCACCAACTGAAATTCATCGACGATGAAGTCCTTGCGCAAGCAGGGAATCGCCACTGTCGCAGAAGCTCCCCGCAAATTCTCTAACGATCCCTGAAAGAATTCCTCATCAGTCAAAACAGAGAGCGCAGTCGCCCCCGCCGCTTCCAACTCCCGCGCCAACTCTGCCGGACGAAAATCCTCCCGGATCAATCCCTTCGACGGCGAGGCCTTCTTCAACTCCGCAATCACCGCCACGCCCTCACGGCTCCTCGCCTGCAGAGCCCGCCGAAACCCGCGCGGCACATGCCGTTCCGCCTTCTGCTCGAGCAAGCGCAAGTCCGCCCCGCGCCGCGCTTCTGCCACCCGGGCCCGCGTAGCCGCAACAATCCGCTCAAGAATGGCAGCCATAAAGAATCTTCCGATTATAAGGGACTGAGAGGATAACCACGCTCTTGAGGGCGCCCCACTCTTCTGGCGTCCTTTGCGAGAGGGGGGGACTTTCACGTTTGACTTCTGACTTCTGACCTAAGCCGGGTGCCCCATTTCTCGCGCGCCTTTGCGCGAGAAGTGGGGGATTTCGACTCTACTTACAAATTTCCGCCAACTCCTTATACGGCTTCTTCGCCACCGGAGGATACGCGATCTTCCTCACATCCATCCATTCCTCCAGCAGAGTCCCGCCATACTTCGACCCCGCATCCGGATCCCCTTCATACGCCGGATCGCTCTCCGCTTCTTCCAGCGTCACCGGCGTGAAGCCCTTTTTCTCCAGCAAATCCAGTGCATCCGGCAAGATCGCGCTGCTGAACGCTCCCAGGTGCAGCAACAGCACATGATTGATGTCGTGCCCGTACACCAGCTTCGCCATCTCCCGCCCCAGATCCAGATACTGCGACGCGATATCTAAGTAGCTCGACCTGAGCCACGCAATCGACGCCGCGTCCTTCTTCTCTTCGCACCGCGCATAAGCGCTGTTCCACAAATAATCTTCCCAGTCCAACGTCACCTGCGCTACGCGATACTGATGCGCCTGCAGATAAGCCCGCACCGCGCGCCGTTTCTCAACCGTGTCTCCCTCGCGCAAATACGGATACCGCAGCCAATGCCAGTTCGCATCCCTCGCCGCCACCAACTCCAGCGCCGGCTCGTTCTGCTCGATCTCGCGCTCAAATCCCTCGGCTGGATTCTCATTCAAATCCATATGCGTATACGTATGATTCCCCACCGGCTCCGACGCCGCCCACAACTTTAACGCCTCCGCCGCATCGGGATTTCCCTCAAGTTTGCGCGCATTCACAAACCCGTGCACCGCCGGCGCATGCCGCTTCTTCAAGACCGCCAGCGTCTCCCGCGTCATCTCCACCCGCGTCACCCCCGCCGGCAACTCCCCATTCAGCGGCAAATCATCAAACGTAATCGCCACCTTCTGCGCAGTACACACACCGTACAAGAGGAATAGAAAGAACGAGAGAAGCGAACCCCGACGCAAGGGTGCCCCATGTCTCGCGTCTTTTGCGAGACGTGGGGGTTTTGACTCTCGAGCCGCACTACTCATGCCCCCTCACTCTCAAACCCCACGGGCAGCATCGCCAGCACCCGCAAATCCATCACAGCATGCACCACGATCGGAACCACCAGACTCCCCGTCATCACAAACATCGCCGCAAACACGAATCCCACTATCGCGGTTTGCACTCCGCCCGCCACGCCCTGGTACAAATGCCCAATCCCAAAGATCACCGACGAAGCCACCATCGCCCACGCGAGACTCAAGTGAAACGGCAATGTGTGAAAATAGCGCAGCAGAAATCCTCGATACACGACCTCTTCACAAATCCCCGCCGTAATACATACCAACCACCACCATCGCCGCTCGCGGATGCTCGAAGGCAGCAGAAACGCCAGCTTCTTCGCTGCCTTCCCAGCCTTCGCGCGAATCTTGTCGCTGCCCAGCGCCAGCACTGCAGGCACCAGGATCACAATCAGCAACCCAGCCGTAAGCCCCGCCAGAAACAGGCCCGCCCGCGACCCCGTATCAAGCCACGCACCCTCGCCCGGCGCCTTATGAATCTTGAACACCGTCGTCAGCCCCGCAGTGAACGCCGCCACGAAAGCACACAGCCACGAAGCCACCACAATCTTCCCGTAGAACTTGATCTTCTTCCCCGGATCCGTACTCGCCTTCAGCCGCGGAATCTCATACCAATCCCACAACG
Organism: uncultured Acidobacteriaceae bacterium; assembly: GCA_963706645.1. Lineage (GTDB taxonomy): Bacteria > Acidobacteriota > Terriglobia > Terriglobales > Acidobacteriaceae > Sulfotelmatobacter. Next base: position 272,113 of record CAVPNR010000045.1, read on the forward strand.
GTGTCACGACAATCAAAAACAACACCAGCAGATGCGAGATCATAAGAAACGGCCTCGGGTGGCCCATCCTAACGTCGCGCCTTATGCGACGTTAGGATAGGGCTTTTGACTCAGGATTTTGACTCAGACTTTTGACTCCAAGACTTCTGCCTGCTGCCCTCTGACTTTGCCGGTTGCCGGGTGCCCCATTTCTCGCGCGTCCTTTGTGCGAGAAGTGGGGATTTTGCCTTCAAATGTAATCTCCGTCCGCCCCTACTCCATCCCCAACGACATCTTCACCGACTTCCCATACTCCCGCGCCTTCTCCAACACCGCCGCCTCGTCGACAGTCAGCAACTTCCGATCCCGCATGACAACGCGGCCCCCAATAACCACAGTCTCCACATCGCTCCCCTTCAGCGAATAAGCGATCTGCGCATACACGTCATACATCGGCACGGCATTCGGCTCATCTAGACTGATCAAAATCACATCCGCCTTCTTGCCCGCCTCCAGCGACCCAATCTCTTTCTCCATATGCAGCGCCCGCGCTCCATCACTGGTCGCCATTTCCACGACAGCTTTCGCATTCAGCGCCAGCGGATTCATCTTCGAAATCTTCGCCAGCTTCGCGGCCAGGTCAATCTCCTCCATCAAATCCAGATCGTTATTACTTCCCGCCGGACCATCCGTCCCCAGCCCCACCGCCACGCCCGCCGCGCGCATCTCCGGCACGGGAGACACTCCGCTCGCAATCATCATGTTGCTCGACGGATTATGCACGCACCCCACTTGCCGCTCCGCCAGCAGTTTCCAGTCCGCCGCATCCACAAAAATGCAGTGCGCTGCCACCAGGTCCGGCCCCAGCACTCCAATCTTCTCGAGATAAGCGACCGGCGACATGCCGTTCGTCTTCTCGCTGTCCTCCCACTCCTTCTTCATCTCCGACACATGCATCAGCAGCGGCGCATGATATTTCCTCGCCAGCGCCGCTGCATCCTGAATCGTCTTCTTCGAACACGTATAAATCGAGTGCGGAGCGGGAGCCGCATGAATCAGAGCGTCCCCCTGCCACCTCTTTAGAAACTTCTCGGTATAGGCCATCATTTCGGCGTTCGACTTGTTATCCGGCGCTGGAAAATCAATAAACGTCTCCCCCAGCACCCCGCGCATTCCCGCGGCCTTCGTCTCTTCCGCCACCGCATCTTCGAAGTAATACATGTCGGCAAACGTAGTCACTCCCGCCCGGATCTGCTCCGCCGCCGCAAGCCGTGTTCCCCACCGCACGAAATCCTCATTCACATTCTTGGCTTCCGCAGGAAAGATGTACTTGTACAGCCAGTCATTCAGCGTCACGTCATCATGCAGCCCGCGAAACAGCGTCATCGGTACATGCGTGTGCCCGTTGATGAACCCCGGCAGCACCAGCCGCCCCCGCGCATCAATGACCTGCGCAGAGCTGTATCGCCCTTCGATCTCCGCCCGAGGCCCCACCGCCACAATGGAATCGCCCTTCACCGCGATGCTCCCGTCGTGCACAACCGTCCGCGCCCCATTCATCGTCACCACAATCCCGCCGCTGAGGATCAGATCAACATTCTGCTTCGCCTGCCCAAACATAACTGCGCCCACTGCAACCACGACTAAAGCCAAGATCGCGAGCACTCTCATCGTTCTCATCTTATTGTCGGTCTCCATAATTCTCGAGCGGGTGCCCCATCCTAACGTCGCGCCTTTTGCGAGGTTAGGGTGGGGGTTTTGACTTCCCGACCCATGGCTACAACTCCTTCTTCTCGACGCTCTCCAACTCCGTATCCAGCACCGGCCTGCTCCGCCACACGCTGAAATACTTCACATTGTTCAACACGAATGTCGGAGCGCCAGCCATCGTCCCCGCTTTGATCCTGCCAAAGTCCGCCCCCTCCACATCCTCCAGCACAAACGACGGCCGCGCATCGGCGTTGTAATGCGAGATCTCGATCCCATTCATCTCCAGAAAATTCATATGCCGGATGAAAAATCCATGCGACGGAGTCACGCCAAACATGTCCGGCTCCGGATAATCCTTCTCCTTCTCCGGCAGGCTCCGTCCAGCATCCTCTTTCGTCCCACCTCCCACATGCGCAATCATCATGTCGCTGATCTTCACATGTTCAATCGGATGTCCCGGAATCCCCGACAAAACCGAACTGACCGGTTCCGAGTTCCGTGCGTTCTGGCAAGTAATGTTGCTCAGAATAACTCGGCGAATCTTCCCCACCGAAACGCCTTCTGGTCCCCTCATCCGGGCCCCGAGCCGTATGAAAATGGGCGGCCCGTACACATCGCGCATCGTGATGTTCGTACACGTCACATCCTCAATCACCGCTCCATCCACGCTCTCAATCGCCAGTCCACAGCATCCGTCAAAGACGCAGTTCGTAATCGTGATGTTCTTGAACCCCCCGTTGGACTCCGTCCCAAACTTGATCCGCCCCCGGCGCGGCACTTTCTCGTTCTCGGCAAATCGCTTGAACGTCCCATCGAGCAGCGCCCCTTCTTCATAGCTGCCCGAGACCATGCAATTGCTGATCGTCACCATCTCGGTCGCGCGCGCATACCCCAGCGCAAACGAACTCTTCAGGCAGATCCCGTCATCCCACGGCGAATTCACGCTGCAATTCGTGATGCGCACATTCCGGCAGCAATCAATATCCATGCCGTCACGGTTCGTATCGATTTTCAGATTGTCGATCGTCAGGTTATCGACGCCCGTCGCCAGAATCCCAAAATGCCCGCCATGCAAAATCGAAAAGTCCCGCAAGATCACGTTGTGGCAATTCTTCAGCGCGATCGCTTTGTTCGCCACGCCCGCATGTTCCGCGACCGGCCCGCCGCCCCACCCGCGGCTCAACCCCTTGCCCCAAATCAGCCCCGGCCCGCAAATCGAAACGCCCTCCAGCCCCTCGCCCCAAATCAAACTGTTGTGCCAGTGATTGTGCCCGTAATCCTGATAGTCCTCCCAAGGCTTGTTCGACTCCGCAAGATCGTAGCTCTGTTTCGAATCCGTAGCCGGATCCGCCGCCACAATCGTCGCCCCCGCATCCAGATAAATCGCGACCTTGCTCTTCAGGCGAATCGAATAACACAAATAATTCCCCGCTCGAAAATAAACCGTCCCCCCGCCTGCTGCCGCCGCCGCGTCAATCGCCCGATTGATCGCAGGCGTATCAATGGTCCCGCCATCTCCCGCAGCGCCAAACGCTCGAACGTCATAAAAAGCCGTCGCAGGGCTTTGCTCCGGGTGCCCCATTTCTGGCACGCTCTTGGCAGCAGAAAGCCTGCCCTGAGCTTGTCCAAGGGTGGGGATTTCCCCCGTCAGCGCCAAACCCGGCACCATAATCCCCGCACTCTTCAAAAATCGTCGCCGCGCACTTTCCTCAAATCGCATATTGTTCCCTTGGGGATTTAACTCAAGACCTCGTCAAAAAACTCACAGCTCTAATTTCCCGCAACCCGCTTCAAATAAAACCGAAAGAAATCCTCCGCATTCGACTCCAAACAAACCTGCGCATTCACCGCTCCCGGCTCCTCCCGCGTGAACCCCTTCTCATCCACCCGAATATGCATCCCCGTCACCGGACACAACTCCGGCCGCAACACAAACACCAGCGTCATCGGATCAAACAACGTCGGCGTCTCCTGTCCCCACAAGTGATACAGCACCGCCAGTTGATCCGTCACCGCGGTCCCCTGGCTGAACAAAAACGCTCGCTTCACCTCATCCATTTTCAACTGCGTAGAATCCAGCGGCATCACATACAGCGGCACGCCCACCGCAAACAACTTCTGCGCCGACGCCACGTCATTCAAAATGTTCCACTCGGGCATCGGAGGCACCGGCGCCGTATACCCCAAATCTCCATACCCGCGCCGCACCGACCCGCCCATCAGCACCACGCGCTTCAACTTCCGAAACGTCGCCTCATCTCTATCGATCGCCGCCCCCACATTCATCAGCGGGCCAATCGCCACCAGCGTAATCTCCCCCGGATACTTCCGAATCTGCTCCAGCAAAAACTCCACCGCATCGCCATGCCTGCTTTTTGCAAAATGCCCACCCTCCCCATACTTCCGCTGCGACATCGGATTCTTCGTCGCCGTCGCCTTCCCCGCCAGCACCGGAATCTCCCCGCGCCCCACCTCGCCCAAAAACCGGTCCGCAATCTTCGCCCGCGCCTCGGTATCGCCAAACGTGGTGGTTACTCCCAACACTTGCAACTCCGGACTCTTCACCGCGATCGCCAGTGCAAACGCATCATCCACATCATCGCCAATATCGGTATCGATAATGATCTTCTCCGGCACGCGAGCCGCCCCCTGCGCCCACCCCGCGCACCAAGCCAGTATCAAAACAAAACAAAAGATAAATCCTTGGCGGGCTCGACTCATTCCCTCTCCTCCGCTCTCTAGGGTGCCCCATCCTAACGTCGCGCCTTTTGCGACGTTAGTGTGGGGATTTTGACTTTACCCCGCGACCCCACGGAACTCCGACACGATCTCAAGTTCCCCAACAATGTTCGCATTCAATTCCGACAACGAATCTGCAGGAATCCAATATTCGCGATGTCCTGCGCTCCCAACAGTACGCACCTCGTACTTACTCAAAAACTCCGTCCGCACCTGAAATCGCAGCACATAACCCACAAATCCCGACCGCTCATCCCTAGTATTCCAGTCGCGCGCGATCTGCGTCGCATACTCCTCCGTCAACACCGGATAGAAAATCGGCTGCTCCGGCAGCCGCGGAGGAAATTCGCGAAACCCGCTGGCTCGAACAAGATCCATCTCACCCTGCCCAACCGGTCTATAAAGAGTTGTCAGTGGGAGGTTCACTGATTACAGATACTAGCTCACCGAACCCGAGAAGATCCCCCGATGATGATCCCTCGAAGAGTCTCGAAGTCTTTGAAACCTTGAAACCCTGAAACTTTGAAACCTCGTCCCCCCCGTGTTCCCCCGCCCACATCGTGTCCCGCGCCCCACGCGGCTTTCCGGCCCTCGCAACCCTAACTCCCGCCAAATCAACGCCTCCCCACTTGGCTCCCCCCGTGCATTCCATATAGCGCCGCTAGTCGGCAGGAGGCAACCACAATGACCCGCATCAACGCTATTCGCACCACCGCAGACACCCGTTCCGTAGCCTGGGGCACGAAGACCAGCGCGCTCGTTTTCGGCGCCATCCTGATCATCTGCTCCTTAACCGTCGGCTGTTCCAGTGATAAAGACAAGCCCAAGCCCGTCAGCTCCAACAACCAGATTCCGATGACGCAGTCCCCGAGCCCGGTTCAGTCCATGCCTGCACCCGTCCTGCAGGCCACGACCACTCCGGCGCCGAAGAAAGTCGTGCACAAGAAGCCCGCAACCGTGAACTACGCCGACAAGACCTACGGCGTGACCTTCGAATATCCGCGCCGCTATGCCATTGAAACCGGGAACGCCGCCACTGAGCTGCTGGCCGAGAATCCAATCGCGATGAACTTCGTGCAGCCCGGTGGAGTCGCTCTGGCCGCCGTCGAGTTGCCCGAGACCAACTACGCCAACACGGATTTCTCGTCCGCATTCTTCAACGTGAGCGTCAACAAGAACCTCACCGCCGATCAATGCACCGAGTTCGCCGTGCCGCAGCCCAAGCAGGTAGCGCAGACCGAGCCCGCACCCGCGTCGCCCGTGTCCTCGAACCAGGCGTCCCCAACCGACGTTGCGAAACAGGACACTACGTCCGCTCCGAAAACGGATTCTCCGTCCACTTCAACTCCAACCGTGCCAACTTCGGATTCGTCGAGCGTCGCGAAATCCTCGCCCGCATCCCCAGCCGACTCGGCGTCCAACTCCAAGCTGATACTCGGCGACCTCGATCTCCGCGCCACCGAAGCCGTCTCCGGAGAAGGCACTCGCCAGAGCGACTCCAAGTACTTCCATGTTTTCCAGAATGGATCGTGCTACGAGTTCGCGCTGAACGTCACCACCGTAGCGTCCGAAGATGGCCTGACCAAGCACGTCGACCGCGACAAAGTCTTCAACCGCCTCGAACAAATCCTGGCGACCGTGAAGATCAATCCGGTCCAGGCTCCGGAAGTCGCCGCCGAAACTCCAGCCCCAACTCCCACGCCAGCCGCCACCCCGGCTCAGTAAACCTGAGGGCGGACACTCCCGTCCGCCCAGGGTGCCCCCACCCCTCTCGCGCATTTTGCGAGAGGGTGGGGATTTTGATTTTTGCCTTTTTAATTTCTCCGCTCCCGAATTCCCGAATCAACCCATTGCCCGAATCGACGCGAATCAACTCAAGCCTCCCTCACTTCCCGCCGATCAACTTTCCAGAGGATACGCACGCCTTGAACCCGACATCCATCCTTCCCGACAGCGAAGCCGCCTCAACTCCCGAGCCAGAGACTCTCCCCTGCGGCCGCATCTGTGAAGATCACATGCGCGAGGCCCGCCTCATCCAGTCTTCGCTCATCCCCGCCGCGCCGCTCCGCGACTACTCCATCGAGATCGCATTCCGCTTCGCGCCTTTCTACGACGTCGGCGGCGACTTCCTTGATTTCTTCCGCCTGCCCGACGGACTCATTGGACTCTACCTCGGAGACGTCGTCGGCAAGGGACTTCCCGCTACCATGTACGGCGCTCTGGTCATGGACACACTGCGCGGCATTCACAAGTCCGGCATCGACACCGCCACCATCCTCTCGCTGCTGAATCAGCGCCTGTTGCAGCGCCCTCTGCCCGGACGCTTCTGCTCCACGCTCTACGCCGTCTTCGATTCAACCGCGCCCTCGGCTTCTCCAACGCCGGGCTCCCATTTCCCCTCCACGCCACCACCGCCAACTGCCACCCCGTCGGCGAAGGCGGACTTCCCTCCGGACTTCTCCCCACTGCCAGCTACCGTCAGCACATCGTCCAACTCGCTCCCGGAGACTCCATCCTGTTCGCCACCGACGGCCTCCACGAAGCCCTCAATCCCGAAGGCATCGAATTCTGCTCCGACCGCCTCCCCGAACTCTGGGCCGAATGCCAGTCCAAGTCCGCCACCCAGTCCCTCGAATACCTCTTCAACGGACTCCAGGTTTTCTCCGACGGCACCACTCCCCACAACGACATCACCGCCGTTGTCCTCAAAGTCATGGGATGAAGAATTGCCGGGTGCCCCAGCCTAACGTCGCGCCTTTTGCGACGTTAGGCTGGGATTTTGACTTAGTCAGTGTGGGGATTTTTAGTTACGGTAGAGATTTTGTCCTCGCCTCGAACCACCTCATGTGCATAGATCCGCGCCGCTATCTCCTCTTCACAAACACATGCGTCGCATTCTCCCCCGCGACAATCCGCGCGACCGCATACCCCAGCTGGTGCAGATTGATCCCCGCAAATAGATTCTCTCCCTCACCCATCAAAGCGGGAGACACCGCCAAATGCATCTCATCAATCAGCCCAGCAACCAGATACTGCCGCAGCACCGACACCCCGCCGCCAATTCGCACATCCATGCCGCGCGCCGCCTCCTTCGCCTGCTTCAGCGCCAACTCCGCTCCCTCCGCGACAAAGTAAAACGTCGTCCCGCCCTCCATCTCCAGCGGAGCCCGCGCATGATGCGTCAACACAAACACCGGCGTGTGGTACGGAGGATTCGCCCCCCACCATCCTTTCCACGAATCGTCCTGCCACGCGCCCCGCACCGGCCCAAACATATTCCGCCCCAGAATCCACGCGCCGACATTCTCGAACCCCTGCGCAGCCATCTGGTTGTCGATGCCCGTCGACCCGCCGCTTTGCCCCTGTATCTTCTTGAAAATGTCAGTGTGAAAAAACCATTCGTGAAGCTCAGTCCCGCGCACTCCCAAAGGATTCTGCAAATCCTGCCGCGGCCCAGCCCCAAATCCGTCAATCGAAATCGAAAACGCCGCCACTCGAACTTTACTCATGGGAACTCCAGATTCAAGGTTTCAGAGTTTCAAGGTTTCAGAGTTTCAAAGTATCAAGGTCTTCGCCTGTGGAACTCAATCGAGAATTTTACCGGGCCCGCGTCAAGGGCCGGGTGCCCCATCCTAACGTCGCGCCTTTTGCGGCGTCTGGGTGGAGATTTTGACTTGCCCTCGCGAGGATGGATCAGCCTTGACCAGAGTACGACCTGGAAATTCAAGACCTGACTGTACTGAACCCGCGCAAGCGTTACCTCCGTCACGTTGTCCCTCCGGGTTGCAGATCACACAATATCCCAGAAGACTCAGCATGAAACGCGCGCTCATCGTCATCGGGGCAGTAATCGCTCTCCTCGTGATCTGGAACTTCGTAAGCACACTCATCCCCAGCTACATCGACTATCGCGGTGAAAAGATAAAACTCACCCGCTACTACCTTGACTACGACGAGTATAAGAACGATCCTGACAATATCGATCCGTCAGAAACCGCGCGGGTCCAGCGTCTCGTCCGTGAGGCGCCCGTCAATCGGTCATACGCAAGTCGGCCTGAAATGAGTCACGCGACCTTCGACATGAAGTTCCCGGGCTATGGAGCCGGTGGCTTGGGCGATGGGCGCCAGGGCGAGGGCTCGATTTCCGGACTCAGCGTCGAGATTCCTCGATCCGATCAGAGCCGCTATCTCGTCTTTCAATGCACGAGAGGAAAGTACGTGCTGCTGGATGACTTCGTGAACTCCGAGCCGCCCCTTTTGATGCACGTTCAGCGTGAGGGAAACAAGTTGGTCTACTCCTCCTACGACGAGAAGCAGAAGATCATTCGTGTTCCGAAGTATCCGACGCTGGAGGGCCCACCCTAAAGGGTTCCGAACAACGCTTACATCATGGGAATACTTGCGTAGTACAACCCAGGTAGGCCCAGCCTCACGCCGTCTTCTTCGAGACTGTACGTCCATCAGAATCGCAAACTCTCCCTCCGCATTCGCCTTGGGGACGACGGGCAATCCGGTGAGAAATTCTTCGAAGTGCTCAATTGTGAACAGTGCCCGGCTGTAAGCCGCTCTAGCATCGATGAACCTTCGAGCTGCCCTCTGATTCCTGGCTCGGTCCGCCGAGTTAAATCAGAGAGCGCTGCTTGACGGACCACCTTCCGCCATAGAAAGATAAACAGGACTAGGAGAGCACATGCCACAGAGCGCGCATAATCGCCTCGCGGAGTTGCACAACCTTGCGGCCCACGCCCACTCGGCCGCGGCGGTCGCTCATGGCAAAGAGGATCACCTGACCGCTCACGAGCTCAGCAGGCAGGCGCACGAGCATTCCGTGAACGCATACAAGCTCGCCGAAGAGCTAGTCAAGAAGGGCGAAAAGCCGGGGAACTCTCAGGTGTAGCCTTCGGTCTATTGGCCGCAAAATCAGCTCGCCGAAAGTCGCAACCGCAGCATGCAATGGCGCCTGACTCTTCGGTCGATCACGGCCTTGCATCCGGATCGGGTGCTCCGTGCCCATTATTCAGGTGCATCCGCCCAAGCAAAGAGTGCGGCCCGCTATAGAAGAATTCAAGAGCGATGTTTGACCCAATATACCCAAGCAAGCTGTAGTTCCCCATGCGAAAGGCATCTTTGGCGCCGTAGCGGTCGGGATACCAGCCATAAACCGCCACCATGGTTCCGACATACGGAGCGGCCACTGCAGGGAAGGAAAAGGCAGTATGGCCATCAGTGCCATGGCGCGCGGTAAACGAAGAAATCACTGCGTGATCCAGCCGAAGGAAAAAACCCTTGCAGGCACAGCGGTAATATAGCGCATCCTCCCGGAAAACCCGCGAGAGTGCGTAGCGCGTCGTCGTCGTTACTGCCGCAATTCCAAAGTTGGATCCAAATCGCTTGCCGTAACCCGCAGCGCCCTGCTTCCACTCTGGAGGTGTTTTGTCCGCCTGATTAATGCCAGCGGCGAGTGCCGAAACGACAATGGGATAGGGTCCGAGCGTGTCGAAGAAATAGTTGTGCAGCCTCGTTTTCTCCGTCGGACGGCTGTATGTCAAGTCTGGTAGGACTGGGGTTGCACTGGCTGCAGTGCCGGAAGTGTCTTCCGAATCGGCGAGCGCTTGCGCCCTCACCAGCCCGGGCAGGGCCGCGAAGGCCACCAGTGCCGAGAGCAACAGCGTAAGTTTTCGCACATTCATTTCAGTCTCTACCCTGTAAACCTGAAACCATCCCAGTAGCGCTCAGCGTTCTTCACGCGGTCAGCGGACAAGTTCCATGGTCACACTGGCACGCAATCTCGACTTCTCTGGATCCTGCGTCCTTACACGTTTGACCGCAATATTTGTCGCCAGGTTGCGCCAGGCACTTACACGGAAGATGTGCGCACTTACTCTGCTCATTCGTCGTCATCATTGTTTCTCCTTTTGGAATTCCGCCACCAGAACTCTGTTGTCGCCGTGCTGTCGTTGCTTTGCCAGGCCTACGAGAATTGCGGTCGGAAGCCGGAGAGTACGGATCTCCGGATCGTTCCCACTGGTCGCGCGAACTGCGACGCCGTCACCTTCATCAAAGGGATCGGAAACAATCTCAAAGCGCTCACCATACATTGTTATGTGCATGGACGGGATGAAACCGAGATCTTTGATCTTGACGCAGCGATCGGATCCAATTTGCACTTTGTTCACGCCATTCTCTTCGAGCGGTATTTGCGAGCCGAAGACTTGTCCGTTATTCCCCAACGGCCGGTTCAGCAGCTACGCGACTTCTTTCCTCTCGATAACCGTTGGAACCTGCACTAACTCCTCGAACAGGGAGCGGTAGTGAATCATCGCTGTTCTGAGATCTTCGGTGCTTGCCGCGTCTTTTCCGACGCGGAGCGCTGTCTGATGCGCCAGGCGATAGTTCTCCACCACCCGTGGATGGTCGACGGAAATGTCGGCGGCGCGTTGATCGAAATCGGCTACGGGATAGCCGCGAACCTTCATTCCAGAAGAGACCAGGTCATCGGCTTCCGAAACGGCTCCCTTCGGAGAATCGACAAAGCGCGACTGAATGGCCTGCCACTGTTTCGAATAGCGGTCGTGCTCCATCAAATCGAGGTCTCGAATGTTGAGCTTTTCGATCCGCTTCTCGCGGTCCGTCAATTTCGCTTCCGCCTTGGATCCATGTGTCAAAACCGCACGGTCATATTCGGGTCCAAACTTCTGCCGCAGCCCCGCCGTCGTGCCCCTGCGTTTGCGCACATAAAGCCAGGCGCCCACCCCGACAATCACAACTACAGCGACCACGAGAGCAATAATCCTCGGATCCGTCAAATTGAAGTTCATCGAAATCTCCTCGAAACCAAATTGTTTGTTCGCGACGGTTGCCAGTCGCGGAAAACCCCGCAGTGTCGCCAGTATCGGACTTCCGCGCGCGGAATACTGATCACAATTGACCGTCTTGAACGTTGCTGCGTCGAGCGGATAACCCTTCACCTCGTGATCGAGCATGAAGCCGTCAAATTACCGCGGCCGCGCCCTTCCTCACAAAGTGAGCGATTCTGCACAGCATCGGCAAGTCGAATGAGCGAATCTTAGGTTTCTCGCGAATGAGCGTCGATCCAATCAAAGGAAAATTATGAAAACGATTAAGTTGCTTCTTGCTCTAATTACGTTGCTCGCTTTCGCCAGCATGTTGGGCTGTTCAAGAGCTTCCGCATCGCCCGATGTTTCCGACGGCATCCGCCAGTCACTCGATCAGGCAGGCCTCAAAGACGTCTCTGTCAGCCAGGATCGTGACAAGGGCATCGTGACCCTGGGCGGCCAGGTCACCAGTGACAATGACAAGTCGCGGGCCGAATCCGTTGCGAAGTCGCTTGCTGGTATCCAGGTTGTTGCCAATCAGATTGCCGTGATTCCAGTAGGCGTGGAAAAAGAAGCGAAGGCTGTTAATTCCGATCTGGACCAGGGCATCGAGAAGAACTTGGATGCTGCGCTGATCCAGAACCAGATGCGCGACGCCGTCAAATACCAGGTGAAGAGCGGAGTCGTCACGCTAACCGGGGAAGTGACCTCGGAAGAAATGCGTTCGAGCGCCCAGAAAGTGGCCGCCGGTGTGCCGAATGTTCAGCAAGTCGTGAACGATCTTCAGGTCAAGAATCAAAAAGCCAGTTCGTCACAATAAGAGCCGTCACAATAACGACGGCGACGTTGATCGATGCCTGGAGACGGACTAGGTCCGCATTCCGGACCGGGCAGAACAGGCCACTGTCCCCGAGCCACCAGCCGCAACAGCCGCGTGAAAGGAAAATAACATGTCATTCGGACTCTACGCCCTTGGGTTCGCAATCATGCTTAGCGGGCTCATTTATGGGGCCCACCTGATCCATATGCCCGCGCACTGGATTGCCGTGGGCGCGATCGTGCTTTTGGGAGTTGGGATCCTGTCGGGCGTGAAGGCGACGCGCCAAAAAGACCCGGCGGAATGACAGCGATGTGAATTAAGCGTGTCCTGTGCCTCCGATAACTCGTCAGCGATATTGCCAGTCTTGGTGGTTACTTGCACTACTGTACACACCTTCGCGAGCAGTACGATCGGCCCTGAGCGCTCTTCGCGAAGGATCTCCTGGTCAACGGGCCTTGCGATATTAGCTATGAAACTTCGAGACCTTGAAAACTCTGAAACCTCCACGAAAAGGAAAAGGCCGTCGAGATTTCTCTCAACGGCCTTTATTAATGCGTAAGCGTCCGGTTGTGACCGTCTGGACAGGTAGATAGCAGGAAGTCATTCTTCCGAAGTGGACACTTCGGATAGGTGTCCACTTGGAGCGGAGATGGACACTTCCCAGCAAGTAGCAGTCATCCCCAGAGACAAAGGAACGTCAGTTGTACCCCAGCGACAGCGGCGAAGCATTGCCGAGAAGCGACGGATTGTCGAAGAGACATTGGTACCCGGTGCGTCGGTGGCGCGGGTGGCGCGAGCGCACGGGATCAACGCCAATCAGGTGTTTGGCTGGCGCCGACTTTACTTAGCCGGACGACTGGGGGAACAGAAGCCCGGGATCAAGTTGCTGCCGGTTCGGGTGAGCGCGAGCAAGCCGGCGCCGGTTGTGGTCGAGCATCGAGTCACGGATGTTTCCCAACCACAGCCGGGCACGATTCATATCGAACTGGGCCAGGCACAGGTTCGGATCGAAGGCAGCGCCGATCCGACGTTGGTTCGCGTATTGCTGGAGTGCCTGCGCGGATGATGGCATGGCCAGCAAACACGCGGATCTGGATTGCGGCTGGGGTGACTGACCTGCGACGGGGCTTCACGGGACTGAGCGCGCTGGTGCAGACGAAGCTGGAGCAGAGTCCGTTCTGCGGGCATGTGTTTGTGTTTCGTGGGCGCCGGGGTGATCTGATCAAAGTACTCTGGTTCGATGGCGACGGGTTGTGCTTGTTCGCGAAGCGGCTGGAGCGCGGGCGCTTCGTCTGGCCACAGGCCGCGTCCGGCACGGTTTCGCTGACCCGAGCGCAGTTATCGATGTTGCTGGAAGGCATCGATTGGCGGCGGCCCGAGCGCACCTGGGACCCGCAGTTGTCGGTGTAACGCCCGAGATTCTTTCCACAACTTTTTTCGCACGCGAGCGAATCAGAACGTGCGCATTCATGCGATACTCCGCGCATGGCGGTCACCGCGCTCCCGGATCTGAACGTTCTTCCTGCCGAGGAACTGCGCGTACTGATCCTGGCGCAACACGAACAGTTAGTTTCCGCCGAAGATAAGCTCACCACTACACAAGAGCAGTTACTCTCACGCGAGCGGGAAATCGAACATCTGAAGTTGCTGCTGGTCAAGCTGCATCGCATGCAGTTTGGGCGGAAATCGGAGAAGCTGGCGCGGCAGATCGAGCAGTTGGAGTTGCGGCTGGAGGAACTGGAATCCAACCGCAGCGAGAAAGAGTCCACGCCGCCCGAACCGGTTGAGAAGATGGCGCAGGGGCTTGTGCTTAACGCTCCTGAGCGCAAACAAGCCTATATCCATGGAATCTACCTCACACATCATTTTTGGGGGAAGCACACAGAAACACCTCAGGAAGGAGGATTTGGCGGGATTTTGAAGCGAGGGTATTTCGGAAAAGGCCACGCTCATTTCTGAACGTGGCCTTTATTAATGCCGGCAACTACCTACTCTCCCACACACTTTCGCGTGCAGTACAATCGGCCCAGCGGGGCTTAACTTCCGTGTTCGGGATGGGAACGGGTGGATCCCCCGCGGTATGATTACCGACAACTCGAAGCAGCTTTTAGCTATTAGCTCTTGGCTTTTAGCTTTGCCGTGCCTGCTGAGGAGCTACTGCTCCACTCATCAACACAACAGCTGCAAACTCGATTCTCTCAGCCTCTAGCTTCAGCTCGAACCCAAGGAATTGGGCTAAGAGCTAAGAGCCAAAAGCTAAGAACTGAATTTCAAAGATCGTGAGGTTCGATACCTCACAACTGAATAGATTGGACGGCTTACTTTCTTCTTGCTTTGTTTCCGATTTCAGCCTGTATTACTTCGGCATTTGCTTCGGCGCACAGTTATCAGCCTTGCTTCTCAATTGTCCAGGTTCGAACAACTTCCAAACAACATCACCGTTCCAGTTCAGTTTCGAACTGAGAAGTTGGCAACTGAGTACTGAGTACTGAGTACTGACAACTGTTTTCTGCACCGAGTAAATTTTATGGTCAAGCCGAACGGGCGATTAGTACTGGTAAGCTACACGCATCACTGCGCTTCCACCTCCAGCCTATCAACCAGGTAGTCTTCCTGGGCCCTTCTTATCCCTTACGGGTTGGGAGATCTCATCTTGAGGAGTGCTTCCCGCTTATATGCATTCAGCGGTTATCACAACCGAACTTCGCTACCGAGCGGTGCCATTGGCATGACAGCTCGAACACAAGAGGTTCGTCCATCCCGGTCCTCTCGTACTAAGGACAGGTCCTCTCAAATCTCCTACGCCCACAACAGATAGGGACCGAACTGTCTCGCGACGTTCTGAACCCAGCTCACGTACCGCTTTAATAGGCGAACAGCCTAACCCTTGGAACCTTCTACAGCTCCAGGATGCGATGAGCCGACATCGAGGTGCCAAACCGGAGCGTCGATATGAACTCTTGGCTCCGATCAGCCTGTTATCCCCGGCGTACCTTTTATCCGTTGAGCGATGGCCCTTCCATGCAGAACCACCGGATCACTAAAGCCTACTTTCGTACCTGCTCGTCTTGTAGGACTCGCAGTCAACCACGCTTATGCTTTTGCACTCGTCGGCTGATTTCCAAACAGCCTGAGCGTAGCTTCGCGCGCCTCCGTTACCGTTTAGGAGGCGACCGCCCCAGTCAAACTACCCGCCTTACCATGTCCCTCTCCCGGTTCACGGGAGTAAGTTAGAACCACAGATCTCGCAGGGTGGTATCTCACCGTTGGCTCCTCCAAGCCCGAGAGCCTGGAATCAAAGCCTCCCACCTATCCTGCGCAGCAAGGGCCATAGTTCATGGTAAAGGTATAGTAAAGGTGCACGGGGTCTTTCCGTCTAGTTGCGGGCAACCGGCATCTTCACCGGCACTACAAGTTCGCCGTGTCAGTCGGCAAGACAGTCGCACTTTCGTTACGCCATTCGTGCAGGTCGGAACTTACCCGACAAGGAATTTCGCTACCTTAGGACCGTTATAGTTACGGCCGCCGTTCACTGGGGCTTCAGTTCGAAGCTTCGCCTTGCGGCTGACCTCTCCCTTTAACCTTCCAGCACCGGGCAGGCGTCAGCCCCTATACGTCGTTTTCGACTTTGCAGAGACCTGTGTTTTTGTTAAACAGTCGCAGTGCGCATTTCGCTGCGGCCCCCTCGAGCTATGAACTCTACCGGGGCACCCCTTCTCCCGAAGTTACGGGGTTATATTGCCGAGTTCCTTACCAACTGTTCTCACGAGCGCCTTTGGATATTCTCCTCGTCTACCTGTGTCGGTTTGAGGTACGGTTCCCTTATTGTCTCCTTAGAGGTTTTTCTTGGCAGTGTGGAATCGGCAGCTTTCCTCCATACGGAGTACTGCTTTGCGTCTCAGTGATAACTTCCTCGCGGATTTACCTACGAGAAACACCTTACACGCATCGACCGTTATAGCCATAGAACGGCCTGCTTATCCTACTGCGTCACCCCATCGTATAACGAAACAAGGGAGGTCCGGAATATTAACCGGATGTCCATCGGCTACGCCTTTCGGCCTCGCCTTAGGGACCGCCTGACCCTGAGCGGATTAACCTTTCTCAGGAAACCTTAGACTTTCGGCGCGGAGGGTTCCCACCTCCGTTATCGCTACTTATGCCGGCAGGGTCTCTTCTCAACCGTCCACCAGTCTTCTCAGTCTGGCTTCAAACTGTTGGGAATGCTCTCCTACCACGCATGGCTGTTACACCATGCATTCGCTGCTTCGGTAACAAGCTTAAGCCCCGTTAAATTGTCGGCACCGGACCGCTTGACCAGTGAGCTATTACGCTTTCTTTAAAGGATGGCTGCTTCTAAGCCAACCTCCTGGCTGTCTGGGCGTTCCGACTTCCTTTCCCACTTAGCTTGTATTTTGGGACCTTAGCAGGCGATCTGGACTGTTTTCCTCTCGACGACGAAGCTTAGCCCCCGCCGTCTGACTCCCGGATTGGTTGTTCTATGGCATTCGAAGTTTGATTGGATTCTGTAAGCTGGAAAGCCCCATAGTCCATTCAGTTCTCTACCACCACGACAAATCATCCGAGGCTAGCCCTAAAGCTATTTCGGAGAGAACGAGCTATCACGGAATTTGATTAGCCTTTCACCCCTACCCTCAGCTCATCGGAGCTTTTTTCAACAAACACCCGTTCGGCCCTCCAGTGGATGTTACTCCACTTTCAGCCTGGCCAAGGGTAGATCATCCCGCTTCGCGTCTATTCCTGCCAACTGGATCGCCCTATTCGGACTCGCTTTCGCTACGGCTCGCTTTCGCTTAACCTTGCTGACAAGAATAACTAGCCGGCTCATTATGCAATAGGCACGCGGTCAGACTTTCCACTTGCGTGGCATAGTCCTCCCACCGTTTGTAGGCACACGGTTTCAGGTACTATTTCACTCCGCTCACAGCGGTTCTTTTCGCCTTTCCCTCACGGTACTGGTTCACTATCGGTCAGAAGCTAGTATTTAGCCTTACGGAATGGTCTCCGTAGCTTCCCGCAAAGTTTCTCGTGCTCCGCGGTACTCAGGTATCGACTTCGAGTCTGGCTCGTTTTCACCTACGTGGCTATCACACTCTATGGCCCCTCTTTCCAGAGGGCTTCGGTTAACGACCAGATTGGTAACTCTACTGTTGTCGACCCTACAACCCCGGTAGAACCCGAAGGTCTTACCGGTTTAGGCTGTTCCGATTTCGCTCGCCACTACTCTCGGAATCGAGGTTTCTTTCTTTTCCTCCTGGTACTGAGATGGTTCACTTCCCAGGGTTCGCTCGTGCGTGACTATGGATTCATCACGCCGTACGGGGGGTTTGCCCCCGTGGGTTTCCCCATTCGGAAATCCCCGGATCAAAGCCTGCTTGCGGCTCCCCGAGGCTTATCGCAGCTTGCCACGTCCTTCTTCGCCTGCTTCTGCCAAGGCATCCACCATGCGCCCTTAGTAGCTTGACCATAAAATTAACTCGACACACGGCAACTCCGTTCAATCTCATCCACATTGTCATCCCAAGCGAAGCATCAAGTTCGCGATAGCGAAATTGATGCGCAGTCGAGAGACCTTGTGTCTGATTTTGAACTCGGCCACCACACGCCGCTTCAACTCTATGGGCCTAGTTTGCCTGCTCATCGCGCGCCAAACTCCTATTAAGGTTTTCGCGCCCCAGCAGGCTAATTTCAGGCACTCATAAAAATTTACAACGCCTTGTAATTTGCCCAATCTATTCAGTTGTCAAATATCGTCCTCGCTGGCCTGCTTCAACTTATGAAGCCCCAGCAAACCCCGCACTCAGCGAGTATGGGCCTTACTGATCCCAGAGTCGTGCAAACTCCAGAACCCCTCCAACCCAATGTTCGACGTCAAGAAACTTGACGCCCAACATCAGGTTGCATCGTCGTCCGATCAACGCATGCTCAGTCAAAGCCCGGCAAGTCATTGGTGGAGCTGACCGGGATCGAACCGGTGGCCTCCTGGTTGCAAACCAGGCGCTCTCCCAGCTGAGCTACAGCCCCACTGCGAGGTTTCAATGTTTCAAAGTTTCGAAGGCTCCAAGGAACACCTTGAAACATTGAAACTTTGCCACTTTGAAACCTGACTTGGTGGGCCTGGATAGACTTGAACTATCGACCTCACCCTTATCAGGGGTGCGCTCTAGCCACCTGAGCTACAGGCCCGGTGCCCCGTAGCCTAACATCATTGCCTCGTACTGTCATCCTGAGCGGCCTCTCGCGAAGAATCCCTATTCCCGGTAGTGAACCCAGGCTTAGGGATGCTTCGACTTCGGAACGCCTCGCTTCGCGGTGCGTTACTGCGCTCAGCATGACACACAGAAGAATTTTATTCGAGGACAAGGTTGAACGTGCGCTCCAGCTAAGCCGGAGCTGACCATCATGCGAACGGAAACGAGAAAGAGAGGTCCGAAACGAGGCTCCCGTCTCTCCTCACAGGTTAAGCGAGGAAGGACAGGGTACATGGCAACATCCCACGCGTGTTTAAACTCCATGCGTTTCGCAGGCTGAGATCTTTACAGAACTCAATCCACAAAACGGAGTCGCGTAAGTGCCATGACGTTCTCTCTTAGAAAGGAGGTGATCCAGCCGCAGGTTCTCCTACGGCTACCTTGTTACGACTTCACCCCAATCATGAGCTGTACCTTGGATGGCTGCCTCCTTGCGGTTAGCACACCAGCTTCTAGTACGGCCCACTTTCGTGATGTGACGGGCGGTGTGTACAAGGCCCGGGAACGTATTCACCGCGGCGTTCTGATCCGCGATTACTAGCGATTCCAGCTTCATGGAGTCGAGTTGCAGACTCCAATCCGAACTGAGGCCGGCTTTTTCCGATTAGCTCCCCCTCACGGGTTTGCGACGGTTTGTACCGACCATTGTAGCACGTGTGTAGCCCTGGACATAAAGGCCATGAGGACTTGACGTCATCCCCACCTTCCTCCTCGTTATCCGAGGCAGTTTCACTAGAGTGCCCGGCTTGACCCGATGGCAACTAGGGATAAGGGTTGCGCTCGTTGCGGGACTTAACCCAACATCTCACGACACGAGCTGACGACAGCCATGCAGCACCTCCGCAGCAGCCTTTTAAGGGGAAGGGATATTTCTACCCCGGTCCACTGCGCTTCGAGCCCAGGTAAGGTTCTTCGCGTTGCGTCGAATTGAACCACATGCTCCACCGCTTGTGCGGGCCCCCGTCAATTCCTTTGAGTTTCAGCCTTGCGACCGTACTCCCCAGGCGGATTGCTTATCGCGTTAGCTGCGGCACAGCAGGATTGGGTACCTGCTACACCAAGCAATCATCGTTTAGGGCTAGGACTACCAGGGTATCTAATCCTGTTTGCTCCCCTAGCTTTCGCGCCTCAGCGTCAGTTATGGTCCAGTGCGCCGCTTTCGCCACAGGTGTTCCTCCCGATATCTACGCATTTCACCGCTACACCGGGAATTCCACGCACCTCTCCCATACTCCAGCACCACAGTTTCGCCTGCAGGCCCCGGGTTAAGCCCGGGGATTTCACAAGTGACTTGTGGCACCGCCTACGCGCCCTTTACGCCCAATAATTCCGAACAACGCTCGCACCCTCTGTATTACCGCGGCTGCTGGCACAGAGTTAGCCGGTGCTTCTTCCACCAGTACCGTCATTATCGTCTTGGTCGAAAGGAGTTTACGCCCCAAGGGGCTTCATCCTCCACGCGGCGTTGCTGCGTCAGGGTTTCCCCCATTGCGCAAAATTCCCCACTGCTGCCTCCCGTAGGAGTCTGGACCGTGTTTCAGTTCCAGTGTGTCCGTGCGCCCTCTCAGGCCGGATACCGATCTTCGCCTTGGTGGGCCGTTACCCCGCCAACTAGCTAATCAGCCGCGACCCCCTCTTCCAGCGCATTGCTGCTTTGATCTTGCGATGTTATGCGGTATTAGCCTCGGTTTCCCGAGGTTATCCCCCACTCGAAGGTAGGTTAGTCACGTGTTACTCACCCGGTCGCCACTTTACTCATGGATTGCTCCACTTTCTCGTTCGACTTGCATGTGTTAGGCACGCCGCCAGCGTTGATTCTGAGCCAGGATCAAACTCTCGTTTGAAACCTAGTTCGCCTACCGACGGGTAGAAGGTAGGCTGCCAACTCCATCCGCTCGAAAGGGATGTGTTGGCGACCGCTCACGCCTCCGCTAAGAGGCACAGCGGTCTATCTTGTGAGATCGTTTCGGACTAATGCCCGAATCCGCTCTCTCACGACTGGCACGTTCAACCGAGTTGTCAAAGATCCGAATCGCCTTCCGCCTGAGCGGCGCGCCTTCAGTTCTAGACGGACTCACTACGAGAGTGAATCCGGCTGTCCTCGAAACCTTTTAACCATATCGTTCGCGCGAAACCCTGTCAACCTGCACATCCCACAGCATTTACACATGATTTCCACATGTGCAATCTGGTCGGATCTGGGCTACTGGAGAGCTTGGAAAAGCTCGATACAGCGCGCAACGGTATGGCCTTCCGCTTGGGATCTACAAAGGCACCGATTTCTCGGCGCAGGGCTTTTTAGGCCATACCGAAGCGGAAGACAGAAAATTGAGAAAAGAACTTGCTTTGGAGGTCCTTGCTTTGAAGGTACCCTTCAGAAACCTACTGGTGTTTCCGAATCAAGTCCCGTGGCCGGGACGATTGAGAACTCTGCATTCTCTGAAAACTTAGATGCCGGGCGGACACGAGAGATTCAAACAAACTGCGACCGGCTGCCACACATCTGCTCTCGGTGAATTGTTTATACCAGATGAATAAGAAAGATTGCAAGGGGCAATTTGAAAAATGAGGGAGTTTACCAAAATGGTCCCGGGGGCCTGAAAAATGGCGCGCCTGTGACGCCCTTCCCCGCTTTCGAGTCTGCGGCACGCAGCTTGGGTTCAATCAGCAATAGTGGGAATGGTCAGCAGCCCGACGCTGGAGGCAAAGTGCAAAGATCCTTCGGCCTGCAAAAAAGCGGGCCTCAAGATTACAAGTTAACGAGATGAGACTCGCGGGAGCAGCGCTCGACGGGACGCACGAATGCGTCCCTCCCTATATCACTGACCCGAGCCGGTCAGGCTCGCTTCTATTTTTGCCGCTTTTCCATTCACGGCCATCGAAAGCTTGCCTTGGACGGATCCTTTCTGTGTCGGGGTAAAGTTCACTGTGACCGTGCAGCTCAAGCCTGGGGCCAGGGACGTGCCGCAGTTGTTGGTTGCGGTGTAGACCGAGGGCAAGGCGGTGATCTGCTGAATGGTCAGCGGCGCGTTGCTGGCATTGGCGAGGGTCACGGGTGCGGAGCCGGTGGTGCCCACGGTGACGCCTCCGAAGTTCACGAGGATCGGATAGACGACGATCGATGTCACGGTGCCGGTTCCGGTGAGGGAAACGGTTTGAGGAGAGTTATTCGCGTTGTCTGAAATCGTGAGAGTTGCTGACTCTGTGGTTGGCTGGCTCGGCTTGAAGAAAACCTGGATCGAGCAACTCTCGTGCGAGGCCAAGCTTGTGCCGCAGGTGTTGGTCTCGGTGAAATCGGGATTGTTGGTAGCGATGCTCGAGATGGTGAGGGGCACAAGTCCGCCGTTGGTGAGGGTAAGTGCCTGGGCCAGTGTGGACGTGCCGACCTGGTGATATCCAAAGGACACGCTGTTGGTGGAAAGCGTTGCACCGGGATTGTTGGGATACCACAACACGGCGCTTTTGCTGGAAAGCGAAGGCTGCAAGTAGCTATATTGCGTTCCCAGATTCGAAGCGACTTGAACACCGACACTCGCGCTGGCGCCGTTATCGTTGCTAGAGTAGGAACCTCCGAAAACCGTGTCTTCGTAGTTGAAGAGGATATTACTGTTGCCCTCGAAGAAGACGACTTCGAAGCGCACGGTGTTGGTGGTGTCGCAGCAGAAGCCGATGCCTAAATCCCTCCACTCAACAACGAGTTCCCGATGAGGCGCGGTTCCAATCACCTGCCAGAAGACGTTGTTATCGGTGCCACTGCCGAACGGGTAAAGATCCGTCCAGAACGGCGCGACGATCATCGTAAGGGCAGGATCAGGAATGGGTGCTGAATAGGGGCCGCCGGAATTGGCAAAGGAAAGGTTGCCGCCGGAATCGATCTGGACCTGGGAAAAACTGCCTCCTCCGAACTGGACAGGGAAAGGGAGTTGAACGCCATAGACTAACTGACCCCACTGAAGATTCAGATTGGTGCCGGTGATATGCCGGTAGCTGTAGGTTGTGGATTGAGAAGCATAGTTGAAGGGGGCATATACGACAAAGGGCATGGAGTTCGAGGTGCCGCCGCCCGGCGTAAAGATGCTGATCTGGTTTGTCCCTGTGCTGGAAAGATCACTGGCGGGGATGGTGAAGGTCACCTGAGTAGTTCCGTTGAAAAAGGCGCAGCAGTTGGTCAGAGTGGTTCCGTTCCACTGAACCTGGGAATAATTGGCGACGAACCCTGTGCCGGTCGCCGTGATCTGCGTGTCCGCGGACCCGGCCGGAGCGGTGGTGATCGAGAGGGACGCGATGGTAGGCACGGGAGCCTGTCCGGTGCCGGTGACGGTCAAGGTTGCGGAATAAACCGCGCTGTCAGTGAATACGGTTACATAGCTGGTTTCGGTTCCCAAAACGCTGGGCATATAGGTGACCGAGACGGTGCAGCTGGCGTTCACGGCCAAGCTGGCAGGACAGTTGTTGGTCTCCGGAAAGTCGCTGGAACCGAGGATGTTGAGAATCCCCAAGGCTCCCGTCCCAGAGTTCGTCAATGTGGCGTTCTGCGCGGAGCTGCTCTGGCCGATGAACGTCGTAGGGAAGGTCAGCGACGTGGGTGAAAAAACCGGATTACCCGCGCTCACGCTGGAACCGTTGAGGTAGATCGTCTGCGGAGTACCGGTGGCGTTGCTGGTGACTGTGATCGTGCCGTTCTCCGATCCCGCGATGGTCGGAGTGTAGCTGACGGTCAGAGCGCAGGAGGCGCCCACAGCCAGAGAATTCGGCGCAATCGGGCAATTGTTCGTTTCGATGAAGTCCGTCGGTCCGCTGTAGACGATGCTGCTGATGAGCAGGGGAGCTTGGCCTGTATTGGTGATGGTTTCGCTCTCTGTATTGGTAGTGCCGATGATCTGACCGTAGAACGAAAAACAGCAGCCGATTTGGATCTGCGGGGCAAGACCTGTGCCGAGCAGAGTGATGGCTTCCGGATTCAGTGTCGCGCTAGTAAAGACGCCGACAACGCCATGGAGAGGACCGCCGGCCAGCGGCGAAAAGGTCACGCTGATCTGGCAGCTCGCACCCGAGGCGAGGCTGGCGCCGCAGTTATTCGTCTGAGCGAAATTTGGGCCTGAGGCGATGAGGCTTAGCGCGATGGCTGTTTTGGAGTTATTAGTAAGACTGACGACTTGCGGGGCGCTGGTGGTGCTCACGTCCTGCGCTGGAAAGTGCAACGAATAGGAGGAGAGAGATTGAGTTGGGAGTCGGGTGTATTCGTCGGCGCCGACGTCGATGGCGTGATTGATAACCCGCGGGTCGCCATCAAGATCGGTCTTCGGCTCGCCGCTAGCAGAGATGGTTCCAGCCGTGAGAACTGGAGAACCGGTTTGCAGATGGAGGTTGTTACTGAGCAAATCGGTGAACAGTGGGTCTACCGACAGGTTACCACCAGTACCGGTCTGATCCGGACACTGGCTGGTGTAGGCCGCTCCCCCAGAAGAGAACACATCGTTGTTGGTAAACGCCGCAGCGCTTGAATCGTAGGTGCAGTCAAAAGCGGACCAGACTCCTGCGGCCACCACCAGATTGTTCTGCATCGTTACCGAGGCGTTGATCGGGTAAGCCAGAACCTCGCTGGCAGAGCCTCCACAGCACCCCGTACTATTGGCTGCGATGGTATTGCTGACCATGCTGAAGGCGGAGCCGACTCCAGTCCATGCCAGACCAGCATTCTGATTGCCCGAGATGAAGTTCTGCACGATGAGGGCGCTCGACGAGGGGTAGTAGTAGAAAACCCCCTGAGACAGATTGTCAACGACGGTGTTCTGTTGAACGACATCTGGGCCGTTGGAAAACTGTATGTTGATCCCAGCGGCAAGGTTGGCAGCAACAACATTGCCCAGAATTTGGACGCCAGTTCCTGACGAAACCGCGATCGCATTGTAGAGTCCAGCGATAAGGTTGCCCTGGATGACGCCGCCACCGGATTGCACGTAAATGCCGTTGCCATAGAATTGCGCAGTTCCCAGCATTACATTTCCCCGGATCGTCGGGGAAGCAGAGAAGACGGAAATCTGTTCGTAGTCTCCGTTCTGGAGCGTAAATCCGCTGAGCACGGATTTCGTCGTCTCACCCGAAGAGAATGTCACGACGGGAGAGTAGGTTGTGGAGCCATCGATGATAGTCGCTGCCGGGCCGCTGGCGCTTTTTACAGTGATCGCTTTGCCGTTGAAATTGATGTTTTCGTAGTACGTGCCGGCGGAGACTAGGACCGTGTCTCCGTTGACGGCGGCGTTGATCCCCGCCTGGATGGTCGGCTGGTCTGCGGGGACATGGATGGTGGTTGCGGCAAATGCGGACAAGCAGAGTCCCGCGAGTAACAGCATGAGGGATACAACGGACCGGAGGACACGGATGGTTGGATCTACGCGACACATGATGGCTCCCCGCCACATCGAGATGGCGCTTCGACTTCTTTAGTCGGTGATTGCGGCGGGGGGAACCGCTGGCAATCGCAACGGACGAGCAGTTTCACAGCACAGACAGAAGTTGTCAATATGCAAGAATTTGCGGACTAACAATGCGGACCGGGGCGGCTTCGATTGTGCTTAGGACATCAGATGTCCTTTTGCGGATTCGCCGAGGCACTCATCTCGGGGCTGCCAATATTTAGGCGGTAGGAATCCTTCGACTGCGGAGGATGACAAGAGGCAGAGGGACGTGCGTATCAGCGCTTCAGGAGGTGCCAGGCTTCTTTGTATTTTTCGTACTTGGCGGTCTTGCTGTGCGGGGTTAGGAGGATGTCGGGCTGGTGGTGGGTGGCTTTGATGGGGAGGATGTACCAGGTGTCGGTGGGGATGACGTAGGCGGCGAAGAAGTCGATTTGGTCGGGGCGGTAAGGGGACTCCGTTGGAGTCGAGGTGGCATTTGTAGGAGTTGCCGCGGTGGAAGATGGTGCATTTGACCTGGACGCGGACGAAGCGGCGGCGGTAGAGGAGGGCGAGATCGAAGGGGGAGGAGTCTCCCCAGGGCTTGGCGACGATGAAGTTGAGTTCGGTGGCACGGGTCATGAAGCGCAGCTCCGCCCACCAGTTCCGCAGCTCCGAGTTTTCCACAATCAATCAGCCAAACGATGTGACATCTGCCCTGGCGGTCCACAGAAGAAATGTTTCAAGATGGCCAAGCCGAGCAGTGGAGGGCGTGGATACAAATGACTTTCCGTAAGTCTTTATTCTTTAATATTTTACGTATAAGTCAAAGCGGCTCAATATTTTACAGGAACCCGATCCTATCTCCATCTTGTAAATCCCTAAGAATCAATATTTTGGGTTCCGGGAGCGAAAAAATAGCCGAGCCTGGCACTCACCATAAGTCCAATGTTTACAATATTTTGCCCGCAAAATATTGAATCCGTTAGCTTTAACGCCAGCTTTCCGCTAACGGTATTTATATACTTGGCGCACGTCGCGGTTTCTGCGACAATACCCGGCATGGTTAAAGAGTACTTCGCCGCTCTATTTCACAGTTGGGTGGGGAAGATGAGCGGGCCCGCTTCGGTGCTCCTGGGGTTTCTTCCGTTACTTTGGCCGCAACTATTCGGACAGTCCAAATTTCTTTCCCGCGCCACATGGATAGCCGCCTTGGTTTGTTTTTTTGTCGCCAATTATTCGGCGTGGAAATACGAACGAGATAAATACGAGACCGAAAAAAGTAAAAACGGGAGGCCGGAGATTAAAGGCCATGCCGCTGGTTTTGATGTTGACGGTAAGCGTGGCCATATGCGCGGAGATAGCGCCCAAGGATATGCATGTTTTGAAATGCGATGTTATCTAGACCTGTGCAACCATCGCCCTGTACCCACTAACCTAACTGATATTAAGCTGGACGGCTCCAAATTGGACCCGCCAATGGAATTTCAAGAAGTACAATTTGACATGGGGAAGAAACTTGAATTCGGTATAGGAATAGCAGTCACCGTTACAGCTAGAGTTGTCGTAGATGGTTTCACGATGACAAGTCTTAGGGCCAGAGATTTCAGTATGGATGATCTGGCAATTACCGTGGTGGATGGTTTTGGGGATTCTCATCCGATTGATATTTCATATAACGAGCGGTTACGTCCATGAAGGATTCAAAGTGAAAATACCTGAGTACAGGGAAGGTTCAAAAGCGCAAGAGAACTTCGAAGAAGGCATGAAAGCCCTCTTTAAAGTTCCCAAAGATGAAGTTGTAAAGGCCGAGAAGAAGCGTAAGAAGAAGTCTTCTCGCGCTTCGGCCCTGCGTAAACCGCGGCTTTCCGACAAGGACTAGAAGGGGACTTTTGCGTTTCCCCCGCCCCTGTCGATTCGTGGCGCGGCGATTCGTCTTTGCCTGTGAGTTCGGTATAGGTGAGGCGGCGACCAGCAACTTGGCTCATGCGCAAGCGTGAAGCGGTCGGCGTCGACATGGGCGTTATTTGTCGCCCTTTTGCGATTGTTGTAACGGAAAACTTGTTCGTCGATATAGCGAGACAAATGAAACGGCTCAACAGCAACGTAGGTTCCGCGAAGGCCGCGCTTCAGCAGCGACCAGAAGTTCTCAAAGCCGTTCGTGTGGACCCGCCCGTTGACGTAGGTTCGGCGTGGTTCACAACGTCATGCACAAAGTTGTAGCTCAACTTGTCATAGCCGATTGCATCATCGGTGTAGACCTTGGAACCATATTTGATGTTCTTAAGCAGAGCATTTTGAAAGGTCTCGCGTGTGACATTCGGGACGACTGGAGCACGGACTTGGCGCAGGTTCCGGTCAAGGATGCCCTGCACGACGGTCTTTCCTGCATGGATCCGCCCTGCTTCGACAAGCGCAGCTTGCGATCCTTGTGCATGTTCTTGGTGGTCCGCCGACGAAAGTTTCGTCCGCTTCGAGTTCCGAATCCGGCCCGCCAAGTTTCGATGTAGAGCCGAACGTGCGATTATGCAAAGCGGTGCGAAGTCGTTGAAGCATAAACCATGCCGACTTCTGCGTGATGCCCAGAGCGCGGTGAATCTCCATGCTGCTGACGCCGTTCTTGCAGTTGACCAGCATCCAAAACGCCGTCATCCATTTGTCAAGTCCGAGGGGCAGAATCTTCGAAGATCGTATTCGACTTTGAGCGTGAACTGCTTATTACAGCCACGGCAGAGCCACAGACTCTGCCGCGTCTTGATGAAGTAGTTCTTTTCGGAACAGCAGCGAGGGCAGATCACCTTGCCATCAGGCCAACGCAGAGCTTCGGCATATTCAAAGGAGCGGTCAGGATCGGAGAAGTAAACGATGGCTTCTTGAAGGGTGCGTGGTGACTTCATGTAAAGACTGTACGCCAATTGTTCGCGTGTGTCAAGTATATAATCACCC